>NZ_JBKBKQ010000021.1:0-87213 GCF_046294525.1 Acidovorax sp.
CAGGACAGTGAAACGACTTTGCGCCGATGATAGTGCGGGTTCCCGTGTGAAAGTAGGTCATCGTCAGGCTCTTACAGCCCAGAAAACCCCAGTCTCCTAAAGACTGGGGTTTTTTGCTTTGGGAAATCGACTTTGGGTTACACAAGACAGTTGAAATATGAGGCCGTAATGCAATTGCAGGACATTTTGTATTCGCAGGGGTTTGGCACTCGGCGCGTGTGCGCGGGGCTGGTGCAGCAGGGGTGGGTGGCCGTGCGGGAGGCTTCCGCGGATTCGGGCTTCCAGATGTGTACAGACGCCGCGGCCAACTTTGATTTGCAAGGACTTCTGCTTAGGGTTCAGGGCGTGGAGTGGGAGTGCCATGAGAAGGCTTATGTGCTGCTCCACAAGCCCGCAGGAACGGAATGTTCGCAAAAGCCTTGTACGTATCCCAGCATCTATACCTTGCTACCCACTCCGCTGCGCCAACGGCCGACCAAAAGCGCCGTGCAGGGCGTACAGGCCGTAGGTCGGTTGGACCAGGACACCACGGGAATGCTGTTGTTGAGTGACGATGGCCAGTTCATTCATCGACTCAGTTCCCCCAAAAAACATGTTCCCAAGGTGTACCAGGTCACTACGAAGCACGCCTTAGACACAACTCAAGCAGAGCGCCTGCTGGCCGGAGTGGTATTGGACGACGATCCGAAGCCTGTGCGCGCTGCGGCATGTGAGGTGCTCGGAAGCCACCGGCTGGCTCTCACGCTCACCGAAGGGAAGTATCACCAAGTCAAGCGCATGATTGCAGCCGTCGGTAACCGTGTGGAAGGATTGCACCGATCGCGCATTGGTCGTTTCGAACTGCCAGGGGATCTGGCGCCCGGAAGCTGGAAGTGGCTGACTGCGGAAGAGCTGGCTTTGCTTGATCGCATGGACTGAATGAGGCGAAGGCCCGCATGCGTTTCGGAGGCCGAGAGCCCATGCCGTGGGGACTCCAGAGCATCGCTCATCGTGGGGTGTAGACCGTCTTGTGCATGGATCAGAGATGTTACTTATTCGGCACCTTTGAACGGGGGGCGCGCGGATAAACTGGCAGGCTCTGTTGAAAGTTGTTCTGTGAAGATTTCTGCGATCGCGCGTTTGGAACTGTGCCTTGGAGCACTCTGGTTATTCTGCGCAAGTGCATGGGCGACAGTTCCCCCCGTGTTTGTGTTGAATTCGCTAGAGGCCAATGTCAGTGTCATCGACCCGGTCACCTGGACGGAGACCGCTCGCATCCCGACGGGCAAGGAGCCTCATCACCTGTACCTTACGCCTGACGAAAAATCGATCATTGTGGCGAACGCGCTGGGGGACACGCTCACGTTTGTCGATCCTCGCACCGCGCAGGTGCAGAGAACCGTTCGCGGGATTGTGGACCCGTACCACCTGCGGTTCTCGCCAGACATGAAGTGGTTCATCACTGCGGCGAATCGGCTCAACCATGTGGACTTCTACCGCTGGGATGGCAAGGAGCTCACGCTGGTGCAGCGCGTTGCCACATCGCGCACGCCAAGCCATCTCTGGATCGACAGCCGCAGCACCACCGTTTACGCCACCATGCAGGACAGCGACGAGTTGGTGGCCATCGACATTGCCACGCAGGCCATCAAGTGGCGGATCAAGACCGGTCCCATGCCTGCGGATGTCTATGGGTCGCCGGACGATAAACGGGTTTTTGTGGGCCTGACGGGTGGCGACAGCGTGGAGGTGTTCGATGTCTCCGGGCGCGCTCCCTTGAGCATCCAGAAGATCAAAACGGGCAACGGTGCGCATGCGTTCCGTGCGGCCGGTGATGGTCGTCATCTGTACGTGAGCAACCGTGTGGCCAACACCATCAGCAAGATCGATATGGTCAGTTTCCAGGTCATCGAGTCTTACCCAGTGCCCGGGGGACCCGATTGCATGGAAGTCTCCGCAGACGGCCGGTTCATCTATGTGAGTTCACGCTGGGCGCGCAAGCTGTCGGTTGTGGACACAAAGGCCAAGAAGGTGGTGCGGCAGGTCACTGTGGGCAAATCGCCCCACGGCGTATGGACGCTGCAACACGCCCCGCGGTAGGTAGGTTTGGAGTGGTGGAGATCATGCCGGGACGGCCTGCGCGAGGTCCACTCCGTGCCACCTTGAGTGTGTTGCTGCACCGCATCGCCCTTTCATGCCAGGGCGCACGATTTGCTATATTTTTAATAGCTTTTAGCGCTTTATTATCAAGCGCTAGAGCCCAAAATGGCTGTAAAAACTCCGTCTACCTGACGTTTGACACAGGGCACATGGAAGTCGCACCGCTTGTGGCCGACGTGCTGCGGCGACAGCAGGTGCGGGTGACGTTCTTCGCGGCCAACGAGCGGACGAAGGAAGGCGATGGCAGCCTGGGGGATCATTGGGCGCCATGGTGGCGTGCGCGGGCGGCAGAAGGGCACGAGTTCGCCTCCCATACCTGGGACCACACCTACTGGCGGTCCGACCTGGGTACGCCGCAGAAGCCCGCGTTTCGCGTCCGACCATCGGCGGGGCCGCGTGCGGGTCAGGACTATGTGCTTACGGCCCCCGAGTACTGCCAGGAGCTGGGTAAGGCGGCCGACCGGCTCAAGCAGATCACCGGCAAGGCCCCGCTCCCGCTCTTCAGGGCGCCCGGCGGCAAGACGTCGCCTCAACTGTTGGACAGCGCTCGCGCCTGCGGCTTTGCGCACGTGGGCTGGTCCCCGGCGGGTTTTCTGGGAGACGAGCTTCCCAGCGAGCGCTTCAGCAATTCAGAACTGCTGCGCAAGGCTTTGCGGGACGTGCGGGATGGCGACATCCTGCTGGCGCATCTTGGGATCTGGTCGCGCAAGGAGCCCTGGGCGCCCGTGGTGCTGGAGCCCTTGATCGAAGGGCTGAAGGGACGGGGTTTCTGCTTCAAGACGCTTCGAGAGCACCCGGCCTACCCCACCATGGTTGAACCCAGACGCGCGCGCTGAACCATGGAAACGCGCGTTTACCATCGCTGCTCTGAACGGCCCGCTGAACGAATGACGAGCGGCGGCGAAGACGCACACCACGCAACGAGGATGTAAGCCATGGGCTGGCTTGGCAACGGGTTTGATGTGCTGCAGCAGCAGCTGTTCGAGGGCGTGCTGCAGCCGCTCATGTTCCACCTGGGGTTGGGAAACCTGTTGGAGACTGGCTATGAGGCCGCAGGCTGGCTGCTGGTGGGGGTGCTCCAGCTGGTGGTGATTGTGGCCGTGATCGGGCCCTTGCAGCGGGCCCGGCCTGTGGAGCCCGTGACCAACCGGGCCACCATTCGCACGGACATTCTGTACACGCTGATCCACCGCCTGGGGCTTTTCCGCCTGGGGCTTTTCTTTGCCATTGATCCCCTCGCCGACGATTTTTTCGGAGCGCTGCGGGTAGCGGGTATCAGCACCTTCCAGCTCGACGGCGTATGGCCAGGGGTGACGGATGTCCCCTGGGTCAGCCTGCTGATGTATCTGGTGGTTTTTGACTTTGTGGACTACTGGATCCACCGGGGTCAGCACCAGTTTGAGTGGTGGTGGCGTCTGCATTCGTTGCACCACGCTCAGCGTCAGATGACGATGTGGAGCGACAACCGCAACCACCTTCTGGACGACTTGCTGCGCGACACCATCCTGGTGGTGGTTGCGCAGCTGATTGGCGTGGCGCCAGGCCAGTTCATCGCCATCGTGGCCATCACGCAGCTGAGCGAGAGCTTCCAGCACGCCAATCTGCGCGTGTGGTTTGGCCGCTGGGGTGAGCGCCTGTGGGTCAGCCCACGGTTCCACCGTTTGCACCACAGCATTGGACTGGGGCACGAAACCCTGCGGCCAGTTCCTGGTGCGCCCGCCGACGCTGAGTCGGCCACGCGCTACCGCACGGTGCTGGGCGGGCACAACTTCGGCGTGCTGCTGCCCTGGTGGGACATGCTGATGCGCACGGCCAATTTTGAGCTTCGCTACGACCCCACGGGCATCCGTGACCAGGTGGAGCCCGGACCGGACGGGCGGGTGCGCGACTACGGGCGAGGGTTCTGGTCGCAGCAGTGGCGCGGAATACTCCGGCTCATCGGCAAAGCGTGACGGTGCCTTGACCTGGCTTTCAGGCAGCAAGAGCGGAGGGCGCGGCAGGATCCGTCCTTAATTCCTTTGGCATGCAGCGGCCCCGGACCATGGCTGTATGCTTGCCGCCCATGGGACTATTGCTTGATTCCTTCTGGCGTGCAGCCGCCTACTGCATGCGGCCGCGCGTGATCGTGCTGTCGATGATCCCCCTGCTGCTGATGGCAGCGCTGGGCCTGGCGCTGAGCTACTTTTATTGGGATGCGGCCGTGCAGGGCATGCGGGCCCTGCTGGAGGCCTCTGCGTTGCTGTCCAGCTTCTGGGGCCGGCTGCAAAGCTGGGGTCTGGGCGATGTCACGGCTGTCATGGCGCCGTTGATGGTGGGCGTGGCTGCAACCCCGGTGCTGGTGGTGCTGTCGCTGCTGATCGTGGCGGTATTGATGACGCCGGCTCTGGTTGCGATGGTGGCCCAGCGCCGTTTCCCGGCGCTGGAGCGCAAGAAGGGCGGGTCGTTCATTGCCAGCGTGGCGTGGTCGCTCAGCTCCACCGTGCTGGCGCTGGTGGCGCTGGTGGTGTCCATCCCGCTGTGGCTGGTGCCGCCGCTGGTGTTGATCCTGCCGCCCTTAATCTGGGGCTGGCTGACCTATCGCGTCATGGTGTTTGATGCGCTGGCCGAGCATGCCAGCAAGGAAGAGCGCGTGGAACTGTTTCGCCGCCACCGCAGCAGCTTGCTGGGCATTGGCATCGTCACGGGCTACCTGGGCGCCGCGCCCAGCATTGTCTGGGCTTCCGGTGCGCTGTTTGCCGTGGCTTTTCTTGTGCTGATCCCCGTGGCGATCTGGATCTATACCCTGGTTTTCGCGTTCTCGTCGCTGTGGTTCACGCACTATTGTCTGGCTGCCTTACAGCGCCTGCGGGCTGAGACGGGCGGTGCGGGGGCTACCTTGGCCGTGGTCCCGGCCGATGAGGGGACATCGGCTGTTTCGGCCGCAGCCGATCAAGTCGGCGCCTCCCAGGCCCCCGCGCAGCTCGCGCCAAAACTGCCTGCACCCGCCCCTTCCCATGGAGTTTCCCCGCCATGACCCCTCAGTTCGGTCTCATCATCGTTGGAGACGAAATCCTTTCCGGTAAGCGTGCCGACAAGCACATGCCCAAGGCCATCGAGCTTCTGGCTGCCCGCGGCCTTGCGCTGGCGTATGCCGACTATGTGGGCGACCAGCCGGGCCGCATCACCGCCACGCTGCAGCGCGCCCTTGCGTCGGCTGACGTGGTGTTTTCTTTTGGCGGGATTGGCGCCACACCCGACGACCACACGCGCCAGTGCGCGGCGCGCGCACTGGGCAAAGACTTGACGTTGCATCCCGAGGCCGAGGCATTGATCCGCGAGCGCATGCAGGACGTTGCGCGCGAGCAGGGCGTGCCTTACGAGCCGGACCGGGCTGACAACGTGCACCGCCTCAACATGGGTGTGTTTCCAGCCGGGGCGCGCATTATTCCGAACCCCTACAACAAGATCCCTGGCTTCAGTTGCGACGGTCCCGGCGGGGGCACGGTCCACTTTGTGCCGGGATTTCCCGTGATGGCCTGGCCGATGGTCGAATGGGTGCTGGACAACCACTACGCGGCCTTCTTCAACCGCACACCGCAGACCGAGCAGTCGGTGGTCGTCTATGGCGCCATGGAGGCTGCGCTGACGCCGCTCATGGAACGCGTTGAAAAACACCATCCGCAAGTGCGTGTGTTTAGTTTGCCCAGCGTGGATCATCCACAATACGGGCGGCATATCGAACTGGGCGTCAAAGGGCCTGCCGAGGCGGTTCCCGCTGCATGGCAAGAGTTGAAAGGCGGTCTGCACGATTTTGGTGCGACCTGCGGCCCCGAATTGGTGCGCAAGCTTGGACGTCCAGCATAGAACCCATAGACGCACCGTTTTGGTGCTTTCCGCCTGATGGCGGTTGAGTGTATGGGGCCTAGTGCTCCTTCATAGTGCGGAGCTTGCACTTGGCTGGCACGCAAACTGCTTTTCATTCGGCAAATTCTTTTTTCAACAAGCGCTTTACCCAGGAGAACCTGATGGCCAAGACCGTTGCAGACGTGATGAAGATGGTGAAGGAAAACGAAGTCAAGTTCGTTGACTTCCGTTTTACCGATACCCGTGGCAAGGAACAGCACGTGACCGTGCCCGTGTCCCACTTCGATGAAGACAAGTTCACGTCCGGCCATGCATTCGACGGCTCTTCGGTGGCCGGCTGGAAGGGCATCGAAGCTTCGGACATGCAACTCATGCCCGACCCCAATACCGCCAACATCGATCCGTTCTTTGAAGAGACCACACTGTTCCTGCAGTGCGACGTGATCGAGCCCGGTGATGGCAAGGCCTACGACCGCGACCCCCGCTCCATCGCCAAGCGCGCTGAAGCCTATCTGAAGGCTTCCGGCCTGGGCGACACCGCCTACTTCGGTCCCGAGCCAGAATTCTTCATCTTCGACGGCGTGCGCTGGTCCAACGAGCCCGGCCGCGTATTCAGCGAAATCGAAGAATATGAAGCCCCCTGGAACTCGGGCGCCAAGCTCGAAGGCGGCAACCGCGGCCACCGTCCCACCGTCAAGGGCGGCTACTTCCCCGTGCCTCCGGTTGACAGCACGCAAGACATGCGCGCCGAGATGTCTCTGATCCTCGAATCCCTGGGCATCCCGGTCGAAGTGTTCCACCATGAAGTGGCGGGCGCTGGACAGAACGAAATCGGCACCAAGTTCAGCACGCTGGTCGAGCGCGCCGACTGGACACAGGTCCTGAAGTACGTTGTCTGGAACGTGGCCAACGCCTACGGCAAGACGGCTACTTTCATGCCCAAGCCCTACGCTGGCGACAACGGCTCCGGCATGCACGTTCACCAGTCCATCTGGAAGGATGGCAAGAACCTGTTCGCTGGCGACGGCTATGCTGGCCTGTCGGACTTCGCGCTGTACTACATCGGCGGCATCATCAAGCACGCCCGTGCCCTGAACGCCATCACCAACCCCGGCACCAACAGCTACAAGCGCCTGGTGCCCGGCTTTGAAGCTCCTGTGAAGCTGGCCTACTCGGCCCGCAACCGCTCGGCTTCGATCCGCATTCCTTACGTCGCCAATCCCAAGGGCCGCCGTATCGAAGCGCGCTTCCCCGATCCATCGGCCAACCCCTACCTGGCCTTCTCGGCCCTGATGATGGCTGGCCTCGACGGCGTGGAAAATAAGATCCATCCCGGCGAAGCCGCCACGAAGGACCTGTACCACCTGCCGCCTGAAGAAGACAAGCTGGTGCCCACCGTGTGCCACAGCCTGGACCAGGCGCTGGAATATCTGGACCAAGACCGCGGCTTCCTGACCAAGGGCGGTGTGTTTACCGATTCCATGCTCGACGCCTACATCGAACTCAAGATGGGCGAAGTCACGCGTTTCCGCATGGCTCCCCACCCCGTCGAGTTCGACATGTACTACTCGCTGTAATCGCCTGCTACAGGCTGATCACGGTCCAAAAAAAGGCGGCGCGAGCCGCCTTTTTTCATGGCTGCATTGCGGGTGGCGCGATGCCCAGGCCGGAAGACAGGAACCAACGTCCCGATCGTGGGTCTGTGGCAAAGCCCCTGCCCGGGCGTGCCAGTGTGGAATTGGCGATGTGTGGCGATTGGGGGATACTTCCCCGATGCCTGCTCGGCAGTGCGAGGAAACCGAATGAATAAACCGCTCATCACCCTGATCCTGATTGCCGCTGCGGCACCCGCCGCCTGGGCGCAAGACCGCATCTACCGCTGCGGCAACGAATACACCAACAACGCAACCCAGGCCAAGGAGCGTGGCTGCAAACTGGTGGAAGGGGGCAATGTGACGGTGGTGCAGGGCACTCGCCCGGCCGCTCCCGCTGCAGCCCCAGCCGCTGGAGGTGGTGCCCCGGGGGCAGCGCCCGCCACGTCGCCTCCAAGCGCTCCCCGCGTGAGCAGCAACGACCAGAAGGCGCGCGACGCCGATGCGCGCGCCATTCTGGAGTCTGAACTGCGCAAGGCCGAGTCCCGCCATGCCGAGCTGGTGAAGGAATACAACAACGGCGCGCCCGAACGCAACGCGCTCGACCTGCGCAACCCCCAGCGCTACATCGAGCGTACCGCCGAGCTCAAGGCCAGCGTGGCCCGCAGCGAAAGCGACATCGCCGGCATCAAGCGCGAACTGGCGCGCCTGCCTGCACCGTGACCGACAGCGCCGCCGCTGTGAACCCGCTGCCTACAGAGGCGCCCGGCCCGGACACCGAGCGCTTCCACTCGCTCGACCTCATGTCAACCCTGGTGGCGGTGCTGCGGGCCGACGGCGCCGTACAGTTTGCCAACGCGGCGCTGGAAAACACACTGGGCCTGTCGCGCCGCACGCTCGAAGGCGTCGACTTCTCCACCTTTTTTACCGACCCCGCGCTGCTGCAGACGGCACTGGCAGGGGCGCGCGGCAAGGACTTTGCCGCGCTGCGCTATGAAGCCAGCCTGAAGCGCGTGCACCAGGAGCCCGTGCCTGTGCACGTCAATGTGGCCGATGCCGAGCAGGTGGGCGAGATCCTGGTAGAGCTGTGGCCGCTGGAGCAGCAGGCGCGCCAGGACCGCGAGGAGCGGCTGCTGGACCAGGCCCAGGCCAACAAGGAACTCATCCGCAACCTCGCCCATGAGATCAAGAACCCGCTGGGCGGCATCCGTGGCGCGGCGCAGCTGCTGGAGATGGAGCTCGACAACCGCGAGCTGACCGAATACACCCAGGTCATCATCCACGAGGCCGACCGCCTGCAGAGCCTGGTGGACCGCCTGCTCGCGCCGCACCGCCACCCGCACCTGGTGGGCGACGTCAACATTCACGAGGTCTGCGAGCGCGTGCGCTCGCTCGTGCTGGTGGAGTACCCGCAGGGCCTCAAGGTCGTGCGGGACTACGACACCTCCATCCCCGAGTTCCGTGGAGACCGCGCGCAACTCATCCAGGCGCTTCTGAACATCGTGCAGAACGCCGCGCAGGCGCTGACCGACCGCGTTGCGGCAGGCGATGCCGTCATCACCTTGCGCACGCGCGTTGCGCGACAGGTAACCTTTGGTCGCCAACGCTATCGGTTGGCACTGGAATTGCATGTCATCGACAACGGACCGGGCGTGCCCGACGCGATCAAGGAGCGTATCTTCTACCCTCTGGTGTCGGGTCGGGACGGTGGGTCAGGACTGGGGCTGACGCTGGCGCAAACCTTTGTTCAGCGGCACCACGGGTTGATTGAATGCGACAGTGCACCGGGTCGCACCGATTTCCGAATCCTGATTCCCTTGCCCTGAGGTCCCCTGACACGCAACCACAGGGAAGGTAAGAAAAACATATGAAGCCGATCTGGTTAGTAGACGATGACCCCTCGATCCGCTTCGTCCTGGAAAAGGCCCTGGCACGCGAGAACCTGCCCACGCGCAGCTTCACGCATCCGCGCGAGGTGCTGGATGCCCTGTCCGACCTCACCGTAGGCGACCCCGCACGGCAGGGCCCGCAGGTGTTGGTCAGCGACATCCGCATGCCCGGGGGCTCCGGCCTGCAACTGCTGGAAAAAGTGCGCGAGCTCCAGCCCGGCCTGCCCGTCATCATCATGACGGCATACTCCGACCTCGACAGCGCCGTCTCGGCCTTCCAGCGCGGCGCTTTTGAATACCTGCCCAAGCCCTTCGACCTGCCCAAGGCGGTGGAACTGATCCGCCGCGCGGTGGAAGAGAGCCAGCGCGAAGAGGTGACCGAAGAGCGACAGTCCGACACCCCCGAAATGCTGGGCCAGGCGCCTGCCATGCAGGACGTGTTCCGCGCCATCGGGCGGCTGTCGCAAAGCCAGGTCACGGTGCTCATCACCGGCGAATCCGGCTCGGGCAAAGAGCTGGTGGCCCGCGCGCTGCACAAGCACTCGCCGGTGGCGGATGGCCCCTTTGTGGCCATCAACACGGCCGCGATCCCCAAGGACCTGCTGGAGAGCGAACTCTTCGGCCACGAGCGCGGGGCCTTCACCGGCGCGCAGACCCAGCGGCGCGGCCGCTTCGAGCAGGCCGAGGGCGGCACTCTGTTCCTCGACGAAATCGGAGACATGCCGTTTGATTTGCAGACGCGCCTGCTGCGCGTGCTGTCGGACGGCCAGTTCTACCGCGTCGGCGGCCATGCGGCCGTCAAAGCGCATGTGCGCGTGATTGCTGCCACCCACCAGGACCTGGAAAAGCGGGTGAAGGAAGGCGGCTTCCGCGAGGACTTGTTCCACCGCCTCAATGTGATCCGCCTGCGCCTGCCTGCGCTGCGCGAGCGGCACGAGGACGTGCCCATGCTCACCCGCCACTTCCTGCAGCAAAGTGCGCGGCAGCTGGGCGTGGAGCCCAAGCGCATTGCCGACTCGGCGCTGGCGCGGCTGGAACAGTTTGCCTTTCCAGGCAACGTGCGCCAGTTGGAGAACATCTGCCACTGGCTCACCGTGATGGCGCCGGCGCAGGTGATCTCGCTGCAAGACCTGCCGCCGGAAGTGTTGGAAGCGCCGATCTATCAGCCGCCAGCGCGCGCCGGTGGTGCCTCTGCAGAAGCAGCAACCCCACCTGCAGCACTGTCGCCGCAACCTGCGCCTGCGATGGCCACGCCTCCCGTGCCCGAGCGCGTGGGCGCTGTGCACCCCTTCACCGCTGCCGTGCCTGCCGCCGCCATGGCGGATGCTGCACCTGCCCCCTGGCCCGCTGCAGCCGAAGTGGCGGCCGTGCCTGTGACCGTCGCGCCGCACGCATCCAGCACCTGGGAGCAGGCGCTGGAAACCGAGGCGCAAAAGCTCCTGGCCGGCGGTCAGCCCGAGGTGTGGGACGCCCTCACACGACGCTTTGAGTCCCGCCTGATCCGCACCGCGCTGGTGGCCACACACGGCCGCCGCATGGAAGCCGCGCAGCGCCTTGGTATCGGGCGCAACACCATCACGCGCAAGATCCAGGAGCTGGGTCTGGATGCGGCGGATGAAGCATGAAAAGTATAAAAAGTGCCGCTAGCGCTTGCTTAATAAGCGCTGAACGCTATAGATAGCATAGCGTGTGCGCGACGGCGCACGCCTGCATCTAGCGCTGCCCCGCCGGGGCGGCACTCTTTTCGCGAGTCGGGTGCCCCGTGCAGCGCGTGATTTTTAACCCGCGCCCGCGTGGCTTTGCCCGCGTGTCCCTTGCGTCCTACATGTAGGCCCTCCCTGTGCCGACCCGGTGCTCTGTTGACCGCTTCAAGAATGAAGTCACTGTCAACCAACCGGAGAACCTTCTATGTCGGATTTCAACGATGCCAACCGTGATGCCAATCGCGACCCCCTCACCAACGAACCCGGTTCCCACCCTGTGGGCACCGGCGTGGGCGCTGCGATGGGTGGTGCTGCAGCAGGTGCAGCTGCTGGTGCCTTCGGCGGCCCCGTGGGCGCGGCCGTGGGTGGTGCGGCCGGCGCTGTGGCCGGCGGGCTGGCGGGCAAAGCCGCCGCCGAAGCGGTGAACCCCACCGCCGAAGACGCCTACTGGCGCGAGAACTACAACCGCGAGCCCTACTACACGGAAGGCCGCACCTACGACCAGTACCGTCCCGCGTACGAACTGGGCTGGTCGTCGGTCGGCCGTTACGAGGGCGACTTCGATGCCGTCGAACCCCGCCTGGCTGACGACTGGCGCGCCCGCCACGCCGCCGAAGGCCTGGCCTGGACGGATGTGCGCCCCGCCACCCGTGCCGCGTGGAACCGCGCGTCCGGCACGGCTTTGGCCAGCGACCGGCCCCTCGACGTGATCGACAACGACGATGTGATCGACGTGCTGAACGACGTGCTGGAATCCGCACGCGATGGGGAATACGGCTTCCATTCGTGCGCCGAACACGCTGATTCGGGCCAGCTCAAGACCATCTTCCAGCGCCATTCCCGCGAATGCGCTGCCGCTGCAGTGGAGCTGGAGCACGAAATCCGCCGCCTGGGCGGTGACCCTGCCTCGGGCGGCACCGTGGCGGGCGCGCTGCACCGCGGTTGGGTGTCCGTGAAAACGGCCCTGTCCACCAGCGACGACAAGGCTGTGCTGGCCGAATGCGAGCGTGGCGAGGACGCTGCCGTAGCCCGCTACCGCAAGGCGCTCAAGGCCAACCTCCCCTCGGACATCCGCCAACTGCTGGAGCGCCAGTTGCAAGGCGCCCAACGCAACCACGACGAAGTGCGTGCTCTGCGCGACGGCTTTCAGGGCTAAGTCATTAGACGGGACGCGCCGCTGGCGCGTTCGCCCAGCCCTGAGAGGCTGGGCAAACAAAAAAGCTGCAGGGCTCCACGCCACTGCAGCTTTTTTTTATGGGACCAGTGGCAGCGGGTAAACGCATGCTCGCGCTGGGTCGGCCCATGCCGTGCGGAGCTACGCCAGTGCCAGCGTGGCCACGACCGGGGCGTGGTCGCTAGGCTGGGGGTTCTTGCGCGGCGCGCGGTCCACCACGCAAGCCGTCACCGTCGGTTTCAGGGCCTCGCTCACCAGGATATGGTCGATGCGCAGGCCCCGGTTTTTCTGAAAGCCGAGCATGCGGTAGTCCCACCAGGAATAGGTTTTTTCGGGCTGATCGAACAGGCGGAACGCATCGGTCAGACCCAGCGCCAGCAGGTCCTGGAAGTGCTGGCGCTCTTCCACCGTGTGGTGGATGGTGTCCTTCAGGCCCACGGGGTCGAACGAATCGCGGTCCTCGGGAGCCACGTTAAAGTCCCCCACCAGCGCCAGCCGCGGGTGGGCCACCAGTTCTTCCCTCAGCCAGCGGTGCAGGGCCGTGAGCCACAGCATCTTGTAGGCAAACTTTTCGCTGCCTGGGGCCTGGCCGTTGACGAAGTAGCCGTTCACCAGACGCAGCGGGCCAGCGGGCGTGTCCAGCGTCGCGGCAATCACGCGGGCCTGTTCGTCATCGTGGCCAGGGATGTTGCGCACCACGTCGCGCAGCGGGTGGCGGCTCAGGATCGCGACGCCGTTGTAAGTTTTCTGGCCGAAGGTGACGGCTTCGTAGCCCGCTTCGCGCAGGGCATCGTGCGGAAACTTGTCGTCCGTGAGTTTCAGTTCCTGCAGGCACAGCGCGTCCACCGGGTGGGCTGCCAGCCAGTCCAGCACCTGGGGCAGGCGCACGGAGAGGGAATTCACGTTCCAGGTTGCAATTTGCATGTTTTTGGCCTCCAGCGCTTGATGGATAAGCGCTAACAGCTATGAATTTGGTAGTAATAGCACAGTCGCAGGGCAGGGTGCACCTGGCCGTTCAGCGCCGTTCGTAACGCACAAAACTGAACGGCAGGCCGTTGCTCCTGCTGACATGTGCGCTGCGTTCGGTGGCCATCCATTCGGGGCCCAGCGCGGGGGCATAGGCGTCGCCTTCAAAGTCCTGCGCAATCTCGGTCACTTCCACGCGCTGGGCCAGGGGCAGGGCTTCGGCGTAGATCTGCGCGCCGCCAATCACCCACACCGTGCCATCACCAGGGCACTGGGCCAGCGCATCGGCCAGGCTGGCGGCACGCAGCGCGCCGTCGGCCTGCCAGCCGGCTTGGCGGCTGACGACGATGTTGCTGCGCCCCGGCAGAGGCCGAAAGCGGGGTGGCAGCGAGTCCCAGGTCTTTCGGCCCATGATGACCGGGCAACCCTGCGTGAGTTGCTTGAAACGCGCCATGTCCTCCGGGATGTGCCACGGGATGGTGTTGTCTTTGCCGATGACGCCGTTGGCCGCGCGGGCGTAGATGAGGGCGATTTCCATGCGTTAGAAGGTGTGAATGAATCCGGCGTGCCCGAGCAGGCCGCCAAAACGCGCCCGATCTAGGCGCAAAGCGCAGCCATAGCGCGGGCTATGGCGAGAATTTGAAACAACGAGCGGGTGCGTTTTGGCGGGATGAGCGGGCATGGCGGGTTCGTTCACACCTTCTCAGACCGCCACAGGGGCCTTGATGGCTGGGTGGCACTGGTAGTCCAGCACCTCAAAGTCCTCGTACGCGTAGTCGAAGATGCTGTCGGGCTTGCGCTTGATATTCAGCAATGGGTAGGGGTAGGGCGTGCGTGCCAGCTGCGTCTGCACCTGTTCGTGGTGGTTGCTGTAGATGTGGCAGTCGCCACCCGTCCATATGAAATCGCCTACTTCCAGGTCGCACTGCTGGGCCACCATGTGGGTCAGCAACGCGTAGCTGGCAATGTTGAAGGGCACGCCTAAAAAGATGTCAGCACTGCGCTGGTACAGCTGGCAGCTCAGCGTGCCGCGTCCGCCGGGCTCTTGGGCCGGGGCCACGTAGAACTGGAAGAACGCGTGGCAGGGCATGAGCGCCATTTTGTGCAGCTCGGCCACGTTCCAGGCGCTCACGATGATGCGGCGCGAGTCAGGGTTGGTTTTCAGCGTCTTGATCACGTCGCTGATCTGGTCGATGTGTCCGCCGTCCGGCGTGGGCCAACTGCGCCACTGCACGCCGTACACGGGGCCCAGGTCGCCGTCCTCGCGTGCCCATTCGTCCCAGATGGTTACGCCCCGTTCTTTCAGCCAGTTGTTGTTGCTGGAGCCCGTGAGGAACCACAGCAGCTCCTGGATGATGGACTTGAGGTGCACCTTCTTGGTCGTGACCAGCGGAAAGCCCTCCTTCAAGTCAAACCGCATCTGGTGGCCGAACACGCTCTTGGTGCCGGTGCCCGTGCGGTCCGACTTGTCCACGCCGTGGGTGAAAACGTGGCGCATGAAGTCTTCGTACTGAGAGCGCACGGGGCGGGCGGTAGCGGGGGCAAGGGGCTGGTTCATGGGCGGGCAGGGATGGCGCGTCGCGGGCGAAGAAGGTTGGGCACGGTGCCCGCCATGGCGTTGAACGGGGCGCGAGGCCGCAGGCGGGCAGAGCCTCGGGATTCTATGCCGCTGGCTCGCGTGGTGCTGTGCCGGCGCACTGCATGGAAAAATTTGAGTCAAATAGGGCTCTAGCGCTTGCTGCATAAGCGCTGAAAGCTATCAATTTTGGTATTTCTGCGCGGTGAGATCACAAGCCGGCTCGAAGGTACCAGCTGTGCATTGCAGATACCCAATTGATCCATCTAGGTAGAAATACCAGGGCAGTGGTGCAAATTAGTATTTATTGGCTCGATGCGAGTACCAATCGAGCATGCAAGCATCGGTATCGTTCAGTCCGTCAATGCCCGCAGCCGCTGCACCGGCGTTGAACGGCAGATTCCCCATCCATACCAACGACCTAGGAGACATTCCGATGCCACATTCCAACCGTGTTGCTGCGCCCAAGCGCCTGGCCCTGGCAGCGGCCCTGGCGGCGATGCTGTGCGGCGCCGCCAGCGCGCAGGCGCAGACCGAGCTGGTGATCGCCACCGTGAACAACGGCCACATGATCGAGATGCAGAAGCTCTCCAAGAACTTCGAGCAGGCCAACCCCGACATAAAGCTCAAGTGGGTGACGCTGGAAGAAGGCGTGCTGCGCCAGCGCGTGACGACCGACATCGCCACCAAGGGCGGCCAGTTCGACGTGATGACGATCGGCATGTACGAAGCGCCCATCTGGGGCAAGAAGGGCTGGCTGCAGGAGCTCAAGACCGACGCCGCCTACGACGTGGACGACCTGCTGCCCGCGGTGCGCAACGGCCTGACGGTGGACGGCAAGCTGTTTGCCGCGCCGTTCTATGGCGAAAGCTCGATGCTGATGTACCGCAAGGACCTGGCCGACAAGGCGGGCGTGCAGGTGCCCGAGCGCCCCACCTGGCCGCAGATCAAGGACCTGGCCGCCAAGATGCACGACCCCAAGAACGGCGTGTATGGCATCTGCCTGCGCGGCAAGCCGGGCTGGGGCGACAACATGGCCTTCATCACCACCCTGGTCAACACCTTTGGCGGGCAGTGGTTCGACATGCAGTGGAAGCCGCAGCTCGAATCGAAGCCTTGGAAGGACGCCATCAACTTCTACGTTGACCTGCTCAAGAACTACGGCCCGCCCGGCTCTGCTGCCAACAGCTTCAACGAGATCCTGGCGCTGACCAACTCCGGCAAGTGCGGCATGTGGGTGGACGCGACCATTGCGGCATCGTTCGTGGCCGACCCCAAGCAGTCCAAGGTGGCTGACCAGATGGCGTTTGCCCAGGCGCCCACCATGAATACGCCCAAGGGCGCCAACTGGCTGTGGTCGTGGAATCTGGCCATTCCCGCAGGTTCGAAGAAGGTGGACGCTGCGCAGAAGTTCATCACCTGGTCCACAAGCAAGGACTACATCCAGCTGGTCGCCAAGACCAACGGATGGGCCAATGTGCCCACCGGCACGCGCAAGAGCACGTATGCGTCGCCCGAGTTCCAGAAGGCTGCGCGCTTCGCCGCTGCTGAGAAGACGGCCATCGACTCGGCCAATCCGACCGATTCGACCCTGCCCAAGAGCCCGTATGTGGGCGTGCAGTTCGCGGCCATTCCGGAGTTCCAGTCCATCGGCATCGCCGTGGGCCAGCAGATGAGCTCGGCGCTGGCGGGCAAGACCACGGTGGACGCGGCGCTGAAGGCCTCGCAGGTGGCGGCCGACCGTGAGATGAAGAAGGCCGGCTACTACAAGTAATAGGCATTCATTCGGCTACTGCGCGGGCCGATCCGCGGCCGGTGTTCCTCGCCGTACAGACGTACGGCTGCGGTACAGCGACCCCGCCTCAGCCCGCTCGCTACGCCGACTGAACGCCTATTGCGCCGCTGGTTTTAACTTCCTCTGGCACAGCCGGATTCCCCGAGACTCTCCATGAACCGCCGCCTGCTCCCTCGCCTGCTGCTCACGCCCGCCGTGGCCACGCTCTTCCTGTGGATGGTCGTGCCGCTGGTGATGACGATCTACTTCTCGCTCATCCGCTACAACCTGATGCAGCCCGACCAGACCGGGTTTGCGGGACTTGAGAATTTCGAGTATTTCGTCACCGACCCGTCGTTTGGCACGGCGGTGGTCAACACCCTCTTGCTGCTCGGGAGCGTGATCCTCATCACCGTGGTGCTGGGTGTGGCGATTGCGTTGCTCATCAACGATCCGTTTCCTGGCCGCGGCATCGTGCGGGTGCTGCTGATCTCGCCGTTCTTCGTCATGCCCACGGTGAATGCGCTGATGTGGAAGAACATGATGATGAACCCCATCTACGGCGTGCTCGCGCAGGTGTGGATGTTCTTTGGCGCGCAGCCGGTGGACTGGCTCACGGACCACCCGTTGTTCTCGGTCATCGTGATGGTGTCGTGGCAGTGGCTGCCCTTTGCCACGCTGATCTTCATGACCGCGCTGCAGAGCATGAACCACGAGCAGCTGGAGGCCGCGCGCATGGACGGCGCCAACTACCTGCAGCAGCTGCGCTACCTGTATGTGCCGCATCTGGCGCGCTCGGTGGCGGTGGTCGTGATGATCGAACTCATCTTTCTGCTCAGCATCTTTGCCGAGATCTACACCACCACGGGTGGCGGGCCGGGCGATGCGAGCACCAACGTCACCTTCCTGATCTTCAAGCAGGCGCTGCTCAACTTCGATGCAGGCGTGGCATCGGCCGGGGCGCTGTTTGCGGTGGTGCTGGCCAACATCGCGGCGGTGTTCTTGATCCGCATGGTTGGCAAAAACCTTGACAAGTAAGACGGGGCAACGCTCATGACAACGACAAAACGACGTCGCTCCAACTTCCGGCTGGGCCCGCTTGCACTGCGCACCGCAGCGGCCTGGGCCTTGGCCCTGCTGCTAGTGTTTCCGCTGGCCTGGCTGTTCCTCACCGCCTTCAAGACCGAGCTGCAGGCCATCGCCGTGCCGCCGCTATTTGTCTTCACGCCGACGCTCGAGAATTTTCATGAAGTCCAGGAGCGCAGCGACTACCTGCTGTACGCCAAGAACTCGGTCATCACCAGCGTGCTGTCCACGCTGGTTGGGCTGATGCTGGCCGCGCCTGCGGCTTATGCCATGGCGTTCTTCGCGGGCAAGTACACCAAGGACATCCTCATGTGGATGCTCTCCACCAAGATGATGCCCGCCGTGGGCGCGCTGGTGCCCATCTATGTGCTGGCGCAAAAGAGCCACCTGCTCGACACACAGCTCGCGCTCATCATCGTGTTCGCGCTGTCCAACCTGCCCATCATGGTCTGGATGCTGTATTCGCACTTCAAGGACATCCCGCGCGAGATTCTGGAAGCTGCGCGCATGGACGGCGCCACGCTGTGGCAGGAAGTGCGCCTGGTGCTGCTGCCGCTGGGCATGGGCGGCCTCGCGTCCACCGGCCTCTTGTGCCTGGTGCTGTCATGGAACGAGGCCTTCTGGAGCCTGAACCTCAGCGCCGCCAAGGCCGGCACGCTGGCCACGCTGATCGCGTCCTACTCCAGTCCCGAAGGCCTCTTCTGGGCCAAGCTGTCCGCCGCCTCGCTGATGGCGATTGCACCCATTGTGGTGTTCGGCTGGTTCAGCCAGAAGCAGCTGGTGCAGGGCCTGACGTTTGGCGCCGTGAAGTAACGCGCAGCTTTCCTATCCAACGCAATCAAGTTTTCAGGAACCCGATTCCATGGCCTACCTCCAACTGCGCGGCATCGAGAAATTCTTTGGCGAACACCGCGCCATCAAGGGTATCGACCTGTCCATCCAGAAAGGCGAGTTCATCGTCTTCGTCGGCCCTTCGGGCTGCGGCAAGTCCACGCTGCTGCGGCTGATCGCAGGGCTCGAGAACATCGACGGCGGCACGCTGATGCTGGACGGCCGCGACATCACCGACCAGCCGTCGAGCAAGCGCGACCTGGCCATGGTGTTCCAGAGCTACGCGCTGTACCCGCACATGAGCGTGTACGAGAACATGAGCTTCGCACTCAAGCTGGCCAAGGTGGACAAGCACGTGATCGACGAGAAGGTGCAGAACGCTGCGCGCATCCTCAATCTGACGCAATACCTGCAGCGTACGCCCAAGGAGCTGTCGGGCGGACAGCGCCAGCGCGTGGCCATCGGCCGCGCCATCGTGCGCGCGCCCAAGGTGTTCCTGTTTGACGAGCCACTGTCCAACCTCGACGCGGCCCTGCGCGGCCAGACCCGTGTGGAGATCGCCAAGCTGCACCGCGACCTGGGCGCCACCACCATCTACGTGACGCACGACCAGGTCGAGGCCATGACGCTGGCCGACCGCGTGGTGGTGCTGCGCGACGGCGTCATCGAGCAGGTGGGCACGCCGCTGGAACTGTACGACAAGCCTGCCAACCAGTTCGTGGCCCAGTTCATCGGCACGCCGCAGATGAATGTGGTGCCCCTGCCGCAGCTGCCATCTCCTGTACAACAGCAGGCACCCGCCGGGGCGGAGGGCGGTGCCATCGGCCTGCGACCCGAGAACATCACGGTGCGCAACACCGGCGCGACGCTGGTGCCGGGCCAGGTGGACCTGGTGGAAGCATTGGGCGCCGAGACGCTGATCTACGTGAGCACGCCCAGCGGCGCGCAGTTTGTGGCGCGCCAGAACGACCGCACAGGCCTGCGTGCGGGCGATGCGGTTTGCCTGGACATCGATGCCTCGCAAGCCCACTGGTTCGACCCCCAAGGCCGCGTAGTGGCCCGCCAGGCTGCATGACGGTCATGAGCCTCCAAGACACACTCCAAGGCAAGGTGGCGGCCATCACTGGCGCGGCCTCTGGCATCGGCTTTGCCAGCGCCCAGGCCATGTCCGATGCGGGCGCGCGCGTGGTGCTCATCGACCGCGATGACGCCGCGCTGGCCAGGGCCTGTGCAGCGATTGGCGAACGCGCTTCGCCGCTGGTGCTCGATCTGCTGGATGCCAAGCAGTGCGCCAGCCTGCTGCAGCGCACGTTGGCCATTGCAGGACCGCTGGACATCTTTCATGCCAACGCGGGGCTGTATGTGGGCGGCGATCTCGTCGATGCCGACCCTGACGCCATCGACCGCATGCTGCAGCTCAACGTCAACGTGGTGATGAAGAACGTGCACAACGTGCTGCCCCACATGATCGAGCGCGGCACGGGCGACATCATCGTCACCAGCTCGCTGGCCGCGCATTTCCCCACGCCGTGGGAGCCGGTCTACGCATCGTCCAAGTGGGCGGTCAACTGCTTCGTGCAGACCGTGCGCCGCCAGGTGTTCAAGCACGGCATTCGTGTGGGCTCCATCTCGCCCGGGCCCGTAATCACCTCGCTGCTGGCCGACTGGCCGGCCGACAAACTCGCCGAGGCCAAGGCCAGCGGCAGCCTGATTGAGGCCTCTGAAGTGGCCGAGGTGGTGCTGTTCATGCTCACCCGCCCGCGCGGCATGACCATCCGCGACGTCGTGATGATGCCCACGAACTTTGATCTCTAGAAACCCGCAGTCACGCACCATGAATTTCATCCTGCACCTGGGCCTGGGCTCGTTCCACCGCGCCCACCAGGCCGTTTACGTTCACGCATTGCGCCAACAGGGCCAAAAGGAAGATCAGGGCTGGGCCATCGCAGGCGGCAACCTTCGCCCGGACATGGCCGACACCATCGCGGCGCTGCAAGCGCAGGATGGGCGCTACACGCTCGAAACCGTCACCCCCCAAGGCGAGCGCAGCTACACCGTCATCGAGTCGATCCAGCGTGTGATCCCCTACCAGGACGACCTAGCCCCACTGATTGCCATGGGCGCCGACCCCGCCACGCGCATCATCAGCTTCACGGTGACTGAGGCTGGCTACTACCTCGACGCGCAAAACCAGCTCGACTGGCCCACGTTTGCCGACCTGCGTGCGGACCTCGAAGCCGTGAAGATGGGCCAGGCAGGCCACACCATCTACGGCGGCCTGGTCAGCATCCTGCGCGCGCGCATGGCGGCCGGTGCGGGCCCCGTGACGCTAATGAACTGCGACAACCTGCGGCACAACGGCGAGCGCTCGCGCAGCGGGCTGCTGCAGTTCATCGACGCGCTGGGCGATACCCCGTTGAAAGCCTGGGTGGAGCAGAACACCACGAGCCCCAACGCCATGGTGGACCGCATCACGCCACGCCCCACGCCCGATGTGGCCGAGCGCGTGAAGGCCGCGACCGGCTGGGACGACAAGGCGGCGCTCATGGGCGAGAGCTTCATCCAGTGGGTGATCGAAGACGACTTCATCGCCGGCCGGCCCACATGGGAAAAGGTCGGTGTCGAGATGGTGAAGTCGGTGCAGGCGCACGAAGAGGCCAAGATCCGCCTGCTCAACGCCACCCACAGCTGCATCGCCTGGGCGGGCACGCTGGCTGGCTACCAGTTCATCCACGAAGGCACGCACGATGCCGCCATCCGCCAGATGGCCTATGACTACGTGACCAACGATGCGATCCCGGTGCTGCTGCCGTGCCCCATCGACCTCGCGCGCTACCGCGACGTGGTGCTGGACCGCTTTGGCAACCCCTCCATTGCCGACACCAACCAGCGCGTGGCCATGGACGCGTTCTCCAAGATCCCCGGCATGATCGCGCCCACCATCCGCGATAAGCTGGCGCGCAATCAGCCATTCGACAGCGTGGCCCTGCTGCCCGCGCTGTTCCTGGCCTACCTGCAGCGCTGGCATGCGGGGCAGATTCCCTACACCTACCAGGACCAGGCCATGGACCCGGCCGCGGCGCACGCCATTTGCGACGCGGGCGACCCCGTCGCTGCCTATGCGGCCGACACCACCTTGTGGGGCGAGATGGCCAGCCACCCGCAACTGGTGGACACCCTGCGCAAAGCCTACGCCCGCGTGCTGGCCTTTGTGGCTGAGCGGACATGCGCCTGAGGCTGGTGTAACTTTCGCCCACCACCGCCGCCATGACCGTGAAAACGCCCACCGCCCCGCGCCACACCAAGCCCGAGCTGGAGCACGACTATGTGCGCTCCCCCGCGCTGGGCTACGAATCGCCCGAGACGGCGGGGTTCGTCCGCTGCCTGGCACACGGGTTTCCCACGCCGCTCGCGCGCTGGCACTACCACGACGAGTACGAGCTGCACCTCATCACCGCCACCTCGGGCAAGGTGTTCGTGGGCGACTGGATCGGGCAGTTCCAGCCCGGCCACCTTGTGCTGACTGGCCCGCGCCTGCCGCACAACTGGATCAGCATGGACCTGCCCGAAGGTGGTGTGCCGCTGCGTGACCTGGTGATCCAGTTCTCGCACGCGCCGCTGGTCGCCAGCAGCGAGAGCATCCCTGAGCTGCGCGAGGTGCTGCCCCTGCTGGAGCGCGCACGCCATGGCATCGAATTCTTCGGCATGGAGGCGCAGGCGCAGGAGCACTGGCACCGCATCAAGGCGCGCCAGGGCCTGGCACGGTTTGGCGCGTTCTGTGAGTTCCTGAGCGACCTGGCCCGCTGCACCGACTTTCGCCTGCTATCGAGCACGCAGCTGCAAAGCGAGGACGACGACACCCAGCTCGACCAGATCAACGCCATCGTGAGCCGCATCACCGACCACCTGGCCGACCCGCTGTCGGCGGCCGACCTGGCGCAAGAGTTGGGCATGACGGAAAGCCGCTTTTCGCGCTTCTTCCGCCGCGCCACGGGCAATACCTTCACCGACTTCGTGAACCTGGTGCGCGTGAACCGCGCGTGCCAGCTGCTGATGGAGACCGAGCGCTACATCACGCACATCGCGTACGACGTGGGCTTCAACAACATGGCCAACTTCAACCGCCGCTTTCTGGACATCAAGGGCATGACGCCCAGCGAGTACCGCAAGCAGGGCGCGGGGCGGTTTGGGCCTCCATCCAAGCCGTAATGACGCCTGTATCTCACGACTCCATCGTTTCTCCGCCGATCCATGCCGCCATCGCGGGCGAAGCCCTGATTGACCTCATTCGTCGCCCCGACGGCAGCTACCTGCCGTGCCTGGGCGGGGCGCTTTACAACCTGTGCCGCGCGCTGGCGCGGCAGGGCGTGGGCACGCAGTACCTCAACCCCTTGTCGGGCGACCGCTTTGGCCGCGAGCTGGCAGCGCAACTGGCAGCCGATGGCGTGACGCTGGCCCAGCCGGACCCCGTGCAGCAAGTCACGTCCTTGGCCGTGGTCAACCTCACCGCACAGGGCCACCCCGACTACGCCTTCTACCGCGAAGGCGTGGCCGATCGAGCTGTGTCCGCCCAGAGTCTGGAGGCCGCCTGCAGCCGATTGCCTGCATTGCAACTGGTCTGCACCGGCGCCCTGGCGCTCGACGCGCGCGACACCGGTGTTTACCTGCCCTGGCTGGCAGCCCAGCGTACCGCAGGCCGCTGCGTGGTGGTGGACGCCAACCTCCGCCCCTCCGTCATGCCCGATCTGGTGGCCTACCGCAGCGCGGTGCACGCCGCTCTGGCCCACGCCCACATCATCAAAGCCAGCGACGAGGACCTGGAGCACCTGGCCGTGCCCGGGGCCGACGCCTTGGCCCGCGCGCAGCACCTGCTGGCCGCCAACCCGCAGGCCCATCTGCTCGCGCTGACGCTGGGCGAGGAAGGCGCGTGGCTGCTGCATCGCAATGGCGTGCAGTGTTTTGCCAGAGAAGCCCAGTCCCTTCAGGTAGTGGACACCGTGGGCGCGGGCGACAGCTTTCTGGCCGGCCTGCTGGCGCATCTGCTGCGGCAGGCGCAGGTTGACGGTGGCGCGGAGAGTTTTGCGCATGTCGTCGCACGCTTGACGGGTGACGCCTGCCAGCAGGCGCTGCGCCACGCGCTGGCCAGCGCCAGTCTGTGCGTGATGGAACAGGGTTGTGTTCCACCGGGGTGGGATGCGGCGAACGCGTGGAGTGGGCTGCATCCGGCATCCCAGGACCCAGCTTGAACAAGGGGCCGCACGCGCTCTTGCGGTCCGGCCGTCTATCATGTGCCGTCGCAGTTTGCGGAGGATGTTGATGGCGGAGTTTGTGGTTGCGATGCTGTGGTCGGCAGTGGAGGCTCTGTTGTTGTTCACCGGCGCAAAGTTGGTCCCGGTGGTCAGCCTGGGCCGCTGGCGCTCCCAGCGCTGGGGCAGCGACGAGGCTCGTGTCTTTGGCGCAGCGGGCGCCCTGTCGTTTCGCCACGAAGGAAAGCGGGTGGTGACGAACAACGGTCTGCTGTTTGTTGGGTTGCTGTTCTACGCATTGCTTATCCCGGTGGTGTTTGCCGGTTGGGGACTGGTGTCGGCATGATCTCTTTTGGTGCTGCGCCTCCCGCCACATGCATCACGGCTGCCAAAGTCACTGAAGCCCAAGCCGCCTGCCATGTCGTCCGCCAGTCGATCACCCACTGCTGCATGCCCGACCACGGTGGCGACCCCGCCATCCTCGCCGCGTGGCTGGCCAACAAAACTCCCGAGAACCTGGCTGCGTGGATCTCCGGGCCCGGCGCCGCTGCGTGGGTTGCCTATCGCGCGGACGTGATGGTGGGTTTTGCCCTGCGCACGCACGCCACGCTGGCGCTGTGCTACGTGCTGCCCGAGGCGCTGTACCAAGGCCTGGGACGCGCTCTGCTGCGCGAGGCCGAGGCCGACGCGCGACAAGCGGGCATCAGCGAGCTGGCTTTGGAGAGCACGCGCACCGCGCAGGCGTTCTACCTTCGCAACGGCTATGCGCCGTCGGGCTCTGCCCGGGCGTGGGCGGGGCTGCAGTCACAGCCCATGCGCAAGATGCTTTGAGCTTGCCGCCGCCGTGCGGTGCGATCTGCCGTGTTTGCCGCAGGAAATCAATATCAAAGCGAAAATGGCCGCCAGCGCTTTATGGTAAAGCGCTGGCGGCTATCTTTTTTATAGTCAGCTGGGCAGATATCCCGGCTGCTGGGCCTGCAGCACCCGCCCCGGGTTCATGATGCCCTGCGGGTCCAGCACCTGCTTGATGGCACGCATCATCGACAGCGCCACGGGCGACTGGTACTTGGCGAGCTTGTCGGCCTTGAGCTCGCCAATGCCATGCTCGGCCGAGAACGAGCCGCCGAACTCCGCCACGGCTTCGTACACCAGGTGGTTCACCTCCGCTTCGTGCTCGCGCAGGAAGGCCTTGGTGTCGCCCTCGGCCGGGGCCTGCACGTTGTAGTGCAGGTTGCCATCGCCCAGGTGGCCGAAGTTGACCAGGCGCACGCCTGGGATCTCGCGCTGCAGCACCGCATCCGTGTGCGCCACGAAGGCCGGGATGCGCGAGATGGGCACAGAGATGTCGTGCTTGATGTTCAGGCCCTCTTCGGCCTGGGCCAGTGGAATGCTCTCGCGGATGTGCCAGAGCTGGTGCGCCTGCGTGAGGTTCTCGGCCACCACGGCGTCGGTCACGCAGCCCACTTCAAAGGCCGTCTCCAGCAGCGCTTCGAAACGCGCGCGGGCATGTTCTTCGGATTCGCTGTCCGAGTTCTCCAACAACACGCACCAGGCCGCGTTCTCGTCGCCCAGAAAGGGCACGCGCAGCTGCGGCATGTGCTTGCCCACCAGGCTGAGCGCAAACTGCCCCATCACCTCGAAGCCCGTGAGGCCCGCGCCCAGTTGCTTGTGCGCCAGCCCCAGCAGGGCCACGGCGTGTTCCATGGAGGGCACAGCGGCCCAGGCCGTGAGCTTGGCGGCGGGCTGGGGGTAGAGCTTCATCGTGGCGGCCGTGATGATGCCCAGCGTGCCCTCGCTGCCGATGAACAAATCGCGCAGGTCGTAGCCGGTGTTGTCCTTGCGCAGGCCCTTGAGGCCGTCCCACACCTCGCCCTGCGGCGTGACCACTTCGAGGCCCAGGCACAGGTCGCGCGCGTTGCCGTAGCGGACCACTTGCGTGCCGCCCGCGTTGGTGCCCAGGTTGCCGCCAATGGTGCAGCTGCCCTCGGCCGCGAGGCTCAGGGGGAAGAGCACTCCGGCTTTCTCGGCCACGTCCTGCAGGTTCTGCAGGATGCAGCCCGCTTCCACGGTCATGGTCAGGTTGTCGGTGTCCACGCTGCGCACGGCGCTCATGCGCGTGAGGCTCAGCACGACCTGCGTGCCGCTGTCATCGGGCGTGGAGCCCACAGCCAGGCCGGTGTTGCCGCCCTGAGGCACGATGGCGGTGCCTGCTGCCGCGCAGGCCTTGACCACAGCGGCCACTTCCTGCGTGTTGGCAGGGCGCACCACAGCCAGCGCCTTGCCGCGCACGCGGCGGCGCCAGTCCTGTTCCCAGGCAGCGAGGTCGCCTTCGGTGAGCACGTGGGTGGGGCCAACGATGGCGCGGAGGGTGTCGAGCAAAGTGGTCATGGGCTTCAATCAGGGGAAGTCGGAGGCGGGCAGGGGCGTGCAGGCGATGCCGCGGGCATCAGGGTGCAGGGGCCGCTGCGTCGGTAGCAGCGGCTGCGGCTGCGGCCGCAGCCTTGGCGTTGCGCTGGCGCAGTCGTACATGCAGCGTGCAAGCAGTGAACAGTACCAGGCACAGGGCAATCTCGGCCCAGGCCAGCCATTGCGATGGGGGAGCATCGCTCCACCCGCGCACTACGCCTTCGGTGAAATACAGCCAGATCACCAGGCTCACCCAGCGATAGGTGTACATGCGGTTCTTGAGGATGCCGGCCAGCGGGATGCACAGTGGCAGCGCCTTGACGGCCAGCCAGGTGCCACCGGGTCGCAGCGGCGCGAGCACCAGCTCCCACGCCAGGCACAGCACGATCAGGCCCAGCAAGCTGCCGGTGGCTACCCAGCGCGTGGCGTCCACGGCGGCGTTGTTGGGGGAGGCATGGGCAGGGGCGGTGGAGGCGGCAGTCATTGGGGTGGCATCATATCGGCCATGCCTTTGTCCCTGCAGACAGTGGCCCGGCGCGCAGAGGCGCTGCTGGCCGAGCTGTCCCACTTCCCCTGGAGAACCACTGCCCAGACGCTGCGGGAGCGGTTTCGCGAAGACCACCTGGGCCTCACAGCCAGCAGCCTGACCTTCACCACCGTACTGGCGCTGGTGCCGTTTTTTACCGTGGCGTTGGCGGTGTTCACGGCGTTTCCCATCTTCGGCAAGTTGCAGGTGGCGCTGCAGGCCTGGCTGGTCAGCAGCCTGGTGCCGGACAGCATCTCGCGCCAGGTGATTGGCTACCTGAATCAGTTTGCGTCCAAGGCCAGCGGCCTGGGCGTGGCGGGCTTCAGCATCCTGCTCGCCACGGCGTTGGCGCTGATCCTCACCATCGACCGCACGCTCAACGGCATCTGGCGCGTGCAGCGCCTGCGGCCGCTGGGGCAGCGGGTGCTCATCTATTGGGCGGCGATCACGCTGGGCCCGGTGCTGATGGGCGCCAGCCTGGCATTCACGTCGTATGTGATGTCGGCATCGGGCGGGCTGGTCAACCGCCTGCCTGATGGCGTGCAACTGTTGTTCGACTCCATCCAGTTCCTGCTGCTGGCGGGGGCCATGGCGTCGCTGTACCACTACGTGCCCAACACGCCGGTCAAGTGGCGCCACGCATGGGCGGGTGGCTTTTTTGTGGCGGTGTGCATGGAGCTGGCTAAGAAGGTGCTGGCGCTGTACCTGGGCAAGGTGCCCACCTATTCGGTCGTGTACGGAGCGTTTGCCACGCTGCCCATTTTGCTGGTGTGGATCTATGTGGCCTGGGTCATCGTGCTGTTAGGGGCGGTGGTGACGGCCTACCTGCCCAGCCTGCTCGCCGGGGTCGCACGGCGTGGCACGGTGGCGGGCTGGACGTTTCAGCTGGCGGTGGAAGTACTGCAGCAGCTGCACGCGGCGCGCCACTTGCCGTCCAAAGGGCTGCGCCCCAGCCAGCTGGCCCAGTTGCTGCGGGTGGACATGCTGCAGCTGCAACCGGTGCTGGAGGCCCTGACGGCCATCGACTGGGCCGGGCAGGTGGCTGACGCGGCCGTCAGTGCGGCGGATGTGCCCGAGTCACGCTACGTGCTGCTGGCCGACCCGGACCAGACACGGTTGGAGCCGTTGCTGAAACGGCTGCTGCTGGAACGCGCGCAGACGCTGGAGCCGCTCTGGACACGCGCAGCGCTGAGCGAGCTGCGGCTGGCGGATGTGATTCAAAAATGATAGCTGTCAGCGCTTGGTGGGTAAGCGCTAGAGCCATATTTAACTGATTTTTTAGCCCTTGCGCCGCTCGGGTACGGCGTCGGGCGGCGTGGGTGCCCGCCCGTCCACGCGCAGGTGCAGGGCGGCCTGGGCCATGAGGTTGGCGGACACGGGCGCAGTGACGAACACGAACAAGGTGATCAGTAGTTCGGCAAAGCCCATGCGGCCCTCGGCGGCGGCCAGGATCATGCTGGCCAACAGTACACCGCCCACGCCCAGCGTGGACGCCTTGGTGGGCGCATGCAGGCGCATGAAGAAGTCCGGCAAACGCACGAGGCCGATCACACCAACCAGCGAGAAAAACGCGCCAATCAGCAGCAGCACGGCGGCCAGCCATTCGGCAAGAATCTGAAGAGTCATGGGGTGGTCCTCTAAAGGGTGGGCAACAGCGGGTCGTGGATTACGAATTCACTCGATCACGTCACCGCGGCTCAGATAGCGCGCCAGCGCCACGGTGGATGCAAAGCCCAGCATGGCCACGATGAGCGCAGCCTCGAACAGCAGCGCCGTGTGCCAGCGGATGCCCAGCAACACGATCAGCGCGACCGCATTGAGGTAGAGAGTGTCCACGGCCAGCACCCGGTCTACGGCCTGCGGGCCACGCACCAGGCGCCAGGCGCAGAGCAGAAAACACAGGGCCAGCGAGGCGGTGGCAATGTCCAGCGCAATGGGGAGGATGCTGGTGGCGGTCATGCGCGGTCTCCTTGCAGGGCGGCTGCCACGGGGTCTTCAGCCTCAAATATCGCGAGCAGCGGGGCTTCGTAGCGGGCCTTGATGTCAGCCGCCATCTGCGCGGGGTTGTCGCAATTGAGGGCATGCACCAGGATCTCGCGGCGCTCTTCGTCGATGGTGCACGACACCGTGCCCGGCGTGGTGGTGATGATGGTCGCCAGCAGTGTGATGGCGGTGGGGTTGGTCAGGGTGAGCGGCACCGGAACCCATGCGGGCTGCGGCCGCGACATGGGGCCCAGCACCAGCCGGGCTACCGTGATGTTGGACACCACGATGTCCCACAGCACCACGGCGCCCAGCCGCACCGCAGCGCGCATGTTGAGCGTGCGCGGGTCGGGCAGAAAGTCGGCCAGAAGCCGCGGAATAACCAGGCCGATGAGGGCGGCCGACAGCAGGTGAAAGACTGACACCGAGTGCTGCAACAGCAACCAGGCCACGCCCAGCAGCAGCGACAGCCAGGGGTGGGTCAGCCAGCGTTGTTTCTTCTTGGTCATGGGGTGGTGCCTCCCTTGCCGGGCAGTTTCACTTCGCCTTCACCACCGCGGTAGGGCCGCGCGGTCTGGGCAGCGGCGCCGCCCACGGCGTTCAGCACTGCGTCGGCGTAGCCGTTGCGGTTGTCCAGCTGCGCGGCGGCAGCGTCGGTGTATCGCTTCAGGGGCGAGGCCGCCACCGCAAGCAGCAGGCTCAGCGCCAGCAGGCCCAGCGTGGCCGTCATCAGGCGGCCGCTGCTGCCGGCGCTGCAGGCGGGCTCGCGTGCGGGCAGCACGTTCCAGAACAGGATGGCGCCGGCCCGGGCCAGCCCCACCAGCGTGAGGAAGCCGGCCACCAGCACCACCGTCCAAACCCAGGCATGGGCGGGTGTTGCGGCAGCGCTTTCCAGCACCATCAGTTTGCCCAGAAAGCCCGGCAGCGGCGGCAGGCCGGCGGCCGATGCAGCGCCGAGCAGCGTCATGAGGCCCAGCAGCACGGGCTGCGCTACGGGCGGTGCAGGTTGCAGGTGATCACCCGCCGTGCCGCGCTGCGAGGCCACCAGCTCTACCAGCAGGAACAGTGCGGCCATCACCAGCGTGCTGTGCACCATGTAGTACAGCGCCGCCGACATGGCTGCTGGCGTGAAGAGGCCCACGGCAGCCAGGATGGTGCCCACCGACGCCACGGTGAGGTAGGACACCAGGCGGGCCAGGCTGTGCGCCGCCAGAGCACCCAGCACGCCCAGCACGATGGTCGTCAGCGCGATGGGCAGCAGCCATGGCGCGGCGGCCAGCGCTGCATGGCCGGCCCCATCTCCGAGCATGACAGCGTGCACGCGGATGATGCTGTACACGCCCACCTTGGTCATGATGGCAAACAGCGCCGCTACTGGCGCGCTGGCGGCGGCATAGGTGGTGGGCAGCCATAGATACAGCGGCGCGATGGCCGCTTTGAGGCCGAACACCACCAGCAGCACCAGGGCCCCGGCCTTGAGCAGCGTGGCCTGCTGGGGCTCCAACTGCGTGATGCGCAGCGCCAGGTCGGCCATGTTCAGCGTGCCGGTCAGCGCGTAGATGATGGCCAGGCCCACCAGGAACAGCGCCGACGCCACGAGGTTGAGCACCACGTAATGCAGCCCGGCCTTGAAGCGGTCGCGCCCCTGCCCGTGCACCATGAGCACGTATGACGCGATGAGCAGCACCTCAAAGAACACAAACAGGTTGAACAGATCGCCCGTGACAAAGGCGCCCGACAGCCCCATGAGCTGGAAGTGGAACAGCGCGTGGAAATGCCGCCCGTGGCTGTCCCACCCGCCGGTGGCGTACCACAGCACGGGCACGGCAATGGTCCAGGTCAGGGCCAGCATCAGGGCGCTGAGGCGGTCCACCACCAGCACGATGCCGAACGGCGCGGGCCAGGCGCCCAGCGGGTACACCGTGATGGGCCCGGCGGCGGCCTCGGTCATCAGGCGCCATGCCAGCATGGCACCCAGGATGACCGACACCATGCTCACCCAGCGCCGCAGACGCAGTTGAACGCCGCCGTGACTGGCCTGGCCGCCCCCGTCGCCGATCAGCAGCAAAGCCACGGCCGTGAACATCGGCAGCAGCACGGGCAGCACCGGAAGGTGCATGGAGAAGAACGTGTTCAGCAGGTCGCTCATGCTGCTCCATCCCGCTGCTGCGTTGGTCCGGTGGTGGCGTGGCCGGGCTCGTGCCCGTCCACATGGTCGCTGCCCGTTTCGTGGCGCGTGCGCAGGGCCAGTTCAATGACAAAGCCCGTGGTGGCAAAACCGATCACGATGGCCGTGAGCACCAGCGCCTGGGGCAGGGGGTCCGCCACGGCGCCGCCTTCCGACAGGATGGGCGCGGCGTTTTGCCAGAGCCGGCCCATGGCAAAGATGAACACGTTGACGGCATAGCCCAGCAGGCTCAGGCCGATGACGACGGGCCAGGTGCGCCCGCGCAGGATGAGATAGATGCCGGTGGCTGTGACCGCACCGATGCCGGTGGCCACCAGAAATTCGAGGCTCATGGTTGGACTCCGTCAGGGGTTGGGCGGGGCGCAGCAGGCTGCGAGGGACCGGATTCGCGAGTGACCGCGCCCAGGGTGGACAGCGTCAGCAAGGTTGCGCCCACCACGGTGATGTACACCCCCAGGTCAAACAGCGCCGCCGTGGCCAGCGGGATGTCGCCCAAGACCGGCAAGTGCGGATGGCCGTGCGCGCTGGTGAGGAAGGGCTGCCCGAAGAAGAATGCACCCACGCCTGTCAGCCCGGCAATGCCCAGGCCGATGCCGATCCAGCGCACAAAGCGCCGGCCGCCCTCGGCACGCAGCAGTGCCTCGGCGCGCGATTGGCCCATCGCCACGTACTGCAGCACCAGGGCAACCGCTGTGACCAGCCCCGCGATGAACCCGCCACCGGGGAGGTTGTGGCCCCGCATGAAGATGTACAGCGTGACAACCAGCGCCAGCGGCAACACCACACGCGCCGCCACGCGCAGCATCAGTGGCTGAGCCGCAAACGTGAACAACTGGCCTTGCGCATCGGTGGTGGCGCGGCGGGTGCGCATGCCGTCCATGAGCGCCAGTACGCCAATGGCGGCAATGCCCAGCACGGTGATCTCACCAAAGGTGTCATAGCCGCGGAAGTCCACCAGAATCACATTGACCGCATTAGTCCCGCCCCCGGCAATGGCCGACTGGTTGAGGAAGTACCAGGCAATCGAGTCGTGGTCGCGCGTGAGCATCACCCACGCCAGCCAGGCAATGCCGGCGCCCCCCACCAGCGCCAGCGAGGCATCGCGCAGGCGGCGGCTGGGCGCGGATTCGCGCGGCGTGTGGCGGGGCAGCAGGGCCAGGCCCATGAGCAGCAGCACGGTGGAAACCACTTCTACCGTCAGCTGGGTCAGCGCCAGGTCGGGGGCGGACAGGCTCACAAAACTCAGGGCTGTGACCAGCCCCACCACGCCGGTCACCACCACCGACTGAAAGCGGTCGTGGTGGTTGAGGGCCAGCCACGCGCATGCCGCCAGCAGCAGACCCCACAGCACAAGCGCCGGCAGGTTCACGGGCAAAAGCTCGCGCGTGCCGGTGCCGGGTGCCTGGCCCGTCAGCACTGGTACCGCCACGGCTGCCACGCAAGCCATCACCATCCACGCGATGTAGCGCTGCAGTGAGCCGATTTCCAGCAGCGATGTGATGCGCCCGGCTGCAGCAAACAAACGGTCGGAGCCGCGGGTGAAGAGGCTGGAGCCAGTGAGGGCGCCAAACCAGCCTTCGGAAGACGTGGCATGCAGGCGCCCGTTGCGGGCGAGCAGCAAGTAAAAGGCCACGCCCGCAGCCAGAGCCACCACGCTCAGCAGCAGCGGCAGATTAAACCCGTGCCAGATGGCCAGGTGGTATTCAGGCGGCGGCGCGCCCAGCAGGGCGGTGGACGCCAGCTGCACCATCGGGCCCAGCGTGAGCGCGGGGATGATGCCCACCACCACGCAGACGGCGGCCAGCAGCGCCACCGGCGCCTTCATGCCGATGGGCGGCTCGTGCGGGTGCGGGTTGGGCAGGTCGCGCGGCGCGCCGTTGAAGAACACGTCGTGTACCAGTCGGGCCGAATATGCGACGCTGCACAGCGCGGCCAATGTGGCCAGGGCGGGTACCAGCCAGCGCCAGCCGCCGCTTTGCGCAAAGGCCACGGTTTCGGTCAGGAACATTTCCTTGGACAGGAAACCGTTGAACAGCGGCACCCCGGCCATGGCGGCCGAGGCCACCATGGCGAGCGTGGCAGTCCAGGGCATGAGCTTGTACAGACCGCCCAGCTGGCGCATGTCGCGGGTGCCGGTTTCGTGGTCCACAATCCCGGCCGTCATGAACAGGGCGGCCTTGAAGCTGGCGTGGTTGAGGATGTGAAATACCGCCGCAACGGCCGCGAGCGGAGAGCCCAGGCCGATGAGGAGCGTGATGAGTCCCAGGTGGCTGATGGTGGAATAAGCCAGCAGCCCCTTGAGGTCGTGCTTGAAGATGGCGATGAACGCGGCAAACGCTACCGTGACTAGACCGGCGGTGGACACGATGCCCACAAACAGCTCCGTGCCGCCAATCACAGGGGTCAGGCGGGCCAGCAAAAAGATGCCGGCCTTGACCATGGTGGCCGAGTGCAGGTAGGCCGAGACGGGCGTGGGGGCCGCCATGGCCTGGGGCAGCCAGAAGTGGAAGGGGAACTGGGCGCTCTTGGTGAAGCAGCCCAGCAGGATCAGCACCAGCGCGGCCGGGTAGCGGGAGTCTGCCTGGATCTGCGCCGCCAGGGCCACCATCTGGCTGATCTCGTAGGTGCCGGCAATCTGGCCCAGCAGTACAAAGCCCCCCAGCATGGCCAGCCCCCCGCCGCCCGTGATGGCCAGCGCCATGCGGGCGCCGGCGCGGGCATCGGCCCGGTGGTTCCAGTAGCCCACCAGCAGAAAGGACGAAATGCTGGTCAGCTCCCAGAACACGATGAGCAGTAGCACGTTGTCGGACAGCACGATGCCCAGCATCGCGGCCATGAACAGCATCAGCGTGCTGTAGAACTTGCCTACTGGGTCATCGGCCCCCAGGTAGTTGTGCGCATACAGGATGATGAGCAGGCCCATGCCGGTGATGAGCAGCGCGAACATCAGCGAGAGCCCGTCGAGGCGCAGCCCAATGTTGAGGCCGATCTCGGGCACCCAGGGCGTGAAGTGGCGCAGCACCTCGCCATCGAACACGGCCGGTGCCTGCATGAGCAGCAGGCCCAGGCTGGCGGCTGTGACGGCCGCGGCGATCCACGCAGTGCGCGGGCGATGGCTGGGGTGGTGAAGAAGGGCGCCGGACCAGCCCGTCAGGGTGGTGCCCGCCAGCAGCGGCAGCAAGATGATGAGCAGCAGCACGGTGTCCTATCCAGTCAAATGAGCCCGCCATTCTAGGCAGGCCCTTTCAAGTCCCCGTGTGGCGGGGGGTGAAGAAAACGCCTGAAATCTCCGAAGGCATCGCCCCCCGCTCCACGTCCCGCGTTGCCGGGCCATGCGGGGCAGAAGGCGGCGATCAGTGCTTGTCGGAGCCGGCCATCAGCCGGTCGGTCAGCGCAATCGCCAGGGCGCTCAGCAGGAACACCACGTGGATGATGGTCTGCCACATCAGCACCTGCAGCTCGTAGTTGGCGGCGTTGATGAAGGTCTTGAGCAAATGAATGGAGCTGATGCCGATGATGGCGGTTGCCAGTTTGACTTTCAGCACCGAGGCGTTCACGTGGCTCAGCCATTCCGGCTGGTCGGGGTGGTCTTCCAGCCGCAGGCGGGACACGAAGGTCTCGTACCCGCCCACGATCACCATGATTAGCAGGTTGGAGATCATGACCACGTCGATGAGCGCCAGCACCACCAGCATGATGATGGTCTCGTTGAGCGAGGTCACGGCGATATCGCTCTTGTAGCCGATGCTGGACACCAGCTTCTGCAGCGCCACGGTGTCGCCGAACACGGCTTCGATGAGGTGCACCAGCTCCACCCAGAAGTGGAATACGTACACCGCCTGCGCCAGGATGAGGCCCAGGTACAGCGGCAGCTGCAGCCAGCGGCTGGCGAAAATCAGGGCCGGCAAGGGCCGCATGGGGGAGGGGCTCGGTGGGGTGGGCTGAGACATGGGAGTCCGAATGGAAGGGTGGGGCTTTTCGAAAGACGCGCGATTCTAGAACCTTGTTGACACGGCCCAGGGGTGATGGCTGGGCGACACAGGGGCTATGCTCTGTAAGCTTCGCGCCAGTCAGTGGCCTGTAAGTGCCGCGGCCGACAGTACCGCCCAATTTCATCAGAACCAGGAGACATCACCATGAGCGCCCCCACATCCGCGATCGAGTCCGTATTGGTGGAAAACCGCGTGTTTCCGCCCGCAGACGCCGTTGTCAACGCGGCCCGCGTGTCGGGTATGGCGGGCTATGAGGCGCTGTGTGCCGAGGCTACGAAGGACTTCGAGGGCTTCTGGGCCCGCCAGGCCCGCGACAACGTGGTGTGGACCAAGCCCTTCACCCGCACGCTGGACGAATCGAATGCCCCGTTCTTCCAATGGTTTGCCGATGGCGAACTGAACGCCAGTGCCAACTGCCTGGACCGCCACATCGGCACACCCACCGAGAACAAGACCGCCATCATTTTCGAAGCCGACGACGGCGCCATCACCCGCGTGACCTACAAGGAGTTGCTGGCCCGGGTGGGGCAGTTCGCCAACGCCCTCAAGGCCCACGGCGTGAACAAGGGTGACCGCGTACTCATCTACATGCCCATGACCATCGAGGGTGTGGTCGCCATGCAGGCCTGCGCGCGCATCGGCGCCACGCACAGCGTGGTGTTCGGCGGCTTCAGCGCCAAAGCCGTGCAGGAGCGCATCATCGACGCCGGGGCCGTGGCAGTGATCACCGCCAACTTCCAGATGCGCGGGGGCAAGGAGTTGCCGCTCAAAGCGATCATCGACGAGGCCCTGGCCATGGGCGGCTGCGACACCATCCGCAATGTGTTTGTGTACCAGCGCACCCCTACGCCGTGCAACATGGTGGCCGGGCGCGACAAGACCTTTGCAGACGCACTGGCCGGCCAGCCCAGCGAATGCGCGCCCGTGCCCGTGGGCGCCGAACACCCCCTGTTCATCCTGTACACCAGTGGCTCCACCGGCAAGCCCAAGGGGGTGCAACACAGCACGGGCGGCTACCTGCTGTGGGCCAAACTCACCATGGACTGGACCTTTGACCTGCGCCCGGACGATGTGTTCTGGTGCACGGCCGACATCGGCTGGATCACGGGCCACACCTATGTGGCCTACGGCCCGCTGGCTGCTGGTGCCACGCAAATTGTTTTTGAGGGCATTCCCACGTATCCCAACGCGGGCCGGTTCTGGCAGATGATCGAGCGGCACAAGTGCACCATCTTCTACACCGCACCCACGGCCATCCGCTCGCTCATCAAGGCCGCCGAAGGCGACGCTGCAGTGCACCCCGCACGCTCAGACCTGTCGAGCTTGCGCATCCTCGGCAGCGTGGGCGAGCCCATCAACCCTGAAGCCTGGATGTGGTACCACAAAAATGTGGGCGGCGAGCGCTGCCCTATTGTTGACACGTTCTGGCAGACTGAGACCGGCGGCCACGTCATCACCCCGCTGCCAGGCGCCACGCCGCTGGTGCCGGGCAGCTGCACCCTGCCACTGCCGGGCATCACCGCCGCCATCGTGGACGAGATGGGTAACGACGTGCCCCATGGCTCGGGCGGCATCCTGGTCATCAAGCGCCCCTGGCCCAGCATGATCCGCACCATCTGGAACGACCCCGAACGCTTCAAGAAGAGCTACTTCCCCGAAGAACTCAAGGGCTATTACCTGGCTGGCGATGGCGCCGTACGCAGTGCCGACCGGGGTTATTTCCGCATCACCGGCCGCATCGACGATGTGCTGAACGTGTCGGGCCACCGCATGGGCACCATGGAAATCGAGTCCGCCCTGGTCGCCAAGACCGACCTGGTGGCTGAAGCCGCCGTGGTGGGCCGCCCGGACGACGTGACGGGGGAGGCCATTTGCGCCTTCGTCGTGCTCAAGCGGTCGCGCCCCACCGGCGAAGAGGCGAAGCAGATTGCCAACGAACTGCGCAACTGGGTCGCCAAGGAAATCGGCCCCATTGCCAAGCCCAAGGACATCCGCTTCGGCGACAACTTGCCCAAGACCCGCAGCGGCAAGATCATGCGCCGCCTGCTGCGCAGCATCGCCAAGGGCGAAGCCATTACCCAAGATACCAGCACGCTGGAGAATCCGGCAATCCTGGATCAATTGTCTAAGGCCAATTGATCCAGGAAGGCTCTGTGTACACGGGGCCTGCGCGTAGCGCTTGCCGGATTCGGGAACACTCATATCGCGCAGCGATGTGACGTGGTCACAGAACCGCATCCCGTTCACTGGCTGGCAGTCGCCCAAGTTGCCGGCCAATGGGGCCACGCACGCCCCTAGTAGAGAGGGCCTGCGCGCAGCGCTTTGTGTTCCGACCCTACAAGTCCGGCGCCCTGTAGGACGGCGGCTGAAAACAGCTGCCACAGCCCGTCAGCCTCTCGTCCATGGGGTACAACCGCGGCATTGCGTAGCCGGCCTTCCTGGCCGGACGCGTGCTCACCGGAGTCCACCATGCAACTGCGATCTGTTGTTCTTCTCCTCACCGTGCTCGCCATTGCCGCGTTGGCGGCACTCAACTGGCCCGCGCTGGCCGAGCCATCGGCTGTATCCCTCGGCCTGACCACCATCGAGGCGCCTCTGGGTCTGATCATGTTGGCGCTGACTGCGCTGCTGGGCGTATTTTTTGTCGCTTATGTGCTGTCGCTTCAGGGTTCGGTGCTGATGGAAACGCGCCGCCACACCAAAGAACTGCAAGCCCAGCGCGAGCTGGCAGACCGGGCGGAGGCGTCGCGATTTACGGAGCTGAGGGCTTTCCTGGAAGCGCAGCACCAGCAGGCCCATGCGGCAGTGCTGCACCGGCTGGACGCGCTGGAGGCTCATTTGGCCGCCCGCGCCCAGGAGACCGACAACACCACGGCAGCGTATGTAGGGCAGCTCGAACAGCAACTGCGCGACCGGGAGTCGCGCGCGACGGTGATCACGCCCATCGTCTGACGGCCGAACCTGCCGCCGGCCCAGCAAGGCAAAAAAAAGCCACCGCAAAACGGTGGCTTTTTTTCTGCAATGGTGCTTACTTTTGCGTCAAGACCCAGGCTGCCAGCTTTTTAGCGTCAGCATCGTTCACCTGGGCATTGGCGGGCATGGGCACGGGGCCCCACACGCCTGCGCCACCCTTGATGATCTTGGCAGCCAGCTTGTCCACCGCGTCTTTCTGACCTGCGTACTTGGCTGCCACTTCCTTGTAGGAAGGGCCCACCAGCTTCTTGTCCACCGCGTGGCATGCCATGCAATTCTTGGACGTGGCCAGCGCCTGATCGGCCATCGCGGGTGCAACAACCGACAGCGTCAGGGCAAGAGTGATGAGGGTACGCTTCATGGTGGGAATTCCTGTGGTTGAGTTACAGTGCTTTTAATGGAATTGTAGTGACTTGGGTTGACGCGCCCTTGTCCTCCATCAATAGGGTTTATGCGGCGTTCTCTGGAGGCGGCTATGTATCTGCTAGGACTTTCGGTTTTGTTGCTGGCGTTGAAATACCTTGAAATCGGCCCCGTGGCCAACTGGTCTTGGTGGTGGGTGCTGTCGCCCTTTGCCCTCACGGCGCTATGGTGGGCCTGGGCTGATGCTACCGGGTATACCAAACGTAAAGCTGTGGAAAAGATGGAGCAACGCAAGCAGGATCGCATCAACAAGCACAAGGAAGCCCTCGGGATGCGTCCTCGCAAGCCCCATTGAAGTGGGCACCGTCGGGAGACCTTGCTGCCTGGCAGGTTCTCCTCGACGGCTCGGAACCGGGCTCAAAAAACCCCCGTGGCATCTTGGTGCCACGGGGGTTTTTTATTGGCTGGTCAGAGTACGGGCAGCGCTTCAGTACGCGTCCAGCACCGCACCCTTGCTTGCGCTCGATGCATTGAACGCAAACTTGGCCTGCACGCCCCGTGTGTAGCGTGGGGCAGGGGCTGACCAGCCAGCGCGGCGTTTGGCGATCTCCTCGTCAGGCACGTTCAGCTGCAGCAGCAGCTGGCGCGCGTCGATGGTGATGCTGTCGCCTTCGTTGACGAAAGCGATGGTGCCGCCCGCAGCCGCTTCGGGTGCCACGTGGCCCACCACCATGCCCCAGGTGCCGCCAGAGAAGCGGCCGTCAGTGATCAGGCCCACACTCTCGCCCAGGCCGGCGCCGATCAGCGCGCCGGTGGGGGCCAGCATCTCGGGCATGCCGGGGCCGCCCTTCGGACCCAGGTAGCGCAGCACCATCACGTCGCCCGCCTTGATCTTGCCGTCCAGGATGGCTTGCAGGGCCGACTGTTCGTCGTCGAATACGCGCGCCGGGCCAGTGATCACGGGGTTCTTCAGGCCAGTGATCTTGGCCACCGAGCCTTCGGGGCTCAGGTTGCCCTTCAAGATGGCCAGGTGGCCTTGCGCGTACATGGGGTTGCTGATGGGGCGGATCACATCCTGATCGGCGCGGGGCTCATCGGGCACGTCCTTGAGCACTTCGGCAATGGTCTTGCCGGTGATGGTGATGCAGTCGCCGTGCAGCAGACCGGCATTCAGCAAAATCTTCATCACTTGCGGGATGCCGCCTGCGCGGTGCAGGTCCACGGCCAGGTACTTGCCGCTGGGTTTCAGATCGCACAGCACCGGGGTCTTCTTGCGGATGCGCTCGAAGTCGTCGATGTCCCATTCCACGCCTGCCGCGTGCGCAATGGCCAGGAAATGCAGCACCGCGTTGGTCGAGCCGCCGGTGGCCATGATCACGGCCACGGCGTTTTCGATGGAATTCTTGGTGACGATGTCGCGGGGCTTCAAGTCCATCTTGATGGCCTCGATCAGCACCTTGGCTGACTCTTTGGCCGAGTTCATCTTCTCGTCGTGCGGGTTGGCCATGGTGGAGGAGTAGGGCAGGCTGATGCCCAGCGCCTCGAACGCGCTGCTCATCGTGTTGGCGGTGTACATGCCACCGCACGAGCCCGTGCCGGGGATGGCGCGCTTTTCGATTTCCTTGAGGTCGAAGTCGCTGAGCTTGCCCGCCGCGTTCTCGCCCACGGCCTCGAACACGCTCACGATGTTCAGGTCCTTGCCCTGGTAGTGGCCGGGCAGGATGGTGCCGCCGTACACATAGATGGCGGGCACGTTGGCGCGCAGCATGCCCATCAGGCCGCCGGGCATGTTCTTGTCGCAGCCGCCGACCACCAGCACGCCGTCCATCCACTGGCCGCCCACGCAGGTTTCGATGCAGTCGCTGATGACTTCCCGGCTCACCAGGCTGTACTTCATGCCTTCGGTGCCCATGGCCATGCCGTCCGAGATGGTGGGGGTGCCGAACACCTGGGCGTTGCCGCCCGCTTCTTCGATGCCGGCAATCGCCGCGTCGGCCAGCTTCTGCAGGCCGCTGTTGCAGGGGGTGATGGTGCTATGGCCGTTGGCCACGCCCACCATGGGCTTGACGAAGTCCCCTTCCTCGTAGCCCATGGCGTAGTACATGGAGCGGTTGGGCGCGCGCGACTTGCCCTGCGTGATGTTGGCGCTACGGCGGTTGATGGGCTGGATCGGGATGGTCTTGCTGTCTGCCATGGCGGTTTCCTGGTGGGGAGTGAAGTCGTTGTAGTTGGGCGGGCAGCCCTGAGAGATGCCCCCGGCTGTCGGGATGCAAGTATGCGGGGTTTGGAGGCGCGTTTCCAATCCCTTTCGCCTGCTTCAGTAATATGCAAAACATATCACCGGATCACCACCTCAATGAAAGAAGCACTCATCGATGTGCGCGCCTGGCGCCAGTTTGTGACCGTCGCGGAAGAGCTGCATTTCGGCCGCGCGGCACTGCGCCTGCACATGACGCAGCCGCCGCTGACCCAGGCGATCGCACAGATGGAGCGCTCGCTGGGCGTGATGCTGTTCGACCGCACACGCCGCCGTGTAGCGCTGACGCCGGCAGGTGAGGCGCTGCTGCCCGATGTGCGCGACTTCTTGGAGAGGGCGCAGGCCCTGCCGGTGCGCGCGCGCGCCGCGGCGGCGGGGGAGGTGGGGCGCGTGCGACTGGGTTTTGTTTCCACCATCGGCTTCGAGCGGCTGCCCGCGTGGGTGCGCGACTTTCGCGCGCTGTGCCCGCAGGTGGCGCTGGAGCTGGTGGAGGCCACGGGCGATGTGCAGCGTGCGCTGTTCTCGCGTGGCGAGCTGGATGCTGGGCTGATGCTGCATTCACCCGGGTTTGCGCCGCCCGAACTGGCGCGTCTGGCGGTGGCGGACGAGCCGCTGGTGCTGGCGCTGCCGGCGCGCCACCCGCTGGCGCACGCGCCGCACCTCTCCCTGCCCGATGTACTGGCCGAGCCGCTGGTGATCTTTCCCCGGCGCATCGTTCCGTCACTACACGACGCCATCTTCGCGCTGTACCACGCGGCGGGCCGCGTGCCCGTGGTATCGCAGGAGGCCATCCAGATGCAGACCATCGTCAACCTGGTGTGGGGCGGCCTGGGCGTGGCCTGGGTCCCCGAGAGCGTGACCCAGTTCCGCCGCGAGGGCGTGGTCTACCTTGCGGCCGATGCATTTGGCCCCGCAGCGGCGGGCAGGGCGCGGGCCAGGGGGGCCAAAGCCAGCCCCGGGCCGCTGATGCCCGTGTGCGAGACCAGCCTGGTGTGGCCGGCTGCGCCCAGCAACCCGGCGCTGGCGCGGTTCATCGACTTTGTGCGCGAGCGTTCTGCAACCAGCTAGTGTCCCGAGTGAGGAGTTCGTTGAAAAACAAAAGATGTCGAAATCGATGTCAGGCAAGGCGCAAACCACAGCGATACCCGTAGCTATCGCGAGCATTTGCAACGCGGCTTGGCGGCGATTCTCGGCATCTTTATGAGACGAAATTCTCACTCGGAACACTATTCACCCAGGTGCCGCAGCAGCGCCGCGCCTGTACATGAACAAGAGTCCGGCCGCAATGGCCAGCAGTGGCTGCGCCACCCCATTGATGGCCGTCCAGCCCACGCCGGTCAGCAGGGCGCCCGAGGCAAACGACATCATGGCCGCCACGATGCCGTTGGCCAGCTGCATCAGCGCCTGGGCCTGGCCGCGCTCCTCGGGCGCGTGGTGGTCGGCCAGCAGTGTGGTGCCCGCGATGACCATCAGGTTCCAGCCCGCGCCCAGCAACAATGAACTCGTGAGGAACTCCGTAAAAGACACTCCCGACAGCGCGACCACAGCGCTCACGGCCAGACACGCTGCGCCCACTGCGGCCACGGCGCGGCTGCCAAAGCGGTCGACCAACGCGCCTGAAAACAGCGCTGGCGCGAACATGCCAATCACGTGCCACTGGATCACCTGCGCGGCCGATGCAGCCGAAAAGCCGCACACTTCCATCGCAAGCGGCGTAGCGTTCATCACCAGGATCATCAGGCCGTGGCCGATGGCCGTCATCACCACGGCAGCGCGCAGGCCGGGCCGTGCCAGCAAGGCGGCCATCACCGACACGCCGCCCGCCGCTGGTTTGGGTGCCACACCTTCGCGCAGCAGCGCCATCACCGCCCAGCCCAGCGCCGCCAGCACCGCGATCGCCAGGTAGGCGCCTGCCAGCGGCGTAGCCAGGAGGTTGCGGGACCACAGCGCCAGCGGGGGCGCGAAGACTGCCGCGCACAGCCCACCGGCAACAACGCAGGCGGCGGCGCGGCCCTTCTGCGTGGGCTCCACCGTCTCCAGCGCGGCATAGGTGTAATAGCCCGATGAGGCCTGGTAGGCGCCGATGGCCAGCGTACCCGCGCAGAACACCGCGAAGCTGCCCCACTGCACGCCCAGCATGCTCACCAGACCGCCTGCCACACCGAAGAGCGCGCCCACCTGCAGCCCTGCGCGCCGCCCCCGGCGCTGCATGAACAGCGACAGCGGCTGCACGGACAGCAGGTTGCCCAGCACCAGCAGCGCCAGCGGCAGCGTGGCCAGCGCCGGCCACGGAGCCAGCCGCGCCCCCACGATGGATGTCAGCGTGATGCCGATGATGGAGCAGCCCCAGTACAGGGCCTGGCCTGCAAACAACAGGCGAACGGAAGCATTGCGCACGAGCAGCATGGATGGTTTTCGGTAGTGCGCCGGGCGGCGCGGAAGGGGTGGGGAAGGTCAGTCCAGCAATCCGCCGGTGCCAAAGCGTTGCGCGTACGCCTGCGGGCTCACCGCGCGGTGCTTGTGAAAGCTGCGGCGCAGGTTTTCGGGGTGCTCGAAGCCGCACAGCCGCGCCACGGTCGAGACGGACGCCTGGGCCTGTGCGAGCAGGGTGGACGCCGCCTCGACCCGCACGCGCTCCACGTAGCGGCCAGGCGTGGTGCCCAGTTCGCGCTGGAACACGCGCGTGAGCGTGCGCGGTGGCATGTGGGCGCGCTCGGCCAGCGCATCCAGCGAGAGGTCGCCGCCCAACTGCGTGGGGATCCATTCGAGCAGCGCTGCCAGCCGGGGCGCATGGCGCGTCTCGGGCGCCAGCAGGGCGCTGAACTGCGCTTGCCCGCCCGGACGGCGCATGAACATCACCAACCGACGTGCCACGGCCAGCGCCACGGGCCGGCCCAGATCAGCCTCCACCAGCGCCAGGGCCAGGTCGATGCCAGCCGTGACACCTGCCGAAGTGAAAAGGTGCCCGTACACCGGGCTGGCCGCGTCGTAGGTGTGCAGGCAGTCCTCGTCTACCGCCACGGCAGGATAGTCGCGCCGCATCATGTCCGTGCGGCACCAGTGTGTGGTGGCGCGCAGCCCGTCAAGCAGCCCCGCATGCGCCAGCAGCAACGCGCCCGAGCACACCGATCCCATGCGCCGCACTTGAGGCTCGGCACGGCGCAGCCACTGCTGCAGGGCGGCGTTGTCCAGCTGCTCAATCACGCCGTCGCCACCCGCCACCAGCACGGTGTCCAACTGGGCGGGCTGGAGCGTGTCGAGTCCCACGTCCGCCATCACCACAAAGCCTGCGGATGTGGTCACAGGCCCGGGCGATTGCGCTACCAAATGCAGCACATAGGCGGGCGGCAGGCCGTGGCCCGCACACTCGGCGTTCGCCGAACCGAAGACCTGCAGCGGGCCGATGGCGTCCAGGCTCATGAAGCCGGGGTAGACCAGGCAGGCGACGGCGCGCGGGGCGGACCGGCTGGGGCGTGGGGCGCGGGCGGATGGCGTGAGCCGCGCGGACCCGGCGGGCGTAGAAGGGGGAGGCATGGCGCCAGTGTCAGCGTTCCCGCAACTGGCGGCAATGACAACGAGCCCACAGATCTGGCCAATGGCCCCAGCGCGCCCGTCGGTCGCCGTGCATTGAAACGGGCGCCGTGCAAGGACGGGCGGATAGGGCCGGGATGCCAGGGCCATGCGGGGCGCGGGCACAATACCGCCCACCATGCTGACCTACCCCCACATCGATCCCGTCGCACTGCAGATCGGCCCGCTGGCCATCCACTGGTACGGCCTTACCTACCTGGCGGCTTTTGGCCTGTTCATGTTCCTGGGCATCCGGCGCCTGCGGCACGAGCCTTTTGCCTCCATCACCGGCCCGGGCGCATGGACGCGCAAGGACGTGGAGGACATTCTCTTCCTTGGCGTGGCGGGCGTGGTGATTGGCGGGCGCCTGGGCTATTGCCTGTTCTACAAACCCGGCTACTACCTCAGCCATCCGCTGGAGATTTTTGCCGTGTGGCAAGGCGGCATGGCCTTCCATGGCGGCTTGCTGGGCGTCATTGTGGCCATGCTGTGGTTTGCGCATTCGCGCAAGCGCCCGTGGCTGCAGGTGGCTGACTTTGTGGCGCCCTGTGTGCCGACCGGCCTCGCAGCGGGGCGGGTGGGCAACTTCATCAACGGCGAACTGTGGGGGCGTTTTGCCAGCCCCGACCTGCCTTGGGGCATGGTGTTCGCGCACAGCGGTTCCATGCAGCCACGCCACCCGTCGCAGGTCTACCAGTTCCTGCTGGAAGGGCTGCTGCTCTTCGTCCTGCTGTGGCTGTATGCGCGCAAGGAGCGCCGCCCGGGCCAGGTGGCTGCGACCTTCCTGTTCGGCTACGGCGTCTTCCGCTTCATCGCCGAATACTTCCGCGAGCCGGACGCCTTCCTGGGCATCTTGTCGCTGGGCATGAGCATGGGGCAGTGGCTGTGTCTGCCCATGATCCTGGGCGGCGCGGCGCTGTGGCTGTGGGCGCAGCGCCAGCCACAGACGGCAGCATCTTTGAGGTGAAATCGGGCTCTAGCGTTTGACTGATAAGCGCTAAAAGCTATCAAAAGCGTAGTGGAATTGCGGGGCCCGCGGGCAGCGGGGCAGACTGCCGCCCTCCGCGGCATTCCACGCGGGCGAGCATTTGCGTTGCTTGACAACGATTTCGAGGTCTTTGGCATTTCAACTAACGGCTCACTCGGGGTATGAGCGATCCGCAGCCGGGCGCCTTTTCCGTGCTTGGTTTCCCGCCACATCTGTTGTTTCCGCACCGCCCGCAAACCTTTTTGGCACTTGGCTGGCCGGATCCGCGTTTTTCCCCTTGTCATTTTCCATAATTATGAGAAATTATGGCCTTGCGTTGACAAAGCGCGGGTTTGCTGCCTGATGAATACACGTTGGAAGCAGTAAGCGCACGCTCGGCGTGGTTCTTTTACAGATCTCCGATTGGAGTGCCTTGCACATGCGTCCGGTTCTCAACTCACTGCATGACGAAGCTGCCTCGCGGTTGCGAGAGCAGATTTTTGCGGGCGGGCTGCCTCCGGGCAGTTTTCTGGACGAGGGCGCGCTGTGCGAGCGGCTGGCCATCTCGCGCACGCCGCTGCGCGAGGCGCTCAAGGTGCTGGTGGCCGAGGGTCTTCTGCGCCATGAGCCGCGGCGCGGCTGCTTTGTGGCCGAGATCACCGAGCAGGACCTGGATGACATCTTTCCCGTGATTGCCCTGCTGGAAGGCCGTGCCGCGCACGAGGCCACCAGCAAGGCCCGGCAGGCCGACATCGTGGCGCTGGAGGTGTTGCACGAGCGGCTGCAGCAGTGTGCAGCCGACGGGCAGGTTGCCGACTACTACGAGGTCAACTACGCCATCCACGAAGCCTTCATCACGCTGGCCGACAACCGCTGGCTGGCCCAGGTAATCGGCGACCTGCGCAAGATCCTGCGGTTGGCGCGGGCGCAGACCCTGCACGTGCCGGGACGCCTGCAGCAAAGCCTTGCCGAGCATCTGGCCGTGTTTGCCGCCCTCAAGGCACACGACTGCGACGCGGCCGAAGAGGCCATGCGCAACCATCTGTTGCGCCAGCGCGATGCGCTGCGCGACGTTGCCCGCAACCATCAATCGAGGTTGACACCATGATCACCACCACCCCCGAATGGATCTCCCGCAGCGTGTCGCGCCTGCGCTCCGCGGCGCCTGCTGCCGCCGCAGCGGGTGACAAGGCTTCGGACAAAACGCCCGACAGGGCCGCCACCAAGGTTGCGGCGCTAGACAAGACCGTGACCGACGTGGTCGCCAAGGTGGCGATGCCCCGCTCCACGCATGAGCGGCTGCAGGCCACGCTGCGCCGTGGTCAGGAGGCCCTGTCGCCCCGCGCACTGCGCCGCCTGCTGGCCGACCTGCAGGAGGTGGTGGCGCCGCAGGTCAGCGAGATCGAAGGCGGGCGCCGTGCCCAAGCCGTGGCCGACTGGTATGCCAAGGCCGACCCCGAGGAGCGCCGCGACATGTGGCTGCTGATGTGTGAGCAGTTCGCGCCCGACGCCACGCGCTTCAAATCAGCCCGTCAGCGCTACGAGGCAGCCGCCGGCACGGCCGAAGAAGGCCAAGCCGAGATCAGCCTGCGCCGCGCGCTGGTGTCGCCGCGCACGCGGCTGCTGCAGCGGTTTGCGGTGTTCCCCGATGGCATGCGCTTTTTGCTGGACCTGCGGGCCGAGCTGCTGCCTCTGCTCAAAAGCGACAAGCGCCTGCTGGCGCTGGACGCAGAGCTGGAGCATCTGTTCTCCACCTGGTTCGACGTGGCGTTTCTGGAGTTGCGCCGCCTGTCGTGGGATTCGCCGGCGTCGCTGATCGAGAAGCTCATCAAGTACGAGGCCGTGCACGACATCCGCAGCTGGGCCGACCTGAAGAACCGGCTCGACAGCGACCGTCGCTGCTACGGCTTCTTCCACCCGCGCCTGCCCAACGAGCCGCTGATCTTTGTGGAAGTGGCTTTGGTGGACCGCATCTCCAGCAGCATCACGCCGCTGCTGGACGAAGCCGCCGCACCGGCGGACCTGGGCCGCGCCACCACCGCAATCTTTTACTCCATCAGCAACACTCAGACGGGCCTCAGGGGCGTGAGTTTTGGCGATTCGCTCATCAAGCATGTGGTGGAAACGCTCACGGCCGAGTTCCCGCGCCTGCGCACCTTTGCCACGCTGTCGCCCATTCCGGGATTCCGCGCGTGGCTGGGCAAGCATGCGGGTGCCATGCTGGACCGCCTGGACGACAAGCGCCGCGCCGAGCTGGGCCGCGCCGTGGGGTTTGAGCCCCCGCAGGCCACGCATTTGCTGGCCGCCGTGGACAAGGCGCTGGATTTGGATGCGCGGTCCCCCGTGCGGCAGATGCTGCTGGAATGTGCCGCGTACTACCTGGGCCGCGAGTTGCACGAAGGCAAGCCGGTGGACCCGGTGGCACGTTTCCACCTGGGCAACGGCGCGCGGGTGGAGCGCCTGAACTGGGCGGGCGACCCGTCCAGCAAGGGGCTCAAACAATCGTACGGGCTCATGGTGAATTACCTGTACGACATCAAGCGCATCGACAAGCACCGCAGCTTGCTGGCGCAAGGCAAGGTGCCGGTGTCGGGGGACATCGACAGCCTGTGCCGGGACTGAGAACTGTTCATGTTCCTGGGCCGGCACCCCACCGGGCCTGTCATCTTGCGCCGCTACCATGGTTTCCCGGTCTCGGGCCTGCGGCGGCTGGTGTAAGGTCCACCCGCCCGGCGGGCGCAAATCCTGCTGATACACCGCTGATTTTTCTTCCATCATTTTTTACAACGACGACAGGAGACAAAGCCATGACGAAAGACACACACATCCATCGCCGACAGGTGCTGCTGGGCGCTGCCGCGGCCGGGCTGGGCCTGGCCGGTGGCAGCAGTGCCAGCTGGGCGCAAGGCGCCGCTGGCTGGCCCAGCAAGCCGGTGAACCTGGTGGTGCCGTTCCCTGCGGGAGGCGGCACCGATGCATTTGCGCGCCCGCTTGCCGCGCAGTTCTCCAAGGCCACGGGCAAGACACTGGTCATCGACAACCGCGGCGGCGCCGGCGGCACCGTGGGTGCCAGCTACGCGTCCAAGGCCGCCCCGGACGGCTACACGCTGTTCATGGGGGCCGTGCACCATGCCATTGCGCCGTCCATGTACCCCAAGCTCGACTACGACATCGAGAAGGACTTCGTTCCCCTGTTCCTGTTGGCCAATGTGCCGCAGGTGGTGGTGGTCAACCCCAGGGCCGTGCCTGTGAACAACTTCCAGCAGTTCATGGACTACGTCAAGCGCAATCCTGCCAAGCTCAACTACGGCTCTGCCGGCGCCGGCACGTCGCACCACCTTGCGGGCGAGTTGTTCAAGCAGCAGACGGGCACTTTCATCACCCACATTCCCTACCGGGGCGCGGGCCCCGCGCTGCAAGACCTGATCGGCGGCCAGGTGGACATGATGTTTGACGGCCTGGGCTCGTCCGCTGCGCACATCAAGGCTGGGCGTATCAAGGCGCTCATGGTGTCGGGCCCCAAACGCAATGCCGCTTTCCCGGACGTACCCTGCGCCGCCGAAGTGGGCCTGCCCGACTACACCGTGACCACTTGGTACGGCCTGTGGGCTCCCAAGGGCACTCCCGCCGACGTGCAAGCGCGCATCGTGGACGAGATCCGCAAGCTGGGCGCGGCCGACGAACTCAAGGCCATCTGGGCCAACAACGGCGCGGAATACGGCGGCATGACCCAGCAGCAGTTTGCGGGCATGGTGAGCAGCGAGGTCAAGCGCTGGGCGGCCGTGGTGAAGGCCTCTGGCGCGAAGTTGGACTAACCCCCTGAGCCGCTTCGCGCCTTCCCCCTCAGGGGGACGCCACCGGTGGCCTGGCGGAGCCAGTTCCACGGTGGCACTGGTATGGGGGGCGGGACGGCGCGTAGCGCTTGACGAAACCTGAGTGTTGTGACGGGACGGGAAACCAAGATGTCGGGTGAAGTGTTGATGAATGTTCCCGAGCGCGGGCTGGTGCAGGTGACGCTGCGCCACGCCGGTCGGCTCAATGCTATGTCGCGCGCCATGTGGCGGCAACTGCGGCTGGTGTTTGAGGGCATTCAGCGCAGCAGCGAGGCGCGCTGCGTGTTGATCGCGGGGGAGGGCAGTGCCTTCTGCGCGGGCGGCGATATCTCGGAATACCCTGACTTTCGGTTCGACGCAGCGGCCCTGCGCGACTTTCACGAGAACGACGTGTGGGGCGGGCTGCAGGCCATGCTCGCGTGCGACGTGCCCATCGTGGCCCACATTGAGGGCGCCTGCATGGGCGCTGGCGTGGAGATTGCCAGTTGCTGCGACATCCGCATCGCCGGCCAGTCCGCACGTTTCGGTGCGCCCATTGCCCGGCTCGGCTTTCCCATGGCCCCGCGCGAGGCGCAACTGGTGGTGGGGGCGGTGGGCGAGGTCACCGCGCGCCAGATGCTGCTGGAGGCCGCCACCTTCAGCGCCGCCGACATGCAGGCACGCGGGTTTTTGAGCCGTGTGGTGCCCGACGACCAGGTGGCCACCGAGGCCCGTGCCAGCGCGCTGCGCACCGCTGCCCTGGCTCCTCAGGCCGCCCGCCTGAACAAGCAAACACTTCGGGCATTAAAAGTGCCTCTGGCGCTTGATGAGCAAGCGCAAGCAGCTATCAAAAACATAGTAATGGGCGCACCCGACCCGTACGCCTATGCCGACAGTGCCGAGCATCGCGAGGGCATTGCCGCATTTCTGGAAAAGCGCCCGCCCGCATTCTTCTGACCGTCTGACTGTCCGAACGCACCGCGCTTCTCGGACTTGTTTATTCGTGTCCCTGAACCATTCATTTGCAACCGCACCCAGCCAACCGCCTACTGCCAAATGCCTACTGCCATGAGCTCCACCAACCTCTTCACCGCCCTGCGCGCAGCCTTTCCCGCCGACCTCTCCCGCACAGCGGTGGAAACCACGGCGCCTGACGGAACGCCTCTGTTCTACACCTGGGCCGACCTGGACCGAGCGAGCGCCCGCATGGCCAACCTGCTCGCATCCCTCAAGCTGCCCGAAGGCAGCCGCGTGGCCGTGCAGGTCGAAAAATCGGTCGAGGCCATGGTGCTGTACCTGGCCACGCTGCGCGCGGGCTACGTCTTTTTGCCGCTGAACACCGCCTACCAAAGCGCCGAGATTGAATACTTCATCAGCAACGCCGAGCCGGGCGTGGTGGTATGCACGCCGGGCAACTTTGGCTGGGTGAGCAAGATCGCGTTCACGCAGGGCACGCAGCATGTGTTCACCCTGGGCGATGACCGCACCGGCAGCCTGCTGGAGCGCGCCGCGCACCACAGCGACGTGCACAAGCCCGTACAGAAATCGGCCGACGACTTGGCCGCCATCCTGTACACCAGCGGCACCACGGGCCGCAGCAAGGGCGCAATGCTCACGCACGGCAACCTGCTCAGCAATGCGGTGACCTTGAAGGACTACTGGGGCTGGAAGGATGGCGATGTGCTCATCCACGCACTGCCCATCTTCCACGTCCACGGCCTGTTCGTGGCCATCCACGGCGCGCTCATCAACGGCAGCAAGATGATCTGGTTCGCCAAGTTCGACCCCAAAGCCGTGCTGGCCGCCATGCCGCGCGCCACCGTGTTCATGGGTGTGCCCACGCTGTACGTGCGCCTGCTGGCCGAAGCAGGGCTGAATAAAGACGCTACAAAACACATGCGCCTGTTCATCGCCGGCTCTGCGCCGCTGCTCATCGAGACCTTCACCGAATGGCAGAAGCGCACCGGCCACACGATTCTTGAGCGCTATGGCATGAGCGAAACCATCATGCTGACCAGCAACCCCTATGCTGCCGACGCGCGCCACAACGCCCAGGCGGAGCGCCGCGGCGCCACCGTGGGCTTCCCGCTGCCGGGCGTGGGCCTGCGCGTGGTGGACGATGCGAACAAGCCACTGCCCGTGGGCGAGATCGGCAATATCCAGGTCCAGGGCCCTAACGTGTTCAAGGGCTACTGGCGCATGCCTGAGAAGACGGCCGAAGAGTTCACCGCCGATGAACAGGGCGGCAAGTGGTTCAAGACCGGTGACGTGGGCAAGGTCGATGAGCGCGGCTACGTGAGCATCGTGGGCCGCAGCAAGGACCTGATCATCAGCGGCGGGTACAACGTCTACCCCGCAGAGATCGAGGGCTACATCAACGAAATGCCCGGCGTGGCCGAAAGCGCGCTGGTGGGCGTGCCCCACCCCGACTTTGGCGAAGTGGGTGTGGCCGTGGTCATCGCCAAGCCCGGCGCGGCACTCAACCCCGACGCCATCGTGGCGCAGCTTAAGTCGCAGCTGGCCAACTTCAAAATCCCGAAGAAATGTTTCGTGGTGCCTGAGCTGCCGCGCAACACCATGGGCAAGGTTCAAAAGAACCTGCTGCGTGACCAGTACAAGGCGCTGTTCGTTTAACTATCGTTTTGATAGCTGCCAGCGCTTTTTGAATAAGCGCTCGAGGCCGATTTGACCTCAATTCCGCGCCCGGTGGGTGACAGTGGGCGCGCTCCCTGCCAGCGGCTGCCGTGGCACCGGCACTGCCGGACCACGGGCGGCGTCCCTCCGGGCGGAAGACGCCCAAGGCGGCTCAGAGGGGTTAACTACCGCAACACCAGCACAGGAATGTGCGAGTGCGTCAGCACATGCTGCGTCTCGCTGCCCAGCAGGAGGCGCTTGAGGCCCTTGCGGCCGTGCGACGCCATGACGATCAGGTCGCACTTGTGCTTCTTGGCGGCTGAAATCACTGCCTCGGCCACCAGGTCGGACTTGGCCACCACGGCCTTCACCTCCACCCCATGGCTCGCGCCCTGGGTCTTCACGCCGTCCACCATGGCCTGCGCAGCAGCGCTCCATTGGGCTTCGATGCGCTTGACGTCGTTCATGTCCACCGGCATGCCGCCTTCAAAGTAGCTGCGCGGGTAGCGGGGCACCACCTTCAGGGCCACCACGGTGGCGCCGGACATTCCGGCGAGCGACAGGCCGTGTTCGACGGCCTTGTCGGAAAGGGGTGAACCGTCGGTGGCGATCAGGATGCGTTTATACATGGCGGGCTCCTCAAAGTTGTGGAACAAGCTTAGAGTGGATCATGTCCTGCGGCTTGATCCAGGTCAATGTGCCTGCAGGCCCCCACAGATAGGCTTGAACCATGTCAATGTTTCGACCTGCAGAAGCGCCCGTGGAGTCCGCGCCGGAGGTGCCCGGGTTGGTAGCGTCCGTGGCGTCTGGGGCTCCCGCTCCGGAGCACGCGCTGCTGCTGGACGACCCGCAGGAGTGGTCCGCATTCGGCCGGCCCTGCACCCCCGGCGCTGACCTTGCCAACAGCGCGTGGGATTCTCAGGTGGTGCTGGAGGGCATGCACTGCGCGGCCTGCGCCCTCACCATTGAAGACGCCTTACGCGCGGTGCCCGGCGTGCAGCAGGCCGAGGTGAGCGCCGCCACCCGCCGCGCGCGCGTGGTGTGGCAGCCGGGGCAGGTGCTGCCGTCGCAGTGGATGGCCGCAGTGCAAAAAGCGGGCTACCGCGCCATGCCCGCCATGGACGCGTTTGCGCGCGAGCAGCGCCAGCGCGAGAGCCGGCGTGCACTGTGGCGCTGGCTGGTGGCGGGCTTTTGCATGATGCAGGTGATGATGTACGCGTGGCCCGCCTATGTGGCGCAGCCCGGCGACCTGTCGGGCGAGATGGAGCAGTTGCTGCGCTGGGCCTCGTGGGTCATCACGCTGCCCATGGTGGTGTTCTCGTGCGGGCCATTCCTTGCAAGCGCCTTGCGCGATGTTCGCCTGCGCCGTGTCAGCATGGACCTGCCGGTCGCGCTGGGCATGGCCATCACCTTTGTGGTCAGCACGGCGGGCACGTTTGACCCGTCGGGCATCTTCGGCAAGGAGGTGTATTACGACTCGCTGACCATGTTCGTGTTCTTCCTGCTCACCGGCCGCTGGCTGGAGCTGCGTCTGCGCGACCGCACCGCCGGCGCGCTGGAGGCCGTGATGAACCGCCTGCCTGACAGCGTGGAACGCCGCACGCCCGACGGCATCTTTGTGCGCGTCGCCACGCGGCGCCTGGTGGCGGGCGACACCATTCGTGTGCTGCCGGGCGAGGCGTTTCCGGCCGACGGGCGTATCACGCTGGGCAGCACCCATGCTGACGAAGCCCTGCTGACGGGCGAGTCCACGCCCGTGCCACGCTCCGTGGGCAGTGCGGTCACGGCGGGCAGCTACAACCTGCAATCGCCGGTGGAGGTGCTGGTGGAAGGCACGGGCGGGCAGACGCGCTTTGCGCAGATCGTCGCGCTGATGGAAAGCGCGTCGCTGCAAAAGCCCCGCCTGGCCCAGCTGGCAGACCGCATCGCGCGGCCGTTTCTGGTGGCGGTGTTGGCGGCCGCCACGCTGGCTGCCGTGTACTGGTGGCCATCGGACCCCGGCCATGCGCTGATGGTGGCGGTGGCCGTGCTCATCGTCACCTGCCCGTGCGCGCTGTCGCTGGCCACGCCGGTGGCCATGCTCACCGCCGCGGGCACGCTGGCGCGACATGGCATGCTGGTGCGCAACCTGCAGGGCCTGGAAGCGCTGGCCGGGGTGGACACCATCGTCTTCGACAAGACCGGCACCCTGACCCGTGACGGCATGGCGCTGCAGGCCGTGCATACGGCCCCCGGGTGGACGCAGCAGCAGGCGCTGGGCCTGGCTGCGGCGCTCGCACGCGGCTCCATGCACCCGGCATCGCGTGCCGTGGTGGCCGCTGCAGGCGCCTCCGCCGCGGCGCGGGATCCGCGCTGGGTGGTCACAGACTTGCGCGAGGAAGCGGGGCAGGGGCTCGTCGCTACCGTGACGGACACCCTGGCCGCGGCACAGCCGGCACGCCAGGTCCGGCTCGGGTCCGCACACCACGCGCGTGTGCAGGCTGACACCTCGGCCAGCGTTCTGCAAGTGGTGCTGTCTGAACAGCATGCCGATGGTGCGGTCTCGGAACTGGCGCGCTTTGATCTGGTGGAAGACTTGCGCGCGGAGGCGCCTGTCGTGGTGGCTGCGCTGCAGCAGGGCGGCGTTGCGGTGCACCTGCTGTCGGGCGACCGCGCCGGCGCCGTGCAGCGCGTGGCGCAAGAGGCGGGCATTGCCCAGGCGCAAGGCGAGTGCACGCCGCAGGGCAAGCTCGCCGCGCTGCAAGCCTTGCAGGCTGGCGGCCACCGGGTTGCCATGGTGGGCGATGGGCTCAACGACGGCCCGGTGCTGGCCGGGGCCCATGTGTCGTTTGCATTTGGCCGTGCGGTTCCGCTCGCGCAGTCGCAGGCCGATTTTGTGGTGCTGGGCGACAGCCTGGCTCTGGTGCCTCAAACCGTGCTGCTGGCACGCCGTACCTTGCGTGTAGTGCGCCAGAACCTGTGGTGGGCTGCTGGCTACAACGCGCTGTGCGTGCCTCTGGCCGTGGTGGGCTGGATGCCCGCCTGGCTGGCGGGGCTGGGCATGGCGCTGAGTTCGCTGCTGGTGGTCGTCAACGCCGCCCGTCTGGCGCGCGATCTGCCCCCGCTGGCGGATTCTGGCGATTCCGCCGACGAGGGGGCCAACCTGGCACCCGTCGCTCTTTCATCCACAAGCCTGGAGACCGTCTGATGGACATCCTGTATTTGCTGATTCCGCTGTCCGTGCTGCTGGTGCTGCTCATCCTGGGCGGGCTGTGGTGGGCGGTGTACCACGGCCAGTTCGAGAGCGTCGAACAGGAGGGCGAGCGCATTCTCCGGGACGGTTGACTTGGGTCAATGCTGAAAACGACGCGCTGCAACAAACTCTTACTGCATTACAAAAGAGGTGCCCGATGGATTCTCCAAAAACAATGGCTGCGCACTACAACGATACGGTGGTGCGGCAGTTTTCTATCATGGCCGTGGTCTGGGGGGTGGTTGGCATGCTGGTGGGCGTGGTCATCGCTGCCCAGCTGGCCTGGCCTGAGCTCAACTTCGGCATTCCGTGGCTCAGCTACGGGCGCTTGCGCCCCTTGCACACCAACGCGGTGATTTTTGCGTTTGGTGGGTCAGCACTGTTTGCCACCAGCTACTACGTCGTGCAGCGCACTTGCCAGGTGCGGCTTTTTGCAGGGCCTCTGGCCGCCTTCACCTTCTGGGGCTGGCAACTGGTCATCGTGGCAGCTGCCATCAGCCTGCCGCTGGGCTACACGTCCGGCAAGGAATACGCCGAGCTCGAATGGCCCATCGACATCCTGATCACGCTGGTGTGGGTGTCCTACGCCATCGTGTTCTTCGGCACCATCGGCGTGCGCAAGGTCAAGCACATCTACGTGGCCAACTGGTTCTTCGGCGCGTTCATTCTGGCCGTGGCGCTGCTGCACGTGGTCAACAGCGCGGCCATCCCGTCGAGCTTCATGAAGAGCTACTCGGCCTATGCCGGCGTGCAGGACGCCATGGTGCAGTGGTGGTATGGCCACAACGCCGTGGGCTTCTTCCTCACCGCAGGTTTCCTGGGGATGATGTACTACTTCATCCCCAAGCAGGCCGGCCGCCCGGTGTACAGCTACCGCCTGTCCATCGTGCACTTTTGGGCGCTGATCTTCACGTACATGTGGGCTGGCCCGCACCATCTGCACTACACCGCGTTGCCAGACTGGACGCAATCGGTGGGCATGGTGTTTTCGCTGATTCTGCTGGCGCCCAGCTGGGGCGGGATGATCAACGGCGTGATGACGCTGTCGGGCGCTTGGCACAAGCTGCGTGACGACCCCATCCTGCGCTTTTTGATCGTGTCGCTGTCGTTCTACGGCATGTCCACCTTCGAAGGTCCGATGATGTCCATCAAGACCGTCAATGCATTGAGCCATTACACCGACTGGACCGTGGGCCACGTGCACTCCGGCGCGCTGGGCTGGGTGGGCCTGATCACGATGGGTTCGTTGTACTACCTGGTGCCGCGCCTGTTCGGCCGCGAAAAGATGCATTCCATCAAGGCGATCGAGCTGCACTTCTGGATGGCCACCATCGGCATCGTGCTGTACATCGCCGCCATGTGGATCGCCGGTGTGATGCAGGGCCTGATGTGGCGCGCAGTCAACCCCGACGGCACGCTGACCTACACCTTCGTGGAAAGCGTGAAGGCGACCTATCCGTTCTATGTGATCCGCGTGGCCGGTGGCCTGCTGTACCTGGGAGGCATGCTGGTCATGGCCTGGAACGTGTGGGTGACGGCGATTTCGGGGCGCTCGGTCAAGGTGCAGATTCCCGCAGTGAATGCGGCCCACGCCTGAGACCCACAGGAGAGATAACCCATGTCTGACAACAAAACATCTGCCTCGACCGGCTTCTCGCACGAGAAGGTGGAAACGAACAACTTCCTCATGATCGTGCTGATCCTGCTGGTGATCGCCATTGGCGGCCTGGTGGAGATCGTGCCCCTGTTCTTCCAGAAGTCCACCACAGAAGCCGTGAAGGGCGTCGAGCCCTACACCGCCACCCAGCTGGTGGGGCGTGACGTGTACATCCGCGAGGGTTGCTACAACTGCCATTCGCAGATGATCCGCCCCTTCCGTGCCGAGACGCTGCGCTACGGCCACTACTCGGTGGCGGGCGAGTTCGTGTACGACCACCCCTTCCAGTGGGGCAGCAAGCGCACGGGCCCCGACCTGCACCGCGTAGGCGGCAAGTACAGCGACGAGTGGCACCGCATCCACCTGGTCAACCCGCGTGACGTGGTGCCCGAGTCGAACATGCCCGCCTACCCCTGGCTTGAAAAGACGGCCGTGGACCCCGCCAGCGTGGCGCCCCGCATGAAGGCGTTGCGCACCGTGGGCGTGCCCTACACCGACGCGCAGATCGCCGCATCCGCCGACGAGGTCAAGGGCAAGACCGAAATGGACGCGCTGATCGCGTACCTGCAAGTCATGGGCCGCGCGCTCAAGTAAAGGAGATTCGCCATGGACATCACCACCATGCGCATCGTCGCAACACTGGCCAGCCTGGCCGTTTTTATCGGTATCTGCGTCTGGGCCTACCTGGGCAGCAACCGTGGCCGGTTCGATGAGGCAGCCAAGCTGCCCTTCGAGCAGGAATGACCGACCGACTGACGCACACCTCCAGAACGAGAATTTCCCATGAGTGACTTCACCAGCAATTTCTGGTCGGTCTTTGTGACCACGCTGACCCTGGTCGGCATCATCGCCTGCGGCATTCTGCTTTGGATGGCAGGCCGCAAGAAGGTGATGGCGACCTCCGACAACACCACCGGCCACGTCTGGGACGAAGACCTGGTGGAGATGAACAACCCCCTGCCGCGCTGGTGGGTGTGGCTGTTCGTCATCACCATCCTCTTCAGCCTGGGCTACCTGGCCGCCTACCCGGGCCTGGGCAGCTTCTCGGGCAAGCTGAACTGGACGCAGAAGGGCGAGTACGACGCCGAAATGGCCAAGGCCCGGGCCGAGCTGGAGCCGCTGTACGCGCGCTTCGCCTCGATGAAGCCTGAAGACATTGCAGCGGACCCGCAGGCCCATGCCATCGGCGAGCGGCTGTTCATGAACAACTGCGCGCAGTGCCACGGCTCTGACGCACGCGGCAGCAAGGGCTTTCCTAACCTGGCCGACAACGATTGGCTGCACGGCGGCACGCCCGACAAGATCCGCGAGACGCTGGAAAAAGGCCGCATCGGCAACATGCCGCCCATGGCCGCTGCGGTGGGATCGGCCGAAGACGTGCGCAACCTGTCCCACTATGTGCTGAGCCTGTCGGGCAGCCCACATGATTCGCTGCGTGCGTCGCTGGGCAAGTCCAAGTTTGGCGCCTGTGCCGCCTGCCACGGCATGGATGGCAAGGGCAACCAGGCGTTGGGTGCACCCAATCTCACCGACGACATCTGGCTGCACGGCTGGGGTGAAGCGGCCATCACCGCCATCATCAACAACGGCAAGGTCAACGAAATGCCGGCCCAGGCCGACAAGCTGACCGAAGCGCAGATCGGCGTGCTGGCCTCGTACGTTTGGGGCCTGTCCAACGGCAAGCAGGCGGCTGCAGCGCGCTAACCCACAGCCCCGGGCGGCGAGCTGCCGCCGTCCGGAAGCTGTCTGACAGTACCCGCAGCCAAGCGAAGCGACACCACCATGAAGCCCCCCAGCGAGCCAGCTCGCAAGGTCATTCCGATAGCACCGGTCGCCGCCGATGCCTCCTCCCAGGGAGAAATCGTTTCTCTGTACGAGGCGCAAAAGAAAATCTACCCGCGCTCCATCAGCGGGTTGTTTGCACGCTGGCGCTGGGGCATGGTGTTCCTCACGCAACTGGTGTTCTACGGATTGCCGTGGCTTGAGTGGGGCCAGCGCCAGATGGTGCTGTTCGACCTGGGCGCACGGCGTTTCTACATCTTCGGCCTGGTCCTGTATCCGCAGGACTTCATCTACCTGACGGGCCTGCTCATCATCTCGGCGCTGTCGCTGTTTCTGTTCACTGCAGTGGCGGGGCGGCTGTGGTGCGGCTTCACCTGCCCGCAGACGGTGTACACCGAGATCTTCATGTGGATAGAGCACAAGGTCGAGGGAGACCGCAGCGCGCGGCTGCGGCTGGACAAGGGCCCCTGGACCTTCGAGAAGATTCGCAAGAAGTTTTTGAAGCAGGTGCTGTGGCTGGCGGTGGCCGTGTGGACGGGGTTCACCTTTGTGGGCTACTTTGTACCCATTCGCGAGCTGGGTGGCGAACTGCTGGCCCTGCAGGGCAGCTGGCAGATCTTCTGGGTGCTGTTCTACGGCTTTGCCACCTACGGCAACGCGGGCTATATGCGCGAGCAGGTGTGCAAGTACATGTGCCCGTATGCGCGGTTCCAGAGCGCCATGTTCGACAAGGACACGCTCATCGTGACGTATGACCGCGAGCGCGGCGAGATGCGCGGGCCCCGCAAGAAGGGCACCGACTACAAGGCCCAGGGGCTGGGCGACTGCATCGACTGTTCACTGTGCGTGCAGGTGTGCCCCGTGGGCATCGACATCCGCAATGGCTTGCAGTACGAGTGCATTGGCTGCGGCCTGTGTGTGGACGCCTGCGACACGGTGATGGACAAGATGCAGTACCCACGGGGGCTGATCCGCTTCTCCACCCAGAACGGCGTGGCCAACCACTGGAGCCGATCGCAGATGTGGCGCCGCGTGCTGCGCCCCCGTGTGCTCATCTACACCGCCGTGCTGGTGGCCTTGTGTGTAGCCATGCTCGCAAGTCTGGTCACGCGCACACCGCTGAAGGTGGACGTGGTGCGCGACCGTGCGGCGCTGTCGCGCATCGTGGCGGGTGGCAAGCTGGAGAACATCTACCGCCTGCAGATCATGAACGCCACCGAGGGTGCACAGCGCTACCGCATCACCGCGAGCGGACTGCAGGGGCTGGAAGTGGCCTCTGAACCCGAGGTGGAGATCGGCCCGGCCGAGTCCCGCTGGGTGGCGGTGCGGCTGCAGATCCCTTACGGATCGGCTTCATCGGGATCGCACCCTGTGCAGTTTGATGTGGAGGCGCTGGGCGCGGCCGCCCACGTGCGTGAGAAGTCCGTGTTTCTGGTGCCGCGATGATGGCCATGTCCCATGCACATGGGGCGTGTTTTGCCTGTGCAATGCTTGCCCGCACCGTGCGGTGTTGACCGATAGTGATAGCCATCGATTTGTTGAACTGTTTATTTGAGGAGTAACCGCCATGCCATCGACACCAGCTTTAGAGACGCCCTCGGCCCCGTGGTGGAAGTTCGGCCATGTGTGGCTGGTCATTGCCGGTCCCGTCATCGTCATCGTGGCCGGATTCGTCACGCTGTGGCTTGCGCTGTCGCGGCCAGACCCGGTGGTGGCCGAGGACTATTACCGTCAGGGCATCGAGATCAACAAGACGCTGGAGGCCCCGGAAAAAAGCCTGGCGCCGGCCATGAAGGGCCGCAACCACGCCGCCACGCCCGTGCAGGACCAGCCACGCTGAGCCCCGCATGCAACCCGCCGTGCCCCCAGAGGCCCCCCAGCGGCGCGCTGGCCCCTGTCAACGGAGACTACAACGATGTGGACGCAACGCCTGATGTGGATTGCATGGCCCGCCTTTCTGATGGCGGGTGTGCTGGAGATGCTGGTTTTTGCCATGGTGGACCCGCAGGATCTACACTGGTTCGGGCAGCCGCTGGCGTTGTCGCGCCAGGGCGTCTATACGCTGGCGTTCTTTGTGTTCTGGGGCGTGACGGCAGCCGCCGGTGCGCTGACCACCCTGCTGTCCATGTCGCCGTTTGAAGTGAACCGCTGCCCCGTGCCACACGGCGAGCGGCCCGACGATTGCCGCAAGAACGGGGACACCTGCGCGTAGTGCTGGCGGGGAGGGTTAGCGCTGCAAGGCCGCAATGCCGCAACGCCGCGCTGCAGGGGGGGCGGCGTGCCCGCCGGCCCCATCGGCCAGCGTCCCACGACCTCAGTGGCAGGCTTGCTGGCTGTTGACGATGCGCTTGAGCGCGTCGGTATCCAGAATGCGCACGTGGCGCTGTTTGACCTCCACGATGCCCTCTTCCACAAATTTGGAGAACGTGCGGCTCACGGTCTCCAGCTTCAGTCCCAGGTAGCTGCCGATTTCTTCACGCGTCATCCGCAGCACCAGTTCGGACTGTGAGAAGCCCCGGGCATGCAGGCGCTGCACCAGGTTGAGCAGGAAAGCGGCCAGGCGCTCTTCGGCGCGCATGCTACCCAAAAGCAGCATCACGCCGTGCTCGCGCACGATCTCGCGGCTCATAATCTTGTGCACGTGGTGCTGCAGGGCAGTGACTTCGCGCGAGAGCTCTTCAATACGGTCGAAGGGCATCACGCACACTTCGGCATCTTCCAGCGCCACGGCATCGCAGGTGTGGTGGTCGTTCACGATGCCATCGAGGCCGATGATCTCGCCTGCCATCTGAAAACCGGTCACCTGGTCGCGACCGTCCTCGGTGGCCACGCAGGTCTTGAAGAAGCCGGTACGGATCGCATACAGCGAAGTGAAGGTTTCGCCGTTGCGAAACAGCGTGCCGCCCCGTTTGACCTTGCGGCGGACGGCGACCACTTCGTCGATGCGCTGCAGTTGCTCATCGTTCAGACCCATGGGCATGCACAGCTCGCGGAGGTTGCAGTTGGAGCAGGCGACTTTGATGGTGAGCGGATTCATGGGCGCGTGGCAGTTGAGGTTTCAAGCATATCGCGCGCCGTATGCGTTGCGAAGCTCGCGTCGCGGCAGTTTGCGAATGACATGCATCAAATTGTCGCTGTTCGTGTCCGCGCATCACTTGATGTGGGTCAAGGACAGCATGGGTAGCCTACGGCACAGTCAGGGTGTACGCAAGGATATTTCCCCATGACCGCTGTTACGCCCGATCTTCTGCGCCGTTTTGACGTGCCAGGGCCCCGTTACACCTCCTATCCCACGGCCGACCGGTTTGTGGAGGCCTTTGGTCAGGACGACTACGTTCTTGCGCTGGAGCAGCGCAAGCTGGGCACCACGGCCAAGGCCTTGCCGTTGTCACTGTATGTGCACATTCCATTCTGTGAATCGCTGTGCTACTACTGCGCGTGCAACAAGATCATTACCAAGCACCACGACCGAGCCGACGTCTATCTGCGCTACTTGAGCCGCGAGATCGACCTGCACACCGCGCACTGCGGCACGGGCCAGGTGGTGAGCCAGCTGCACCTGGGGGGCGGCACGCCCACGTTCTTGTCGGACCAGGGGCTGCGCGAACTGATGGCCATGCTCCAGCGCAGCTTCACGCTGGCGCCGGGCGGCGAGTATTCCATCGAGGTGGACCCGCGCACCGTGACCCCCGCGCGCCTGGCGCTGCTGGCGGAGCTGGGCTTCAACCGGCTGAGTTTTGGCGTACAGGATTTTGATGCCGAAGTGCAGAAGGCCGTGCACCGCATCCAGCCGGCAGAACAGGTTTTCGCCCTGGTCGATGCGGCGCGCGGGCTGGGCTTTGAGTCCATCAACGTGGATCTGATTTACGGCTTGCCGCGCCAGACGCCGGAGTCCTTTGACCGCACACTCGCGCAGGTGGCCCAATTGCGGCCCGACCGCATTGCGCTGTATGCCTACGCTCACCTGCCAGAGCGCTTCAAGCCCCAGCGGCGCATTGTGTCGGCGGAACTGCCGGCGGCATCGGCCAAGCTGTCCATGCTGTCGCGCTCGCTGGACGCCTTCATGGACGCAGGGTATGTGTACGTGGGCATGGACCACTTTGCGCTGCCCACCGATGCGCTGGCCGTGGCCAAGCGCCAGGGCCGCCTGCACCGCAACTTCCAGGGCTACAGCACGCAGCCCGACTGCGACCTGATTGGCCTGGGCGTGTCGGCCATCGGCCGGGTGGGCGCCACCTACAGCCAGAACGCCAAGACGCTGGATGAGTACTACGACTTTCTGGACCAGGGTCGCCTGCCCGTGGTGCGTGGTCTGGCCCTCACGCGCGACGACCTGGTGCGGCGCGCGGCCATCATGGCGCTGATGTGCCAGGGCGAACTGCTGTTCGAGCCCATGGAGCAGGCCTGGCTTATCGACTTTCGTCATTACTTTGCGGCCGAGCTGGCACAGTTGGAATCCATGGCCGACCAGGGGCTGGTGACGGTGGGACCAGAGGGCATCCAGGTGACCGCCACGGGCTGGTTTTTTGTGCGCGGCATTGCCATGGTGTTCGACCGCTACCTGCAGGCCGACCGCAACCGGGCACGCTTTTCGCGCATCATCTGAGAAGGTGTGAACGAACCCGCCATGCCCGCTCATCTGAGTCCGATGTGCTATTTGCTTCTAAAAACATAGCTGCCAGCGCCTGTCATTCAAGGGTTACAGACGGTTTTTGTATGAAATCCAATACAGGCAAGCGCTAGCTGCTATTGATATTGAAGCGGTACACCCACTGTTCACCACGCACCCATGCTTGTCACCCTTGCTTCCACCGCCTTGCTTATGGGCTTGGCCGGCGGCTCCCACTGCCTGGCGATGTGCGCCGCGCCTTGTGGCGCACTCACAGGGCAGGGCGGCGCAGCGCAGGCGGGACAGACCGTTCAATGGGCCCCCCGCGGCGGCATGGTGCGGCGGTCGGTAGCGTTTCATGCCGGCCGGCTGGCCGGGTATGCCACTGCCGGCGCGCTGGCTGCGCTGGCCATGGACAGCCTGGCCTGGCTCACGCAGCAGACCACGGCCCTGCGCCCCGCGTGGACGCTGATGCACGTGGCCATGATGGCCTGGGGACTGATGATGGTGGTGCAGTCGCGCCAGCCGGCCTGGGTCGAACAGGCCGGCCGCTCGGTGTGGGCGCGCGTGCGGCCCTGGGTGGGTGCACCCGCCGGGGTGCTGGCCGCCGGCTTCCTCTGGGCCCTGATGCCCTGCGGACTGCTGTATTCCGCCCTGCTGGTGGCTGCACTCAGTGGCGGTGCGCTGCAAGGCGCCATCGCCATGGCGCTGTTCGGCGTGGGCAGCGGCTTGTGGCTGGTGGGCGGGCCATGGGTCTGGAGCCGGGTGCGGAGCCGCCTGAACGCCGCCCGCGCCGAGTGGGGCACGCGCGTGGCCGGTGGCATGCTCTGCGCCGTGGCGGCCTGGGCACTGTGGATGGACCTGATCTACAAGCCTTCGCTCTGGTGCCGGTAACCGCTATTGTTGCAGCGGTGCGACGCGTAGGGGCTTGCCCTGACCGCTGGCGGAAGGTGGGTGCGCACAATGTCACGCAATTGTGGCCGTGCCGCTGCGGTGTCACGGGCGGTTCGCCGGGCTGTCTTCGGAAGCAGGGATAATCCGTGTAACCATTGGTGGCATCGATGTCCCCATGTTACGCGTACCTCTGAAAGTGAACTCCTCCATCCTCATCGACATCAGCCAGCTGCGTGTCGGCATGTACATCCAGCTCGATGTGGGCTGGTTGCACCATCCGTTCCCGGTGAGTAGTTTCAGGGTGGCCTCGGCAGAGCAGATTGCCACCCTGCGGGAGCTGGGGCTGACGGAGGTGCGCTATGTCCCCAAGAAGAGCGATCCGGACCTGAAGGAGCTGGTGCCCGCTGCCTGGAGCGTGCCCGAGATGGCGGCGCCACCCCCAACCAATGCGCTGGACCCCGCCGCCGGCACGGTCGCGGCCGCAGTGGACCAAGAAGCCCTGCGCCGCCGGGCCGTTCTGGACGCCCAGAACCGTGCCCTGGCCGCGTGCAACCAGCGGTTTACCGAGGCCACACGGCAGTACCAGGCGCTGGAGCGCTCGGTGTCCGAGCGCCCCGATGAGGCACGGCAAAAGGGCGAGGCGCTGGTGACCGGCTGCGTGTCGGACCTGCTGGAAAACGGCGACTCCGTCATCCGCCTGCTGTCAGAAGGCGTGGGCGAGCGCAACGGTCTGCATCCCATCAACGTGATGGTGATCGCTCTGCTGCTGGGGCGGTCGCTGGGCATGCAAAGCGAGGAGCTGCACCACCTGGGTGTCGCCGCCCTTGTGCACGATCTCGGCAAGCTCAAGCTGCCGCCCAACCTGCGGCAGCCCACGCCGTCCATGATCCCCATGGAGCGCAATCGCTACGAAACCCATGTGGGCGAGTCGGTGGCCTTCGCCACGCGCATGGGCCTGCCGGAGCCCGTGGTGCAGGCCATCGCGCAGCACCACGAAATGGCTGACGGCAGCGGCTTTCCGCTGCGCCTGACCGGTCCGGCGCTGGGCCGCAACAGCCAGGTCTTGGCGCTAGTCAACCGCTACGACCGCATGTGCAACCCTGCCGTGGGCGTGGATGCACTCACGCCGCATGAGGCGCTGTCTGTCATCTTTGCGCAGCTCAAGCCCAAGTTCGACGCTGTGGTCCTGGGCGCGTTCATCCGCATGATGGGGGTGTACCCGCCGGGTTCCATCGTGCAGCTGGTCAACGACCGCTACGCCATCGTGGCTTCGGTCAATTCGTCGCGTCCGCTGCGGCCCAAAGTCATCGTGCACGACTCGCGCGTGCCTAAGGATGAGGCGCCCATCCTGGACCTGGAGACCGTGCCTGAACTGGGCATCCGCCGCAGCCTCAAGCCCGCACAACTGCCGCGCGACGCGCTGGAATACCTTTCGCCCCGGCAGCGTATCTGCTACTTTTTTGAGCGCGCGGTCACGCCCGGCCCTGACGAGGCGGGTGCGTGAGCCTCCGCCAATCCCCTGCCTGGCTGGATGGGCTGCTCGAAGCCGTGTGGCTGGTCGATGAGACCAGCCTCCTGATCCTGCACGCCAACCAGGCGGCACAGCGCCTAGCGGGTATGCCCCTGGCCGACATGGTGGGGCAGTCGGTATTGCGCCTTGCAGCCACGCCGCAGGACCAGGCCTTCTGGGGCGAGCCTGCGGACGTGGTCGCGCAAGGCATCCATTCGCACACCAGCCTGCTACGGGCCAGTGGCGCGCTGGTTCCAGTGGAGCGCCGCGTGACCCGCGTGCCACGGTCGGCCGAGGAGGGCGGCGAAACGCAGTTCATGGTCACCATGCTGGACCGCAGCGCGCAAGACGCCACCGAGCGCGAGCTGGAAACCCTGCTCTCCGAATTGCGCGCCACGCTTGATTCCGCTGCCGACGGCATGCTGGTGTGCGGCCTCGACGGTAAGGTGCGGGCCTTCAACCAGCGCTTGGCGCAGCTTTGGAGCATTCCGCGCGAGCGCCTGGTACAGCGGGACGACGCTGCGGTATACGCCCACATGGCCAGCCAGGTGGTGGACGCGCGCATGTATGCAGACCGCCTGGCCGCGATTGCCCGTGAACCCATGCAGGAGAGCACGGACATCCTGGAGCTGCGCGGCGGCACGGTGCTGGAGATGCGCACGGTGCCGCAGTTCAGCCACGGGCGACCCGTGGGGCGGGTCTATTCGTACCGCGACATCACGCGCCAGACCGAGATCCAGGCCAGCCTGCGGCTGGCGGCGCGCGTGTTTGAGTCCAGCCTGGACGCCATCTTCATTGCCGACAGCCAGCACCGCATCCTGCGCATGAATCCTGGTTGCGAGCGCCTGGTGGGCCCGTCCGCCGCTGCGTTTGAGGGCTGCATGGCCGCCTCGCTGTTTGGCGGCGGCTCGGACGCCGGCTTCATGGAGCAAGTGCTGCAAGGCTGGGCCACCGAGGGGTTCTGGGAAGGCGAGCTCTGGCTGCCGCGCGACAATGGCGCGTACTGCGCCGTGCAGCTGTCTTGGGTGGCGCTGCGCGACGACGAGGGCCGGTTGGTGCAAAGTATCGGCTTCATGCGCGACCTAACGCTGCAGCACGCCGCGCAAAAGCGCATTGAGGAGCTGGCCTACAGCGACCTGCTCACCGGCTTGCCCAACCGCCTGCTGCTGTCGCAGCGCGTGGACACCGCCATCCAGGGCGCACGGCAGACCGACACGGGCTTTGCCATCCTGTTCCTGGACCTGGACCGGTTCAAGATCATCAACGACTCGCTGGGCCACCCCTTTGGCGACCGCGTGCTGCAACTGGTGGCCGAGCGCCTGCAGACCTGCCTGCGCCAGACCGACATGCTGTGCCGCCTGGGCGGCGATGAGTTTGTCATCTACCTCCACGGTGGCGACGCGGCCGTGGCCGAAAGCGTGGCGCGCCGCATCCTGGACGACATGCTCAAGCCCTTCACGCTCGACAGCATGGGCTTTTCCATTCAGTGCAGCATCGGCATGGCGCTGTACCCGCAGGACGGCACCACGCTGGACGACCTCATCAAACAGGCCGACACGGCGATGTACCGCGTGAAGGACCGGGGGCGCGGCAGCTACGGCTTCTACCAGCCGCAGATGAACGCCAACCTGCTCTCGCGCATGCAAATGGAGCACGCCATGCGCCAGGCGCTGGGCCTGCAGCGCATGGCGGTGCACTACCAGCCCCAGGTCAACCTGGCCACCGGCCGAATCACGGGCGCTGAGGCGCTCATCCGCTGGACGGACCCCGAATTCGGTGCCGTGTCGCCCGCGCAGTTCATCCCGTTGGCCGAGGAGTCGGGCTACATCGTCACGCTGGGGGCCTGGGTGATGGAGCAGGCGGTGCGCGAGGCCGCAGTGTGGATGCACAGCGGCACGCCCATCATGGTGTCGGTCAATGTGTCGGCGCTGGAGTTTCGCCAACCGGATTTTGTTGAGCGCATCACGCGCCTGCTGGCCGTGCACCAGCTGCCGCCCACCTTGCTGGAACTGGAGCTCACGGAAACCATCCTGTTGCAAGATGCGCAAGAGATGGAGCAGCGTGTGCGCGTGCTGGCAGACCTGGGCATTGGCTTGGCCATCGATGACTTTGGCACCGGTTATTCCAGCCTGGCGTACCTCAAGAAGCTGCCCATCCACAAGCTCAAGATCGACCAGTCCTTTGTGCGCGGTCTTCCCGATGACGATGGCGACCGCGCCATCGTGAGCGCCATCATCAGCATCGGGCGCGCCATGCACATCGAGGTGGTGGCCGAAGGCGTGGAGACCGCCACCCAGCAGGCCGTGCTGCAGGCCATGGACTGCGACCACTACCAGGGTTACCTGTGCGCGCCGGGCCTTCCTGCAGAGGAATTTCGGGCCATGCTGGCGAAACCGTTGCCCTCGGCGGCACAGGGCAAGCCCAAGCCGCTCAAGAGCAAAAGCTGAGCGGGCTCAGCGGTGTTTGCTGGGTTGACCCGGAAGCCCGAAGCCTCTGCGACGTGCTGCGAGCTTTAAGCCGCCGTCACGCCCTTCCAGAACATGTAGGCCGCCAGACCAAACAGCAGCGATGCGAACACCCGCTTGAGCTGCTTGACGGGCAGGCTGTGCGCCGCCTTTGCGCCCAGGGGGGCCGTCAGCACGCTGCAGGTGGCGATCACGGCCAGCGCCGGCAGCCACACATAGCCGAGCGACGCGGGTGGCAGGTCCGCCACGTTGTAGCCGCTGGCCACATAGCCCACCACGTTGGCCAGCGCAATCGGAAAGCCCAGCGCTGCGCTGGTGGCCACGGCGTAGTGGATGGGCACGTTGCACCAGGTCATGAACGGCACGCTCACAAAACCACCGCCCGCACCCACCAGGCCCGACAGGAAACCGATCACGCCTCCGGCAGCCACCTGGCCTGCACCGCCGGGCATCTGCCGCGCCGGAGCCGGTTTCTTGTCCAGAAACATCTGCGTGGCCGAGAAGCTCACGAACAGTCCGAAGAAGATGGCCAGGAACGACCCCTTGAGCAGCGCAAACACGCCCAGGCTCGCCACCATTCCGCCCAGCACGATACCGGGCGCCAGGCGCTTCACGATGTCCCACTGCACGGCTCCGCGCTTGTGGTGCGCGCGCACGCTGGAGATCGACGTGAACATGATCGTGGCCATCGACGTCGCAATGGCCATCTTCACTGCCAAGTCGGGCGCCACCTGCCGGCCGCCCAGGATGTAGGTGAGAAACGGAACCAGCAGCATGCCGCCGCCAATGCCCAGCAGGCCCGCCAGAAAACCGGTGGCAAGGCCGAGCACGGCGAGTTCAACGATCAGGATGGGATCCAGCATGGCGTTCGAAAGGAGATGAGGAGCAAGACGAGGCCGGGAATGCAGCCCGCCGGCGCCGCGCGGCAGCGAAGGCGCGGTGGCAGGTGCATAGGAAGAAGGTGTCCGCGGATGCTACCGAACTCTCATCCTGAACCGGGGGTTCAGGTGGGCGAGGGCAGCCTTGCATTGGGTTCATCTGACGCGAGATGATCACGCTTGCTGGGCGATGTACCAAGCCCGAGCTCGTTGAGCATTGGTTCAAGGAAATATAAAGCCCGGCGGCACCGCAGACCCCTCTATTGTAGGTGCTTGAGGGTTGTTGACGGTACGGGTGGGGCTTGTAAAGCCTGTACACCGCTGCAGCGCGAAAGCACGTGCAGTATGGCTCTCTGAGCCTTGCGTCAGAGCAGCCGGCCGTCGTCGCCCAGTGCCTGGTCCAGACGTTGCACCAGACTTTGGAGTCGCTCGTTGTCTGCGTCGGGCAGCAGCGATGCCTGGGGGCTGGCATCGCCTGCGGGTTGTGGGCGCTGGGTGGTGTTGGGGCCGCTTGCAGGCTGCGCTGCGCTGGCGGCCAGGTCTGCGGCTTCGCGGTCTGCAATCTCAAACGCCAGGTTCAGCGCGGCGAGCACGGCGATGCGCTCGCGGGCGCGCACCTTGCCTGCATCGCGAATGCGGGTCATGGCCGTGTCCACGCGCTCCACAGCATCCAGCAAGCGGCTTTCGTGGCCCTCGGGGCAGGTCAGCAGGTAGCTTTGCTGCAGGATCTGCACCTCGATCTGTTTCATTCGGCTTCTTTCGTGGCGGGGGCGGTGGCGGGCAGACGGTCCAGCAGGGCGTCCACGCGGGCGCGGGCCGCGCTGAGGCGAGATTTGAGGGAATCCCGCTCGTGCGTGAGGGCTGCCACCTGTTCGGTCAGCAGTGCGTTGGTGCGCTGCAGTTCTGCGTGGCGCAGCAACAGGCGTTCAACGCGGTCAGCGATCTGGTCGGTGGGGGACGGGAGGGCCATACAGCCCTTCATTGTAGGGTTGTGGCTTGCAAACGGCCGTAAAATCCCGGCGTTGGTGCTCGCGGTGTGGTTCACATGCCGCAGTTCAACGGGAAGCAGGGAGGCGCCACCCCACAGTGCGCGCCCAGCCTGCGCTGCCCCCGCAACGGTCAGCGGACGAATCACCCGATTCTCTCTTCATCCACATGCCACTGGGTGCCTTGAACAAGCGCCTGGGAAGGCGTTGAAGAGTGTTCCGCCAGCCCGGATACCGGCCAACACGGTGGTTGTGTGCGACCTGCTTTTTTGGGGCAGGCGGTGCGCGGCCGTATCACCCATCTGCTGGCGGGGAGGCCGGCGCGGGTACTGTTTGTAGACCTTGATCCCATGAAAATCTGTACCCCTCGTGCGCGCGCTGCGGCGCCGCTGTGCCTGCGCCCTGCGCTCCTGGCTCTGGCCGTGGTGGGCGCCTGCGCGGCGCACGCCCAGCAAGCCAACGCCACCGCTCCCGGTGCCGACGAAGCTGACAGCCGTGGCGCCGTGCAGCTGGCGCAAAACCTGCGCCAGCCCTCGCTCAACGAAACCGTGGTGACGGCCACGCGCACGGCCCAGCCTTTGTCCGACCTGGTGGCCGACGTGAGCATCATTGACCGCGAAACCATTGAAAGCAGTGGGGCCACCGGCCTGGCCGACGTGCTGGCGCGGGTGCCCGGCATCGAAATCTCGCGCAACGGCGGGCCCGGCACCACCACCAGCGTTTTCCTGCGCGGGGCCGAGTCGCGCTTCACGGCGGTGTACATCGATGGCGTGCGCATGGACTCGCAGTCCACCGGCGGCGCCGCGTGGGAAGCCATCCCGCTGGCGCAGATTGACCGCATTGAAGTGCTGCGCGGCCCTGCGGGCGCCGTGTACGGCTCCGACGCCATGGGCGGCGTGGTGCAGATTTTCACCAAGCGCGGCGAGAACGGCGTTGCGCCGTACGTGGGCATCGGCCTGGGCACACACGGTACACGCAAGCTCGAAGCGGGCGTGAGCGGCGCCAGCGGCACTGTTGACTACGCACTGGGTATTGCGCGAGAAGAGAGCAAGGGCTTCAACGCCCGCACGGTGACCACGGCCAACCCGGACCGCGACGGCTACGAAAGCACATCGGGCAGCGCGCGTGTGGGTCTGCAGGTCAACAGCGTGCACCGGCTGGAGGGCACACTGCTCGTGAACGACATGGACAGCGGCTACGACACCAGCCCCACGGCCAACGACCGCAATCTGCACAAGCTGCATGCGCTGGGCCTGAATTGGCAGGCGCAGTGGAGTTCGCAGTACAAAACGCGCGTGCAGATCACCGATTCGCGCGACCGCTACGAAACACGTCCCTCGGTCTACCTCACCGAAACCCAGCTGCGCGGCTACCTGTTCCAGAACGAGTGGCGCCAGGGGCCGCATTTGGTTACCGCAGCGCTGGAGCGCCGCGAAGACCGCCTGCAGAACGCTCCCATCGACCGCAAGCGCTCACAGGACGCGCTGGCCCTGGGATACGGCTACACGGCTGGGTCGCACACCCTGCAGGCCAACCTGCGGCACGACTCGGACAGCGAATTTGGCGGCAAGGGCACTGGCAGCCTGGCCTATGGCTACAGCTTTGCACCCCAGTGGCGCGCCACTGCGTCGGTGGGCACGGCCTTCCGCGCCCCCACGCTGTACCACCGCTTCAGCGAATACGGCGTGGGTTCGCTCAACCCCGAAAGCAGCCGCAACGTGGAGCTGGGGCTGCGCTGGGCACATGCCAGCAGCAGTTTCTCCGTCACCGCATACCGCAACCGCGTGCAGGACCTCATCACCTTCGGCGGCCCCGGCCCGTGTGCTTCCAGCTTCGGCTGCTATGTGAACACCGCGCGCGCCGAGTACAAGGGCGTGACGCTGGCGGGATCGCACAAGCTGGGCAGCGTGCAATTGCGTGCGTCGCTGGACCTGCAAAATCCCCGTGACCTGAACACCGGCCGGCAACTCGCACGCCGTGCCAAGCGCCACGGCACGCTGGGCGCCGATACGCTGGTCGCGGGCTGGACGGTGGGTGCCGAAGTGCAGGCCTCGGGTCGCCGTTTCGACAATGCCGCCAACACCGTCACGCTGGGCGGCTACACGCTGGTCAACCTGTACGCCAGCACCCGCATTGCGCGCGACTTCACGCTGGTGGCCCGCCTGGACAACGCGGGCGACAAGCACTACGAAGTGGCCCGCACCTACGCCACCGCTGGCCGCACGGCCTACGTCGGCATCAAGTGGGCAATGCAGTGAAGCCACCCCTGAGTCGCTGCGCGCCTTCCCCCCGCAGGGGGGGCGCCACCCGTGGCCTGGTGGAGCCAGTTCCACGGTGGCACTGGCTTGGGGCGCGCCAGTTTCGTCGGCCATTGGGTGAGCACCGCACTGGGGGTGGGGTGTGACACGCTGTCCCGCGCTGCTGATTGCAGCCCCGGCATCGGGCCAAGGTAAAACCACTGTCACCGCAGCGCTGGCGCGCCTGCATGCGCGCCAGGGTCGGCGCGTGCGCGTGTTCAAGTGCGGGCCGGATTTTCTGGACCCGCACTGGCACCAGCTGGCCAGCGGTGCGCCCGTGCACCAGCTCGACCTGTGGATGAACGGCGAGGCCGACTGCGCGCAGCGTCTGCATGAGGCAGCGCGTGATGCGGACCTGATCCTCATCGAAGGCGTGATGGGGCTGTTTGATGGCCAGCCCAGTGCAGCCGATCTGGCACAACACTTTGGTGTACCGGTACTGGCGGTGGTCGATGCCTCGGCCATGGCAGGCACGTTTGGTGCGCTGGCATTTGGTCTGCGCCACTACCGTCCCGGTCTGCCTTGGGCCGGAGTGCTAGCCAACCGTGTGGGCAGCGCGCGCCACGCGGACATGCTGCGCGATGGCTTGCACGATGTGAACGACTGGATGGGGGCGCTGATGCGCGTGCAGGCCGACCCCTCAGCACCCGCTGGCAAAGCGGCTGCGGCACTGCTGCCCGAACGCCACCTGGGCCTGGTGGCCGCGCACGAACTGGACGACAGCCTGCAGCGCCTGGATGCTGCGGCCGACGCACTGGCTGCCACGCCGCTGGGCCAGATGGGCCTGGACGACTTGCAGTGCTGGGCGGTGGACTTCCCGGCGACTGCGTCGCCACCCACCGTGCCACGCCTGCTGGCGGGCCGCACGGTGGCTGTGGCGCGCGATGCAGCGTTCTGTTTTATCTACGCGGCCAACGTGCAATCGCTCGAACACATGGGCGCCCGCGTGGTGTTCTTCTCGCCCCTGCACGATGCCGCTTTGCCCAGTTGCGACGCAGTCTGGCTGCCCGGCGGCTACCCCGAGCTGCACACCGCGCAGATAGCGGCCAACACTGGCATGTTGACCAGCCTGCGCGCCCACGTGGCCGCAGGCAAACCCCTGTGGGCCGAGTGTGGAGGCATGATGGCGCTGTTCGAGTCCATCACCCTGGCCGACAGCAGCAAGGCCCCGCTGTGGGGGCTGTTGCCCGGCCACGTGACCATGCAAAAGCGCCTGGCGGCGCTGGGCCCGCAGCAACTGGCGGTGGCCGGGCATACGCTGCGCGGCCATACCTTTCACTATTCGACCAGCGACAGCAGCGCCCCCGTAGTGGCCCGCACGGCGCGCCCTAACGAGGCGGTTGCGCCGGATGCGGGGGAGGCGCTGTACCGGCAGGGCAGCATCCATGCCAGCTATTTCCACGCATGGTTTCCGTCCAGCCCCGAGGCGGTTGCGCACCTGCTGGGAGGCGCATCGGTATGACCATTACCACCGAGCTGATCCTGGGCGGCCAGAAAAGCGGCAAGTCCCGCCGTGCCGAACTGCTGGCGCGCGACTGGCTGGAACAGTCCGCCGATCACCGTGCGATGTTGATCGCCACCGGCGAAGCCTGGGACGACGAAATGCGCGAGCGCATCGCCCGCCACCAGCGCGACCGCGCCGGGCGTGTGCCCGGCCTGCAGACGGTGGAAGAGCCGCACGACGTGGCTGCAGCGATCACGCGGCTCAGCACGCAGCAGACCCTGCTGGTGGTGGACTGCCTCACGCTGTGGCTCACGCACTGGACCATGCCCCTGGGTGTAGAAGCCATGAATTTTGAACGAAAACAGGCCCTTGCGCTTGACTGGCAAGCGCAAGCAGCTATGTTTTTAGGAGCGGTTCGGAAAGCCCCCGGCCCCGTTGTTCTGGTGGGCAACGAAATTGGCCTGGGGGTCATCCCGATGGGGCGCGAGGTGCGCGCCTTTGTGGATGCGCTGGGCATGCTCAACCAGCAGGTGGCCCAGGTGTGCCCCCGCGTCACGCTGATGGCCGCCGGGCTGCCTCTCTCTTTGAAAGAACCTTGTTGATGAAACCCACCCCCGTGCGCCGAATCCTGTGGGTCATTGCCATCCTGATCGCGCTGGGCCTGCTCATGGCCGGGCTGGCCCAGGCGCAGCCGGTGCAGGTCACCGACGACCGGGGCCGCGCGGTGACGCTGCCGCGCCCGCCCCAGCGCATCGTGAGCCTGCTGCCCTCGCTCACCGAAACGATTTGCGCGCTGGACCAATGCCACCGCCTGGTGGGCGTGGACCGCTATTCCAATTGGCCTGACGCCATCACCCGCTTGCCGCAGGTTGGAGGTGGGCTGGACCCCAACATCGAAGCCATCGTGGCGCTGCGGCCCGATGTGGTGCTGCTGGCCACTTCGTCGCGCGCCTCGGCCCGGCTGGAGCAACTGGGCGTGAACGTGGTGGCGCTAGAGCCCAAGAGCCATGCGGACGTGCAGCGCGTGCTGGGCAAAGTCGGCCAGGTGTTGGGCGTGCCCGATGCGCAGCGGGTTTGGCGCCACATCGACGCGGCGGTGGAAGCCGCCGCCCAGTCCGTGCCGCCCGCAGCGCGTGGCGTGCGCGTGTATTTCGAGGTCAACCGCGGTCCCTATGGAGCAGGAGCCTCGTCGTTCATTGGCGAGACGCTGACCCGGCTGGGCGCGCGCAACATCCTGCCCGCATCGCTCGGACCGTTTCCCAAGCTCAACCCAGAGTTCGTGGTGCGCGCCGACCCCGACCTCATCATGGTGGGCGCGCGCAGCGTGGAGGGCTTGACCGAGCGGCCGGGCTGGAGCAGCCTGCGCGCTCTGCGTGAGCAGCGGCTGTGCGTGTTCCCGCCCGAAGACGCCGACGTGCTGGTGCGCCCCGGCCCGCGCATGGCCGAGGGCGCGCGCATCATGGCCCGCTGCCTCGCCAGCAAGGCGCCATCCGGTACCAAGGCGCAGGCAACGGCGGCGGTGCGCCCATGATGGGATCGGCGGTGCAGCGCGGTCGCTGGCTGGCGGGCCTGCTGCTGCTGGCCAGCGCGCTGCTGGTGCCGCTGGGCACCGGCGTGGGCAGCGTGGGGCTGGAGAACCTGTGGCCCGCGCTGTGGGATCACGGCACCGACCCCGCCGGCCACGCCGCACGGGACATGGCCTGGCAGATCGTGTGGGAGATCCGGCTGCCGCGCACGCTGGGCGCATGGTGCGCCGGTGCGTTGCTGGGCCTGGCCGGTGCCGTGGCGCAAGGCCTGTTTCGCAACCCACTGGCCGACCCGTACCTGCTGGGCAGTGCCTCGGGCGCCTCATTGGGCGTGGCCACGGCGCTGGCGATGATGGGCGGCGCTGCGGGCATGGTGGGCAGCGCCAAGGGCGCGGCCGTGGCCATGGTGTTCTCGGGCCACTGGCTGGTGCGCCTGGGCATGACTGGCGCGGCGTTTGCCGGGGCGGTTCTGGCGGTGCTGCTCACGCTCGCACTGGCGCGCGGTGTGCAGCACACATTGCGCCTGCTGCTGGCCGGGGTCATCGTGGGCGTGGTGCTCGGCGCCTTCACCTCACTCATCCTGCTGCTGTCGCCCGATTCCTTGCAGGCCATGCAGGCGTTTTTGCTGGGCTCCACCGGCTTTGTGGGCTGGACCTCGTGCCTGCTGATGGCCGGGGTGTGGCTGCTGTGTGTGGTGGCCGCCTGGGCGCTGTCGCGGGTGTTGGATGGGCTGGCGCTGGGCGAGTCCACGGCCCACAGCCTGGGCTTGCCGCTGGCACCGCTGCGTGCCGCGCTGGTGGCAGTGCTGGCCCTGGCCACCGGCACGGCCGTGGCGCAGACGGGGCTGATTGCTTTTGTGGGCCTGGCCGCGCCCCACCTGGTGCGCGCCGTGGTCAAGGTGCCGCACGGCCGCTTGATGGGGCTGGCCAGCCTGATGGGTGGTGTGCTGCTGGCCGGTGCAGACCTGCTGGCGCGCGGGCTCATCGCCCCCCAAGAACTGCCCGTGGGTGTGCTCACCGCCGTGCTGGGTGGCGGCTACCTGCTGTGGCTGATGCACCGGCGCACCGGACCAGGAGGCGTGCTGTAAATGCGCAATGCTCCTGAAAACATAGCTGTCAGCGCAATGGGGATAAGCGCCAGCATCGGAAAACACCCCATATTGCACGGCATCACGCTGCACCTGGCGGCGGGCCGCTGGACCAGCATCGTCGGCCCCAACGGTGCGGGCAAGTCCACGCTGCTGCGGGCGCTGGCGGGCCTGCTGCCTTGCACGGGCAGCTTGCAATTGCTCGGCCGGCCGCTGGCCACCTGGCACCGCAGCGAGCGGGCGCGAGCCCTGTCGTGGCTGGGTCAGAACGAGGTGGCCGCCGATGACCTGCTGGTGTACGACGTTGCCATGCTGGGCCGCCTGCCGCACCAGCCCTGGCTGTCGCCGCCCAGCGAGGCCGACCACACCGCTGTCGAGCAAGCCCTGCGCGCCACACAGGCCTGGGACTGGCGCCACCGCGCGCTCTCGCAGCTCTCCGGTGGCGAGCGCCAGCGCGTGCTGCTGGCCCGTGCCCTGGCCGTGCAGGCCCAGGTGCTGCTGATGGACGAGCCGCTGGCCAATTTGGACCCGCCCCACCAGTCCGACTGGTTGCTGCTGGTGCGCGACCTGGTGGCGCAGGGCAAGACGGTGGTCAGCGTGCTGCACGAGGTCTCGTTTGCGCTGCAGGCGGACGATGTGGCTATCGTTGCGGCTGGCCGCCTGCGCCACCATGGCTCCGCCCGGGACACCCACACCCACCGCGCGCTGGAGCAGGTGTTTGACGACCGCATTGCCATCCACCCGGTGGAGGGCCAGTGGCTGGCCTTGCCCCATTTGCTGCCCCGCCGCACCCCGGCGGAGCAATGACCTCCGATTGAAAGACAACCCATGCAGATCGAAGCCGCCCCCACCGAAAAACGCTACGAGAAGCCCGAGGGCGAGCGCCGGGGCCTCATCATCGTCAACACCGGCGATGGCAAGGGCAAAAGCACGGCCGCCTTTGGCCTGGCGCTGCGTGCCCATGGCCGGGGCAAGGCGGTGAAAATTTTCCAGTTCATGAAGGTGCCCACCGCGCGTTTTGGCGAGCACCGCATGTTCGAGCAGATCGGTCTGCCCATCGAGGGCCTGGGCGACGGCTTCAGCTGGAAGAGCAAGGACCTGGAGCACTCGGCCCAGCTCGCGCGCGACGGCTGGGAGAAGGCGCGCGCGGCCATCCTGTCGGGCGAACATTTTCTGGTGGTGCTGGACGAGATCACCTACCCGCTGATCTACGGCTGGCTGCCGCTGGACGGCGTGCTGCAGACGCTGCGTGAGCGGCCCAGGGACGTGCATGTGTGCATCACTGGCCGCCGCTGCCCGCCCGAGATCATTGAGCTGGCCGACACCGTGACTGAAATGCAGATGGTCAAGCACGCGTTCAAGGCGGGCATCCCCGCGCAGCGCGGCATTGAAGACTGAAAGGCTTTTGGCATGCATCTCAGCTCAGGAATGCCCGTGTCTGAATCCCCCGGGTGGCTATGGTTGACGCCTGGGTGGGCTTGGCCCTTTGCCGCCGTGTGCATCGGTGTGCCGCTGCTCGCGCTGGCGCTGGATTGGCTGGTGGGCGAACCCCCCGCCGCATGGCACCCCGTAGTGTGGATGGGACGGGCGCTGCAGGCCTGCGGCGAACGGCTGGCCCCCTCCCAGCCCGTGGCGCAGGATTTGAAGCGTTTTTGGCTTGCAGCGCTTGTCTGGTGTGCGCTGGCAGCTATTGTTTTGATAGTTTCGTCGCTGGCGCAGCACTTGGTGCTTAGGCTGCACGAACTGCTGGCGGCAGCGCTGCTGGCCGCCTTGCTCAAGCCACTGATGGCCTGGCGCATGCTGCGCGACGAGGTGCTGGCTGTAGAGGTGGCGCTGGGCCAGTCGCTGCCGGCGGGGCGGGAGCAGCTGGCGCGGCTGGTCAGTCGCGATGTCAGCCAGCTCACGGCTGACCAGGTGCGCGAGTCGGCCATTGAGTCGCTGGCCGAGAATCTCAACGATTCGGTGGTGGCGCCGCTGTTCTGGTTTGTGCTGCTGGGCCTGCCGGGTGCCGCGCTGTACCGCTTTGCCAACACGGCCGATGCCATGTGGGGCTACCCCGGCATGCGCGGCGGGCGCTATTGGCAGTGGGCCGGCAAGTGGGCGGCGCGCGCGGACGACGTGCTGTCGTGGCTGCCCGCGCGTATCACTGCGCTGCTGCTGGCGCTGTCCGCCGGGGGGGTGCAGCTGCGCTCGCTGGTGCGCCAGGCCCGCAAGACCCCATCGCCCAACAGCGGCTGGCCCATGGCCGCCATGGCGCTGGCGTTGAACGTGCGCCTGGCCAAGCCCGGCGTGTACACGCTGCATGGCAACGGGCGCCGTGCCAGCCCGCTGGACACGCGCCGTGCGGCGCGCCTGTGCGGGCATGCGGTGCTGTGGCTGGTTCCGCTGCTGGCGGGGCTGCAGCTGCTGATCCTGGTGGTGTTTGCATGGCTGCAGGTGTGAGCAGCGTGGATTGCGCGCCGCACGCCGCACCAACGCATGGGGGGCCGGACGCTGCAGGCGTGCCGCTGTTTGATTTCTCCACCAACAGCAATGCCTGCGGGCCGTGCCCGGAGGCCCAACAGGCCGTGCAGGCCGCCGATGCCACACGCTACCCCGACCCGGCGTACACGGCCTTGCGCGAACGCCTGGCCGCCTTCCACGGCGTGGCGCCGGGCCGCGTCGTGGTGGCGGCCAGCGCCAGTGAGTTCATCCACCGCATCACCGCGCTCGCCGCGCAGCGGGGTGCGGTGCAGGTGTCCGTGCCCGTGCACAGCTATGGCGACTATGCCCACGCCGCACAGGTGCACGGACTGGCCGTGGTGCGCGGGGCTGGCGTGGCGGCGGGCCTGCAGTGGGCCTGCGAGCCGTCTAGCCCGCTGGGCTGGGCCGATCTGGCTGTGCGAGCCTGGCAGCGTGAAAGAGCGGAGTGGAATGGTGGTACAGACGATGGCCGCGCTGCCGGTGTGGCGCGCGTGCTCGACTGCGCCTATGCACCACTGCGATTGGATCCTGAACACGCCTGGGCCGGCTCTCCGTCCGCCCACCTGCCCACCGATTGCTGGCAGCTGTGGACCCCCAACAAGGCCTTGGGCCTGACTGGCGTGCGCGCGGCCTACGCCATTGCGCCCGCGGGTGCCGACGACTTGGTGCGCGCCCTGGTGGCCCTGGCGCCATCGTGGCCCGTGGGCGCGCATGGCGTGGCCCTGCTGCAGGCCTGGGTGTCGCCAGCAGCGCAGCAGTGGCTGGTGCGCAGCCTTGGCACTTTGCGCGGGTGGAAGGCGCGCCAGCTGGCGCTGTGCGGGGACCTGGGCTGGGCCGTGCACGCAGGGAGCCTGGCCAATTACTTTTGCGCGCAGCCTGTCAGCCCGTCGTTGCCGGACGACCTGGCGGCGTTGCGTGCAGCGGGCATCAAGCTGCGTGATGCCACGTCCTTCGGCCTGCCGGGCAGCGTGCGCCTGGGGGTGGTGCCGCCCGCCGCGCAGGACGCGCTGCGCGAGGCCTGGAGCACTCTGGGCGGCGGCCGTACCATCGCCGGCACACACCATTCAACCGGGTCAGGGGATACCTTGTGAGAACCATCACCATCAACCGCTATGTCACGCCGCTGCGTGAAGGTGGCTCCATGCCCGCCATCGTCGAGGGCGACGACCTGGGCACCTACGTGCTCAAGTTCCGCGGCGCAGGGCAGGGCGTGCGCGCCCTGCTGGCCGAGATGATCGCGGGCGGCATCGCCCGGGCGCTGGGCCTGCCCGTGCCCGAGATCGTGCTGGCGGAGCTCGACCCCGCCCTCGCGCAGACCGAGCCCGACCCCGAGATCCAGGACCTTGTGCGCGCCAGCGGTGGCCTGAACGTGGGGCTGGACTACCTCTCAGGTGCGCTCAACTTCGACCCGGCGGTGGATGTGGTGTCGGATGACTTCGCCTCGCGCCTCGTGTGGTGCGACGCGCTGGTGGGCAATGTGGACCGCACTGCGCGCAACACCAACCTGCTCATGTGGCATCGCAAGCCCTGGCTCATCGACCACGGTGCGGCGCTGACGTTTCACCATGCCTGGAATGGCGCGGTGGCCCTGCCTGCCAAGCCATTCGCGCCGATTGCCGACCACGTGCTGCTGGCCCGGGCCACGCTGCTGGCGCAGGTGGATGCGGAACTGGCCTCACGCCTCACGCCCGAGGTGGTGGCAGGCATCCTGGCAGATGTGCCCGACGAGTTCTTGTTGCTGGCCAGTGTTGATCACGAAGAAGGTCCGCTGACGGCCGCCGCAAGCCACCGCCAAGCCTACGTGAACTACTTTTGCGCGCGGCTGGATGGGCGCGCCACCTGGGTGGATGCACTGAAGGAGGCTGTCGATGCACGCGCCTGAGGTGTATGACTACGCCATCGTGCGCGTGGTGCCGCGCGTGGAGCGCGAAGAGTTCATCAACGCGGGCGTGATCCTGTCGTGCCAGCGCACCGGCTTTCTCCAGGCTGCCATCGCGCTCGATGAAGCGCGCCTGCTGGCCATGGACCCGCACGCCGACATTGACACTGTGCGCCGCCACCTGTCCGCCATCGTCGCCATCTGCGCGGGCGACGAGGGTTGTGGCCCCATTGCGCGCCTGCCGTTCCGCCAGCGCTTTCACTGGCTCACCGCCAAGCGCAGCGCGATCATCCAGACATCCCCTGTGCACACCGGCCGCTGCACCAATGCGGCCGCAGCGCTTGAACACATCATGGATCGCATGGTCCGCCCACTGCCTTGAATCCAAATCCTTCTCCCCATTTGGCCCGCTGCGTGATGGTGCTGGGCACCACCAGCGGCGCCGGCAAAAGCTGGCTGGCCACCGCGCTGTGCCGGTGGTACAGCAACCAGGGCCTCAAGGTCGCGCCCTTCAAGGCGCAGAACATGAGCAACAATGCGCGGGTGGTTTCAGGCCCAAACAGAAGCCAGGGAGAAATCGGCAGCGCCCAGTACTTTCAGGCCCTTGCGGCCCGTGCCGAGCCCGAAGTGCGCATGAACCCGCTGCTGCTCAAGCCCGAGGCCGACACGCACAGCCAGGTCGTGCTCATGGGGCAGGTAAGTGCGGAGTTGACGGCCATGCCCTGGCGCGGCCGCAGCGAAAAGGTGTGGCCGCAGATCGCTGCGGCGCTCGATGCATTGCGCGCCGAAAACGACGTGGTCGTGATCGAAGGTGCAGGCTCGCCCGCCGAGATCAACCTGCACGCCAGCGACATCGTCAACATGCGCGTTGCCCGCCATGCCGATGCGCGCTGCTTGCTTGTTACCGACATCGACCGGGGCGGCGCCTTCGCCCACCTGTATGGCACCTGGGCGCTGTTGCCCGAGGACGAGCGATTGCTGATCCACGGCTTTGTGCTCAACAAGTTTCGTGGCGACGCCGGCCTGCTGGCGCCTGCGCCGCAGATGCTGCAGGACCTGACCGGCGTGCCCATCATGGCCACCATCCCCATGCACTGGAAACATGGCTTGCCAGAAGAAGACGGTGTTTTTGACGACCGCACGCTGTCGGCGGGCACGGTGCACACCACGGTGGCTGTCATTGCCTACCCGCGCATCAGCAACCTGGACGAGTTCCAGCCCCTCAAGAACGTGCCCGGCGTGCGCCTGCTGTGGGCGCGCAGCCCGGCCGATCTGGCAGGCCTGAAGGCGACGGACTGGGTGGTGCTGCCCGGCTCCAAAGCCACCGCGGCAGACCTGGCCTGGCTGCGTGCGCAGGGCCTGGACCAGGCGATTGCGCAACACGCGGGGCAGGGGGGCATGGTGTTGGGTGTGTGTGGCGGCCTGCAGATGCTGGGCGAGGCGCTGATCGACACCGCTGGGATTGACGGCAATGCGCCCGGCCTGGGCCTGCTGGCGCTGGTCACCGCCTTCGAGGCCAACAAGACTGTGCGGCGTACTCAGGCCCAGTTCAGCGCGGTGCAGGGTGCCTGGGCCGCGCTGGCCGGCGTGCCCATCAGCGGCTATGAGATCCACCACGGCCAGACGGCCCAGCACCCCGCCATGGCCGCAAAGGGCGATGTGGCGCGCGAAGTCCTTCCTGGCATCGGCTGGCAGAGCCCTGCTGGCAATGTGCTGGGGGTGTATCTGCATGGCCTGCTGGAAGACCCCTCAGTGCTGCAGGCCCTGTTTGGCCGCGCGGGTGCGGCACCCGTGCCGACGCTCGATTCCGTGTTCGATGGCCTCGCTCACATGGCAGACGCCAGTTTTGCCCCTGGCGCGCTGCGGTCGCTGATCGCGCCCATCGCGTTCCACACCTGACAGCTGCGTCCCGCTGCTCGCGGCGGATTCAACCGTTTCTGATTTTTCCGCTTTACGCACCATGCAACCCCTCGCCGCATTCACCGTCCCCGCCATCGCAGATATCGCTGACGCCCCGTTGACCGCCCGGCTTCAGCACTTGCTGGACAACAAGACCAAGCCCCTGGGCTCGCTGGGCCGGCTGGAGGCGCTGGCCTTGCGCATCGGCCAGGTGCTGGGCACCGAGGCGCCCTCGCTGCGCCAGCCGCAGATGCTGGTGTGTGCTGGCGACCACGGCCTGGCGGCCAAAGGCGTGTCGGCCTTTCCAAGCGACGTGACGTGGCAGATGGTGGAGAACTTTTTGGCTGGCGGTGCCGCAGTGAGCGTGCTGGCCCGCCAGCATGGCCTGCAGCTCACGGTGGTGGACTGCGGCGTGGCGCGCCCCCTGGCCGCGCGCGATACGCCGGCTGGCGCGCCACAGTTGCTGGTGCGCAAGGTGGCGCCCGGCACGGCCGACGCGTCGGTAGGCCCCGCCATGACTGCCGAGCAATGCGCGCAGGCTCTCGTCAACGGTATGGAGGTGGTGCGGAACCTGCCGGGCAACGCGCTGCTGCTGGGTGAGATGGGCATTGGCAACACCTCGGTGGCGTCGCTGCTGCTCGCGCGCCTGGCCGGCCTGCCGTTGGCCGACGTGACGGGCGCGGGCACGGGGCTGGACCCGGCGGGGATCGAACGCAAATGCGCCGTACTGCAGCAGGCGCTGGACGCCAATGCCGGCGCCACCAGCCCGCTCGGCGCACTGGCCGCACTGGGCGGCTACGAAGTGGCGACGCTCGTGGGTGCCGTGGTGCAGGCCGCGGCCGAGCGCCGCTTGATTGTGGTGGACGGCTTCATCACCAGCGCCGCCGTGCTGGTTGCCTGCCGCCTGCAGCCTGCGGTGCTGCAGCGCTGCGTGTTCGCCCACCGCTCGGGCGAACGCGGCCACGCGTTGATGCTGGCGCAGATGCAGGCCGAGCCGCTGCTGGACCTGGGCCTGCGGCTGGGTGAGGGATCGGGTGCGGCGCTGGCCTGGCCGCTGCTGCAGTCTGCCTGCGCGGTGCTGGCGGAAATGGCGAGTTTTGAGTCGGCGGGGGTCGCCACGCAGACGGTCTGAATCGCCTCATCCCACCACGGTCCGGTTGCGCCCCTCGTGCTTGGCGCGGTAGAGCGCTGCATCGGCACGGGACAGCATCGCGTCCAGCGTCTCATGCGGCCCCGTCCAACTGGTCAGTCCGATGCTGACCTGGCAATCCAGCGCGTGGCCCGTGGCCAGCGTGGCGTGGATGCGCTGGGCGACCACCCTGGCCGCCTCGGCATCGCTGCCGGGCAGCAGCACCAAAAACTCCTCGCCGCCGTACCGCCCCAGCCGGTCCGCGCGGCGCAGCACTTGGCGTGTGCGGTCGGCAAAGTGCACCAGCACTGCATCGCCATGCTGGTGGCCCCGGGTGTCGTTGACGGCCTTGAAGTTGTCCAGGTCCACCATCATGATCGCCGGGCCATCGCCATAGCGCCGGGCGCGCTCCAACTCGTCCTCGCAGCGCTCCAGCAGCGCGCGGCGGTTCAACGTGTTGGTGAGCGAATCGTGCGTGGCCAAGTGTTCCAGTTCGGTGCGCAGGCGGTCGGTGGCCATCAGCACCGCGCCAATGGAGAGCATGAGCACCATCAGCACATAGGCGCCGATGTACAAGGTCTGGAACAGCGAGGGCTCCATCAGGTCTGAGCCGCCCTTGCCGATCAGTATGGAAATCAGCCGCACGGCCAACACCAGCGTGTGCGCGGCCAGCACCACCTGCACCAGCCGCACCGGAAAGCTGCGCTCTCCGTGGCGCAGCATGAAGCGCAACTGCGCCGCGTAGATGCAGCCCATCAGCACCGTGAAGAAGCCCACCCGCAGCCCATAGCTGGGATAGCCATAGGTGAGCACCACAAACACGGCGGTGCTGCCCGCCATCACCCAACCCCAATAGCGCCAATAAAAGTGGTGGCCCAGAAAATGCCGCGTGCCCATGTAGTAGAGCAGGCTGCCCAGCACCAGCAGCTGGTTGGCCAGCACCAGGCTGAGCCACGGCGGGATGAACCCCCGCGCACCGAACAGCACCGTGGACGCCAGCCACAGCAGGGGCGCCATGGCCCAAGCGCCCACACCACGGATCGAGGGCGGGTAGTGGCGCCGCATGAACAGCAGAACGATGGCCATGATGGCGGACATGAAGCCCGCCATGGCGATCATGGAACGTGGGTCGAGGTTCGTCATCCGGCGTGGGGAGTGGGGTGGCGCGCCTTCGTAAGCAATTGTTTCTTCTGCCGAGGCCCAGTATAGCCATCGACAAGGGCGCCGGGCTTGTCCGCCCACGGGCTGCGACAGAGCTGCCGAGCACCAGAACGGACCACCCCGTAGGGGCAAGGATGGTGCGCAGCACCGGTTGCGGGAACGAAGGGCGCACGGGGTTGGTGCATTTTGTATGCAATAAATAAAATAATTGTGTACAAGACTGGCATGTGCTTTGCATACAAAAAAGCCATGCACACCACTCCCTCTGCACCCGTCCTTGCTGCCATCGAACTCATTGCGCTGACCAAGCGCTATGCCCACGGCAAGCCGGCGGTCGATGCCATCAACCTGCGCATTGCCAGCGGCAGCTACTGCTGCTTGCTCGGGCCTTCGGGCTGCGGCAAGAGCACCACCTTGCGCATGATTGCGGGGCACGAGTCGGTCACCAGCGGCGACATCCTGCTGGAGAACCGCAACATCACCGACCTGCCCGCCGCCGCGCGCGGCACGGCCATGATGTTCCAGAGCTTTGCGCTGTTTCCGCACCTCTCGGCGCTGGACAACGTGGCCTTTAGCCTGAAGATGAAGGGCGTTGCCAAGGCCGAACGGCAGGCCAAGGCGCGCGACCTGCTGGAACGCGTGGCCCTGGGGCATCTGGCCGAGCGCAAGCCGGCCGAACTCTCCGGTGGGCAGCAGCAGCGCGTGGCGCTGGCGCGGGCCCTCATCACCCAGCCCCGTGTGCTGCTGCTCGATGAGCCGCTCTCCGCCCTCGACCCCTTTCTGCGCATCCAGATGCGGGCCGAGCTGCGCCGCTGGCAGAAGGAGCTGGGGCTGACCTTCATCCATGTGACCCACAGCCAGGAAGAAGCCATGGCCCTGGCCGACACCATGGTGGTGATGAACCACGGCGTGATCGAGCAGGTGGGCAGCCCGCACGAGGTCTACAACCGGCCTGCCAGCGAATTCGTGGCGCGCTTCATGGGCGGGCACAACGTGATCGACACGCCTGAAGGCAAGGTAGGCGTGCGCACCGACCACCTGCAGATCGCCCCCGCCCAGGCAGAGCTGCCCTGGGGCGCCCAGCGCATGCAGGCCGTGGTGACAGATGTGGAGTACCAGGGCACCTATGTGCTGCTGGGTCTGCAAAAGCAGAGCGTGGCCTTGTCGGCCAACGCCACGGCGGCGTATTCGGTGATGGTGTCTGAAGCAGCCTTTGCCGCGCAGCCCTACCAGGTGGGGCAGGCCGTGCAACTGCACTGGACACCCGATCAGGCGCACCCGCTGTCCGTGCCTGTTCCCGCAATGGCTCAGGCCGCCTGACCGCACCGCCACGTCTTTTTTGTCTTGTAACCCGTCCCTTCCGCAACCCAAGGAGTGTTCCCATGTCAGATGCTTCCCGTACTGATTCCCCTGTTGTTGTCTCCGATGCCACTGGCGTCGTCCGTGACGCCACTGGTGTGGCGCGCCGCTCGCTGCTCAAGGGCACGGCGGGCATCCTGGCCGCCGGCATGTTCCCGGCCGTGCACTCGCAGGAAAAGATCGTGTTGCGCTACCTGGGCACGGCGGTGAACCAGGACAAGGCCATTGCCGAGAAATTCAAGGCCGACACCGGCATCGAGATCCAGTACGTGGCCGTGACCACCGACGACGTGACCAAGCGCGCCGTCACCGCGCCCAACAGCTTTGATTTGATCGACACCGAGTATTTCTCGCTCAAGAAGATCGTGCCCACGGGCAACCTCAAAGGCATCGACACCAAGCGCATCAAGAACGCCGACAAGATCACCACGCTGTTCACCACCGGCATGGTGGCGGGCAAGGCCGTGGGCGACCAGGGCACGGCGCCCAAGAAGGTGATCTACCTGGAAAGCGAAAAGTCCAAGAAATTCGCGACCGCGCCCACGCAGTTCATGTCGCTGATCCCTACCGTTTACAACGCCGACACGCTGGGCATCCGCCCCGACCTGATCAAGCGCCCCATCAACTCGTGGGCTGAGCTGCTCAACCCCGAGTTCAAGGGCAAGACAGCCATCCTGAACATCCCGAGCATCGGCATCATGGACGCCGCCATGGTGGTCGAGGCCATGGGCATCTGCAAGTACCCCGACAAGGGCAACATGACCAAGAAGGAGATTGATCTCACGATCAAGACCCTGATCGAAGCCAAGAAGCAGGGCCAGTTCCGCGCGCTGTGGAAGGACTTCAACGAGTCGGTGAACCTGATGGCTTCGGGCGAAGTGGTGATCCAGTCGATGTGGAGCCCGGCCGTGACGGCTGTGCGTACCAAGGGCATTGCCTGCAACTTCCAGCCCCTGAAGGAGGGCTACCGCGCCTGGGCTGCAGGGTTTGGCCTGCCCGCCACGCTGAGCGGCCGCAAGCTCGATGGCGCGTACGAGTTCATCAACTGGTTCCTCGACGGCTGGGCTGGTGCCTACCTGAACCGCCAGGGCTACTACAGCGCTGTGCTGGAGACCGCCAAGTCCAAGATGGAAGCCTACGAGTGGGCCTACTGGATGGAAGGCAAGCCCGCCACGCAGGACATCAAGAGCCCCAATGGCGACGTGCTGGCCAAGGCCGGTGCGGTGCGCGACGGCGGTAGTTATGAGTCGCGCATGGGCGGCATCGCTTGCTGGAACGCGTTGATGGACGAGAACAACTACATGGTGCAGAAGTGGAATGAATTCGTCGCGGCGTAGAGAGTTCACCCCCTGAGCAACCGTCTTGGAAGTCAAGCGCAATGGTGATTTGGATTCCATGCGGAGCCTTGCTTAGCGATGGCGTTAAGCATCGTCAGCAGCTTGCGCATGCAAGCCACCAAGGCGACC
>NZ_JBKBKQ010000022.1:0-81219 GCF_046294525.1 Acidovorax sp.
TAAAGAGCGGCCGATGCCCACCGCGAAGCGGTATCAAGGGTTGGTCAAACAAGCCGTTTGCTGAGCGCCTTCAACTTAAAGCGGGGGCGTTCGGTGGCAAGTAGTGAATTTCAACAGCCTGTTAGGTGACCTGTCCAAGAATACGCTGCCGAGCGCGCGTGCCCTGTAGCTCTTCCAGAGCCCCTGAAAGACATGGCGCCGATAATCCCGTCCTTATGGCACTTATCACCTTACTGGACGCCCAACTCGCTTTCGGGCACGTCGCACTGCTAGACCATACAGGTTTCTCTCTAGAGGCCGCCGAGCGGGTCGGCCTCATCGGCCGCAATGGGGCTGGCAAGTCCTCCTTGCTCAAGATTCTGGGCGGGCTGGCCAAGCCCGACGATGGTTCGCTGCAGGTTCAGCAGGGTGTGCGAATTGCGTTCGTAGCGCAAGAGCCCGCGCTGGATGCCTCCGCCACGATTTTCAAGGCGGCGTCCGAAGGTCTCCAGCGCGTGATTGCCGTCCGCGACCTCTACCTCTCTGGAGCCGAGGGGCTGGATCTGGACGCTCTTCAGTCGGAGATCGAAGCCTACGATGCATGGAACTGGGAGCAACGCGTGGAAGAGACTCTGCAGCGTCTCCACCTGGATCCCAACGCGATCGTAGGCACGCTGTCCGGCGGGACGAAGAAACGGGTTGCGCTGGCGCAAGCGCTGGTCGCCCGGCCGGATGTTTTGCTTCTTGATGAGCCCACTAACCATCTGGACTTGGACTCCATCGAGTGGCTCGAAGACTTGCTGATCGACTTTCCAGGCAGTGTTGTCACCATCACCCACGACCGCGCATTTCTCGACCGCATCGCCACCCGCATCGTGGAGCTCGACCGTGGGCAGCTTCGCTCTTATCCAGGCAACTTTGCGCAGTACTTGCTGCAAAAGGAAGAGCAGCTCGCGCAAGAAGCCGTGATTGCCGCCAAGGCGGACAAGCTGCTTGCGCAGGAAGAAGTATGGATTCGCAGAGGCGTGGAGGCCCGCCGCACGCGCAGCCAAAGCCGCATCACGCGGCTGGAGCAATTGCGGGCACGCCGCGAGGCACGCCGGGACGTGGTGGGCAGTGTCCGCATGGACGTAGCCACTGGTGGGTCGAACGGCTACCAGGGGAAGATCGTTGCCGAACTGGAAGGCGTGAGCAAAGCTTTTGGGGAGAAGACCATCGTGCGCAACTTCACCGGCACGATCCTGCGGGGTGACAAGGTGGGTCTGATTGGCCCGAACGGTGCGGGCAAGACCACACTGCTCAAGATGATTCTGGGCGAGCTGGCGCCCGACAGCGGGACCATTCGCCAGGGAGCCAACCTGCAGGTGGCCTACTTTGACCAGATGCGACACGCCGTCAATCTGGATGCGACGTTGGAAGACTTCATCAGCCCGGGTAGCGAGTGGATTGAGATCGGCACCCAGCGCAAGCATGTGAAAAGTTATCTCAGCGATTTTCTCTTCTCGCCTGCGCGCGCTCACTCGCCTGTGCGCTCTCTCTCTGGGGGAGAGCGGAACCGGCTGCTGCTGGCGCGCCTGTTCGCGCGCCCGGCCAACGTGCTGGTTCTTGACGAACCCACTAACGACTTGGATATCGACACACTGGACCTGCTGGAAGAACTGCTAGAGAACTATGAAGGCACAGTCTTCCTGGTCAGCCACGACCGTACATTTCTCGACAACGTGGTCACCAGCACCATTGCGTTTGAGGGCGACGGGCTCTGGCGCGAATACGAAGGCGGCGTGCAGGACTGGCTGCTGCAGTCCAAACGGAGCCGCGCCTTGGCGGCGCCTCCCACCGCCCCTAGCAAGGCAGCACCTGAAAATACCGATGAAAATGGCACCCAGCGCTTATCCAGCAAGCGCGAGCAGCTATCAAAAAAGAAGCTTAGCTACAAGGAACAGCGGGAACTGGACCAGCTTCCGGACCTGATCGCAGGGCTTGAAGCCGAACAGCAGACGCTGCAGCAAGCGCTGGCCGATGGCACGCTTTACAGCACCGACCCGGCCCGCGCCACGGCCATGACCTCCCGGGCGGCAGCCATTGAAGACGAGTTGATGGCGGCACTGGAGCGGTGGACCGCCCTGTCAGCCTGACCGACTCCGGCCCGTGACGGGGCACCTTCCGCGCTTCGCCAGCCCCGGAAAACGACGCGCAGCGGCCAGCTCACTGCGGGAGGTTGAGGCCAGATCGCTCAGATGCGGTGGTGCAGGCGATCGGTGGCACCGCGCAGGCGGGTGATCAACGCGGGCGCAATTTGACCCAATGGCAGAACCTCATCTGCCGCACCATGGGCAATGGCTTCGCGGGGCATGCCAAAAACGATGCAGGTCGCTTCGTCCTGCACATAGTTGTAGCTGCCGGCGTCCTTCATCTCACGCATGGCTGCTGCGCCATCGTTGCCCATGCCGGTGAGCATGACGCCAAACGCATTGCGCCCCACCACAGCAGCTGCAGATTTGAACAGCACCTCGACGGAGGGCTTGTGTCGGTTCACGGGCGGGCCGTCGTCCACCACCGCCACATAGTTCGCGCCGCTGCGCGCCACGCGGAACTGGGTGCCGCCGGGCGCAATATAGGCATGGCCTGGCAGGATGCGCTCTCCGTTGACCGCCTCCTTCACCGTGATCTGGCACAGCCCGTTCAAACGCGCTGCAAAACTGGTGGTAAACCCGGGAGGCATGTGCTGCGTGATGACGATTGCCGGGGAGTCTGCCGGCATGTGCACCAGCACCTCCTTGATCGCCTCTGTGCCGCCGGTGGAGGCCCCGATGCAGATAAGTTTCTCGGTAGACAGCCGACCCAGCAGCGTGGTGGCCGGCACAGCGGCGCCCCCGGCGCCCGGATGGCCGGCAGGGGCCGCCTCACGAACGGGCGCCCGGCGCACTTGAGCGACGGCGGCAACCCGGATCTTGTCCACGATTTGCGCCGCCAGCTCGTTCAGCCCGCTGGCCAGGCCCACACGCGGCTTGGCGACAAAATCGACAGCGCCCAGTTCCAGCGCCTTCATGGTCACCTCGGCGCCGCGCTCGGTCAGGGTAGAAATCATAAGCACCGGCATGGGCCGCAGGCGCATGAGGCGCCCCAGAAAATCAATGCCGTCCATGCGCGGCATTTCGACATCAAGCGTGATGACGTCGGGGTTGAGCTCGCGGATCATCTCGCGCGCAATCAAGGGGTCATTGGCCGTGCCAATGCACTCCATGTCCCGCTGCCGGTTGATGATCTCCGACAGCAGACTCCGGACCAGCGCCGAATCGTCCACCACGATCACCCGGATTTTCCTGCTCATCAACTCACACCTTTTTCAAAACAGATCCACAGAACCGCCGGAGGTGGTCTTGGCCACGGTAGCGGCATTGCCGCGAACTTCCTGGGCCACGAGCGCCTCGGGGTGGGCGTGGGCCAGCCGCTTAACCATGGCCTTGCCCGTCACCGGGAAAAACACCACCTTGCGCGGATAGATGTCGAGCACATCTTCAGACACGATGGGAATACGCTCCGTGTGCAGGTAGTTCAGCACGAAGTTGGTGTTGCGCTCGCCCACGTTCATGGTCGTGAAGTTGTGCATGACCTGCGCGCCGCCGAATATCTTGGCCTGCATCGTCTCACGCCGCGCACCGAGTTTGAGCATTTCGTTGATGAGCAACTCCATCGCGTACGAACCATAGCGCCCGGACGCATCGGCCAGATCCCCATCGGGCAGCATGAAATGGTTCATGCCCCCCACACGCGCGCGGCTGTCCCACAGGCAGGCTGCAATGCACGACCCGAGCACTGTCATGATGACCAGGCTCTCATCGGCCACAAAGTATTCGCCCGGCAACACCTTCACGGAGTTGTGCTGGAAATGGTGGTCCAGGTAAAAGAATGACGCCTCTCCGGGCTTGCGGGCGCGCGCTTTCAGCTCTTGCAGGGAGGACTCGCGTACAGGCGCAGCGCCTCCTGCGTAGATGTCTGCGCTCAGCGGGGCGATGCGGGGGGCCCTGCGGCGCTCGGGCGCGCCCGGCGCGCCAGCAGTGCCGGAGAACGTGGAGGGCGATGCGCCTGGTGGGAGATTGGTCATGGGTGCGTACGGCTGGACAACACGGACAGGTCAACGGCGTTCGTACACCGTCTTGCCACGCAGGGTGAAAAGATCGCGGGACTCGCTGAAATTCTCGGCATGTCCCACAAACAGCATGCCGCCCGGCTTCAGCACCCGGTGAATCCTCTCCAACACCCGCCGCTGGGTGGGCGCGTCGAAATAGATCATTACGTTACGGCAGAACACCACGTCGAACGGCTCCTTGAACGGCCAGTCGTCCCGGATCAAGTTGACGCTCATGAAATCGATCATCCGCCGCAGCTCCGGCTTGGCCCGCACCATGCCGGCATTGCTTCCCTTGCCACGCAGAAAGAATTTTTGCAGGCGCTCCGGGCTCAGGCCCTTCAGTGCGTCCAGCCGGTACACGCCTTGCGACGCCGTGGCCAGCACGCGGGAGTCAATATCGCTCGCAGTCAGCTTGAAGGACGCGTTCGCCCCCAGCGCCTCAAAAGCCGTCATCACGATGGAGTACGGCTCTTCGCCCGTGGACGCCGCGTTGCACCAGACACGCCAATTGGCCGTGGGCTTGGCACGCAGATGCGAAGCGAATATCTCGAAGTGGTGCTGCTCGCGGAAGAACGCCGTCAGATTGGTGGTGAGCGCGTTCACGAACTCCTGCCACTCGGGGCCATCGTGCGTCTCCAGCCAGCCCAGATAGTCGTGAAAACTGGTGTGCCCCGTGTCACGCAACCGCCGCGACAGGCGGCTGTAGACCATGGCATGTTTCCCGTCGTGCAAGCTGATGCCTGCGCGCTGGTAAATCAGCGCCTGCACACGCGCGAAATCAGCGTTGGTCCAGACGAACTCCCGTCCCTGCGCGAGTGGCCCGGAAGGAGCGGCAGCCGCGGCATATGCCGGATCCACCCTGGGCGCGGCGGATCGGGCAGAAGAGGAGACGCTGGAGGAATGGGCCATATTGATCGTCCGAAAGGAAATCCTGTTCGCTCCAAGAGGCCGTCAAGCGGCACTTGCGACCTGCCACGCACCTAGACCGCCCCGGCGGTCTTCCAGGGCGCATGTGTCTCACTCGTTGGCGGTCACCAGCCCCATGTCTAAGCTGGACATGAGCTTCTCGATGTCCAGCAATATCAACATACGCTCACCCACCGAACCCAGCCCCAGAATGCAGCTGTTGTCGATGGCGCTCTCGATATCGGGGGCCGACCGGATGCTCTCGGGGGTCAGCTCCATCACGTCACTCACAGAATCCACCACGATCCCCACAACCCGATTGCGCAGGTTGAGGATAATCACCACCGTAAAGCTGTTGTAGTCCGCCTGGGCGCAGTTGAACTTGATGCGCATGTCCACGATGGGAACAATCGTGCCGCGCAGGTTGACCACGCCCTTGATGAAATCGGGCGCGTTGGCAATGCGGGTGGGCGGCTCATAGCCCCGGATTTCCTGCACCTTCAGAATATCGATGCCGTACTCTTCCTGGTCGAGGCGGAACGTGAGGTATTCACGCGCGCCTGCCGGTGCGGCTTCTGTTGCTTTCCCCATCACACTCATGGTGCATTCTCCTTTCTTGACCACACGACGCGCCGCGCGCGCCCGTGTTTGGCTCTAATGGCGGGCTCGGCGCACCAAGCCGCCGGTGTCCAGAATCAGGGCCACGGTTCCATCCCCCAGGATGGTGGCGCCTGACACATTCGGAACCTTGCGGTAGTTGGTTTCGAGGTTCTTGACCACCACCTGGTGCTGCCCCAGCAGTTCATCCACCAACAGCGCCACACGGCTGCCGTCGGCCTCCACCACCACCATGATGTTGCTCGATTTGTTGAGGTCGAAGCGCGGCACCTGGAAGATCTTCTCCAGGGCAATGACAGGCATGTACTCGTCGCGCACCTTTACCAGTTGTGAGCCCTGGGCAACGGTGCTGACGTCGTCGGCATTGACCTGGAAGGATTCCACCACCGACGACAGCGGCAGGATGTAGACCTCTTCGCCCACGCCCACCGACATGCCGTCCATGATGGCAAGTGTGAGCGGCAGACGCACGGACACCTTCATGCCATAGCCTTCGGCGGAGTCGATCTCCACCGAGCCGTTGAGTGCGGCGATGTTGCGCTTGACGACGTCCATGCCGACGCCGCGTCCCGACACATCCGTCACCTCTTCGGCGGTGGAGAACCCGGGCGCAAAAATCAGCTGCCAGACTTCGGCATCGCTCATCTGCTCGGATACGTCAAGGCCGCGCTCCTGCGCCTTCTTCAAAATCTTCTCGCGCGACAACCCGCGGCCGTCGTCGCGCACCTCGATCACGATCGAGCCGCCCTGGTGCGAGGCCGAGAGGGTGATGGTGCCGTGCTCGGACTTTCCTTTGGCCAGACGGTCGGCAGGCATTTCGATGCCGTGGTCACAGCTGTTGCGCACAAGGTGGGTCAGAGGATCGGTGATCTTTTCCACCAGCCCCTTGTCCAGCTCTGTGGCTTCACCCAGGGTGACCAGCTCAACCTTCTTACCCAGCTTGTTGGCCAGGTCGCGCAGCATGCGGGGAAAGCGGCTGAACACGATGGACATGGGGATCATGCGGATCGACATGACCGACTCCTGCAGGTCCCGCGTGTTGCGGTCCAGGTCGGTAAGCCCCGCCAGCAACTGCTGGTAGGCACCCGCGTCCAGCCCCCGGCTGTTCTGGGCCAGCATCGCCTGCGTGATCACCAGTTCGCCCACTAGGTTGATGAGCTGATCAACCTTCTTTACGTCCACCCGTATGGTGGTTGACTCCATCTGCGCCTGCATGGCCGCCTTGGGTTCAGCCGAGGCCGCCTTGGACGCTGCCTTGGCAGGCTGCGAGGCGGCTGCGGCTGCCCCTGGAGATCCATCGGCGTGCGGCGCGCCCGGCGCGCCATTGAAGAAACCATAGGGTGTCTCAGAGCCCGAGCCCTCGGCCACCACCGTCGGCTCGTCGTCGACGGGTGCATCTACGGCGGCAGGCGCTGCAGACGCGTCGCGGAACTGCACCTGCTCCTTGGACACATGAAAGGCAAACAGGTCGAGCAGGTCGTCCTGTGTGGACGATGTCTCTACCGCAAACACGCGGGTATTGGGCTGGGTGGCCGGCAAATCGCGGATGGTGCCGAGGCCGGGGATGTCGCGGAACAGCTCCTTGATCGCGTCGGCCTGCTCCAGGCGCTCCAGCGGGCCGACCTGGATTTCAATCTGGCGCGGCTGTCCGGCGACTGCAGCTTTGCTGGCGGCTGGCGCCGGTACGGCGGCTGCCACAGGCGCGGGCGCCGGGGCCGCAGGCGGTGGGGGAGGCGCAGATGCAGGGGCTTCAGCGGGCACACGGCCTGCAGCAAGTTCGCTGATGCGGTGGACCAGCGAGGTAGTGGATACGGCTTCTCCCTGGCCACCCGCCTGGTGGCGCGCGAGCAGGCTGCGCGAGGCGTCTGCAGACTCCAGCAGCACATCCACCATTTGTGGGATGGGCTGCAGCTCATGGCGGCGCAGGCGGTCCAGCAAGGACTCCATCTGGTGCGTCAGTTCGGCAACGTCCGAAAAACCGAAGGTGGCCGAGCCGCCCTTGATCGAGTGGGCGCACCGGAAGATGCCGTTGAGTTCTTCGTCGTCGGCGTTGGTCAGGTCCAGATTCAGGAGCATCTGCTCCATCTGGTCGAGGTTCTCGCCCGCTTCTTCGAAAAAGATCTGGTAGAACTGGCTCAGGTCGAAGTCTGCGCCGCCTCCTGATCCTTCTTGGTAGGTTTCCGCCATGGTGGGCTCCTGTGTACTGGCTGATGAGCGTCCGTCGGGCCTAACGGATCACTTTCTGGATGACTTCAATCAGGCGATTGGGATCGAACGGCTTCACCAGCCAGCCTGTGGCGCCCGCCGTGCGGCCCGCCTGTTTCATCTGGTCGCTGGACTCGGTGGTCAGGATCAGGATGGGAATCGTCTTGAACTTGGGGTGCTCGCGCAGCTTGCGGGTCAGCCCGATGCCGTCAAGCCGCGGCATGTTCTGGTCGGCCAGCACCAAGTCGATGTCGTGGCTCTCAGCCTTCTCCAGCGCGTCCTGTCCGTCCACCGCCTCCACCACGTGGTAGCCCGCACCCGTCAGGGTGAACGACACCATTTTTCGCATGGAGGGTGAATCATCTACGGCAAGGATCGATTGCATGTAAGGCTCCAACTGACTTGAATATATAGGTTAACCAGGGATCTGATCGTCAAAACAGGTCGACCGAACCTGCGTCCATCTCGCTTTGCGTCACCGGGTTGGGCCGGTCGGGCGCCATCTCCGCAAAAGGCGCGGCCTCCTCGCCCTCCTCGTGGCCCATGGCCTCAGAGGCGAGCCGGAAGGCGCACCCCTGCAGCACTTTCGTGGTGTGCCAGATGAGTTGGGAGGCCATGTCCTGGAACTGCAGCTCTGTCACCGCACTCCGCAGTGCTGCACGCGCTGCCACCAGCTCTGGCGTATCGGCCACCACAGCGTCCGACAAGGCCGCATTGGCCTCGCCAAAACGCTCCAGCAGGTTGTCTGTTGCATGATTGAGCAATCCTTCCAGCCGGTGAAGATCGTGCATGACCACCAGCAAGGAGTCCTGCAGTTCTGCCGCCACCATGACGGGAACCTGGACAGCAGGTCCTCCAGACGTTGTTAGCGTAGATTGCATCGTTTCTCCATCGCAGCACGCAGCAGCAAAACACGCAAAAACACAGGACTACGATACCTGCACAACAGCACTCGGACCCTCTCGCGAATCAGAGCGCCTGCGCCCATTTGACGCTGGCACCGAAACCATCCCAACCGGACAAACACCCTTGTTTGTTCCAATTTGTATCCTATGATAGCGCTCCTATGGTCACCATAGCACCGGACCAGGCATTGAACATTCTCCATTTGGAAGATTCATTGGCCGATCATGATCTGGCTGCCCGCACCCTGCGCCGCTCAGGGCTGTTGCTTCACATCACCCGTGTGGACTCGCTCACCGAGTTCCAGCACCTGACCGACTCCCAGCCCTTCGACGTCATATTGGCAGACTACCGATTGCCTGGATTCACGGCGCTGGACGCCTGGGCTCATGTTGCGCAAAAGCCGCACCACCCGCCTTTCATCCTGCTTTCGGGCGCTATTGGCGAAGCTGCAGCAGTCGATGCGATGCGACTGGGCATCGCCGACTATCTGCTCAAGGAAGACATGTCCCGGCTGCCCCACGTGGTGGCGCGTGCGCTGGAGGTACACGAAGCCCGGCGCGCTCACGACCTGGCCGTGGCCGAGCTGGGGGCGTCGCAGCGCCGGCTGGCCGAGTTGACGGAGCACCTGCAGTCATCCATCGAGCAGGAGCGCGCCTCCATTGCACGGGAGATCCATGACGACATTGGAGGGGCGCTGACGGCCGTGCGCTTTGATGTGGCATGGATCGGGCGCCATAGCGTTGATGCGGAGATGCAGGCCCATGCCGCATCGGCCGCCGAGATGCTGCAGCATGCCATTGGCGCTAGCCAACGCATCATGATGAACCTGCGGCCGCCCATCCTGGAGCAGGGCCTGGTGGCTGCAGTGCAATGGCTGGCCGCCGGCTTTGAGCGGCGCACAGGAGTGCCTGCGCGCGTGCATGCCAGCAGCGACACGCTGCATACGCCGCCCGACATCCAGCTGGTCGCCTACCGCACCGCCCAGGAGGCGCTGACGAACATCTCCAAACACGCCGAGTGCTCCCGGGTGGAGATTGATCTGTCTGACAAGGAAGACGTGCTGACGCTGGAGGTTTCCGACAACGGCCGGGGCATGGACCTGGAGCAGGCGCGCGACAAGCCCAAGGCCTTTGGGCTGAAAGGGCTGCAGGAGCGGGCGCGCACCGTGGGCGGCTGGCTGGACATCAGCAGCCGTCGCGGCCACGGGACATCGGTCATTCTGTCGGTGCCGCTAACATCGCCCGCATTGCCAACCGATACGGGAGATGTCCAGTGATTCATGTGGTCCTGTGTGACGACCACGCCGTGTTGAGGCGCGGCATTCGCGACACCCTCACGGAAGCCCCCGACATTCAGGTGACGGGCGAAGCCGGCGGATATTCAGAGCTGCGGAATGTGCTGCGGACCGCCGCTTGCGATGTCCTCCTGCTGGACCTGAACATGCCGGGCCGCAGCGGCATCGAAGTGCTGACCAGCCTGCGCGAGACCCATTCCAGCATCAAGGTGCTGATCGTCTCCATGTACCCCGAGGACCAGTACGCGCTGCGCTGCCTGAAAGCCGGTGCGCAAGGCTATGCCAACAAGGCGGGCGACCCAGTGGAGTTGATTGCCGCAGTGCGTACCGTGATGCAGGGCAAGAAGTATCTGACCCCCGAGGTGGCCCAGATGCTGGCAGACAGCTTGGCACAACCCACGCCGGAAGCTCCGCACACCACCTTGTCAGAGCGCGAACTGCAGACGCTGGTGAAGATTGCCTCCGGCCGCAGGCTGTCAGACATTGCCGAAGAGCTGATGCTGAGCCCCAAGACGGTGAGCGTGTATCGGGCGCGCGTGCTGGAAAAGCTCAAGCTCACCAACAACGCGGAGTTGACGGTTTACGCCATCCGCAACCAGTTGGTATGAAAAAGATAGCTGGCAGCGCTTGTCTTCAGGCGCTTCTAGCCCCCTAGGCGCTTGAAATCATTTTAAATCAAGCGCTACCAGCTATCATATTTGCAGCATTCACCGTCCGCCACCGAACAGGTCGATGGAGCGCTGCAACAACGCCAGCACGGGCTGCTCCAGCATGGGCAAGGTGGCCGCGATGCCCAGCAGGCCAACGGTGAGCGTGACCGGGAAACCCACGGCGTAGATGTTCATCTGGGGCGCTACGCGCGAGATGATGCCCATAGTGAGGTTCACGAACAACAGCAGCGCGATCATCGGCAAGGCGATCCACAGCGCGCTCGAAAAGATCCAAGCGCCCAGCTCGTACAGGCGCATCTGGCCCAGGGCCTCCATGAAGTTACCGTTCACCGGGAACCGGTCAAAACTCTTGACCACCGCCATCAGGATCATCAAATGCCCGTTGATGACGATGAAGAGCAGCAGAGCCATGTGCCCGAAGAAACGCGCCACGGCGCTGAGCTGCGCATTCGATGCGGGGTCGAAGAACGAAGCGAAGCTCAAGCCCATCTGCAGGCCGATCACTTCACCCGCCATTTCGACAGCGGCAAACACAATGCGTACCGAAAAGCCGATGGCCAGCCCCACCATCACCTGTTGCGTCACCGCCGCCAATGCCGCGCGGTCGTTCACGCTGATCACGGGCTGATCGCCCAGCACGCCCTGCGCGCACACGGCCACCAGAAACGCAAGCCCGATCTTGACCCGCATGGGCACCACGCGCATCGAAAAAATGGGGGCCACCGAGAACATGGCGAGCACCCGCAGAAATGGCCACAGGATCGGCGAGATCCAGGCGACCAGCTGGGCTTCTGAAAACGTGATCACGCCGAGGCCCCGTGCTGAACGGACTGCTGCAGGCTCAAGGGGACTAGCCAATCATCGAGGGAATGGACTCGATGGTTCGGCGGATGAAATCGACCAGCGTGCTCAGCATCCATGGCCCGGCAATCGCAAACACCACCATGGCGGCAATCAGCTTGGGAACAAAGGCCAGCGTGGCCTCGTGGATCTGGGTGACGGCCTGGAAGATGCTCACGAGCAAGCCCACGGCCATCACAACGCCCAGCACGGGCATGGCAATCATCAACAACAGCGTCAGGGCATCGCGCCCCATCGTCAACACCATCTGTGAGGTCATGGCGAGGCTCTCCTTGTCAGGGCACGAAACTGGCGGCCAGTGAGCCGATCAGCAGGTTCCAACCATCCGCCAGCACAAAAAGCATCAGCTTGAACGGCAGCGCCACGAGCACCGGGGACAGCATCATCATGCCCAGCGACATCAGGATGCTGGACACCACCATGTCGATCACAAGGAACGGGATGAAGATCATGAAACCTATCTGGAAGGCGGACTTCAGCTCGCTGGTGACGAACGCGGGCACGATGACCCTCAGCGGCGCGGTCTCGGCCGTCACCTGCGGGTCCAGCCGCGCAAGGCGGGAGAACAACGCGAAGTCGGACTGCCGGGTCTGCTTGAGCATGAAGCTGCGCATCGGGGCCTCGGCCCGCTCCAGTGCCTGCTCAAAAGTGATGGCGTTGGTGGTGTAAGGCACATAGGCGTCCTGGTACACGCGGTCCAGCGTGGGGCCCATCACAAAAAAAGTGAGGAACAGCGACAGGCCAATGATCACCTGGTTAGGCGGTGCCGATTGGGTGCCCAGCGCTTGGCGCAGCAGCGACAACACAATGACGATGCGCGTGAAGCCCGTCATCATGAGCAGTACGGCAGGCAGGAATGAAAGCGCTGTGAAGAACAGCAAGGTCTGGATGGGCACCGAATAGCTGGTGCCCGCCGGGCCGCTGCCGACCACGAGCGGCAGCGATGCACCCGATTGCGCCATGACCGTAAGGGGCGCGAACAACATCCCCAGAAGACACAGCGCAACGGCCTTCGATCCCGGCAACCTCCGCCGCATTGACTCAACCATGGGACGACTTTCCAGAATCGCCCACCGCCACAGCGATCTCCTGGGCAAACGAGGGATGGCCGGGCACGGCCGCCGGCGATGCCAACGCCCCCCCCGGCTGCGATGAAGCAGGCATCGTGTACAGGCAGCTTACGCTTTGTGCCGTGACCCCCAGCACCAGCCAGGTGCGCGCATGCTCGGGCCCCACTTCGACCGTCACCACCCTCTGGTGAGGCCCCACCGCCACGGCAGACAGCACTCGCGATGCGCCACCGGCGGCTAGCCCGCCCGCACCCTGCCGCTGCTGAATGCGCCGCACCAACCAGGGCAGCATGGCCATGGCGCCCACGAAGAGCACCACCACCAGCAGGGTCTGGGTCATGCTGCCGCTATCCACGGCTGACCCGGCGCAAGCGTTCGGAGGGTGTTACCACGTCGGTCAGGCGGATACCGAACTTGTCGTTCACCACCACCACTTCGCCCTGGGCAATGAGGTAGCCGTTCACCAGCACGTCCATGGGCTCTCCGGCCAGGGCGTCCAGCTCGACGACGGAACCCTGAGCGAGCTGAAGAATGTATTTGATGGGGACTTTGGTGCGCCCCAGCTCCACGGAGAGCTGGACCGGGATGTCCAGCACCATGTTGATGTCGTTGGCTGTTCCGTCTCCGCCGCTTCCGCCGCCAGAGAACGGCCGCACAGGATCGCCGGATAGCGGCCCGCCCTGCTCGGCGGCGTCGGGTTTTTCATCGGTGCGCTTTTGCTCTTCCAGCGCTTCGGCCCAGCCCGCGAACGGGTCTTCTGCGCCGGCGTCCTTGTTGTCTTCTTCAGTTGACATTTTTCTCTCCAAGCCAGCTCATGTCTGCGTTGCGCAGGCACTCTTCAATGCGAATGGCGTATTTTGAATTGTGGGTTCCGTACTGGCATTCGAAGATCGGAACCCCTCCGATCGATGCGCGAATGCGCGGCTCGCGGTCCAACTCGATGAAGTCGCCAGGCTTCATAGCCAACAGCTGCTCCACCGTGGCGTCGGCGCGGGCCAACTCGGCCACCAGGGTCACCTCGGCGGCCTGGATTTCGCGCGTCAAAACGCGCACCCAGCGGCGGTCCACCTCGATGGAGTCGCCCTGCGTCGACGAATAGAGCACGTCGCGGATCGGTTCCAGCGTGGCGTAGGGCATGCAGATGTGGATGGCGCCGGACAGGTCGCCAATCTCCAGCTGGAAGGCGGTGGACACCACAATCTCGCTGGGGGTTGCGATGTTGGCAAACTGCGGCTGCATTTCCGAGCGCTGGTATTCCAGCTCCAGCGGATAAATGCCTTGCCAAGCTTTTTTGTACTCCGCGCAGATCACGTCCACCAGGCGGTTGATGACACGCTGCTCGGTGGGCGAAAAGTCACGCCCTTCGATGCGGGTCTGGAACTTGCCGACTCCACCGTACAGCGTGTCGATGATGCCGAACACCAGCGACGGCTCGCACACGATCAAACCGCTGCCGCGCAGGGGACGGATGGCCACGATGTTGAAGTTGGTGGGGACCGCCAGTTCACGCAGGAAGGCGCTGTAACGCTGCACAGACACGGTGCCCACCGATATCTCGGGGCTGCGCCGGATGAAGTTGAACAGGCCGATGCGGAAATTGCGCGCGAACCGCTCGTTGACGATTTCCATCGTCGGCATGCGTCCGCGGACGATGCGCTCCTGGCTGGAAATGTCGTAGTTGCGTACCGAGCCCGCCTCCGCCACCTCTTCAACGGACTTCTGGCTCTCGCCTGTAACGCCCTCCAGAAGGGCATCGACCTCTTCCTGCGAAAGAAATGAATCACTCATGACGGATCCTTGCCGGGGTCACTGGATGATGAAACTGGAAAAGAGCACGCGGTGCACCGGGTTTCGCGGCTCCGCACGCCGGCGCGCGGGCCGGTCCTCGTCCTCATCCTCTTCGTTCTCCGCCGCCGCTGCGCGGGCACGCGCGCGTTCGGACGGCACCGAATAGCCCAACGGGCGCGAGACTTCTCGCAGGATGTCGTTTGCCAACTTTTCCTTGCCTTCGCGCTGCAGCAGTTCGCTGGATGTGCGCTGCGAAATCAGCATGAGGATGCCGCTGCGAATGGTGGGCAGGTAGAGTTTGACCTGCTCTGATGTTTTGGCATCGGCAAGCTCCAGCGTGATGCCGATCTGGGCAAATCGGTCGCCCCCGGGATCCGCCAGGTTGACGACCATGTTTTCCATGGCAAGGAAGGTGGGTGCAACCTTGGGGGCCTCTTTGCGCGCAGCCGCAGCGCCGCCTCCCTCCTCGTCATCGCCATGCGACCGGGTCATGAACCATGCCGCACCGCCGCCACCCACTACCAGCAGCAACACCACGCCGATGATGATCACAAGCATTTTTTTGCTTTTGGCCGGAGCCGCTGCGGGGGTATTGGCTGACACGATGCAGTTTCCTTGCGGTAGGGAGCAGGCCCCGCCTGCGCAAACAGCACGCAAGCCAAGCCGGTTGCTCCATTATTGGCCGGGGTGGCGACCAATAATAGCCAGAATAAAAGCCCAAAACCACGGTAGTCCGCGCGCTTCTGGTGCACCACTCAGCTTCGGCACCCCGCAGCTCTGGTACCCCTCAGACCACGCAGGCCCGCCATAGCCGAAGCAACCGAGGATTCATCGCATCGGCTCAGCGAACCGGGCCAGCCATCGGCACCCGCCCTCGGCCACCCCGCCTTACACGAAAATGTCGACCGTGCCGTCCCTTGCTACGCCCTCACGCGCGGCAGCCGCATTGCCCGCTGCAGAGGCCGACGACACCACCTGTGCCTGCCGGCCACCTTCGCGCTGGCGCTGCTGCCCGGCCTCCCCTGCGCCACCACCGTCGCGCGCAGATGTCCCCACCGACATGCCCGACAGCACCAGGCCTTCGCTGCGCAACAGCTCGCTCAGTTGCGACATGCTGCGGTCAAGCAGTTCGCGGGTTTCCGCCTGATCACTGCGAAAGGTCACATGGGCCTCATTGCCGGACAAACTCACGGAAACCTCCACCGGCTGGCCCTCCCGCTGCAGCGTCAGTTCTGCATTCTGGGTTTTCTGGTTCACCCAGTACGTCACTTGTTCTGCGACCTGGTCTTCAGCGGCCGCCTGGGCAGGGTCTCCAAACACGGCCGCGGCGTCCACGCCTTCCATCTCCTGCGTGTGTGGTCCTTCCACTCCGGCCATCCAGGTGCCTGCGCCCGGTCCACCGTCTGCAGACCTGCCTCCACCCTGCGCATGGCCCCCTTGCGCCGTGGCCCCGGTCGCCAGGCCTGCAATAGCCTGTGCCCCAGACTCGATCGAGGATGGCGCGCTGGGCATTGCGCCTGCGGGGCGGTCCTGGGTTTGGCCCGCCGACTGCGCGGCGGCCCACGCCGCACCATCGCCACCGAAAGGGTTGGATGCAGCCGCCTGATGCGCAACAGCAGCGGGATGGACTGCAGACGCCGCTCCCGCACGTGCCGACGCGGTCGCATCGGACGGTCCGGCGCCCATGACTGTTCCGCGCTGCGCCAATGCACTCTGCATGCGAGAGAGGATCCTTCCATAACCGGCAACGGGTCCTTGCAACCCCGCTGCCTGGGTGTCTGCGGCCCCGTCCAGCTGTGCCGTTTCCGCCACCAGGCCTTGGCGCTGACCTTGCCCACCCGTCAACGCGCCGGACCACCTTGACACCACGGCTCCTTCGTCCCCCGAAAGCGCCGCCGCGGTCCGCGACTGGGAGACTGCGCCATCGCTTGGCGGTACCCATCCATGCCATGCCGCCATGGCGGCCGCGTCCAAAACCTCGGAGGCATCATCGGATGGCAAGGCCAGATACCCATCGCTTGCTTCCGAGGAGCCCGCCAGCGCACCGCCCGGCTCGCCTCCCGCACCTGCGCCGGTCATCGGCGCTCCCTCAAGCGCCGCCAGCAGTGCGAGGAAGCCGCCGGGCGCCGCCGCCCCCGCGGCATCGCTGCCCTGGCGCGGGTTGCGCGTGGCCTGTGGCGCGTGCGCATTACCGGTGGAAGAAATTCTGGCCTGTTCCATTGCTCAATACTCCTGGCTGGCGGCGCCCTGCAACGCGTTGCGATATTGCAAGGCCGCCCGTTCATCGGTTTGTTTCTGATCTCTGCGCATTTGCTGCAGTGTCAGCTCCTGGCGGCGTTTTTCCAGCACTTTGCGCAGGCTGGCCAGGCGAAGCTCGGCGTCCAGCAGGGCCTGCCGGGCTCCATCCACCCGGTTTGCGTGCTCACCCACCACGTTGCCTTGCAGACTGGCGGCGTGGCCCAGCCTGTTCATGAACTGGTAGTGGTGGTACATCACCTCGGGCTGCCGCACCGTATCGGCCTTGGTGCCCCAGCGGGCCTCGGTTTCGCGGGCGTAGCCCTCCAGCTGGTCCAGCTGGTCCCGCGCAGCCTGCTGGGCAGCCTGCGTGTCCTGCAGCACCTTGCGGGCTTCATCACGCTTGCGGCTGGCCACTTCGACGGCAACCATGAGAGCGTTGAGGTTGGACATGGTGATGACGTCCTGCCAACCGTTAGTGCGCCAGGGCAGCGCCCATGGCCGCAATGCTCTGGTCCATGGAGGCGGCTTCGAACATGTCCTGCTGCAGGAACTCGGCCATCTGTGGCTGCAGGCGGATGGCCTCGTCCAGCGCCGGGTCGGAGCCACTCATGTAGGCGCCCACCTGGACCAGGTCGCGGCTCTTCTGGTAGCGCGAGTAAACCGCGCGAAACCGCCGGGCCAGCTCAAAATGCGCGCGCGGAATCACGTTGTGCATCACGCGCGATGCGGACTGCTCGATGTCGATAGCCGGAAAATGCCCGGTTTCCGCCAGCGCGCGGGACAGGACGATGTGCCCGTCCAGAATGGCGCGCGCCGCATCGGCGATCGGGTCTTGCTGGTCATCACCTTCTGACAGCACCGTGTAGAAGGCAGTGATTGAGCCCACGCCATGCAGCCCGTTGCCGCTGCGTTCCACCAACTTGGGCAGCTTGGCAAAACACGAGGGTGGATAGCCCTTGGTGGCAGGCGGCTCGCCAATGGCCAGCGCGATCTCGCGCTGTGCCATCGCGTAGCGTGTGAGCGAATCCATGAGCAACAGCACGTGCTTGCCCTTGTCGCGGAAGTGTTCGGCCGCGGCCGTGGCGTAGGCCGCGCCCTGCATGCGCAGCAACGGGGGTGCATCTGCCGGCGCCGCCACCACCACGGAGCGGGCCCGTCCTTCGGCCCCGAGGATGTCTTCCACGAACTCTTTGACCTCGCGGCCCCGCTCGCCGATGAGCCCCACCACGATCACGTCGGCGCGCGTGTAGCGGGCCATCATGCCGAGCAGCACGCTTTTGCCCACACCCGAGCCGGCAAACAGCCCCAGGCGCTGGCCACGGCCTACGGTGAGCAGTGCGTTGATGGCCCGCACGCCCGTGTCCAGCGATTCACGCACGGGGTCGCGGTCCATGGCGTTGATCTGGCGGCGGTCCATGGGCTCTGACACCACATCCTGTACCGGCCCGCCATGGTCCAGTGGAAAGCCCTGCGCATCCACCACGCGGCCCAGCAGCCCATCGCCCATAGGCAGCCGCAGCACACCGGCGCGCTGCACAGGGCGGGACGCCTCACCCAGCCGGGGCACAGATACATACGGCGCCGCGGGCACGACGCTGGCGCCACTGGAGAGCCCATGGATGTCACCCGCCGGCATCAGAAAAGCTCTGTCCCCAGAAAATCCCACCACCTCGGACAGCACTGGCGCGTGCCCCGGCATCTGCACCAGGCACTGCGAGCCCACGGGCACGCGGATGCCTGCAGCCTCCAGTACCAAGCCGGTCAACCGGGTCAGTGTGCCGCGGGTTTCCAACGGGGCACGCTCGGCCATCCGCTCGCGCGCGTCTTCCATGAAACGCGTCCATGCAGAGGGGGTTTCAACGGTCATCGTCGCCCTCCTCGGCCCAGGGCGATTGCAGGCCCAGGGCGGCAATGGCGCGCTGCCACCGCTTGTCCAGGCTGCCGTCCACCACCATGCCTGCAGATTCCACCAAGCAACCGCCCGCCGGCACTGCGGCATCGGCGAGCCACTGGATTGCGGGACCATCGATCTCGTCGCGCAAGGGCTGTTCCATCACCTCCAGGTCTGCGGGGTTGAGGCGCACGGTGGCTGGCCGCCCCTCCGTCACGACCATGCCCACAGCCTCGCGCACCACGGGTTGCAGTGCGTTGGGATTGACCGACAGTTCCTGGCGCACCACATGGCGCGCGATGTCGCAGGCAAGCTCCAGCATTTGTTGGGCCATTTGCTGCTGCATGTCGATCAGGCTGGCGTCCAGCGTCTGGAAGACTTGCTGCATGCGCGTGGCGGCTTCGCGGCCCTGGTTGGCGATGTATTCGTCCAGTCGGCGCTGCCACTCCAGCGCCGTCTCGGCCTGCCCTTGGGCAAAGCCCTCGGCGTACGCATCGTCGCAGGCCTGCTGCAGCATTGCCTGCTGGGCGGCCTCGTCGATCTCGACAGGCAGCGCCTCAGCCACGGGTTCCGGTTCGGGCTCCGGCTCGGGCTCGGAGCCATCCACAGCGCTGAACTTCCACTGCGTGAAGTCGCCGACCTCTTCGCTGGGGATGAAGCGCGAGTACGAGCGCTGGTTAGACGAAGGCATCATCACCGCCGCCTCCGATCACGATCTGGCCTTCGTCGGACAGGCGACGCACCGTCTTGAGGATTTCCTTCTGCTGCGCTTCAACTTCGGACAGGCGCATGGGTCCGCGCGATTCGAGGTCTTCGCGCAGCGCTTCGGCGGCACGGGAGGACATGTTGGACAAGAATTTTTCCCGCAGGTCGGGGACAGCGCCCTTGAGCGCAACGATGAGCGTCTCGGACGCCACTTCCTTGAGCACCGTCTGGATGGCCTTGTCGTCGAGCTTGAGCACGTCTTCGAACACGAACATCTTGTCCATGATTTTCTGCGCCAGGTCGGGGTCGTAGCCGCGGATCGACTCCAGCACCACAGCATCCATGTTGCCGCCCAGCATGTTGATGATTTCGGCAGCTGCCTTGACGCCACCCAGCGAGCTCTTGCGGATCTTGTCGCCGCCTGCGAGCACCTTGAAAAGCACTTCGTTGAGGTCCTTGAGCGCTGTGGGCTGGATGCCTTCGAGCGTTGCCACGCGCAGCAGGATCTCGCTGCGCTGGCGGTCAGTCAGGTGCATCAGGATGCCGGAGGCCTGGTCGCTGTCTAGGTGCACCAAGATGGCAGCCACGATCTGCGGATGCTCGTTGCGCAACAGCTCGGCCACCGACAGCGGGTCCATCCACTTCAGGCTCTCGATGCCCGACACATCGCCGCCCTGCAGGATACGGTCTATCAGCAGCCCCGCCTTGTCGTCACCCAGTGCGCGCTTGAGCACAGCCCGCACGTAATTGCCGGTGTCGGACACCAGCAGACTTTGCGCCGCGGCGGCGTTGGAGAACTTGTTGATGACCTGATCCACCTTTTCGCGCGAGACGGACCGCATGCGTGCAATGGTCTCGCCCAACTTCTGCACCTCCTTGGGCGAGAAATGCTTGAAGACCTCGGCCGCCTCTTCTTCGCCGAGGGACATCAGCATGATGGCTGCGTCGTTGAGTCCTTGGTCGTCCATAACAATGGTCCCTGGAATCGGTGGTCAGACGGGGTCGCCGTTCAGCCAGGTCTTCAGAATGTTGGCCACGGCCACGGGGTTTTCCTTGGCCAGTACGCGCGCTTCTTCCAGCCTCAGCTGCTCCGGCGTGGCCGGCAGGGCCTCGTCCTTCTTGCCGCCCGGGCCCGGCAGCGCGGGGCGCTCCAGCGCTTCGGCCTCCAGGGCATCCACTTGGCCGCCAGCCACAGGAACGGCTTCGGCCTTGGCGGGCTTGGGCGACTTGAGTGCGGGGCGCACCAGCCCCAGCAGCACCAAGGCGGCAAACAGCACCGCGCCCACAGGCCAGGCAAAGCTCTTGGCCAGCTCGATCGCCTCCGGCTGCTTCCACAGGGGCACGTCGCTCACGGCAGCGGTAGTCACTTGGAAAGGCGTGTTCATCAGATTGACCGAGTCGCCGCGCTCGCGGTTGAAGCCAATGGTTTCGCGCACGAGCGCCGTCATTTGCTCAAGCTGCTCAGCCGTTAGCGCCTTGGGCACCAGCTTGCCCTTTTCCTCGGTGGACTGGTAGTTGACCACCACAGCGGCGCTCAGGCGCTTGACGGCGCCCGTGCTGCCACGGGTCACACGCACGGTCTTGTCTACCTCGTAGTTGGTGGTGGACTCGCGCTTGCTGTTTTGCTCTTCCGTGCCCTGCGTGCCGCCCGCATTGGGCGCCGGGTTGGCACCGTTGATGGGCGCAGCCGATGGGGCTGGCGGCTGGTTGGCCACCGCGCCGGGCACCCCGGTGGCCGTCTTGTTGGCGCTGCCGCGGCTTTCCAGCACCTGCTGGCTGCGGATGGCTCCGGAGTCGGGCGTCTGGTTGGGACGGAACTGCTCGGACGTGGAATCGGTCTGCGTGAAATCCACCTCGGCCGTCACCTGCGCCTTGACGTTGTCGCGGCCCACCACGGGCTCCAGGATTTCCATAATCCGGCGCGTGTACTGCTGCTCGATCTGCTGCACATACAAAAACTGCTGCGCATTGACCTCCGCACCCGATGTGTTGTCCGGCGACTGCGAAAGCAGCTTGCCGGTGTCGTCCAGCACGCTTACGGCGGAAGGAGACAGCTCGGGCACGCTCGACGCAACCAGATGCACAATCCCCGCGAGCTGGGCGCGGTCCAGGATGCGGCCGGGGTGCAGGCTGACCAGCACCGAGGCCGAGGGCTTTTGCTGCTCGCGGAAAAACCCGTTCTGATTCGGCAGCGCCAGATGCACGCGCGCACCCTGCACGGACGACAGCGCCTGGATGGAGCGGGTCAGCTCACCCTCCAGTCCGCGCTGGAAGTTCAGCCGCTCCTGGAACTGCGTCATGCCGAACTTGCTGTTCTCCATCAATTCGAACCCGGTCACCGAGCCCTTGGGCAGGCCCTGTGTTGCCAGGCGCAACCGCACGTCATGTACCCGGTCGGCAGGAATCAGGATGGCGCCACCACCGTCGGCGTGCTTATACGGCACGTTCATCTGCGAGAGCTGGGCGACGATGGCGCCGCCATCCTTGTCGCTCAGGTTGGCAAACAGCACGCGGTAGTCGGGCTGGCGGCCCAGCACAATGGCCGCAAGTGCCACCGCCACCAGCAACACCACGCCCACGCCCAGACGCATGCGCTGCGCGCGGTCAAGGGAAGACAGCCGCTGCAGCCAGTTAGGGCTGGCGGGCGGTGTGGGGGCAAGAGGGATTTCAGCAACTGCAGACATCGTGCTTTCCAAAAAAGGACGGGCCTGGCGACAGACCAAAGCGTGGGGTCGATTATTCGGTCACGCTTCCAAAATGTTCGCTGGATAAGCCGCGCGTTTGGCCATCAATTCAGAGCGATGGGCGCGGGCGCGCTGGCTAGGATACGCAGCATACCCCCATTCCCCGACGGATACAGCCATGGACCTCCGCATCTCAAGCTCTACCGCCCCCTTGCAGGGCGCCGGCCTGGCGCGCCGTGCCGCTGCTGCCGCACCGCAAAACGACGTCAACGAAGTGGGATTCTCCAGCGCCCTCAAGGGCGCGCTGCAGTCCGTCAGCGCGGCCCAGAACCGCTCCGGCGACCTGCAAAAGGAAGTGCAGATGGAAAATCCCTCCGTCAGCCTGGAGGAAACCATGGTCGCCATGCAAAAAGCCCAGATCGGCTTCCAGGCAACGCTGCATGTGCGCAACCGCATGGTTCAGGCCTATACCGACATCATGAACATGCAGGTGTGAGCGGCAAGCACTATCAATTTGATAGCTACCAGCGCTTGAATACAAATGCATTCATTCGGAATGTCAGCGCAAAGCCTCAGATAGATTGCGCTAGCAGCTATCATTTTTAAGCACCAACAAGAAAGCCCCGCGTCGCGGGGCTTTCTTGTTTTACTTCTGGCGCCGCTTGTTGCGGCCCTCACCCAGCCCTAGGCCGAGGGAAGATAGGCTTGAACTCAGTGCATCATCTGCGGCTGGCCGTCGAACATGTGCTCGAACTGAGTCAGCCACGGCTCCGCCAGACAGCGGATCTGGGCGTCGTTGCGCAGGATGCGCTGCATGATGCGGGTCTTCTCGCGTCTGTGTTCCGGCAGCAGCTCCTGCTCCTGCGACTTGTAGCGCAGCTGCTCGATCAGGACAGCGCAGGCACCTTCGTAGCGCACTACACCATCCCAGTCCTTCAGCCGCGCAGCCTCAAGCATCTTGGCGCTGCTGTCTTCGATGGCTTTGTAGAAATCGATCAATTGGCTCTCCATGATGATCACACCCCCACCTTGGCAGAGGGCGCCCAGCCACTCGCGCCGCCAGAGCCGCCAATGGCAGCCCAGCTCTGGGCAACGGGCTCGATCAAGGCCACCACCTCTTCGAGCGGCGCCACGTCGTTGCGCAGGTTAGCGAGGGTCAGACGGGTTACGCAGTATTCGTACAAGGCACGTAAGTTGACGGCGATCTCGCCACCCTGAGCCGGATTGAGCGCCCCCTTGAGGCCCTCTTCCAAAATGCGGACCGACTTGCCGATAAGGCGCCCTTTGGCCTCCATCTCGCCCCGCTGCATGGCGCCGCGGGCCTCGTTAAGCGACTGCAGCAGGCCGTCGAAAAGCATCTGTATCAGCTGATGGGGGTTGGCGCCATCAACACCAGATTGCACGCCCACCTGGCGGTAGGCATTGGCTGCACGGGAACTGACGGGGGTGTACATGGCCTTCATTCCTTCTGACTACTTACCTTTTGTTTTCGGCAGTAGCGGCGCAAACTCAAGCGGAATTCAAACGAAATTTCACTCACCCCCGGCATCAGCCACCCGACTTGTTCCACGACGCAACCTGCTGGCTGATATAGCTGCTCAACGAGGTCAACGATGCCATCTTGGTGTCGAGGGCCGTATATTGCGCTCTTAAGCGCTTCTCCACCAGAGCAGCCCGGTCGTTGACCTTGTCTTGCTCAGCAGTATTGCGCTTGACGGCGGCGTTGAGCGCGTCCGCCTTATTGTTCATCAGCCCGTCAAGAGCCAGCAACCCGGATGTGAAACTCTTGAACTGCACGCCGATGCCCCCGCCAGCACCAGCGGTGGCAGGATTGGCAAACAACTCTTTGAGCGATGCGGGGTCTTTGAGGGCCGTGTCCAGCTTGGTGTTGTCCACCGCCAGCTTGCCGCCCCGCTCCATGGCAATGCCGACATCCGCCAGTCGCTGGAAGGCACCCGAGCCACCAGCCGCCCCCATGGTCAGCATGCGCAATGCCCCTTGTAGCCCCACGGCAGTGCTGTCCCCCTGCAAAATTCCCGCCACCTTGGTTTCTGCGTCGTAGCTGGTAGAGGTGCTAAGCAGATCGTTGACCGCGTTGTAGGCCGCAACGAAGTCCTGGATGTTCTTCTTCATGGCCGCGGTGTCGGGCGCCACCCGCATGTTGACTTCGTCCGTGGTGACCTTGGACACGGTAATGCTCAACCCTGGAATGGTGTCAGCAAACGTGTTGGTAGACGAAGAAATGTCAATGCCATTGAGTTTGGCGAGCGAGTTCTGACCATATTGAACGGTGTTGGCTGCCATGCCAGCACCGGGCGCATTTTGCGGGTCGAAGCTCAACGCCGACAGTCCGGGGGAGCCCGGATCCTCCGTCACCTGGATACGGAACCCTGACTCTTCGCCCGTTTTGGTCGAGCGGACCAAAAGCCTCTCACCCGTCGCGTCGCGCATGACCGTTGCCGTCACCCCGCCGTTGGCATCGTTGATTTTGGACGCGATGGTACTCAAGGAGTCAGTGGCACCCACAGTGACCGCGAGAGGCGAATCTGTACCCGGCGTGAACTGTGGAGGAGGCGTGGTGTGCAGCCAAGACCCCAGCTGGATAGTCAAGGTGCCACCACCCACAGCCGTGTCTTTCGGCACTGCGGAAGAAGCAACCGATTGGGCCCGCGCCAGCTGCTGCACGCTGATCCCCATGGTGGTGGCACTGGCAATACCTGTCACCGTGGCAGACACAGCTTCGCTGTTGGACGACGTGATCGACATCCCGTTCCAGGAACCATCACGCGTGAGCTTGGCCGCCGCATCCCCCAGCGTGGACATGAGCGATTTGATCTGTGAATAAGTGGAAAGCCGCGTCTGGATAGACGAGGCCTGAGTCTGCAACAGAGTAAGCGGGCGCTTTTCCAGGGCCACCATTTGCGAGACGATGCTGTTGACATCCAGCCCGCTGCCGATACCGATCGATGAAATGGCCATGTCGCTCTCCTTGGCATGCCCGTGAATGGGGCGTTGCAAAAAACTACACGATTCTTGCAAAAACCGGCCTCGTGTAAAAGCCGGAAAAGCGGCGAGGGGTGCCACCCCATCGCCGCTTTGGCAGGCCCGAAACTTGCCGGGCCTTGATCGCCTGCTCCGATTAACGCAGCAGCGACAGCACTTGCTGAGGCAGTTGGTTGCTCTGCGCCACCATCGCCACACCGGCCTGCTGCAGGATCTGTGTACGCGACAGGTTCGCCGTTTCCTTAGCAAAGTCAGCATCCACGATACGGCCGCGGGATGCGGAGAGGTTCTCAGCCTGGATGTCGATGTTGTTCACCGAGTTCTCGAAGCGGCTTTGCAAAGCACCAAGGTCAGCGCGGGCGGAGTTCACTTGATCGATGGCATCGTCAATCTTCTTGAGGGCCACCCAAGCATCTTTCTGCGTGTCCACCTTCAGCGTTTGGATACCCTTGATGTCGTCGCCCGTCGCAGCGGCCAGATTGTGGGTTCCGTCAAATCCCGTGCTAGCCGCCGTGAACCCCGTCATCGTTACCGTTTCAGGCGTTACACCGTCAGCCTGAAGCTTGGAAGACATGAACTCCAGCTTGTAAGTGCCGTCATCATTCTTCGTCATGAAGGCTGTCACACCTGTGTCTGCGGACTTGTTGTTGATGGCGGATACAACGTCACCCAGCCGCTGAACGCCCGAGCTGGCAGCGCGGATACCACCCAGGTCAATCGCGGAGCCGGAACCGACTGTGATAGACAGCGTGCCTGCATCGATCTTGGTGGCGAAACTGGTCACTGTTGCGTCGCTGGCATCTACCGAGGCCACCGAACCTGTCGAATAGTTGATGCTGGCCAGACCGCTGGCACGCGAATCGGTCAAAGCGCCCACCGTGATGTTGTCACCGGCATTGGCACCCACCTGGAACAAGGCACCAGCGAAAGAGCCGTCCAGAATCTTGGTGCCGTTGAAGCTGGTCTGCTTGGCCACTCGGTCGATTTCGTCTGTTAGTTGCTTCACTTCAGCTTGCAGGGCTTCACGGTCGCTCTTGCTGTTGGTGGCGTTGCTGGCCTGCACCGCCAGTTCCCGCATGCGCTGCAGCATGTCGCCCACTTTGCCCAAAGCGCCTTCGGCCGTCTGCGCCAGCGAGATGCCATCGTTGGCATTGCGAGCTGCCACACCCAGGCCACGGACTTGGGTATTCATACGCTCGGCGATGGCCAGGCCGGCGGCGTCGTCCTTGGCGCTGTTCACGCGCAGGCCCGACGACAGCCGTTGCATGGACGTGGCCAGCGAGCCCGCCGAAAGCCCCAAGTTGCGCTGCGCGTTCATCGAGGGGAGGTTGGTATTGATGGTAGAGGCCATTTGAAATGCTCCTTGGTAACTAAATTCCGGCTAAACCGCCGATCAAAACGCCAGCACATGCCAGCAGCCAAGACCGGGGCGGCAGTAACGTGAACCCATCCATCGCTTGCCGGTCAACAAATTCGCTCGAACCTGTTGGTTTGGTTATCGGGCAGGCCTGCCAGAAACTTGAGCACATGTAACAAAAAAATTTACTTTTCCCTGTGAGTCCGACTGGAACCGACCCGGCAGAACATCGATTTGGGGGGAATTCCACCTTTTTTTCCACCCGCCATCTCAAGGGGGCTTGTAGAAGAATTCCATCAACGCTAGGGCTACCAACTGCGGGTGGTGTCCTTGGTCACGGCAGCAATGCCCTAGCTTTTTGAAGGAGTTCCGCAATGGCCTCAACCATCAACACCAACATTGCCTCGATCAATGCCCAGCGCAACCTGGGGCTCTCGGCCAGTTCTCTGGCCACCTCCATGCAGCGTCTGTCGTCGGGCCTGCGCGTCAACAGCGCCAAGGACGACGCGGCTGGCCTGGCGATCGCCGAGCGCATGAATACTCAGATCAAAGGGTTGACGGTGGCGGCCCGCAATGCCAACGACGGCATTTCGCTGGCCCAGACGGCTGAAGGCGCATTGGGCAAAGTGGGCGATATGCTGCAGCGCATGCGGGAACTGGCGGTGCAGGCCAGCAACGCCACCAACAGCAAGGCCGACCGGGAAGCACTGCAGGCGGAAGTGAAGCAGTTGTCGGACGAAATCGACCGTGTAGCGAAGCAAACCACATTCAACGGACAAAAAATTTTGGATGGATCGTTTGTAGGCGCCGTCTTCCAGGTCGGCGCGAATTCGGGGGACAACGTTACGCTGGGCGCCCTGGCTGACACACGGGGTTCAGGTCTGGCGAACATTAGCTATTCCACCGGCTCGGTGCCATCCATCGACACCGCCAATACGACGATCACGGGATATGCCACCGCCGTGCCCGCTGGCACACTTACCATCCAGGTCGGTGCGAGCGCTTCTGCTGTCGATCTGGGACCGATCAAGGGTGCTTTGTCAGGCGTGGAGCGTCTCGGTCAAGTGATCTCGGCAATCAATGCGAAGTCTGCCGACACCGGGGTTACCGCGTATCTGTCCAAAAACGACGATGGCACCTATGCCATGGAGCTGATGTCCGCAAAGATCGGGGCCGATGGCGTCACCCCGGAACCGGTGACGATGACCGGCTTTGACGTGGCAACGACCGGCTTTGACGGGTCGGCCATCACCTTTGCAGACGCTGTGGGTACGGAAAAGACTGGTATCGACAATGTAACGGTGGCTACCCAGCGCGACGCGTGGGTGGCGCTCAAGAAGATAGACAGCGCCATTGACCAGGTGAACTCTGCCCGCGCCGACCTGGGCGCCCTTCAGAGCCGATTCGAGAGCGCCGTGGCCAATATCGACATTCAGGTAGAGAATCTCGCAGCTTCCCGCGGCCGTATTGTGGACGCCGACTTCGCCAAGGAAACTGCAAACCTCTCGCGGACCCAGATCCTGCAGCAAGCGGGCACTGCAATGGTGGCGCAGGCAAACCAGTTGCCACAGCAGGTGCTGCAACTGCTGCAAGGCTAAAAGCGCACAGCCCCCTCCCCGCAAATCGAACCAAATGCGCCAATGCCGGCGGGGCCTGGTTCGGCAACTCCGAGCGCTCTGCGGATTGCCGACGCTGTCTGTGGAACTGAAGAGGCGCAGGCCGCTTCCTTGCAGGCTAGAAAAGCACTCGCTGACCGCCGATTTCACAGACGCGCTGGACTAGACTCCTGGCTCGCCCCGGCATGGGGATTCAGAATTTTGCTCCGGAGAGCCTCTTGCATGAACAGAAGCCCAACGCTGCTTTTGAGGGCGCACTATCAACGCCTTGAAGAACAGTATATATCGCAGCTGTTTGCCTCGGACCTGAGCGGCAAGAGCGTTCTGGATGTTGGCTGTGGCGAGGGCAAATACATGCGTCTGCTTGGTGGCAGGTGCTCAAGAATCGTGGGCGTCGATGCCAATCTGGAACAGGTGGAGGGCTTGCGACGAGAGGGTTTCGAGACGTTTCTGCCCGAAAACCTTCCGCGTCAGCGCTACGACGTCATTCTGATGTCCCACGTGATAGAGCACATGTCGGCGCCTGATCTCGTGGGATTCATGGATCGCTATCTCCCCCTCTTGGCAGACGATGGCAAGCTGATCGTCCTCACGCCCCTGCCCGGCCTTCGCTTCTGGCACGACTACACCCATGTCCGCCCCTACACGCCGCAGAGCGTAGGCATGATGTTCGGCATTCTCGGTGCGCCAGCGGCGTTTAGGCCAATGGTTCGGATGCAACTCCAAGAGATCCGGTTTTTTCGAGACAGTTGGCGCATCCGCCATAGCCGCCACTACTACCCCAGCACCCTGAGAAAAGTCGATGCGCCCAGCGCGCGCTGGAGCCGTAAACTGGTTTCCGCCGCCAATACCGTAATGGCGGTCCTGCATGTCGTTTCTGGAGGCAGGCTCGGGCCTCTCGCAAGCTGGGCGGGGGTGTACCGTTTCGCGACGGTTGAACCGGAAACCCGTTAATGACACCCCATTCAAAAACACGGGTGCTCGTTTTCCCTGGGGAAGCGGAAAACGCCTTCGAGCTCTTTCAGGCGTTACGCTACTCTACCCGTTTTGAGGTTTGGGGAGCGTCCAGCCGGCCTGGCTACGGAAGCTGGTTGTTCCCGCGCTATCGCGACGACCTGCCCCAGATCGACGAAGAGAATTTCCTGATGGAATTCAACCGCTTCATCGGAGACCATCAGATTTCCCTTGTGTTCGCCACGCACGACCAAGTCGCGCTTTTTCTGGCGGAACAAAGCAGTGCATTGAAAGCCACATTGGTGGGTTCCGGCGTCGAGTGCGCACGACTTTGCCGCGACAAGAGTCTTTTGTATACAACGCTCGCGGGGGAAGCCTTCTGCCCACGCACCTACGCGCACCCGCAGGCAGTGGAGCAGTGGCCGGTGTTCATCAAGCCGAGCCGCGGCCAGGGTGGCGTAGGAGGTGCACGCGCAAACGACCTTCAGACACTGTTGCGCCTGTGGTCTCAAACATCTGAGCCGGTCGTCAGCGAATACCTGCCCGGCGAAGAGTTCACGATCGACTGCTTTTCCGATCGCCATGGGCGTCTCCTGTTCGCAGGTCCTCGGTCCCGTGATGTCGTCAAGATGGGGATCGCGTTCGAATCACGCACGGTGGCCCTCGATGCTGCAACGCAACACATCGCCGAGGTCATCAACGCAAAGCTCAAACCCCGAGGCCTCTGGTTCTTCCAGACCAAGCGCAGCCACACCGGCGCGCTGAAGCTGCTGGAAGTGTCGTGCCGCGCCGCCGGGACCATGGGCGTATACCGGCAGCAAGGCGTCAACCTGCCGCTGCTTGCAGCGTATGACGCATTGGGCCTGGATGTTCGCGTGCTGAAGAACGAGTTTCCAGTCTCTTTGCGCCGCAGGCTGCTCAGCAGCTACAAGATCGACCACAGCTTTAGCACCGTTTATGTCGACTATGACGACACCGTCATAGTCGATGGTGAAGTGAACGCCGCGCTGATGCAGTTTCTGTACACCTGCCGCAACCGGAATAAAAAACTGGTGCTAATCAGCCGTCATGCGGGGGACCTCAAGGCTCATATGCGAGCCTTCAGGGTGTTCCCGGAGCTTTTCGATCAAATCCACCACATTGCGGATGCAGAGAAAAAATCGGACTACGTGACCGAATCCAGTGCGATCCTGATTGATAACTTGTTCGTCGAGAGGGAAGAAGTCCTTGCTCGCACGGGCGTCCCCGTTTTTGACGTCGATGCCATAGAAGGACTGCTTTGAGTTCCGATGCACGCCCCACCATGAGCACCGAAACACCGCTGGTCAGCATATTCATGCTCACCTATAACCACGCGCCTTACATCGAACAGGCAATGCACAGTTGCCTCGCGCAGCAGACTTCGTTTCCCTTCGAGCTAGTCGTGTGCGACGACGCTTCGACCGACGGCACCGCTGAAATTGTCGAACGATGGTCGCGCGAACATGCCAACCTCGTTCTCCTGAGGCAGCCGGTGAACGGGCGTGGCCTCAACAACTGCATGGACGGGCTTCGCTACGTCCGCAGCAAGTACATCGCATTCTGCGAAGGCGACGACTACTGGAAGACGCCCCACAAGCTCGAAAAGCAGGTGAGCTTCCTGGAAGAACATCCGGACTTTGCCGTTTGCTGCCACCGCGTGGAAATGCAGTTCGACAACCGGCCGGGCGACGAGAAGAAGCAGTACATCTACAAGGACTGCTCAGCCGACGACGAGCGGATCCGGCAAGGCATTTTTCACGCCGACGAGGCCATCGCCAACTACTACTTTCAAACAAGTTCTTTCGTGTTCCGCTGGCGGTTCCAAGAAGGTCTGCCACCATGGTTCCGCAAGTGGATGCTCTACGACCATGCTCTGATGATGCTGCATGCGGTGGAGGGCAAGATCAAGTATTTCGACGACGCGATGAGCGTGTGGCGGCGCAACGAAAGCGGCTATTCATGGCTGCAGAACGTGGACAAAGGCGTCTTCTTCCAGAAGGAAGGCGACGGCTGGATTCGCTTCTATGAGGAAATGGACACCTTCTTCGCGGGCCGGTTTCATCTGCAGATCAGGGAACGTGTTCTGCTTGCCTTGCGCGGCATGATCACCAACTGCCTGGAAACCGGAGACCTTGACCAGGCGCGAAAGATCATCGAGGACCACCAGCAATGGTTCTTGAAGCTCGTCAAAGACAATGCGCCGCTGCTAGACGCAGTCAGGCTGGCCATACCGGAGCAAGTGGACCGGATGCCTCCGTGGACAGGCAGACCTGGACACAACGGTGAACCGCCCCCCGCGCCTTCCATAGGCGGCTTCAAGGAATTTGAGCTTCCAAGCATTCCTCCGGCACCCGACAGCGTCTGGCACCACTGGACCGCCGATCAGGAGTTTTCTTGCTTCGCCACCCCGCTGGCAGCGCTTATGGCATGGGTCTACCACCGCCGTGTTCGGCGGCTGTGGTTGCCGGCAATCATTTCGCGGACTCTGCGGAACGAGCTTCAGAACCTGTGGTTTCCCCACCAGTTCTATCCCGTTGGCAGCGACTTCACGCCCTCTGCCGATTTCATTGCGCACACGCTGCCGGGCGATGCGGTCCTGACGGTCTCATGGATGGGGCGGCCGCCGGCGTCTACCCTGAAACAAGCGCTGCGCCAGCGCAAAGATGTTCTCTGGATCGATGATCGCAGCGACGCACTCTGGCCTGGAACGCCGCTGGAGGCCGATGCCACACTTTACAGCCCCTCTGATGTGTTGGGCGTGCCGGACGGGGGGATTCTGGTCGGCGTCGGCGTGGGCGCGCTGCAGCCCCGCTCTACCCAGGAAAACACGTTCGCGACCCAGCGCAGAGACCTCTTGCTGGAGCGCCTTGAAAACCCGATCGTCAGCAGCGACCTCGTGGCGCGCGAAAAGGCAGTCCGGTTCGGCCATCCCTCGCCCGCAGGCGCGATGAGCCGACTGTCCACGGAGATGCTGGCACGCATACCGATGCCGATGGTTGCAGCGCGGTGCCGGGAGAACTGGGCGGTGCTGCACGGCCTGTTGCGCGAGTGGGCGCTGTGGCCTCAGTCCTCACAGGTGGACTTCGCACCGTCCGCCTTTCCGCTAGTGCTGCCCGCATCGATTCCGCCCGTTTTTCTCCGAACGGCCCTGAACCGCAAAGGCGTCCTGTGCACGGCCCCCACCCTCGCTTTGGACGACAAATACGACCCCACGCTGGGAGAAGAGACTGAACTTCTCAAACGATTGCTTCTTCTGCCCTGCGACCACCGGTACAGCGAGCAAGAAACGCGTCGCGTCGCCCAGGAGGTTCTCGCCATCCTGCAAGGCGAATCCGATTTCGGCACGCCGGGTGCACGTCCTGCGCCTGTCTGAAGTCCTTCTCCCGGCTCACCCCTCCCGCTCAGAACGCCCCCGCAAGGAAACCATCATGCGATTTTGCAACCGCCCCTACGATCATCTGCATCTCACACACGGCGGCAAAACCTACTGCTGCAGCTGGGCGTCCAAGCGCGAGATCGGAAACCTTTCGCGCCAGTCCGTGCAGGAAATTTGCGAAAGCCCCGACGCCCAGGCGTTGCGGGAATCCATCGAAAATCAGAGTTTTGAGTACTGTCTGAAGACCTCATGCCCCTTCCTCAGCAACGACACCCTGCCAGACCTGTCGCCCGAGGACTTTCGCAAGGAAGTTGAATCCCGCGCGGGCAAGCCGCCCACCAACTTCAACATTGCCTACGACTACACCTGCAACCACGCCTGCCCCAGCTGCCGCAACGGTCTGTTCAAGACAGACTCCAGCTATCGCGATCTGATGGGTGTCATGGAAGAAAAACTTCTTCCCTATCTCGGAAACGCGAAGTTCATGGAGGCCTGCGGGAACGGAGACGTGTTCTCCAGCAAGTACATGATGAGCATGCTGTCCAAGGTCAAACCTTCCGACAGGAACTGCGAGATCTCGCTGGAGACGAACGGAGTGCTCGTCAAGAGAAACTGGGACAAGGTTCAGCATCTGGAGGAATACCAGCTCACCGTCATCGTGACGCCCAACAGCTTCGAGCGGGCCACCTACACACAACTGAGCGGGGGTTTTGACAACCTGGATGTGACGCTGGAAAGCCTGGACTTTCTTTGCAGCCTCCGGCAGGCCAAGCGGCTCAAGAACCTCATCATCACGATGGTGGTACAGCCTGCGAACTTCCGGGAGGTTCCCTCTTTCGTTCAAACCTGCCTGGACCGATTCAAGGCAGACAAGATTCAGCTACGGCCTCTGCTGCCCTGGTTCACGTTGTTCCACGATGTCAATTTCAGCCAGCAAGACCTTACCAACCCCAAGCACCCTGACCATGCGGAGTTCGTGAGCGTCATGAACCATCCTGTGTGCCAGCACCCGAAGGTCTTTCATTGGTCTGGAAAGACGTTCTCCCGATGAGGTTGCCCGTGCAGCGCGCACCGTGCCGGTCATTGCCCGCGGGCAGCGCCCTGCTCAAGGGCCTCGATGCGCTGGCGCAGCAGTCCGCCACCCGACCGCTCGAAGCCTTCCATCCACAGGTTGCGCTGCCAGATCATGACCTTGGCGTAGTCCCAGTACTGGTTGAAAATTTCCCGCCCATGGTGGTGGGGCACCGGCGTCAGCGCTGCCACAGGGCGCGGCAGGGGGCGGCCGGGCGTGATGGACTGGCACCAGAATGCCGGCGCCAGGAAGGTCTGGAAATGCACCTGCTGGTAGCCCTCGCAATCGGCTGGCGCCCCTGGGGCCTCTGGGTTTCCAGGGACGTCCACAGGAACAAACGGGCGAAACAGCACATGGGCCGTCTTGCCGAACCAGGGCGCCTCCTGCAGCATGCCCGAGGAAATGCCCACCAGCTCCACATCGTCATGCGTGCTGAGAATCTGGTAGGCATTGAGGGGGCAGGGCGCGGCAGCCTGCCCCGTTATACGTTCAAGCTGCGCCCGCTCTTCCTCGGCAAACTCGGTCGCCAGAGGATGCCCTTTGTAGAGAAAACGGCGCCCCTGGCACAGCAAGCGCAGGCGGTCGGCAAAGTCACTGCAGCGCAGCGACCGCCCCTCCGGACCCAGCAGCGAAGCGTCCAGGGGTGTCTGGCCCACGAAAAGCAGGGCTCCGTTCAGGTCGTCGAAGTGGTAGCGCCCATAGTCCTGGAGTTCACGTTGGTGCATGCGCACATTCGCTGCCAGCATCGCCGCCTCCATGCGGATTTCCTCGGTGGCCACGGCGAATTCAGCGACCCGGCGGCCTATGTCGGCGTCCGAGCTGCGCACGCAGACATAGAAGTCGCGCCCGAAACGCAAGGGAGACAGGCGCAGATCCACGTAATGGATTCCACGGTCCCGGCAGGCATCTCTCAGCCATGGAGGGATTTCACACGTCAGCAGCAATGTGTCCTCAGAGATGAAGGCAAACAGGTAATCCGCCGCACGCGAAGGGACCGCGTGGTACAGGGCGGCCCACAGCGCTTTCCGGGCTTCGGCGCTCTCGCTGTCCATGCCAGCCAGCCTGCGAAACTCGTCCGGATCGAAACCGCCATCGGTCCACGCCGATTTCCTTGTCCTGACCTCGGGCGAGTAACCAATGTCCACCCCGCAACCTTGCAGGATGGGCTCGCGGGCAAGGTCAAAACACGCCTCAGGAAAGGCCCGTGTGCCGCGCAGAAGATCGGGCAGGCAAACGATCTTGTCGAATGGTTTCATTTACTAAACACATGATTTGGACTGCCAATCGCGATCCGATTCTCAAACCAAACGGTAGTTTTCAAGCAATTTCCGGATCGCACCAACCTCATTGAACATCATGACGTCAATAATCGACAGATGGGGCACAAAGGGCTCCCCAAACTGCAAGTAATCCTCCGCATCCGAATGCAAAAACCGCAGTTCAATCCCATGCGATCGAAAGGCTTCACGGTCATAGAGTGCCTGCCCTCCTTCCGCGTTGACATAAACGTCGGCCTCCAAGGTCTTGCAGATAGAGAGTATTTTTTCCTGGGCGCGAAGGGTGTTGTCCTTTGCGAGGTGCGACGACACCACGATGCGGGTGTCAATTCCCAGATCGGCGGCGATCTGCTCGAGGGCATGGGTAGCAAACCGGGCGAGGTTTCTATCGGGAAAATCGCATATCCGCTTCAGCAGAGGTATCACCCGCGAAAAATGGGGTGCCCTGCGGTAGGCTTGTTCGACAGTCTTGAGAAATTTTCTGAAATCATCTGCAATCACGATCTCGTTGATCAGTCGGTTCTGGCTGGCTTGCGAAAGCGATATGCTGAAACGCCGTCGCTGCCCGCCCAGCAAGATATTGTTTCTCGCAATCCATCCCCGCTGAATGAAATGGACGTCGTCGTAGACCACATACTCATCCACCATCCCCAGCAGCTGAAAATATCCCAAATAGGGAAAAAGATACGGCTGCATGATGGCGACTTTTTTCGTCATATTTCCGTGGTGCAACAAGCAAATGTTTCAGGATCGCTCATTGGCTTGAGCACGAGGACATGGGGACGGTCTACGGAATATTCTGGCACGGGATACCTCGGCCATACCGGCTTTCACCGCCCTGCCCCACACCGACCCCGCACGCGCAACAGCCGAAAACTACAAAAAAGATAGCACCTCACGCTGGGTCACATTGGATTTCAAAAAGAAAACACCTGAAATGATTACATGGCAAGCGCTGGCCGCTCTCATTTTTGAAGCAACGGACGTCCCTACGGTGCCCGGCTGGGCGGACCGACGTCCATCCCTTGCGAGCGCGAACCTGCGCAGCCCTGCCGCACTGTAAGACCATGGACTCCCTGCCCATCATCTGCCTGCTCGATCTTCTCCAGCAGCCCCAACCGCTGTGCCAGGGGTTTCTCGACCTGGTGCGCGAACCCATACGCCAGGGCTGCGGCGTGGAACTGCCTAGTACCCGCGCGGTTCAGTTCGGCTACGGGCTTGCCGTCGGCTTCGACCTCGCACGCTTTCGCGCGCTGGCCGATGTCGACATGGGCAGCGCACAGCACGGGACGCAATGGGCAGCGTGCTTTCACCACCTTCCCGCAGCCGCCCTCGACGAGCTAGCGCAACATTGGCCGACGCGGGGCACGGTGCTGTCGTATGAGATGCCCCCATGGCTCAGGCAGGTGTGCGAACAACGCGGAACGCCCTTTCTCGATGTGCGCCTGTCTCCGCTGCGGTTCGGCAGCGATCTTTACGTCGCCATGCGCAGTTCGGACGACACCCTGTCCGAGAGGATTGCCGCCCGAGCCGTGCCGCCCGACGAGATCCGGCTCGAAGCCGCCACGCTTACCGCCAATGTGCGGATGCACCGAACGCAACTGGAAGTCGCAGGCCGACATGTGTTCCAGGATCTGGCGGGCAGCCTGGTTCTTCTAGGACAGGCGCCCGGCGACACCTCGCTGCTCACACCCGACGGTCAGCGACTGCGCTGGGCGGATTTCGCAGAACCCTTACGTGCGCTGAGTACAGGGCGGCGCGTGTTCTTCAAGAGTCACCCCGTGGCTCCCGGGTTGGCCGAACTGGAGTGCGCGGAACTGGCCCGCATCATCGGCCAGCCGGTGGAGCCATGCCACCAGAGCGCCTACCAGCTGCTCAGCACGCCTGAGGATTTCGAACTCGCGGGAATTTCTTCAGCACTGCTCCAGGAGGCTGTCTGGTTCGGCAAGAAGGCGCACATGCTGCACGCCCCCGCCGTTCCGCTGGCGCATGAGTCTGCGCCGTCTGCCGCAGCCTTCCATCAACTGCACTTCAGGACGGTGCTCTCCCCCGCGTTCTGGCACCAGGTGCTGGCGCCGGAGCGCCCGGCGCCCAGCGTGGCGGCGCTGCCGGATCTGGCGCACCACCATGCCAGGACAACGCTGGACCGTTGGGGGGATTACGCCAAGGTGGCCACCTGGGAGCGCAGCATCACCCGGGAGGCCTTCGAACGCGGCGGCGGGAGCCAGCTGCGCCAGCGGCTCGACACATGGCACAAGAAGCCGCAAGAGATCCACACCACACGGCCGGTGCTGCCGCTGCGCGCAGGCATTGCTTCATCGACCGAGCCTTTGAGGCTGCACGTGGGCTGCGCCAGCACGCGGCTGGAGGGCTACATCAACATCGATTGCCGCGCGACCGAAGCGACCGACCATGTGTGCCAGGCCGGCGACATCCAGATTACAGCGCCCGGAACCGTCACAGAGATCTACTCGCGCCACATGCTGGAGCACCAGGACCCTCAGGAGGCGCGCGAGACCCTGCGCCACTGGCACGACCTGCTGGCGCCCGGGGGCGTGCTGCACCTCATCGTGCCGGATGTGGAGTTCCACGCGCGCCAGATTCTCGGGCTCGCTACCAGCAGTTTCGTGAACCAGATGGATCACGCCTTCGCCAGCCTTTGGGGGTGGCGGGATGAAGCACGAGGAGGAGACCGGGAAGACGCCCACAGGTGGGGCTACACCGAGCGCAGCCTGAGCGAGACGCTGTTCGCTGCAGGGTTCACCACCGTGCGGCGCCGCACTTCCGGTGTCGACAGTGAGCCCTGGCACCTCAACATCCTGGCGTATAAACCTTCTGCCGCACCATGACCACACCGACCAGCATGCCCGGAGGTTCGACGAATGCGCCCGCTGCGGTGGGTTCGCAGCGCTGGGCCAATCTCGTCCCAGAGCATCTGGTCGAGCAGCCGAGCCCAGAACGTGCGGCCGAGCTGTTCAAGCGCAGCGTCAGGCTCGTGGAGATCGAGGTGTTCTCGTACTGCAATCGCAAGTGCTGGTTCTGCCCCAACGCCACCCATGACCGCATCTCCAGCAACACCTTGATGCCGGCTGAGATGTACACATCCATCCTCGCACAACTGGCTTCCATCGACTACGACGGCGGCATCACCTACAGCCGCTACAACGAGCCACTGGCGGACAAGATCATCCTGGAGCGCATCGCGCAGGCCAGCCGCATGCTTCCGCGGGCGCAGCTGCACAGCAACACCAATGGCGACTACCTGAATCACGAGTATGTTGAACAGCTGTATGCCGCTGGCCTGCGCAACCTGAACATCCAGATCTATCTGGGGAACAACGAACGCTATGACCACGCCAAAATCAAGGCGGCGGGAGAGAGGACGCTTCGGCGTGTGCAGCTTCCCCACACGCTGGTCAGCGACATTCCAGGCGAATGGTATGAGCACCGTCTGCACTACCAAGACATGGCGATCCGGCTGTATGGCCGCAACTTTGAAACCGGCGGCACCAGCCGCGCGGGCGAGGTGCCCATCCACCTGGGTTACCGCCGCACCTCGCCTTGCCTCATCCCTTTCTGGGCCGTGTACATCGATCACGATGGCTCCACCGTGCCGTGCTGCAACTTCCGCTCCGACATCCCGGCCCATGCGGAGTACGTGATCGGCAACCTGGCCAGGCAGCCTGACCTCTTTCTGCAGTACGCAAGCCGCTTCGCCGCAGACTTTCGCGCCAGCCTCATCCACGAGGGCGTCAAGCAAGGCCTGTGCAGCAACTGCCACTTTGCCGAAGAGCGCCCCACGGCGGAGCAGGCCGTCCAGCTCGCCGGACTGCTCGCCACTAGGAGCCTTCGATGAGCGTGGTCCAGCTCACCCCCGCGCTGCGCGAAGCTCTGCGCAAGCGCGGCTTTTTCATGGACGGCAACTTCACCGGTGCCGCGTTGTCGCCCGATTTGTGCATCGAAACGCCCTCCAGCACCAATGCCCTCCTCGGGCTGGACTACCCACTGCGCATCGGAGCCTTCAGCCACCTTAACGGCGGCTTCATCCAGAACGCGACTATCGGCCGCTACTGCTCGTTCGCCCGGGACGTGCAGATAGGCCATGGCCGCCACCCGGTGGACTGGCTGTCCGTTTCTCCCCTTCAGTACAGCCAGGGCTACCGCGGCTGGCAGCATGCGGCAGGGCTCCCCCCTGTGCCCAGCACCAGCCCATTCGACTGGGCAAGCCACACCACGGTGGGTTCAGACGTGTGGATTGGCAACGGCGTCTTTGTGCAGGACGGCGTGCATATCGGCCATGGGGCCATCGTGGGCGCTCGCAGCGTGGTGACGCGTGATGTCGCCCCCTATGCCGTCGTGGCGGGAAACCCCGCACGGCTGATCAGAATGCGCTTCCCTCCAGACATCGTCGAGCGGCTGCTTGCTGTCGAGTGGTGGCGCTACGCCCTCTCGGACTTCGGCGCTGTGGATTTCTCCAACATCCACGCAACGCTGGAAAAAATAGAATCACGGGTTGCTGAAGGCACGCTCCAGCCGTTCGCCCCTGCCACGATCGATGCGAACACACTTCGCGCGCCGCCCCCTGTGTCCCGCGTCCACGTGGCCGTTCATGCTGAGATGCAGGAAAAGATCCGCAGCCTCAAAGATAGCAAGCAGGGAAAGACGGCCTACATCCTCGGAAACGGGCCTTCGCTGAACGGGCTTGACGCCAAGGCGCTGATGCACGAGGAGTCCTTCTGGTGCAACCGGGCCTGGGAGATCACCCGGAAATATCCCGGCCTTCGCTTCACACCCAAATACTATTTCGTGGCCGATCCGCAGGCATTTGATCAATACCCCGACGAAATCATGGGGGTTCATGCCGACATCAAGTTCCTGCGCTCCGATGTCGAGCAGAAGGCCCGGGCGTCTCACCCGGAAATGCTGAACCAGCAGAATGTCATCACGTTCCCGCTCACGGAGTCGCCGTATATGGATGAAGGCTATTTTTCCCATGATCCTGCGTACGCCGTCTTTCGGGGTTTCACGGTGGTGCTCAACGCGGTGCAGTTCGCGTTTTACATGGGCTATCAGAAGGTTCTGATCGGCGGAGTGGATCTGGATTACTCGCAGCCGTACTTCTTTGGCGAACGGTCTGCGGGAGACATGCCCGTGGACCGCGCTGCGGCGTCTTTCCGCATCGCCAGGCAGTTTTTCGAGCGGCACGGCCGGCTGTTGGCAAAAATCACCCCCTCTCCCAACCTTCCGATCGAATACGTCCATCCCGAGAGCTACCGATGATGAATGAAGCCCAACCCTTCTTGTGCGACGGCGTCGGCGTGTGCCGCATCGGCAACGCGGACATCCGCTACCTACTCAGCCACCAGGGCAAGAACGCCTGGCGCTTCGACACCCTGTACACCAAGGAGCCCGAAACACTGGAGTGGATCGACGGCTTTGCAGAGAACGCCACGCTGTGGGACATAGGCGCCAACATCGGGATGTATTCCATCTACGCGGCGTTACGCGGGGTGAACGTGGTCGCCTTCGAGCCGCATTTTGGAAACTACTTCCAGCTCTGCGCCAACATCCACATGAACGGATTGCAGGACAAGATCAAGGCCTACTGTTTTGCGCTATCAGAGCACATGGCGGCGGGCACCATCAACCTGTCCTCGGTGGGCATGGGCACCGCCATGAGCTCGTTCAACTGCGATCTCGACTATCTTGGCAACCCCTACCGCCCGGTGTTCCGGCAGGGAATGATGGGCTGCAGCATCGACCAGGCCGTGGAGCTGTTTGGCATGCAGGTGCCAGAGCACATCAAGATCGATGTCGACGGGATCGAGCTCGACATCGTCAAAGGCGCCCGCAAGACCCTGGGCGATCCCCGCCTCAGGTCTGTGTCCGTTGAACTCGTCGAGGGGCTGCCCGCACAGGTGGACGGTGTGCACGAGATCATGCGTGGTGGCGGCCTGGAATTCATGCACAAGAAGCAAAGCACCATCTACCCCTATCACCAGATCGAAGGTGTTCTCAACTATCTTTATCAGAGGCCGCAGTGACTGAAGCTCAGACCTATCAACTCGACGCCGCGCAAACGGTGAGCAGGCTGGTGGAGAAAATCCGGGCCGCCCACATAGACCCTGCACCCTCCGAGAATATCTACATGGAAGATTTGCTGGAGCCGCGGCTCTATAGCGAGATCCAGAAGCGGCTGCCGCCCAAGGAGGCATACGAGATACTCAACCACGCGGATGCCAGGCTCCCCGACGGAAGGTACACGCGCCTCATGCTCGATCTCACCGAGGCTACGCTGAAGCGGCTGGAGGGGGCCGATCGCGTCTTCTGGACCGAGATGGCCCGGATCTTCTCGTCCGATGCGTTGAAGGATGCGATCCTTGAAAAATTCCGAAGCCGGATCCACGCGAGATTCGGCGAGGAGATACCTGAAACGGAAGCGATTCCCATTTTCTACAAGGATTTCCCCGGCTATTTCATCCGCATCCACCAGGACCATCCGATCAAGGTTGCGACCCTGCAGATCTACCTGCCCCGGGACGAGTCCCAGACGCATCTCGGAACCTGCTTCTACCGCAAGGACGGCGACGGTTTCGCCAGGCTCAAGCGCAACGCATTCAAGCCCAATTCCGGGTATGCCTTTGTCCGCACCGACAACAGCTGGCACGGAGTGGACCCGATGGGCCCCGACGAAGACGAGCGAAACTCCGTCGCCATCACGATCTACGTGAAGGGTTCTCAATACAAGAACACCCTCGGCTACCAAAAGAGATAGTCCGGCCGGGCCATTCATCGACACACCCCATGCAACCACAGGCAGCAGGCACAAGCAACATGCGCAACACCCTGGCAGACATCCCCCACTTTCAGCTCAGAACGGACGTGGTGAAGCTGCTCGCGCCCGGCTCCTTGGGGGTCGAGCTGGGGGTGGCGGAGGGCAGGTTTTCGGAAAGCCTTTTGCGCACAGGACGTTTCGCCCATCTCTTCAGCATCGACATGTGGGCGGGCGACCGGAACCACGACACCGCCCAATACAAGACGGCCCTGCAACGCTTGTTGCCCTTCAAGGAACAGAACACCACCCTGCGCATGACCTTTGACGAAGCGCTGGACCTGTTTCCGGATGCGTATTTCGACTTCATCTACGTCGATGGCTACGCGCACACGGGTGAAGAAGAAGGGCGGACGTTCCGCCACTGGTGGCCCAAGCTCAAGCCGGGCGGCGTCATGGCCGGTGACGACTATTCGCCCCAATGGCCGCTGGTCATCCAGGCTGTCGACCGCTTTGCGGCAGATTTCCAGCTGGAGATCGCCATCCTGAATTTTCAGAAGTCCGACGATCCGTGGTCGCGCTACCCCACCTGGGTGACGACAAAACCCGAGGCCAAATGAGCATCCTCCGCGCGTTTCGCTTTGATGCCTTCTACCGCGCAGACTCCTAGGCGAACTTGGCCAGCGCATGTTCAAGTGTTGTGCACACCCGCTGGCGCTGTTCGTGCGTGATGCCCAGAAAAAACGGCAGCCCCAGAAGCGTGGCAGCCAGGGCCTGCGCGTTCGGCGTGTCCAGGGGCGTGCAGCAATGCCGCAGCACGCCCATGTTCGTCAGCAGCGGCTGGTACCAGCGCCGCGTCATGATGCGCCCGCGGTGGCAGGCCTTTTCAAGCGCCGCGCGCGCCGCTTCGCTGGGCAACCGGGCGCACAGCAGGGTGGGCGCCATGAGCTCGCCCCCGTGGCCCTGCTGCTGCCATACCAGCGGTCCCGGGCTTGCCTGGGCAAAATCTTGCATTAAATCCGCCCTCAGCGCTCTCCTGCATTGAGAACTTTGCTCCCATTTTTGCAGCGAAATCAAACCGATTGCAGCATGGTATTCGCTCATCTTGGCGTTCGTCCCGACGCCGGCCAGTGCGCCCAGAGGGACATCGGCCGCCGGGTCCAGATTGATGCCGAAATTGGACAGCTCGCGCACCCGCGCGGCCAAGCCAGGGCGCGTGGAGACGATGAGCCCTCCCTCGCCCGCAGGCAGGCTCTTGGTGGTGTGCAGGCTGAAAACCAGCGTGCCCTCGGCGCCGGCCAGCCACTGGCTGCCGTAGGCGGCTGCGGCGTCGATCACCACCGGCAGCCCGGTGTCATGCTCGAACTGCTGCCATGCCGGCATGTGATGGGGCATGCCGAACGTCGCGACGGGCAACACGGCATCCACGCGGGCTACGGCGCAGGCAGCGCGCGCGATATCGGGCGTCAGCATCCACGAATGCGCATCCACGTCGGCCAGCACCGGCACATGGCCGGCACGCAACACTGCCGTTGCCGTTGCAACGAAGGTGAATGCGGGCACAAGCACCCGGGAGCCCGGGGGAAGATCCAGAGCCTGCAGGACCAGCTCCAGCCCCAAGGTGGCGTTGGTCACCGTAGTGACCTGGCCGACAGGCATTTGGAAGCGCTCGGCAAAGGCGCTTTCCAGCTCTTTGACCAGCGGGCCGAAGTTGGAATAGTGGCGCGCGGCGTGCATGCGTTCGAGCCACGGCAGCAGCGCCTGGGGCGAGGGCATGTCGGGCACCAGCAGCGGCACCCAATCCTGAGGGGGACAGGTTCGCGGGGACTTCATGCGGGTGCCTCGGCCAGGGCCAGCCAGTGGTCGACGTTGGAGCCGACGCTGCGGGCTTGCCGGTCACCGCGCAGCCAATTGAGCCACATGAGCCGGTACGCCCTCTCCAGCTCGGCGGTGCGCCCGGCGTAGTCCATGAAAAAGCTGTTGCGCATCAACTCACGCGCGCCCAGGCGCTGTTGCTGCAGCCGCTGCGGGTCGTCCATCAGGCGCAGTGCGGCCTGCACATAGCTCTCTGCGTCCTGCGCAATCTCCCCCCCGCCCCCCAGCGCACGCAGGGTCAGCGCGGTCGAGGCGTCCACGCTGCGCTCCGCGTTCATGGCCACGATGGAAAGCCCCATCCACAGCGCGTGCAGCGTCGTGGTGCCGCCGGAGATGGGCGAGGTGTCCAGCATCACGTCGGCGATGTGCCCCAGTTCCATGAACTGGTTGAGCGGCTGCTGGTGCAGGACGAAAACGCGGTCCAGCGGCATGCCGGCCGCCTCCACGCGCGGCTGCATGTTGGCCTGTGCAGCGTCGGCGGTGAACTCCTTGACCAGGATGACGAGCCGCGCATCGGGCCGCAACTGGAGAATACGCGCCCACACTGCCAGCATGGCATCGGTGATCTTGGCCGAGCTGTTCAGCGAGATCAGTGTGGGATAGCCATTGCGGAGCATGGGCTGCTCTTCGCTCAGCGGCGCATATTCGGGTGGCGCGTAGCTTGCCATCCCGCGCAGGCGAAACAGTGTTTCGCTGTAGTACTTTTCATGGCCTGGGGGGGCGCTGTCGAATCCGATCAGGCGGTAATCCATCGCCTTCATGCCCAGAGGCAGCATGAAACCCAGCCACGTGACTTGCACTGGAGCAGCGCGGCGCGCGAACACCAGCAGCCGGTGCCCTGACGTGTGCCCCGAAAGGTCCACCAGCACGTCGATGCCATCAGCGCGGATGCGCTCCAGCAACGCCTCATCGGACTCGTGCATCACGTCGTGCCAGTGGGGCACGCACTGCCGGATCAGCTCGGTGACGCCGTCCGCACGGCCGCTGGAGTACACATGCACCTCGACGGAGTCGGGATCATGGTGGCGAAGGATCGGCAGCATGAAGAAGGCAACAGAATGCTCCCGGAAGTCGGCCGTGACGTAGCCCACCTTGAGGCGCTTTCGCGGACCACGGTCCTTTACGACCAGCGGTGCCGCCTTGCGCGTCAGAGGGTCGGCAAAGCGCCTGCCCCAGTCCTGATAGGCCTCCAGTGCCTTGATCGGATCGCGGTGCGAATGGCTGTGGATGAAGGCGCGCATCGCCCAGAGGGCGGACTCGTTGCGTTTGCGGCACGCCGAATCGATCATGGCGCAGGCTTCTTCCTGCCGCCCCGTGCTGTACAGCGCAAGGGCCAGCAGGTGTTGCGCCTCCGGCAGCCCCGGGCGAATCTGTAAGGCGGTTTCCAGCGCAGGCACGGCCTGCCCCCAGTTGGACATCTTGGCAAAGATGCGCCCCACCTGCACCCAGAGGTCCGCGCGCCGCGGCTCGATAGCCAATGCCCCGGTGAGCCTTGTCATCGCGCCCACCAGATCCTGGTCCCGCTCACTCTGCTCCGCCTGGATCAGATTGACCAATAGATCAACTTCTTCCCGAGAGTCCAAGGTGTTGCTTTTGTCAATCATGAATATGTGTCTGATTGGATCCTGTGTATAAACACTGAACGGCGGTGTGAAGAGGAGTGCTTACTTGCATGGTAGGTGCGGCAAGCTATCGACATCCCGATATAAAAGCCCCGTTTGATGGTCTATTGCCCATTTGCCAGCCGCCCAAAGCGCCGCACAATGGCTTCAACTGGCGAGATCCCGCCCAAACCTGCCTCGCTTGATCGGGGCCTCTGACAGAATACCGCCATCATGTTCGTCATCATTGGTTACATCCTTGTTTTCGGCTGCATCTTCGGGGTGTACATCCTGCATGGCGGAAACATTCAGGTGATCTTGAAAGCGCTGCCTTTTGAGACGGTCACCATTCTGGGGGCTGCCATTGGGGCGTTTGTGGTCAACAACCAGCCCAAGGTGCTGAAGGCCACCATGGCGGCGATCCCCATGGCGTTCAAGGGGTCGAAGTACACCAAGGCGCGGTACATGGAGCTGATGGCCATGCTCTACGACATCCTGCAGAAGGCCCGCAAAGAGGGTCTGATGGCGATTGAAAAGGATGTGGAGGCGCCAAACGAGTCGGAGATTTTCAAGAAGTACCCCACTGTGGGCAGCGACCACCATGTGATCGAGTTCACCACAGACTACCTGCGCATGATGGTGTCTGGCAACCTCAATTCCCATGAAATCGAGGCGCTGATGGACAGCGAGATCGAGACCCACCACCAGGAAGCGCACGCGCCGGTGGCCGCGATTGCCCGGCTGGCGGGCGCCTTGCCCGCTTTCGGGATCATTGCGGCGGTGCTGGGGGTGGTGAACACCATGGGCTCGGTGGGGCAGCCGCCGTCCGTGCTGGGCGGGATGATCGGCTCGGCACTGGTGGGTACCTTCCTGGGCATTTTGCTGGCCTACGGCGTGGTAGAGCCCCTGGGCGGGCTGGTGGAGCAAAAGACCGAAGATGCCGCCAAGGAGCTGCAGTGCATCAAGGCCACGCTGCTGGCCAGCATGCAGGGCTACAACCCGGCTACCGCCATCGAATTTGGCCGCAAGGTGCTGTTCTCCGGCGACCGCCCCAGTTTCTCGGAGCTGGAAGGGCATGTGAAAGGCAAGAAGTAGTAGCGGGCTTGATGCCTCGAACCACGACTGCGCAGCGCCATGGCAGAAAAAAAGCTTCAACCCATCATCATCAAGCGCGTCAAGAAAGGCGGGCATGCCGTGCATGGCGGCGCCTGGAAGATCGCCTATGCCGACTTCGTGACGGCGATGATGGCGTTCTTTCTGCTGATGTGGCTGCTAGGCTCCACCGCCAAGGGGGAACTGCAGGGCATTGCGGCGCACTTCTCCTCCCCGCTTAAGGTGGCCATGACCGGTGGCGACGGGGCGGGCAACAGCTCCAGCGTGATTCCCGGGGGCGGCAACGATCTGTCCAAGGTGCACGGCCAGGTGCGGCGCTCGGACGCAGAAGAGGCCAAGCAGCGCCGTATGAGCATTGATGCCGCGCGGGCCGAGCGCGCCAAGCAGGACCTGGACCGCATCAAGGCCTTGGAGGCCAAGATTGATGCGCTGATCACCGAAAACCCTCGGCTGAACGAATACAAGTCCCAGATCCGCATCGACATTACGCCCGACGGCCTGCAGATCCAGATCGTGGACGACCAGAACCGCCCCATGTTCGACAGCGGCAGCGCGTTGGTAAAACCCTACATGCGCGACATCCTGCGCGAAATTGGCGCGGCCCTGGGCGGGGTGGAAAACCGCATCAGCCTGGCGGGACACACCGACGCCGTGCCCTATGGCAACAGCGACCGCGGCTACAGCAATTGGGAGCTGTCGGCCGACCGCGCCAACGCCTCGCGCCGCGAGCTGGTGTCGGCCGGTATGCCTGACGCTAAACTGGGCCGTGTTGTGGGTTTGGCGGCCAGCGACTTGCTGGAGCCTCAAAACCCCCGCTCCCCGGCCAACCGGCGCATCACCATCACGGTGCTCACCCGCGAAGCCGAAGAACGACTCATGGGCAAAGGGATTCCCGATATCACTTCAACGGAACTGCTGAACGAAAAGCGGGAAAATCCTCCCCCCAGCAGGTGATGGTTACGACTTGTCACCAACCCTGCCGCCCATGACAATACTTACAGTACCTCTCGACCGAAAGGGTCCCAAGTGACCACAGCCCTTCGTTTTTTGATCGTTGACGACTTTTCCACCATGCGACGCATCGTGCGCAACCTGCTCAAGGAGAGCGGTTTTTCGGATGCGGACGAGGCGGAAGACGGCGTTGCCGCATTGAACAAGCTGCGCAGCAGCAAGTTCGATTTTGTGGTGACGGACATCAACATGCCCAACATGAACGGCTTTCAGCTGCTGGCCGAAATCAAGAAGGACGACAAGCTCAAGCACTTGCCCGTCCTGATGGTGACCGCTGAAGCCCGCAAGGAAGACATCGTGGCTGCCGCCCAGGGTGGCGCTGCGGGCTACATCGTCAAACCCTTCACCAAGGCCACCCTGGAAGAGAAGGTGACGCTGATCCTCAAGAAAATGGGGCTATGAGACCATGGACGCCACTCCGGACAACAGCCAGCCGGCCGCTGAAGCCGATGTGCACCACAAGATCGGGCTGCTGACACGCCAGCTTCATGACTCCCTCAACGAGCTGGGCTACGCCGACAAGCTGCGTGGGTCCATGGGAGAGCTGCCCGATGCACAAAGCCGCTTGTCGTACATCGCGCGCCTGACGGGCGAGGCAGCCGAGAAGGTGCTCAACCGGGTCGAGCAGGCCAAGGCCCAGCACGACTACATCGCCTCGGAAACGCGCCGCGTGGTGAACTCGCTGGTGAAAGACCCGGTGGCCGCAGTGGCCAAGGGCGAGATCATGAACTTCCTCACCGACGTGGAGCGGGTGACGCAGGAGGCGGATACGCACCTGACGGAAATCATGATGGCGCAGGATTTCCATGACCTGACCGGACAGGTGATCGCCCGGGTGGTTAACCTCGCTGCCACCATCGAAGAGCAGCTGGTTCAGTTGCTCATCCAGACCGCGCCACCCAACGCGCACGTCCCGCCCGTCGAAGCCAAACCCGCCCATCTGCAAGGCCCCGTGGTGGACCCCGAGAACACGCCCGACGTGGTGACCGACCAGTCGCAAGTGGACGACCTCCTGGCCAGCCTGGGCTTCTGACTCCCGCAGTATTTATGGTCAAAATGGCCGCCAGCGCTTATCCATCAAGCGCTGGCAGCTATGCTTTTTGAAGCACCCTCCGATCTTTCAGATCTTTGAGAGTGCCTGGCCGGCGGGGCTGAAACCTCCCGCGACGGCCCGGAAAAGAGGGGGCCGCCGCCCCCTTATCCACCTTTAGATTTCAGGGTCGCTCACGACAATGGCATGGCACCAGCCGTCGTCATGCCACCATGGAATCCAGCCAAGACAAAAGCCTCCCCGCGTCAGAGCGCAAGCTGCAAAAAGCGCGCACCGACGGTCAAGGCGCGCGCTCGCGGGACCTGTCCCACTTGGCCATTCTGGGCGCTGGGGCAGCCTGCATGCTGCTGCTGGCCCCCGAACTCATGAACCGCATGATGCTGGCCATGAGCCAGCAACTGGCCTTTGACGCCGCCGTGGTCATGTCGCCTGCCCAGATGCTTACCCGCCTGTCAGACATGGTGGCCATCGGGGTGGTGGCCAGCGCCGTGTTTGCCATCCTGACCAGCAGCGCCGCGCTGGTGGCGGCCATCGGCGCCGGGGGCTGGATATTTAGCCTGAAGCCCATCACGCCACAGTTCAACCGGCTCAACCCGATCTCCGGGTTGGCCAACCTGTTCTCCAAACAGCAAATGGCGAACGTGGCCAAGATGGTGCTGCTGACGGCCATCATCACCTACGTGGCCTGGAAGTTCATGGGCAACAGCATCGAGCAGGTGGCCATGCTGGTGCTGCAGCCCTCCCCGCTCGCCATCAGCCAAGTGGCCGACTGGCTGACCGCTGGCGTGAGCCTGATGCTGCTGGTGGTGTTTCTTGCAGCGCTCATCGATGTGCCGCTGCAGGCGTACTTCTTTAAAGAGCGGCTCAAGATGTCGCACGAGGAAGTGAAGCAAGAGCACAAGGAATCCGACGGCAACCCGCACACCAAGGGCCGCATCCGCCAGAAGCAGCGCGAGATTGCAGACCGAGCCAGCGTGGGCGCCGTGCCCAATGCCGATTTTGTGGTGATGAACCCCACCCACTACGCCGTGGCCCTGAAGTACGACGACAAGACCATGAGCGCTCCCCAGGTGATTTCGCGGGGCACGGACCTCACCGCATTCCGCATCCGCGACCTGGCCAAGCAGCACGGCGTGCCCGTGCTGCAGTCCCCCATGCTGGCGCGTGCGCTGTACGCCCATGCCGAGCTGGACCAGGCCATTCCCGCCACGCTGTACACCGCCGTGGCGCAGGTGCTGGCCTATGTGTACCGCCTCAAGGCCGCCATGCGGGGCGAAGGCCGCATGCCCGACGCGATGGTTGACCCGTACGTGCCTCCCGAACTCGATCCGCTGAACCGCACCCCGGTGCAAGGTGCCCAAGCATGAACAACTCCGTAAAGTCTCTGCAGCAATGGGCGGGCGCCCACTCGGGCGCCCTGCAAGGCATGTCGGCCCCGCTGCTGGTGGTGGCCATTCTGGCGTTGATGGTGCTGCCCATCCCGCCGTGGATGCTGGACGCGTTCTTCACGCTCAACATCGCGGTGGCGCTGATGGTGATGATGGTGGCCGCCTACATGATCCGGCCGCTGGACTTCGCGGCGTTCCCCTCGGTGCTGCTGCTCACCACGCTGATGCGGCTGTCGCTGAACGTGGCCTCCACCCGTGTGGTGCTGCTGGAAGGCCACCAGGGCCCGGGCGCTGCAGGTGCGGTGATCGAGGCCTTCGGGCACTTTTTGATTGGCGGCAACTTTGCCGTGGGTCTGATCGTGTTCGCGATCCTGGTGGTGATCAACTTCGTGGTGATCACCAAGGGCGCGGAGCGCATTGCCGAAGTGTCCGCGCGCTTCACGCTGGACGCCATGCCCGGCAAGCAAATGGCCGTGGACGCCGATCTGAACGCGGGCCTGATCGATGAGAAGGAAGCCAAGCGCCGTCGCGCCGAAGTGGGCGAGGAAGCCAACTTCTTCGGCTCCATGGACGGCGCCTCGAAGTTCGTGCGCGGCGATGCGATTGCCGGCATCCTGATCCTGATCATCAACATCGTGGGCGGTTTCGCCATCGGCATGCTGCAGCACGGCCTGTCTGCCGGGCAGGCAGCCGACAGCTACATCCTGCTGGCCGTGGGCGACGCGCTGGTCGCACAGATTCCGGGCCTCTTGATCTCGGTGGCAGCCGCCATGGTGATCTCGCGCGTGGGCAAAGAACACGACATGGGCCGCCAGATTGTCGAGCAGCTGTTCATGTCGCCCCGCGTGCTCGGCGTGACGGCCGGCATCCTGGTGCTGCTGGGCCTCATCCCCGGCATGCCGCATCTGGTGTTCCTGAGCATGGGCGCGCTGCTGGGATACGTCGCCTGGCTGATGCACGAGCGGCAGAAGGTACCGCCGCCGGTGGAAGCGCCGCCAGCCCCGGTCAGCGATGGCGAAGCCACCTGGGACGACTTGCAACCCGTGGACCTGCTGGGCCTGGAGCTGGGTTACCGCCTCATCAGCCTGGTGGACAAGAGCCGCCAAGGCGACCTGCTCACCCGCATCAAGGGCGTGCGCCGCAAGTTTGCGCAGGAGGTCGGCTTCTTGCCGCCCGCCGTGCATGTGCGCGACAACCTGGAGCTCAAGCCCAGCGGCTACCGCATCACGCTGCGTGGTGTGGTGGTAGGCGAAGGCGAGGCCTTCCCCGGCATGTTCCTGGCCATCAACCCGGGCGGCATCACCACGCCGCTGATAGGCACGCCCACCACCGACCCGGCCTTCGGCCTGCCCGCGCACTGGATCGACGACCGGCAGAAGGAAGCCGCACAAATGGCTGGTTTTACCGTCGTTGATTCCGAAACCGTGATGGCCACCCATTTGTCACACTTGATGCAAGTGCAAGCCGCCAAGCTTCTGAGCCGCACAGAAACCCAGCAGCTGGTGGAACACGTGGCCAAACTGGCCCCCAAGCTCATCGAAGAAGTGGTTCCTAAAATGGTCTCCATCGCAACGTTCCAGAAGGTGCTCCAGCTGCTGCTGGAAGAGTCTGTGCACATCCGCGATATCCGCACCATCATCGAAACCCTGGCCGAACATGCCGGTAGCGTCTCCGACCCCGTCGAGCTGGCCCGCCGCGTGCGCATTGCCCTGTCGCCAGCCATCGTGCAGCAGATCTACGGCCCCTCGCGCGAGCTCAACGTCATCGCCATCGAGCCGGGTCTGGAGCGCCTGCTGGTGCAGGCCCTGGGCAATGCCGCGGGCCCGGCGCTGGACCCAGGCGTGGCCGACATCCTCACGCAAAAGGCAGCCGAAGTGGCCATGAAGCAGGAGGAAATGGGCCTGCCCGCCTGCCTGCTCGTTCCCGATCAGATCCGCAACGCCATCTCCCGCCTGGTGCGCCGCGTCGCGCCCCGCCTGCAGGTGCTTGCGCACAGCGAAATCCCCGAGACCCACACCATCCGCATTGGGCCGATCCTTAAAGGTGCATCAGCATGAACATCAAACGCTTTACCGCCCCAACCTCTCGGGAGGCTTTGGCCAAGGCGCGCATGGCCTTTGGCGACGGCACATTGATCCTGTCCAACCGCCCCACCGCCAATGGCGTGGAAGTGGTGGCCACGGCCGAGGACACGCTGTCTGCGCTGGACGGCGGCAGTGCAGGCGGTGCATCGTCGTCCACACCGCCCCTGCTGGCACCGCAGCCTGCCCGCAGCAGCGCCGCGCCGCGCGCCAGCATGGCCGCTGCGTCCTCGCTGGGCCGCAACCCGGTGGAAGAGGACACCGAGCAGCTGGCCATGAGCACACTGTCGTTCCAGGACTACGTGCGTGAGCGCATGCTGCGCCGCCGCCACGAGGCGCTGCACGGCAGCGCCGAGCCGCAGACGCTGTCGGAGCGCAGCCGCGACCAGGAGCCCGACCGTGAACGGAGCCTAGACCGTGAGCGCGAGCGCATGGCCGCCCCCGCCGTGGTGCGCCACAACCCGCTGCGCACCATCCCCATGGACATCCCGCCCGAGCCGCCCCGCCGCCGCCAGGACGCTGCAGCGAACAGCGCCAGCCTCGCGCAGTCGAGCAGCAACCAGCAAAGCGTGATGAACGAACTACACGCGATGAAGGAGCTGATCGAGGACCGCTTCAACACCCTGGCCTGGCTGGGCCAGGCGCGGCAGGACCCGATCCAGTCCAACCTGATGCTCAAGATGATCCGCGCGGGCTACTCGCCCTCGCTGGCGCGAGCCGTGCTGGAGCGCATGCCTGAAGACCTGTCGGCTGGCGAATCGGTGCGCTGGCTCATGGACGTGCTGGAGCGCAACCTCAAGACCGATCTGGCCGAGCCGCCGCTGTACGAACAAGGCGGCATCTTTGCCATGGTGGGCTCCACCGGCGTGGGCAAGACCACCACCACAGCCAAGCTGGCCGCGCTGTGCGCGCGCATCCACGGCCCCGGCAGCGTGGGCCTGATCACGCTGGACACCTACCGCGTGGGCGCGCATGAGCAGCTGCGCACCTACGGCCGCATGCTGGGCATCGTGGCGCACCTGGCGCACGACCGCGCTGCGCTGCAAGACCTGCTGGGCCTGCTCAGCGGCAAGAAGATGGTGCTCATCGACACCACCGGCGTGGCCCCGCGCGACCCGCGCAAGCGCGACATGCTGGACGTGCTGGACCTGCCGGGCGTCAACCGCCTGCTGGTGCTCAACGCCGGCTGCCATGGCGACACGCTGGACGACGTGCTCACCGCCTTCAAGACCGCAGGCACGCACGGACCTGTTCCGCAGGCCATCCTCTCCAAGGTGGACGAGGCCGTGAAGCTGGGCCCCGCGATTGACGCTCTGATCCGCCACCAGATGGTGCTGCGCGGCGTGACCAATGGCCAGCGCGTGCCCGAAGACTGGGAACGCGCCGACGCACACAAGCTCATTTCCACCTCCATGCGTTCGCCCGCCAAATCGGCGTTCGACCCCAAGGCGGCGGACCTGAACTTCTTTTTCTCGCACTCGCCCGACACCGTGGCGGACAGGGGGCTGGTCGATGCTTGATATCGGATTCCACCAGGCCGCAGGCCTGCACAGCTTCACTCCGCAGGCCGACCTGCGCGTGGTGGCCGTGGCCAGCCAGGACAACAGCCCCACGGGGCTGGAGGCCCTGTGGCAGATCTGCGCCAGCCTGCAGCGCCTGGGCTACCCCGTGGTGGTGCTCGACGGTACTGCGCAGGAGACCGACGACTCCCCCGGCCTGCTGCACCTGCTGCAGCAGGCGTCGTGGCGCGACGATGTGCAACTGAACCTGGGGGCCACGGCCTCCTCGCTGGCCGTCATCCCGGCCGCGCGCGGCATGCTGCGCATGAGTCGTGCGGCCGAGCGCAGTGACGCCGCGCCGCTGCACAGCCTGCTGCCCTACTTCAGGACCTATGGCATCGTGGTGCTGCACGCCCCGGCCGCCACGCTAGGACCCCTGCTCACGCACACGGCCACCGTGCCGCTGGTGGTGATGGGCGACGGCGCCGCCGGAGTGATGAGCAGCTACAAGAGTCTCAAGCAGATCGCGGTGGACACCGGCCTGCCCTGCATGGTGGCCGCCCTGCTGCGCGGCGCAGGCGCCGCCGAACGGCGCAAGACCAAGTCGGCCCTGCTCACCCTGCAGGGCTGCGCAGAACGCCACCTGGGCGGCCCCGTGCGGACCACCACCATCGCCACGCAGAACCCCCAGGAGCTTCAGCGCCTGGCCTTGCAACTGCTGGAAAATGCGGGCACCATCGCTGAGTCGCTGCCCGCGTTGCACTCCTTTGCCCCCAAGGGCAGTTCCGCACACCTTGTACGGAGTCACTGACGTTCACCCGGTGCATCACACGCTCACTATGTACACCGCCAAAGGCCAGCTTGATCGTGACGCGATGATCCGCCAGCATGTTCCGCTGGTCCGCCGGATCGCGCACCACATGATCGCCAAGCTGCCTCCCAATGTGGAGCTGGACGACCTGATCCAGGTCGGCATGATGGGCCTGGCAGAAGCCTTGTCGCGTTACGAAGTGGCGCAGGGCGTTCAGTTTGAAACCTTCGCCACCCAGCGCATCCGCGGCGCCATGCTCGATGAACTGCGTGAAGGCGACTGGATGAGCCGCAGCTCGCGCAAGAGCCAAAAAGACATTGAGCACGCCGTGCAGCGCCTGGAGCAAAAGCTCGGCCGCAGCCCGCTCGAATCCGAAATTGCGAGCGAGATGGGCCTGAGCCTGGCCGATTACCAGAGCCTGCTGGGCAAGGTGCGCGGCACGCAGCTGGTGTACCTGGAGGACATGACCCATGGCAACGAGGACGATGACGGTTTTCTGGACCGCCACGTGGCAGATGCCGACGCCGACCCGCTGGAACTGCTGCGCGACCAGCGGCTGAAGATGTCCCTCGTCAACGCCATCAAGAGCCTGCCCGAACGCGAACAACACATCATGGGCATGTACTACGAACATGACATGAACCTCAAGGAAATCGCCGCCGTGCTGGGCGTGACCGAATCGCGCGTGTGCCAGCTGCACAGCCAGTCCATCGCGCGGCTGCGCGCCAAGATGCGCGCGCATTGAGGAACCTGTTCAAGCCCCCTGAGTCGCCTGCGGCGCCTTCCCCCACAGGGCGACACCAACCATGGCCTGGCGAAGCCAGTTCCAAGGTGGCGCTGGCGGGGCCTCAGGTCGGTGTTGAACGGCGCCCTGCGCTGCGCTAGTTGGTCAGATACGCTACAGAAAGAAGAGCTGCTAGCGCTTGATGGATAAGGACTTCAGATGAAAAACATCTGAATCCCTTGATCTTCAAGCGCTAGCAGCTCTCTTTTTTGGAGCATCGCCCCAAACTGTCATCGGTGCAGCTCTTAACCCGCTGCCTTGTAGATCCGCGCGGCGCCATTGCCGGGGCGCGCGCCGTAGGTGCTGGTGTCTGTGGGCGGGAGCACGGTGGCCACCTGACGGTCGGTCAGGGCGGCGACGCGCGCCAGGTTGTCGCGCTGCATGGCGACGCTGTCGCTTACGGCCTGCAGGCGCTGGGCGACAGAGGGAGGAAGAGATGTGCGGTCGGTGCGCCCCAGCACCTGGGCCAGGTCGGCGGCGGCGTTGCGTAGCGCGGTGCCACACCGCTCCAGCGCGGGCGCGTCCGTGGCCAGCAGGGCGGCCGAGACGGCCTCGACCTGTTGTTCAACATGGCTCAGCGCAGATTCCAGGTCCATGCAGAGGCTTCAGAAATGGGGTGGAGGTGCCGAGAAAAGGACGGGTTCAACCGCGCGAGCGGGCCAGGATCTCCTGGGCGTTGGACAGCATCTTGTCGGCAATGGCGTCGGCATCCACCGAGAACGTGCCGTTTTCAATTGCGGTGCGCACGGCCTTGACCTTGCCGGCATCGAAATCGCCTGAAGTGCGGGTAGCTTGGTCAAGCCCCCGGACGGAGCTGGAAACCGTGACAGGCACACCGGCGGCCGACGCGGCCACGGCGTCCTTGGCGGCTCCTTCAGCGCGGGCTGCAACTGGGCTTTTGGCGGGCTTTGCCTGCCCGGTTTGTGCCAGCGCGGCCGGGAGTTCCGGTTTTTGACCTATCTTCATCGCTCTCTCCATTGCCCCGCATCATGTGGGGCACAGTAGCAATGTTTTCGACGCATTTGCCGGCGACTTTAGCCATTTATCGTGGCTGCGTCATCAAAGTGCGACCTCTACTGTTCCATCGGCACCCACAATTCCAGCAATGATTCGGCCATTGTTCATGCGGATGCGCACAGTTTCTCCAGCACCCGCTGCTGCCAGCGCCTGTCCGGCGGCCGTGACGGCATAACCTGGCCCCTGCGCCACCACCTTGACCTGGGCGCCGGCGCGGAATAGCTGGGGTGCGCGCACCATGTTCTGGCGCAGCGCCTGCCCCGCCACCAGCTGGCGCGATGCGACCTGCCCCACCCACTGCTCGGGGTTGGCCACCACGGCATTGGTGTCTGCCGCCCAGTCCACCTCGGACTCGGTGGCGTCGTTGGCCGTGAGCACCGCGCCCGGCGCCACGTTGCTGGTCAGCACCCAGGCCGGGCCATACGCCTTGACGGTCACGGGCAAGAACACGTTCCAGGCCGTTGCGCCCTGCACGCAGCGCAGGCCCAGCCGGGTGCGGCCCCACAGGCGCGCGCCCACGGGCAGGTAAGGCTCCACCCGCGCGCAGGGCGCCAGGCGCAGGCGCGGGTCCAGGTTGCCCACGCTCACCTCCATGCGCAGCGGCATGCCTGCAGTCTGGTTGCGGGCAACGGCATCGTCCAGCCAGCGCTGGGTGATGGGGGCGAGGTCCGCAGCCGGGTCGGCCGCGGCATCTTGGGCTGCGGCCGGGCCCGCCAGCGCGGCGGCACCCAGGGCCAGCAGCGCAAGCGCACTGCGCAACATGCGCGCGTGCACCACCCAATGCGGGGCGCCCGCAATGTGCGGCGAGCGCAATGCAGAAAGAACAGAGGAAAAACGATGGCGCATGGCTGGCCTCCAGGGCACGCATCCCGGCTGCCACCGGGCAAGGATTGGGAGGGACGGGCATGTCAACGGGCAGGGCAGATGCCATTCGACCCCTGGAACTATAGGCAGTCGGCCGCCGGGCAAAGCCCAAAACTGCGCACCCATTTCCGCGTTCTTCGCGCTTTAGAAAAATGCCGCGATTTCCATAATCGAGCCACGCCGGAAACCGCCTGCAAGCGAGACACCGGCGCCCTTGCAACCCACGGCGTGAGGCCCCCATGCTCGACAAGATGACCAACCGGCTGGACTTCCACGGCACCGCACTGATTCTGCGGGCCGAGCGCCAGCGCGCCATCGCCAGCAACATCGCCAACGCCGACACGCCGGGCTATGTGGCCCGCGACTTTAAGTTCAGCGACGCGCTGAGCGAAGCCACCGCCACCCGCAGTGCGGGGGCCGATGCCGCCTCCGGCAGCACTATCTCCGGCGTCACACGCCAGGTGCTGTCGGGCGTGGTGGGCACGGCCGGTGCCACCGACCCACGCCACATCCCCGTACCCGTCACGCGCAGTGGCGGCTCCGCCCTGGATGCTCGCGGCACGCTGGGCTATGCCGTGCAGACGCAGCCCTCGCTGGACGACAACTCGGTGGACATGAACCGCGAACGCGCCGCCTTTGCCGACAACGCCGTGCGCTACGAAGCCACGCTTCGCTTCATCAACGGCAACGCCAAGACCATGCTCAGCGCCATCCAGGGCCAGTAAGCCGCCCGCGCAGACTGAGAAAAGAAAGAAAGCGAGACCCGCGATGTCCATGTTCTCCATCTTCAACGTGTCCGGCAGCGCCATCAGCGCGCAGTCGCAGCGGCTCAACGTGGTGGCCAGCAATCTGGCCAACGTGGATGCCGTGGCCGGGCCGGACGGCCAGGCGTACAAGGCGCGGCAGGTCGTTTTTCAGACGGAGCCGATGGGCGCCGACAGCTCCGCGGGCGTGCGCGTGAGCGGCGTGACCGAAAGCAATGTGCCCGGCCGCCGCGTGCACGACCCCAGCCACCCGTCCGCCGATGCCGAGGGTTATGTCAACCATTCCAACGTGAACGCGGTGGAGGAGATGGTCAACATGATCTCGGCCTCGCGCTCGTACCAGAACAACGTCGAGGTCATGAACACGGCCAAGACCTTGTTACTCAAGACCCTGCAGATGGGCCAGTAAACAGTCACACCAGGTGCCACCATGATCTACGGCGTCAGCAACAACACGACCACCACCACCGACACGTCGGCCTCCAAGACCAACTCGGCCAGCGACGCCGAGGGCGCGCAGGACCGGTTCCTCAAGCTGCTTGTAGCCCAGCTCACGAACCAGGACCCGATGAACCCGCTGGACAACGCGCAGATGACCTCGCAGATCGCGCAGATCAACACCGTCACCGGCATCCAGCAACTCAACTACACCATGCTGGGCATTGCAGAGCAGTTCAATTCCATGCAGATGCTGCAGGGTGCCTCGATGATCGGGCGCGATGTGGTGACCGAAGGCGACAAGCTGTCCGTGGACGAAGGCGTTGGCAGCGGCATGTTCGAGCTGAGCGGCGCGGCCGCGGATGTGAAGGTCGAGATCCTGACCGCCGGCGGCCAGCTGGTGGGCACGCTGGACCTGGACACAAAGACCGCCGGCCGCCACAGCTTCGAATGGGACGCCAGCAAATACGCCGGCAGCACCAGCGACCTGCGCTTCAAGGTCACCGCGCTCAACAGCAAGGGCGTGGCGGTGGAAAGCACGCCGCTCGTGCAGTCGCGCGTCACGGGCACGGGCAGCAGCGGCGGGCAGCTGACGCTGGACCTGGCTGGTGGCGGCACGGTGACCTACGACAAGGTCAAGGCTGTCCTGTAAGCACACCGCACGGCCGCTGCACCGCACCCCTTTGTTTTTTTCACACCCCCCCTGCACACCCCGCACCCCTCTCGCTTCCCTAGGAGAACACCATGAGCTTCCAGCAAGGCCTTTCGGGCCTGAACGCATCCAGCAAGAACCTGGACGTGATTGGCCACAACATCGCCAACGCGAACACCGTCGGCTTCAAGGCCTCGCGCGCCGAGTTTGCCGAGATGGTGGCCTCGGCCATCGGCTCGTCCGGCGGCATCAATGCCGGGATTGGCGTGGAAGTGGCGGACGTGGCCCAGCAGTTCTCGCAGGGCAACCTCACCATCACCGGCAACAGCCTGGATGTGGCCATCAACGGCAACGGCTTCTTCACGCTGCTGATGCCCGACGGCACCTCGGCCTATACCCGCGCCGGCAACTTCAAGCTGGACAAGGTGGGCAACATGATCACCAACGACAACGCCAAGGTGATGGGCTACCCGGTGGACCCCAACACGGGCCTGCGCACGGGCACCAACCCCATTCCCATGGTGTTCCCCACCACCGAGCCCATTCCGGCCCGGCAGACCACCACGATCACCGCGTCGTTCAACCTGGACGCCCGCGCCACCGATGCCGCAGGCGACCCTGCCGCCACCCCGCCCGTGCCCGCCACGCCGCGCGCCACCTATGGCACGTCGATCAACGTGTACGACAGCCAGGGCGTGGCCAAGCCGGTGAACCTGTACTTCCAGAAGACCGCGACCGACAACACGTGGGACGTGTACGACCAGCTCGACGACCCGCTGGCCGTGCCCCCCGTGGTGGCCACGCCCATCGGCCAGATCACCTTTGACAACAACGGCGCCATCACCGGCCCCGTGGCCGCACCGCCGGCCACCGGCTTCTCGCTGCCACTGACGGTGAGCCCCACGCCGCCCAACCCCAACAACCTGCCCGACTACGACGTGGAGATCAACCTGAGCGGCGTGACGCAGTTCGGCACCAAGTTCGCGGTGTCCAACCTCAGCCAGGACGGCTACACGGCCGGCGAGCTGACGGGCATCAACGTCGAGAACAACGGGATGATCATGACCCGCTACTCCAACGGCGTGACGCGCGCCGAGGGGCAGCTGGCGCTGTCGAGCTTCCGCAACACGCAGGGCCTGGCCTCCATCGGCGGCAACAACTGGGCCGCGACGTTCGAGTCCGGCCAGCCCGTGGTGGGCGCTGCCACCGACGGCAACTTCGGCTCGCTGCGCTCGGGTGCGCTGGAAGACTCCAACGTGGACCTGACGGCCGAGCTGGTCAACATGATGACCGCCCAGCGCGCCTACCAGGCCAATGCGCAGACCATCAAGACGCAGGACCAGGTGATGTCCACCCTGGTGAATCTGCGCTGATCGGCCACGCACCAGATCACGCATTGATTTCAACCAAAAACAGCCTCTAGCGCTTATCCATCAAGCGCTATCAGCTATCAAAACAGAAGCACACGGAGTAACCTGCCATGGACCGCATCATCTACACCTCGATGACCGGCGCGAGCGCGGCCGCGCACCGGCAGGCCGTGCTGTCCAACAACCTGGCCAACGTGTCCACCAACGGCTTCCGGGCCGAGATGTCCACGTTCCGCTCGGTGCCCATTCAGGGCGACGGCGCCAAGACCCGCGTGTTTGCGCTGGAGGCCACTTCCGGCCACGTGAACACCCCCGGCCCCGTGCAGCGCACCGGCCGCAACCTGGATGCCATGGCCATGGGCAATGCCTGGTTTGCCGTGCAGGGGCTGGACGGCACCGAGGCGTACACCCGCGCCGGCATCTTTGAAGTGTCGGCCCAGGGCCAACTGCTCACGCCCACCGGCCTGCCGGTGCTGTCGGACGGCGGCGCGCCCATCGACGTGCCGCCGGGCGCAGAGATCAGCCTGGGCTCGGACGGCACAGTGACCGCCAAGGTGCCCGGCCAGGCCGCGCAGCCCGTGGGCCGCATCAAGCTGGCCACGCCCACGGCGGAAGACCCGCTCAAGCGCGGCGACGACGGCCTGTTCCGCACTGCCTCGGGCGACCCGATTCCCAACGACGCCAACGCCCGCATGCTGGCCGGCGCCGTCGAAGGCTCCAACGTGAACCCGGTGGAATGCATGGTGGGCATGATCGCCGCGTCCCGCCAGTTCGAGCAGCAGATCAAGCTGCTGCAGACCGCCGAAACCGCCGACAAGGCCGCCAGCCAGCTGCTGAGCCTGAACGGCTAACCCCGAGCATCCGCAGCGCCACCGCCTCAAGGAAGAAGCACCATGATCAATTCCCTCTGGATCGCCAAGACCGGCATGTCCGCCCAGCAGACGCAGCTCGACGTCATCTCGCACAACCTGGCCAACGTGTCCACCACCGGCTTCAAGCGCAACAACGCGGTGTTTGAAGACCTGATCTACCAGAACCTGCGCCAGGTGGGCGCCAACAACGACGAGCAGAACCAGTTGCCCACCGGCCTGCACCTGGGCCTGGGCGTGCGCACCGTGGCCACCAGCCGCAACTTTGTGCAGGGCAGCCTGCAGGAGTCGAAGAACAGCCTGGACGTGGCCATCAACGGCAACGGCTTTTTTGAAGTTACGCTGCCCGACGGCACCATCGGCTACACGCGCGACGGCTCGTTCCAGATCGACGCGCAGGGCCGCATGGTCACCTCCAGCGGCCTGCCCGTGGCCAACGGCATCACGGTGCCGGCCAATGCCACCAGCATCAGCATCAGCACCGAAGGCGCGGTGTCCGCCATCGTGCCCGGCAACACGCAGCCCCAGCCGCTGGGCAATCTGGCCATGTCCAGCTTTGTCAACAACGCGGGGCTGGAGCCGATTGGCCAGAACCTGTTCAAGGAATCGGCCGCGTCGGGCCAGCCGCAGCAGGGCACGCCGGGCACCAACGGCCTGGGATACATCCGCCAGGGTTTTCTGGAATCGTCCAACGTGAACGTGGTGGAAGAGCTGGTGACCATGATCCAGACGCAGCGCGCGTACGAGATGAATTCCAAGGCCATTCAGACCTCCGACCAGATGCTGGCCAAGCTGGCACAGCTGTAACCACCACCGCGCAATCCCAGGGTGACTGCCATGAAGACATTGATTCGCCGCCTGTGCGTCCACACCACGGTGCTGGGCGCCGCCATCATCAGCGCAGGCTGCGCCAGCCTGTCGCCACCGCCGCCGGTGGACATTCTGCCCACCACGCCGCCGCCCCTGGCCGCCGCGCCGCGCACACCGCCACCCGTGACTGGTGGCCTGTTCCACACCGCCAGCTACCGGCCCGCGTTTGAAGACCGCCGCGCGCGCCTGGTGGGCGACAGCGTCACGATCCAGATCATCGAGAACGTGACGGCCAGCCAGAAGTCTTCGTCCACCGTGGACCGCACGTCCGAAATCTCCGCAGGCGTGAGCGCCCTGCCCTTCACCAGCAAAACCTTCACCGACAAGCTGGGCGTGGGCGCCAACTCCGGCAACACTTTTGCTGGCAAGGGCGGCACCGAAAGCGCCAACACCTTCCAGGGCTCCATCACCGCCACCGTGGTCGACGTGCTGCCCAACGGCCACCTGATCGTGGCAGGCGAAAAGCAGATCGGCGTCAACCAGAACGTGGACGTGCTGCGCTTCTCGGGCACCATCGACCCGCGCGCGCTGCAGCCGGGCAGCATCATCGCGTCCACCCAGGTGGCCAACGTGCGCGTCGAGTCGCGCGGCCGCGGCGCGCAGAACGAGGCGCAGGTGATGGGGTGGATGGGGCGGTTCTTCAACACCATCACGCCGTTCTAGAGAGGCCCACCCTGAGGCGCTTCGCGCCTTCCCCTCTCTCTACGCGCTGCGCGCTACGGGAGGGGGACGCAGCCAGCGCGGCGGGGTGGCCCTTGCGCGGCTGCCCTCGCTGGGGCCGCGCCTGTGCGACGGCAGTGCCGCCATCAAAAATGATAGCTTTCAGCGCTTATCCATCAAGCGCTGGAGGCTGTTTTTATTCAAATTCTCTTCTCTCCCTTGGCACGCTGCGCGAGTGCCGCAAAAAGCCGGTGAACCGGCTTCTTTTTGGGTTTTAGTTCTGCGCGGGGCCGCCCACAATCGGTGGCATGAAAGCCCTGTCTCCCACCTCATTCCAACGCCATTTACGCGCCCTGTGGCTGCCGCTGGTGGTGATGGTGGCCGCCGTCGCCTCGGCTGCGCCCGCTCACGCCTTGCGCATCAAGGAAGTGGCCGCCGTGCAGGGTGTGCGCACCAACCAGCTCACGGGCTACGGCTTGGTGGTGGGGCTGGACGGAACGGGCGACCAGACAACGCAAATGCCCTACACCACGCAGGCCATGGCCAACTATCTGCAGCAGATGGGGATCAGCCTGCCGCCGGCCGCGGCGGGGCAGCTGCAGCTCAAGAACGTGGCGGCCGTCATCGTCACGGCACAGTTGCCGGCCTTTGCGCAGCCCGGCCAGATGATCGACGTGAACGTGTCGTCCATGGGCAATGCCAAGTCGCTCAAGGGCGGCACGCTGATCGCCACGCCGCTGCGCGGCGCCGACGGCGAGATCTACGCCCTGGCCCAGGGCAACATGGTCGTGGGCGGTGCGGGCGCCTCGGCAGGCGGCAGCAAGGTGCAGATCAACCACTTGAGCGCCGGCCGCATTCCGCAGGGCGCGCAGGTGGAGCGCGCCGTGCCCACGCCGCTGAACGAAGGCGACACCATCACCCTCGGGCTCAATGCCTCTGATTTTCAAACCGCGCGCCGCGTGGCCCAGGCCATCAACGGCAAGCTGGGCAACGGCCTGGCTACCGCGCTGGACGGCCGCACGGTGCAGGTGCGCGCGCCCATGGACCCCGGTGCGCGCGTGGGCTTCATTGCCGACCTGGAAGAGCTGCCACTGGAATTCACTGCGCCCTCTGCCAAGGTGGTCATCAACGCCCGCACCGGGTCGGTGGTGCTGAACCAGGCTGTCACGCTGGGCCCCTGCGCCATCGCACACGGCAACCTGTCCATCACCATCAGCTCCACCCCCGTCATCAGCCAGCCCAACCCGCTGTCGCAAGGGCAGACGGTGGTCACGCAAAAGAGCGAGATCACCATCAACCAGGAGCCCGGCAACGTGATCCAGATGCCGCCTTCGCCCCAGCTGGCGGACGTGGTGCGCGCCCTCAATTCGCTGGGCGCCACACCGGGCGACCTGCTGGCCATCCTGCAGGCCATCAAGGCGGCCGGCGCGCTCAACGCCGAGCTGGAAGTGATCTGACCGGGAGGCGCACCCATGGCCATCAACCTGCCCTCTTCGTCCCCCACCGCCAGCACGCAGAACGCGCTGGCGGTGGACATCCGCTCGCTGAACGCGCTCAAATTCGAGGCGGGCACGGCCAACAGCGCCCAAGTCACGCGCGAGGCGGCCAAGCAGTTCGAATCGCTCTTCATGCGCGAGCTGATCAAGAGCATGCGCGAGGCCACGATGAAGTCCGGCCTGATGGATGGCGAGCAGGCCAACCTGGGCCAGGACCTGCTGGACCAGCAGCTGTCGGTCAGCATGTCGGGTTTGCAGGGCGGGTTGTCTGAAGCGATCGCGCGCCAGCTCTCGCGCCAGATGGGCGGCGCGGCCGATGCAGAGTTTTCCGTGCCTTCGACCCTGAGCCTGGAGCGGCGCTTCAACCTGCCGCGCAGCACGGCGCCAGACGCTGCCACCAGCGGCGCCAGCACCACCGCCCCCGTGCCCAAGGGCCGCGAGGGTTTTGTGCAGCACCTCACCGGCACCGCCGACCGCGTTGCGCAAGAAAGCGGCATTCCCGCCAGCTTCATGCTGGGCCAGGCCGGCCACGAAACCGGCTGGGGCAAGAGCGAGATCCGCCACAAGGACGGGACCACCTCGTACAACCTGTTCGGCATCAAGGCCGGCAAGGGCTGGACGGGCAAGGTGGCCGAGATCACCACCACCGAATACATCAACGGCAAGCCCCAGAAGGTGACCGCCAAGTTCCGCGCCTACGACTCGTATGAAGAGTCTTTCCGCGACTATGCGCGCCTCATCAAGGAAAGCCCGCGCTACGAGAAGGCCGAGTCCGTCGCCCAGTCCGGCTCGGCCATGGCCTATGCCTCGGCCCTGCAAAAGGCCGGCTACGCCACCGACCCGGAGTACGCAAAGAAGCTCACGGGCGCCATCAACAGCGTGCTGCGCACCCAACGTGCTGCTCAGGCATGAAAACGCGAGGTAAGCCATGAGCCTGCTCAACGTCGGCGCCCGCGCCCTGCTGGCCAACCAGGTGGCCCTGCAGACCGCAGGCCACAACATTGCCAACGTCAACACCCCCGGCTATTCGCGCCAGACGGTGCAGCTGCAGACGGTGCAGGGCCAATTCACTGGCGGCGGCTACATCGGCCAGGGTGTGGATGTGAACACCATCCTGCGCAACCAGAGCGAGCTGCTCACGCGCCAGGCGGCCACGGCCGGATCGGTGCAGGCGGCCGACATCGTGCGGGCGGAACGCCTGAAGCAGCTGCAGGAGATCTTCAGCGGCGGCACGGCCGGGCTGGGCGCCGCCATCAACGACATGATGAACGCGTTTGCCGATGTGGTGAGTTCGCCCACCGACATCACGGCGCGCAACGTGGTCCTCACGCGCATGGACGAGACCGCTGCACGCATGCGGTCGTCCGCAGAGCAGCTGCAGGAGATTCAGTACAGCATCACCGAGCAGCTGGCCAGCAGCATGACGGCGGTGAACAGCCTGGCGCAGCAGATTGCCGGCGTGAACGAGCAGATTGCCCGCGCACGCGGTAACGGCCAAAGCCCCAACGACCTGCTGGACCAGCGGGACCAGCTGATCCGCGACATCAACAAGTACGTGCAGACCACGCAGATCCCGGCGGACGACGGCACGATTGGCCTGTTCGTGGCCGGCAGCCAGCCCCTGGTGCTGGGCACCACGGCCACAGCCCTGTCGGTGGGGGATGCGAGCGCGTTCCCGGGCAGCGGGCAGCTCAAGCTGTTCTTCAACCGCCCCGGCGCCACGCCGATCGAGATCGACGAGAACACGCTGGGCGGAGGCTCGGTGTCGGGCCTGCTGCGCTTCAACAACAACGACCTGGCCGAGGGCCGCAACCTGCTCGGCCGCATGGCCATGGCCATCGGCATGACGATGAACGAGCAGCACAAGCTGGGCCTGACGCTGGACGGCCAGCTGGGCACTGACCTGTTCGCGCTGCCCACCAGCATGCCGGGCATGACCAGCGGCGGGGCCGTGGGATCGGTGAGTTTTGCCAACCCCACGCAGTTTTCCGCATCGGACTACGAAATCCGCTTTACCACCGGCACGGCCGGCCAGGTGGTGCGCCTGTCCGACGGCAAGGCCACCGCGTTCACCGACATTGCCAACCTGGCCACGCTGGAGATCGACGGGCTCAACTTCAACCTCACCACGGCCGGTGTGCCGGGCGAGCGCATGCTGTTCAAGCCCTTCAGCACCGCTGCGGCCAACATCAAGGCGCTGGTGTATTCGCCGCGCGACCTGGCTGCTGCCAACCCCATCAACGCGGCCATGGGCAGCACCAACGGCGGATCCCTGCAGCTGGTGAACCTGCGGGCCACGGGCAACCCGGCGCTGACCTTGCCGCCCCCCACAGGCGTGCAGCTTTCGTTTGCCGCGGGGCCGCCGCTCACGTACACGGTCACGGGCTCGACCACACCGCCTTCGGGCTCCACCGGGCCCTACACGCCCGGCCAGCCCATCAACATCGACGGGTGGGAGATTACGCTGCAGGGCACGCCCAACACCGGCGACACCGTGACGGTGGGCAATGCCACCGACGCGCAATACGGCGACTACTACACACGCAACGCGGGCAATGCCAACGCACTGATGGGCCTGCGCGACGTGAAGATGTTCGACAACGCGACGATGAGCGACGGGTATGCAGGTGCCATCGCCCAGGTGGGCACACGCACCCAGAGCGCCACGTTTGCAGCCGAGCTGTCAAACACCATCGCCGCCAACCTGGAGCGGGACCGCACCGCCATCTCGGGCGTGAACCTGGACGAAGAGGCCGCAAAGCTGATCCAATACCAGCAGGCCTACCAGGCATCGGCCAAGATGATCCAGATCGCGCAGAGCATTTTTGATTCGCTGATCCAGGGCCTGGGCCGCTGAGCGCTGAGCGCCAGAAGCACCGCCCGCGCAGGAGAACACCATGAGCAGCAATTTCTACCGCGTCAGCACGGCCAACATGTTCGACAACGCCTTGCGCAACCTCGCATCGCGCCAGACGGGCTTGTCCAACCTGCAGGAAAACCTGACCTCCGGCAAGCGTGTCGTGCGCGCCAGCGACGACCCCGTGGCTGCCGCCCAGGCCGAGCGCGCGCTCAACCGCCTGGCGCGCAACGACACGGACGTGCGCGCCCTGGGCAACCAGCGCAACACCATGGCGCTGGCCGAGTCCACGCTCGGCCAGGCGGGCGATGCCATACAGGAGTTCCGTGCGCTGGTGGTGAACGCCGGCAATGGCACCTACACCCAGACGGAACGCAATGCGATCGCCCAGCAGCTGGTGAGCCTGCGCGACCAGATCCTGAGCTACGCCAACCGCAAGGACTCCAACGGCATCCCGCTGTTTCAGGGCCTGGGCAGCGCGGAAATGCCCTTCACCGGCCCCAACCCGCTGTTCGGTTTTGCCGGCCTGCCGGGCCAGGGTGCCAGCGGCTCCACCAGCATCGCCAGCGTGCTGGACGGCATGGCCGCTTGGATGGACGTGCCCACGGGCAACGGCGTGTTCACGGTGGACATCAACGCCGCCAACCAGGGCAAGGCCTGGGCCACGGTGGGCCAGGTGACCGACCCCACGGCGTTTGCCGCCAGCACGGTGGACCAGTACGTGATCACCATCGGCGGCACAGCCGCCGCACCCACCTACGACGTGCTGGACAGCGCCACGATGACCTCGGTGCTGCCCAGCGGCCCGCAGCCGTTCACACTGCCCACGTCGGCCACGTCCACGCCGTTCACCATCGCGTTCGACGGCATTTCCATCGGCATCGGTGGGGCGCCGGCCCCGGGCGACGAGTTCACGGTGATCCGCAACAGCGCAGACCCCAACACCCAGTCCAACGTATTCCAGGTGCTGGACAACGTGATCGCCGCCGTGCGCAACGGCTCCAACCCCGACGGCAGCACGGCCTCAGGCCCGCTCACGCACGCCATCAACCGCGGCCTGGCCGAGATCGATGCGGCCATGAACCGGCTCAACGGATCCCGCGGCTTTGCGGGCGACCTGCTCAACCGCGCGGACCGCATCGAAGGGGACCTGGACAAGCGCGCCATCCAGCTGGAGGAGGACCGTTCGCGGGCCGAGGATCTCGATATGATGAAAGGGATTTCGGACTTTCAGAACCAGCAGGTAGGGTACGAGGCAGCCCTCAAGTCCTACGCCATGGTCCAGAAGATGTCCCTGTTCAATTTCATCGGCTAGTGCCTGCTCGCGGGCGGAAGAGACAACAAAGCCCTTCCGGGAGCAGGCCCCGTTACCTTGCCTGAGAGCACATGGTCCAATCCGTTCTTGGCAGCCTGATACTCGGCTACCGCCCCCTGTGGAACCGTGCCCGCAAGCTGGCCGCGATCCAGCTTTACGCCCACAACGAATCCGCCGCCGTCGTCGATGCCGGCCACCTGCTGCGCACCCTGCAGGAGCTGTGGTCGGCCAGCTCCCCCCCTTTGCTCATCTCGGCCCAATCGCGCCAGCTGCTGTGCGACTTTCTGGAGCACGCACCGCGCGGCTCGCCGTGGATCGAGGTGCGCGGCGAATGGCTGTCCGACTCGGCCATCTACACCCGCGTCAAATTGGCGCACCAGCGCGGGCTCAAGCTCGTCTGGCGCGGCGAGATCACCAAGCTGCCCGAGGCCGACATTGCGCGCTGCTTTGACAACAGTCTGCTGACGCTGAGCCCCGAGGCGGCCGTGGCGGCCCTCAAGACCGCGCCCACCCGGCCCGGCGCCCCGGCCCATGCCGCGCGCCCTGCCAGCCCCGTGCTGGCAGGCCAGATGTACGAAGGCATTGCCAGCCGCGCGCTGATGGAGCATTGCCTGGACCAGCACAACGCCCTGGCACTGGCCGGCTGGCCCGCAGAAGACGTGCTCTACAGCATGCGCCACACGCCGCAGCAGCCCTCGCACGAGGTGATCTTCAAGCTCATGAAGTCCATCGACGCGGAAGAGTCTCTGGAGACGTTTGAGGCCATCATGGGCGAGGACCCTTTGCTGGCTTACCGCTTCATGGTCTACACCAACTCGGCGGCGCTGGGGCTGCGCACCGGCATCGATTCGCTGCGGCGGGGGCTGGTGATGATGGGCTATGGCTCCATCAAGCGCTGGCTGTCCGACCAGCTGCCGCACGCCAGCACCGACCCCAACATGCAACCTGTGCGCGAGAGCATGGTGATACGCGCCGACCTGATGGCCCACCTGCTGGATGCAGGCATCGAGAACGACCTGCGCCGCGAGATCTACCTGTGCGGCCTGCTGTCGCGCCTGGACGAGTTGCTGGGCGAGCCGCTGGGAACCATCCTGCGCCGCCTGCCGCTGTCCGAACGCATCTACGACGCCACCGTGCTGGGAACCGGCCCCTACGCCAGCGGCCTGCAGATGGCCTGCGCGCTGGAGACGGACGACGCCAGTGCCATCCGCCAGCTGTGCGAGACGCATGAGATGGTGCTGGAGGACGTCAACCGCGCCCTGCTGCGCGTGCTGGCGGACCTGGAGGTGGAACGCAAGGCTTGAATTTTTCAAGCCTTTTTAGCCTCTAGGAGCCTGTCGGACTTGGAAGTCGTCGGCTGCAAATTGACCGCAGCGGTCCATTTTTGGCTACGCCGCTCTTCGAGAACACCGTCTTTTTGCCCCATAGCTGGGCTATGGGGCTGCAAATCCGGCAAAAACTGAACAGCGGCTTCCAGGCCCACTTCCCGATCTTTTCACCGTCAGCGGTCTCCTCGCTGGGGCCAATTTTCGTTTTCGACGCTCCAAGTCCGACAGGCTCCTAGCGCTTATCCATAAAGCGCTGATCGCTATCAATTTTATAGCTTTGGGCTAACGCCCTTGCTCCGCGCGCACACGCTGGAACACGCGCCAGAACGCTGCATCCTGCGTGGTCGCAAAGTTGATGCGCATGAGCGTGCTGGGCTTGCGCTCGGCGTGGAACAGCGCGCCGGGCGCGAGCAGGTAGCCCTCGTCCAGCATGCGCTGCGCCAGCGCGTCGGTGTCCACGCCCGTATCCACCCAGCCAAACAGGCCCACGGGCTCGGCCGCAAAGCTGCAGTCAGCGGAGAGCGCCAGCTTCACGCTGCGCGCACGGGCGGCGTCGAGCCGGGTGCGGATGCGCTCGGCATGGCGGCGCAGCTGGCCTTGTTCGATGCACAGGGCCAGCGCTTTTTCGAGCAACGCGGGCGTAGTCAGCGTGGCCAGCAACTTTGTGTCCAGCAGCTGCTCGATGAGGGCGGGGTGGGCGGCCAGGTAGCCGATGCGCCAGTTGGGCGCGAGGATCTTGGCGAAGCCGCTCACGTAGATGGTGCGAGAAAGGCCGTCCAGCGCGGTAAGGCGCGTGGCGTGCTCAGGCGCGATGTGGCTGTAGGTGTCGTCTTCCACCACATGGAAGTTGTGCTGGTTGGCCAGCTGCAGGATGCGGTGCGCGCTGCCGGGCGAGAGGCAGTAGCCCGTGGGGTTGTGGAACACGCTCACGCTCACGTAGAGCTTGGGCTTGTGCACCTCGCAGTACCGGGCCATGACCTCCAGGTCCGGCCCGTCCGCGCGGCGCGGCACGGGCAGGATGTGCATGCCCAGGGCTGCCAGCCGCGCAAACTCCACGGCCCAGCCGGGCTCCTCCACCATGACCGGGTCGCCCGGGCGCAGCAGCGTGCGGCTCACGATATCGAGCGCGTGCGTGGCCCCCACCGTGGTGATGATCTGCTCGGGCGCTGCATGCACGTTAAGCGTGGCCAGCTTCTTGGACAGGCTGCGGCGCAGGCCCGCGTCGCCCAGCGGTTCGCCGTACTGCAGCGAGAAGTCCTGCAGCGCCCGTGTGCTGGTCACCTTGCGCACGGCGGCGGGCATGAAGGTGGACTCCAGCCAGTCGGAGGGAAACACGCCCATGCCGGGCTGGGGCTTGTCGCTGATCTTGTGGAACATGCCGCGGATGAGTGCCGTGGCATTCACTGGCGGGGCGCCGCGCGCCGCGCCCCGGGCGGCAAACCAGTGGGCCGTGCTCCACCGGCTGCCTGCCGCCTCCATGGCGGCCACGTCCACGGTGTCGGGCACGGGGACGCCGGGCGGCGCGGCCTCGCGCACGAAAAAGCCGCGGTTCTTGCGCGCTTCCACCAGCCCCTGGGCCAGCAGCTGGTCGTACGCTGCCACTACGGTAGACGGGCTCACGTCGTGCTGCAGCGCGCACTGCCGCACCGATGGCAGCCGCGCGCCAGGTGCCAGCAGGCGGTTGCGGATGCGCTCCGCAAAGCGGGCGGACAGCTGCTCGGTGAGCGACTGGGAAGAGGTTTTCATCAGCATGGTGAGTCCCGGTGTACTGCCATCGCGACCAATACAGATGCGCAACTGCTATGCCAAACTGTATTGATTGTGTACTGGCGACCAAGATTACATTGAAGTGCAGCGAGACACAACACCACCTGCTTTCACCACCCCACCGCACCCCCATGAGCGCCGCCGAACTCACCGCCCTGCTGTTGTTCTGCACTGCGATGAGTTTTTCGCCGGGGCCCAACACGACGCTGTCCACCGCGCTGGCCGCCAACCTGGGCCTCCAACGCGCGCTGCGCTTTTGCCTGGCGGTGCCCACTGGCTGGACGCTGCTCATGCTCGCCAGCGGGCTGGGCCTCGGGGCGCTCATCACCGGTGTGCCCGCGCTGCGCTGGGGCGTGACGCTGGCGGGCGTTGCCTACATGCTGTGGCTGGCGTTCAAGCTCAGCCGCGCCGGACAGCTGACCGAAGTGGACGGTAGCCGCCTGAACGTGACCTTCTGGCAGGGCGTGGCCCTGCAGTTCGTGAACATCAAGGCGTGGATGCTGGCGCTCACGCTCAGCGCGGGCTGGGTGGTCAACGCCGCTGGCCAGCCTGCGGCCAACCCGGGCGAGCGGCTGGCCATCATTTGCGCCGTGATGATGGCGTTCGCGTTCACCAGCAATTTTGTGTATGCGCTCGTGGGCTCGTTGCTGCGCCAGTGGCTGGCCCAGGGCCGCCGCCTGCTGTGGTTCAACCGTGCGCTGGCTTTGGTGCTGGTGGCGACGGCCGTGTGGATGCTCACGCTATGAACCCGGCACAGGAACGCGAAGCCCTGGTCTGGGGCCTGGTGGGCGTGGCCCTGTTCGCCGCCACGCTGCCGATGACGCGGCTGGCCGTGGGCCCGGTGGAAGCGCCGCAGCTCTCGCCCTGGTTCGTCACTTTCGGCCGTGCGGCGGTGGCGGGGCTGCTGTCTGCCGGATACCTCGCGTGGCAGTGCAGCCAGGGGCGGCTGAACGTGCCCGGCCGCACGCAGTGGCCGCTGCTGGGCGTCACCGCTTTCGGCGTGATCGTGGGTTTTCCGTTGTTCCTGGCGCTCGCGCTGCGGTACGTGCCCAGCACGCACGGCGCGGTGGTCACGGCGCTGCTGCCGTTGTCCACGGCGGTACTGGGCGCGCTGTGGTATCGCCAGCGGCCTTCGGCGGGTTTTTGGGCGTGTGCCGTGCTGGGCAGCGGCCTGGTGCTGGGCTTCATGGCCTGGCGCGCGGGCGGCCTCTACCTGGGCGCGGCCAACATCTATTTGCTGATTGCCATGACCACGGGCGCCTTCGGATACATCGGCGGCGCGCGGCTCACTCCGAGCCTCGGCGCCGAGCAGGTGATCTGCTGGGTGCTGGCCTGTTGCCTGCCGCTCACTCTGCCCGTGGCCTGGTGGTTTGCGCCGGCCACGCCCGGGGCAATCGGCGCCATGGCCTGGATGGGCTTTGCCTACGTGGCGCTGTTTTCGATGTGGATCGGTTTCTTTGCCTGGTACCGCGCGTTGGCCCTGGGCGCCGTGCGGGTGAGCCAGATCCAGCTGGTGCAGCCCTTTCTGAGCCTGCTGTTTGCCGTGCCGCTCGTGGGCGAGCGGCTGGACGCCACCACACTGGTTTTCGCCCTGGCTGTGATCGCCACTGTGTACCTGGGCAAGAAGATGCCTATCCGACCTGCTGGTAACCCTGCATGAAGCTGGAACAATTTTCTTTTGGCACCACCGACTGGGCCCAGGTCCCGCGCGAGGAGAAAAGCGCGCAGGCCGGCCAGGCCTTCTGGCGCACCCAGCAGTTTGGCGAGGTGCGCGTGCGGATGGTGGAGTCCACGCCCGGCTACGTTTCAGACCACTGGTGCAAGAGCCTGTTTACGGTCTTTTCATGGTGCCCGCAAGGCAGCACAAGGCTGCAATCAAGGCGCGTGCCGCCGCCCAGGCTGGATGCCTGGGCAAGGTGCGCAACGCTGAGTGCGGCCTTGTGCTGCCTTGCCCGAAGGGTTGCCCCGCAAAAGCGGCATCCGCTGCGTTGCCCGTCCTCGCCGGGCCACCGGCCCGGCTGCGGTGGTCGCCTAGCACCTGCCGCTTTTGCGGGGCAACGGGCACTATGAAAAGACCGCAAACAGGCTCTAGGCCATGTGCTGCTCTGTATGAGCGGCGAACTTCATACCGAGCTGGCGGACGGCCGCACATTCACGCTGACCCCGGGCATGAGCTACCAGGTGGCCGACAATGCGGAACCCCACCGTTCCACCGCGCCGAACGGGGCCACGCTGTTCATCGTGGATTGACGGATTTTCTGGCGACGATTTAGCAACATGGGCGCGCACATCTGACCGCGGCCCGCAGGAGAGCAAGAGTGAAACTGAACGACCTCCCACAGACCAGCACCTGGACCCTGGCGCGCCGCGCCGAGCGCATGAACCCCTCGGTCATCCGCGAAATCCTCAAGGTCACCGAAAAGCCCGGCATCATCAGCCTGGCCGGCGGCCTGCCTTCGCCCAAGACTTTCCCGGTCTCGGCCTTTGCCGAAGCCTCGGCCGCCGTGCTGGCCAACGATGGCGCTGCGGCCCTGCAGTACGCGGCCAGCGAAGGCTACGGCCCGCTGCGCCAGGCGATTGCCGACTTCCTGCCCTGGGATGTGAACCCCGACCAGATCCTCATCACCACCGGATCGCAGCAGGCGCTGGACCTGATCGCCAAGGTGCTCATCGACACGGACAGCCGCGTGCTGGTGGAAACGCCCACCTACCTGGGCGCGCTGCAGGCCTTCACGCCCATGGAACCTGCCGTGGTGGCCGTGGACAGCGACAACGAGGGCGTGCTGGTGGACGACCTGCGCGCCAAGGTGGGCACGGGCGCCAACAAGGCGCGCTTTTTGTACGTGCTGCCCAACTTCCAGAACCCCACGGGCCGCACCATGAGCGAAGCCCGCCGCGCGGCATTGGTGCAGGCCGCAGCCGAGCTGAACCTGCCGCTGGTGGAAGACAACCCCTATGGCGACCTGTGGTTTGACAACCCGCCGCCCGCACCGCTCACGGCCCGCAACCCCGAGGGCTGCATCTACATGGGCTCGTTCTCCAAGGTACTGGCCCCTGGGCTGCGTCTGGGCTTCATCGTGGCGCCCAAGGCCGTGTACCCCAAGCTGTTGCAGGCCAAGCAGGCGGCCGACCTGCACACGCCCGGCTACAACCAGCGCCTGGTGGCCGAGGTGATGAAGGGCAACTTCCTGGACCGCCACGTGCCCACCATCCGCGCGCTGTACAAGCAGCAGTGCGAGTCGATGCTGGCCGCCCTGTCCAAGGAAATGCAGGGGCTGGGTGTGGAGTGGAACCGCCCTGACGGCGGCATGTTCCTGTGGGTACGCCTGCCCGAAGGCATGAGCGCCATCGACCTGCTGCCCAAAGCGGTGGAGCGCAATGTGGCCTTTGTGCCCGGCGCGGCCTTCTACGCCGACAACGCCGACCCACGCACGCTGCGCCTGTCGTTTGTCACATCGACGGCCGAGCAAATCGCCACTGGCATCGCGGCCCTCGCTACCGCTATCCGTGAGCACAAGGGCTGACACGGCATGCTGAGGATCTGGGGACGCCTGTCGTCCATCAACGTCCGCAAGGTGGTGTGGGCCGTGCAAGAGCTGGGCCTGTCGTCGGTGCAGCGCACCGACGCGGGCGGCCAGTTCGGCATCGTGCGCGAGCCGCGCTACTTGGGCCTCAACCCCAACGGCCTGGTGCCGCTGATCGAGGACGACCAGACGGGCACCGTGCTGTGGGAGTCCAACGCCATCGTGCGCTATCTGTGCGCGCGCCATGCACCGGGCGAGCTGTACCCCGAAGCCCTGCCCGCCCGCTTTGTGGCCGAGCAGTGGATGGACTGGCAGCAGACCACACTGAACCCGGCCGGGCGCGATGCCTTCATCCAGTGGATTCGCACGCCCGCAGCACAGCGCAACGACGCGCTGATCGCCGCCTCCGTGGCCGCCACCGAACCTTTGATGGCGATGCTGGACGCCCATCTGGCGCGCCAGCCCTACATGGCGGGCGAGCGTTTCACCATGGCCGACATTCCCTTGGGCTGCGAAATCCACCGCTGGTGGGGCTTGCCGCAGGAGCGCCCCGCACGGCCGCACCTGGAGCGGTGGTACAACGCGGTCAGTTCGCGCCCCGGCGCCCGGGGCGTGCTCGACTTACACCTTTCCTGAGCAGCCATGCACCAGCGCCCCTTCAAGCAGATTGATGTGTTCAGCGACCGCCCCGGCTACGGCAACCCCGTGGCCGTGGTGCTGGACGCGCAGGACCTCAGCGACAGCGACATGCGCCGCTTTGCGGCCTGGACCAACCTGTCGGAAACCACCTTTCTGCTGCCGCCCACTGAGGCGGGGCGCGCCGCGGGCGCCGACTACCGCCTGCGCATCTTCAGCCCCAACGGCGAGCTGCCCTTCGCAGGCCACCCCACCCTTGGCACGTGCCACGCGTGGCTGCAGGCGGGCAATACGCCGCAGCAAACTGGCATGGTGATTCAGGAATGCGCGCTGGGCCTGGTGCGCATTGCACAAGCCGACGGCACGCTGGCTTTTGCCGCGCCGCCACTCAAACGCAGCGCGCCCAGCCCGGCACTGGTACCGCTGATTGCCAGCGCCCTGGGCCTGCGCCCGCAGCAGATTTTGGGCGCGCAGCTGCTGGACAACGGACCCGTCTGGCTGGGCCTGCTGCTGGACAGCGCCGACACCGTGCTCAGCCTGCACCCCGACCATGCGCGCCTGAAGGATTTGGGCCAGGACGTGGGCGTGATCCATGTGGGCCCCGCCGCCACCGACACCCACCGGCCCGGCGTGGTGGTGCGCGCTTTTGCGGCCCCCATGGGCAACCCTGAAGACCCGGTCACCGGCACCCTGAACGCCAGCCTGGCCGAATGGCTGATCGCCGACGGCCTGGCTCCCAAGCGCTACCTGGTGGCCCAGGGCGAATGCCTGGGCCGTGCCGGGCGCGTGCATGTGCGCCAGGACGAGCATCACCAGATCTGGGTGGGCGGCCAGGCCGTCACCTGCATCGAAGGAAAAGTACTTCTATGACCCCCTGAGATACAAGCGGCTAAGGCTCGGTGGCTCGCGCCAGAGGCGCGGCCTCTTCGGCCTGTCCGAGCCTGCGCAGGCAGGCTCGGAACCTCAAGCATCAGCCCCAAGGGGGGCGCACCCGGGGGCCTGGCAAAGCCAGTTCCACGGGTGCACTGGTCTGCGCCGCGCCAGTTTTTGACATGCGGCCCTTGCGAAGGATGAAATCGCCCATGCACCAACGCCCTTTCCAGCAAGTCGACGTCTTCACCGACCAGCCCTACCGCGGCAACCCGCTGGCAGTGGTGCTGGACGGCACGGGCCTGTCCATCGAAGCCATGCAGGAGTTCACGAACTGGACCAACCTGTCCGAAGCCACCTTCGTGCTGCCCCCCACGCCCGAGGGCCGTGCCACCGGGGCCGACTACCGCGTGCGCATCTTCTGTCCTGGGCGCGAGCTGCCCTTTGCCGGCCACCCCACGCTGGGCAGCTGCCACGCCTGGCTGAAGGCCGGCGGCCAGCCGCAGGCGGCGGGCAAGGTGGTGCAGGAATGCGGCGTGGGCCTGGTCACGCTGCGCCAGGACGGCGCGCGCCTGGCATTTGCCGCGCCGCCGCTCATCAAAAGCGGCCCGCTGGCCGAAGAAGATGTGGCCTTGATTGCGAAGGGCCTGCGCGTGGCGCGCAGCGACATCCTGCACCACGCCTGGTGCGACAACGGCCCCAACTGGCGCGGCGTGATGCTGCGCTCGGCCGAGCAGGTGCGCGCGCTCAAGCCCGATGCCAGCATCCTCGGCCAGCTGGATGTGGGCGTGGTCGGCCCGCGCGGAAAAGTGGGAGTGATCGGCAGCACGGACGCCGAAGGGATTGCCTTTGAAGTGCGCGCCTTCTTCCCCGGCAACAACGGCCTGGCCGAAGATCCTGTGACCGGCAGCCTGAACGCAGCCCTCGCGCAGTGGCTCATCGGCGCGGGCCTGGCCCCCGCGCAGTACGTGGCCGCCCAGGGCACATGCCTGGGCCGGGCGGGGCGCGTGTATGTGCAGCAGGACGGCGACACGATCTGGGTGGGCGGCAGCAGCGTGACCTGCGTCTCCGGCGAGGTGCTGTTGTGACCGCCGCAGTGCACGCGCCCTGCGTGGACCACCTCGTCGTGCTCGCGGCCGACCTGGCGAGCGGCGTGGCCTGGTGCGAGCGCAGCTTCGGCATCACCCCCACCGCCGGTGGCGAGCACCCGCTGATGGGCACGCACAACCGCATCTTCAATGTGTCCAGCCCCGCGCACCCGCGCGCCTACCTGGAAGTCATTGCTATCAATCCAGGAGCTGCCAGCGCTCGTCCAGCAAGCGCCAGGCGCTGGTTTGACATGGATGACGCCCCCCTGCAGCAGCAGGTGGCCACGCACGGCCCGCAGCTCATCCACTGGGTGGCCAGCGTGCCCGACGTGGCCGAGCGCTGCGCCGCGCTGGCCACGCTGGACATCGACCGCGGCCCCGTGCTCACGGCCAGCCGCCCCACGCCCAGCGGCCTGCTGGAGTGGCAGATCACCGTGCGCGACGACGGCCTGCGCCTGATGGACGGCTGCCTGCCCACGCTGATCCAGTGGGGCGCCGTGCATCCCTGCGACAGCCTGCCCGCGTCGGGCGTGCAACTGCAGTCCCTGGCCCTGCAGCACCCGCAGACCGCCACGCTGCAGGCGGCGTGTGATGCCATCGGAGTGGCGGGCTGCGTGGGCGTTGCCGCCGGTGGCGTGCCCCGCATCACCGCGCAGCTCAGCACCCCGCGCGGGCCTGTCGCCATCACATCTTTCACCGCACAGGCCTGACGACCATGCTGTTTTCGCCGCAAGAACTGCTTCTCTTCGCCCTGGCCGCGCTGGTCCTGGTGCTTACGCCGGGCCCCAACATGGTGTATTGCGTCTCGCGCAGTCTCACCCAGGGGCCGCGCGCCGGACTCATCTCGCTGGCCGGTGTGGTGCTGGGCTTTGTTGTGCACCTGCTGGCGGCGGCCTTGGGCCTCACCGCGCTGCTGGCTGCCGTGCCGCTGGCGTTTGACGCCATCCGCTATGCCGGCGCAGCCTACCTGCTGTGGATGGCCTGGCAGGCCGTCAAGCCCGGCGGCGCCGCACCGTTTGAAGCGCGCAACCTGCCGCACGACAGCCCGCGCACGCTGTTCCTCATGGGCTTCATGACCAACCTGCTCAATCCCAAGGTCGCGATGTTCTACCTGTCGTTCTTCCCGCAGTTCCTGCACCCCGAGCGCGGCCAGCTGCTGCAGCAAAGCCTGACACTGGGCGCCGTGCAGATCAGCACCAGCGCCGCCGTCAATGCCCTGCTGGTGCTGGGCGCCGCCCGCGTGGCGCTGTTCCTCAACCGCAACGCCGCATGGATGCGCGCGCAGCGCTACTTCATGGGCACCGTGCTCGGTCTGCTCGCCCTGCGCCTCCTCACCGAAAAGAAAGCCGCCGCGTGAACACCCGCCTCGACCCCACCGCCCTGCTGCCCACCCTGTCCGACATCGAAGCCGCCGCCGAGGTGGTGTACCGCGACTTCGCCGCCACGCCCCAATACCGCTGGGGCCTGCTGAGCCAGCGCCTAGGCACCGACTGCTGGCTCAAGCACGAGAACCACACCCCCGTGGGCGCTTTCAAGATCCGCGGGGGCCTGACCTACTTCGACCAGCTCGCCCAACGCGGCGCGATGCCCGCCGAGGTGATCAGCGCCACACGCGGCAACCACGGCCAGAGCATGGGCTGGGCCGCGCGTCGCCACGGCGTGGCCTGCACCATCGTCGTGCCGCGTGGCAACTCGGTGGAGAAGAACGCGGCCATGCGCGCTTTAGGCGTCACCCTCATCGAACATGGCGACGACTTTCAGGAGGCGCGCGAGCACGCCATCCAGCTCGCCGCCCAGCGCGGCGCCGACATGGTGCCCAGCTTCCACCCCGACCTGCTGCGCGGCGTTGCCACCTACTGGTGGGAGTTTTTGCGCGCCGTGCCGCAGCTGGATGTGGTGTACGTGCCCATCGGCCAGGGCTCGGGCGCGTGCTCGGCCATTGCCGCCAAGCTGGCCCTGCAGCACCCCGTGCGCGTGGTGGGCGTGGTCAGCAGCCATGCCACCACGTATGCCGATTCGCTCGCCGCAGGCCGGGTAGTCGAAGCCCCGGTAACAACCCAGCTGGCCGACGGCATGGCCTGCCGCGTCGCCGATGCCGAGGCGCTGGCCGTGCTGGCCCCGCACATCGACCACATCGTGCAGGTGAGCGACGCCGAGGTGGCCGCCGCCATGCGCGCGATCTTCACCGACACACACAACGTGGCCGAGGGAGCGGGGGCGGCGGCGCTGGCAGCGGCGTTGCAGGAAAAAGACCGATTGAAGGGCCTGAACGTGGGCCTGGCGTTGACGGGGGGCAACGTCGATGCGCCGGTGTTCGCAAACGCCTTGCAAGCTCCTTGATTTGACGGAAAGAGAGCCAAAAACAAAAAAAGGGGCGCGAGGCCCCTTTTTTATTGGCAAAGGGCACTTGTTACTTCACGGGTGGGCGGCACTTGCCGCCTTCAGCCAGCTCCAGCTTCGCGATGTCCATCTTGCCTTGTTCTTCAGACACCTGCTCCAAATCGGCCCCACCGACAAAGACGACCATCTTGATGAACTGGCGGATGAAATAGTTCTTGCCCGACTCGAACAGAAGTTCCAGCTTGTTCGGAGAAAACTCAGACTCGGTTTCGACGGTATGCGTCTTGCCGCCTTCGACTTGTGTGTAGAAGAACACATCGGGAGCGCTGGTACCGATGCACGCGCCGTCGATGCGCAGGTCCTTGGTCAACGCTTTGCCCAACACGCTGTTGCGATACAGGTATTTTCCTTGTGGTTGTTGCTGAAACTCTTTGGCTGCGGCCGATTGCTCTTGCTCCGCAAATTGTAGCTACGCGAAAAGGCAGAAAAAGCGTTTGCGGCGATATGAAGGGTGGTGTTGAAAGACGTTCCGCACAGCAACACCACGCGGTCCCAGACCGCACCGAAGTCGCTCCAGTGACAAACCGCAAGGCAACTTGCTCATCACAATGCGCGCATGGGAACCCTCTACCTCGTGCGCCACGGCCAGGCCTCGTTTGGCGCGGATGACTACGACGTGCTCAGCCCCCGCGGGCGACAGCAGGCCGTGCGCCTGGGCGAATACTGGCGTGCACGCGGTATGGTCTTCGACGCCGTGATGACGGGCACCCTGCGCCGACATACCGACACGCTGGCGGGCATTGCCGAAGGCTTGCAGACCCTGCCGGAGGTGACACGCTGGCCGGGCCTGAACGAGTACGACAGCCACGCCCTGATCGCCGCCGTGCACCCGCAGCCGCTGGGCCCGGCCGACACGCCCGAGCGCTACCGTGCGCACTTCCGCATCCTGTGTGATGCCCTGGCGCAGTGGATGGCGGGCGTCATCAGCCCGCAGGGCATGCCCAGCTGGAACGAGTTTTCGGCCGGCGTGCGCGGCGTGCTGGACCATGTGCGCCACCACCATGCGGGCCAGAACGTGCTGCTGGTCAGCAGCGGCGGCCCCATCTCCGCGGCCGTGGGCGAGGTGCTAGGCACTGCGCCTGAAGTGACGATTGCGCTGAACATGCGCATCCGCAACAGCGCGGTGACGGAGTTTTCCATCTCGTCCAAGCGGCTGATGCTGCAGACCTTCAACACGCTGCCGCACTTGAATGAGGCGCCGCACCTGGAGTGGATCACGCACGCGTGAATAGGGGCATCCCCCTGAGGCGCCGTGGGCGCCTTCCCCCTTCTCTCGAAGCGCTGGCGCGCTTCGAGAGAAGGGGGACGAAGCCCTCGCTGCGGGGCGGCCCTTGCTCGGCTGCCACGGGGTGGGGCCGCGCCAGTTGCGGTCGTTGTGGCGAAACCTTGGCTTTAGGAACCTGGCTTTGCCGGTCTAGGGATCCCCTTACATGGACGTCTCCAGAAGAGCAAGCTTGGGCGGCGTGAAGGTCTGAAGGGTTTGCAGTCTTACATACGGCCTGTCAGTGCAGGGTGTTCGTCCTGCTGGCCCTGATGGCATTCGCGGGTGAGGCTCCCGTCTGCACATCGGGCTTTGATGCCCTTGATCCCTATCGGATTGCCCCCACCCCGGTTTGACCTGTTGACCCATCACACAAGCTTCTTGCGTGCTCTCCTTCAAAACGGTTTCTTTGCGTTTGGTGTGTTCAGATCATCGTTGTGGCCCTAGGGACCCTCTTCACGAATCCCCTGCGTCATGTGCCGACGAATGCTTGAAGCCGAGACAATAGGCACATGAAGCAAAGCAGCCTGGGCCTGAGCAACACCACCAAGCGCACGCGCAAG
>NZ_JBKBKQ010000023.1:0-74670 GCF_046294525.1 Acidovorax sp.
ACGCCGGGCAATTGCCCGCGCACAGCGCCTGCTGGGGGCGATCAATTCTCGAAAGCAAGGGCTGTCTTAGTTCGGGCATCACTACGGCACTGCCAGAACCGATTCGTGAAGAGCTTCCCTAAGGAGAACGTCAAGGCGCCTCACCCTGCACGGTCAGTCACTCGGATTGGAGCTTGTAGTTCAACTATTAAATGATCGGAAAGCATAATGAACGTCATATGTGAAAAAATAATAAAAATCATGGGCAAATTATTGCTTGCATTTACACTGCTCGCATCTAGCTCCACCCATGCCCAAGTGGATTTTCAGAACAATTGCATTGAAGGCGGCGCCTTTAATGGAAGCTACTGCAGCGTTCGCCCCGATGAGGTAACCCCATGGGTTTATGACGGCGGTGCGAGCATGAACGAGGCTGACTCTATTCAAAAGAGGATGAATGCGGTCGTGTACAGCAGTCCATATTACGGGCAAATGTGCAACATCCAGGTTGTAATGACGGATGAATACCCGCAATATTCACGGTTTTTAGAGGGGGATATATTATTTCAAGAGTGGAAATATTATGATATTAACTACGGCTGGCGAGATGACGAAGGTCGCTGCACATCGTACGGCCTTAAGGCGAACGGAGGAATATTTAAAAACCGGAACCTGATTTGTAAACACGGATGGCCATATTGGCTGGGTGATCCCGGTGGTTATACATGTCTTCACCCTTTGGCAAAGGCGCCCCCTTCACCTCCATCATGCCCAAAAACTGACTACGATTTAAATGTTCAAAACATCCAGGCTGGCAACCCGATATCTGTTTTGGCGCGTGAGAAGATCCAAAATTATAGTGATGTTATACCCCAAAATGCTCTCGATTTAGAATTTGTAAGAACATACAGAAGCTCAAGAGCACAGGGCAATTCTTTCTTGCAGACTCATAACTATGCCAACCCGCCAAGCCAGCCTCTCGGTGTCGGATGGACGCACAATCACAACATACATCTAGCTTTTACTTCGATTGCATCGAATTCTTCAAATGTAAATTTCTCTATTGCTCGAGTTCAGCTTGAAGACGGGGAGTTTAGCTACCTTTTCAGTCGCGATGGCAAGGCTTATAAATCTAGAGATTTTGGGTACAAATTAGTCTTGCTTGAAAACCAGGCTAACGGTGCAAAGTGGGAGATTGATAATACATCTCGAGGTGTTAAATATACTTTCAATGATGAAGGCAACGTCTTGCGAAAGACTTTTAGAAATGGCAACTACATTTCCTACGAATACACAGATAACCTTTTAACATTAGTAGCCAACAACTTCGGCAAACAGATCAGACTAGATTATAAAAATGGGAAGCTATCTAGACTCCGCTCATCTCAAGGTGAAATTGAATATTCTGTCAATGATGGGAAACTAGAAGCCGTTAAACTTCAAGATGGCACCGAGATAGGCTATCTATATTCGACTATCGATCAAAACGATTTTCTGGTCGGCGTCATTGATGAATCTGGAATCCGCATTGGATATTATGATTATGATTCGCAGGGATACATAAAAACGACGCGATCTGCTGACAATGCAAACCGCTATGATGTGGCGCACGATCCGAGCGGATATTCCTATGCCTCACTAACCACCCCGCTGGGTTCGCAGATTCGCTACGGGTATTCGATTCATGAAAACGACTATTACGTTACAAGTGTAAATAAGCATCCGCTGAGCACGCGTGATACTCCTATCTCAGGTGTAAACCTGAATGCAGGCATGATTTTAGGGTTCTACTCCCTTGTCAATTCTTCGGAAACAAAAATCAGTTGGGATTCTGAGCGTCGCTTGCCTTTAACCCTGACCGAAGCAGCAGGGCGATCGGAATCGCGTACCAGAACCACCACGTGGCACCAGCAGTTCCGCCTGCCCCTGACGGTGACCGAACCGGGCCGAGTCACCAGCTTCACCTACGACAGCGTAGGCAACGCCCTGTCCCAGGCCGTCACTGACAGCGCATCCGGCGTCGCGCGCACCACCAGCTGGAGCTATCACCCCTCAGGCCTTGTAGCCACCGAAACCGCGCCCAATGGAGCTGTGACCAGCTATGGCTATGACAGCGCAGGCAACCTCACCACCTCGACCAACAGCCTGGGTCAAACCGAGAGCTACACCCACGACGGCGCGGGTCGGGTGTTGACTCACACCGCCCCCACCGGCCTCGCGACCACCTACACCTACGACGCCCGCGGCCGCATGCTCACCATGAACCGGGGTGGCCTGAAGACCACACTCACCTACCGCCCCAGCGGGCAGGTGGCCACCGCCACACTGCCGCACGGCCATGTTGCAACTTACAGCTACGACGCAGCGCAGCGCCTTGTTGGCTGGAGCGGCAACCGGGGAGCGTCGGGCAGCTACGCACTGGACGCCATGGGCAACCGTACATCGGAAGAAGTCCGCAACGCCCAGGGCCAACTGGCCTGGAAGCTGGCGCGCAGCATCAACAGCCTGAACCGGGTGGCCAGCCTGCAAGTGGGCAGCGCGGGCGCCCCCACTACCTATGGCTATGACGCCAATGGCGACCTGACCAGTGCCACACAGACGCTGGCCAACAGCGCCCACACCACCAGCTTGTCCCTGGATGCCTTGCGCCGCGTCAAAGGGCTGACCGACGCGAACAATGCCAGTGCCGCACTCACTTACAACGGCCTGGACGACGTAACGCAAGCCAAGGACTTCAAGTCCGTCACCACCACCTACACCCGAGACGCCCTGGGCAACGCCCCCTCGGAGGCCAGCCCCGACAGCGGCACGCAAACCGCCACCTACGACGCCCTGGGCCTGCCCAAGCAAGTCACCGACGCGCTGGGCCGTGCCACCACCATCACGCGCGATGCGCTGGGACGGCCCACCGAGCTGCTGTACGCCGACGGCACCCGCACCACGCTGCGCTACGACTTGCCAGGCACCGCGTACAACGCCCCCGGCGCGCCGCAGGCCAGCGTGGGCTACCTGTCGGAAGTGCAGGACCCCACGGCCACCACCACCTTCCAGCGCGACATCCTGGGCCGCATCACCCGCAAAACGCAAGCGGTGACTGGCGGAAGCAGCGGCGCCACCGAAACCCGCAGCGTGGCCTACGCCTACCACCCCTCAGGCACCGCCGGCGCGGGTCTGCTGGCCAGCATCACCTACCCCAGCGGCAAGCAACTGGCCCATGTGTATGACAGCACCGGCCAGCTCACCGGCCTGCTGTGGAACGGCCAGCCCCTGGTCAGCGGCATCACCTGGAACCCGTTGGGCCAGCCCACCGGCTGGCAATGGCCCGGCTTTGTGCCCACCCCCGGCAGCTCCACGCCCCTGACCGAGCAGCGCACCTACACCGACGCCGGCCAGCTGGCCAGCACCGCGCTGCTGCAGCTCACCTGGGACGGCGCAGGCCGTGTCAGCGCCATCACCCAGCAGCACATGCTGCCCACCGCCAGCGCCACCGTGGCCCAGCAGGTGGGCCTGTCCAGCGCCTACACCTACGACCGCCTGGGCCGCCTCACGGCCAGCGCCCACAGCGCCCCGCCCGGCACGGCCCTGCCCACGGGCTGGAGCCTGAGCGATGTCATCGGCGCCAACAGCATGGGCTATGCCTATGACGCCAACGGCAACCGCACCCAGGCCTTCTACAGCACCACCACCCCGGCAGGCACCGCCACGCTGCAGCGCACGGTGCAAACCACCAGCGGCACCAACCGCATCAGCGGCTACACCCAGCTGAGCAAGCCCGCCGGCAGCTCCACCGGCCAGACCACCACCGTGGCCTATACGCTGGACGCCAGCGGCGCCTTGACCAAGAAGGGCGACTACCACCTGCACCAGTCTGCCCAGGGCCGCATCGCCAAATCCAGCGTGTATGCCGACCCTGCCGCCGCCCAGGCCGTGAGCTACACCTACAACGCCCTGGCCCAGCGCCTGCTCAAGCGCGATGCCCGTCTGTCCACGTCCACGCCCTTTACCGAGCATGCGGTGTATGCCGATGACGGCATCGGCTCCACCGTGCTGGGCCTGTACGGCAACCGGCGCAGCACCCACAGCGCCGCCCCTACCGGCGAGCCAGACAGCACCGAGGTCATCTACCTGCCCACCGCAGCAGGGCCCCTGCCCATTGCGGCGCAGATCAATGGGCGGCTGTATGCGATTGACAGCGACCACCTGAACACCCCCAGGCGCCTGACCAACACCCAGGGCCAGGTGGCCTGGCAGTGGCTGATCACGGGGTTTGGCGAGGTGCCGCCCACTCTGGGGGCCAAGGGCTATGCCGTCAACGGCATTGACAATGGCAAGGTGTACAGCGAGGCTGTGGCGTTCAACCTGCGCTACCCGGGGCAGCAGTGGGATGACGAGACGGGGCTGAGCTACAACCTCAATCGGTATTACGACCCGCAGGCGGGGAGGTACATCCAGAGTGATCCGATTGGGCTGGATGGGGGGTGGAACCGGTTTGGGTATGCCGAACAGAATCCACTTTTTTTTAGCGATCCAGATGGACTTCAGGCTCTACTGCGTTACGGCGGTTACAACCCAAATGACGTACGAGGAGGGTTTGACCGCCAAGGCATGAGTTTGGCGTACAACCCACATTTCTATAATCCTAGGAGGGCGTCCCAAATATTATTAACAGGCGCAATGCTTGTAGCGCCAGAGTTGCTACTAGCCGGGCGCACTGCGTGCACCGCAGCTGAAGCGACCGCCCTGTATCGGGCTGTTGGGCCAGAGGAGTTTACAGCCCTAATGAATAACGGGCGATTCGCGTTCGGACCGAACGGAAGCACGATGAAGCAGTTTGGATTTAAACTCGATGAAACTTTAAAATATGCGAATTGGGACACTCAATATGCCGCAATCATCCAAGTAAATTTACCAACAAATGCCTTGAAAAATTTTAACGTCACTTTTGGGCAAATTGATGCAAGCATTTTTCGAAGTGGCGTTTTGACGGTTGAAGGCCAGAGAGGCCTGGATATGCTGAACAAGGCTTTCATTTCAATAACGCATGCATATTGATATGCACCACATTACAGCAAAGATCAAGTTGTCTGAAAATTTTTCCAGACCCCACACGAACAATGGAATTAAGAGTGGCTACATGCCTCACCATAAGTTTTCTGGGGTTGAGGGAATCTTCAGCGGCAAGCATCAATATTCGGATGAGAACTATCACTTCCCGGGAGAAGAGTTAACTGTCAAGATCGGTTTTCCATCTTGGGAAAACCTACAAGGACGACTGCAGATCGGTGACACATTCGAACTTAGGGAGTTAAATGCGCTGGTGGGATTCGGGGAGATTTTGTCAATACAAAATTAATTTGTGAGTTCATAAATCAACTTCTTCGATTACTCCTTAATACACCGCTCAAACTAACTGCATTGCTCCACCGTGCTGGGCCTGTACGGCAACCGGCGCAGCACCCACAGCGCCGCCCCGGCAGGCGAGCCAGACAGCACGGAGGTCATCTACCTGCCCACCGCAGCAGGGCCCCTGCCCATTGCGGCGCAGATCAACGGGCGGCTGTATGCGATTGACAGCGACCACCTGAACACCCCCAGGCGGCTGACCAACACCCAGGGCCAGGTGGCCTGGCAGTGGCTGATCACGGGGTTTGGAGAGGTGCCGCCCACACTGGGGGCCAAGGGCTATGCCGTCAATGGCATTGACAATGGCAAGGTCTACAGCGAGGCTGTCACATTCAACCTGCGCTATCCGGGGCAGCAGTGGGATGAAGAGACGGGGTTGAGCTGCAACCTGAATCGGTATTACGACCCGGCAAGTGGGCGGTACATCCAGAGTGATCCCATCGGATTGCAAGGCGGGTGGAATCGGTTTGGGTATGTGGCGGGGAATCCGCTTAATGGGATTGATCCAGACGGACTCAATGCTGTAGCACTCGCCAACTGGGGCGCCAACCTCGTCATGCGCGGCTATGGCGCAGCGCAAGCGGCGTTATATCGCTACGCGCCCACACTGACTGAACTGGTGGCTGGGGCGTCAGGGGTCAACGGAGCTGTGGTCTCGCCGATGAGCCCGCTGGTAGCGCAGATTCCGACTACGGTTTCGCGCATCACACCTGTGGCCAAGGCCGTGGCTGAGGGGATTGAGTCGGGTGGGTTTTGCGCAGCAAGTGATGTTATTGCGGCAGCGAAGTATTTTGAAGGTACTCGGTACAGTGAACGCGTTTTAGGACAAATGAAGTCAGGTGACTTTCATGGATTTACACGTAGCGTTGAGGCGTTTTCTGAGTATGGGAGCGTATCAAGCGTCATTCAGCCAAGCACAGGCCTCTCAAAAGAGATGCTAACTATATCTGGATCATATCGGGGGATTGATGGCATATTTGAGTTCATTAAACATGAATCTGGAGTGATTTACCATCGTCTGTTTAGACCCAATTAAAAATGAGTAGCTCAATAAATTTTCCTGAAGAGTTTTTAGCTATCCTCCAACAAGAAGGTGTTTCTTTACAAAGTGAAGGGGTTAATGACATAGCGTTGCCATTGAATACTGCACTGCGCGCTATTGCCATCCTTCGTACTTCCCGTGTCGCAACTATAGGCGGTGAGGTTTGGGAGAGAGTGGGAGATAGATTCAAGCCGACTTATGATGGATGGACCAACGAAAGAGAGGATAGGATCGGCGAGAGCGAGTATATTGATTCTTCTCTAAATGCCGCCGAAAAGGTTGTTGCGTTTTATTCTTCACGTGGTGGCGACTTTTACATTGCATTTGGGATTTAGTCGGCCTTCGACTCATAAAGAGCAAAAGGTCCCCTGCAAGCGGCAGCATCCTTAGCGAGTCCGGGGGCTCAACCTGGGCGCCGACCTGCCGCCGCCCAGGCCGTGAGCTACACCTACAACGCCCTGGCCCAGCGTCTGCTCAAGCGCGATGCCCGCCTGTCCACGTCCACGCCCTTCACCGAGCATGCGGTGTATGCCGATGACGGCATCGGCTCCACCGTGCTGGGCCTGTACGGCAACCGGCGCAGCACCCATAGCGCCGCCCTGGCCGGCGAGCCAGACAGCACCGAGGTCCTCTGCCCACCGCCAGCGGGCCTTGCGCGTGGCGGCGCAGACCAGCGGCATGCGCGGCTTGTCTGCCTTCTTTTCTGACAGCGACCACAGCCGTATGCGTACGCCTGCACTGACACGGCAGAGGCGCCCCCACTCGCCCGAACCCGGCCCAGCACTCCAATAATGGCCGGATGAACACTTCTTCATCCTCTACAGCCACTTCTTCGTCCCTCGCCGCCCGCGTTCCCTCCCCCCGCCCCCGCATCGTCATCATCGGCTGCGGCTTTGGCGGCCTGGAGGCCGCCCGCGCGTTGCGCAGCGCGGCGGTGGATGTGACGCTGGTGGACCGCACCAACCACCACCTGTTCCAGCCGCTGCTGTACCAGGTGGCCACCGCCGGGTTGTCGGCGCCGGCGATTGCGGCGCCGGTGCGGCATTTGTTTCGGGCGCAGCGCAATGTGACGGTGCTGCTGGGCGAGGTGACGCGCATTGACGTGGCCGCGCGGGCGGTGCATTTGCAGGATGGGCTGGCGCTGCCGTATGACCACCTGATCGTGGCGGCGGGGGCGGCGCACAGCTATTTTGGGCACGACGAGTGGGCGCCGTTTGCGCCGGGGCTCAAGACGCTGGACGACGCGTTTGAGATTCGCGGGCGGATTCTGCTGGCGTTTGAGGCGGCCGAGAAGGAGCCCGATCCCGCGCGCCGCGCGCAGTGGCTGACGTTTGTGGTGATTGGCGGGGGGCCCACGGGCGTGGAGATGGCGGGCACGCTGGCCGAGATCGCGCGGCACACGCTGCCGGGGGAGTTTCGCAACATTGACCCGGCCGCTGCGCGCGTGATTTTGCTGGAGGGGGGCGACCGCATTTTGCAGGCCATGCCGCCAGCCCTGAGCCAGCGCGCGAAGGAGCAGCTGGAAAAGCTGGGGGTGGATGTGCGGCTGAACGCGCGGGTGACAGCAATTGACGACCAGGGCCTCACGGTGCAGACGCCGGCAGCGCCGACGGGGGGCGGCAACCGTAGCAGCGGTGACAAGGCGGAAGGGGGCGACACCACCACCTATTCCATCCAAAGCCAGTGCGTGATCTGGGGCGCGGGCGTGGCGGCGTCCAAGCTGGGGCGGCAGCTGGCCGACAGCACCCAGGCCAGTGGTGGCGCGGTGGACCGCGCGGGCCGCGTGGTGGTGCAGCCCGACCTGAGCCTGCCAGGGCACCCCGAGATCAGCGTGATTGGCGACCTGGCCGCCGCCAAGAGCCATGTGCCGGGGCGCGAGCCGACGCCCGTGCCGGGGGTGTCGCCCGCGGCGAAGCAGATGGGGCGGGCGGCGGCGGCCAACATTTTGCGGCGGCTGGCGGGGCGCGGCACCGAGCCGTTTCGCTACCGCGACTACGGCAATCTGGCCACGATCGGCCGCAACTCGGCCGTGGTGGACCTGGCATCGCCCGTGGGGCCGGTGCGGTTTTCAGGATACTTTGCGTGGCTGTTCTGGCTGTTTGCGCACGTGTTCTTTTTGATCGGATTTCGCAACCGGCTGGTGGTGTTGCTGGACTGGGGCTGGGCGTACTGGACGTTTGCGCGCCACGCGCGGGTGGTGACGGGGATTGCGGCCGAGCCGGTGAAGGAAGGCGCTTCGGCCAGCGAGGTGGTGGCGGAAGTGATGGCCGATCAAGAGTCCTCAGCAGGGGCTGCTGAGCCAGGGCGTCCGGCGACGCAGCAGGGCGGCTGAGCGGCGAGCGGTGCTGCCAACCGGGGTGTGCAGAGTCGGCATTAACACTGCCCCAATCCGTTCACGCTGAGCCTGTCGAAGCGCCGCGCGAGGCAGGCACGCTCGCTGGAGCGGGTGCTCAGTTTCTGGACGGTGTTGACTCAGCAGGCCCTGCATATGCCAGCGCCGTGCACGGCTTCGACAGGCTCAGCCCGAGCGGGTGGGGGGCACAGGCAGATCGATGAAACACCGAGCCCAACAGCATCGGCGACTCCAACAAAGCCAACGACACTCACGCCCCTCGCCCTACCTCCGCGCTGGCGCCACTTGGTCCAGCCACGTATCCAGCTCCATTGCCACCTGCGTGGATGCCTCGGCCAGCGCGGTCACGCCACCGGGGGCGTCGGCGCTGCGGGCGGGCACGCGGGCCACAAACACGCGCTGGCCGCGCAGTGATTCGCCGGCCGGCAGCACGTCCACCAGGGTGGCGCGCACGCGCACCACGCCGGCGCTGTCGGTGGGGCTGGCGAAAAGGTGGCTGAACTCCTCCAGCTCGATGCGCAGCACAGGCGGCAGGCGGCCGCCCTGTTCGGTGTTGCGGGCCTGGGCGCTGCCGTAGTCGGGGCGCAGGATGGGGCGGCGCTGGCCCAGCTGCTCACGCAGGCGCTGCTGCAGCAACTGGGCGGGGGGCTGGCTCCAGCGGGCTTGGCTGTAGGGGCGCAGCTGCTGGGGGCCGTTGTAGGCCAGGCGGTACAGCACGGCGTTGCTGCCTTCGGTGAGGCCGGGCGCTTCGATGTCGTCCAGCGTGAGCGGGGGCAAGGAGGCGGCGGTAGCAGTGGCACTAGCGGCGGGTGCCGCGGGGCCAGGGCCGAAGTCGTACAGCGCGGGGCGGGTGGGCGGCTCGGGCAGGGCCGAGCAGCCGGCCAGCACCAGGGCGGCAGCAGAAAATTTCAAGCCAAATAGGGCTCTAGCGCTTATCCAGCAAGCGCTGGCAGCTATGTTTTCGATAGTTTTCATGGGCACTTCTCACTCCTGTCAGCAGTGCTGTGTTTACCGGCTGCCGGCCGCAAAGCCGGGTTCGCCCGGGCCGGGCGGGATGCGGCCCGAGCCGTAGATGAACAGCTGCGGGTTGTCGGACACGCCGCCCGCCGTGCGGCTGAGCTGGCGCGCGGCGCGCGAGGTGTCGTCGGCTGCGCGGTTCAGGCGCGGCAGGGTGGTGGCGCCGAACTGGTCGGCCGCGCGCGCCAGGGCCTGGGTGCCCACAGTGATCTGGTCGATGGCGCCGCCCTCGGCCGTGAGGCGGCGGGTGGTCTGGCTGAAGTCGCTGGCCAGGGTCGTGACGCTGTCGCCGGCCTGGCGCAGGGCCTGCAGGGTCTGGCGCGCTTCGCCGGCCAGGGGCGGCAGTGCGGCCAGGGCCGGGTCCAGGCGCTGGGTCAGCGTGGTGTCGAGCTTTTGCGTAAGGGCGTTCACGCTGCCGGCGGCTTCGCCGATGTTGCCCAGCGCCTGGGTGAGCAGCTGCTGGTTGTTGTCGCCCAGCAGCTGGTTGATGCGGCGCGTGGCTTCTTCCACCTGGGTGAGGATGGCGGGGGCCTGCTCGGCCAGCTTGCCGAAGGGCGAGGGTTTGAGGGGCAAGCGCGGCAGGCCGCTGGGGCCGGGGGGCAGTTCGGGGTAGGGTTGCTCGGCGTCGTCCAACTGCACATGGGCCAGGCCGGTGACGCCCTGGTAGCCCAGCACGGCAAAGGTGGTGGGCGTGATGGGCGCCTGGTCGCTGACTGCAATGCGGATGAGCACATTGCCGTTGACCTGCGGGTCAAACCCGATGCGCGTGACCTTGCCCACGGCCACGCCCTTGTAGCGCACGGTGGCCTGGGGCTGCAGGCCGCTGACGCCGTCTTTGGTGGACAGCTCGTAGCTTTGGTAGTTGGCGTTGTCGCGCGTGAGCCAGATGGCCAGGCCCGCCAGCATGGCGGCGACCACCAGCACGAAGATGCCTGCGGCGAGGGCGTGGGATTTGTTTTCCATCAGGGGGTTTCCTTTTGCGGCGTGGGCGCGCCTGCGGGGTGCGCAGCGGTCTGCGCGGCGGGTTGTACCGGGGCCATGGCGCGCTGGCCTCGTTCGCCCAGAAAGAAGTGCTCGATGAACGGGTGCTTGAAGCGCGCCACCTCGTGCGGCGGGCCGGTGACGATGACTTTCTTATCGGCCAGCACGGCCACGCGGGTGCTGAGGGCAAACAGCGTGTCCAGGTCGTGCGTGACCATGATGACGGTGAGGCCCAGCGATGCGCGCAGCTCGCGCAGCAGCGCGCAGAACTCGTCGGCGCTGTTGGGGTCGAGGCCTGCGGTGGGCTCGTCCAACAGCAGCAGCGGCGGGTCCATGATGAGGGCGCGCGCCAGCGCCACGCGCTTGACCATGCCGCCCGACAGATCCGCCGGCATGCGCGTGGCGTGCTCGGGTTTGAGGCCCACCATCTGCAGCTTGACCAGGGCCGCGTCGCGCACCAGGTCGTCGGGCAGCGTGCCCTGCTCGCGCAGCGCAAAAGCCACGTTGTCGAGCACATTGAAGGCCGAGAACAGCGCGCCATGCTGGAACAACATGCCCACGCGGCTGGCCGCGCCCTCGCGCCCCATCTCCGACGCGGGCCGCCCCAGCACCGTGACACTGCCGCGCGCCGGCCGCGCCAGGCCCAGGATCTGCCGCAAGAGCACCGTCTTGCCCGTGCCCGATCCGCCCACCAGCGACAGCATCTCGCCGCGCTGCACGGTGAAGTTCAGGTCCTGGTGCACGGTGAAGGTCTCCGCGCCCTTGCCGAACTGGGTCCACAGGCCCTGCACGTCCACGATGGGCGGCTCGCCCGGCGCCACGGCGATGTGCTCGGGTTGGGCGATGCGTTCTGTCATATGCCTATGTTTTTGAAAGCGACGGCAAACAGGGCGTCCACGATGATCACCATCGTGATGGACGTGACCACAGACGCCGTGGTGCCCTCGCCCAGGCTTTGCGTGTTGGGCTTGACGCGCAGGCCCCAGTGGCAGCCGATGAGGGCGATGAAGGCGCCAAACACCACCGACTTGGCCATGGCCAGGCCCAGGTTGCCGATCTTCACGGCGGCGGGCAGGGCCTGCACGAAGTAGGCGGGGGAGATGTCCATGGCGATGTCGGCCGCCAGCATGCCGCCCGCCAGCGCGGCCAGCGTGGTCCACACGCTGATGAGCGGCATGGCCAGCGCCAGGGCAATGGTGCGGGGCATGACCAGGCGAAAGCTGTGCGGAATGCCCATGACGCGCATCGCGTCCAGCTCTTCCGTCACCCGCATCACGCCGATCTGCGCGGTGATGGCCGAGCCTGAACGCCCCGCCACCAAAATGGCCGCCAGCATGGGGCCCAGCTCGCGGATGAGCGAGATGCCCAGGATGTTGACGATGAACGACTCGGCCCCGAACTGGCGCAGTTGCAGGCTCATCAGGTAGGCCAGCACCACGCCGATCAAGAAACCCACCAGCGCGGTGATGGGCAGCGCCGTGGCGCCCATGCGGTACAGGTGGCCCGACACATCGCGCCAGGGCCCGCGCTGCGGCGCGCGTGCCAGTCGCAGCAGGTCCAGCGCCAGCTGCCCCACCATCTGCAGCATGTGGCGGGCGTGGTCCACCCCGTGCAGCACCAGCACGCCCAACTTGTCCACGTCGTCGGCCAGGCGCCATGGGGTGGGTGCGGGCGGGGTGGTGGTGAACTGGGCCACGCGCTCCAGCATGTCGCGCTGGCCGTCGGTGCAGGCCAGTTGCGCAGGCCAGGCGTGCTGCCAGTGGTTCCACAGCAGCTGGGCGCCTACGTGGTCCAGCCACTGCAGCTCGCGCAGGTCCCACGCCAGGGCGGGCGCTGCGGCGTGCTCGGTCAACTGGGCCGACACCGACTTCCAATGCGCGCGGTTGCCCAGCTCCGCCGCGCCCCAGCGCCCATGCAGCTGCGCACACGGTCCCTGGGACGTGTCGGTGCGGACGATGCGAGGTGTGTGGTCGGTCATGAACAGGGCGGCGCGCGTGCCGCCAGCGAAGCCCCTGCGCGGGGGAAAGGAGTGCCGGGGCGAGCGTGCATGGTAGCGGAGCCCCGTGGCGCCAAGCCGTCAGACAACCGCCCGCCAAGCCCGCCCGCCAAGCACAAGCCGGACGCCGCAGCATGTAATTATTATCAAAACAGCCTCCAGCGCAATACCAACAAGCGCCAACAGCTATTAAAAATGTAGCAATCCGGGGTTCGCCTATCGACACTGCTTGTGCGATTTGCACAATGGGCCGCAACGCCCACAGTCCCGTGCGGCGCTTTGCACCCTTGTCCCTGCAAGTTTGTTTCACACCAGAGCGCCCCCTGCAGCCATGAGCGACACCACGTTTGACACCATCATCATTGGCGGCGGCACGGCTGGCGCCCTGCTGTGCAACCGCCTGAGCGCTGACAGCCGCCACCGCGTGCTGCTGATCGAGGCCGGCCGCAAGGACGACTACCACTGGATCCACATCCCCGTGGGGTATCTGTATTGCATCGGCAACCCGCGCACCGACTGGCTGTACACCACCGAACCCGACGTGGGCCTGAACGGGCGCACGCTGCGCTACCCGCGCGGCAAGACGCTGGGCGGCTGCAGCAGCATCAACGGCATGATCTACATGCGCGGCCAGGCGCGCGACTACGACCAGTGGGCCGAGCTGACCGGCGATGCCAGCTGGCGCTGGGACAACGCCCTGCCCTACTTCCGCCGCCATGAGGACCACTGGCGCCTGGACCAGCCCGGCAGCGCAAGCGAAAACTTTGAGCGCCTTCACGGCAACAAGGCCACCGGCAGCACGGGCGAGTGGCGGGTAGAAAAGCAGCGCCTGCGCTGGGACATCCTGGACGCGTTCGCGCAGGCCGCGCAGCAGGCGGGCATCCCCGCCACCGACGACTTCAACGGCGGCAGCAACGAAGGTGTGGGTTATTTCGAGGTCAACCAGAAAAACGGCTGGCGTTGGAACACGGCCAAGGCGTTCTTGCGGCCCACCTGCAGCAGCCGCCCCAACTTCACGATGTGGACCAGCACCCAGGCCACGCAGTTGATCATCGAGACGCAGCCCGACGGCAGCCAGCGCTGCACCGGCGTGCGGGTGTGGAACGGCCGCGAGATGGTGACGGCCCATGCGCGGTCTGAAGTCATCCTGAGCGCGGGTGCCATCAACTCGCCGCAGCTGTTGCAGCTGTCGGGCATCGGCCCCGCCGCGCTGCTGCGCCAGCACGGTGTGGAGGTGAAGGTGGACTTGCCCGGCGTGGGCGCCAACCTCCAGGACCACCTGCAGATCCGTGCCGTGTTCAAAGTGGGCAATGTGCCCACGCTCAACACGCTGGCCAGTTCGCTGTGGGGCAAGGCGCGCATCGGACTGGAATACGCGGCCAAGCGCAGCGGGCCCATGAGCATGGCGCCGTCGCAGCTGGGCGCCTTCACGCGCAGCAGCCCCGACCAGCCTTACCCCAACATCGAATACCACGTGCAGCCGCTGTCGCTGGACGCGTTTGGCGAGCCGCTGCACAGCTTTCCGGCCTTCACGGCCAGCGTGTGCAACCTCAACCCCACCAGCCGGGGCACGGTGCACATCAAAAGCGCGGATTTCAAGGCGGCCCCGGCCATTGCGCCCAACTACCTGAGCACGCCCGAAGACCGCCAGGTGGCCGCCGACAGCCTGCGCGTCACGCGGCGCATCGTCGCCCAGCCCGCGCTGGCCAAGTACCAGCCCGAGGAATGGAAGCCCGGCGTGCAGTTTGAAAGCGATGAAGACCTGGCCCGCCTGGCGGGCGACATTGCCACCACCATTTTTCACCCCGTGGGCACTACGAAGATGGGGCGGGTTGATGACCCCACGGCGGTGCTGGACGCGCAATTGCGCGTGCGCGACGGGCGCGGCGGCGTGGTGGCGGGCCTGCGCGTGGTGGACGCGGGCGCCATGCCCACCATCACCAGCGGCAATACCAATTCGCCCACGCTGATGATGGCGGAGAAGGCGGCGGAGTGGATCTTGCAGGCGCGCGAGCGGGCGCAGGGCTGACGCGTAAGTAGCCTTTAGCGAATGCCGCCCACGTAGCGCGGCAGCTCCGGCTGCGCGGGGGCTGCTGCGGCCGGGGGCGGCGGCGCAACGCGCTGGCGCACGGCCTGCGCGGCCACGTCCAGCAGCGGCCGGCGCGCTGCCGCTGCGGCGGGCGCGGCATGCAGCACGTGGTCCAGCCGGTCGGCCCATTCGGCCAGCTCGGGCGCGTTGTCTTCCACCGCGTGCTGGCGTGCAAACCGCACGATTTCGCGCGCGTAGTCAGCGTTCACTGCCATCCACTCGGTATCGGTCACGCGCCCCGTCTTGCGCCGCAGCAGCACATGCAGGTGGGCGGCAACGGCCAGGGTGTCGGAATCGGGCATGGGCAACTCCTTAAGGCATTTCGGTCATCCGAGAACCACGCCATCCACCCGTCGTGGCAGAGGCACGGCCCAGGCCAGTGCCACCGTGGCGCTGGCCTGGGCCGTGCCACGGGTGGCGCCCCCCGCGGGGCTGAGATACCGCGGCTCCAAGCCTGTCTGCGCAGCCTTGGACGGCATCAAAGAGCTGTCGCCTCTGGCGGCAGCACCCAGCGGGTTTCGGCTCAGGGTGGGTTGCGTTCATCCCAGGCGCTCACGGTGCTGGGCAATGTCGAGCCCCGTCTGTTCACTCTGCTCATCCACCCGCAGGCCCATCGCAAAGTCGGTGATCCACAGCAGCACTCCCGTGGCCACCAGGCTGTACGCCATGACCGCCGCCACCCCAATGGCCTGCGTGAGCAGGCTGCCGTCGGCGCCGCCCACGCTCTTGCTGGCCAGCACGCCGGTGAGCAGCGACCCCACAATGCCTCCAATGCCGTGCACGCCGAACACATCCAGCGAATCGTCCGCACGCAGCAGGCGCTTGAGGCCCGTGGCGCCCCAATAGCACGCCAGGCCCGCCACCAGGCCAATGACCACGGCCGAGCGCAGCGTGACAAACCCGGCAGCAGGCGTGATGGCCACGAGCCCCGCCACCAGCCCGGAGCACAGCCCCAGCAGCGACGGGCGCCCGCGCACCACCCATTCGCCCAGCATCCATGCCACCGCGCCCGCAGCCGCCGCTACGTGCGTCACGGCCATGGCCAGCCCGGCCCGGCCATCGGCCGCTACGGCCGAGCCCGCGTTGAAACCAAACCAACCCACCCACAGCAGGCCTGCACCCGCCATGGTGAGCGCCAGGCTGTAGGGCTCGAACGGCTCGCGCCCATAGCCGGTGCGGCGCCCCAGAAACCACGCACACACCAGCCCGGCCACGCCCGCATTCACGTGCACCACCGAGCCACCAGCGAAATCCAGCGCCCCCAGCTGCGCCAGCCAGCCGCCGGGCTCCCACACCCAGTGGGCCACCGGGGCATACACCAGCAAAGTCCACAGGCTGATGAAGACCAGCAGCGCGCCGAAGCGCATGCGCTCCACGAACGCACCTACCAACAGCGCGGCAGTGATGATGGCAAAGGTGAGCTGGAAGAGTGCGTACACCGATTCGGGAATATGCGGAGCCACGTGGCTCACGGCCACCTTGCCTGCGCCCAGCTGGAAGTCCATCCCCGTGAAGCCCATGCGCTCGGCGCCTCCCAGCCAGGCGCTGCCGGGCGTGAACGCGAGCGAATAGCCCGCCGCAAACCACAGCAGGCTGACCAGGGCCGCAATGACCACCACGCTGGCCATGGTGTTCAGCACATTCTTCTTGCGCACCATGCCCGCGTAGAACAGTGCGATGCCGGGCAGTGTCATCAGCAGCACCAGGGCGGTGGAGGTCATCATCCAAGCGGTATCTGCCGCGTTGATCGCGTCCAGCGGCACCAGGCCCGGACGGCTCAGCGGCGCCGCGCCCGTCGCCGGGGCCTGGGCCTGGGCCAGTGCACTGGCCCAGGGAGCCAAACCCAGGCCCATCAGGCCCCACCACACACCCGCAACACACCGCCGGTTGACTGCCCGCATGGACGCTCCCTTTCGCAATTTGTTACAGGCGCGTTGCACGAGCCATGCCAGCCCCAGCCCCCGCGCTGGAGCGCGCAGGGGCGTCGAATGCACCGCAGTCGCCGCCTGTGCGCCCCACAAAGGGGGCGGGAAACCCCCAATGCACCAGCGGGGTGCAGCCGTTACATTGGCGGCACTCGAAAGCGCGCTTCGGTGTGCCAAGCGAGGGGCCCGAGGAGACATCCTTTCTACCAATAATCAATTTTCAAGCACCCAACGAGGTGCATATTTTTTCCAGGCGCTGGCGATCCCAGCGCCTTTTTCTTGCCCGAACGGCGGACCGGCGCGCAGCAGTCGGCCCCCCAAAGATGTCCATCCGCGCAGAAAAACTGATAGCACTCCGGGTGCGACAATCCTGCGCATGGAATGGATTTTTATCACCCTGGCTTCGCTGCTGGCAGGGTTTGTGGATGCGATCGTGGGCGGCGGCGGGCTGGTGATGGTGCCGGCGCTTTTTGCGGCCTTTCCGGGGGCCGCGCCGGCCACGCTGCTGGGCACCAACAAGGCCGCGTCGGTGTGGGGCACGGCCATGGCCACCTGGCAGTACAGCCGCCGGGTGCAGATCCGCTGGCGCGCCATGCTGCCAGCGGCGACGGCGGGGTTTGCCGGCTCCTTTGCCGGCGCCTGGGCCGTGACGGTGATGTCGGCAGACTTTTTGCGCAAGCTGCTGCCGCTGGTGCTGCTGGGTGTGCTGGTCTACACGCTGGCCAAGAAGGAGCTGGGCCGGCACCACACACCGCGGTTTGCGGGGCGCACCGAAGTGGTGGCCGCCTGCCTCATTGGCGTGCTCATCGGCTTTTACGACGGGTTCTTCGGCCCCGGCACGGGCAGCTTCTTCGTGTTTCTGTTTGTGCGGCTGCTGGGCTATGACTTTCTGAACGCATCGGCGTCGGCGAAACTGCTCAACTGCGCCACCAACATTGCGGCCATCGTGCTGTTTGCGGCCAAGGGCCATGTGTGGTGGCACTTTGCGGTGACGCTCGCGGTGGCCAACGTGGTGGGCAGCCTGCTGGGCACGCACATGGCGCTCAAACACGGCACAGGCTTTGTGCGCGGCATTTTCATTCTGGTGGTCAGCACGCTGATCCTGAAGACGGGCTACGACGCGTTCTTGCGCTGACCCCGTCGCGCCCCCGCCCCAGGGTTCCCTCAACTTCGGGGAACGTGCCTAAAACCTGTTGTGAATTGGCCCACAAGCGCGTTTTGGGGGCTGTCGGCACTGTCAAGGAAAAAGTTCACAACTTTATAATCGTGTCCATTTGATGACGGCAGGCTTCGCCATTGGCGATGACCCCATGTCCCTTTACCCCCGCCTCCGGCCTGCTTACCCGCATGCCGGATTTTTTGTACCTGAAATACCCCGTACAGGACCCGACCCATGAAATTGTTCAAGGCTGTTGCCACCGCCCTCGCGCTCTGCGCCGCATTTGCCGCCCAGTCACGCTCGCTGGACGAGGTCAAGAAGGACGGCAAGATTCTTATCGCCACTGAAGGGCAGTTCGCTCCGTTCAATTTCTTCAACGGCACCACGCTGACGGGTTTTGAAGTGGAAGTGGCCGAACTGGTGGCCAAGAAGATGGGCCTGACCATCCAGTGGAAGACGCTGGGCTTCGACGCCCTGCTGACCGGCCTGCGCCAGGACCGCTGGGACTTGGTGATCGCCTCGCACGGCATCACCGAAGAGCGCGCCAAGGCCGTCACCTTCACCGAGCCGCACTACTGCTCCGGCGGCATGATCATCGCCATGGACCCCGCCATCAAGAGCGCCAATGACCTGGCTGGCAAGGTGGTCGCCGTGCAGACCGGCACCAGCTACCTCGAGAACGTGCAGAAAGTCTCGTCCATCAAGGAAATGAAGAACTTTCCCACCGACGTGGATGCGCGCAGCGCGCTGAACTCGCGCCGCGTGGACGCCTGGGTGACCGACCGCTTCGTGGCCAAGGCCGTGGCCGAGAAGAACCCCGGCGCGGGCTTCAAGCTGGGCGACATGCTGTTCATCGAGCGCATTGCTGCCGCCGTGGCCAAGGGCAACAGCTCGCTGGCCGCTGGCTGGAACAAGGCTTTGGCCGAAGTCATGGCCGATGGCAGCTACGCCGCACTGTCCAAGAAGTATTTCAACGAAGACGTTCGCTGCACGAACTGAAGCGCCCCAGCTCACTGACCGGGGTACTTTTTCATCATGCTCCTTGCCCTTTGGCCCGAGCGCTGGTCTCGCCAGCAGCGCAGCAACGCCACGCTCGTCTCCGCCGTCATCCTGATGGTTCTGGCGCTGGCCTTGCTGGGCAAGCTCCTGTCCTTTCTGCCCGACCCGATTGGCCCCAACGCGCAAGCGTTCTCTGACGGCGCGCGCACCACGCTGTGGCTCACGCTGATCAGCGGCAGCGTGGGGCTGGTGCTGGGCACGGCCGCGGCGCTGGCACGCACGTCGCGCTGGGCGGCGGTGCGCTGGGTGGCCAGCTTCTACATCTGGGTAATTCGCGGCACGCCGCTGTTGGTGCAGATCCTGTTTGTGTACTTTGCGCTGCCCGTGCTGGTGCCCGGGCTCAACCTGCCGGACTTTGCCGCCGCCGTGCTGGCCCTGGGCCTGAACGTGGGCGCGTACAACGCCGAGGCCATCCGCGCCGGCCTTCTGGCGGTGCCGCGCGGGCAGACCGAGGCGGCCAAGGCCCTGGGCCTGGGCCGGGTGCATGTGTTCGTGGACGTGGTGTTTCCGCAGGCGTTCAAGATCTCGCTGCCGCCACTGGTGAGCAACTTCGTCGCACTGCTCAAGGACTCGTCGCTGGCTTACGCCATCGGCGTGGTGGAACTGACCAATGTGGGCAACCGCATCCAGTCGGCCACCTTCCAGCCCATTGCCACACTGTCCACAGTGGCCATTACCTACCTGCTGCTCACCACGCTGGTCACGCAGATCAGCAACGCGGTGGAGTACCGGTTTGACGTGGAAGGGCGCAGCAAATGAGCCCGGCTTCCACGCCCTTCATTGTGGTGGACCGTGTGTGCAAGTCGTTTGGCGCACACCAGGTGCTCAAGGACGTTTCAACGCAGTTCAACACGGGCGAGGTGACGGTGATCATCGGCGCCTCGGGCTCGGGCAAAAGCACCTTGCTGCGCGCCATCAACCGGCTGGAGCCGCACGACAGCGGCACCATCACCATCGGCGGCGAACCCGTGGGCGACGACCCGCACCTGCTGCAAAAGCAGCGCAGCGAAGTGGGCATGGTGTTCCAGCAGTTCAACCTGTTCGGCCACATGAGCGTGCTGGACAACGTGACGCTGGCGCCACGCCGCATCCGCCGCACGCCCCGCGCGCAGGCCAATGAGCAGGCGCTGGCGCTGCTCACCCGCGTTGGCATGCAGGCCCATGCGCACAAGTACCCGTGGCAGTTGTCGGGCGGGCAGCAGCAGCGGGTGGCCATTGCACGCGCCCTGGCCATGCAGCCCCAGGTGATGCTGTTTGACGAGCCCACCAGCGCACTGGACCCCGAGATGGTGCAGGAGGTGCTCGACGTAATGCGCGAACTGGCCCGCGGCGGCATGACCATGATCGTGGTAACCCACGAGATGGGCTTTGCCCGCGAGGTGGCCGACCGCGTGATGTTCTTCGACCAGGGCCGCATCGCGCACGATGCGCCGCCGCAAGAGTTTTTTGCCAACCCCGCCAACGACCGAATCCGTGCCTTCATTGGCCGGATGGCCAGTTAGTGTGCTGTCCCGCAAATAACTGCACATGAAATCGCGTCCTCACCCCCAGGGTTGCGTTGCAAATCCTCGCGATAGCCACGGCTATCACTTCGGGTTGTGCCTTGCCCTGGTCGCGATGCCATCGATTTCATTTCGTGCAGCTATTTACGGGACAGCACACTAGAGAGGCTGAGCCACCACACCGCCCCCCGCATCCGAACGCCTGAGATCCAGGCCCGGCGCACCACAACACAAAGAGCCCCTACCGGAGTGACCATGAAAAAACTGAACCACACGTTCCTTGCCTTGATGGCCGCCGGCCTGTGCAGCCTGCCACCCGCAGCCTTTGCACAGACCGCCAAGGATTTCGAAGACATGCGCAACGAGCTCAAGGCCCTGCGCGCTGAACTCAATGCGCTCAAGGCCCAGCAAGCCCAGACGCCGGCCGCACCCGCTGCGTCGGCATCGGCCTGGAACGACCGCATCGAGGCAGTGGAGCTCAAGCAGAAGGACGCCGTGGTGCTGGGCGACATCCCTGGCAGCTTCCGCCTGCCGGGCAGCGAGACGTCGATCCGCGTGTACGGCTATGCAGAGGCCAACATGGTGAAAGACTTCAAGGGCACAGCCCCGGGCGACACCTTCACCAACCTCATGGAACAGCCCCTGGGCGATACGCGCAATGGCAAGACCAGCCTGACGGCGCAAACCTCGCGCTTCGGATTTGAAACCTCCACCCCCACGGGCATCGGCACCTTCAACACCAAGATCGAGGCCGACTTCTATGCCTACTGCGGCAGCGAGTGCAACCGCAACCGCCTGCGCCTGCGTCACGCTTATGGCGAATACGCCGGCTGGCTGATCGGCCAGACCTGGTCCACCTTCATGGACGTGGACAACCTGCCCGAGACGGTGGACTTCAACGGCCCGCCCGGCGCCACCTTTCGCCGCCCTGCCCAGGTGCGCTACACCTACAACAACCCCGACCTGGCCAAGTTCCAGTTCGCCATCGAAGAACCTACCGACGGCGCCAAGGGCCCCAACCTGGTGGCCCGCGTGGACAAGGGCTTTGACTGGGGCAACCTCAACGCCCGCATGATGTCGCACGAGCAGCGCATCGACGGTGCGTCCAAGCGCGGCGTGGGCTTTGGCCTGGGCGCGGGCTACAAGCTGACCGGCACGGCCACGCTGATGGCGCAGTACACGCGCCTGGACGGCGACGGCGACGGCGCGTACCTGGTGGGCGCCAACTACCCCGTGCTGGACGGCGGCACGGTGCGCCTGGACAAGTCGCACGGCGTGGTGCTGGGCCTGACCAACGCGTTCAACGACAAGCTGCGCGCCACGGTGTCGCTGGGCATGGTGCGCTCGCGCCACAAGCTGGGGGATGCGTACGTAAACGCCTACGGCGCCGAGGGCAACCACAAGCTGTACCAGTGGCACGCTGGCATGTACTACCTGCCCATTCCCAACGTGGAACTGGGCAGCGAGTTGATCGGCGGCCGCCGCACCACGTTTGACGGCCAGCGCGGCGACATGCTGCGCCTGAACCTCCAGGCGCGCTACCTGTTCAATTGAGATGCAGCTACCGGGGCGCCATGCGCCCTCACCCCCTCCCCCATGCGCTTTGCGCTTTGCGCTCAGGGACGGGGATGCCACGGGTGGGCTGGCAAAGCCGGGATCACGGTGGCGCTTGCCGGGGCCGTGACCATGCAATAGCTGCATGTGGCGCGTAAGCCGCTGACCACAAGAACATTCGCAAACGGCTGGCCGGGAAACCGATCAGCCCTTTCTTATTTTGGAGCCTATGAAACCCGAACGTCTGGGCTTGGTCGCCCTGCTGGCCGTGACCGTGGTGTGGGGCACGACCTTCCCGGCCATGAAGCTGCTGTCGGCTCACCTTGATGCGCTGCAGATCATCTGGCTGCGCTTCGTGATCGCACTTCTGGTGCTGACGCCCCTGTGGTGGGGCATGCGCAGTGCCGAGCGCCGCTGGGGCTGTGCGCTGGGCTTGCTGCTGTTCATCGCGTTCTGGCTGCAGATCGAGGGCCTGGCGCGCACCAGCAGCAACCGCAACGCGTTTGTGACCGGGCTCAGCGTGTTGGTGGTGCCGCTGATCGCCATGGCGGTGCTGGGTCGGCGCTATGGCTGGCAGCTGTGGGCAGCCTGCGCCATGGCGTGCACAGGCATGGCGCTGATGTTCCACGAAAACGAGCCCTGGAACCTGGGCGATACGCTGACGCTGGGTAGCACGGTGTTCTACGCGGTCTACATCCTGGCGCTGGAGGAATGCGCGCGCCGCACGGCTGCCTTGCCCCTGCGCGCCACACGCATGGCGGCGGCGCAGGCCAGCATGATGGCGCTGGCGTCCACAGTGCTGCTGCTGGTGCAAGGCGCTGGGCCGGAAGGCAGCGGCCTGAGCGCGCTGCCCCCCGTGCTGCAGCAGCTACCCGCAGCGGCCTGGGTGGCTTTGGTGTACCTGGGCCTGCTGGCCAGCGTGGTGGTGGTGACGTTGCAGGCCTGGGGCCAGCAGCGGGTGGATGCCATGCGCAGCGCCATCGTGTTCGGGCTGGAGCCAGTGTTTGCGGCGCTCACGGCCTGGGTGCTGTTGGGCGAGCGGCTGGGGCTGGCAGGGGTCAGTGGCGCGGCGCTGATCGTGGCGGCGCTGGTGTTCAGCCAGCTGCAGCCTGCGGTCCGCCCGGCGGCGGCAGCGCAGGCCTGATGAAGCGCGGTCGTCCCCAGATCCGGTCAGCGCTCAAGAATATCAGTCAAAAGAGGCTCTAGCGCTTATCCTTCAAGCGCTAACAGCTATTATTTTTATAGCATATGCGAACGGCAGCACACGCTCAGGGCGCCAGCAGGGGCACGTCTGCCACGGCACGGGGCTTGCCGATGGGGGCAGCGGCCTGGCCCTTTTGCACTGCGGCGATGTCCTCGTCACTGGGGTACTCACCCAGCAACCAATAGTCGAACACGCGGCGCGCAATGGGCGCGGCGTGGGCAGCGCCAAAACCGGCGTTTTCCACGATCACCGCCAGCGCAATCCGTGGCTCGTCGGCTGGCGCATAGGCCATGTACAGCGCGTGGTCGCGCTGGTGCTCCTGCAGCTTGGAGGCGTTGTATTTGTCCTTCTGGCCAATGGTCACGGCCTGTGCCGTGCCCGTCTTGCCCGCAGACAGGTACTTGGCCCCGGCAAACACGCGGGTGGAAGTGCCCTCCTGCGTCACGCCCACCAGCGCGCGGCGCACCACGGCCACATTCTCCGGCTTGTAACCCAGGTCGACCGGAGGTTCGGGCGTGATGGCGCGGCGCTCGCGCGTGACGGCGTCCATGGTGGCGATGGCCAGGTGCGGCTTGTGCCGCACGCCCGAGTTGGCCAGCGTGGCCGTGGCGTGGGCCAGCTGCAGCATGGTGAAGGTGTTGTAGCCCTGGCCGATGCCCAGCGAAATGGTTTCGCCCGCATACCATTTTTTCTGCTCGGGCCGGCGGTAGGCGTTGCGCTTCCACTCCTGGCTGGGCAGCACGCCGCGCAACTCGCCATTCAGGTCGATGCCGGTGATCTGGCCGAAGCCCAGGGGCTTCATGAAGTCGTGCATCAGGTCCACGCCCATATCGTTAGCCAGCGCGTAGTAGTAGACGTTGCTCGACTTGACGATGCTGCGGTGCATGTCCACCGGGCCCAGGCCGTGGTCGCCGTGGCTGCGGAAGGTGTGGCCGCCAAAGGTCCAGGAGCCGTTGTCCTGCGTGATGGCCGAGGCCGTGCGCTTGCCCGTCTCCAGCGCCGCCAACGCCATGAAGGGCTTGTAGGTGGAGCCGGGCGGGTAGGTGCCGCGCAGGGCACGGTTCAGCAGCGGTTTGTCCAGCGACTCGTTCAGCGCCGTCCAGTTCTCCACGTCGATGCCTTCGACGAACAGGTTGGGGTCGAACGTGGGCTTGCTCACCAGGGCCAGCACCTCGCCGCTGCGTGGGTCGATGGCCACCAGAGCGCCGCGCCGTTCGCCGAACAGATCCTCGATCATCTTCTGCAACTTGATGTCCAGCGACAGCACCACGCTGTCGCCCGGTGTGGCGGCATGGCTGGAGAGTTTGCGCACCGCGCGCCCGCCGGCCGAGGTTTCCATCTGCTCCACGCCGGTGGCGCCATGCAGCGCGGACTCAAAACTTTGCTCAATGCCCAGCTTGCCGATGTATTCGGTTCCCCGGTAGTTGGCCTCGTCGTCCGAATCCTGGATGCGTGCCTTTTCGGCTTGGTTGATGCGGCCGATGTAGCCGATGGCGTGGCTGGCCACGTCGCCCAGTGGGTAGTTGCGGAACAGCCGCGCCTTGATGTCCACGCCCGGGAAGCGGTAGCGCTGGGCGGTAAAGCGGGCCACCTCTTCGTCGGTCAGCCGCGTGCGGATGGGCAGGGATTCAAAGTTGCGCGATTCTTCCATGAGCCGCTTGAAGCGGCGCCGGTCGCGGGTCTGGATCTCGACCACTTTAGACAGCTCGTCGATGGTGTCGTCCAGCGAACCCGCGCGGGACGGCGTGATCTCCAGCGTGTAGGCCGAGTAGTTGGTGGCCAGCACAACGCCGTTGCGGTCCAGGATGAGCCCGCGATTGGGCACGATGGGCACCACGGCCGTGCGGTTGCTTTCGGCCTGCGCGGCCAGGTCGTCGTGCCGTACCACCTGCAGGAACACCAGCCGCGCCACCACCAGCCCGAAGGCGATGAACACGACCGCGCCGATGATCAGCGCGCGCATCCGGAAGCGGAACGCTTCGGCCTCGCTACTGCGCAGTTCGGTCATCTCAGTTTTCCACGCCACTGTGCGCCACCCGCAGCCCACGCAACGGGCGCAGCCGAGACGAGGGCAGCCGCGCAAGGGCCGCCAAGCCGCATAGGCGGCGCTTCGCTCGCGTGCGCTGGCTGCAATCCCCCTGCCCGCATTGCGCAGCAATGCGAGAGCGGGGGGAAGGCCCGCAGGGCCTCAGAGGGGTGTCGCTTCATGTCTACAAAGGACGATTCTGGTCGCTGTCGGGCGGGCGGCGCTGGGGCGCCAACAGCACCCAGCTGGCGACGGGCCAGAGCAGGGCTTCGAGCAGCGGCGCCAGAAAGCTCCACAGTCCCGGGAAGATACCGCCGGAGGCCATGCGCAGCAAGAGCTCGATCGCATGGGCCAGCGCAAACAGCGGCAGCACCTGCAGCGCCTGCGAGGGCACGCTGAACCACAGCAGGCGCCGGTGGATGGCGATGGCCGCAAACGACAGCACGGCATAAGACAGCGCATGCTGGCCCAGGAGGGCCGACTGCGACACGTCCATGCACAGCCCTAGCACAAAGGCCACGCCCATGCCGATGCGCAGCGGCTGGTGCACGCCCCAGAACACCAGCAGCACCATGACGAGGTCCGGCGTCCACACCACGCGGCCCAGCGGCAGCATGTTGACGGCCAGGCCCGCGGCCAGGCTGGCAGCGATGAACACCGGGTTCACCGGCATCAGCAGGGGCTCGCCACGCGGCATGATCATGGCGCGGTTCCGTCCAGAAGAGCGGCAGCAGCGGGAGCGGCGGCGAAACGGGTCATTTGCGGGTCCCCCGCTTGGCGGGCGAGGTGGGCACGGGGTCGGGCCGCGGCAAGGTGTTGTCGGCCAGCGGCTGGAGCACCACCACGTGGCGCGCGCCCTGCACCTGTGCCAGCGGCATGCAGTAAATGCGCGCAAAGGCCGAGTCGGCGCGGCGCTCCACCCGCACCACGCGCGCTACCGGGAGGCCCGAGGGGTAGAGCCCGTCCACGCCGCTGGTGGTCAGCAGATCATCTTCGCGCACATCGGCATTGGCGGGCATGAAGCGTAGCTCCATGCCCCCGCCGCCGTGACCGGCCACGGGGTCGCCATAGGCGACGCCGCGGGCGCCGGTGCGCACGTTGAGCACGGGGATGGCCTGGTCGCGGTCTACCAGCAAGGTGACTTCGCTCACCAGCGGAAACACGCGGGTGACCTGGCCCAGCACACCGGCCTCATCCATCACGGGCGAGCCCAGCTCCACACCGCCCAGCTGGCCCCGGTCGATGACCACGCGCCGTGTGTAGGTGTCTGCCGTGTCATAGATCACCTCGGCCGCCTGGGCGGGGGTGGTCAGGCGCTCGCGCAGGGCCAGCAGCTCGCGCAGGCGGGTGTTCTCTAGCGCCAGCTGCTCGGCCTGGTTGGCCCGCTGGCCCATGACGGTCATCTTCTTGCGGGCCGCATCGGCCTCGTCCTGCGCCGCTTTCAGTGACTGGAAATACCCCGCGCCGTGGCTTGCAAACTCCACCGGCTGGAGCATGAGCCACTGCACCGGGTACAGCACCGTGCCCACAGCCTGCCGCACCGGCTCGGTCAGCTTGAAGCGCACATCGGCCACCATGAGGAACAGCGCCAGCGCACTGTAGACGGCCAAACGCGACAGGGCCGAAGGGCCCTGTTTGAAGAAAGGAGGAGCGCTGCGCTCTAGAGTACCCAGTGGCATGTGCGGCGCATGCGTTCAGTGACAGTGATGTGGTCCCGTGCCTGTGGCAGGACAGGCATCGCTGGATTACTCGCTGGTAAAGATGCTGCCCAGGCGGTCCATGCGCTCCAGCGCAATACCGCAGCCGCGCACCACACAGGTCAGCGGGTCTTCGGCGACCAGCACGGGCAGGCCGGTTTCTTCGGCCAGCAGGCGGTCCAGGTCGCGCAGCAGCGCGCCGCCGCCCGTCAGCATCATGCCGCGGTCGGCAATGTCGGCACCCAGCTCGGGGGGGGTTTGCTCCAGCGCATTCTTCACGGCCGAGACGATCTGGTTCAGCGGGTCGGTCAGCGCCTCCAGCACTTCGTTGCTGGAGATGGTGAAGCTGCGAGGCACGCCTTCGGACAGGTTGCGGCCCTTGACTTCCATCTCGCGCACTTCGGAGCCGGGGAAGGCCGAGCCGATGTTCTTCTTGATGGCTTCGGCGGTGGGCTCGCCAATCAGCATGCCGTAGTTGCGGCGGATGTAGCTGATGATGGCTTCGTCGAACTTGTCGCCACCGACGCGCACACTGCCCTTGTAGACCATGCCGCCGAGCGAGATCACGCCCACCTCGGTCGTGCCACCGCCGATGTCCACCACCATCGATCCCGAGGCCTCTGACACGGGCAGACCAGCGCCGATACCGGCCGCCATGGGTTCTTCGATCAGGTAGACCGCCGTGGCGCCCGCAGCCTCGGCCGCATCCTTGATGGCGCGGCGCTCGACCTGGGTGGAGCCGCAGGGCACGCAGATGATGATGCGCGGGCTGGGAGTGAACAGCGTGCGCGGGTGCACCATCTTGATGAACTGCTTGATCATCTGCTCGGTGATCACGAAGTCGGCGATCACGCCGTCCTTCATCGGGCGGATGGCTTCGATGTTGCCGGGCACCTTGCCCAGCATGGCCTTGGCCTCGTGGCCTACGGCCTGGATGACTTTCTTGCCGTGGGGGCCGCCTTCGTGGCGGATGGCGACAACGGAGGGCTCGTCGAGCACGATGCCTTTGTCGCGGGCGAAGATGAGGGTGTTGGCTGTGCCAAGGTCAATGGCCAGGTCGGTGGAGAAGTACCGACGGAAAGCTCCGAACATTCAGGGATCCTCTCAGGCACGGCATGCACGTCGGCCTGCCATCGCCGGGTGTGTCAGGGAGTGGGTGGGGGTCAGATAACGCTTTTTTCGCACAATCACCAGCAAAAAAAGGGCCATTGCGACAAAGCCGGGATAATACCCCATCCCCTGTGAATAACTCCCGCTGGCGCGGGCCGCGGCACAGCTTTACTTCTGGTTTCTCTAGATTCTTCTCCCTATGGCACTGACCCCCCAGGACATCGGCCGCATCGCCAACTTGGCGCGGCTTGAGCTGACCCCTTCAGAGAGTGAGCGCATGCTCACCCAGCTCAACGGCTTCTTTGACATCGTGGAACAGATGCGGGCTGTGGATACCTCGGGCGTTACGCCCCTGGCACACCCCGTGGCCGCCATCCAGGACGTGCAGTTGCGCCTGCGCGAGGACGCGGCCAGCGAGCCCAACCGGCGCGAGGCCAACCAGCAAAGCGCCCCCGCCGTCGAACGAGGCCTGTTCCTCGTGCCCAAAGTGATCGAGTAAGTAAGAACTGACTTCCGCCGCATGACTTCCACCGCATTGCACGATCTGGGCGTGGCCCAACTGACCACCGAGCTGCGCGAGCGCCGCGTCTCGGCCGTCGAGGCCGCCCAGCATTTCCTCGCACGCGCACAAGCCCATCAAAACCTGGGCGCCTACGTGGCCGTGGACCCCGACATCACCCTGGCCCAGGCCCGCGCCCAGGACGCCGCCATCGCCGCTGGCACCGCGGGCCCCCTGGCGGGCGTGCCGATTGCCCACAAGGACATCTTTGTCACCAAGGACTTCCCCAGCACCGCCGGCTCGAAGATGCTGGCGGGCTACCGGTCGCCTTTCGACGCCACCGTGGTCACCAAGCTGGCCGACGCGGGCGCCGTCACGCTGGGCAAGCTCAACTGCGACGAGTTCGCCATGGGCTCGGCCAACGAAAATTCGGCCGTCGCCCCCGTGGGCTTTGACGCCCCCGCCCCCGTGCGCAACCCCTGGGCTACCGACCGCATCCCCGGCGGCTCGTCCGGCGGCAGCGCCGTGGCCGTGGCTGCACGCCTGGCGCCGGCCGTCACCGGCACCGACACGGGCGGCTCCATCCGCCAGCCCGCCTCGTTCTGCGGCATCACCGGCATCAAGCCGACCTATGGCCGCGCCAGCCGCTACGGCATGATCGCGTTTGCCTCCAGCCTCGATCAGGCGGGCCCCATGGCCCGCAGTGCCGAAGACTGCGCGCTGCTGCTGTCCGCCATGTGCGGCCCCGACCCAGACCGCGACTCCACCAGCCTGGATGTGCCCGCCGAAAACTTCAGCGCCCAGCTGAACGACAGCATTGAAGGCCTGCGCATCGGCGTCCCCGCCGAGTTCTTTGGCGAAGGCCTGGCGCCCGATGTGCGCGCGGCCGTGGAGGGCGCGCTCAAGGAATACGAGAAGCTCGGCGCCAAGCTCGTGCCCATCAGCCTGCCGCGCACGCAGCTGTCCATACCGGTCTACTACATCATTGCCCCGGCCGAGGCGTCGTCCAACCTCAGCCGCTTCGACGGCGTGAAGTTTGGCCACCGCGCCCAGCACTACACCGACCTCGTGGACATGTACAAGAAGACCCGCGCCGAAGGTTTTGGCGACGAGGTCAAGCGCCGCATCATGATCGGCGCCTATGTGCTGAGCCACGGCTATTACGACGCCTACTACCTGCAGGCCCAGAAGATCCGCCGCATGATTGCCGACGACTTCCAGAACGCGTTCAAGAGCTGCGACCTGATCGCGGGCCCCGTGGCCCCCACCGTGGCCTGGAAGCTGGGTGACCACGGCAACGACCCGTTGGCCGACTACCTGGCCGACATCTTCACCCTGCCCGGCTCGCTGGCCGGCCTGCCCGGCATGAGCGTACCCGCTGGTTTTGGCGAGGGGGGCCTGCCCGTGGGCCTGCAGCTGATCGGCAACTACTTCCAGGAAAGCCGGTTGCTGAATGCCGCACACCGCCTGCAGCAGGCCACCGACTTCCACCTGCGGTCACCGCTCTGAAAAACATAGCTGCCAGCGCTTGATGACAAAGGGTTTCAAGCCAGTTTCATTTGGAAACCTTGTGCAACCTGCGCCAGCAGCTCCTTATTTGATAGTGATAGCCAAGGACAGATCCTTCCATGTCGGCCAAACTCATTCAGGGCTACGAAGTCGTCATCGGCTTTGAAACCCACACGCAGCTCGCCACCCAGAGCAAGATCTTCAGCCGCGCCAGCACCGCCTTTGGCGCCGAGCCCAACACCCAGGCCTGCGCCGTGGACCTGGCCCTGCCCGGCACCCTGCCGGTGATGAACCGCGAGGCCGTTGCCTGCGCCATCCGCCTGGGGCTGGCCCTGGGCTCGCACATTGCGCCCGTCAGCATTTTTGCGCGCAAGAACTACTTCTACCCCGACCTGCCCAAGGGCTACCAAATCAGCCAGTTCGAGATCCCGGTCGTGCAAGGCGGCGAGGTGTCTTTCTTTCTGGGCGACGAGAAGAAGACCGTCCGCCTGGTGCGTGCCCACCTGGAGGAAGATGCGGGCAAATCGCTGCATGAAGACTTCATCGGTCAGTCCGGCATCGACCTCAACCGTGCCGGCACGCCTCTGCTTGAGATCGTGACCGAGCCCGACATCCGAAGCAGCGAAGAGGCCGTGGCCTATGCCAAGGAGCTGCACAAGATCGTGACCTGGATCGGCATCTGCGACGGCAACATGCAGGAAGGCAGTTTCCGCTGCGACGCCAACGTGTCGGTGCGCAAGCCCGGCCAACCACTGGGCACCCGCCGCGAGATCAAGAACCTGAACTCGTTCAAGTTCATGCAGCAGGCCATCGACTACGAGATCCGCTGGCAGATCGAGCAGATCGAAGACGGCCACGCCATCCAGCAGGCCACCGTGCTGTTCGACCCGGACACGGGCGAGACGCGCGCGATGCGGACCAAGGAAGACGCGGCGGACTACCGGTATTTTCCGGACCCGGACCTGCCGCCGCTGCACGTGTCCGCTCAATGGGTGGAAGAAGAACGCGCCCGCATGGCCGAGCTGCCGCGCACCATGGCAGCACGCTTTGTCGCCGACTACGGCCTGCCCGAATACGACGCCACCACGCTCACACAGAGCAAGGCGATGGCCGGCTATTTTGAAGCGGCCGCCAAGGCCTGCGGCCAGCCCAAGCTGGCCAGCAATTGGATCATGGGTGAGGTGTCGCGCCGCTTGAACATGGCCGAGGTCGGCATCGAGCAGGCGCCCGTCTCATCTGCCCAGCTGGCTGCGCTGATCGGGCGCATTGCCGATGGCACCATCTCCAACAACGCCGCCAAGCAGGTGTTTGACGCGCTGTGGACGGGTGAGGGCTCTGACGTGGATGCGGTCATCGAGGCCAAGGGCCTCAAACAGATGAACGACTCCGGCGCGCTCGAAAAAATCATCGACGAGGTGATTGCCGCCAACCCCGACAACGTAGCGCAGTTCCGCGCGGGCAAGGACAAGGCCTTCAACGCGCTGGTCGGCCAGATCATGAAAGCCAGCAAGGGCAAGGCCAATCCCACGCAGGTCAACGAGGTGCTACGCGCCAAGCTGGCGGGCTGACACATTTCTGAGCGCTGCAAAAAACCAAGGGGCCTGCGGGCCCCTTGGTTTTTCTGTGTGTTGTTGGTGTCCGTGCACGGCGCCCGCCATTAGACGTGTGCGCAGTGGGTGACGAAGACAGCTCAGCGCGTAGCGGAGGCCGGTGCAGGGGATGCCGCCGACGCCGCAGGCGCCTCGGCCGTGGGCAGCGGTGCGCGCTGGGCATCCCACAGTTTGCGCAACTGGGCCAGCTCGGCATCAAAGCGCGCATGCACGCGCCGCTTTTCCTGGTCCTGCCCCGCGATGAAGCGCTGCTGCTCCGCAATGCTCTCGTCGGTTTCGCCAATCTTGCGGCGCAGAGTCATGGGGGCTTTATTGGGGTCCTTCTTGTAGAACTCCATCTCCTGGTCGAGCTTCTTGCGCTCGGCGTTCAGTTCGGTGATGCGTTTTTCCGCCGTGGCCGTCACGTCATCCACCAGCTGGATCGCGGCCGCGCGCTCCACGTCGTGCGCAGCCTTGTTCGGGTAGCGGGCCACCAGCACGCGCTCGCGGCGGCGCTCTTCCACGACCCGGGCGCGCTCCTCGGCTTCCTTGCGGCGCTGGGCCTCAAGCGCCGTGCGTTCCACCTCCGTCAGCGTCGGTCCGATCTGGCGCCGCGTGACGCCCGACGGGCTGAGCTCGCGCTGCTCGCGGTCTGCACATTCTGCAATGGGCCGGTCGGCCGTGAGCCGGCGGCCGTTGCGGTCCACGCAGGTGTAGATGCCGCCCGCGGCGCCACTTTGGTCCTGCGCCCAGGCACTTTCGGCGCCCAGGGTGGCCAACAGAACTCCGCCCAAGATCCACGCCGCTGTGCTCAAGTCATCTACCCTTCGTTGACACCATAGCGCTGGCGGTACGCCAGCACTTTTTCATGATGGGAGCGCATCCCCTCTTCCCCGTTATGGGAGAGGTACAGCAATAAGTCTGCCAACCGAGCGATGGCGCACACCTGCATGCCCAGCTGCTGGCGCACATACTGCACTGCGCTGTGGTCGACGTCCTGGCCATTCTCGGTGGCTTTTTCCTGGCGGTCCAGCGCAATGGCCACAGCGTGCGGTGTGGCGCCTGCCGCCTTGATGATGGCAATGGACTCGCGTGCGGCGGTGCCGGCCGACATCACGTCATCCACGATGAGCACGCGCCCCTTAAGCGGCGCGCCCACCAGCGTGCCGCCCTCGCCGTGGTCCTTGGCCTCCTTGCGGTTGTAGGCAAAGGGCACGTTGCGGCCCAGGCGCGCCAGCTCCACGGCCACCGTGGCGGCCAGCGGAATTCCCTTATAGGCGGGGCCGAACACCATGTCGAATTCGATGCCGCTGGCGATGAGGGCTTTTGCATAGAATTCCGCGAGCCGGCCGAGCTTGCGGCCGTCATCGAAGAGGCCGGCGTTAAAAAAATAGGGGCTCAGGCGCCCCGCCTTGGTCTTGAACTCGCCAAACCGCAGCACGCCCGATTCGACGGCGAACTGCACAAAATCCTGCGCCAGCCGTCCCTGCTCCGAGGGTTGCGCGCCAACATCCACCATGGGGAAATCCTTGTTCAAGTTAACCAGCCTCAATCTCAATGGCATCCGCTCGGCCACCAGCAAAGGCGTGGAAAGCTGGATGGCAGCCACGCGGCCGGATTGTATTTGCGTGCAGGAAGTGAAGGCCCAGGCGGCCGACATGGCCAACCGCTTCGAGCGCCTGGCCGACCTGCAGGGACACTTCCACTTTGCCCAGAAAAAGGGCTATTCGGGAGTGGGCATCTACACGCGGCATGTGCCCTCGGATGTAGTCGTTGGCTATGGGTCAGCCGAGTTCGATGCAGAAGGCCGATATGTCGAGCTGCGTTTTGACACGCCCGCCCGCAAGCTGTCGATCATCAGTGCGTACTTTCCCAGCGGCTCGTCGGGCGAGGAGCGGCAGTTGGCCAAGTTCCGCTTCCTGGACGAGTTCCATCCGCACCTCATGCGCCTGAAGGCCGAGCGCGACTTCATCCTGTGCGGCGACATCAATATTGCGCATCAGCAAATCGACCTCAAAAACTGGCGCAGCAATCAGAAAAACAGTGGTTTTTTGCCCGAAGAACGCGCCTGGATGACAAAGTTGTTGCACACAACTGATGAAGGCGGCGGCATCATAGACGTTTACCGTCAGTTACAACCTACCGCCACCGACACCGCCTACACCTGGTGGAGCAACCGGGGTCAGGCCTACGCCAACAACGTGGGCTGGCGCCTGGACTACCACTTGGCCACCCCGGCGTTGGCGGCGCTGGCACGCACTGAATCCATCTACAAAGGCGAGAAGTTTTCCGACCACGCACCGATCACCGTGGAGTACGACCTGAGCCTTTGACCTGCCCCATTGAGCTGATGAACGACGCCGCTGCCTTCGCCCTTCCGCCCTCTTCCTCCTCCTCCCACAGTTTCCGGCCCAGCAGCGCAGAGGCCTTGTGGAAACAGCTCTCCACCCCCCACCCCAGCGTGGGCAAGGCGCGCCACCTGGGCGAGGCCCTGGTCCACGCCGGGCTGTTGTCGCCGCCCGCGTTGAGCGAAGGTCTGCAGGCGCAGCAGGCCGAGCGCGCCGAAGGCCAGCACCGCCTGATCGGCCAGATCCTGGTGGACCGCGGGGCGCTGACGCAGGAGCAGCTGCGACAGGTGATTGCTGCCTGGCTGGGCGACTACACCGTGCACCCTGGGGACCTCACACCCGAGGCCGCGGCGCTGGCGCTGATCCCCCGCGCGGTGGCGGAGCGTGAATCGGTGCTGCCGCTGGTGGCACGCGACGACGCGCTGGTGCTGCTGATGGCCGACCCCACCGACCGCGTGCTGCTGGATGAGCTGCGGTTCCTAACTCAGCGGCGTGTCATTGCACTGCAGGCGGCGCCAGGCACACTGATGCCCGCCATCCACCAGGCCTACCGGGTGCACCCTGCAGGCGCGAACCCTGCCGCCCCGCCCGCAGCGGCGCGCGCCACATCCCGAGAGCTGGCCAGCAACCTCAGCGCGGCGGCGCCCGAAGTGCAGGCCGATGCGGAACAGGCCGACGTGATCAGCGAGTCCGACAACACCCTGGTGCGGCTCATCAACTCGGTCATCGACGAGGCTATCCATCACCGCGCGTCCGACATCCACATCGAGACCGAGCCGGCTCCGCAGAACGTGCGCATCCGCCTGCGCATCGACGGCGACCTCACGCCCTATCTGGAACTGCCCGCGCGCTACCGCTTTGCCATGGTGGCCCGCATCAAGATCATGGCGGGCATGGACATCTCCGAGCACCGCAAGCCCCAGGACGGCAAGATCGACTTCGCCCGCTTTGGCGGGCCACCGGTGGAGCTGCGCGTAGTCACCGTACCCACCTCGCGCGGACTGGAGGACGTGGTGCTGCGCCTGCTCGCGGGCGCCAAGCCGCTGCCGCTCGAAAACATCGGACTCAGCGCTCGCAACCTGACGGACCTGCGCGCCGTAGTGCAAAAGAGCTACGGCCTGGTGCTGGTGTGCGGGCCCACGGGCTGCGGCAAGACCACCACGCTGCACTCGGTGGTGCGCGACATCAACACCGCCGGCCGCAAGATATGGACGGCCGAAGACCCCATCGAGATCACCCAGAGCGGCCTGCGCCAGGTGCAGGTGAACCCCCGCATCGGCTGGACCTTTGCCGCTGCCATGCGCACGTTTTTGCGCGCGGACCCGGACGTGATCATGATCGGCGAGATGCGCGACGAGGAGACCGCGCGCATCGCCATCGAGGCCTCGCTCACCGGCCACCTGGTGCTGTCCACCCTGCACACCAACTCGGCGCCCGAGAGCATTGCGCGGCTGCTGGAGATGGGCCTGGACCCGTTCAATTTTTCCGATTCGCTGCTGGCCATCCTGGCGCAGCGCCTGGTACGCCGCCTGTGCACGGCCTGTCGCGCGCCCCATGTGGCGGACGACGACACGCTGGCCAGCCTGGCATCGCAGTACCTGGACAGCGGCGCCCACAACACGCCCCAGGCCCGCGCGGAGCAGGTCGCGCGCTGGCGGCAGCAGCACGGCCAGGGCGCTGAGCGACAGCTGCGCCTGTGGCGGGCCGTGGGCTGCCCGGAGTGCGAGGGCCACGGCTACCGGGGCCGCCTGGGCATTCATGAACTGATGCTGAGCGACGACCCCATCCGCCAGCACATCCGCCACCGGGCGCCCGCCTCGGACATCCGCCATTCGGCACTGGCGGCCGGCATGCTCACGCTGCGCCAGGACGGCATCGAAAAAGTGCTGCAGGGCCTGACGGACATGTCCGAAGTCGTGGCGGCCACCAACCTGTAGCGGTGGTGCGCCGGGTGGGCGCCTGCTTGCGATGAGCGGGGCATGCTGCCTACCCCAGCGGCCCGCGCGCCCTGCCTACGACCACCGTCAGCTTGGTCAACAATTGTCAAAGTGCGGCTATTGACCCCATAACGCGGCATCTGCAACCCCTGCCCGGGGCAGCGTCCCGGCATAGTTTGTCCCATCCACTTCCGGAAATCGGCTCACCCTTGTGGGCACCGAGGCCTGACGGGCCCATGTTGTTGTTGCGATGAAGTTCCCATCTGTCCACGCCCTGCTCCCTGCAGGAGCCTCCCTTTGTTTCTAACCATGGCTATGGGCCGCGTTTACTGCGACTGCGCTGTGGGCGCCCGCCTCGGCAGGCGCCACCTCCGTCTGTGATGCGCCCGAAAACCGCGCTGTGCTGCGTCTGCAGGCTGCAACGCCAGCCACCGCGCAAGCCTGCGACCTCAACGGCCTTGAAAAGCTGCCCGCACGCACGATCACCACTGCCTTGCCGCCAGCCTTGGGCTTAGCCGGTGTGCAGCACTGGAAAGGGGTGCCGCTGCGCCAGCTGGTGGAGATGCTGGGCGGGGGCGAGCACAGCCACATCCAGCTCACTGCGCTGAATGACTATTCCATCCGCATACCGTGGAGTGACCTCGTGCGCTACGACCCCATCGTGGCGTACAGCCGTAACCACCAGCGCATGGGGATCCGCGACAAGGGCCCGCTGATCCTGATCTACCCCTTTGATGGCCACCCACAGCTGCAGACACAGGAGTACCTCAACCGCACCATCTGGCAGGTCAATGCAATCTCCGTCCGCTAAGCCCTCACCACCGCGCCCGCAAGCACCGCCTCCAGCCCCTGCGGGCGCAGACACTTCCACGCGACAGCGGGCAGGCACCTACGGGCTTCTGGCCGTCGTGGTCGCCATGGCGCTGGCGACATCCATGACCTTGTGGTGGACGGTGCGCCAGACCCAGCAGCTGGCACAGCCCTACCAGCAAAGCGACCTGTGGTATGTCTCCAGCGTCCACAGCGAGCTGGCACGGGTGAGCCTGCTGGCACACAACGTGGCGGACCACGGCGCGTCACCGAGCGAACTGCAGGCGCCTGGACGTTCTGCTCAGCACGCTGGACACCTCCGCACAGGCACCCCGCATCAGCACCCAGCTGCGCGATGCACTGCCCCACACCGCGCGCAACCTGGACGACCTATTGCACCAGGCCGAGGGCTGGGCGCAACGGCTGGGCGCTGCAAGCGCCGACGGGGCTGCTGTCGCAGCAGACATCGTCGGCGCGTCGGACGCCCAGCTCGACACTGTCCGCAAGGCGGTGGCGGCGGTGCACCTGCTCAACACACAGGAGACCGACCGCGCGCGACAGCAGTTGCATGACCGCTTCAAGCTGCTCAGTGCCGTGCTGGGCAGCCTGTTGGCCGGCACAGCGCTCCTGGTCTGGCGCCTGGTGCGCAACGCGCGCCAGGCCCGCGCCTTGGCGCAACAGCTGGCGCAGGCCAATCGCCAGCTGGAAGTGCGCGTGGCCAGCCGCACACGCAAGATCGAGGAAGGCCGTGCACTGCTGAGCTTCATCCTGGACACCAGCCCCAGCGATGTGGTGCTGACCGACGTGGAAAGCGGCAAGGTGCACTTCATGAACCACCAGCTGACCGAGCGCCTGGGGCTCAAGGCCCCACCCGGCACCCTGTTCCTGCACCAGCTGCTGCACGACCCCGCGGTGGGCGAAAGCCTCATGCAGGCGCTGGACCAGTACGGCCAGGTCGACGCGCTGGAGGCGCAGATCGGCGAGCAGCACCCCAGCTGGCGCTCCCTGTCGGCACGGCTTATCGAGGTGGATGGGCGCCTGGCGCACCTGCTGTGGGGCTTTGACATCAGCCGCCACAAGGAGCTCGAATCGCAGTTGCGCGAGCTGGCCACGCGCGATGCCCTCACCGGGCTGCTCAACCGGCGCGCGTTCATGGAAGGCGGCACCGCCCTGTTCGACCATTGCCGCCGCCATGCACAGCCGTGCACGGTGCTGATGATCGACATCGACCATTTCAAGCGCATCAATGACCATCACGGCCACCAGACCGGCGATGCCGCGCTGCGCGCCTGCGCGCAGGCCATTGGCAGTGCCCAGCGCGATGCCGACCTGCTGGGGCGCCTGGGCGGGGAGGAGTTTGCAGCGCTGCTGCCCCATTCCTCCACCAGCAGCGCCTTCAAGATCGCGGAGCGCATCCGCGACGCGCTCGCGCGAATGCCCCTGTCAGCGCCCGACGGCCAGCCGCTGCCGCTGACCGTCTCCATCGGCATCGCCGAGATGGAGCTCACCCACGCGGGCATCGAGCCCCTGCTGGCCGACGCCGACGGCGCCCTCTACCGCGCCAAGGCTTCAGGCCGCAACAAAGTGCTTGCCTGCGAGCCCGCCATCCGACAACCTTGAAACCACCACAGAGTGCACGCCATGAGCATCCGACTATTGATTGTTGATGACAGCCGCATGTCCCGGCTTATCCTGCAAGGGCTGGTCGCACAGGCCCATCCGGATTGGACCATCGTGCATGCCAGCAGTGGCGAGGAGGCCCTGCAACTGGCCCAGAGCCAGCCCGTCGATCTGGTATCGATGGACTTCAACATGCATGGAATGAACGGCCTGGAGGCAGCGCTGGCGCTGCGCAAGATCCTGCCCAATGTCCCCATCGCCATCCTCACCGCCAACGTGCAGTCGGTACTGCAGGAGCGCATCGAGGAGGCGGGTATGGCGTTCATAGCCAAGCCCATCACCGCCGCTGCAGTAGCGCAGCTCGCAGCCTTGGCAGGAGCCTGACATGCCCATCCAGCTAGATGCCGATCAAGTCGACGCGCTCAGCGAAATCTTCAACATCGGCGTGGGCAAGGCCGCGGCGGCCATGGGCAACCTCATGCGCGACGAGGTGCTGCTGTCGGTGCCGCATGTCAGCATCCTCACCGTGAGCGAAGCCGCCCAGCAGCTGGGTGCCGCTGAGCGCCCGATGTATGGCGTGCGCCAGCCGTTTCGGGGCGTGTTCAACGGCGACGCACTGCTCATCTTTCCGGGCAACAAGAGCCTGGAGATCGTGCGCATCGTTGCCGGCCAAAGCGTGCCCAGTGAAGACCTGAGCGCCATCGAGCAGGACGCCATGACCGAAGTCGGCAACGTGATGCTGAACGCCTGCATTGCAGCCCTGGCCGACCTGCTGGGCAGCGAATTCGAGCTCAGCCCGCCCAGCATCGACACCGGCGACAGCCGCACCATCCTGGGCACGCGCATCCAGAACCACCTGGTGGTGTTTCTGCACATCCGCTTCGAATTGCTGAGCAGCCAGATCGAGGGCTTTGTGGTGTTTGTGCTCAACACCACGTCCCTGGAGGGGCTGCGCTCTGCCATCAACCGGCTGCTGGGGCGGCCCGAAGACCTGGACTGACCGAAGCCACCAGACGGTCCGGGCGGGGCGCACCCTTGCGCAAACGCTGTGCGAAACTTGGCCCCTTTGCGCCGCATGGGCTGTACAAGGGCAGCGCCTTGTGCGCCACCCATGCACGCCGCGCCTGCAAGTCCAAACGCCCGCGCGCCGGGCAACGCCCCAAGACATCCATGCTCCGCTACATCACCGTCCCCGTTACTGCGTTTCAACAGAACGCCTCGCTTGTGTGGTGTGACGCCACCCAGAAGGCAGCCGTCATCGACCCCGGCGGCGATCTGGAGGTGCTGCTGGCTGAAGCCAGGCGCCTCGGCATCACGCTTGACCAGATCTGGCTCACCCACGCGCACATCGACCACGCGGGCGGCACGGGCGAGCTGGCCGAGCGGCTGTCGCTGCCCATCGTGGGGCCGCACTCTGGCGATCAGTTCTGGATCGACGGGCTGCCACAGCAAAGCGCGATGTTCGGGTTTCCGCCTGCACAGCACTTCACGCCCACGCGCTGGCTGCGCGACGGCGACACCGTGCAGATCGGCAACGAGACCTTGAACGTGCGCCACTGCCCCGGGCACACGCCGGGGCATGTGGTGTTCCATGCGCCGCAGATCGACCGCGCCTTTGTGGGCGATGTGCTGTTTGCCGGCAGCATCGGCCGCACGGATTTTCCGCAAGGCAATCACCAGGACTTGATTAACAGCATCACAGAGCGCCTGTGGCCCATGGGAGACCAGACGGTGTTCATCCCCGGACACGGGCCGGAAAGCACGTTTGGCCGGGAGCGCAAAAGCAACCCGTATGTGGGCGGGACCTGAAAATTTGGGTGTTTTTAGCCGCTAGCGCTTATACAGCAAGCGCTAGCAGCTATCAAAATTGGAGTAACGTTGGCTGCCGCGCACTCAACCGTTGCGCCGCGCCGCCTCGTACAGCCCCTGCACCTTGGGCACGTTCGCCTGCAGCTCCTTGATGCGCGCGGGCCCCGATGGGTGGGTGGACAAAAACGCCAGCCCCCCCTGCTTGTTGCCGCTGGCATTGCCCATCTTCTGCCACAGGCTCACAGAGGCAGCCGGGTCATACCCGGCACGTGCGGCCAGCTCCAGGCCCACCAGGTCGGCGTCGCTCTCGTCCGACCGGCTGAACTGCAGCGTCAGCAGTTGCCCGCCCAGCCCCGCCGCCGCCTGGCCCAGGTCGCCCAGGCCCAACAGCTGCGAGCCCAGGCGCAGCGCCAGGTTGGTGCCCTGCGTCTTGGCAATGCGCTCACGCGCATGCTCGCGCAGGGCGTGGGCCATTTCGTGGCCCATGATCATGGCGGCCTCGTCGTCGGTGAGCTTGAGCTGGTCGAGGATGCCGGTGTAGAAGGCGATCTTGCCGCCGGGCATGCAGAACGCGTTGATCTGCGAGCTGCCGATCAGGTTGACCTCCCAGCGCCATTGCTTGGCGCGGTCGTTCCACGGCGCGGCAAAGGGGATCAGCCGCTTGGCGATGGCGTGCAGGCGCTGCAACTGGGGGTGGTTGTCGGGCGCCAGCGCGCGCTTGGCGCGGGCCTGCTCCAGCATCTGGCGGTACTGCTGTGCGGCCGACTGCTCCAGCGTCTCAGCCGGCACCAGCTTGCGCAGGCTGGAGGACGAGCCCACGTCCACCTGCGCCAGCACAGGCGTGGCCGCTGCAGCGCCCGCAGCCAGCAGAAAGCCCCGGCGCGCGGACCAGGGGGACGATGGGGCAGCAGAAGGCGTGGGGCAAAAGAGGCACATACCGGAATCACCTGAAGGAATAATGGGCGGCGCTGACGGACCCAGTCTGCACCAGAGCCTGCGGCCCAGATGGGGGTAGCCAGGCTAGGCAACAAGGGTGCCAGCGATGATAGACAAAACCCCTGCCCGCCCATGTCAGACACCTCCACCACTTCTGCCCCCGCCCCCGCCAGCGCCGCCCCCACCACAGCACCCGCCCGCACCCCCTGGCTGCAGACCCTGCGCGTGTACCTGGAGCCCGCCAGCCTGCGCATGCTGACCCTGGGTTTTGCCGCCGGGCTGCCGCTGCTGCTGGTGTTGGGCACGCTCTCGTTCCGGCTGCGCGAGGCAGGCATCGACCGCAGCACCATCGGGTATCTCAGCTGGGTGGGGCTGGCCTACGGCTTCAAGTGGGTGTGGGCACCGCTGGTGGACCGCATGCCCATCCCGATGCTGACCCGTGCCCTCGGGCGGCGGCGCAGCTGGCTGCTGCTATCGCAAGCCGTGATCGTGGCGGGCCTGGTCGGCATGGCGCTGGCCGACCCGCGCCAGACGCTGGGCCCCATCGTGTGGTGTGCGCTGGCCGTAGCGTTTGGGTCGGCCACGCAGGACATTGCACTCGACGCGTTCCGCATCGAATCCGCCGATGCGAACCACCAGGCGGCGCTGGCGGCCTCGTACCAGACGGGGTATCGGTTGGCGATGATCTGGGCCGGGGCGGGCGTGCTGTGGATTGCAGCCCGCGCCGAGGTGGCGCCCGCGGCGGCCCAGGCCGTGCTGCAGGGCGTGGCTGCGTACCAGAACGGGGCCTGGCAAATGGCCTATCTGGTGATGGCGGCGTCGATGGCCGTGGGCATCGTCACCGTGCTGTTCTCGCGCGAGCCAGTGCCTGTGCAGTTGCCGCCCGCCAAGAACGCGGTGGAATGGATCCAGGGCGCATTGGTAGCCCCGTTTGCAGACTTTCTGCGCCGCTACGGCTGGCACGCGGCGCTGATCCTCGCGCTCATCGCCGTGTACCGCATCAGCGACGTGGTGATGGGCATCATGGCCAACCCGTTTTACGTGGACATGGGCTTCACCAAGGACGAGGTGGCCGCCGTGACCAAGGTGTACGGCGTCATCATGACGCTGGTCGGCGCTTTTGTGGGCGGCGTTTTGTCCATGCGTTTTGGCGTGATGCGCATCCTGATGCTGGGCGCCATCCTGAGCGCGGCCAGCAACCTGCTGTTTGCGTGGCTGGCGGGCCACGGACACGATGTGACCGCGCTCATCGCCGTGGTGTCGGCCGACAACCTGGCCAGCGGCATCGCATCGGCCGCGTTCATCGCGTACCTGTCGAGTCTGACCAACGTGAGCTACTCGGCCACGCAGTACGCGCTGTTCAGCTCGATGATGCTGCTGCTGCCAAAGTTTGTGGCGGGCTTCTCGGGCAGCTACGTGGACGCGTTCGGCTATGCCCAGTTCTTCACCGCCACCGCTTTGCTGGGGGTGCCGGTGCTGGCGCTGGTGTGGCTGGCATCCAGACTCAAAACAGCCTCTGGCGCTTTATAGCCAAGCGCCAATAGCTATAAATTTTGCAGCAATCAAGCACAGTCCTGCCGGCAGCGGTTTACCGCAACTTTACGGAGGCTTCAACACGGGGAGACGCCCCCGCGCGAGCATGGCCCCTCTGCCTGGAGCCCCCACTACACTGCCGCCATGAGCTCGCAACTGCTGATGATTGAAGACGACGCCCGCCTCGCACAGATGGTGGGCGAGTACCTGGCCCAGTCGGGCCTGCAGGTCACCCACCGCGCCGATGGCAAAAGCGGCCTGGCCCAGCTGCAGGGCGAAGGCGCGGGCCCCTTGCCCGACCTGGTGATCCTGGACCTCATGCTGCCCGACATGGATGGCCTCGAAGTGTGCCGCCGCATCCGCTCGCTGCAGGGCAGCGCCGCCCAGGTGCCGGTGCTCATGCTCACGGCCAAGGGCGACCCGATGGACCGCATCATCGGCCTGGAGCTGGGCGCCGACGACTACCTGCCCAAGCCCTTCGAGCCGCGCGAGCTGCTGGCCCGCATCCGCGCCATCCTGCGCCGGCGCACCGATGGCGGCAGCGCCGCGGCGGCCACGCAGGTGCTGCGCTTCGGTTCGCTGGAGATCGACCGCGACGCCCGCACTGTCACCGTAGGCGGCCAGCCGGCCGACCTCACGTCCTACCAGTTCGACCTGCTGGTCGCGCTGGCCGAGCGCGCCGGCCGCGTGCTGACGCGCGACCAGATCATGGAGGCCGTGCGCGGCCGCGAGCTGGAGGCGTTTGACCGCAGCATCGACGTGCACATGGGCCGCATCCGCGCCGCTATTGAGGCCGACGCCAAGAACCCGCGCCGCATCCTGACGGTTCGGGGCGTGGGCTACGTCTTCGCCAAGCAACAAGACTGACGAACCTCGGCGAAGGATGTCCCTCTCCACCCCCTTCTCCCGCCGCCTATACCTGCGCATCTGGCTGGCCGTGGTCGGCGGCATTGCAGTGCTGACGCTCACAGTGGGCTGGGCCTGGCGCATGGCCGAGGAACAAAAGGCCCAGAGCGCGCAGCCGTTTGTGCCCCCCTCGCGCGAGATGGTGCTGCGCGACCCCAACGGCAACGTACTGGTGCAGGGGCTGGGCACGCGCCAGCCCAGCGAACCCGGCGAGGGCTCGGAGTTCCGCATCGAGACTGCCACCGGGCAGACCTTTGTGCTGCAGCTGGCCCCGCGCCAGCCCCGGGGCGAGCGCGGCGAACGGGGCGGCCGCCCCGGCGGCCCCAACCAGGACGACGCCGCGTTCTGGACCCGGCCGCCATTTGGCTTTCTTTGGCTGCTGGGCATCGTGGGCCTGGCCGTGGCCGTGGGGGTTTATCCCATCATCCGCCGCCTCACGCAGCGGCTCGAAGCCCTGCAGCGCAGCGTGCAGAAGTTTGGCGAGGGCGATCTGTCGGTGCGGGTGCCCGAGCAGGGGCAGGACGAGGTGGCCGACCTGGCGCGCCAGTTCAACGCCGCCGCCGAGCGCGTCGAAAACCTGGTCAAGTCGCACAAATCCCTGCTGGCCAATGCCTCGCACGAGCTGCGCTCGCCGCTCACCCGCATCCGCATGGGGCTGGAGCTGATGGGTGGCCAGCAGCCCTCGCCCGCATTCCGCGAAGAGATCCTGCGCAACATCGCCGAACTGGACCAGCTGGTGGACGAGATCCTGCTGGCCAGCCGCCTGGATGCGCGCGAGGCCGATGTGGGCACGGTGGAGCTGGTGGATCTGATCGGCCTGGCCGCCGAAGAATGCGCCCGGGTGGACGCCGACCTGGACGTGAGCGCAAGCCCCGATTCGCTGGAGGTGCGCGGGGTGGCCAAGCTGCTGCGCCGGGCCATCCGCAACCTGCTGGAGAATGCGCGCCGCTACAGCACGGGCGAGATCACCGTGGTGGTACACCGCCGCCACGGCCGCGCCGAGGTGCACGTGTGCGACCACGGCCCCGGCGTGCCGCCCGCCCAGCGCGAGCGCATCTTCGAGCCCTTCTATCGCCTGCCCGGCGCCAGCGAACGCGCAGGCGGCGTGGGCCTGGGGCTGGCGCTGGTGCGCTCGATCGCCGGGCGCCACCAGGGTACCGTGCACTGCCAGGACCGGCCCGATGGCGACCACGGCGCCTGTTTTGTGTTGACCCTGCCACTGGCTCCTGAAGCCCACTGACCCGGGCACTGGCTACGTTCAGTGCCCCGTGGGCAATGGCCACCGCCACGCCATGGCCGCATAAACCACCGCCCCCAGCACCAGCGCCGCCGCCGCCACGGCCAGCCCGTACACAAACCCCTGGCCCTGCGTGGCCGCGTGGTGCAGCATCCAGGCCACCATGGGCGGGCCCACGATCTGGCCGATGCCGTAGGCGGCAGTGAGCAGGCCCGGAAAACTGTCGCCCGCTGCGGGCCACACCCGCCGCGCCTCCTGCAGCGCATAGAAGGTGATGGCGGTGAACGGCAGGCCCAGCAGCAGGCTGCCCAGAGCAAAACCCAGAGGCCCTGGCCACACCAGGCTGAGCGCGATGGCCCCGGCCTGCACCGCATAGGCTGCCATGAGCAGCCAGCGCCGGTCCCACGCGGCCGGTGTGCGCGTGGACAGCAACGCCCCCAGCGCCACGCCCACGCCAAACAGCGGCCAGAACAGGTCGGGCCAAGGCGACCCGGCAGGCAGCGCGGCGCGCGCAATCACGGGCAAAAAAGTGGCCGTGACGATGTAGCCCAGCCCTGCCAGTCCATACGCCAGCGTGAGCCCCGTGCGCGCCAGCGGGCCCTGGCCCGGCAGCGCAAGGCCTGATGTCTGCGCTGCAGCCGCAGGGGCTGGCAAGGCCAGGCCCTGCAGCACGGGCCAGATGGCGGCGCACAGGCCCACGCTCAGCACACCAAACACCGCCCACCCGGCGGCGGCGGGCCAGCTCAGGGCCACCATGGCACTGGCCGACAGCCCCGTGAGCACAATGCCCAACCCGGGCCCGCAAAAGATCAGGCCGCCCAGTGCCGCCTGGCCCAGCGCCACCAGCCGCACCATGCACCACACCGAGACATTGAGGAACACCAGCGCACTGGCCACGCCCGCCGCAAAGCGCAGCGCGGGCCAGGCGCCCGGCAACGGCAGTGCCATGCCCAGCGTGAGCAGCACCGTGGCGGCCAGCCCCCAGCGCGCCAGCCGCACCGCATGCCACCGCTGCCGCGCACGCGGCGCCACCCAGGGCAGCGCCATGCAGGCCAGCGCGCCGATCAGATAGCCCAGGTAGTTGGCCGTGGCCAGCCAGCTGCCGCCCGCGAGCGTCACCACACCATCGTGCAGCATCATGGGCAGCAGCGGCGTGAATGCAAACCGCCCGATGCCCATGGCCACGGCCAACGCGGCCATGCCCGCCAGTGCCACCGCCAGCGGGCGCTGCGGCAGGGGCAAGGCGGTGGGGGGTTCCAGGCGGTCAGGTTCGCGCATACGATTCTTTTTTGAGATATATTTTATTTAAATCATCTCACAAAGAGAATATTCATGGACCTCACCGCCCTGGAGATTTTCCGCGCCGTGGCGCAGGAAGGCAGCGTGACCCGCGCGGCCGAACGGCTGGGCCGGGTGCAGTCCAACGTGACCACGCGCGTGCAGCAGCTCGAAGAACAGCTGGGTGCCACGCTGTTCCTGCGCGAGGGCAAGCGCATGGTGCCCACGCCTGCGGGCGAATCGCTGCACGGCTATGCCGACCGCCTGCTGGCACTGGCCGAGGAGGCCCGCCAGTCGGTACACCCCCACGAGCCCGGCGGCCGCCTGCGCCTGGGCGCCATGGAAAGCACAGCCGCCGCGCGCCTGCCCCAGCCGCTGGCGCAGCTGCACGCGCAGTGGCCGGGGCTGGTGCTGGAGCTGTCCACTGCGCCCTCGCGCCAGCTGGTGGAGCAGGTGCTGGCCCACCAGATCGACTGCGCGCTGGTGGCTTGGCCGCCGCCGGGCATCGATGCCGACGCGCCCGTGGAACACACCGCCATGTTCACCGAACCCCTGCTGCTGGCACTGCCCGCCGACCACCCGCCTGTGCACACGCCGCAGGACCTGCAACTGGACACCCTGGCCGCGTTCAGCAACGGCTGCACCTACCGCCGCATGGGCGAGTCCTTCTTGCAGCAAAAAAGCGGCAGCCCGCCCCGCGTGCTGGAGCTGGCCTCGTACCACGCCATCCTGGCCTGTGTGGCTGCCGGGCGCTGCGCGGGCGTGGTGCCGCAGGCCGTGATCGACCTGATGCGCGAGCCGCCCGCCCTGCGGTGGGTGCCGCTGGGCCGTTGCGACACGGTGCTGGTCACGCGGCGCGGCTACCAGTCGCCTGCGCTGCAGGCCCTGCGGGCGGCGCTGTTGGCCAGCGTAGCCCGCCCTGCCCCTTCCATCGCCTGAACCATCTCACCAGGAGTTGCCCATGCCTTCGTTCCCTCTCACCACCCGCCTGGGCCTTGCCCTGCCCATCATCCAGGGCCCCATGACGGGCTCGGACACGCCTGCACTCGCGGCTGCCGTGTCGCAGGCTGGCGGCCTGGGCATGCTGGGCTGCGGCATGCGCTCGCCCGCCGCCATGGCCGAGGCCGCCGCCGAGGTGCGCCGCCGCACCGACCGGCCCTTTGGCATGAACCTGTTCGTGCAGGCCACGCCCACCCCCGACGAGGCCACGGTGTTGGCCGCGCTGCAGCGCCTGGCGCCGTTCTATGCCGAATTCGGACTTGTGCCCGAGCGGCCCGCGCAGTGGTGCGAGGACTTCGGCGCGCAGTTCGAGGCCCTGGTGGCCGCACGCCCGGTGGTGGCCAGCTTCACCTTCGGCATCCTCTCGGCCGAGCAGGTGGCGCGGCTGCAGGCTGTGGGCAGCACAGTGATCGGCACCGCCACCACCGTGGCCGAAGCGCGCGCCTGGGTCGCCGTGGGAGCGGATGCGGTCTGCGCCTCGGGCATGGAATCGGGCGGGCACCGGGGCACCTTTCTGTCGCCCGGCCACGAGGCGCCGCCTGCGGCCGGGCCGTCGGTGGACGACTTCGAGGCCAGCATGCTGGGCACGCTGACGCTGGTGCGCCAGTGTGTGGCCGCGCTGCCGTCCACGCCCATCATCGCGGCGGGCGGCATCATGGACGGGCGCGGCATTGCAGGGGCTCTGGCCCTGGGCGCCCAGGCGGTGCAGATGGGCACGGCGTTCCTGACCTGCCCCGAGTCGGGCATCGGCCCCGCCTACCGCCAGGCGCTGACGCAGGCGGGGCCCACGGACACCCGCACCACGCGCATCTTTTCGGGACGGCCCGCGCGGGGCATCGTCAACACCATGATGGATGCCCTGCGGGCCGACGAGCGCAGCGTGCCCCCCTACCCCGTGCAGAACGCGCTCACGGGCGCACTGCGCCGCGCCGCAGCCCAGGCGGGCCGGGCCGATCATTTGTCGCTGTGGGCAGGCCAGGGCGTGGCCCAGGTGCGGCCCATGCCTGCGGCCGAGCTGGTGGCGATGCTGGCGCAGGAGCTACAGGCAGCCAGCGCCTGAGATTTGCTATATTTTTAATAGCTGCTTGCGCTTATCCATTGCGCGCAAACGGCCATTTTGACCACGATTTTGGGCCCTGTCCCGTCAGTTCTTCCAGGGCAGCTCGCGCGCCGGGCCTTGGATGACCGGGGCCTGCGCATTCAGGGTTTCGCCCGCCAGCACGCGCTCGTACATGCGCAGGTAGTTGCGCGCCATGCGCTCGGCGCCAAAGTGCTCCACCACATGCTGGTGGCAGGCGCGGGCATCAAAGCGGTTGTTGCGCACCGCCTCGGCCAGCACGGCTGCTTCGGCCGACAGCACGCCGCAGTGCAGGGGCACCAGCTCGGGCAGCGCCCCGTAAGGCGTGGAGAACACCGGGCAGCCGAAGTACAGGCTCTCGATCACCGCCAGCCCGAAAGGCTCGTGCCAGCGCACGGGAAAGATCAGCCCGCGCGAGGCGTTGAGCAGGCCCGTCTTCTGCGTGCCGCCCACCATGCCGTGGAAGTGGATCTTGCGCGACAGCGTCCAGCGGAAGCCGCGCTTGAAGTTGATGCGGTCGCCGCCCAGCACGTCCAGCTCCACGCCCGCGAGCTTGGCCACCTTGATGGCGCCGCGCACGTTCTTCACGCCCCAGGCCGCCTTGCCCAGGAAGTGGTAACGCAAGCGCGGCAGGCTGAAATCGACCGGGCCGTAGCCCGACCAGTCCAGCCCGTTGTAGACGAACTCGCTGGAGCCATACCGCGCCGCATGGTCGCGCGAGAGGAACACGGTGTTGCGCGGCAGCGGCTTGGGCTTGCGCGCATTGCCATGTTCGGTCACCAGGTAAGGCTTGGCCAGCTCGGTGCGCGGGTTGAACTGGAAGTGGGTGATGTCCACGTCGGCCGGGATCTGGCCCTCCCAGGGTTCGTCGGGCCGGATGGGCAGCACCTGGCCAAAGTCGCAGGTGGAGCCCTCGGGCACCAGGTAGCTCACACGGTGGCCCTGCTGCACCAGGGTCTTGCCCAGGTCCCAGATCACGCGCTCTGTGCCGCCGTAGCCGTAGACGGGGATGGGGGAGTTGTTGACCAGCAGGATGTGCATGGGGAGTATCTCTCTCAGGAGTCTGTGGCGCTCAGTACCGCCCGCAACGATGCAGACCGAAGGAGCCAGCCCAGTGCGGCCGAGCAATGGCCGCCCCGCAGCGAGGGCTGCGTCCCCCTCCCGACTTGCAGCGCAAGGCGAGAGAGGGGGAAGGCGCGAAGCGACTCAGGGGGTGCTTCATCTAGACCGGACGGGGGCAGCCCAGGCGGGCGCGGCGCTGGTGCAGCGCCGCCAGCACCAGGGGGCACATGAACAGGTAGAACATGTTGCCGCTGTTGTGGGCCAGAAACACCTGCGTGAGGCCAAAGCCGATGTACGACAGCGGCAGCATCACGCCTACCAGGCACAGCGACAGGGCTTCGCGGTCCATCTTGCCCTGGGCATCGCGGATGCGCTGCGCCGTGGGCCAGAACATCGCCAGCGGAATGCCATAAAAAACCATCAGCAGCAGCACGCCGGGCAGGCCGCGCTTGACGAACAGGTCCAGCACCTCATTGTGGGCATGGCTGAACTCCAGGACGATGGGGTGGGCCTGGCCGGCCGCCACGCGGCGTTTCTTCTCGGCCTCATAGCCCGCTCGGCCCCATCCGGTGAGCGGGCGGTCCCAGCCCATGTCCCAAGCCAGACGCCAGTGGGCCAGCCGGTGGCCCACCGAGTTGCGGCCTTCGCCGTGTTCCTTGTAGCCCTGCACTTCCAGCCTCGCCTCGTCCACGCGCTGCTCCACGGCGGGCACCTGCGACATGATGGCGGCCACCACGGCCAGCCCACACAGGCCCCAATACACACGCCGCTGCCCGGTGGTGTGCACCAGCAGCCAGGCGCACACGGGCACCAGCAGCACCAGGGCCAGCCAGCCCCCGCGGGATTGGGACAGCAGAGAGCCCGTGACACCCAGCGCCACGGCCGCGAGCAGCAGCGCCCGCTGCCAGGCGACCCAGCGCCGCCACTGCACCACCAACAGCAAGCCGCTCATCACGGCCAGCAACATGCTCAGGTTGCCGTACTGAATCGCGTTGGTGTAGCCGTTGGCACGCGGCAGGTGCATCCAGAAAACCTGGTAGAGGGACACCAGACCGCTGCCCACAGCGCCCACGGCGATACCCATCCACAGCCAGGATGCCCGTGGCTCGAACACCATCAGGTAGAAGATGCACGGCAAGGCGAGCAGGTACTTGAGTGGCCGGTCCATGCTGCCCCAGCCCCAGGTGGGGCCGATGTCCAGCATCCACACCGCGGCCATGCAGGCAAAGGCCGCCGAGAGCCACCAGGCCACGCGTGGCGCAGGCTGGCGCCCCCATGCCGGCGCACTGGTCAGCGCCGCCAGCAGCAGCAGCACGGCGCCGTACGAGTAGCCTGAAGGCAGCCACAGCGCCAGGCCCGGCACCAGAAACGCGCCGATGCTGGCGCAGCGCCGAAACCACTTGTGGCGCACATTCTGGTGTTGAAGCTGCTGCTCCACCGCCGCCATCAGCGCACCACCCTGCCCGTCAGGCTGTCGCGGTCATAGTGCAACGCGGCATAGCGGAAGAAGCCTTCCAGCGCCACGAAGAAGCAATACAGAAACCCGGCTCCGCCACACAGAAAACCCAGGCGAAAGAAGTACAGCCGCACAAACATCGACGTGCCTGAAGCCAGCCCACGCAGCACTCCGCCGCGCTTGCCGTCCTCGGCCCGCTTGGCGGCGCCCAGCATCACGTACTGGGTGAGCTTTTCCAGGCTGCCGCGCACGGTCGTGCGCGAGTAGTGCAGCAGCCGCGCGCGGATCAGGCGGCGCGGCACCGGGGCGCCGCCGGGCTGGGGGTGCAGCTCGGCCTGCTCGTGCACCACGCCGGTGTACTGCGCCACCATGCTGCGCACGAACAGCCGCTCGATCTGCGACTGCGCGCGGAAGTACTTCAGCTCATGCCCGTAGGCCACCATGCGCCAGCGGATGGACCACACGGCCCGCTCGCCCGAGCGCACGATGGCCTGCAATTCCTGCGCAAACGCGGGTGTCATCACTTCGTCTGCATCGAGAAAGAAGATGTAGTCGCCGCGCGCATGGGCCAGCAGCCGGTTGCGCTGCACGGCAAAGCCCTGCCAGTCAGGGTGGCTGTGGACTTCGGCACCCAGGCGCCGGGCGATGGCAACCGTGGCGTCGGTGCTGCCGCTGTCCACCACCAGCAGTTGGTCGGCAAAGGCGGCGCTCTTCAGGCAGGCTTCAATGCGGTGCGCCTCGTTGTGGGTCAGCACCGCCACGGTCAACGTGGGCAGCGCCGCTGCGCCGCCGGTTGCAACTGGCATCAACCAATCAATCGGTGGGTCAACCGGTCAGTGCCCGGCGTGGACATGTTCGCCCGCTTTCAGGCGATAGACGGTGCCGCAGTACGGGCACTTGGCCTCGCCCGTGCGGGCCACGTCCAGGTACACCTTGGGGTGGGTGTTCCAGATTTTCATGTCGGCCTTGGGGCTGGGGCAAAAAACGCCGCCCTGGGCATTCAGGTCCTTGGCCAGGAGTTCTACGGTAGCTTGGGACATGTTCTTCAGACCTTGCTCAGCCAGTGGGCGTACTTGGGATTGCGGCCGTTCACGATGTCGAAGAAGGCGCTCTGGATTTTTTCGGTGATCGGACCGCGCGAACCGCTGCCCAGCTCGATGCGGTCGAGTTCGCGGATGGGCGTGACTTCAGCGGCCGTGCCGGTGAAGAAGGCTTCGTCGGCGATGTATACCTCGTCGCGCGTGATGCGCTTCTGGACGATCTCCAGGCCCAGATCCTTGGCGATGTGGAACACCGTGTTGCGGGTGATGCCGTTGAGCGCGCCGGCCGACAGGTCGGGCGTGTAGATCACGCCGTTCTTGATCACAAAGATGTTCTCGCCCGCGCCCTCGGACACGAAGCCGGAGCTGTCGAGCAGCAGGGCTTCGTCGTAGCCGTCGTCCAGCGCTTCCATATTGGCCAGGATGGAGTTGGTGTAGTTGCTCACCGCCTTGGCCTGCGTCATGGTGATGTTGACGTGGTGGCGCGTATAGCTGCTGGTCTTCACGCGAATGCCGCGCTTCATGCCCTCTTCGCCCAGATACGCGCCCCAGGCCCAGGCGGCGACCATCAGATGGATCTGGTTGCCCTTGGGGGAAACACCCAGCTTTTGCGAGCCGATCCAGGTCAACGGGCGCAGGTAGCAGGATTCGAGCTTGTTCTCGCGCACCACGGCCTTTTGGGCCTCGTTAACTTCTTCCTTGGTGAACGGGATCTTCATGCGCAGGATCTTGGCGCTGTTGAAGAGGCGGTCGGTGTGCTCTTCCAGGCGGAAGATCGCCGTGCCGTCAGCCGTCTTGTACGCGCGCACGCCTTCGAAGGCGCCGCAGCCGTAGTGCAGGGTGTGGGTCAGTACGTGGATCTTGGCATCGCGCCAGTCAACCATCTGGCCATCCATCCAGATCTTGCCGTCACGGTCGGCCATCGAGGGAACTACGGGGCTCATGGGGGTCCTTTTATTGCTGGAAGGTCGCAAACCCGCGATTTTACGGGCCCGCCGGAGGCGATCCGGCGTCCTGCGCCTCCTCGGCGGCGGGTGCGGGTCGCGCCAGCCCCCACTTCACCAGCTTGCCGTGGCGGAATTCGCAGGTCACGGTTGACTCTGTTCCGTCCTTCCAGCGGTACACCTCGGCGTCGGCGTTCGGCTCGGACAGCTGCTCGCCCAGCGACTGGGTCATGGCCACCACGTGCATCAGATTGACCCCGGGGCGCAGCCGCGCGTTGAGCATGACGGCGCTGCCCACATAGCCCATCGGCCGGTTGGCAGCCTTCCTCATCACGTTCATGAGCCGCGTGAAATGCAGCAGCCCCCACATGACCACGCCGCCTGCCACGGCGGCCACACCCGGCCAGCCGTAAGCGTTGAAACCAAAAACCACCAGGGCCACCAGCCCCAGGGGCACGAGGATATTGCGCAGATTCATGGGGGGAGATTGTCTTACGGGCTCATACGTCTGAAGCTGTGGGCATTGCTTACAGTCCCCGCACCACGTTCATGGCTTCTTCCACCCGCTCCACGGCGTGGATGGTGAGGCCTTCGATGGGTTTTTTGGGCGCGTTGGCTTTGGGCACCACGGCCACGCTGAAGCCCAGCTTCGCAGCCTCCTTCAGGCGCTCTTGCCCGCGTGGTGCGGGGCGCACCTCGCCCGCCAGGCCCACTTCGCCAAACGCAATGAAGCCCCGGGGCAGCGGTTTGCCGCGAAGACTGCTGGTGATCGACAACATCACGGCCAGGTCGGCCGCGGGTTCGCTGATGCGCACCCCGCCCACGGCGTTCACAAACACATCCTGGTCCATGCAGGCCACACCCGCGTGGCGGTGCAGCACGGCCAGCAGCATGGCCAGGCGGTCCTTGTCCAGGCCCACACTCAAGCGTCGGGGGCTGGGGCCGCCGCTGTCCACCAGGGCCTGGATTTCCACCAGCAGGGGTCGCGTACCCTCCAGCGTCACCATCACACAGCTGCCCGGCACGGGCTCGGTGTGCTGGGAGAGGAAGATGGCGCTGGGGTTGCTCACGCCTTTGAGACCCTTTTCGGTCATCGCAAACACGCCGATCTCGTTGACGGCGCCAAAGCGGTTCTTGATGGCGCGCACCAGGCGGAACTGGCTGTGTGTGTCGCCTTCGAAGTACAGCACCGTGTCCACCATGTGCTCCAGCACACGCGGGCCGGCCAGCGCGCCCTCCTTGGTCACATGGCCCACCAGGATGACCGCGATGCCCGTGCCCTTGGCCATGCGCGTGAGGTGCGCCGCGCATTCACGCACCTGGGCGACCGAGCCCGGTGCGCTGGTGAGCTGGTCGGAGTACGTGGTCTGGATGGAGTCGATGACGACCACGGCCGGTTGGGTAGCGTCCACCGTCGCCAGAATCTTTTCCAGCTGGATTTCGGCCAGCAGCTGCACTTGGCTGCCCTCGATGCCCAGCCGGCGCGAGCGCAACGCCACCTGGGCGCCGCTCTCCTCACCCGTCACATACAGGGTCGGCAGTCCCACGCGCTGCAGGGCGTCCATGGCCTGCAGCAGCAGGGTGGATTTGCCAATGCCCGGGTCGCCCCCGATGAGCACCACGCCGCCCTCCACAATGCCGCCGCCCAGCACGCGGTCCAGCTCGTCAATGCCGCTGGGGGTGCGGGCCACGTCCTGGGCCTCGATGGCCGCCAGCGGCAGGACGGGCTGCGCGTTGACCAAACCCGCATAGCCTTGCGGCGCGCTCAGGCGGTTCTTGCCCGGCCCGGCCTCGGCCACCTGCTCGATCAGCGTGTTCCAGGCGCCGCAGGCCGGGCATTTGCCCAGCCAGCGCGGGCTGGTGCCGCCGCATTCGGTGCAGGTGAACGTGGTTTTTTCTTTGGCCATGGTGGGTGGGGGTGGGCGGACTCAAAAGCGGGGCAGCCGACTATAGCGGCCACGTCCACTCGGCTTGGCCACAGCCCGTACGATGGCGGGCTGGGCAACGCCGCACGGAGTTCAGATTGCAGACACCCACCAACCGCTTCAAACAGGCCATGGCCCAGGGCCAGGCGCAAATCGGCCTCTGGCTCGGGCTGGCCAACGCCTACAGCGCAGAGATCCTCGCGGGCACCGGCTACGACTGGCTGCTGGTCGATGGCGAGCACGCGCCCAACGACCTGCGCTCCATGCTCCACCAGCTGCAGGCCATCGCCAGTGCCGCCAGCGCCCTGCCGCCGGGCACGCCCGCGCCCCACCCCATCGTGCGGGTGTCGGTGGGCGAGACGGCGCTCATCAAGCAGGTGCTGGAGCTGGGCGCGCAGACCGTGCTGGTGCCCATGGTGGACACGCCGGCGCAGGCGCAGCAGCTGGCGCGCGCCATGCGCTACCCGCCGGAGGGCGTGCGCGGCATGGGCAGCCCGCTGGCCCGGTCTTCGCGCTGGCAGGCCTACCCCCGCTATGTGCACGAGGCCAACCAGCAGGTGTGCCTGCTGGTGCAGGCCGAGACGGTGGAGGCCATGGCCAACCTCGATGCGATTGCCGCCACCCCCGGCGTGGACGGCGTGTTCATCGGCCCCGCCGATTTGTCCGCGTCGATGGGCCACCCGGGCAACCCGGGGCACCCCGATGTGCAGGCCGCCATCCACGACGGCATCGCGCGCATACTGCGCGCGGGCAAGGCCCCGGGCATCCTTGCCACCACCGAATCGCAGGCGCGCCAGTGGCTGGCAGCAGGCGCGCTGTTTGTGGCCGTGGGCGTGGACACCATGCTGCTGGTGAGCGCTGCGCAGGATCTCCTGGCACGCTATCGCGGCGCGACCGACGCCGCCCCCACCCAGCCCGCAGGCTACTGAGCTTTTTTCCTTTCAGACCCAAGGACAGACATTCATGAAAGCATGTATTTACGGCGCCGGCGCCATCGGCGGCTGGCTGGGCGTGGCCCTGGCGCAAGCAGGCCATACCGTCAGCATGGCGGCGCGCGGTGACACGCTGCGCGCCCTCCAGGCCGATGGCTTGCGCCTGCGCCGCCCCGACGGCACGCTGGCGCAGGTGGCCGTCACGGCCCACAACGACCCGGCAGCCCTGGGCGTGCAGGACCTGGTGGTGGTCGCCGTCAAGGCCCCGGGCCTGCCTGACGTGGCGCGTGCCATGGCACCGCTGATCGGACCCGACACCATCGTGCTCACCGCCATGAACGGCGTGCCGTGGTGGTTTCTCGACGGCTTTGGTGGCGCGGCAAAGGGCCATGCCCTCGAATCCGTGGACGCGGGCGGCGTCATTGCCAAAGCCATCCCCACGCGGAACGTGGTGGGCAGCGTGGTGCACACCAGCTGCTCGCTCGAGGCACCGGGCTTTGTCAAACAGCACTTCGGCAACCGCCTGATCGTTGGCGAGCCTGACGGCAGCCGCAGCCAGCGCCTGCAGGCACTGGCCGACACGCTGCAGCGCGGCGGCATCGATGTGGAGGTGAGCGGCTGCATCCAGAAGGACATCTGGTTCAAGCTCTGGGGCAACCTGACCATGAACCCCATCAGCGCGCTCACCGGCGCCACCACCGACCGCATCCTGGACGACGACCTGGTGCGCGGCTTTGTCAGCGCGGTGATGCTGGAGGCCAAGGCCATCGGCGAAAAGCTGGGCCTGCCGATTGACCAGCAGCCCGAAGACCGCCACGCCGTCACGCGCAAGCTAGGCGCGTTCAAGACCTCGATGCTGCAGGACGTGGAAGCGAACAAACCCATGGAGATCGACGCCCTGGTGGGCGCCGTGCGCGAGCTGGGCCAGATCACCGCCATGCCCACCCCGCACACCGACGCGCTGCTGGGCCTGGTGCGCCTGATGGCGCGCACGCGCGGCCTGTACTAAAAACTTCAAGCCAAAAAGGCCGTCTGCGCTCAACCCTATTGCCTTATAAGCTACATATTTAATAGCAACTTAACCATGACCACACTCACGCTGTATTACACCCCCGGCACCTGCGCGCAGGCCGTGCGCATCGCTTTGGAAGAAGCGGGCGCTGCCTACGAACTGGTCCGCGTGGACTTCGCCGCAGGCCAGCAGCGCACGCCCGAATACCTGGCCGTGAACCCCAAGGGCCGCGTGCCCGCGCTGGCCACGCCGCAGGGCACGCTGACCGAAACCCCGGCCCTGCTGGCCTTTGTGGCGCAGAGTTTTCCTGCAGCCCGCCTGGCCCCGGCCGACGCCCACGGCTTTGCGCGCCTGCAGGAGTTCCACAGCTACCTCGCGTCCACCGTGCACATTGCCCACGCCCACCGCCCCCGCGCCAGCCGCTGGGCCGACGAGCCCGAGGCCCAGGCCGCGATGCAGCGCAAGGTGCCGCAAAACATGACGGAGTGCTTCAACCTCATCGAAAGCCACTACCTGCCGCAGGCGGAACAGGGCCCCTGGGTGATGGGAGAGCAATACACGGTGGCTGACGGCTACCTGTTCACCATCGGCACGTGGCTGAAGAGCGATGGCGTGGACATAACCCAGTTCCCGAAGGTGTTCGCGCACACGCAGCGCATGCTGCAGCGGCCTGCGGTGCAGCGCGCACTGGCCTGATACGCAGCCAGCGGACGTAAAAAAGCCCCGGTGCTTCTGATTGGAAGCACCGGGGCTTTTTGCTGGCGACGGCGATCAATTCACCTTCAGATACCGCCAGTCGATGCGGTTGTCCGCGCGGTGGATGATCTCCACCTTCTTCGCCCCCGCCCACGGGATCACCTGGTTGTACAGCGGGATGTGCGACACCAGCTCATGCTCCTTGATCAGCGCCTGCTCGATCAGGCCGTTGCGCGTGGCGGTGTCCGTTTCCTTCTTCACGCGCTCGATCAGCGCATCCATCTGCGGGTCGGAGAAGCGGCCCAGGTTGAAGTTGCCATCCCCGCCCGCGCCAGGTGAGCGCACCAGCGACTGCAGGCTGTAGAAAGCGTCGAACGTGGGCACACCCCAGCCCAGCAGGTAGATGCTGGCTTCGTTGCGCTGGATCATCGGGAAGTAGGTGGCAAACGGCAGCGAGCGCAGCTTGGCCTTCACGCCCACCTTGGCCCAGTGCGCGGTGATGGCCTGGCACAGCTGCTCGTCGTTGATGTAGCGACCCGCGCTGCACGCAAAGTCCACCTCAAACCCGTTGGGGTAGCCCGCGTCCGCCAGCAGCTTTTGCGCGGCCTTGGGGTCGTAGGGGTAGCGCACATCGGCCTTCTTGGTCCAGCCGTTCACCTGGTTCGCGATCAGCGTGCCGGTGGGCTGGGCCAGCCCGCGCAGCACCACGCGCTGGATGGACTGGATGTCGATGGCCTGGTACAGCGCCTTGCGCACGCGCAGGTCCTTCAGCGGGTTCTTACCCTTCACGTCCGAGCTGGGCAGTTCGTCGCGGAACTGGTCCAGGCCCAGGAAGATGGTGCGGTACTCCGGCCCTTCGAGCACCTGCAGGTTGGGCGTCTGCTTGATGCGCGCCAGATCTTGCAGGCTGGGGTCGATCACGAAGTCCACCTCACCCGACAACAGCGCCGCCGTGCGCGTGGCATCGGCCTTGATGGGGGTGTAGATGATCTCGGTCAGGTTGGTGGGGTACTTGCCCTTGCCCCACCAGTGCGGGTTGGGCTCCAGCACCACGCGCTGGTCGGGCGTCCACTGCTTGAGCTGGTAGGGGCCAGTGCCCAGCGCGTTGCGGTGGGCAAAGGTTTCGTCCTTGGTCTTGATGTCCTTGGGCTCCGCTGACTTGTTCTTCTCGGCCCATGCCTTGCTCATGATGCGCAGCTCGGTGAGCTGGTTCACCAGCACGGGGTTGGGCAGGTCGGAGTGGATGTCGATGGTGTAGGCATCGATTTTCTCGACCCGGTCGATGCCCTGCGTGTAGACGGCGAAGTTGGAAGTCTTGGCCTTGGCTCGCTCCAGCGAGAACTTGGCATCCTCGGCCGTGAACTCGCTGCCGTCGCTGAACTTCACGCCGCGGCGCAGCGTGAGGCGCAGCTGCGTGGGCTTGATGAGCTTCCACTCGGTGGCGAGCGACGGCTCGGGCTTGAAGGTCTTGCTGTTGTATTCCACCAGCGTGTCGTACACCGCGCCGTGCATGGTGTTGTTCACGCCCACGTTCTGGGTGTGGATGTCCCAGGTGGAAATGTCCACCGAGCGGGACCAGCGGAAGGTCTTGGCCTGTGCGGCCAGGGGCAGGGCCGCAACAACGGCAGCGGCGAGCAGAAGGTGTTTGAAGCGCATGGAGGGGAAGATAGGCAGAAACGCCAGAAAAATGCTGAATCGCCGCACTATCCCCCAAGCGGCACCCCAAGGGAACGAACTTATCGTTCTTAGCTTAGAGCCATCACCCCCGCCAGCACCAGCATGGTGGCGGCCGTCACCCCGTCCAGCACCCGCCACGCCGCCGGGCTCGCAAACAGCGGCGCCAGCCAACGGGCACCCAGGCCGATCAACAAGAACCACAGCGCGCTGGCCAGCGAGCCCCCGGCCGCAAACAGCGCACGCCCCCACGCCGGGTAGGGCGTGGCCATGGTGCCCAGCAGCACCACGGTGTCCAGGTAGACATGCGGGTTGAGCCAGGTGAGCGCCGCCACAGTGGCTAGCGTGGTGCGCAGGCTGGTGCCGGGGCCGCTGGTGGCGACCACCAACTGGCCCGGGCGCAGCGCCCGCGCGGCCGTTTGTGCCGCATACATCAGCAGGAACAGCGCACCCGCCCAACGCATGAACTGCGCCCATTCAGGCCGCGCCAGCAGCACGCCACCCATGCCCCACACGCCCACCTGCAGCAGCACCGCGTCCGACAGCGCACACACCAGCACCACGGGCAGCACATGCTCGCGCCGCAGGCCCTGGCGCAGCACGAAAGCGTTTTGCGCGCCAATGGCCATGATGAGCATGGCGGTGGAAGTGAAACCGTGAACGAAGGCAGTGGAGACCATGGGCACGGATTCTGGCCAAGCGCATGCGTTGACGCCAGCTATACTTTTTAACGATCCGTCAGAATGGCTAACCACCTATGCAACTCGACTCCGCCCAGCTCAACGCCTTTGCCACGGTGATCGATGAGGGCAGCTTCGAGCGGGCGGCGGCCGTGCTGCATGTCACACGCTCGGCGGTTTCGCAGCGCATCAAGCTGCTGGAAGAGCGTGTGGGCCAGGTGCTGGTGCGCCGCGCCACGCCCTGCACGCCCACCGAGGCGGGCCAGGCGCTGTACCGCCATGCGCGCGAGGTGGCGCTGAGCGAGGCCGACGCGCTGGCCACCATTGGCGGCGGGCAGCACAGCACCACGCGGCTGGCGATTGGGGTGAATGCCGACTCGCTGGCCACCTGGTTCCCCCACGCCATGGCGCAGGCGGCCGAGGGGCAGGCCATCACCTTCGACATCCACGTGGAAGACCAGGACCATTCGGCCAACCTGCTGCGCGAGGGCCGCGTGATGGCCGCGGTGACGGCCGATCCGCAGCCCGTGCAGGGTTGCCAGGTGCTGCCGCTGGGCACGCTGCGCTACCGCGCGCTGGCCACCCCGGCCTTCATGCAGCGGCACTTTGCCCAAGGGGTGAATGCCGCCACGCTGGCGCAGGCGCCCATGCTCGTGTTCAACCGCAAGGATGCGCTGCAGGCGCGTTTCGTGAGCCGCGTCACGCGCCGCAAACTGGCGCCACCCGTGCATTGGCTGCCCGAGGCGCATGCCTTCGTGAAAGCCACCCGCGCCAGCCTGGGCTGGGGCATGACGCCCGACCCACTGGTCGAGGATGACCTGAAGACTGGTGCCCTGGTCGAGCTGATTGCGAACAAGCCCGTGGATGTGCCGCTTTACTGGCAATGCTGGCGCCTGAATGTGCAGGCGTTGCAGCACATGACGCAGGCAGTGCAGAAGGCGGCGGCGCTGACGCTTCTGCGCTGAAAGAAAGGCGGCGAGTGAAGCCGCGAGCGCCAGTTACGCGGCGTTCGCCAGGTCCTCGTGGTGGTCTGCCGCCCCGCGCTTCCAGTAGGCGGAGATGCGCATGCGCTTCGGGTCCACACCTGGCTTGGCCAGCACGGCACGGCGCACGGCGGCCATGTCGCTGTGTTCGCCAGCGGCCCAAACAAAGCCCGCGCCGGTGGGGAGTGTCAACGCCTCCACGGCGGCAGGCAGCGCGCTCACCCATTGCAGATCCACCTGCGCTGCGCTCGCCAACACCCGCTGGTCGGCCGGGTTGCTCAGCTGGATGCGCACGGTGGCCACCGCGCTGGCGGGCAGCTCGGCCAGGCGGCGGGCGATGGCGGGCAGCGCGGTTTCGTCGCCCAGCAGCCAGTGCCAGTCAAACCCGGTGGGCACGACCATGCTGCCGCGCGGCCCGGCAATGCCCACCCATTGGCCGACGGTGGCGCTGGCGGCCCAGTCGGTGGCGGGGCCGGCTTCGTGCAGGGCCACTTCAATGTCCAGCTCGCCCGCTGCCGCGTCAAAGCGCGCGGGCGTGTAGTCGCGCAGCACGGGGCGCGGGCCGTCAAACACGGGGCGGCCGTCCTGCAGAGTGGGCAAGGTGGGGCGGTCCTGCCCGGGCGAGGGAAGGATGAGCTTGAGATGGTCGTCGAACCCGGCGCTCACAAATCCCGTGAACTCGGGGCCGGCCAGGGTCAGCCGCACAAAGCCGGGGCTGACCTGAGTGCGGCGCACCACCTGGAGGTGGCGGCCCTGCAACGGGTGGCGAATGCGCTCGACGGCCAGCGACGCTGCAGGCGAGGAGGTGGCGGTTGTGGCGTGAAGGGGTAGCGGTGCGTTCATGGTCTAAAATGTTGATTTAATCAACCAAATCATCCGCCAACAAGTTGATTTTGTCAACCGATTGGCAAAACACCCCACATGCCACCCCGCAGCCCCACGCCCGATGTCTTTGAAGCCATGCACGACCTGATGCATGCGTACCGTGCGCACATGGTGCGGGCCATGGCGGCCGTGCACCCGGACCTCACCCTCAACGAAGTGCGCGCGCTGAACTTTGTGGGCCGCCACCCTGGCGCCACGCAGAAGGAGCTGGTGGCGCACAACGGTGCCGACAAAGCGCAGGTGGCGCGCATGGTGGGCATGCTGCAGGACAAGGGCTGGCTGCAGAGCGCGCCCAACGCCGAGGACAAGCGCAGCCGCTGCCTCGCCCTGAGCACTGACGGCCAAGCGGTGTTCAAGGCGCTGCGGGCGTCGCGCCAAGCGCTGTCGGCGTCGCTGCTGCAGAACTGTGATGGCGACACCCAGGCCCAGCTGCTGGCCTTGCTCGGGCGCCTGCGCGCCAATCTGGATGCGCTGGGCCAGCCTGATCACTGCGGTCATGGCCACCACCACCGCCACACATCACCGCCGCGCTGAGCGCCTCAACGGCGCGCCTGCGGCAGGCCCAACAGGGGCCGCAGCCAAGCCACGCGCCGCACCACCGCCGTGATACCCCAGCACACGGCCACCGTGCCTGCCAGCAGTGCCAGCGGCTCCAGCACCGGGCCGAGCCGTGCGGGGGCCAGCGCTACCGCCAGCGCGATGATGGCCGTCTGGTGCAGCAGGTACCACGGGTAGACCGATTCGTTGGCCCAGCGCAGCCATGGCCAGGGGCGGTTGAGCCGGTGGTGCGCCCAGCCCAGGATGGCGAGAAGCGCGGCCCACAGGTACCCATCTGCCACCCAGCGCAGCGGCAGGCGCGCCTGCGGCCGCACGCCAAGGTGCTGCGCCAGGGCCAGCCCGCCCAGGTACAGCGCCAGCAGCGCCGCAGCCAGGCCCAGGGTGTGCCAGCGCAGGCGCACCAGTTCGGCCCACAGCGGAGGGTTGAGCCCCATCCAGTAGCCGTAGACAAACACCGTGAAGTACACGGCGTGTAGCCACGCGTCGTGTACCAGGTCGTGCGTGGGCGGGAAGTGGGGCCAGAGCAGGGCCGAGTACAGCAGCAGCGGCAGCACGGGGACCCCCACCAGCGCGGCCCCCCGCAGGCCGGTGAAGGCGGCGCGCACGCGGCGCCCGGCGGCGGATTCGGCCAGAGGAAGCAGCAGTGCCAACACGGTCGTGTACACCCACAGGTAGGCCAGGTACCACAGGTGGTTCCAGGTGACGCCGGCCTCCCACCCGTCAAACGTGCCGGGGGGCCAGCTGCTGCCGGCGTAGTAGCGCAGCAAGAATGCGCCCAGACCGGGCTCGATGAGGCCGTTGGCCACGCCCTGCGCGTAGGGCTGGTAGGGCACCACCACCGCCATGCCAAAGGCCAGGGGCAGCAGCAGGCGGAGGCTGCGCGCGCGGATGAGCCCGGGCACGGTATGCCCGCGGCGCACCAGGCCGAAGGCCAGGCCCGACACCAGAAACACCAGGTCCATGCGCCAGAGGTTGACCGCGCGCATGGGCGCCTGCAGCCAGTCGGCGGCGTGCGGGCTCTTGATGTGCCAGTGCCAGTCGGCCACGTAGTACATGGCCACGTGGTAGACGATGACCAGCGCAAAGGCCAGGGCGCGCAATGCGTCCACGTCATGGCGGCGGGGCGTGTGGGTGGCACCAGCTGCGGGCGCGGCTGTGGACGCGAAAGGGGCAAGGCGGGCGGCTGATGGCATGGCAGGGCTTGGCGATGGCGGTGCGTGCAATGGTCCCGCTGCCCGCCCCACCCGTGCCCCGCTGTGGGACGGCCCCGCATGCACAGGGGACGAGCGGCGGCCCGCGGGGACGAGCCGCCTGTGGCACCGGCCCAGCGCGCCTGCCTACACTCGGCACCCATGACCGCCCGCACCCCTGCGCCCGCAGCCGACTGGATCGACCGCTACCCCCACGACCGCGCCCTGCGCCGCCGGGCCGAAGTGGGGTTCTGGGCCTTTGTGCTGGCGGTGCAGGTGGTCTTCAATACGGTCGTGACCTGGATCGACTTGCGCGGCGCAGGCCGGCTGCTGACCGTGTGGGAGCCGCTGTGGTGGGAGGTCTCCAGCGCACTGGTGGTGGCGGCGCTGATCCCTGCCGTGATCGCGTTCGAGCGGCGTTTTGTGCTGCGCCGGGGCACGCTGCGGCGCCACCTGCCCTGGCATGTGCTGGCCACCGTGGCGTACTGCACTGTGCACCTGGGCGGCATGCTGGCGCTGCGGCACGCGGGCTACGCCGCCCTGGGCCAGAACTACCAGCCCGCCGGCTGGTGGGCGCAGTGGGGTTATGAGTACCTGAAGGACGTGCGCAGCTACGCGCTGACAGTGAGCGCGCTGGTGGCCTACCGCTTCTTGCTGCTGCGCCTGCAGGGCGAAGCCCGGGTGCTGGACGCGCCGGAGCCGCCCGCCGTGCAACCCGCAATGCAACCAGCAAACACGCCCACCGATGCGCCCACTGCTCCGCTGGATCCGCAGCCGCAGCCGCTGCCCGCACCCACCGCGCCGTCCGCCCCCCCGCCCCGGCCGGAGCGCTTTCTGGTGCGCAAGCTGCGGCGCGAGTTTCTGATTGCGGCCCAGGACATTGCCTGGCTGCAGGCCGAGGCCAACTACGTGGGCCTGCACGTGCACGGGCATGACTACCTGCTGCGCTCCACCCTCACGGACTTCCTCACCCAGCTGGACCCCGCGCGCTTTGTCCGCGTGCACCGCAGCTATGCCGTCAACCTGGACGCCATTGCCGAGATCGAGCCTCTGGACAGCGGCGACGCCCGCCTGCGCATGAAGGACGGCAGCACCGTGCCCTGCAGCCGGCGCTACCGCAGCGCTCTCACGGGCAGCGCAGGCATTGGTTGATCGGCACAAATTACCCGGAATACAAGCAAAAGTGCTGCTAGCGCTTACTGAGCAAGCGCTAGCAGCTATCAATTTGATACTAAATCACTCAAACACCTTGCAGCACACGCACCGCCTGCGGCAGGGACTGCACGCCCGGCAGGAAGTGGTCGATGCTGGCGCCCAGCAGCACCGCGCAGATCAGCGCGCCCAGCAGGGGCTTCCACGTCAGGCGCACGGCGGCGGTGAGCCAGCCTTCGCGCTCCACGCCCACGGCGGCGCGCGCCGTGGCCACCGAGAACGCCAGCTCCACCGCCACGGTCAGCAGCACGTCCCAGCCAAAAAACAGCATGGCCAGCGAGCCCGCGCCCAGCACCAGTGCAGCGCCGATGAGGAAGATGGCGACCACCGGCACCACCACCACCGCGCCTTCGTCCGCACTGCCCACGGCCTCGGCCGCGCCACTGGCCAGGTCGCCCAGGGCGCTGCCGGCGCCGTCTGCCACGCCCGCTCCAAAGTCGCCTGAGGCCCCGCCACCGCCAAAGTCGCCCCCGCCGCTGCGCGGCACGGGTAGCCGCCCACCACCGCCAGACGTGTTGCCGCCGGGCCAGGACCAGTCGGGCAGGTCCAGATCGCCCCCACTGTCGTCCGTGCGGTCCTTGCGCCGCACCAGCCGCGCCGCCCAGGCGCGCAGCACCAGCAGATACGCCAGGTAGCCCACCGACAGCGTGACCAGGTAGCGCAGCGCCAGGGTGTCCACGCCCAGCAGCATCTGCAGGTGCGAGGTGCACCACATCAGCAATAGCGTGAAGCTGCCAATCAGCAGGCCGTGCCAGCGCAGGCTGTAGCGCTGCCGCAGCGTGCGCGCCACCGTGGCGTGGTGGGGCATGCGCACCGAGCGCCAGTTGGAAGTGGTGGATTTTTTCTTGCGCTGGCGGGATACGGTCATGGGCAACGGCGGGCGACGAGTGGGTGGCGAAATCGGCAGGCAGCCAATGAAAGCGCGCTGGCTGCGGCGCCGCGCCATTTCACCCCAGTTTGGCGCGGCAGTGCCTCGGAGGTGGCGCCGCGCCTGCCGGCGGGTGTGAAATGTTGGGCAGTTCAGCCGACCGCGTCACCCCCCAAACCCCGCACGCCGCGCCCCTCCGCGCGTCTGTGTGAGTGTTCAGCGCTCAGCGCTCGCCGTCCACCGTCACCGGCACACGCTGGGCCAGGGCCGTGAGCAATTCCCAGCTCACGGTGCCGGCCGCGCTGGCCACTTCGTCCACGCCCAGCACGGCGCCGTTGCTGGCCTGGCCCCACAGCGTGACCTCGCTGCCAAAACCCACAGGCGCACCTGCGGCGATCAGCGGCGTGAGGTCCACTGTCACCATGTCCATGCTGACGCGCCCCACCAGCCGCGTGCGGATGCCGTTGACCAGCACGGGCGTGCCGGTGTCGCAATGGCGCGGATAGCCATCGGCATAGCCGCAGGCTGCCACGCCAATGGTGAGTGGGCCGTCGGCCGTGAAGCGCGAGCCATAGCCCACGGTATCGCCAGCCTGCAGCTGCTGCGTGGCGATCAGTCGGGTGGCCAGCGTCATCGTGGGGCGCATGCCCCAGTGGCCGGCGTCGTGTTCAGGGAAGTCCGGCGCACTGCCATACAGCGCAATGCCCGCACGCACCCAGTCGGCGCGCACGCGCTCGTCGGTGGCGTGGCGCAGCGTGGCTGCGCTGTTGCTCAGCGTGCGTTCGCCGGGCAGGTCCTGCGCGGCGGCGTTGAAGGTGGCCATCTGGTGCGCCACGCCGCGGGGGCCGTCCGCGTCGCTGAAGTGGGTCATGAAAGAGATCTCGTCCACCTGCGGCAGCGCATTGAGCCGCGCCCAGGCCGCGCGAAAACGCTGCGGCGCAAAGCCCAGTCGGTTCATGCCCGAATTCATCTTGAGGAACACGCGGTGCGGCACCTGCGTCTTGTGCGCGGCCAGCATGTCGATCTGCTCGTCGCAGTGCACGGCATGCCACAGACCCAGGCGCGAGCACAGTTCCAGATCGCGCGCCTCGAACACGCCTTCCAGCAGCAGGATGGGGCCGCGCCAGCCCAGGTGGCGCACGCGCTCGGCCTCGGCCAGGTCGAGCAACGCAAACCCGTCGGCACCGCGCAGCCCTTCGTAGGCCCGCTCGATGCCGTGGCCGTACGCATTGGCCTTGACCACGGCCCACACCTTGGCATCGGGCACCGCCCTGCGCACGCGCTCCAGGTTGTGGTGCAGTGCGGCGGTGTGAATGGTGGCGTGGATGGGACGGGGCATGGATGGCTTCGCGTGAAATGAGGGGCAATGACCAGGGGGAATACGCGAAGGATTCTGGCACTGCGGCCGTTTATCCGCGTGATATAACCGCCTGTCCCTCGCTACGATTCCTCACATTTACCGGACATCAGCTCAACTGATGCACCCCACAGCCATTCGATGAAGCGCGGTTTTTACACCATCATGTCGGCGCAGTTTTTCAGCTCGCTGGCCGACAACGCACTTTTCGTGACCGCTGTGGAACTCCTGCGCACCGGGGGCGCCCCCGAGTGGCAGCGCGCGGCGCTGGTGCCCATGTTCGCGCTGTTCTACGTGGTGCTGGCCCCGTTTGTGGGTGCGTTTGCCGACGCCCTGCCCAAGGGCAAAGTCATGTTCATCAGCAATGCCATCAAGGTAGTGGGCTGCCTGATGATGCTGTTCGGCTCGCACCCGCTCATTGCCTACGCGGTGGTGGGGCTCGGCGCGGCAGCGTACTCGCCTGCCAAGTACGGCATCCTGACCGAACTGCTCCCGGCCTCGCAGCTGGTTAAGGCCAACGGCTGGATCGAAGGACTCACCATCGCCTCCATCATCCTGGGCGTGCTGCTGGGCGGGCAACTGGTCGGCGTCACCATCTCGACGGCCTTGTTGTCCATCGACCTGCCGTTTGTGGACACGGGCATCGACTCGGCGCCCCAGGCGGCCATTGCGGCGCTCATCCTGGTGTATGTCATTGCGGCGTGGTTCAACACCCGCATCCCGCACACCGGCGTGGAGATGCGCCCCATGCGCCACGACCCTGAGCGCAGCGTGCTGTCCAACGCGCTGGCGCTCGTGCCCGACTTTTGGATCTGCAACCGCCGCCTGTGGAACGACCGCCTGGGCCAGATCTCGCTGTCTACCACCACGCTGTTCTGGGGCGTGTCCGGCAACCTGCGCTACATCGTGCTGGCATGGGCCGCAGCAGCGCTGAGCTACAGCACCACGCAGGCCTCGGCCCTGGTGGGGGTGGTGGCCATCGGCACGGCGGTGGGGGCGGTGGTGGCGTCCATGCGCATGCGGCTGGACATGGCCACGCGCGTGATGCCGCTGGGCATTGCCATGGGGCTGCTCGTCATCCTGATGAACTTCATCAGCAACGTGTGGGTGGCCGTGCCGTTCCTCATCCTGCTGGGCGGGCTGGGCGGATTTTTGGTGGTGCCCATGAACGCGCTGCTGCAGCACCGCGGCCACAACCTGATGGGCGCAGGCCGCTCCATTGCCGTGCAGAACTTCAACGAGCAGGCCTGCATCCTGGGCCTGGGCGCGTTCTACAGCCTGTCCACCAAGTTCGGCCTCTCCGCCTTTGGCGCCATCACCGCGTTTGGCGTGGTGGTGGCCGGCATCATGTGGATCATCCAGCGCTGGCACGCGCACAACTGCGTGCACCACCGCGAAGAGGTGGAGCACCTGCTGCAGATTGCGCGGCACGATACGCACCACTAAGAACCTGTTCAAGATCTTTTCGGGGATCGCATTGGAGTGCAATCGGGACGAGTGGATGCTTCGGATGCGCCGCATGGGCTCATGCCCATGCAAGCAGCCGAGGCGTCCAATCGCCCGATTTCACTCCAACCCTTCGGGCAAGTGCCTTGCCGGGCGGTCTGCGGCGTTGCGGCGCTTGCCAATAGCCGGGCTATTGGCTGCGCACCGCGCCTGGCATCCCATCCCGGCAAGGTACTTGTGCGACCCCGAAAAGATCTTGAACAGGTTCTAAAGCCCCCCTGAGCGGCTGCGCCGCATCCCCCACGGGGGGACGCACCCGGTGGTGTGGCAGAGCCAGTTCCACGGGTGCACTGGTCTTGGGACGTGCCAGTTTCTACCGCTGCGCCCTGGAATCGTCGATAAGTAACTATATTTTTGATAGCTACCAGCGCTTATTCATCAAGCGCTGCAGCCACTTTTTTGCTTGTAATGCAATCCCCTCTGCCTTTTGCTGCCCTGCTGTTCAACGCGTTCGTGTGGGGGCTGGCGTGGTGGCCCTTTCAGCACATGCACCAGGCGGGGCTGCATCCGCTGTGGGCCACGGCGTTCATGTATGCGGTGGTGCTGCTGGCGTTGCTGGCGTGGCGACCGGGCTTGCTGGCGCAGGTGCGGGCGCATCCGCAGTTGTGGCTGCTGGCGTTGGCCTCGGGGCTGAACAATGTGGCGTTCAACTGGGCGGTGACGATTGGCGACGTGGTGCGCGTGATCCTGTTGTTCTATTTGATGCCCGCCTGGGCGGTGCTGCTGGCCTGGCGGGTGCTAGGCGAGCGCCCCACGGCGTCCGCCCTGCTGCGGCTGGCGCTGGCATTTGCAGGCGTGGTGCTGGTGCTGCTGCCGGCGGGCGCGCCCGCGTCGCGGCTGCTGCACCACCTCAGCCTGGCCGACGGGCTGGCCCTGCTGGGCGGCTTCATGTTTGCGCTGACCAACGTGACACTGCGCCGCCTGCACGCGGTGCCGGGCCCGGCGCGCATGCTCACCATGTTTGGCGGCTGCATGCTGATGGCGCTGGCCGTGGCCAGCGTGGGGCTGCAAGCGGGCGTGGTGGAGCCTGTGCCAGCCCCCAACAGCACCTGGGTAGTCACTGGCCTGCTGCTGGCAGGCGTGCTCATGCTGGGCAACTGGGCGCTGCAGTTCGGTGCCGCGCGGCTGGCGGCGGGCACCACGGCGCTGGTGATGCTGTCGGAGGTGATGTTCGCCAGCGTGTCGTCCGCCTTGCTGGGCGCCGCCACGCTCACGCCGCGCACCGTTCTGGGAGGCGCGCTGATCCTGCTGGCGTCCCTGCTGGCAGCGCTGCAGTTTCGCCGGCCAGCCGTTGCGCCGCACTGAACGAACTACCATGGGCAACTTCCACTTAGAGGAGCTTCTTCCATGCCCGACAGCATCTACGACTTTGAAGCCCAGCAGATGAACGGCCAGACCGTGCCGCTGGCGCAGTACCGCGGCAAGGTGCTGCTGATCGTGAACACCGCCAGCGCCTGCGGCTTCACGCCTCAGTTCGGGGGCCTGGAAGAACTGCACAAGCAGTACGCCGACCAGGGCCTGGTGGTGCTGGGCTTTCCGTGCAACCAGTTCGGCAGCCAGGACCCAGGCAGCAACGATGAGATCGCCAGCTTCTGCCAGCTGAACTACGGCGTGAGCTTTCCGATGATGGCCAAGATCGACGTCAACGGCGCCAACGCCACTCCGCTCTACAAATGGCTCACCGCAGAAGCCCCCGGCCTGCTCGGCAGCAAGGCCATCAAGTGGAACTTCACCAAGTTTTTGGTGGGCAAGGACGGCCAGGTCATCCGCCGCTACGCGCCGCAGGATGCGCCCAAGAAGCTGGCCGGAGACATCGAAGCGGCATTGCGCTGACCGCCCGCTTTTCTTCCAGACTTTTCCCACCACCGTCCACACCTGCGGATGTATCGCGCCGCAATGAACTGTTCTCTTTTGTTAAAGGCACTACAAGCAGTTGCCAAAACAGGCAGTTGAAGCGGAAGTGACAAAAACTGCGGCGACACTCCCGGCCACTGCAGGGTGACGCGAGATCACCCTCTCGTTCACCTTGACGCCGGGGGGATTCCTTTGACTTTGACACCTGCCACGCGGGCCCTGTGGCTCGCGCCCTTGCTGGCCAGCGCAGCCCTGCCTGCACTGGCCCGCAGCGACTTCATCCAGCTGCGCCCCGCTCACTGCGAGGCCGTGGGCAGCACCGCCCCACTCCCCGCTGAACTCGAACCCTACCGCCCCGCCGTCAGGGCCTGCCCTTTGGTGCGGCCGGCGCGGCCGTCGCAGCCCGCCCAGGTGCGCCTGCTCAGCGTCTTCACTGAGGAATACTACAAAGACCTGCCCGCCAACGCACCCTGGCAGAACTTTCCCCTGCCCGTGCTGGTGGACACCGCAGGCCGCTGCGTGGGCCGCTTGCCGCACCTGTTTCCCGTAGACCCGCCGCAAGAGCTCATCGTGCGCGCCGGCCAATGGCGCAACGGCATCCCGCATGAATTGCGCCTGCAGGTCCTGTCGCCCGCCGTCAGCGGCAACTACACCCTGCCCACACTGCGCTGGCAGACCAAGGCGCAGGCCTACCAGCCCGTGACATCCACTGCTTACAACACGCCATCCACCGCACCCGCCAAGGACAAGACACCGTGCCCGTAGACGCCAACTCCGTCAGCAAACTCAAACAGGCCTGCGATGCCGCGTATGCCCTGCACCCCAACTCGTGCAGCCACGCGGTGTGGCACGTCATCAAGCAGTATTTGCCCAGCCAGCCCTGGATGAATGCCAACTCCCTCATCGAACACCTGCGCGGCCAGGCGCACTGGAAGGTGGTGCCCTCCGGCCAAGTGGGCCAACTCGCACGGGACGGCGTGCTGGTGGTGGGCGGCAAGACCGAGTCCGGGAACGGACACGTCATCGTGGTCTACCCCGGCGCCGACATGCCGGCGGGTGGCTACAGCTACACCAAGAACGGCAAGCAGGAGACCCTGCGCACGCGCGGCAGCTACGCCCCAGCCATGTCCACCTCATTGGGCTCCTGGCCTGGCGCGATGAGCAAGGGCGACAAGACCATCTGGGACCCTTGGGCAAACGATGCGAAGTTCGCGCAGGTCACGTTCTGGCAGCTGTCCCAGTAGCCGGACGCTATCGCTCGCTGGCACGACTGCCCGCTCGCCTCCGCAACCTTCATCACCCACCTCAAGCAGCTCACCATGCTCAAACCTCTTGCCCTGTCGCTGATTCTGTCCGTCGCTGCCATGTTGTCGACAGGGTGCGCCAGAACATCCACAACCCCTTCCGACCAAACTGCCGCCGCTACCACGGCCCCGCCATCCGTGGAAGTCGCTCCCACACCTGCAGAGGCACCGCCGCCACAACCTGCAACCCCACCGCAGCGCCTGCCTGACGATGGAATCGTTGCCGAGTTCAGCCCCACGCAGGTCGCGCTCTCTGAGGACACATTGGCACTGCTGGCTCGGCTTGCGCAAACACGGGCCGACGATGAACGCCTGGAAATCACCGGCTACTGCCACCGCAAGGACGCCCCCGTAGACGCTCGCGACATCGCGCTCAAGCGCGCGATGGCTGTGCGCAAGGAACTCCTGCGTCTGGGGGTGCCTGCCAAGACGATCCGGGTGAAGTACAGCACCACCCAGGCACTGCATGCCGTAAGGATCGTGGCGAAGTGAATGGCGGCGGCTCGAACGGCCCACCGCTGCTCGGCCACACGCCACCCACCGTGCACTCTTCTGAAGGCACTTTTTGTAGAGCACTCTTGTGCCGTTTTGACTTGATTTATTTGGAGCTCAGATGACCAACGCAAACAACAACATCTCTCAACTTGATACCAGTCTGAGTGAAAAGTGGAAGTTCCGGTTCGATTTCTTCGAAAAGTATGGTGTGCCAGGTCTCGGCGCTCCCAGTCCGGAGTTTCAGGCGGCGCTCAAGCAGCTGCATTGGACGGATCGACTCAAAGTTGCCGTCAACTTCTACGCCTTCTTCTTCTCTTTTATCTACCTCTTTGTGCTGGGCCTGTGGCGCCAGGCGATCATGTTGATCAGCGCTGCACTCGCCCTTGGCGTCATCGGCGGCATCCTGGGCCTGCCGGACAGCGTGATGAACGGCGTCGGCTTCGGATTGACCATGTTGTGTGGCCTCCGCGCGAATGCGCTGTACTACCAGAAGAAGGTTCAGGGGCGCGAAGACTGGCGGCTGTGAACGGCGTCGCTGGCATGCGCAAGCACAGGTTGGCGTGGGCCCTAACGCTGACTCTGGGTTGGCTTGGTTTTTCGACTGCGGCATGGGCGGCGGAAACCGTCCGCCTGCCTAGTGGGGTTGTGCTGCTGGCGGACCTGCCATTGCAGCCAATGCCTGCGACCGATTTGCACGGCACAGGTTTGACGTCTGCATTTAAAGGGCGCGTCAACGATGACACGGAATTCGCCCTGGCGGAGGTTGAACTGCCGTGGCACTTGTCGTGGGTCCTTCGACTTTTTCCAGAACTCTCCATGGAGTTTGGAGAAGAACACATCCTGGCCGGTCTGCACAAGCATCTCGGCTTGGGAGAAGCCGACTTCGTCACCACTACGCTCGTGCAGAGATCGGGGTTCCCAGGCGTATTCATGCAGGTAGGCCGATCATCAGCACTCAGCCCATCGAGTGGGACTGACCACCGAGCGACCACCTTGCGTGGCGCACAACAAGCCGCAGGCTACGTGTTTCTCATCGACGGGCGTCTCGCCTTCGCAGCCTGCTGGAGCCCAAGCGATCTCCAAGCACTGCCCCTCGACGTGTTCGATGCCATGCAGATGCCCTACGAACGCGAGCAAGGAAGCGCCGAAGCGCAGTTTCGCGTGGTGTGCGTCGGCGCAGGGGTGCTGATACTGGTTGCGCTTGGTCTGGTGGTGGCCTGCATTGTGGTGATTGACAAGACTCTGCGCAGGCGCAAGTTGAAGCGCGTGCAGCGCAGTTGAGCCCCGCAGGAACTCTACTGTTGCTGCGCTCTTAAGCATGGGCGTCAGGCTGACTGGCGAAATCCCACTGCTGAGAGCCTGGCGGTCTCAGTGGTCGCGGTTTCGTCTCTACCAGCCCGCCTTTCTTGCCGCCTTTCTGACCGGTGCGGGAGCTACACGCCTCGCGAAAAAGGGAGGACCCGTGGGGTTGCTGGCGCGCCACTCTGGTCTGTGCGCAATGTTGGACCGGCCTCCCGCGCAGCCCTGTCGGAGTTGGTGGGTCGTTGGTCTCCGTCGCCACCGACATTCTGGGTGTTTTTGGGTTCAGGGCTTATCTATTCTGCGCTGATAGCTATGGATTTTGATGTTCGCTACAGCTGCACGTCCTCCACGCTGACCGTCACGCACATTCCGTTCCCTCTCCTTCGGCATCCCGCTTGACGCACAGCGTGGGGCTCGTCTCAAGCTCGCAAAGACAGTTGCGGGGGTGCTGCTGGCCTCGGCTTTCCTGCAGCAGCCGCACGCCTTCCCAAGTTAACACGGTGGTGCCAAAGCCGTCTGTCTTGGCGATGCGCCTGCCCAAGGCGTCGTATTGGTAGCTGAAGACCTGGCTTTGGGGTTGGCCGTTTTTGCCTGCGCGCACTACCGCCACCTGGATCAGTTGGTGCTGGTGGTTGTAGCGGTAGTGCTGTTCGGTGTGGCTGCCTATGCGTTTTCTGATCAGGCGGCCAAAGCCGTCGTAGTACCAACTGCCATCCGTTCCTAGACCGGTCCTACTCCCAGGGCATGGACATCCATTGAGGATGTTAACTTCTGCTTTAGTGACAGCAAAATATGCTCATAACTCAAGAACTGGATTTTAATTTTTTTAGCAGATTTCTAAGAACGTTTTGTTGCAGAACAAGGGTGCTAGAAATATCTCTATCCTTAGATATTTCCTGCATTCTTCGAATAAGCAGATTACTAGCCGCCATTAGAGATTGACAAAACCCCATAAAATCCACATCTTGAATCAGAGTAGTCTCTAAATTCTCACGGAGCTCAACATGAAAATTACCATTATTATCCACCACAATTTCGAATGAAAATCCCCCATCCATAAATCTAAATATAGAACTCCCCCCATATTTTATCAAACTTGCTGCGCTATTCATCCACCATTCAAGAACAATTTCGGCAAAATCATCCCAGCCATACTCTGGAAAATAGCGATCACAGTCGTATTGCAAGTAAAGACGAGCAAATACACTTTTAGACAACTTACTCTCCGAAAATCGAACCGAGTCTTCCTCCAAAATGACCACCATATCGTTCAATTCTTTGGATAAGCAGTTTCAATTATTCTAGTTCTCGTATTGACCCACATCTCAATTGTCTTCCCTCCAGATTTCCCTTGAACAAGCACTCGCTCACCTTGCGTTTGAAGCCTCTTCCCATTTCCATAAGCCTCTTTAACAGATCGTTCAATTTGTCTAGCAGGCTGCTGAAATACCTCTCGCAGTCCCTCCGCCGCTGAGACACAGCCACGACAATCAAGGCCCCCGACCACAAGACAAGCCATCCATGCGCGGAGCCGACACCTTCACCGAGAGC
>NZ_JBKBKQ010000024.1:0-71002 GCF_046294525.1 Acidovorax sp.
CGCGTGCGCTTGGTGGTGTTGCTCAGGCCCAGGCTGCTTTGCTTCATGTGCCTATTGTCTCGGCTTCAAGCATTCGTCGGCACATGACGCAGGGGATTCGTGAAGAGGGTCCCTAGCGCTTGACTATCAAGCGCTAGAAGCTATCACTTCAATAGCAAATCACAACCCACTTTTCTGTCGAGCCGGCCCTGGTGCATCCCCCTCTTGATGCATTCTTGATACCCCGCCCCGCACTCTTGCGCCCATCTTGATACGGCCGTTCCTAGCATCGGTCCATGTCTCAAGGAGGACGATATGGACTTGGTTTTTATGGCCGTGGGAGGCCTGCTCTGGCTGACCATTTTTGGACTGGCAAAAGGCTGCGCGCTGCTGCAACGGCAGGCGCAAGGGGGACGGCCATGACCAGCGGCTGGATGATTCTGGCGGCCGTGCTGGCCGCTGCGCTGCTGGTTTATCTGGTGGCCGTGTTGCTGCGTCCGGAGGACTTCTCGTGAGTACCGGGGCATGGCTGCAACTGGCAGTGTTCATGGCACTGCTGCTGGCGCTGGCCTGGCCGTTGGCGCGTGGTATCGACGCCGTGATGGCGGGGCGTTTTGCCCTGGGGCGGCGGGTGGAAGGGCCGCTGTTCAAACTGGCCGGTGTGCGGCCCCATGAAGAGACGGGCTGGCTGCGCTACGCGCTGGGGCTGCTGGTGTTCAACGGCCTGGGCGTGCTGGCCGTGTATGCGCTGCAGCGCTGGCAGGCGGTGTTGCCACTCAACCCGCAGGCCATGGCCGCAATCACCCCGGATTCAGCGCTCAACACCGCCATCAGCTTTGTCACCAACACCAACTGGCAGGGCTATGGCGGCGAAAGCAGCATGAGCTACCTCACGCAGATGCTGGGGCTGACGGTGCAGAACTTCCTGTCTGCCGCCACGGGCATTGTGGTGGTGGTGGCGCTGGTGCGCGGTTTTGCGCGGCATTCCGTGCAAAGCATTGGCAATGTGTGGGTAGACCTGACCCGCACCACCCTGTGGGTGCTGCTGCCAGTGGCGCTGGTGCTTGCCACCGTGTTCGCAGGCCAGGGGGTCATTCAGAACCTGTCGTCCTACACCGAGGTTCAGACCCTGGAACCCGTGAGCTACCAGGCACCCAAGCTGGACGCTGCAGGCGAGCCGGTGCTGGATGCCCAGGGTGCTGCGGTGACCGAGGTCACCACCCAAACCACCCAGGCGCTAGCCATGGGGCCGGTAGCGTCGCAACTGGCCATCAAGATGCTGGGCACCAACGGCGGTGGCTTCTTCAACGCCAACTCGGCCCACCCGTTCGAGAACCCATCGCCCGCGAGCAATCTGCTGCAGATGCTGGCGATCTTCCTCATCCCCGCCGCGCTTTGCCTGGTGTTTGGCCGCATGGTGGGCGACGAGCGCCAGGGCTGGACGATTCTGGCCACCATGAGTTTGCTGTTCGTGGTGGCGGTGGTCGCGGCCACCACCTTTGAGCAGCAGGGCAACCCGTTGCTGGCATCGCTGGGCGTGGACCAAGCCGCCAGCACATTGCAGGCCGGCGGCAACATGGAGGGCAAGGAGACACGCTTTGGCATCGTCACCTCGGCGCTGTTTGCCGTAATCACCACGGCCGCCAGTTGCGGCGCGGTGATTGCCATGCACGACTGCTTTACCCCGCTGGGCGGCATGGTGCCGATCGTGCTCATGCAGTTGGGCGAAGTGGTGTTAGGCGGCGTGGGCTCGGGCCTGTACGGCATGCTGGTGTTCGCCATCTTGGCCGTGTTCATTGCGGGGCTGATGATTGGCCGCACGCCCGAATACCTGGGCAAGAAGATCGAGGTGCATGAGATGAAGCTCGTCTCCATCGCCATCCTCGTAAACCCGCTGCTGGTGCTGCTGGGCACCGCCGTGGCGGTGATGAGCGACGCGGGCCGCGCTGGCATGTCCAACCCCGGAGCGCATGGGTTCAGCGAGGTGCTGTACGGCTTTTCATCCGCCGCCAACAACAACGGCAGCGCGTTTGCAGGCCTGTCGGCCAACGCCCCGTTCTACAACACGCTGCTGGCCGTGGCCATGTGGCTGGGGCGCTTTGGCGTGATCGTGCCAGTGCTTGCCATGGCCGGGTCCCTGGCCGCCAAGAAACGCGCCACCGCCACCGATGGCACCCTGCCCACGCACGGCCCGCTGTTTGTGGTGCTGCTGGCTGGTGTGGTGCTGCTGGTGGGTTTACTGAACTATGTGCCCGCGCTCGCGCTGGGGCCGGTGGTCGAGCATTTGATGCTCTGGCCACGTTAAGAAGATAGCTGGGAGATTGTGATGAGTCGCAAGACATTGACCCTGTTCGACCCCGCCCTGGTACGCCCTGCGCTGCTGGAGGCTTTCAAGAAGCTGGACCCGCGCGTGCAGTGGCGCAACCCGGTGATGTTTGTGGTGTACGTGGGCAGCGCCTTCACCACCGCGCTGGCCGCCAGCAAGCCCGAGGGCTTTACCGCTGCGGTGGCCCTTTGGCTGTGGTTCACGGTGCTGTTTGCCAACTTTGCCGAGGCCATGGCCGAAGGCCGCAGCAAGGCCCAGGCGGCCTCGCTGCGCGGCCTTAAAAAGCAGACCTGGGCGAAAAAGCTCGACGGCCATTTTGACCGCAACACCCCACGCACCGCCATGACCTGGCTGCCGCTGGAGGCCAGCAACCTGCGCAAGAGTGATGTGGTGCTGATTGAAGCAGGCGACGTCATACCGGCCGACGGCGAGGTGATCGACGGCGTGGCCTCGGTGGACGAAAGCGCCATCACCGGCGAGTCGGCCCCGGTGATCCGTGAATCGGGCGGCGACTTCTCGGCCGTGACCGGCGGCACGCGCGTGCTGTCGGACTGGATGGTGGTGCGCGTGGCCGTGAACCCCGGCGAGACCTTCGTGGACCGCATGATCGCCATGGTGGAGAACGCCAAGCGCCACAAGACACCCAACGAGATCGCGCTGACCATCCTGCTGGTGGCGCTGACCATCGTGTTCCTGGGCGTCGTCGTCACGCTGCTGCCGTTCTCGATGTTCAGCGTGCAGGCGAGTGGAGCGGGCGAGCCTGTGAGCCTGGTGGTGCTGGTGGCCCTGCTGGTGTGCCTGATCCCACCACGATTGCTGGCCTGCTCAGCGCCATTGGCGTGGCGGGCATGAGCCGCATGATGCAGGCCAACGTGATCGCCACCTCGGGCCGCGCGGTGGAGGCCGCAGGCGATGTGGACGTGCTGCTGCTGGACAAGACCGGCACCATCACCCTGGGAAACCGGCAGGCCAGCCAGTTCATCTCAGCCCCGGGTGTCACCGACGCTGCCCTGGCCGACGCCGCCCAGCTCGCCTCGCTGGCGGACGAAACGCCCGAGGGCCGCAGCATCGTCGTGCTTGCCAAGCAGAAGTTCAACCTGCGCGAACGCGACATCGAAGCCATGGGCGCGCAGTTCGTGCACTTCACCGCGCAAACCCGCATGAGCGGGGTCGATCTGCCCGGCCCGCGCCTGCTGCGCAAGGGCGCGGCCGATGCCATTCGCAAGCATGTGGAGGCACTGGGCGGGCGCTTTCCTACCGCCGTACAGACCGCGGTGGACGACGTATCGCGCCGCGGCAGCACGCCCCTGGTGGTGGCCGATGGTGCCCACGTGCTGGGCGTGGTGGAGCTGAAAGACGTGGTCAAGGGCGGCATCAATGAGCGTTTTTCCGAGCTGCGCCGCATGGGCATCAAGACCGTGATGGTGACGGGCGACAACCGCCTGACGGCCGCCGCCATTGCCGCCGAGGCGGGTGTGGACGACTTCCTGGCCGAGGCCACACCCGAGGCCAAGCTGCAGCTCATCCGCAGCTACCAGGCCGCCGGGCAACTGGTGGCAATGACCGGCGACGGCACCAACGACGCCCCCGCCCTCGCCCAGGCCGACGTGGCCGTGGCCATGAATACGGGCACGCAAGCCGCCAAGGAGGCCGGCAACATGGTGGACCTGGACAGCAACCCCACCAAGCTCATCGAGATCGTGGAGACCGGCAAGCAGATGCTGATGACGCGCGGCTCGCTCACCACCTTCAGCATTGCCAACGACATCGCCAAGTACTTCGCCATCATCCCGGCGGCGTTTGTCACCACCTACCCGCAGTTGTCTGCCCTGAACTTCATGCACCTGGCCAGCCCCTCGTCGGCCATCCTGTCGGCCGTGGTGTTCAACGCGCTGATCATCATCTTCCTGATCCCGCTGGCCTTGAAGGGCGTGCCCTACCGCGCCGTGGGCGCCGCTGCGCTGCTGCGCCGCAACCTGGCGATTTATGGGCTGGGGGGCATGGTGGTGCCGTTTATTGGCATCAAGCTGATTGACATGGTGTTGGCTGCGGCTGGCTTGAATTGAATAGGGTCCGCCCCCTGTGTCGCTTCGCGCCTTCCCCCTCCTCTCGCTGCGCTGCGCTCCGCGGGGAGGGCGACGACACCCTCGCTGCGGGGCGGCCCTTGCTCGTGTCCACGGGCCTGCGCTGCGCCAGGCTGACCCGCAGTTCCCGGAATCTCATTGAAAGGAAAAATCGTATGTCTATCCGTATCCCTCGCGACGACTTGCCCGCACAACCCAGCGGCCTGCTGCGCCCTGCAGTCACACTGTTCATCGTGCTGTCGGTCGTCACCGGCCTGATCTACCCGCTGGTCGTCACCCGCGTGGCGCAAACCGCGTTTCCGCACCAGGCCAATGGCAGCCTCATCACCCAGGGCGGCAAAGTAGTCGGGTCCGAGCTGATTGGGCAGTCGTTCAGCATGCCCGGCTACTTCTGGAGCCGCCCCTCCGCCACGGGGCCTATGGCCTACAACGCCGCTGCGTCGGGCGGCTCCAACCTGGGCCCTACCAATCCCGCACTGGTCGATGCCGTGAAAGCTCGCATCGAAGAACTGCGCGCCGCCGACCCCGGCAACACCCGCCCCGTACCCGTGGACCTGGTCACCGCATCGGCCAGCGGGCTGGACCCCCACATCAGCCCTGCAGCTGCAGAGTTTCAAGCTGGTCGCGTCGCGCAGGCCCGTGGCCTGCCGCTGTCGCAGGTTCAAGCTCTGGTGCAGCAGAACATCGAAGGCTCTTTCCTGGGCTTGCTGGGCGAGTCGCGCGTGAACGTGCTGGCGTTGAACCTGGCGCTGGATGTGGCCAAGCCTGCGAGCCCAGCACCTGCTGCCAACGCTGCCAAACCATGACCGAAGTCCTGCTGGCAGCACTGGCGGTAGTCCTGCCACTGCTGATGGCGTGGTGGATAGTGGCCCGCAAAGGCCCGGTGGACAAAGGCGTCAACGACAATGCGCCACGCGCTAAGCCCACCCACAGCGGCAAACCGTAAAACCGTATGCAAGACCCCACCCAGCGCCCCGACCCCGATGCCCTGCTGCAGCGCCTGCATGCCGAGGAGGCCCAGGCTCGACGCGGGCGGCTCAAGGTGTTCTTTGGCGCCTGCGCAGGCGTGGGCAAGACCTTTGCCATGCTGTCTGCCGCGCGGGCAGCGCAGGTGCAGGACACGCCCGTCACCATTGGCGTGGTCGAAACACATGGCCGCTCAGACACCGAGGCGCTGACCGCCCACCTGCCCCGCCTGCCGCTGCGCGCGCTGCCCTACAAAGACCGCACCCTGCCCGAGTTTGACCTGGACGCCGCCCTGGCCTGGGGTGCTGCGAACCCCGAGGGCCTGGTGCTGCTGGACGAGCTGGCCCACAGCAATGTGGCCGGATCGCGCCACCCCAAACGATGGCAAGACGCCGAAGAACTGCTGGCCGCAGGCATCGACGTGTGGTCCACCATGAACGTGCAGCACCTGGAGAGCCTGAACGACATCGTGAGCGGCATCACCGGCATCAGCGTGTGGGAGACGGTGCCCGACCAGTTCTTTGACGCGGCCGACGAAGTGGTGGTGGTCGACCTGCCGCCCGATGAGCTGCTGGAGCGCCTGAAGGCCGGCAAGGTCTACCTGCCCCAGCAGGCCGAACGCGCCGCCGCCAACTTCTTTCGCAAAGGCAACCTGCTGGCCCTGCGCGAGCTGGCCCTGCGCCGCACCGCCGACCGGGTGGACGATGAAATGCGCGCCTACCGCCGCGCCAGCACCACCACGGCCGAAGCCGTGTGGCCCAACCGCGAGGCCCTGCTGGCCTGCGTGGGCACGGGCGACAACGCCGAAAAGGTGGTGCGCAGCTGCGCCCGTCTGGCCGCCCAGCTCGACCTGCCCTGGCACGCCGTGCATGTCGAGACGCCCGAGCAGCAAGGCCGGTCGACCACGCTGCATCCGCAGGTGGAGCGCACCTTGAAGCTTGTGCAACAGCTGGGGGCCGTGGCCTGCACCGTGCTGCCTGCCGCCCAGCCCGCGCAGGCCCTGGTGCGCTATGCGCGCGAGCACAACCTGGTGCGCGTGGTCATGGGCCGCAGCGCACACCGTTGGCCCTGGCAGACCACGCTGGCCGACCAGGTGGGGCATCTGGCTAGCGACCTCGACCTGCTGCAGGTGGGCACGCTGCCCGCCCGCGCAGGCCTGGCGCGCCCCTCCACCTCCAATGCGTCGCCTGAAACCACGAACAAGGGCGCTGCCTTCTGGCCTGGCTATCTGGCGGCGGGCCTGGCCTGCTGCCTTGCTGCCGTGGTGGCCACGCCACTGGCCGATGTGCTGGAGCTGACCAACATCGTCATGCTGTTTTTGCTGGTGGTGGTGGGCGTGGCATTGCGGTTTGGACGCGGCCCTGCCGTGATGGCCGCCATTCTGGGTGTGGCGTTTTTCGACCTTTTCTTTGTACCGCCGCGCTTCACGTTTGCGGTCAGTGACGCGCAGTACCTCGTCACCTTCGCCGTGATGCTGGTGGTGGCCCTGGTAGTGGGCCAGCTCACCGCCGGGCTCAAGGTGCAGGCCGAGGCTGCCACGGAGCGCGAACACCGCGTGCGCAGCCTCTACGACATGGCGCGCGACCTGTCTGCCGCACTGCTGCCCGAACAGGTGGCCGAGATTGGCGCGCGTTTCATGACCGGCGAATTCAATGCCGGCAGCACCCTGGTGGTGGCCGACGACGACAACCGCCTGCAGGTATTGCCCGGCGGCACCGCCCCGGTGGACATGGCCGTGGCGCAATGGGCGTTCGAGCGCGGCGAGCCCGCAGGCCGGGGCACGGACACCTTGCATTCCAGCCCCACGCTGGTGCTGCCGCTGAAGGCGCCCATGCGCATCCGCGGCGTGCTGGTGGTGGCCATGCCCCACGGCCAGGTGCCGGGGGTGGAGCCGCGCCGCCTGCTGCAGACCTGCGCCTCGCTGCTCGCCATCTCGCTCGAACGCATCCACTACATCGACGTGGCGCAGAAAAGCACCGTCCAGATCGAGTCCGAGCGGCTGCGCAACTCGCTGCTCTCGGCCATCTCGCACGATCTGCGCACGCCGCTGGCCTCGCTGGTGGGCCTGGCCGAATCCCTGGCCATGGTGCAGCCGCCACTACCCTCCGAGCAGCAGGCGCTGGCAGGCTCCATCCGCCAGTCAGCCCAGCGCATGAGCGCGCTGGTCAACAACCTACTGGACATGGCCCGGCTGGAAGCCGGGGCCGTGCAGCTCCACAAGGCCTGGCAGCCGCTGGAAGAAGTAGTGGGCAGCGCCCTGGCCGCTTGCACGCCCGCCCTGGCCGCGCACCGCGTGGACGTGCAGCTGCCGGACGACCTGCCCCTGGTGCAGATCGACACCGTACTGACGGAGCGCGTGCTGGTCAATCTGCTAGAGAACGCCGCCAAGTACACGCCGCCGGGCACGCCCATCAACTTGGCCGCGCAGGCGCAGAGCGATGCTGTGGCCATCACCGTCAGCGACGAAGGGCCCGGCCTCCCCAAGGGGCGCGAAGAGCTGCTGTTTGAAAAATTTGAACGCGGCGCCCGCGAAAGCGCCACGCCGGGCGTGGGCCTGGGCCTGGCCATCTGCCGCGCCATCGCGCAGGCGCACGGCGGCAGCATCCGCGGCGATACCATCCTGAATCCGCTGGGCCAGGCCGCCGGAGCCCGCTTCACGCTGCTGCTGCCGCGCGGCACCCCGCCCACCGACCTGGGCGACGATGTGCGGCCACATCCTGTCGACGTCTGACCGCCCCGCACCCAACCCATGACCGACCTGCCCACCCACATCCTCATCGTCGAAGACGAAGCCGACATCCGCCGCTTAGTGCGCCTGACGCTGGAGACTGAAGGCCACACAGTGCACGAGGCTGCCACCTTGCAGCGCGGCCTGATCGAGGCCGGCACGCGCCGCCCCGATCTGGTGGTGCTGGACCTGGGCCTGCCCGACGGCGACGGCGTCGACTTGATCCGCGACCTGCGCACCTGGTCCGCCATGCCCATCATCGTCCTGTCAGCCCGCAGCGCCGAATCGAGCAAGATCGCCGCACTGGACGCGGGGGCCGACGACTACCTCGTCAAACCCTTTAGACCGGGGGAGCTGACGGCCCGCGTGCGTGCACAACTGCGCCGCAGCCAGCGCCCCTCCAACGCAGAGGCCATGCCCCTGATCCAGTTCGGCAACATCACCGTGGACCTGGCCCGCCGCACCGTGGAGCGCCGCGCGGGCGAGCAAGGCAGCGAGGCCCTGCACCTCACGCCCATCGAATACAAGCTGCTCACCCACCTGGCCTCGCAGCCCGACCGTGTCATCACCCACCAGCAACTGCTCAAAGCCGTGTGGGGGCCAGGCCACGCCGACGACACGCACTATGTGCGCGTGCACATGGCCAACCTGCGCAAGAAGGTGGAAGACAACGCCTCCATGCCCCGGCACCTGCGAACGGAAGCAGGCATCGGGTATCGGTTCGTGCCCTGAAGCGCATCACGAACCAGCCGCGCCAGCACAGCGCAACGCCCGCTCCCCCGCCACGCGCAGACGATCCGCCAGCGATGCGGGCGCGAGCACCTCAAACTCCACATCCAGCGCCATCAGCCAGTACACCAGCGAATCGCTGACGCCGCATTCCATCACGCAGCGTCGGCCCTCTTCCAAGGGTTGCACGACGGCCGCCGACGGGGGAATGCGGCGGGACATCTCGGCATGGGGCGCGTGAAGCACCACGCGGGCGATTTCGGCGTGGGGCGCCACTGAGATGGAGCGCGCGACATAGGCTTTGAGATCGCCCCCGTCGGGTGACGCCCGCGGAGCGAAATGCGCCCCCAACTGGGGAGTCCCCACGATGCGGTCGATGCGGAACGTGCGCCAGTCGCCGCGCGTCCGGTCCCACGCCACTAGGTACCAGCGCTGCCCAGTGTGCACCACGCCCTGGGGCTCCACTGAGCGCTGTGCGCTGCGGCCTTTGCCGTCTTCGTAGTGGAACTCGGTGCGCAGTTGGTCACGGCAGGCCGACGCCAGCGCGGCCAGCACCGAGACCTCCACCACGGGGCCCACGCGGTCCAGCGGCTGGATGGTGGAGCGCAGCGCATCCACCTGCTGACGCAGCCGCGCGGGCATGGCCTGCTCCAGCTTGACCAGCGCGCGCAACGCCGGCTCCTCAATGCCACCGACGGCGCCGGCCGTGGCAGTGCGCAGCGCAATCGACACGGCCAGCGCCTCCCCGTCGTCCAGCAGCAGCGGTGGCAATGCCTGCCCCGCGCGGAAGGCGTACCCCCCGGCCACCCCGCTGCTGGCCTCGACCGGGTAGCCCAGCTGGCGCAGCCGGTCAATGTCGCGCCGCAGCGTGCGGGGGTGTACTTCCAGGCGTTCGGCTAGGTCCTGGCCCATCCAGTGGCTTCGGGTTTGCAGCAGTGAGAGCAGACGCAGCAAGCGGGAGGACGATGTGAGCATGGGTGCACTTTAGCGTTCATTGAGGACTAAAACTGTCCGCAATGGCTTCTACAGTGACTTCACCTTTTTCTTTCAACCCAACCCAAGGAGTCCTCTATGTCCATCGTTCTCTACTGGCACCCCATGTCCAGCGCCACCCCCATCGCCTGCGCCCTCACCGAGCTGGCCGTGCCCCACGAACGCGTGAAGATCGACATCCGCACCGGCGAGCAGCGCCGCCCGGAATACCTGGCCCTGAACCCCAACGGCAAGGTGCCTACCTTGACCGTGGACGGCGCCCCCATGTTCGAGGCCCTGGCCATCCACCTCTGGCTGGGCCATCGCTTTGGCATTGAGCGCGGGCTGTGGCCCGCTGCGGGCACGCCCGAGGCGCTGCAGGCCCTGTCGTGGTGCACATGGGCGTATGTGACTTACGGCGCGGTACTGGTGCGCCTGCAGGTGGCTACACAGGGCGACGAGGCACTACGCAGCCCCATGCATGCACGGGCTGCCACGGCCGGCCTGAATGATTTGCTGGCGGTGCTGGACGCACGGCTGGCTGCGCAGCCCTGGATGCTGGGCGCCGACTATTCGCTTGTGGACTTGGTGGTGGGCTCGGTGCTGGGCTACAGCGTCTACCTGGGTGCGCCCGTCAACGCGCACCCGCATGTGCAGGCCTGGCTGGCGCAGGTGCAAGCACGCCCGGCGATGCAGATCGATGCTTGAAGACGGCGCGCAGAACGATGGGTGCTACAGCAGCACGATGTCGTACTGCTCCTGCCCCATCGCGCTCTCGGCCTGCAGCGAGATGGGCTTCTTGATGAAGTCCGAGAGGCCGGCCAGATGCTGGCTTTCCTCGTCCAGGAACAGCTCCACCACCCGTGGTGACGCCACCACACGGAACTCGCGCGGATTGAACTGGCGCGCCTCGCGCAGGATCTCGCGCAGGATGTCGTAGCACACGCTGCGCGCGGTTTTCACGCTGCCCTTGCCCTGGCAGACCTCGCAGGGTTCGCACAGCATGTGAGCCAGGGACTCGCGGGTGCGCTTGCGTGTCATCTCCACCAGGCCCAGTTGCGAGAAGGTGCCGGACGACATGGTCTTGACCCGGTCGCGCGCAAGCTGCTTCTTGAACTCTGACAGCACGGCCTGCTGGTGGTCCTCGCGCACCATGTCGATGAAGTCCACGATGATGATGCCGCCCAGGTTGCGCAAGCGCAGCTGGCGGGCAATGGCCTGGGCGGCCTCCAGGTTGGTCTTGAAGATGGTGTCGTCGAAGTTGCGTGCCCCCACGTAGCCACCGGTGTTCACATCGATGGTGGTGAGCGCCTCGGTCTGGTCCACGATGAGATAGCCGCCAGACTTCAAATCGACGCGGCGCCCCAGGGCTTTGGCCACCTCTTCGTCGATGGAGTACAGGTCAAAAATCGGGCGTTCACCCTTGTAGTGCTGCAGCTTGCCGGCGGCGGCGGGCATGAATTCCTGCCCAAACGCACGCAGGCGCTGGAACTGCTCCATCGAATCCAGGCGGATGGTCTGCGTGTGGTCACCCACCAGATCGCGCAGCACGCGCTGCAGCAGGTCCAAATCCTGATGGAGCAGCGACATGGCAGGCAGCTTGAGCGATGCCTCCTTGATGCGCGCCCAGGTCTTGCGCAGGTAGGCAATGTCTTCGGCCAGCTCCGCATCGGTCGAATCCTCGCCGTTGGTGCGCAGGATGAAGCCGCCCCCACCACCCGTGGATTTATCGCCCACCAGCGCCTGCAGCCGCGCGCGCAGCGCATCGCGCTCGGCCGGCGGAATCTTCTGCGACACGCCCACATGGTCGTCCTGCGGCAAAAACACCAGCAGCCGGCCGGCGATGCTGATCTGCGTAGACAGCCGCGCGCCCTTGGTGCCAATCGGGTCCTTGATCACCTGCACCATGAGCGCCTGGCCTTCGAATACCTGCTTTTCGATGGGCACCTGTGGCTCGTTCTTGCGGGCGAATGCGGGCGGCTCGCCATCGGGCTGGCGCTGCCACACGTCAGCTACGTGCAGGAAGGCCGCGCGCTCCAGGCCTATGTCGATGAAGGCAGACTGCATGCCTGGCAGCACGCGCGAGACCTTGCCGAGGTAGACGTTGCCCACCAGGCCACGCTCCAGCGTGCGCTCCACATGCAGCTCCTGCACGGCGCCGTGCTCGACAATGGCCACGCGGGTTTCCTGGGGCGACCAGTTGATCAGGATGTCTTGTTGCATGGCGTTGTTGTTGTGTGTTGTTGCTGTCGCCTAGATGGCGAAACCTGCCGCGCGCAGCAGCTGTGCCGTCTCGTACATCGGCAGCCCCATGATGCCCGAATAGCTGCCAGCCAGGTGCTCCACATATGCAGCAGCCCGGCCCTGGATACCGTAAGCCCCGGCCTTGCCCAGTGGCTCACCCGTGGCCACGTAGGCCTCAATCTGCGCGGTGGTCATGGCTGCAAAGGTCACTCGGGATATGGACAGCGCGCTCAGGCGCTTGGGGCCCACCTGCAGCGCCACCGCGGTGAGCACGCGGTGCTCGTGGCCCGCCAGCTCGCCCAGCATGCGCGCGGCATGGGGCGCGTCGTCGGGCTTGCCGTAGATGGTGCGGCCCAGCGCCACGGTGGTGTCAGAGCACAGGATGGGCGCATCGGGCAAACCACGGCGGGCACGCCGGGCCACAGCCGCGTCGAGCTTGAGGGCGGTCACGCGCTCCACATACGCCGTGGGCGCTTCACCAGGCAGCACCACCTCGATGGCTTCCGCGTCTTCGGGCTCGTCGCCGTCCACATTGGGCAGCAGCAGTTCGTGGCGCACGCCCAGTTGCTCCAGCAGCTGGCGCCGGCGGGGGCTTTGGGAGGCGAGGTAGATGAAGTCAGGCATGAACAGATTTTGATTAAAAATCGGCTCTAGCGCTTACCCATCAAGCGCTAGCAGCTATAAAAAATATAGTATTCCACCCACACCCCGATCCAGGCCTCATTCTCGGTGGTAGGGGTGCCCGGCATTCACCGACCAGGCGCGGTACAGCTGCTCGATGAGCAGAACCCGCACCATGGCGTGGGGCAGCGTCAGATCGGACAAGCGAATACGTTCGTGCGCGGCCTGGCGAAAGGCCGGGTCCAACCCGTCGGGGCCACCGATGACCAGCGCGACATCGTCGCCGCCCAGCTGCCAGCCCTTGAGCCGCTCGGCCAGTGCCTTGGTGGTGAGGTTGGTACCGCGCTCGTCCAGCGCCACCACGCGAGTGCCCCGGGGAATGGCGGCCTCGATGCGCTCACGCTCGGCGGCATAGAGCGTCTCCAGCGTCTTGGAGCCGCGCGGCTCGGTCTTGACGGCCTTGAGCTCGACCTTGAGTTCGGGCGGGAAGCGTTTGGCGTAGTCGTCGTAAGCCGTTTGTGCCCAGTCAGGCACCCGCTGCCCGACCGCCACGATAAGCAGCTTCATGGGGAATACGCGCTAGGGGTTCGAGGAAGTGAAGGTGCTGCGCGCAAAGGCTGCCTCGGGCCCGCGCAGCAGCACAGCCGCCCAGATCAGCCCTTTTTGCCAGCGCTTCGCGCCGGGGCTTTTTTGGCGGCGGGTTTGGCAGCGGTTTTTGCAACTGGTTTGGCCGCAGGCTTTGCCGATGCGGGCTTGGCAGAGGCGCGTGCAGGCGCCGAAGACTTGGGCGCAGCTTTCTTGGCCGCAGGCTTCTTGGCGCCGGGCTTGACGACCACCGTCTTCACCGGGGCCTTCTTGGCGGCAGCGGGCTTCTTGGCTGCGGGGGCTTTTGCAGCAGCGCCTGCGCCTGCCGAGGCAGAGGTCTTGCGGGCAGGGGCCTTCTTGGCAGCGGCCTTGGGCTTGGTTTCGGTCACAGCGGCGACATTGACAGCCTTGGGTTTACCGGGCTTGCGGGCGGGCACTTCGGGTGCAGCGGCGGCCTTCTTTTTGGCGGGCGCTTTCTTCGCGGCAGCCTCGGGCTTGGCGGCACCCAGCTTCAAGCGCACCGGGGTTTCGCCCCACAGCTCTTCGAGGCGGTAGTACTGGCGGATGGCGGGCTGCATGATGTGCGCCACAGCGGGGCCGCAGTCCACAATGATCCACTCGCCGTTGTCTTCGCCTTCGATGCGGGGCTTGCTGAATCCGGCTTCCTTGACCGCGTCACGCACGCTGGCGGCCAGGGCCTTGGTCTGGCGGTTGGAGGTGCCCGATGCCACGATCACCCGTTCAAACAGCGGCGACAGCTGCTCGGTGTTGAAGACCTGGATGTCTTGCGCCTTGACGTCTTCCAAGCCATCGACGATGGCGCGCTGCAGTTTGGTGACATCTTTTTTGGCGGCGGTTTCCGATTTGGTGGAGGTGGTCATCAGGTGGTGATCAAAGAGGGGATGGATTCAATATAGCGTGCAACGTTGCGGGCGACCAATAGGGCTGTGCCTTGGGTGTTGTGCCGGTGTTGTGCGTTGTCGTCGCCGATTTTTGAGGTGTTTTTAGCCTCTGGCGCCCATGTGAAAAGCGCGGGTAGCTATTGAAATTATAGCTTTGTGACTTTTGGGAAGTGTCAGGCCGTTGAATCAGGCCTGGTACCCAGCCAGTCGCGGCGCACAAGAAAGCGCTGCAACAACTCAGCCTCGGCTGAATCCGCAGCATCCGCACGCTGGTACGACCACGACACCAGCGGCGGCATGGACAGCAGGATGGACTCGGTGCGCCCGCCCGACTGCAGGCCAAAGTGTGTGCCCCGGTCCCAGACCAGGTTGAACTCAACATAGCGGCCCCGGCGGTAGAGCTGGAAACTGCGCTCGCGCTCGCCATACGGGATCGCTTGGCGTTTTCCGACTATGGGCAGGTAGGCGCCCAGGAAAGCATCACCCACCGACTGGGTCATCGCGAGGCTTTGCTCGAAGCCCAGCTCCGAGAAATCGTCATAGAACACGCCGCCCACGCCGCGCTGCTCACTGCGGTGCCTGAGGAAGAAATATTCGTCGCACCACTGCTTAAAGCGCGGGTACTTGTCTTCGCCGAAGGGCTCCAGCGCATCTCGGCAGGTGCGGTGAAAGTGCACTGCGTCTTCTTCAAACCCATAGTAAGGCGTGAGGTCCATGCCACCGCCAAACCAGCAGGTCGGCGCCTGGCCGGGGTGGCCGGCCGCGATCATGCGCACGTTCATGTGCACCGTGGGCACATAAGGGTTGCGCGGATGGAACACCAGCGACACGCCCATGGCCTCAAACGGTGCGCCCGCCAGCTCGGGCCGGTGCTGCGTGGCAGAGGGTGGCAGCTGGGGGCCGCGCACATGGCTGAAGCCGCAGCCGGCGCGCTCGAACACGCGGCCGCCTTCCATGATCTTGGTGATGCCGTCGCCTTGCAGTGGCTCCCCGGGTGGCTTGCTCCACGCGTCGGCCAGAAAGCGGGCACCAACCTCGCCTTCGGCCGCTTCCACGGCTTCCAACGCGTCGGTAATGCGGGCCTGCAGGCCCACCAGATAGCCGCGCACACGGGACACGGTGTCAGCGGTGTTCAGGCTTTGTGCGTCTGCCATCAGCTCTTGAGGGCGCGAAAGCCGATGTCGCGGCGGTACTGCATGCCATCAAAGTGGATGCCGCGTGCCACATCGTACGCACGCTGCTGCGCCTGCTTGACGCTGTCGGCCAGCACGGTCACGCACAGCACGCGGCCGCCGGTCACGCTCACCACGCCATCCTTGAGTTGCGTGCCGGCGTGGAACACCACGGCGTCGTCCGCGTCCTGCGGCAGGCCGGTGATCGCGTCGCCCTTGCGCGGGCTCTCGGGGTAGCCGTGGGCGGCCATGACCACGCCCAGCGCGGGGCGGCGGTCCCACTGCAGTTCCACCTGGTCCAACTTGCCGTCCACTGCAGCCGTCAGCACATCCACCATGTCACTTTTCAGGCGCATCAGGATGGGCTGCGTCTCGGGGTCGCCCATGCGGCAGTTGAATTCGAGCGTCTTGGGCTGGCCCTTGGCGTCGATCATCAGGCCGGCGTACAGGAAACCGGTGTAGGGAATGCCGTCCTTTTCCATGCCCCGGATGGTGGGCAGGATGATCTCGCGCATGGCACGGGCATGGACATCGGCCGTGACCACCGGCGCGGGCGAATACGCACCCATGCCACCGGTGTTGGGGCCTTCGTCGCCGTCTTTCAGGCGCTTGTGGTCTTGGCTCGTGGCCAGGGCCAGCACGTTCTTGCCGTCGCACAGCACGATGAAACTGGCTTCCTCGCCTTCGAGGAATTCCTCGATCACCACGCGCGCGCCACCTTCGTTGTGGGTCACGCCGTATTTGTTGTCCACCAACATGAAGTCCACGGCATCATGGGCCTCCTCCAGCGTCATGGCCACGACCACGCCCTTGCCCGCCGCCAGGCCATCGGCCTTGATGACGATGGGCGCGCCCAGCCGGTCCACAAACGCGTGGGCCGCAGCGGGGTCGGTAAAGGTGTCGTAGTCGGCTGTGGGGATGCCGTGCCGGCGCATGAAGGCCTTGCTGAACGCCTTGGAGCTTTCCAGCTGGGCTGCCGCCTTGGTGGGGCCAAAGATCTTGAGGCCATTGGCACGGAACTCGTCCACCACACCTGCCGCGAGCGGCGCCTCGGGGCCGACCACCGTGAGCGCGACCTTCTCGGTCTGCGCCCACACGCGCAGGGCCTGCACATCAGAGATGGCCACATTTTCCAGCTTGGAGTTCAAGGCTGTACCGCCATTGCCTGGCGCCACATACACCTTGGTCACCTTGGGGGACTGGCTCAGTTTCCACGCCATCGCGTGTTCACGGCCGCCGCCACCAATCACGAGTACTTTCATAGGAACCTTTGGTGAACCCTTGCCCGCAAAGTCAGCGGCCAAAAGGTTCGAGGGGAAAAATCAACAGTCCACGGTTGCGCTGCACACCGGCCGCGGCCTCCGATACCGGCGAGGCCCAGACCAGTGCACCCGTGGAACTGGCTTCGCCAGGCCACCGGGCGCGTCCCCCTCCCGCAAGCGCAGCGCAGCGAGAGAGGGGAAAGGCGCAAAGCACCTCAGGGGGAGCTTCAAAGCGCCGCGTTGTGATAGACCTCCTGGGTGTCATCCAGGTCTTCCAGCACGTCCAGCAGCTTCTGCATCTTGGCGGCGTCTTCGCCGGTCAGCTCGATCGTGTTCTCAGGCCGCATGGTCACGCTGGCTACTTCGGGCGTCAGGCCGGCGGCTTCCAAGGCGTTCTTCACGGCCTCAAAGTCCGCCGGGCTGGTCAGCACTTCGACGGCGCCGTCGTCATCGGTCACCACGTCTTCGGCACCCGCCTCCAGCGCCACTTCCATCACTTTATCTTCGCTGGTGCCGGGGGCAAAAATCAGCTGGCCACAGTGCTTGAACTGGAACACGACCGAGCCTTCAGTGCCCATGTTGCCACCGTGCTTGCTAAAGGCGTGGCGCACTTCGGCCACGGTGCGCACACGGTTGTCGGTCATGGTGTCGATCATGATGGCAGCGCCACCGATGCCATAGCCTTCGTAGCGGATTTCTTCGTACGTCAGGCCTTCGGCGTTGCCCGTGGCCTTGTCGATGTTGTACTTGATGCGGTCGGCGGGCATGTTGGCCGCCTTGGCCTTGTCCACCGCCAGGCGCAGGCGGGGGTTTGCAGACAAATCGCCGCCACCGGCACGGGCCGCCACGGTAATTTCACGAATGATGCGGGTCCAGATCTTGCCGCGTTTTTCATCCTGCCGCCCTTTGCGGTGCTGGATGTTCGCCCATTTGCTGTGTCCTGCCACGAGAAGTCCTTTTGTATTGATTTAATCTACTGGCCGCGATTTTACTTTTTCGACTTGCGCCAATCAGGATGGGGCACCGCACATGCCCGCTGGATACGCGGTTTGAGCCTTCTGTTTGCGCAGGTCACACTTTTTGCCCCCACCCGGAACCTCCACCATGGCCGAACCCCTCCTGATTGCCAAGCACGACACCATTGAATGCCACCTGCTGCCCGGCCTGGCCAACCGCCACGGGCTCATCACCGGCGCCACCGGCACGGGCAAGACTGTGACGCTGCAAACCCTTGCCGAGAACTTCTCGCGCATCGGCGTGCCGGTGTTCATGGCCGACGTGAAGGGCGACCTCACCGGCGCCAGCCAGCCCGGCAAGATCGGTGACAAGCTGGCGGCCGTGCTGAAGGAGCGTGGTCTGGAGCTGCCCACGCCGCAGGCCTGCCCCACCGCGCTGTGGGACGTGTTTGGCGAGCAGGGCCACCCGGTGCGCGCCACAGTGTCGGACATGGGCCCGCTGCTGCTGGGTCGCATGCTGGGCTTGAACGAAACGCAGCTGGGCGTGCTCAACATCGTCTTCAAGATTGCCGACGACCGTGGCCTGCTGCTGCTGGACCTGAAGGACCTGCGCGCCATGCTCACCTACGTGGGCGACAACGCCAAGGAGTTCACCACCGAATACGGCAACGTGAGCGCCGCCAGCGTGGGCGCAATCCAGCGCGGGCTGCTGCAGATCGAACAGCAAGGTGGCGACAAGTTCTTTGGCGAGCCCATGCTGGATATCCAGGACTTCATGCAAACGGTGGACGGCCACGGCGTGGTCAACATCCTGGCGGCCGACAAGCTCATGAACTCGCCGCGCCTGTACGCGACATTCCTGCTGTGGATGCTGTCGGAGCTGTTCGAAACCCTGCCCGAGATCGGCGACCCCGAAAAGCCCAAGCTGGTCTTCTTCTTCGACGAGGCCCACCTGCTGTTCAACGAGGCGCCCAAGGTGCTGGTCGAGCGCATCGAGCTGGTGGTGCGCCTCGTGCGTTCCAAGGGCGTGGGCGTGTATTTCGTCACGCAGAACCCACTGGACATCCCCGACAGTGTGCTGGCCCAACTGGGCAACCGCGTGCAGCACGCGCTGCGTGCCTTCACCCCGCGTGACCAGAAGGCCGTCAAAGCCACCGCCACCACCATGCGTCAAAAGCCGGGCCTCGACATTGAAACCGCCATCACCGAGCTGGCCGTGGGCGAGGCGCTGGTGAGCTTCCTCGACGCCAAGGGCCGCCCCAGCGTGACCGAGCGCGTGTTTGTGCTGCCCCCGGGCAGCCAGCTGGGCCCCATCACGCCGCAGCAGCGCCAGGCGCTGCTCGCCAACTCGCTGGTAGCGGGCGTTTACGAAAAAATGGTGGACCGCGAATCCGCCTACGAAAAACTCAAGGGCCGGGCCGAGTCCGCGCCGGCGGCCCCCACCGCCGCCACGCCGGGTGCCGCGGGCTCAGCCGAAAACGGCCAGCAAGGCGGTGGCTTCCTTAACGACCTGCTGTTTGGCAGCACCGGCCCGCGCGGCGGCCGCCGCGATGGCCTTGTGCAGACCATGGCCAAGTCGGCCGTGCGCACTGTGGGCACCAATGTAGGCAAGGAGATCCTGCGCGGAGTGCTGGGGGGCATCTTTGGCGGCGGCAGCAAGCGGCGATAAAACGGGTTGCGGCCAGGCGGTGGTGAGGGCCCCACAACACTGTCCCTCAAACGGCACATAAGCGTCACACTTCCGCCTTGAAATTGCAGCGCAAGCCCTGCAAACGCGACACAAAACAAAAAAGGAGGGACGGGCGATGACAAGAGTCGAACGCGCGGTGCTGCGCGTGGGCGGCAAGGCCATGTTGCTAGCCATTGCCGCGTGGACCGTGACGTTGGGCGGCATGCTGGCCGGGGCCTGGCGCTTTCGGGGCGTGTGGGTGCTCTACTTCCTAGCCACGGTGATCGTGGTGGCCCTCATCATCCAGTGGACCAACGCCGTGCGCCAGCGCTTCATCCGCGAAGCCCCCCTGCCCCGCTTTCTGCAACGCAAGCTGCGAGAGACCTACCCGCACCTGAGCCCGCGCGACTGCGACTTGGTGGAGCGCGGCCTGCGCCAGTTCTTCATGGCCTGCCTGCGCAGCAACAAACAGTTTGTGGCCATGCCCTCGCGCGCGGTGGACGCGCTGTGGCATGAATTCATCCTGCACACCCAGGCATACAAGACCTGGTGCGAACAAGCGCTGGGTTTCTTCTTGCACCACACCCCTGCAGAGGCGCTGGGCGTGAGGACCCGCCACAACGACGGCCTGCGCCGCTGCTGGTACTGGACGTGCAAGGAAGAATCCATTGACCCGCGCAAACCCAGCCGCCTGCCGCTGCTGTTTGCACTGGACGGCAAGTTCGCCATTGCCGGCGGCTTCACCTATGTGCCTGACTGCACAGACATCGCCCGCAAGAGCGACGCGGGCGGCAGCGGCGGCGATACGTACTGCGGCACCAGCTTTGCAGACGGCAGCTACGGTGGTGACGCGGGCCACTTTGGCGGCGCCGAAAGTGCGGACGGCGGCGGAGATGGAGGCGGCGACGGCGGAGGATGTGGTGGTGGCGGGGACTGACTCCAGACCATGCCCGTCCACACTACACTTTTCATAGCTTCCAGCGCTTACCCATCAAGCGCTAGCAGCCAAAATCACCCAAAGTCGCGCACGCGACGACACCGCGCGCTGCAGCACAGCTACAGTGGCGCCCATGAACACCCCCGCCCTCACCTGCTTCACCCTCGGCATCACTGACCACGTGGCCCATTTGGTTCTGAACAAGCCCGAGGCCATGAACACCATGCACCCCACCTTCTGGCGCGAGCTGGATGCCGTGCTGAACTACCTGAACACCTCGGGCGCAGCGCGGGCGCTGGTCGTTAGCAGCACGGGCAAGCACTTCAGCGCCGGCATGGCGCTGGAGACCTTTGGCGGCGCCATCACGCTGGACGACCGCAGCCCCGAAGGCCGCGCCGCCATCTTCGACCTGCTGACCGACATGCAGGCCACTTTCACGCGTGTCGAAAGCCTGCGCATCCCCGTCATCATGGCCATCCACGGCGGCTGCATTGGCGGAGCCGTGGACCTGGTGACCACGGCTTGCGTGCGCTACGCCACGGCCGACGCATTCTTCTGCATCCAGGAGATCAACATTGGCATGGTGGCCGACGTGGGCACGCTGCAGCGCCTGCCCAAGCTGATTCCGCTGGGCGTGGTCAAGGAGCTGGCCTACACCGGCCGCCGCCTGCCTGCGCAAAAGGCACTCGGATATGGCTTGGTGAATGAAGTTTTCGACACCCAGGAAGCCATGGTGGCGGCCGCACTGCAATGCGCGAAAGAGATCGCCGCCAAACCGCCCGTCGCCATCTGGGGCACCAAGCAGGCCGTCAACTACGCACGCGACCACAGCGTGGAAGACAGCCTGCGCCAGATGGGCTGGCTGCAGGGCGCCATCTGGAGCAACCGGCACGTGATGGAATCCGTCACCGCCATGAAGCAAAAGCGGGCGGGCGACTTTCCGGATCTGCCGGCGCTGCGGCGCTTCAGCGAACTGGACTGAGTCGCCGACGCCCACCTGCCGCGCGCACCCAGCGGCACCACATCAAAAATCATAGCTGCCAGCGCTTTCCCCATAAGCGCTGGATGCCATTTTGGCTTGTAGTCTGGTCGCATGGAGCTATCATGGGCCCCCGGGGCCGCCTGCGCCCCGGCACACAGGGATGACGCCCATGACCTTGCCCAGCCTTACCCCGCCTACGTTCAGCGACGTGGCTGCCGCAGCCGAACGGCTTTCCGGCATCGCCCACCCCACGCCCGTGCTGCGCTGCAACGCCATCGACGCCCGGCTGGGCGCCAAGCTGTTCTTCAAATGCGAGAACCTGCAGCGCACGGGGGCGTTCAAGTTTCGCGGCGCATACAACGCGCTCGCCCAGTTCACAGCCGAGCAGCGCGAGCACGGCGTGCTCACCTTTTCGGCCGGCAACCACGCCCAGGCCATTGCGCTGTCGGCGCGCCTGCTGGACATGCCGGCCCTGGTGGTGATGCCCGAGGACGCCGCCGTCTCCAAGATGACCGCCACGCGCGAATACGGCGCACAGGTGGTCACCTACAACCGCCATACCGAAGATCGCGAGGCCATCAGCCGCCAGATCGCGCGCGAGCGCGGCATGACGCTGATCCCTCCGTTCGACCACCCCCACGTCATCGCCGGCCAAGGCACCGCAGCGCTGGAGTTGCTGCAAGAGGTGCCCGACCTGGACTACCTTTTCGTCTGCCTGGGCGGCGGCGGCCTGATGTCGGGCAGCCTCCTGGCCGTGCAGGCCATGGCACCCCATTGCAAGGTGATCGGCGTGGAGCCCGAGACCGCCAACGACGCGCAGCAATCCTTGCGGGCCGGGCATATCGTGCGCATCCCCCACCCGCAAACGATTGCCGACGGCGCGCAGACGCAGTCACTGGGCGAGTACACCTTTCCCATCATCCGTGACCACGCAGAGGACATCATCACTGTCAGCGACCAGCAGCTCATCGAAGCACTGCGCTTCTTTGCCCAGCGCATGAAGATGGTGGTGGAGCCCACAGGCGCCCTGGCGTTTGCAGGCGCGCAGGCGTTTTCAGGCGAAGACGACGGCGCCAAACAGCTGCACGGGGAGCGCGTGGGCATCATCGTGAGCGGCGGCAATGTCGACCTGTCGCGCTATGCGCGGTTTCTGGCAGACTGACGCCCGTTTTTTTCAATAAGTACATCCTTCTGCCATGAGCAACGTCACCGTCATCACCCACCCCCTCGTCCAGCACAAGCTCACACTGATGCGCAAGAAGGACGCCAGCACCAACAGCTTCCGCCGCCTGCTGGGCGAGCTCTCCACGCTGATGGCCTATGAGGTCACGCGCGACATGCCGCTGCAGGACGTGCAGATCGAAACCCCGCTGGAAACCATGACGGGCAAGATGATCGACGGCAAGAAGCTGGTGCTGGTCTCCATCCTGCGTGCGGGCAACGGCTTTCTGGACGGCATGCTCAACGTGGTGCCTGGCGCCCGCGTGGGCCACATCGGCCTGTACCGCGACCCGGCCACGCTGCAGCCCGTGGAGTACTACTTCAAAATGCCGTCTGAAATGGACGAGCGCGACATCATCGTGGTGGACCCGATGCTTGCCACCGGCAACTCGGCCGCAGCCTGCGTGGACCGCCTGAAAAAGCTCAACCCCCGCTCCATCAAGTTCGTCTGCCTGCTGGCCGCCCCCGAAGGCGTGGCCACGCTGCAGAAGGCGCACCCCGACGTGCCGATCTTCACCGCCGCCATCGACCGCGAGTTGAACGACCACGGCTACATCCTGCCAGGCCTGGGCGATGCGGGCGACCGCATCTTTGGCACCAAATAAGCGCACGGCCCGCCCGGCGTGCACCAGCCAGCCACCCCGTGCCCTGCGCACCGGGTGGCTTTTTCTCGGGCCGCACGCCGCTGCCAGGATTTTTTTACCACTTGGTGGCTTTCCTCTGGCAGACTTGCCACCGGTTTGTCGCAGCCCTGGGGCTCCACTGGCGCGCTCCTTGCTACACCTGGGCAATCCCATCCCTCGTTTTTGTCTGAAGGAAATCCCACCATGACCACTCGCCGCATCTTCACCGGACGCCTGCTGTGCACCTCCATGGCCCTCTCGGCCGCCATGGCCATGGCGCCCTCACTGGCCACAGCGCAGTCCAAGCTCAAGGTCGCGGCGATCTACACGGTGCCCTTTGAACAGCAATGGGTCAGCCGCATCCACAAGGCCCTGAAAGCCGCCGAAGCACGTGGCGAGATCGAATACAAAGCCAGCGAAAACGTGAGCAACGCCGATTACGAACGCGTGATGCGCGAGTACGCCACGGGAGGCAACCAGCTCATCGTGGGCGAAGCCTTTGCCGTAGAGGCCGCAGCCCGCAAGGTAGCCAAGGACTTCCCCAAGACCTCGTTCCTGCTGGGCTCATCGGGCAAGCCCCAGGCGCCCAACTTCAGCGTGTTCGACAACTACATCCAGGAACCCGCGTACCTGACCGGCATGATCGCGGGCGGCATGACCAAGACGAACAAGATCGGCATGGTGGGCGGCTTCCCCATCCCCGAAGTCAACCGCCTGATGCACGCCTTCATGGCGGGCGCCAAAGAGACCAATCCCAAGGTCGAGTTCACCATCACCTTCATCAACAGCTGGTTCGACCCACCCAAGGCCAAGGAAGCCACCTTCGCCATGATCGACAAGGGTGCGGATGTGCTCTACGCCGAGCGCTTTGGCGTGAGCGACGCGGCCAAGGAAAAAGGCAAGCTCGCCATCGGCAACGTGATCGATACCCAGCCGCAGTACCCCGACACCGTGGTGGCCTCGGCCATCTGGCACATGGAGCCCAGCATCGACCGCGCACTCAAGCTGGTCAAAGAGGGCAAGTTCACCGCCGAGGACTATGGCCCGTATTCGATGATGAAGCACAAGGGCTCTGAACTCTCGCAGTTGGGCACATTCGAGAAGAAGGTGCCGGCCGACATCATCGCCAAGGTCAAGGCGAAGGAGGCCGACATTCTGGCGGGCAAATTCACCGTGAAGGTGGACGACAGCCAGCCCAAGTCCACGGCCAAGTAAGCACTGGATGCAGCGGGAGCCGTGCCCGCGTCCTCAACTTCTGTGCACAGGCCACCCCAGCAAAGCGGTGGCCTGTTTGTTTTTTCGCGTTGACTGCGCACCGCTGTTTTTCTTTGACGAGGCAACCACACCCATGCAATCCCTCTCCGCCGCCAAGCCCTCCCTGATCTCCCGGTGCACACGCCTGCTGGGCGCCCTCACCCTTGCCGCCGTGGTCGCAGGCTGTGCCGCCACCGCGCCCGGCAATACGGCGGTGCGGCTGGACGACACGCCCCGCATCGCCGTCATCTCCGCCTTTGCGCCGGAGCTGACCGTGCTGCTGCCCCAGGTGCAGCAGCCCACCAAACACAGCATCAACGGCGTGGAATTCACCACCGGCACGCTGGAGGGCAAGCCTGTGGTGGTGTTCCTCTCCGGCATCAGCATGACCAACGCGGCCATGAACACGCAGCTGGTGCTGGACCGCTTCAACGTGAGCCATGTGGTCTTCAGCGGCATTGCAGGCGGTGTCAACCCCGGCCTGCACATCGGCGACGTGACTGTGCCCGCACAGTGGGGCCAGTACATGGAATGGCTGATGGCGCGCGAGGACAAGCCCGGCCAATACTCCGCCCCAGCCTGGATGAAAAGCGAGCTGACCATGCCCGCCTTCGGCATGATGCACCCGCGTCCGGTGGAGGTTCGATCCGCCGCCAACCCCAAGCTCACCAAGAAGTTCTGGTTTGAGGCCGACCCCAAGATGCTGGCCACCGCCCGCAGCCTGCAGAACGTAGGTCTGGAGCATTGCGTGGCCGCCAACTGCCTGAAGCAGCGCCCACAACTGGTGGTGGGCGGCAACGGCGTATCGGGGCAGGCCTTTGTGGATAACAAGGCCTTCCGCGAATACGCGTTCAAGACCTTCGAGGCCAACGTGCTCGACATGGAAACCGCCGCCACCGCCATGGTGGCGCACAGCAATGGTGTGCCCTACATCGCTTTCCGTTCTCTGAGCGATCTGGCGGGCGGGGGCGAGGGAGAGAACGAGATGGGCACCTTCATGGGCCTGGCAGCGGCCAATTCGGCCAAGGTGCTGCGGGCGTTTTTGGCCAGCTGGAAGTAAATGACAGAGTCCACGGCTTCCGTCCTGCGCCTTTCGGGCATCACCAAACGCTTCGGCAAGCTGATCGCCAATGACAGCATCAGCCTGACCCTGGCGCGCGGCGAAGTGCTGGCCCTGTTGGGCGAAAACGGTGCGGGCAAGTCCACGCTGATGTCCATCCTGTTCGGGCACTACGTGGCGGATGAAGGCCACATCGAAGTCTTCGGCCAGCCCCTGCCCCCGGGCCAGCCGCGTGCTGCGCTGGCGGCGGGCATTGGCATGGTGCACCAACACTTCACGCTGGCCGACAACCTCACGGTGCTGGACAACGTGCTGCTGGGCACCGAGCCGCTGTGGCAGCCTTTCTCGCGCCGCCGCGAGGCGCGCGCCAGGCTGCTGGCCGTGTCGCAGCAATTTGGCCTGCCGGTCGCCCCGGATGCCCGCGTAGGCAGCCTCTCGGTGGGCGAGCGCCAGCGCGTTGAAATCTTGAAGGCGCTCTACCGCGGCGCGCGCATCCTCATCCTGGACGAACCCACCGCCGTGCTCACGCCGCAGGAGAGCGAGGCGCTGTTTGACACCCTGGCGCAGATGGTGGCGCAGGGTCTGTCCATCATCTTCATCAGCCACAAGCTGGGCGAGGTGCTGCGCGTATCGCACCGCGTGGCTGTGTTGCGCCAGGGCAAGCTGGTAGCCGAGGCGCCTGCGCAGGGCACCACGCAAGCGCAGCTGGCGCAATGGATGGTGGGCCACGCGATCGAAGCGGCAGAGCGCCGCCCGGCGCAGCACGTGGGCGGACCCGTCTGCACGCTGAGCCAGGTGAGCACCGCGCCCACGGGGCGCGACCGGCTGCGGGAGGCGTCCCTGACCCTGCGCGCAGGCGAGATCGTGGCCATTGCGGGCGTCAGCGGCAACGGGCAGGTCGCGTTGGCCGATGTGCTGTGCGGGGTGCGCGCGGCCACCGCTGGCCAGGTCACTTTGCGCGGCGAGCCACTGTGGGCACAGCCGGCCTGGCTGGTCCGCCAAGGGGTGGCCCGCATCCCCGAAGACCGGCATGCGGTGGGCGTGGTGGGCGACCTGCCCGTGTGGGAAAACGCGGTGTCCGAACGCCTGCGCGGCCCCTGGTTTGCCCACCCGTGGTTTCGCGCCTTCTGGGTCAAGCGCCGCGCCGCGCGCCAGCATGCGCAACGCGTGGCCGAGACTTTTGACGTACGCGGCGGCGGGCCGGATACCCCCGCCCGATCGCTGTCGGGCGGCAACATGCAAAAGCTCATCCTGGGCCGGGCGCTGATGCCGCCACAGGACGCGGCCGACAACTCGGCCCCCGCACCTCAACTCATCGTCGCGCACCAGCCCACCTGGGGGCTGGACATTGGGGCGGTGATGTTCGTGCAGCAGCAGCTCATCAATGCACGCGATGCAGGAGCCGCCGTACTGCTGATCTCCGACGACCTGGACGAAGTGCTGGCGCTGGGCGACCGCGTGGCCGTGATGCACGACGGGCAACTGAGCGAGGCACGACGCGCTGAAGACTGGACGCGCGAAGCCATCGGCCTGGCGATGGCTGGAGCTGTTCACGAGTGAGCCATGGACCGCCGTCTCCCCCAACCGTTCGGGCTGAGCTTGTCGAAGCCTTGCGCGGCGCTTCGACAAGCTCAGCGTGAACGGATTTAGAGAAGCCACACAACAAGAACGATCCTTCATGCGACTCGAAAAACGCAACCACACCTCCCCCGCCGCTTATGTGCTGGCGCCGGTGGGCGCGGTGGTCTTCACCTTGCTCATCAGCGCCGTGCTGGTGCTGTGGGCCGGCGCGCCCGTGGGGCAGACCTATGCGCTGCTGCTCCAAGGCGCCTTTGGCTCGGTGTTCGCATTGACCGAAACCCTCACCCGCGCCACGCCGCTGATCCTGACCGGGCTGGCGGCCGCCATGGCCTTCCGCGCGCGGCTGTTCAACATCGGGGCCGAGGGGCAGCTCTACGCCGGGGCGCTGGCCGCCGTGGCCGTGGGTGGCATGCACGGCGGAACGGGACTGGAGTGGTCGCCCTATGTGCTCTTCCCACTGATGATGCTGGCGGCAGCCCTCGCCGGGGCCGCGCTGCTGCTGGGACCGGCGCTGATGAAGGCGCGGCTGGGGGTGGACGAGGTCGTCACCACCCTGCTGCTCAACTTCATCATGTTGCTGCTGGTGTCGGCCCTGCTCGATGGCCCGATGAAAGACCCGCTCTCGATGGGCTGGCCGCAAAGCGTGGCTCTGCAAGGCGACTTGGAGCTGTCCAAGCTGGTGCCACAGACGCGGCTGCACACGGGGCTGCTGTGGGCCGTGTCGCTGGCGGTCATTCTGTGGGCGCTGCTGGCGCGCACGGTGCCGGGGTTTGACATCCGCGCCGCTGGGGCCAATGCGCGGGCTGCCGCGTTTGCCGGTGTGCCCATCACGCGCACCGTCGTGCTGGTCGCCCTGCTCTCGGGCGGGCTGGCGGGGCTGGCCGGTGCCATCGAGGTGGCGGGCCGCACCAGTTATGTGACGCTGGACATGTCGCCGGGCTACGGCTACAGCGGCATCGTGATCGCCATGCTGGCGGGGCTGCACCCGCTGGGCGTGATCGCAGCGGGCACCTTTGTGGCGGGTGTGCTGGTGGGGGCGGACAGCATGAGCCGCGCGGTGGGCGTGCCCACCTACATTGCCGATGTGATCGTGGCGACGTCGCTCATTGCGGTGCTGGTCGCCGGGCTTCTCACGCAATACCGTGTGCGGTGGAAATGAGGGCACCATGAACAAGCACGCGCACCAGAATTTCATGCCAAATTGGCCTCTAGCGCTTATCCATCAAGCGCTAGCAGCTATCAAAATCAAAGTAACCAGCACTGAGGCGAGCACATGACAGAACTGCTCGACATCCTCGCCAACCCCGCGTTCTGGATCGCCACACTGCGCGTGGCCACCCCGCTCATCCTGGGCACGCTTGGGGTTTTGCTGTGCGAACGCGCCGGGGTGCTCAACCTGGGGATTGAAGGGATCATGGTGGCCGGGGCTTTCGCCGGCTGGCTCACGGTGTACGCAGGCCATGGACTGTGGACCGGGGTGCTGGTGGCAGCGCTTACGGGCGCTGTCTTCGGGCTATTGCACGCATGGCTCACGGTGGGGCTAGCGCTGTCGCAGCATGTGTCGGGGCTGGGCATCACGCTGCTGGCCACGGCGCTGAGCTACTACGGCTACCGCGTGAGCTTCCCCAAGGTGAACACGCCGCCCACGATCGAACCGTTTGCACCCATGGAGTGGCTGGGCATTCCGATCCTGTCGGCACAGACGCCACTCACGCTGCTGGCCCTTCTGCTGGTGCCGCTGCTGGCCTGGGTGCTGCTGCGCACACCGCTGGGATTGGCTGTGCGCATGGTGGGCGAGAACCCGCAGGCGGCCGAAGGCCAGGGCATCTCGGTGGCGGCCACACGCACGGGCGCCATCGTTGCGGGCTCTGCGTTGATGGGCGTGGCGGGGTCGTTCCTCACGCTGTCGGCGTTCAACGCGTTCTTCTTCAACATGATCAACGGCCGGGGCTGGATCTGCGTGGCGCTGGTGGTGTTTGCGTCGTGGCGCCCCGGCAAGGCGTTGCTGGGTGCGCTGCTGTTTGCGTTTTTTGATGCACTGCAGCTGCGCCTCCAGCAGGCGGGCGATGCATGGCTGCCGTACCAGGTGTATTTGATGCTGCCCTACCTGCTGTCGATCCTGGCGCTGGTGCTGGTGGCGCGCAAGGCGGCGTATCCGCAGGCGCTGATGAAGCCGTATCGCAAGGGAGAGCGATGAAACTGGTTCCGCAAACTTTGACCCGTTGGCTGCCCCCGGCCCTGCTGGCGTGCGCGGGCCAGGCCCACGCGCTGGGCATGGACATGCCGTATGAGTCCTTTGCCACTGCACCCGATGTGGACTGGATCAAGGTCTGTGGCCAGTGGCCCGCGCCCGACCAGCCCGGAGAAAGCCGCGGCATGTATCGCATCGTGCACGCCACACGCTACGCGCAGTCGTTCTTGTACCTGCAGTGGATCGTGCGCGACGGCACCGACAGTGCCACCGAGGTCCATTCCGAGAGCTTTGCGCAGATCAACAACGACCACGCCTCCCTCACGCTGAGCCAAATGAACTGCCAGGCCACGCGCCGAGGCATTCGTTTTACCGCGCGGGCAGAGTCCGGCCATGGAGACCGTGCGTTCCGCATCACCATCGATGCAGGGCACAAGCCAGGCGATGTGCGTTTTCGCACCAACCAAAGGCGTTGAGCCCCCTGACGACCATGCCCGCCACGCAGCTTCATCCCATCGCACCACCCGTGTTGCCAGCCACGGTGCTGGCGCGTTGGCAGTTCGACACCACCGACGCCAACCCCACCACGGTGTTGCCCGATGGCTGCAGCGACCTCATCCTGCATACCAATGCGCGCGGCCAGTCTGCCTGGCATATCTCTGCACTGGCCGATGTCGCAATGGTCGTGCCGGGGCGTGCGGGCGAACAATGGCTGGGCTTTCGCCTTGTACCGGGCACCCGCATTGACGCGCCAGCGTTGTTGAGGTCTGCACAAGCTATCTGGCAGCAAGCCCAGCACCGCGCAGGGCGGCCCTCCTTCAGCTTGGCCGGTGATGGCACAACGGCGCCGGAAGCCTTGTTGCTTGAAGCCATCGACCAGCACACCCGCGCGGACCCGCGTGCGCAAGAAGCGCTCCGCTCGCTGGCGCATTGCCGCACCGTAGGCGCGGCGGCGCACAGCCTGGGAGTCTCAGAGCGCAGCCTGGAGCGCCTGACCCAACGTACCACCGGTCAAACGCCACGCTTCTGGCGCGCCCTGGCCCGCGTGCGCAGAGCAGCACAGGCCTTGGGCACTGCGCAATCGCTGGCCGAAATTGCGGCGGATCACGGCTATGCCGACCAGGCGCACTTCAGCCGCGATTGCCTGCGCTGGCTGGGGCAAACACCTGCGTCGTTGCGCGGCACACCGCAATTGCTGGCCACGGTGGCGCAGGCGGGCTATGGCTGATTCTTGTATGAATTTGGCGCTGGTGACGGGGCGACGCTGCCAGCGCCAAAGTGATCCCCACAGGTCAAGCGGCTGGGGGCGCCACAGGTGTGCACAGCTCCACCAGCGCCCCGTTGATATCCGCCACATAGGCCACGGTCTGACCCCAGGGCATCTGCTCGGGCGCCTGCACCAGGCGCGCACCGGCATCCACCGCGCGCTGCACAGCGGCTGCCACGTCGGGCGTGGTGAACGCGATCTCGAAACTGGGCGCATTGGCCGACGCGCGCTGCGGGTTCTTGCCCAGCTCGGACATCAGCCGCAGCGACGAGAAGGCCAGTGCGGTGGCTCCGGTGTCCAGCTCGCCATAGTCGCCCGCCTCGTGCACAAAGCGGCGAGCAAAGCCGAAGGCAGCTTCATAAAAAGCGATGGTTCTGGGAACGTCTTCGACATAGAGAATGGTGTAGCCAAATTGCATGGGAGCTGCCTTTGTAAGAATGGATGCACTGAATCGTTGATGCACAAAACGAGACCCAGAGCTTAGGCGCAGAGCCCGCTCACGTCTTGAAAAAACCCGACACCTAGCCTGACCCACAAGACCCACGCCATGCTCGACCTGCTCATCACCCACGCCACCCTGTCCGACGGCCGCCAGAACATGTCCATCGCGGTGCAGGGCGGCCGCATCACCGAAGTGACCGAAGGCCTGCAAGCGTCGGCGCGCGAAACGGTGGACGCAGGTGGCCTGCTGGTGAGCCCACCGTTTGTGGATGCGCATTTCCATATGGATTCGACCCTGAGCTACGGCCAGCCGCGCGTGAACGAGAGTGGCACGCTGCTCGAAGGCATTGCACTGTGGGGCGAGCTCAAGCCGACGCTGACGCACGAGGCCATCGTAGAGCGCGCCCTGCGCTATTGCGACGTGGCCGTGGCGCGCGGACTGCTGGCCATTCGCAGCCACGTGGACACGAGCCACCCCAGCCTGCTGCCCGTGCAGGCCCTGCTGGATGTGAAACAGCGCGTGGCGCCCTACCTGGATTTGCAGCTCGTGGCCTTCCCGCAAGACGGCGTGCTGCGCGCGCCGGGCGGGCTCGACAACCTGAAACGGGCTCTGGATATGGGCGTGGACGTGGTGGGCGGCATTCCTCACTTCGAACGCACGATGGCCCAGGGGGCCGAGAGCGTGAAGATCCTCTGCGAGCTGGCCGCCGAACGCGGCAAGCGCGTGGACATGCACTGCGACGAATCCGACGACCCGCACTCGCGCCATGTCGAAACCCTGGCTTTTGAAACCCAGCGCCTGGGCCTGCACGGCCGTGTGACGGGCTCGCACCTCACCTCCATGCACAGCATGGACAACTACTACGTGAGCAAGCTCATCCCCCTGATGGCCGAGGCCGACCTGGGCGTGGTAGCCAACCCGCTCATCAACATCACCCTGCAGGGCCGCCACGACACCTACCCCAAGCGCCGGGGCATGACCCGCGTGCCCGAGCTGATGGCCGCGGGCCTCACGGTGGCCTTTGGCCACGACTGCGTGCTCGACCCCTGGTACAGCGGCGGCAGCGCCGACATGCTGGAGGCAGCACACATGGGCCTGCATGTGGGCCAGATGACCAGCCAGGCCGCCATGCGCCAGTGCTTTGATGCTGTGACGGTGAACCCCGCGCGCCTGCTGGGGCTGGAGTGCTACGGCATCGCCCCAGGTTGCCATGCCGACTTTGTGCTGCTGCACGCCCGCAACCCGGTGGACGCCATTCGCCTGCGCGCGGCGCGCTTGGGCGTGTGGCGGCGCGGCCAGCGGGTGGCTAGCCAGCCCGCGCCCACTGCGCAGCTGCACCTGCCGGGGCGGCCGGGAAGCGTGAGTTTCTTGTAGTAGGCCGCTGCCACCACCCCACATCCGTAGGTCGGGTTAGCCCGCAGGGCCTAACCCGACATCTTCCGCTCTGTCGCCCGTCGGCCTACGCTGCGCCAACCCGTCCTGCGATTCTGTCAAAAAAATAGTCAAAAACGGCTCTAGCGCTTTACCAGAAAGCGCTAGCAGCTATTAAATCTATAGCTCAAGCCGCTGCAAGATCAAAGGCCGACAGGTGGTTTGCCAAGTGCATCGCATGCGCCTGCTCGTACTGCGCACGACTGAGTGCGCCGTAGGCAAAGTGCGGCTGTAGCGGCCCGGTATGGGCCCCAAAGTCCTGCACCGCCTGGCGCAGGCGGGCCAGTGCGCCCTCCGCCGAAGCGTTGGCGTCCAGCGCAGGGGCACCGGGGATGGGTTCGGCCAGGTTGTGGCTCATTCGGCCGCGCCAAGCAAACACCGCCAATGCGGCCGAGCCCAACGTGTTCTGAAACAGGGCCGACTTGTGCGCAGGAAAGCCCTGCAGCGAAAACTCGATGCTTTGCGCGCAATGCTCAAGCGTCTGCGCCCAGCTCCAGGCCGTGGCGGCGTCCAGCGGCTGCACCACGCCCGCAGACAGGCGCTCCACCTCGGCCATGGCGTCGCTGATGCGACCCAACACCAGTTGCCGGTCGCGCGCAGGCCGGTGCAGCAGGTAGTAGCCGCCGCCCGCTGCCACGGCAGCCCCCGCCGTCGCTATGCCGGCGCCCGAACGCAGGAACGATCGGCGCGACGTGGCGGGCGATGGGATTGCGGACACCCGCACCGAAGTAGAAGCTGGGGACGGGGAAGCGCCGGGTGGAGGGATCGCCATGCGGATAAGGCTTGTTTTCAGCAAGCTCCAGGTCGGGCTAGAGAGAGGGAAGGCGCGCAAGCACCGGGGCGCGCAGATTGTGCGGGACGGCCGGGCCGCCCCACCGTCAACCACCCGACACAACGCCCTCGGCCGCATCTGCCGCGCGCGCGCCCGGCGGTGGGGCGGTGTCCTTCGCATCGCCGACAAGGTGTACGTTGGATGAGTCCGCCACGCGCATCTGCACGCGGTTGCGCCCGTATTGCTTGGCCAGGTACATGGCTTCATCGGCCCGCTGCAGGGCGGTGTCGGGCGCGTCCGCCGGGCCCGACAGCGTCACGCCGATGCTCACTGTCACGCACACTGGCTGCCCCGCACCCGCGCGGGCCGGGGTGCTCTCCACCAATGCGCGAAGGCGCTCCGCCACGGCCAGGGCGCCAGCGCCGTCGGCATTGGGCAAAAAGATGCCGAACTCTTCGCCGCCCAGGCGGCCCATCACATCTTCCTTGCGCAGGCAGCGCAGGGCCAGTCGCACAAAGTGCCGCAGCACGTCGTCGCCGCCCTGGTGGCCGCGCGTGTCGTTGATCTGTTTGAAGTGGTCCAGGTCCAGCACCAGCACGGGCAGCGGCTTCTGCGTGCGCTGGGCGCTGCTGATGGCCTTGTGCAGCAGCGTGAGGAACGCGCGGCGGTTGAACACGTTGGTCAGCGGGTCCACCTCTGCCAGGTGCCGCAACTCGTTGGTGATGAACTCGTTGGTCAGCATCACCGCGCCAAAGCCGATAAGTACCAGCGCCGCCGTTGATTCCAGCACCACGATGTACGACAGCGCGGCCAGCAGAGCCCCTTCCGCTGGCTGCTGAGGCATGACCAGCGCAAAGGCCAAGGGCCGCACCAGCACGAACACGCCGTGCGCGCCCACGGTGGCCGCAAACAGGTAGCGCGCCGGCACGCGCCGGAAGCCTCCGTGGGCCAGCGTGCGCGCCGTGAGGATGAAGCAGACGCCCGCCATCAGCCCCAGCAGAACGAACCGCGCGCCGGGGTTGGGCTGCTCCACCGTAAAGTACACGGCCACTGCCGACAACACTGCCAGCGCCAATGCCGCCACGCCGTGCGGCGGCGGCGAGCGGCCCATGTAGGCGCGGCTGCCCATCCAGCACAGGTAGCCGGTCAATGTCAGGCTGATTTGCGCGACCACGACCGAGATCGGCTCGGGCACCCAATCGCGCGCCAGCAGGCTGGCACTGAACACCGAGCTGCTGAGAAATGCCAGGACCCACATCCGCAAGCCGGGGATGTGGCGGTTGAAGAACCACACCGCGAACAGAACGACGGTGACCAGCGCCGACAAAAGGGCCGCAAGAATGATCAGGGTGGGACTGTGCACAAAGCGAATGCCGGTAGGCGGGGTTCTAGGGGCGGACCGCGGTGGACAAACGGTGCGCGGTGGGGGACGAGCGGCGGGACACGGCATGTTAACCGAGCGCTTGCTGCTGGCAGACAGCAAAAACGCGCACAACTGGCGCGCGATGGCCCGGCGCAACCCCCCGTCTGCTGGGCGAGTCGCACGCGCGCGGGTGCGATACGCTCGGAGTCCGCTTGACCACTGCGACGGCCTCTGCCCCCTCCACTTTCTACACCGCCCCCGCCATGGCTTTATCGCGCACCGCACTGCTCTTGATGGCCCTGCTGCTGGGCAGCCCCGCCGCCCGGGCCGAGGCCGCGCTGGCAGACCTGATCTTCCTGTTGCCACAAATCCTGCTGGCGGGCCTGTACCAGGAGCTAGCCACGCCCTGGGTATGGGGCGGGCTCTGGGCGGCGGCAGGGCTTTGCTGGCTGCTTTATGCGCTGACCGGCCGGGACGTGATGGGGGTCTTCACGGACCGCTGGGCAGGCAGGGGGTCAAGGGCCTCCTCGTTCACCAGCTATGGCGCTTTCACGTTCTGGGCGGTGATCTGCTCGTTGTATGTGCTGGTGGGCTCCTTTTTTGTGGGTGCCACCGACGCGGCCAGGCAAAGCGCGTCCGCCGTGAAGGCTGCCGCGCCTGCACAGCCCCCGCCGGCCGAAACGCCGACGCTGCGCTACCCCCACGGCAAGAGCGAAGCCAACCCACGCGGCGAATGGCCCGCCACCAGCGGCCCCTTGCCAGGCCTGAGAACGGAGGCCCATGGCGGCAATGCCTACCTGATGCTGCGCAACCCCGGCAGTGAGGGGCTCTGGGTGCGCCTGTGCACGGCCGACCTGGCGCCCGACTGCATCGCCCGGCGTGAGGTCTACATCGCCCCCCACCACCATTTCCTGATGGAGCGGGTGGGCGAGGGCCGCTACCACCTCGCTTTTGCAGAAGTCACCGGGGCCCTTCGCAGTGGTACGACGGCGCCGTTTCGCGTGAGAAGGGCGGACTGGGACGGTCTGCGGGAGATGGTGGTGGACGAATCCGGCAAGCCTGTGGCCCCACCGGCAGCCCAGCAGTAGCCTGCCCCCGCAGCGATGCTCAGCCCTGCACGTTGCATTCCCGGCGCAGCAGCGCCAGCGCATCGTGCATCTGGTAGTCCATGTCGCTGAGCAAGGTCTTTTCCGCGTCCTGCACAAAGCTGGCCCACAGCGCCAGGTAGTCCTGCTGGTGCACGCCGGGCGCATGCGCGCGGATGAACTCGGCTGCCAGCGCAGGCTGCAGGCCGGACTTGCGCGCCTTGCGCACCAGACTGGCGGCGGTTTTCTCCGTCAGCAAGGTCTTCTTGGGCACACCCGCCGCCAGGCACAGGAACAGCGTGAGCAGCGAATGTTCGTCGTCGTTGCCATCGGTGGTCTTGAGCCAGGTCTTGCTGGCGGGCTGGGGCGGCTCGGCGTCTTCCTCCAGCGCGTCCAGGTTGTGGTGCAGGGCCTCCACCTCGGCCAGCGGGTCGTCCAGCAAGAAGTAGCGTGCGCGAAACGCCGCCATGGGCCGCAGCAGGTTGCGCAGCGGCGTGGTGGACTGCAGCAGCTTGGGCAGATCGGCCAGCACGGCACTGCAGTGCGCCGCCACGGCATCGTGCAGCGTCTGGGGCAGCCCGGGCGGCAGGCGCAGCGCCGTGGCCACGGGCAGCTTTTTCTTGCGTAGGCCCGTCACCAGCTTTTCAAACGCCGGTGCACTGGGCCACTCGCCAGCCGCCATGGCCTGCGGGGCCAGGGCCTGCATCAGCAGGCCCGTGCGGACCACGGCCTCGGCGTCCGCGCCGGCGGACTCCAACTCGTCGGTGTCCAGGTCGTACTGCTCGGCCAGCCACTCGGCGGCGGCAATGGCCTGCGCAATCTGGCTGCGGCGGGCCAGCTCGGCGCGGTAGTCGGCATGGCTGCGCAGCGACCACGCGGCCAGCAGCGGCGTTTCGGCATCCGCATAGCCGGCCATGCCGAAGTTGCTGCTCTCGGGCATGGCGATCAGCCGCTTGAGCATGTCGGAGCCGCCCTTGGAGCGCGACAGAAAGGAGTTGTCGCGCAGCGAGACCGCCGCCTTGGCCAGGTCGCCGCCCGTGGTCTCCAGCAGGTACAGGCTGATGAGGTTGACCATGCGGTCGCGCGCTTTTTCCAGCTCGGGCCGCAAGAATTCGCTGCCAAAGTAGCGCGCAATCTGCACCATGCCCTTGGGCGCATCGGTATTGATGGTCGCCAGCCGGTCCGCATCGAGGATGCCGTGCTGCACGCCGTACACCAGCGCCTTTTCAAAGAAAGGACGGGCGTCGTGGAGTTGCAGGGCCGAGCTTTGGGACATCATCAAATCGCGGATTCTTCGTCGGAACCACGTGCGGCAGGCGTGGCTTTGCCCCGGTCGGTTTCGCTGGTCTCGAACTTGCCATCGTCTTCCTCGGCGGGCACTTCGTCGCCCTCTTCCAGGCCCAGGTCAAAGGCGCGGGCCTTGGCGCGCAGCACCAGCAGCATTTCGATGAACAGGTCGCGGCACTCGTAACGCAGCAGCCAGGCCATCTGCATCCAGTCGCGGTCGGCCACCTCGTCCTGGTCCACGCGCGGCTGCACGTAGCCGGATGCCAGCAGCTCGTCGTCGCTCAGCGTCACGCCGTAGTCTTCGGTCGCGTCAAAGGTGCCGGTGCGGGCAAAGGCCTCCACACGGCTCCACTTCTCGGCAAAGTAGTTGGCCAGGGCCTCGGCGCCGCCTTCCAGGTCGCCAATCGCGGTGAGGAACTCCACCGGGTCGGCATCGTCACGGAAGACCACGGCGTTGACCATATTGCGCAGGTGGGTGTGGGTGAGGTCCTTGTACTGCTTTTCCAGCACCATGGCGCGCGCAAACTGCTCGGGCGTGACCAGCATGTTGACAACGGACGCCTTGGAGTCGTCGTACTCGCGCATCACGGCCAGGATGTCCTTGGGCGCGAGCTGGTCCAGCACCACCATCAGTGCGTTGTCGCCTTCGGCATCCGCCAGCTCGGCCAGGGCCGATTCGGCGCCCACGATGTCACCGGCCGCAATGAGGCTGGTGGTCTTGGTGATCAGGGCGAGGTGGTTGCGGTCACTCATGCATATTCCTTCTTGATTTTCCACATTGCCAGGCAAAACGCGCAGTCCGATGGAACTGGCGTGGCCCAAGCCAGTGCACCCGTGGAGCTGGCTTTGCCAGGCCACCGGGTGCGTCCCCCTCCCGGAGGAGAGGGGGAAGGCGCTGAAAGCGACTCAGGGGGTGGTTCATTCTTTCCGGTCAAAGCCCACATCGGCCAACCAGTTGGCGCTGGACTCTTCGCGCGTACGGCTGTTTTGCGGGTCCACAGCGTCGTCTGCGCTCAACGCGCTGTAGTCGTCGTCGTGCTCGGCGGCGTCTTCACCGTCGTCCTCGGCATCGCTGTCGCCATGCGCGGCCGATGCGGGCGCCATGTGTGCGTGGTGCTGCAGGTACTCCAGCCCCGCCGCAACGGCCATGAAGCGCGCTCCCTGGGGCTCGCGCAGCACGGTCTGCGCCAGGCTCTGCGCCCAGGGCTCCAGCGCCACGGCGTGGGTCAGGCTGTGCCAGTCGGGCAAGGCATCCACGGGCAGTCCCAGCAGTTGCTCGACAGCGGCCGGTTTGGTGAAGCGAAAGCCCCGGTGAAACACCACGGCCACCATCTCGGGGGCCAGCTCCATCATCTGCACCAAAAAGGCGATCTCGTTGCGCTTCTCTGCCAGGCGCTTGCGCAGCACATCCTTGCCTTCGGAGTCGGAGACCAGGTCGTCCAGCTCGGCCTGGTAGGCGGAGCGCAGGTCATGAAAGTAGGGAGAAAGTTTCACAGAAGCGATCAGGAAGAAGGAGAAAGAATGCGCGCCGAATAGGCCTGCCAGATCTCTTGCGCGGTCTGCAGCGGGTCGTCCAGCAGGTTGCGGCGGCGGTTGTCGTCGTAGGCCTGGCGCGCCTCGTCGTCGGACAGCACCTCGTACGCCTTTTGCACCTGGGCAAAACGCTGGGCAGCGTCGGGCGCGTCGTTGCGGTCGGGGTGGTAGAAGGCGGCCTTCTGGCGATAGGCCTTCTTGATGTCGGCCAGCGACGCATTGGCCGCCAGCCCGAGGGCGGCGTAGTGGTCTGCAGTCATTGAATGGTGGGTGGTGTGAAAGCCGGTGGCGGTGGCGCAGGCCGCAGGGGCCTGCGGCCGTGCATCAACCGCGTGTCAACCGTGCATCAGCTGCCCAGGCTCACAAACACGTTTTGCACGTCGTCGTTGCCATCGATGGCTGCCAGGAAGCTTTCGACTTCTTCGAGTTGCTCGGCCGTGAGGTTGGCGGGGTTGACGGGGTTCTTGGGCTTGTAGCCCAGCTTGGCGGTCAGCACCGTAAAGCCGTGGGCAGGCAGTGCACGGCTCACCAGGTCCAGGTCGGTGGGTTCGGTCCAGAAGACGGTGGTGCCTTCTTCGTCGCCCGCTTCAAAGTCCTGCGCACCGGCTTCGATGGCCGCCAGCTCGGGGTCGGCATCGGCGTTGGCGCGCTCGGCCTCGATGATGCCCACATGGTTGAAGTCCCACGCCACCGAGCCCGAGGTGCCCAACTGGCCCTTGCGGAACAGCACGCGCATTTCAGGGGCAGTGCGGTTCACGTTGTCGGTCAGGCATTCGACCATCACCGCCACCTGGTGGGGGGCAAAGCCTTCGTAGATCACGCGCTCGTAATTGACGGCGTCGGCGCCCGTGCCGGAGCCCTTCTTGATGGCACGCTCCAGCGTCTCCTTGGGCATTGATGCCTTGCGGGCCTGCTCGACCACCAGGCGCAGGCGGGCGTTGCTGGCAGGGTCGGCGCCGCCGCGCGCGGCCACGGTGATTTCCTTGACCAGCTTGCCAAACAGCTTGCCCTTGGCATCGGCCACCTGGGCCTTGCCTTTTGCTTTCCACTGCGCGCCCATGGGGTTACCTTTGTGTGTGTTGGGAGGATGTTTGCCGTGGGTCGCTCCGCGCGGCAAAACCCTATAGTTTACCCGCCAAGGGGCAGTCACCCCGTGCAGACAACCCTGATGCTGCCGTGGCGGCGCCCAACGCGGTACCCGTGCGCGGTACCCGATGGGGCCAGCGTGTAATCTCGGCAGCCTGCCCGCCGGGCGCCCTCGCCTCTGAATCTCTCCCATGCTCAACACCCTGTGGCTCGGTTTCTTCATCACAGCAGCCGTGGCCGCGCTGGCCCAGTGGCTGGTGGGTGGCAACGCCGAGATCTTCTCGGCCATGGTGCAGGCCCTGTTCCAGATGGCCAAGCTCTCGGTCGAGGTGATGGTGCTGCTGTTTGGCACGCTCACGCTGTGGCTGGGGTTCTTGCGCATCGCAGAGAAGGCGGGCCTGGTGGACGCCCTGGCGCGCTGGCTGGCGCCGCTGTTTGCCAGACTCATGCCCGGGGTGCCGCGCGGCCACCCGTCGCTCGGGCTCATCACCATGAACTTTGCGGCCAACGCGCTGGGGCTGGACAACGCGGCCACGCCCATCGGCCTCAAGGCCATGAAGGCGCTGCAGGAGCTGAACCCCGAGCCTGACACCGCCACCAACGCGCAGATCCTGTTTCTGGTGCTCAACGCGTCCTCGCTCACGCTGCTGCCGGTCACGATCTTCATGTACCGCATGCAGCAGGGCGCGCCCGACCCGACGCTGGTCTTCCTGCCCATTCTGCTCGCCACGTCCGCGTCCACCCTGGTGGGGCTGCTGAGTGTGGCCGTGGTGCAGCGCCTGCCGCTGTGGAGCCCCGTGGTGCTGGCCTACCTGCTGCCGGTGGCCCTGGTACTGGCCGGGTTTATGGCGCTGCTGACCACGCTCAGCGCCGCCGCGCTCGCATCCCTGTCGTCACTGCTGGGCAACCTCACGCTGTTTGCGCTGATCGTGCTGTTTGTGGCCTTGGGCGCGTGGCGCAAGGTGCCGGTGTACGAGGCGTTCATCGAAGGTGCCCGTGAAGGCTTTGACGTGGCCAAGGGCCTGCTGCCCTACCTGGTGGCCATGCTGTGTGCCGTGGGCGTGTTCCGCGCCTCGGGCGCGCTGGGCTATGTGCTGGACGGCATCCGCTGGTGCGTAACCACGCTGGGCGCCGACGCCCGGTTTGTGGACGCCCTGCCCACCGCCCTGGTCAAGCCGTTCTCAGGCAGCGCGGCGCGCGCCATGCTGATCGAGACCATGCAGACCCAGGGCGTGGACAGCTTTGCCGCCCTGGCCGCCGCCACCATCCAGGGCAGCACCGAAACCACGTTCTACGTGCTGGCCGTGTACTTTGGGGCCGTGGGCATCCAACGCGCGCGGCACGCCGTGGGCTGCGCGATGCTGGCCGAGCTGGCGGGCGTGGTGGCTGCCATCGTGGTGTGCTACCGGTTCTTTGGATAATTCAAGCCAAATCGGCCTCTAGCACTTGGTGGACAAGCGCTGGCAGCTATCAAATCAATAGTAATTGACCAACCCGGCGCCGTACGCCGCGAGCGCTGCGGCGGCGGCATTGCGGGCATCGGACTGCATTGGCGCGGGCTGGCGCGCAAGCCACCGGGCCAGTTCGTTGATGGAGCCGTTCAGGGCCGTGGCGCAGGCGTCCACCTGCAGGGCGCTGAATCTGCCTTGGGAGCCAAGGAGTTCCGCCACCACCGCGCGCAGTTGCTGGTAGCCATGGCGGCCATCCAACTCGGCCCAGGCCAGGTCGCCCAGCACCGAGGGGCCGTCGATCAAAAGCACCTGGCGCGGGCCGGGTTGCGCTATGGCGTCGATCCAGGCCATGGCACCGGCCAGGAGCTGATCCAGGGGTGGCGCGTGGGGGTCGGCCGCAGCGTCGATGGCCCCGCTCAGATCCGCATGCACTGCCTCGCACACCGCCAGAAACAAGTCCTTCTTGTCCCGAAAGTGGTGGTACAGCGCGCCCCGCGTGAGGCCGGTGGCCGCCAGTAGGGCTTCGGTGGAGGTGCTGGCATAGCCGTGCTGTTCGAACAGCGCGCGGGCCGCCTCGACAAGCCGGGTGCGCGATTGGGCGCCCTGCTCCAGCCGCCGGTTGCCCGGCGGCGCATCAGAAATGGATTTTCCTGTTGACATACAGACTGTACGTATCTATATTTAATTGAACATACAGACAGTATGTACCCGATTCACAACCCACCGCAACAGGAGCCGCCATGCCAACGTTGAAACCCGCATCCTTATCGCAACTGACCTCCGCCTATCCCCTGGTTACCACCGCCACGGTGCAGGCCTCGCGCGACTTCTTCCAGCAGCACCTGGGGTTTGAAGTGGTCTTCGAGGCTTCGTGGTTCGTGCTGCTGTCGCGCGGCAGCACCGAAGGCGGCACGGTGTCCATCGCCTTCATGGCGCCTGACCACCCCTCGCGCCCGCCGGGGCCGGAGGCTTTCAGCGGCCTAGGCCTGCTGCTCACCTTGCAGGTGGACGACGCCCGCCGGGAAGAAGCCCGCCTGCGCGCAGCCGGCGTGGACATCGCCTACCCCGTGCAGCACGAGCCTTGGGGCCAGGTGCGTTTTCAAGTGCGCGACCCTTCGGGCCTGGTGCTGGACATCGTGGAGCAGGCCGCGCCTGCCGAGGGTTTCTGGGACGCCTATCTGGCGGGCGATGCCGGTGCAGGCCATGGCTGATCCCAGCGCACCCGGCCCGGTGCGCGCGCTGTGGGCCACCGCGTGGCCGCTGATCGTCGCGTATTCGCTGCAGGCCGTTATCGGTTTCACCGACACTTGGTTTGCGGGCCGCATCTCGGCTCATGCGCTGGCGGGACTGGGCGCGCAGACCTTTCTGAACCTGGCGGTGTTTGTGTTGCTGGGTGGCGTTGCGTTCGCCGTGCAGATGCCGGTGGCCAACGCCGTGGGCGCTGGCCAGCCACGCGCGGCCTGGTCCTGGCTGAGCGCCGCTCTGGCGGCTGCCGGGCTCACCCTGCCCTGCTTTGCCGCACTGGCGTGGGCAGGGCCGGAGCTTTTCACACTGTGGCAGTTGCCAGCCGCATCGGCCGAACAGGCCGTGCTCTATTGGCAGCCGCGCATGGCGGGCGGCGCTGCGGTGGTGGCGCTTTTCGCGGTGACCAGCTACCTCAGCGGCATGGGGCGCACCCTGGGCAGCCTGTGGGCCAACCTGGCAGCGGCGGTGGCCAACGTGCCGCTCAACCAGTGGCTGATCTTTGACCAGGGCCTGGGGCTGGCGGGTGCCGCCCATGCCTCCACACTGGCAAGCCTGGTGGGACTGGCCGTGGGGCTCGCCGCCGCTGCGCACGGCGGTGCCGGGCCGCTGCCCCGCCTGTCGGCCCTGTGGGCGCAGGTGCTGGCGCTGTGCCGCCTGGGCGTGCCCATCGGGGTGGCGGCCTCGGCCGATGTCCTCGCGTTTGCGGTGTTCCAGCTCCTGATGTCACACATCGGCCCTGTCGAGGGCGCCGCCACGCTGTTGTTGCTGTCGCTGACGGGCCTGGCTTTCTGGCCCGCGCTGGGGCTGGCGACGGGTTGCACCAGCCTCATCGGCCATGCAGCAGGGGCAGGTGATTGGCGGCGCGTGCAGCCCCTGGTTCATGCCACCTTGTGGCTGATGGCGGGCTGGATGCTGCTCGTCGGTGCCGCCATGGCCCTGGCCGGGCCGCAGTTGCTGGCAGCCCTGCTGGGCGATGCGGGGCCGGAGGCCCAGCCCGTGCTGGCCCTGGCCACCTCGCTGCTCTGGATCGTGGCCGCGTACCAGGTGTTTGACGCGATCAACCTGGGCAGCGCCTTCACCCTGCGGGGCTTGGGCGACGTGCGCTGGGCCAGTGCCATCAACACGCTGTGCTCGTTTGCGCTGTTCCTGCCGCTGGCGGCATGGCTGTCCTTGGATTCGCTGGCGCCGGGTATCCCGGCCCTGGGATGGGGCGCCCGGGGCGGCTGGGCGGCTGCGGCACTGCTCAGTGTGGTGCTGGCGGTGGCGTTCCATGCACGGTTGCGGTGGGTGCTGCGCAGGCAACTGCCGGAGCGGCGGGCCATGCCGTGAAGCGCGCCCCTGTCAATCCGGCGCCGCAGCGGGCGCAGCCACCAGTTCCCACTCGGCCAGCTGCTCATTGGTCGCAATCAACCGCCCCACCAGCAGCTTGATGAACGCCTTGTCAAAGCGCGACTGCAGATCCTCCGACGCCTCGCGCAGCGCGGGGTTGCGCACCTTGAGCACCAGCACCTCGGTTTCGGCCACGGCGGTGGCGGTGCGGATGCGGTTGTCGGGGCGCAGGTAGGTCATCTCGCCCAGTGTCACGCCGGGGCCCAGGGTGCTGAGGTTCCAGCCCTGGCGGCTGACGGCCACCTGGCCTTCGATGAGGATGCAAAAAGAGTCGCCCGGCGTGTTCTCGCGCATCAGCACCGTGCCCTGCTCCAGCCGGCGCCAGCTGCCAAGGCGCATCAGCTCCCACAGCGCGACGTCGTGAAAGTCGGCAAAAAACGGCAGTGCGCGCAGGGCGGCGAAACGCTCGGCTTCGGTGTCTTGCGAGCGCTGGCGCGGCAGGCTTTGGTGGGCGGCCAGCAGGGCTTGGGCAAATGCGTCCCAGGTGACAAACCGGTCGGCGGGCTGCTTGGCCAGCGCGCGCAGCAGCACCTCGTCGACATGCTGGGGCAGCGATGCGCGCAGCAGGCTGGGGGGTGTGGGATTTTCGTTGCTGATCTTGTACAGCGTGGCGAAGTCGGTGTCGCCATCAAACGGGCGGCGGCCGGTAAGCAGCTCATACACCACCACGGCCAGAGAGAACATGTCGCTGTGGTGGGTGAGGTCGTGCTCGCGCACCTGTTCGGGCGACATGTACGAGGGCGAGCCCACCAGGCCCGACAGCCGTGTGGCGTCGCTGCGCAGTGACAGGGCGGCGCCAAAGTCGGTCAGTTTCACGTCGCCATCGCGCGCCAGCATCAGGTTGGCGGGCTTGATGTCGCGGTGCACCAGACCTTCGCGGCAGGCGTAGTCCAAGGCGTTGCAGCATTTGAAGGCGATGTCCAGCACCTGGGGCACGGGCAGCAAAGCATCGGGCGTGGCAAAGGCCGACAGGGGCTGGCCGTCCACGTATTCGAGGACCAGGTACGGGGGCAGAGCCTCTTCATCGGCGTCGAGCAGGCGCACGATGTTGGGGTGACGCAGGCGGCCGGACAAGGCGGCCTCGTTGCGCAGTAGCTTGCGGTAGCGATCGGCCTGCTCAGGCTGCTTGAGCAGGTGGGCGTGCGTCTGCTTGATGGCAACCTTGCGGCCCCGAAAGCCGTCGAGGCCCAAATACACAATGCCGCTGGCCCCGCGGCCCAGTTCGCGCTCGATGCGGTATTTGCCGATATTGGCGGGCGGTGCGGAGGTGGCTGTGGCCATGGCGGGGCTCCCGGGTCAGATGTGGGGCGGGCGAGGGTCAGGCTCCGGCAAGCGCCTGCTCGAAATCGGCGCGCAGATCGTCCACTTCTTCCAGGCCCACCGAGAGCCGGATCATGCCGTCAGCAATGCCCATGGCGGCACGCACGGTGGGGCCAGCCTCCCAGAAGATGGTGTGGGCCACGGGGATGATGAGCGTGCGGCTGTCCGCCAGGCCCGTGGCCTTGATGGGCAGCTGAAGCCGGTTGCACACGGGCAGGCACTGGCCCGCATCACGCAACTCGAACGACAGCAGCCAGGAGCCTGCCTTGAGGTGCTTGCGCGCAAACGCGTGCTGCGGGTGGGATTCGAGCAAGGGGTACAACACGCGCGAGACGGCAGGATGCCCCTCCAGAAAGCGGGCCAGCGCCAGGGCCGTGGCGCTGGTGCGGTCCATGCGCAGGCTGAGGGTTTCGGCGCCCAGGGCCAGCTGCTGGGCCGCATGGGACGACAAGGTGCCGCCCATGTCGCGCAGGCCTTTCTTGCGCAGCTGCTGCAGGCCCCAGCCCTTGGCGTCGCCCTTGCGGTACGCCGCAAAGATGTTGGGGTAGCTGGACCAGTCGAACAGGCCTGTGTCGGTTACGGCGCCACCCAGCGCCGCTCCCTGCCCGCCAATGCTTTTGGTGAGCGAGTTGACCACCAGCCCCGCGCCCACGGTGGCCGCACGGAAGAGATATGGCGAAGCCACGGTGTTGTCCACCACATACAGCACGCCACGCTGTTGGCACAGCGCGCCGATGCCTTCCAGGTCGGGGATCTGCGTGCCGGGGTTGGCAATGGTTTCGACAAACACCATGCGGGTGTTGGGGCGCAATACGGCGGCCACTTTGGCCGCATCGGTCACATCCACCGTGGTCACTTCAATGCCCAGGTCGGCCAGTGTGCCGAACACGCTGTTGGTGTTGCCAAACACGAACTGGCTGGCCACCAGATGGTCGCCCGCCTTGAGCAGCGTGAGGAACACCGCGCAGATGCCCGCCATGCCGGTGGAAAACACGATGGAGCCGTGCCCGCGCTCCATCTGCGTGATCTTGGCCTCCAGCGCCGCCGTGGTGGGCGTACCCTGGCGCGCGTAGTTGAAGCCGCCCTTGGCCGTGCCCTGGAAGACGGCGATCAGGTCCTCGACCTTCTCGTAGCCGTACTGAACCGAGGTGTGGATGGGCTTGTGGATGGCCCCTTGCTCGGCGCCGCCCAGGCGGTCTGCGTGCACGATCTGGGTGGTGAAACTGTGGATCTGCGGTGTCGTCATAAAAATCTGCGCTGTTTCTGCGTGGCTACTTACAAGACGGGGCGATCACTACTGGCGCGCCCGAATGCCAGTGCACCCATGGAACGGGCTTTGCCAAGCCACCGGGTGCGTCCCCCTCCGGGGGAAGGCGCGCAGCGCCTTAGGGGGCTACCGCTCCGGTGCGATGTGTTCTGCGTAATCGTACAAGGCGCCCAAAATATCCTGCGTGCGCTCGTCGTCGGCCGTCTCCGAGAGTTCGTCGATTTCGGTGAAGAGTTGCTCCACCGTGCGCGCCCCGCCATGCCCGTCAAACAGGCAGGCAGCGCGGTGGGCCTCCCAGCGTTCCTGCTCATCGGGTGACAGCGTCTGCGGAAAGTTGCGCGCCCGGTAGCGCCACAGCAGCTCGGCCAGGCGCGGGTCGTCAAAGTTGGCGCGCGCCTGGGCCAGCTTGTCGCCGCTCTGTGTGCGCAGGTCGTTCAGTCGGCGGCGGTCGTTGTTGCCCACAAATCCGCCGTACAGGTCCTGGTCCACGTCCAGCGCGGGCTCTGCAGGGCGCGCAAACACCGCCGGCCAGATGCCGCTCATGTCGGGCAGGCTGCGCGCTACCTCGGCGTGCTGCGCCGCCTGGGCCAGGTCGATGCCCCAGCGCTGCGCCAGCGCGGGTGTGAGCGTGTTCACATTGCCCACCACCATGGGCGACTTGTTGAGGTGGATGGTCTTGATGGGCAGGCGCGTGACGCCCTCGGGCAAATCGGCCGCGCGGGTGAACATGCGCAGGCGCAGGTCGTCCACGTTCAGCGTGGCCAGCTCGCGCGGGTCTTGGGCCAGGTCCCAGGCGATCAGCTCGTTCTTGTTGGTGGGGTGGCTGGCCAGAGGCCACATCACGGCCAGGCAGCCACGCTCCACTGGGAACATGCCGGAGACATGCAAAAAGGGCCGTGCGGTGGCCGAGGTGGCGGGCAGCCGCAGTTCCGCGGCCACGCGGTCCTTCTTGTGCAGGCTGAGCGCAAAGTCAAACAGCTTGGTGTTGTGCTGGCGGATGAGGCGTGCCAGCGCAATGGTGGCGCGCACGTCCGACAGCGCATCGTGCGCGGCCTCGTGCACCAGACCGTTGGCTTTGGAGAGGTGTTCGAGCTTGAAGCTGGGCGTGCCGTCTTCCTTCTTGGGCCACTGGATACCGTCGGGCCGCAGCGCGTAGGTCATGCGAACCACATCCAGCAAATCCCACCGGCCGCACTGGTTTTGCCACTCGCGCGCATACGGGTCGATGAGGTTGCGCCAGAACATGAAGCGCGTGATCTCGTCGTCAAACCGAATGGTGTTGTACCCCACGCCGATGGTGCCGGGCTGGGCAAACTCGGCCTCGATGCGGGCGGCAAACTGGTGCTCGGGCAGGCCCTTTTCCAGGCACAGCTGGGGTGTGATGCCGGTAATGAGGCAGGACTGCGGGTCCGGCAGGTAGTCGTTGGCCGGCTGGCAGTAGAGCATCAGCGGATCGCCGATCTCGTTCAGCTGGGCATCGGTGCGGATGGCGGCAAACTGCGCGGGCCGGTCGCGCCGCGTGTTGGCGCCAAAGGTTTCGTAGTCGTGCCAGAGGAAGGTATGTGCGTGCATGGCGAACGGGCGAGAACAGCCATCAAATGTAACCTGTTTTGAAGTCTTTTTGGCCTCTAGCGCATATCCATCAAGCGCTAGCAGCTATCAAAAACATAGTGCAACACACAGACACAGGGGACATGGGCGGGCACGGGACAATGCACCCATGTCTGCATTCACCCCCCGCCTTCGCCGCCCCGCACTGTGGCCGCTGGCAGCAGCGCTGGCCCTGTCGGGCTGCGCATCGGCCAGCGCACCCGGCCCAGCCACTTCGACACCAGCCCCCAGCAGTTCCACGCCCCCTCCCGCTTCTGCCGATGCCCAGCAGCGGGCAGACTTTGCAGCCTGGCGCGCCGGTTTCGCCCAGCAGGCGCTGGCCGCAGGCATCCGCCCGGACACCCTGCGCGACGTGCTGGGCCAAGCCCAATGGCTGCCCCGCGTGGTGGAGTTGGACCGCGCCCAGCCCGAGTTCACACGCCCGCCATGGGCCTACCTGGACAGCGCAGCCTCGCCCCAGCGCATTGCCAACGGCCAGGCCAAGCGGGTCGAGCACCAGGCCGCGCTGGACGCCGCCGCCGCGCGCTATGGCGTGCCCGCGCCGGTACTGACGGCCATCTGGGGCCTGGAGAGCAACTATGGGCAGAACTTTGGCAGCTTCCGCACCGTGGACGCGCTGGCCACGCTGGCCCACGAGGGGCGCCGCCGCGCATGGGCAGAGGGCGAGCTGGTGGCCGCCCTGCGCATCGTGGACCAGGACCACATCGGCGCCGACCGCATGATGGGCTCCTGGGCCGGCGCCATGGGCCACACGCAGTTCATGCCCACGGTGTTTCTGGCCTACGCGGTGGATGCCGACGGCGACGGCCAGCGTGACATCTGGGGCAGCATCCCGGACGTGGCGGCATCCACCGCGCACTTCCTCGCCCGATCGGGCTGGCGCAGCGGCGAGCCCTGGGGCGCAGAGGTGCGACTGCCTGCGGACTTTGACTACACGCGGGCCGAGCTCAGCGTGCGCCAGGGCGCGGCGCAGTGGGCAGCAGAGGGTGTGCAGGCGGTGGAGGGCCAGAAGACCTTGCCCACGCTGGCCGAAGCGTCCATCCTGGCCCCGGCCGGCGCGCGCGGACCCGCCTTTCTGGTGGGACCCAACTTTCGCACCCTGCTGCGCTACAACAACGCGGTGAACTACGCGCTGGGCGTGGCGCTGCTGGCGCAACAGATCGACGGCGGGCCGGGCGTGGTAGCCGCCTGGCCGCGCGACCTGCAGCCCCTGTCGCGTGAGCAGGTACGCACCCTGCAGACGGCGCTGAACGAGCGCGGCTTTGACACCGGCAAGCCCGACGGCGTGGCCGGCCCCGCCACGCGCGCGGGGCTGCGACGCTACCAGCAGAGCGTGGGCGTGGTGGCGGACGGCTACCCGACCCTCGAGCTGCTGGAGCGGCTGACTGCGCAGCCCTGAACTTCGCTGCGCTTACCTTGTGCGCATGAACCCTCAGGGCGTGACCAGCCCGTCCATGCGCACCACCTCAAAATGCCGGCCCAGCACCTGCCGCAGTTCGGACTTGAGGCGGTCGTTGTTCCAGCGCTCATCCGGCGCGCCGCTCAAGAACCAGTTGGATCCGTTGTCGGCCACCATCATCCCGTGCGTCTTGAGCGCGGTGAGGATGGCACGGCTCTCGGCGGAGAAGCCCTCCGGGATCACATAGCTGGCCTTGAGCCGCACGCGCATGCCCATGGGCGGCAGGTTGGCATGGGTGCTGCTGGAGGCCCAGTGTGTGGCAGGCGGCACATAGGCACGGCGGGTCTGGCTGACGGTGAAGCGCAGCGCATGCCGGATGCCGCCCGGGCCGCGCGACGCCTCGTCATACCGCACCAGACCCGGAAATATCGGCAGGCCGGCCGCGTCGGCGCTGGTCCAGCGCGGCTGCGCCGTGGGCCGCACGTTATTGCTGTCGAGGTGGAACACGGCGCCGCCGGAGGTGCGCCAGCTGCCGTCCGGCTGCGGGTAGCTGTTGCCCGTCTCGTACAGGCGGTTGTTGTCGCGGTCAATCACTATCACATGGCGGTCGCCGGTGCTGGTCGGGCCGCCTTCGATGGGGGCGTTGGGCGGGATGGGGTACGGCCCCGGGTCGCTTTCGGCCCCATAGTCGGTAAACACCACCGGCACGCGCGGCTGGCTGCCCTGCACCACCACGTAAGGAATGCCAATGGGCGCGCCCTCCCACAGGCCCGAGCCAAAGTCAGGGAACAGGCCGCGGTCCAAGCCAATGCTGGCGATCAGGTTGTCGGAGTTGGGATCGACTGGGCGGGTGCTGATATCGGTGTTCCACGCGTTGTCAGCCGGAAAAGGTACTGCGCCGTTCAACGACGCGCCCACCCCGAGTGACGCGCCCCGCAGATCGCCGAAACTGGCGGTGACCGGTGCCGGCGCTGGCGCTGGGGCCGGTGCAGCCGGTGCGGGGGCGGGCGCCCCGGGTGCCGGGCTGGGTGCGGGTTCTGACTCGCCACCCCCGCCGCCGCCACAGGCCGCCACCGTGGCGCACAGGCTGATGATGGCAATGCTGCGCTGGATGCTCGCAAGACGCGCCGCTCGCACGCGCTGCACGGGGTGAATTCGGGGAAGGGACAGCGTCATGGCGCGCCTTTCGTGGAGAAAGCGCGCAGTATGAATCGCAGCGCCGCGCCACGGGCAGGTGGCGCCGTGCAGAACTGTTCACAAACGTATCCGCGTGGTGGACCTTGTCGTTACCCGCTAAAAAATTCGCAGCACCTCGCGCCTGCATGCTTTCCCTTCCGGCTCATCTGATATCCAGATGATTCTCCAGCAAGCGCGAGCAGCTATAAAAGTGAGAGCAGAGCAAAAAATAAGCCGACCGTCACACGGACGGTCGGCTTGGGTTAAGAAGCCCGGAAGGGCAGCGGCTGGCCTTTCAGCCCGCCCCGCACCCATCCTGGATTTTTCAGTCGGCGGTGGCTTCTTCCGGCTCCGCGGGTTCGGACTTGGCGGCGCGGTCCTTCTTGGGTAGCGGCTGGATGTCCAGGAGCACCTCGGGGGTTTCCACGCCCTTGTCGTCGGTCTTCATCTCGATGTCCACCGTCAGGCGCCCACCTTCGGTAAGGCGACCAAACAGCAGCTCGTCGGCCAAGGCACGACGGATCGTGTCCTGGATCAGGCGCTGCATCGGGCGTGCGCCCATGAGCGGATCGAAACCCTTCTTGGCCAAGTGCTTGCGCAGAGCGTCGGTGAAGGTGACTTCGACCTTCTTCTCGGCCAGTTGCGTCTCCAGCTGCAGCAGGAACTTGTCCACCACGCGCAGGATGATCTGCTCATCCAGGGCCTTGAAGTTGACGATGGCATCCAGCCGGTTCCGGAATTCGGGCGTGAACAGGCGCTTGATATCGCCCATTTCGTCGCCCGCCTGACGCGGGTTGGTGAAGCCAATGGTCGCCTTGTTCATGGTCTCGGCGCCCGCGTTCGTGGTCATGATGATGAGCACGTTGCGGAAGTCCGCCTTTCGGCCGTTGTTGTCCGTCAGCGTGCCATGGTCCATGACCTGCAGCAGCACGTTGAAGATGTCCGGGTGCGCCTTCTCGATCTCGTCGAGCAGCAGCACCGCGTGCGGCTTCTTGGTGATGGCTTCCGTCAGCAGACCACCTTGGTCGAAACCGACATAGCCTGGAGGCGCGCCGATGAGGCGGCTCACGGCGTGGCGTTCCATGTACTCGGACATGTCAAAGCGGATCAGCTCGATGCCCATGATGTAGGCCAGCTGTTTGGCCGCTTCGGTCTTGCCAACGCCGGTGGGGCCGCTGAACAGGAACGAGCCGATCGGCTTGTCACCCTTGCCCAGACCCGAGCGCGCCATCTTGACGGAGGAAGCGAGCACTTCAAGCGCCTTGTCCTGGCCAAACACCACGCTCTTGAGGTCACGCTCCAGCGTCTGCAGCTTGCTGCGGTCGTCGTTGCTGACATTGGCGGGCGGGATGCGCGCGATCTTGGCCACGATCTCCTCGATCTCGGCCTTGCCAATGGTCTTCTTGCGCTTGCTGGGCACCAGGATGCGCTGCGCGGCACCGGCCTCGTCGATCACGTCGATGGCCTTGTCGGGCAGATGGCGGTCGTTGATGTACTTGGCGCTGAGTTCCGCTGCCGCCTGCAATGCCGCAGCCGCGTACTTCACGCTGTGGTGCTCTTCGAAGCGGCTCTTGAGGCCCTTCAGGATGTCGATCGTCTCAGCCACGCTGGGCTCGACCACGTCAACCTTCTGGAAACGGCGTGACAGCGCGGCATCCTTTTCGAAAATGCCACGGTACTCGGTGAACGTGGTCGCACCGATGCACTTGAGCTGGCCACTGGACAGCGCTGGCTTGAGCAGGTTGGACGCATCCAGCGTACCGCCCGACGCCGCGCCCGCACCGATGAGGGTGTGGATCTCGTCGATGAACAGGATGGCGTTGGGTTTGTCCTTCAGCGACTTGAGCACGCCCTTGAGGCGCTGCTCGAAATCACCCCGGTATTTGGTGCCCGCCAGCAGCGCGCCCATATCAAGCGAATACACGGTGGCCTCGGCCAGGATCTCGGGCACGTCGTTCTGGGTGATGCGCCAGGCCAGGCCCTCGGCAATCGCAGTCTTGCCCACACCGGCTTCACCCACCAGCAGCGGGTTGTTCTTGCGGCGGCGGCACAGGATCTGGATCGTGCGCTCGACCTCGTAGTTGCGGCCGATCAACGGGTCGATCTTGCCGTCCTTAGCCGCCTGGTTCAGGTTCTGGGTGAACTGCTCCAGCGGCGAGGCTTTTTCGTTGCGCTCGCCGCCTGCGCCCTCTTCGCCTTCAGCCTGGTTGTCGGCCTTGGCGGGTTCTGGTGGCTCGCCTTTCTTGATGCCGTGGGCAATGAAATTGACCACGTCCAAGCGCGTGACTCCCTGCTGGTGCAGGTAGTACACGGCGTGCGAATCTTTCTCGCCAAAGATGGCCACGAGCACGTTGGCACCCGTCACCTCTTTCTTGCCGTTGCCCGTGGACTGCACGTGCATGATGGCGCGCTGGATCACCCGCTGGAAGCCCAGCGTGGGTTGTGTGTCCACCTCGTCGGTGCCAGCGACCTGGGGTGTGTTGTCTTTGATGAAGTTCGACAGCGATGAACGCAGATCATCGATGTTGGCCGAACAAGCGCGCAGCACCTCCGCTGCGCTGGGGTTATCGAGCAATGCAAGCAACAGATGCTCCACGGTGATGAACTCGTGGCGCTGCTGACGGGCCTCAACAAAGGCCATGTGCAAGCTGACTTCCAGTTCCTGGGCAATCATGTGAACTCCTTTGTGCTTGCGTGGAAGGGATAACTTTAAAGTCGGATCAAAAACCTGTTATTCAACAGGTTCACTGACACATTGCAGTGGGTGGCCCGCCTTCATGGCGGCGTCAAGCACTTGCTCCACTTTGGTGGCTGCCACGTCGCGGGTATACACGCCGCAGACGCCTTTGCCATCGAGGTGGATCTTCAACATGATCTGTGTGGCTTGTTCTCGGTCCTTGCTGAAAAACTCCTGCAAAACCACGATGACAAACTCCATGGGCGTGTAGTCATCGTTGAGCATGACCACCTGGTACATCTGGGGCGGCTGGGTCTTCTGGGTGCGCCTCTCCAGCACGACCGAACCGCCATCATCCCGCGCTGGCCGGGTAACCGGCGGCGCGGTGGGGGGTGAAGGTGGTTTTGTTGCCATGAAAATCATTCTAGCGACCCCGACCGGGGCCTGCCGCAGAAGAAGTTGGGCGTTGGCCCGGTATTTTCAACCCACGCGGCAGCGAACCCAATTGCACGCCCCTTCTACTCGTAAACCACCGTGGTGGCACCGCTGCCGGCTTGCGCCGCCCATGCCGCCAGAGCTGCGTCCGAAGGGAAAAAACGGGCGTTTTCGCCCAGTTGCAGCTCGGCCACAGCCGCAACGTCGTCGGCCTTGCAGCGCACGCCCATGCGCACACGCAGCCCGTGCACCAGCTCGCCCTCTTCCAGTTCTTCGCGGCGCGGGGGAAACTCCCTCACCAGCCGAGGCACATCCGGCGCGGTGTCGCCCACCATCACGTGCAGATACTTGCCAAAGCGGCAGCGCGCGCCCGCCATGTCCCACACCTGCTGCACCTTCACGCGCAGGCCGCCGCTGAAGTGGTCCAGCTGCAGGCGACCCATCATCACCACAAACTCATCTTCCTTGAGCTGGTTGCGGTAGGTGTTGATGAGCGCCTCGTCGGCGGATGCCTCGATGACAGCGGACTTGTCGTCCAGCTTGAACAGGGCCAGTTTGCCCCGCTGCCCGTTGATGACTCGGAAGTCGCTGATGATGCCGGCCAACACCTGCGGCTCGCGGCTGTCGAGCAGCTCGTCGATCTGAGTACGTACAAAGCGGCGCACTTCCGTGGCCACCTCGTCGAACAAATGGCCCGACAGGTAGAAGCCCACGGCCGTTTTCTCCAGCGTGAGCCGCTCCTTGATGCCCCAGGGGAGCGCTTCAACCAACTCGGGCTCCTGCGTGCTGGAGCCATGGGTGTCGTCACCCATCATGTCGAACAAGCCTCCCTGATTCACATTGGCCAGGCTGGCCGCTGCAAAGTCAAAGGCCCGGTCGATGGATGCCACCAGCGCCGCGCGGTTCATGTTGATGGAGTCAAACGCGCCCGCCTTGATCAGCGCCTCCACAGTGCGCTTGTTCATGCGTGCCTTGTCAACGCGCAGGCAGAAGTCGAACAGGCTCTTGAACGGGCCCTTCGTGGAGCCGTTCGGCCCTTCGCCGCGCCCCTCGCGCGCGGCCACAACGGCTTCAATGGCCTGCTGGCCCGTGCCCTTCACGGCACCCAGGCCGTAGCGGATGATCTTGTCGGTGACGGGCTCGAAGCGGTACATGCCGCGATTCACATCCGGCGGCTCAAACGTCATGCCGAAGTTCTTCACCGCGTCTTCGTACAACACCTTGAGCTTGTCGGTGTCATCCATTTCCACGGTCATGTTGGCGCAGAAGAACTCGGCCGTGAAATGCACCTTGAGCCAGCCCGTGTGGTAGGCCAGCAACGAGTACGCAGCAGCGTGCGACTTGTTGAAGCCGTAGCCCGCGAACTTCTCCATCAGGTCGAACACCTCGTCGGCCTTTTCTTGGCTGATGCCTTTCTCTGCCGCCCCCTTGCGGAAGATCTCGCGGTGTTCGGCCATCTCCTCGGCCTTCTTCTTGCCCATGGCCCGGCGCAGCATGTCGGCGCCGCCTAGGCTGTAGCCCCCCAGCACCTGGGCGGTCTGCATCACCTGCTCCTGGTACACCATGATCCCGTAGGTTTCCGCCAGCACGGGCTCGACCAGGGGATGCGGGTACTCCACTGGCTCCTTGCCGTGCTTGCGGTTAACGAAAGTCGGGATCAGGTCCATGGGGCCTGGCCGGTACAGCGCGTTCAGGGCAATCAGGTCCTCCAGGCGGCTGGGCTTGGCCTCTTTGAGCATGCCCTGCATGCCCCGGCTTTCAAACTGGAACACGGCCTCGGTGAGTCCGTCCTGAAAAAGCTTGTAGGTCTTGCCATCATCGAGCGGCACGGTCTCGTACGTGAAGTTCTCCTGACCCTTGTGGCGCTTCATGATGAATTCGCGCGCAATCTCCAGGATGGTGAGCGTGGCCAGCCCCAAGAAGTCGAACTTCACAAGGCCAATGGCCTCCACATCGTCCTTGTCGTACTGGCTCACGGCCGATTCGCTGCCGGGCTGCTGGTACAACGGGCAAAAATCGGTGAGCTTGCCCGGCGCAATCAGCACGCCCCCGGCATGCATGCCGATGTTGCGCGTCATGCCTTCGAGCTTTTGCGCCATCTCGATGACAGTCTTGACGTCTTCTTCCTTGCGCACACGCTCGTAGAGCATGGGCTCAAGCTCCAGCGCATAGTTGTTCTTGTCGCCCTCTTTTTTCACCTCGGGCGGATACTGCAGCGTGTACGACATGCCCGGCTTGCCCGGCACCAGCTTGGAGATGCCATCGCAGAACGTGTAGCTCATGTCCATCACGCGGCCCACGTCGCGGATGGCGGCCTTGGCGGCCATGGTTCCGAAGGTGGCGATCTGGCTCACGGCGTTCTTGCCGTATTTGTCCTTCACGTAGTCGATCACGCGGTCGCGGTTGCCCTGGCAGAAGTCGATGTCGAAGTCGGGCATGGACACCCGCTCGGGGTTCAGGAAGCGCTCGAAGAGCAGGTTGTATTCCAGCGGGTCCAGGTCGGTGATCTTGAGTGCGTAGGCGACCAACGAGCCCGCACCCGAGCCACGCCCCGGCCCCACCGGGCAGCCGTTATTCTTGGCCCACTGGATGAAGTCACCCACGATGAGGAAGTAGCCCGGGAACCCCATCTTGAGGATGGTGCCGATCTCGAACTCCAGCCGCTCCACGTAGCGCGGGCGCTGCTTTTCGCGCTCGGCCTCGTTGGGGAACAGCAGCTTCAAGCGCTCTTCCAGCCCTTCAAACGACGCGTGCCGGAAGTACTCGTCGATGGGCATGCCGTTGGGCGTGGGAAAGTCGGGCAATTGCGGCTTGCCCAGCACCAGCGTGAGGTTGCAGCGCTGCGCAATCTCCACCGTGTTCTCCAGGGCCGAGGGCACGTCTGCAAACAGCGCCTGCATTTCGGCCGACGACTTGAAATACTGGTCGCGCGTGAACTTGCGCACCCGGCGCGGATTGGCCAGGATCTCGCCTTCTGCAATACAGGTGCGGGCTTCATGGGCTTCGTAGTCGTCGGGGGTCGCAAACTGGACAGGGTGGGTCGCTACCACCGGAAGGTTCAGGCGTGCTGCCAGTTGCGCGGCTGCGGTTACATGGCTCTCATCGTCCGCGCGCCCCGCGCGTTGCAACTCGATGTAAAAGCGGTGCGGGAAAATCCCCGCCAGGCGCAGCGCCAGGTCTGCAGCCCCTGCGTCGTCGCCCTTCACCAATGCCTGTCCCACGGCGCCAGCCTGGGCGCCAGCGAGCGCAATCAAGCCCTCGGACAGCTCGTGCAGCCAGTCCCACGTGCACAGCGCCAAATTTTTAACCACATTGCGCGTCCACGCACGGGCCAGAAGTTCCGACAGATTGAGATAGCCCTGGCGGCTTTGCACCAGGAGGATCATGCGGGAGGGCGGTGCGCCTGCTTCGCCCTCCAGGAAAATCTCGGCGCCCAGAATGGGCTTGACGCCCTTGCCCCGGGCCTCCTTGTAAAACTTGATGGCGCCAAACAGGTTGTTGAGATCGGTGATGGCCAGCGCAGGCTGGCCGTCTTTTGCGGCGGCCTTGGCCACCTCATCGATGCGGTTGGTACCGTCAACGACGGAAAATTCAGTGTGCAGGCGCAGATGGACAAACATGCCGGACATTGTAGAAAGCCCGCCCGTCCCTACTCCTCCTCCTGTTGCCCTCTGGAGCGGCGGCGCCAGCTACAGGTGCATCCGTGCCGCCGGTACAATGGCCCGCGTGCCCGGGGCGCCGCCGCACAGACCGATTTGCAGCCGCTGCAAACGGGGCCGCCCCTCTGTCCCGTTGATTTCCATTTGCTGAAAGCTGCCTGCAATGCTGCGTGCTCCTCTGCCCCTCATTTCCGCCCTGCTCATCGCCGGCCTGCTGGCGGGTTGCTCCAGCACCTCTGTGGACAAAACAGCCGGCTGGAGCCCCAATCGCATCCACTCCGAAGCGCAGGACGAAATGAACAGCGGTGCCTACGACAAGGCCGTGCCGCTGCTGGAGAAACTGGAGGGCCGCGCAGCAGGTACGCCACTGGCGCAGCAAGCGCAGATCGACAAAGCCTACGCCCAATACAAGGCCGGCGAAAAGGCCCAGGCCATCGCCACGCTGGACCGCTTTATGAAGCTGCATCCCGCCAGCCCCGCGCTGGACTACGCCCTGTACCTCAAGGGGCTGGTCAACTTCAACGACAACCTGGGACTGTTCTCGTTCATCTCGCGCCAGGATCTGTCGGAACGCGACCAGAAAGCCGCCAAGGATTCGTTTGAATCGTTCAGCGAACTGGTCACGCGCTTTCCTGACTCACGCTACGCGCAGGATTCGCGCCAGCGCATGACATACATCGTGAATTCGCTCGCGCAGTACGAAGTGCACGTGGCGCGCTACTACTACCAGCGCGGCGCCTATGTGGCGGCCATCAACCGTGCGCAGGTGGCGCTGGCCGACTACCAAGGCGTGCCCGCCCTGGAAGAAGCACTGTACATCCTGATCCAGTCGTATGACGCGCTGGGCATGACACAGTTGCGCGACGACGCACGCCGCGTGATGGACACCTCGTACCCACAAAGCGAAATGGTGCGCGGCGGCTTCAAGGGCAAGGCAGATCCGTGGTGGAAGTTCTGGTAAGCGCCCGCAGCGCCTCTTCAAAATCTTCAGGCGCTTCCAGGCGCCGCATGGGCGGCAACGCCGCCAGCAGCCGCTTGCCGTAGCCCATGGTCACAAGCCGCTTGTCTCCCACCACCAGAATGCCTCGGTCAGTCTCGTGGCGTATCAGACGGCCCGCACCCTGCTTTAGCGCCACAGCAGCCTCAGGCAACGCATAGGACTTGAACGCCGAGCCTCCCGCATCTTCGATCTTTTGCGTACGCGCCTCTACCAGCGGGTCGCCCGGCGGGGGAAACGGAAGCTTGTCTATCACCACCAGTTGCAGCGCATCCCCCGGCACGTCAAAGCCCTCCCAGAACGTGGCCGATGCCACTAGCACGCACCCGCGCCGGCCCTGGTCGCTGCCCTCGCGGAACCGTTCCATCAGCCTGCGCTTGGGCCATTCGCCCTGCATCAGCACTTCCAGCCTGCCAGTGCCGCCTACCGTGCTACGGAGTGCGTCGCCCACGGTGCGCAGGGCCTTGAGCGTGGTGGTCAACACCAGCGTGCGTCCACCCAACTGCAAGGCCGCTGGCCCCACCCATTGCGCCAGCGCTGCGCTGTGGGTCGGGTCGGCAGGCGACGGCAGGTTGCGCGGCACATACAGCGCGGCCTGGCGGGAATAGTCGAACGGACTGGCCACGCGCAAGATGCGCGCGTTCTGCAGGCCTGCACGCTGCGTAAACCAGGTGAGACCTTCATCGTCGCCCAGCGTGGCGGAAGTGAATATCCAGGCCCTGCTTGCAGCCGAGGGGGATGCTGCGGCCGGATCCTCAGGCCAGCCGTCCTGGTCCGCTGCGGGCATGGGGGGAGCACCCAACAGGCGGGTGCGCATGACCTCGGCGATGTCCAGGGGCGACTCGACCAGCCGCACCTGAAGCCCGACATCCACCCACCGCACGCCCTCGGCGCTTCCTTCACGGGTAAACCGCGCCAGCCGCGCCAGCAGTTCCTTGCAGCGCTCGTACAGACGCACGAAGTCCGGCGCTATCTCGCTCACCGTGTCCAGCGCGTCCAGGGCCTGAGTACAGGCCTCGGCCACACGCCCGAGGGCACTGCGCCAGGCAACACCGTCCACGCCGTCAGGGTACTCGCCGGTCCAGCGGAGTTTGACGCCGCCGCGCGCTTCGCCAGCGGCCAGGCGCAGGTCTTGCGCGGCCTGCTCTACAGCGCGTGCCAGGCCCAGCCAGTCCGCCATGCCACGCGCGTGCTGCAGCCCCACCGCCAGCAGGTCCCGGCCCAGGTCCAGCAGTTGTCCGGAGCTCAGTTGGAGACCCATGAACTGCACACCGGTTTCGTTGATCCGATGCGCCTCGTCAAACACCACCACCCGCACGGTGGGCAACAGCTCGGCCATGCCGGATTCGCGCACCGCCACGTCCGCAAAGAAGAGATGGTGGTTGATGACCACGATGTCGGCAGCCAGCGCTTCGCGGCGGGCCCGGTGAACGTGGCATTCACGGAACTGCGGGCACTGCGAGCCCAGGCAGTTCTCACGGGTGGAGGTGATCAGGGGAATCACGGGCGAGCGATCGTCCAGCCCCGTCAGTTCCGCCAGATCGCCCGTAGTGGTGGATTGCGCCCAGGTCTCGACCTTGCCAAGCACGCGCGCCACCCCAGGCTGGCCCGCCTGTGCATCCTGACGGGCCCGCTCCAGGTGATGCAGACACAGATAGCTGGCGCGCCCCTTGAGCAGGGCCATGCGCACCGGCAGCCCTAGCGTGCGCGCAAGCCGCGGCAGATCCCTGGAATACAGCTGGTCTTGCAGCGCCTTGGTGGCGGTGGACAGCAGCACGCGCTCACCGCTGAGCAGGGCCGGAACCAGGTACGAGAAGGTTTTGCCCACACCCGTGCCCGCTTCCACCACCAGGGCGCCCCCTTCCTCCATCGTGCGGGCCACCGCGACGGCCATTGCGGTTTGTCCTTCCCGCGGCTGAAACTGGGCATCCGCCCGGGCGAGAACGCCGTCGGGTGCGAACACCGCTTGCACCATGTCCGCAAGTGCCATCAGGCGGCCCCGGCTTGCGCACGCACGTGCAAGTACACGCAACACCGGCCCACCCCAGCGGTGTGGGTCTTCAGGTGAGCGCGACGCTTGCAGCAGGCTGTCCACGCAGTGGCGGATGAGAAATCACCGCGCCGTGCGGGACGGAAGGAGGATATGTGGGAGTCAGTCAAACGGGGTCAGGGCCAAGGGCGCTGCGATGGCGAAAATGCGACAGGCGGGCGGATAATACGCGCTTGGCCCGCCGCTTCGGTGGGCGTTTGCGCACGCGCGCTCCACAATCACCAGCATGACCAAAGCGTTCCGCCTCATCGCGTCCACCGGCATCCACAAGGGCGACCGGGAATACCAGCAAGACCAGGTGGCCCTGATCGCACACCCCCGGCACAACGGTTGCGTGCTGGGTGTGGTGGCAGACGGCATGGGCGGTCGCAGCGGGGGCCGCAAGGCGTCCGACCAGGTGATGATGACAGCGCGCCAGCTGTTCGAGCGCTATTCACCCGACACCGACGACCCGGTGGCCATGCTCAAGAGCATGGTGGAAGAAGCCCATATCGTGATTCGCCTCACGGCCATCTCGTCGGAGCAGGAGCCGCACAGCACCATCGCCGCCTTCCTGATCAACCCGCGTGGCGACTGCCACTGGGTGCATGCCGGCGACTCGCGCATCTACCACTTTCAAGGCTCGCGTCTGGTGTCGCGCACCAGCGATCACTCCTACGTGCAGGCCCTGGTGGACCGCGGTGAGCTGACAGAGGCCGAGGCCAATAACCACCCGCACTCCAACATCCTGGTGGGGTGCCTGGGCACTGAAAGCGACCCGCCTGTTACGACGCACATCATTCCGCAGCTGCAACCCGGCGACGTGCTCATGGCGTGCAGCGATGGCGTGTGGCACTACTTCTCGCCCACCGAGCTGGGTTCGGTGGTGGACTCCCTCTCGCCCCGCGAAGCCACGGAGTTCCTCATCGAAAAAGCGCGTACGCGGGCGCGAGGCGGCGGCGACAACCTGTCGCTCGTGATCGTGAAGATCGAGGCGCTTGTCGAAGAGAAGAAGGTGGCTCGCCTCACCACGGCCTAGCTACTGACAGAGCCTGATGCACATGGGGCTGGACCCCACCGGCGACGGGCCCTGGATGGAGCGCGATCTCCTCAGCGCGCTGCCGACGCAGCTGGCAATGGCGCAGCGGGCAATGGCGCAGCAGGTACACGACCCGCTGACGCAGCATCTGCGCGGGCCTTCTCCACCCGGGCGCGGCGCTCGTCGGCCGCCCTGAGCGCCTCAGCCTGCCTAGCCCGAGCCTTGGCGGCGCGCTCGGCGTTGTCGGCATTCCGCGCCAACTGCTCCTGGGCCTGCGCCTGCACCCTGTCGCGTTGGGCCAAGGCGCGACGCTCGGCATCCTGGTCCTTCTGGGCCTTGATTGTCGCAGCGTCGGCGGCACGGCTGGGATGGCGCAAGGTGGTCCCGGGCACTCCCCCGGCGGCAGACGCAGCCGACGACACAGCGCCCTGTTTCTCTTCAATGGCACGCAAACGCTCCGCCGCTTTCTCCTTGCGCTCCGCATCGTTCAGGGCAATTTCGCGGTTGCGCAAGCGGGTCTCCGCATCGCGGACCTGGGCGCGCACGCCGCGCAGACAATCCTCCACCGAGAACTTCTGATAGCAGACCGCCTCGTCGCGCTGGCGCTGGGTTTGCAGGGCCGCCCGCTCCGCGCGGATGCGCTCATGCTCTGCTTTGCGCTGCGCCGATGCCACTTCCAGGGGGGTGGCCTCTTGTTCGGATGTTTGGGCGGTCGCTGCCTGCACGGACGGCAGCGCCGACAGCAAAGCCAGCACAACAGCGAGCACGCAAGCAGGCGCGCCAGCAGGCAACAAAGCCTTCCACCATCGCGGCACGGGCGCCGGGATGTACAGAGCAACGTGTCGCTTATGCAGGTTCATGTGAGCCCCGTGTCCACCATGCGGCGCTCCAGCGCCAGGAATTCTTTGGACTGCATCTCATTGAGCCGCGACACCGTGCGCGGAAACTCGTGGGCCAGCGGGCCTTCGGTGTACAGCTTCTCGGGCGGGACGGCGGCCGACATGATGAGCTTGACGCGCCGGTCGTACAACACGTCTACCAGCCAGGTAAAGCGGCGCGCCGGCGACGCCATGCTGACCGGCATGTGCGGGACATCGGAGAGCAGCACGGTGTGGAACTGCGTGGCGATCTCCAGATAGTCGTTCTGCGAACGCGGTCCGCCGCAGAGCGTTCTGAAATCAAACCACACCACGCCACCAGCCTTGCGCCGCGCGCGAATCTCGCGCTGCTCGATATGCAGCACAGGGTCTTCCTCGTGCACCTCGGCCAATTGGTCAAAGGCCTGGTTCATCTCGGCGTCGGCCTCGGGCCCCAGGGGGGTGTGGTAGAGCTTCACGTGCTCCAGCGTGCGGCGCCGGTAGTCGGTGCCGTTGTCCACGTTCACGACCTCCAGCCGTTCGTTGAGCAGCGCAATGGCCGGCAAAATGCGGTCGCGGTGCAGGCCGTCAGGATAAAGCTCGTCCGGTTTGAAGTTGGAGGTGGTGACAAAGCCCACACCGTTATCAAACAGCGCGGCCAGCAGCCGGTGCAGGATCATCGCGTCGGTGATGTCCGCGACGTGGAACTCGTCAAAGCAGATGAGCTTGTAGCGCTTGGCAATGCGCGCGCCCAGCACGTCCAGCGGGTCCACGGTGCCTTGCAGCCCTGCCAGCTCGCGGTGTACTTCGCGCATGAACTCGTGAAAGTGCAGGCGCACCTTGCGCTTGAGGGGGACGGCATCGAAAAAGCATTCCATGAGGAAGCTTTTCCCGCGCCCTACCCCGCCGTACATGTACACGCCTCGGGGTACCTCGGGGCGGTTGATCAGCTTCTTGAGCGCATTGGACCGCCGCGCTTTGTAGGCTGCCCAGTCGTCAGCGCAGCGCTGCAGCGCATCCACTGCCCGCAGCTGGGCGGGATCGCTTTTGTAGCCCTTGGCGGCCAATTCGGCCAGATACGCCTGTTTGACAGTCACGAAATCAGCACTCTAAAACTATGATTTTGATAGCTGCTAGCGCTTATCCAGCAAGCGCTAGAGCCTGTTTTTATCCAAAATCAGAAGTTCAGAGTGCGCTTGTCCACCGCCAGGGCCGCTTCCTTGGTGGCTTCAGAGAGCGACGGGTGCGCGTGGCAAATGCGCGCGATGTCTTCGCTGCTGGCCTTGAACTCCATGGCCACCACGGCTTCGGAGATCAGCTCGCTGGCCTGCGGGCCCACGATGTGCACGCCCAGGATCTCGTCGGTCTCGGCATCGGCCAGCATCTTGACCATGCCGGTGGTGTCGCCCAGCGCGCGCGCGCGGCCGTTGGCCAGGAACGGGAAACTGCCGGCCTTGTACTTGACGCCGTCGGCCTTGAGCTGCTGCTCCGTACGTCCCACCCAGGCGATCTCTGGGCTGGTGTAGATGACCCAGGGAATGGTGTTGAAGTTGACGTGACCGTGCTGGCCAGCGATGCGCTCGGCCACGGCAACGCCTTCTTCCTCGGCCTTGTGCGCCAGCATCGGGCCGCGCACCACATCGCCAACGGCCCACACGCCGGGCAGGTTGGTCTTGCAGTCGCCGTCCACCACGATGGCGCCGCGCTCATCGAGCTGCAGGCCGACGGCTTCGGTGTTCAGCCCGATGGTGTTGGGCACGCGGCCGATGGAAACGATGAGCTTGTCCACGTCCAGCGACTGGGCTTCGCCCTTGGCGTTGGTGTAGGCAATGCTCACACCCTTCTTGCCGGTCTTGATCTCGCCGACCTTCACGCCCAGCTCGATCTTCAGGCCCTGCTTGTCGAAGGCCTTCTTGGCTTCCTTGGCGATCTGCTCGTCCACCGCACCCAGGAAGGTCGGCAGGCCTTCCAGGATGGTGACTTCAGCACCCAGGCGGCGCCACACCGACCCCATTTCCAAGCCGATCACGCCCGAGCCAATCAGGCCGAGCTTCTTGGGCACGGCGCCCACACGCAGAGCGCCGTCGTTGGAGAGGACACTCTCTTCGTCGAAGGGCACGCCAGGCAGCGCACGGGCGTTGGAGCCCGTGGCGATGATGATCTGCTTGGCCGAAAGCGTTTCTTCGGCGGCGCCGGTCACCTTGATCTCATACCCGCCTTCAGCGGCCTTCACGAAAGAACCGCGGCCGTGGAAGAAGCTGACCTTGTTCTTCTTGAACAGATACAGGATGCCGTCGTTGTTCTGCTTCACAACGGTGTCCTTGCGGGCAATCATCTTGGCCACGTCGATCTTGACGTCACTGGCCGTGATGCCGTGCTCGGCAAAGTGTTTGTTGGCGTGCTCGAAATGCTCGGACGATTGGAGCAGCGCCTTGGAGGGAATGCAGCCCACGTTGGTGCAGGTGCCACCGGGTGCGGGGCCACCCTTCTCGTTCTTCCATTCGTCGATACAGGCCACATTGAAGCCCAGCTGGGCTGCGCGGATGGCGGCGATGTAGCCGCCGGGGCCGCCACCGATGACGATCACATCAAATTGTTTGCTCATGGGAAATCTCGTTCAGTCTGTTGGAGAAAGACCCACCGGCGGGCAGGACCAGAGGCCGGGCCACGCGGGTGGGTCGATGCAGTCAGTGGATCAGATGTCGAACAGCAGGCGCGATGGGTCTTCCAGCGCGTCCTTCATCGCCACCAGGCCCAGCACGGCTTCGCGGCCGTCGATGATGCGGTGGTCGTAGGACATGGCCAGGTAGTTCATCGGGCGGATCACGATCTGGCCGTTCTCCACCACGGCACGGTCCTTGGTGGCGTGCACGCCCAGGATGGCCGACTGGGGCGGGTTGATGATGGGGGTGGACAGCATGGAGCCGAACGTGCCGCCATTGGATATGGAGAACGTGCCGCCGGTCATTTCTTCAATGCCCAGCTTGCCTTCGGCAGCCTTCTTGCCGAACTCGGCAATCTTCTTCTCGATGTCGGCGAAGCTCATCTGGTCTGCATTGCGCAGGATGGGCACCACCAGGCCGCGGGGCGAGCCCACGGCGATACCGATGTCGAAGTAGCCGTGGTAGACGATGTCGTTGCCGTCCACCGATGCGTTCAGCACGGGGTACTTCTTCAAGGCGTGCACAGCAGCCTTGACGAAGAAGGACATGAAGCCCAGCTTGGTGCCATGTTCCTTGGTGAAGCTGTCCTGGAACTTCTTGCGCAGGTCCATCACCGGCGCCATGTTCACTTCGTTGAACGTGGTCAGGATGGCGTTGGTCGACTGCGACTGCAGCAGACGCTCGGCCACGCGGGCGCGCAGACGGCTCATGGGCACTCGCTGCTCGGGGCGGCCGCTCAGGTCTTCCTTGCCGGCGGGCGCTGCTACCTGGGGCAGTGCCTTGGTGGGCACGCCGGTAGGGATCACGCTCGGAGCCGCGGCAGCCTTGGCGCCACCGGCCACGGCAGACAGCACGTCGCCCTTGGTCACGCGGCCGTCCTTGCCCGTGCCGGCCACGGCCGATGCGGACATGTTGTTCTCTGCCAGCAGCTTGGCAGCGGCGGGCATGGCCACATCGCCCTTGGAGCCACCAGCGGCGGCAGGCGCTGCAGCAGGTGCAGCGGCAGCGGGGGCAGGTGCGGCAGCGGCAGGGGCGGATGCGGGCGCAGCGGCACCGGCCTTGCCCTCGGTGTCGATCTTGGCGATGAGCTGGTCGGCCACTACGGTGGCGCCGTCGCCCTGGATGATTTCGGCCAGCACGCCAGCCGACGGTGCGGGCACTTCGAGCACAACCTTGTCGGTTTCGATCTCGATCAGGATTTCGTCCACCGCCACGGCCTCACCGGCCTTTTTCTTCCAGGTCAGCATGGTGGCCTCGGCCACGGATTCGGACAGCTGGGGGACTTTGACTTCTACGATAGCCATTTTGAATTCTTTCAGTAGGGTTCTGTTCTGTGTTCGTTCGGGTAGCTGGCCTTACTTGGTCAGGACAAAACCCTTGAGCTTGGCGAATGCAGCATCCACCAGCGCCTTTTGCTGCTCCTGGTGCAGGTGGGCATACCCCACGGCGGGCGATGCGGAGGCCGCGCGGCCGGCATAGCCGAGTTTTTGACCGTCAAGCATGTTCTCGTGGATGTTGTGCTGAATGAAGAACCAGGCGCCCTGGTTCTGCGGCTCGTCCTGGCACCACACGATGTCCGTGGCGTTGGGAAACCGCTTCAGCTCGGCAGCAAAAGCCTTGTGCGGGAAAGGATAGAGCTGCTCGACGCGGATGATGGCGACGTCGTCGTCCTCACGCTCAGTGCGTTTCTTCACCAGGTCGTAGTACACCTTGCCGGAACAGGCGATCACGCGCTTGACCTTCGCGGCCTTCTTCACGATGGCCTCGTCCTGCTCAGGGATCACCGTCTGAAAGCTGCCCTTGGTGAACTCGGACAGCGGCGAGGTGGCGTCCTTGTTACGCAGCAGCGACTTGGGTGTCATGATGATCAGCGGCTTGCGCAGGTCGCGCACCATCTGGCGGCGCAACACATGGAAGATCTGGCTGGCCGTGGTGGGCTGCACGATCTGCATGTTGGCGTCGGCGGCCAGCTGCATGAAGCGCTCCAGGCGGGCCGAGCTGTGCTCAGGACCCTGGCCTTCATAGCCGTGCGGCAGCATCAGCGTAATGCCGTTCACCCGGCCCCACTTCACTTCACCCGACGCGATGAACTGGTCGATCACCACCTGGGCGCCATTGGCGAAGTCGCCGAACTGGGCTTCCCAGATCACCAGGGTGTTGGGGTCGTTGGAGGCGTAGCCGTATTCAAACGCCAGCACAGCCTCTTCAGACAGGATGGAGTCGATCACGACAAATGGGGCCTGGTTTTCGGCCACGTTGGCCAACGGAACATAGGTCCCTTCGTCCCATTTCTCACGCTTCTGATCGTGAATCACCGCATGGCGGTGCGTGAACGTACCGCGGCCGCAGTCTTCGCCGGACAGGCGCACAGGGTAGCCGCTGGCCACCAGCGACGCAAAAGCCATGTGCTCGCCCATGCCCCAGTCCACAGGGATCTCGCCACGGCCCATGGCCGCGCGGTCGTCGTACACCTTCTTGACCAGCTGGTGCGGCGTCACGCTTTCGGGGATCGTCGTGATCTTCTCGGCCAGGCGTTTCCACTCGGCCAGGGGGATGGCCGTGTCGCCAGCGTCCGTCCACTTTTTGCCCAGGAAAGGGCTCCAGTCCACGGCGTACTTGCTCTTGAAGTTGGTCAGCACAGGGTCCACCGTGTGCTTGCCCGCGTCCATGGCGGCGCGGTAGGCCTTGACCATGTCATCGCCCAGGGTCTCGCCCAGTCCTTGCGTAGCGAGCTTGTCGGCGTACAACTTGCGCGTACCGGGGTGTTGGCCAATCTTCTTGTACATCAGCGGCTGGGTGAGCGCGGGCGTGTCCTGCTCGTTGTGGCCAAGCTTGCGGAAGCAGATGATGTCCACCACCACGTCTTTCTTGAACTCCATGCGGAATTCCAGGGCGAGCTGGGTGGCCAGAACCACAGCTTCCGGATCGTCGCCATTGACGTGCAGCACCGGCGACTCGACCATCTTCACGATGTCAGTGCAATACAGCGTAGAGCGCGCATCGCGCGGGTCGGACGTTGTGAAGCCGATCTGATTGTTGATGATGATGTGCACCGTGCCGCCGGTGGAGTAGCCACGGGTCTGGGCCAGCGCCAGAGTTTCCTGGTTCACACCCTGGCCGGCAAAGGCGGCGTCGCCGTGCACCAGCACGGGCAGAACCTGCTTGCCATGGGGATCAGCGCGGCGGTCCATGCGGGCACGCACAGAGCCTTCGACCACGGGGTTCACGATCTCCAGGTGAGAGGGGTTGAATGCCAGCGACAGGTGGACCGGGCCGCCGGGGGTCGTCACGTCGGAGCTGAAGCCCTGGTGGTACTTCACGTCGCCCGAGGGCAGGTCTTCCGGGGCAGTGTGGTCGAACTCGGCAAACAGGTCCTTGGGCATCTTGCCCAGGGAGTTCACCAGCACGTTCAGGCGGCCGCGGTGGGCCATGCCAATCACGATTTCCTGGACGCCCTTGGCGCCAGCGGACTGGATCAGTTCGTCCATGGCGGCGATGAAGCTTTCGCCCCCTTCAAGGGAGAAACGCTTCTGGCCGACGTACTTGGTGTGCAGGAAGCGCTCCAGGCCTTCAGCAGCCGTAAGGCGGTCCAGGATCTGCTTTTTCTTTTCTGCGCCGAAATTGGGTTTGCTGCGAATGGTTTCGAGCTTTTCCTGCCACCAGCGCTTTTGGTTCTGGTCAGTGGCATACATGTATTCGGCACCAATGGAGCCGCAATACGTTTCGCGCAGGGCATTGATCAGTTCGCGCAGAGTCATGGACTCTTTGCCGAAGAAGGTGTTGCTGGTGTTGAACACCACTTCCTGGTCGGCATCGCTGAAGCCGTAGAAAGACGGCTCCAGCTCGGGGATGGCGGGTCGCTCGGTGCGCTTGAGCGGGTCCAGGTCGGCCCAGCGTTGACCCACATTGCGGTATGCGGCGATCAACTGCTGTACCGCAGTGCGTTTGCGGCCCAGTTCGGAATCCGCGCCGGTAGCCACGACCACCTTGGTGCCGCCCTGCTTGGCACGCTCGGCGAAGGCATTGATGACGGGCAGGTGGGGAACGTCCTTGGCATTGCTGCCGTCCACCGCAGGCACATTTTGAAGTGCGTCAAAGTACTCGCGCCAGTTGTCTGGCACGCTACCCGGGTTGGCAAGGTAGTTTTCGTACATCTCTTCGACATACGGCGCATTGCCGCCGAAGAGATAGGTGTTGCCTTGGTAGGCTTGATAGACGGATGTCATATCGCTCATATTCCGCTGACCTCCGCTTTCCTTAGGAAAGCATTAGCTGGTTGAGAAACCTTCCGCGACACGGCTGAACCGATTGGCGGATGCGACTGTGGCTGGGGAAGGGCCTTGGGTTGCGACCGCCATTGTGCCATTGAACGCAGGCCCGCCCAAACTGCAGGACAACGTGAAAGCCGGCCCCCAGCAAAAATCAGGTCTGATTGGGTGCGGCTGGCGCCTGCCCGCCCCTTGGCCTCGCGTACATTCCGGGTATTCGATTGCCAGGCCACCTCATGACATCTCCGACCGTCCAGAACAAAGCCTTCCTGATCCTGCTGATTCTTGTCACCCTCGCGTTTGGAGCCATCCTGTGGCAGTTTCACGGTGCCGTTTTCTGGGGAGTCGTACTGGCCATCCTGTTTGCCCCTCTGCACCGCAAGCTGCTGGGCCGCATGCCCCGGCGGCGCAACCTGGCGGCACTGTGCACCCTGGGGCTGTGCCTGATTGTGGTCATCCTCCCCATGAGCGCGATCACCGTGTCCCTAATCCAGGAGGCCACGGCCATCTATGACCGCGTGCGTTCGGGCCAACTCAATTTCGGGCTGTACTTTCAGCAAGTGATAGCCGCCCTGCCCGAATGGGCCGTCAACCTGCTGGACCGCCTGAACCTGACCACCATCGGCGAACTGCAGCAGCGGTTTTCGTCCGTGGCCGTTCAGGCCAGCCAGTTTGTCGCCACGCAGGCCCTCAGCATCGGCCAGAACACGCTGCAGTTTGTGGTGAGCTTCGGCATCATGCTGTACCTGCTGTTTTTCCTGCTGCGCGATGGCTCACGACTTGCACTGCGCATCGGCCAGGCCACGCCGCTGGACGAGGCGCACAAGCGGCAGCTGGTGGATAAATTCACCACTGTGATCCGGGCCACCGTGAAGGGCAATATCGTAGTGGCAGCGTCTCAGGGCGCGCTGGGCGGCATGATCTTCTGGATTCTGGGCATTCAGGGCCCCGTGCTCTGGGGCGTTCTGATGGCGTTCCTGTCCCTGCTCCCAGCCGTAGGCGCGGGGCTCATCTGGGTTCCTGTTGCGATCTACTTTCTGGCCACCGGCGCCATCTGGCAGGGTCTGGTGCTCACGGCCTTCGGCATTTTTGTAATAGGCCTCGTCGACAACATCCTTCGCCCCATCCTGGTGGGCAAGGACACCAAGATGCCGGACTATGTGGTGCTGATCTCCACCCTGGGCGGCATGTCCATCTTCGGGCTGACCGGGTTCGTGATCGGCCCGGTGATTGCAGCCCTGTTCATGGCTTGCTGGGACCTGTTCTCTCCCGCGCCGCCCGAGATCACATCATCCCCGCGTTGAACAAGGCGGTTGCTCGGCCGCGCAATTGCACGGGCAGCCCCGTCACGTTGTTGGGGTAACCCAAAAACAAAAGCCTCCGAAAGGAGGCTTTTGAATGGAAAGGGTGGTAGGACGTACAAGATTCGAACTTGTGACCAACGGATTAAAAGGGGCCTAAAAACCCTTATTTTTCAACAACTTAGCTCGCCTTCGCTCGCCAACTACCGCCGTCGCGCGCCACTATTGTCACGCCTCTGGTTATCCGATCTAAGTCGGCAATCGGCCACTAGCAGTCGGTGGCGGCAGGTGAAAGCTGGCGCTCAACGCTCACGGTAAGCCGCGCCGGAGTGCGAAGCACGGAGGGCACCCACAAGCGGAGCTTGTGGGCGTCGGCTTGACCAACCGGTTAGGCTGGTGGCTGATGCTTGAATGGTTGCGCCGCTCATTGTGTTGCCCGTTCTATGGGAACTCACTCTAATGGCAAATTATAGAGGTGACGGAGTTAAAACCAATGGCTCCTCATTTGCTCCAAGAAAGTCTTAGTAATTGAAAATCCAGAAGATGATCCGATGACTGAGTCGATGCCGCATACGGGACATATTGCTGTTGTCCCTGCATCATTTTCTTGTCCATCGGGCGTCTCTGGAGGCCAGTCAATCCACTCCTTGATTGCCGTTGGGGCGAATGTGGCCAAGCAGTAAAAGCAACCGCACTTCTCACTGCTCGCCAGCTCCGGGCGATGATTGGAGGAACGCTTGTGTGCTGCGATGACATCTGACATGGCAATGGCTGCTTGTTATGAGAGGCCTAACGAATGAAAGGGACTTCCCCGTCCCGAGTGAACCGCACAGTTGCGCAATACGGCATCCAGGTGCCACGATGGGAAGTTCGATCTCTCATCAACTCACTCGTTTGTTGGAAGGGGAA
>NZ_JBKBKQ010000025.1:0-63642 GCF_046294525.1 Acidovorax sp.
TCGCCTTGGTGGCTTGCATGCGCAAGCTGCTGACGATGCTTAACGCCATCGCTAAGCAAGGCTCCGCATGGAATCCAAATCACCATTGCGCTTGACTTCCAAGACGGTTGCTCAGGGGGATGTACTCTAGTGGCTTCCAGTGATGTACTGCTCCAGCTGTTCAATGATGAATTTCTGCTCGGAGATGATGTCCTTGACCAGATCGCCGATGGAAATCATGCCCACCAGCTTGGTATTGCCGTCCACCACCGGCAAGTGGCGCAGACGGCCCGTGCTCATGATCTGCATGCACTGCTCGCTGGTCTGGTCGGGCCGCACAAAACGCACGGCGGACGTCATCACATCGCGCACCTGCGTCACGGCCGACGTCCGGCCCATCAGCGCGATCTTGCGGGCATAGTCCCGCTCGGTGAAGATCCCTGCGATGGCATCGCCCTCAGTGACGACCAGGGCGCCAATGCCCTTTTCCGCCATCAGCTGCAGGGCATCCAGCACCGACGCAGTGGGCGCAATGGTGTAAACGGTGGCGTCCGGTTTGGACTGGAGAATTTTGGCAACGACGGTCATGCAAGCCTCCCTCTGAACACCTGAAACAGGCAAGAGAGATTTCAGCCCATTCGCCCCGGCAACGCAACCCACGCAAGCCCGATCTGCGTGCCGAACCGTCCCGCCTAAAGGCCAAAAAACTTGACGATTTCAAGGGTCTGCGCCCACGCAGATAGGGGCTCTCCCGGCGCGGCTCGACGCATTTGTTTCGCACCTGTTGCATTCGCCAGCACGCGAAACAAACCGAAAAGAACCGAAACCACCACGAGACGACGCACTGCGACACCGCCGGCACCATTGCGGTCATGTTCAACGCGATTTGTGAACAATCTTCGGTCCAAAGCCCTGTGATGCACAGAAACGGTCCGCCGATTGTTTCCAATACCGGAACAGTTAGTTTGCGACTCGGTAGTTTTTCTCTGAACACCTGCGGCGTACAGTTCATCCCATCGATGAGCCGAACCCGCAAGGCGACTCACCGAACCCGGGTTGCAGCCAGTTTTTCGCCCGTGCCTTGACTGCTTCTTCCCGGCTTTTTTGAGACGCTTTTTTTAACTGAAGGACTTCATCATCATGAACACCACTGCCCGCTTCCTCTCCATCGCCGCTGTTGCCGCTTTCGCATCTTTTGGCGCCCACGCTGACGAAGCCGATGCTTCGCAGTTCGCAACTAAGTTTGAAACCAACCGCACCCGCGCCGAAGTGCAAGCCGAAGCCTCCACCGTGGCCCAGGCCCGCAGCCAGGAACCCGCCGGTTCGCGTGTGGTGACCTACAAGAGCACCGCCGACCGCGCTGCCGTGAGCGCCCAGGCTGCCGACGCCGTGCGCACCGGCCAGATCCCCCACGGCGAACTGGGCTCGATGTAATCCAGCATCACGCCCTTCCCTAAAGCTTCTTTTCTTTTTCTCCGTTTTCTGATCATCTCTCCAGGAGTTTCACCATGAACAAGACCGCACGTTTCCTGTCCCTCGCCGCTGTGGCTGCTTTCGCTTCTTTTGGTGCTCAGGCTGATGAAGCCGACGCTTCGCAGTACGCCGCCAAGTTTGAGACCAACCGCACTCGCGCCGAGGTGATGGCCGAAGCCGCCACCGTAGCCCAGACCAGCGGCGCCATCCCCTCCGGCTCGCGCGCCCTGGTGTACTCGTCCACCGCCGACCGTAGCGCCGTGAGCGCCCAAGCCGTTGACGCCGTGCGCGCCGGCAAGATCTCGTCGGGCGAAGTGGGTTCGCTGTAATTGACACCGCTTGCGCCACGGCGCAGCCGATGTGCGCGGTTGGCTTTTGAAAAAACGCGAACGGCACAAGAAAAAAGGCCGAGACCCCGTGCGGGGTCTCGGCCTTTTTGCTGCATGCGAAGCGGCGGGACGTACGAAGATCCAGCGCCGCTGTTGTCACTTGCCCCCGCGCGCCTGCGCCACGGCACCCTGCACTTCCTTCCACAAGGCTTCTCCCACATTGGCCGAGATGCTGGCGTTCACGGCCCCCAGTTTTTCGCGCATGCGGTTGGCTTCGGCGGGGGAGAGTTCATTGATCTGCATGCCTTTGGCCTTCAGATCGGCGAGGGCCTTGTCGGCCTCGTCGCGCGTGTCCTTGCGCTCGAAGTCGCGGCTCTTCTTGGCGGCGTCGAGCAGGATTCCCTGCTCGGTCTTGGACAGGCCGTCCCACCACTTCTTGCTCACCAACACGATCCAGGGGCTGTAGACGTGGTTGGTGACGGTGAGGTACTTTTGCACCTCATAGAACTTGCTCGACAGGATGGTGTTGTAGGGGTTCTCCTGGCCGTCCACCGTCTTGGTCTCCAGTGCGGTGAAGAGTTCAGAGAACGGCAGCGGCACGGCGTTGGCGCCCAGGGTCTTGAAGCTGTCGAGGAAGACGTTGTTTTGCATCACGCGCAGCTTGATGCCTTCCATGTCTTCCAGCTTGGTCACGGCGCGCTTGTTGTTGGTGAGGTTGCGGAAGCCGTTTTCCCAGTACACCAGGCCCACCAGGCCTTTTTCCTGCAGCTTGTCCATCACCTTCTGGCCCACGGGGCCGTCCAGCACGGCGTCGGCCTCCTTGGTGTTATTGAACAGGAAAGGGGTATCCCAGATGGCCATCTCCTTGGTGATACCCACCAGCGTGGCGGTGGAGCCCACCATCATCTCCTGCGCGCCGCCGATCAGCGCCTGCTGCATCTGCACATCCGAGCCCAGCGCGGCAGCGCCGATGGCGCGCACCTTCATCTTGCCGCCCGAGGCTTTTTCCACTTCTTCGGCAAACAGCTTGGCTGCGCGGCCCTGGTTGGACACCTCGTTGAGGCCATAACCGAAGCGGATCATGCGGGGCTTGATGTCTTGCGCAGCGGCCTGGAACGAGGCGGCAATGGCGGCCACCGACAGAGCGGCCAGCAGGGTACGGCGGAAAGTTTTCATGGTTGTCTCCTTGATGGAAAAGGCAGGGTGAAAAACGGGTTGAGAAAGAAGTGCGCTCCAGAGCACGTCAGAACATCAGCTTGAGCGGCCCGAGCACGATGACCGGGAACAAGATGAGCAGCGCCAGCATGGTCATGTAGATGAGCAGGAAGGGCATGACGCCGCGAATGACGGGCTCCATGCGCAGTCGGCCGATGCCCGCCACCACGTTGAGCACGGTGCCCACGGGCGGCGTGAGCAGCCCCAGGCAGCCCACAAAGATGAACACGAAGCCGAAGTACACCGGGTCGATGCCCGCCTTGGCAGCAAGCGGCGCCAGCACGGGCGCCAGGATGAGGATGGTCGGCGTGAGGTCCATCACCATGCCCACGGCCAGCAGGAAAGTGCAGACCACGGCCATGAACAGCACCGGGCTTTGGAGCAGCGGGCCCATGCTTTGCGCCAATTGGCTGGGTAGGTCGGCCAGCGTGACCATGTACGAGGCTGCGGTGGCCGCGCCGCACAGGAACATGACGACGCCCGTGGTCTTGGCAGCTGCCACAAACACCTTGTAGATGCCCGCCAGGTTGAGTTCGCGGTACACCAGGGTGGCCACCAGCAGGGCGTACACGGCGGCTACCACCGCGGCTTCGGTGGGGGTGAACACGCCCAGGCGCAGGCCGCCGATGATGATCACCGGCATCATCATGGCCCACACACTGCCAGCCAGGGCGCGGCGGCGCTCGGGCCACGAGGTCTTTTCGGCCACGGCAAGGTTCTTGTCCTTGGCGACCCAGCGCCACACCACCACCAGTGCCACGGCCATCAGGATGCCGGGCACGATGCCCGCCAGAAACAGCTTGCTGATGGAGGTGTTGGTCGTTACGCCGTAGATCACCATGGGCATGGACGGCGGCACGATGGGCGCGATGATGCCGCCCGCCGCAATGAGGCCGGCGCTGGAACCATCAGGGTAGTTCTGGCGCCGCATCATGGGCAGCAGCAGCGTGGCCAGCGCGGCGGTGTCGGCAATGGCCGAGCCGCTCATGGACGCGAGCATCAGCGACGCGGCAATGGCCACGTAGCCCAGCCCGCCGGGGATGTGGCCCACAAAGGTGCGCGCCAAGTCGATGATGCGGCGGCTCAGGCCCCCGGCGTTCATCAGCTCGCCAGCCAAGATGAAGAACGGCACGGCCAACAGCGGAAAGCTGTCGAAGCCGGCTTGCATGTTCTGCGCCAGCAACTGCGCATCGAAAAAGTCCAGGTGCACCATCAGCGCCAGCGCGGTAAGCATGAGCGCGAAGGCAATGGGCACGCCCACCGTCATGGCGGCGAACAGCACAAACAAGAACAGAGCAATCGTCATGGCGCTTCAGCCTTCGGGGCGGTAGGGTGAGCGGGCGGCGTGGTGCCGCGCAGGTCTTGCCAGGCCTGCAACACCAGGATGGCGGCCATGCAGGCGCCCATGAGCAAGATGCCCCCGGCCGCCAAGGCCAGCGGGTAGTTCATGACCGGGCTGCGGCTGTCCATGCCCACCACCACCTGCTGCCAGGCGCCCACGATCAGGTAGTACAGCGCCATGGCAATCAGTGCGCGCGTCAGCCACCGCATCGCCGTCGCAGCAGCGCCTTTCAGGCGCGCAGTCACCAGGTCGAAGCCCAGATGCTGCCCTTCGCCAAAGGCCAGCGTGGCCGCCAGGCACACCAGCCAGACAAACAGCAGGCGCGACAGCTCTTCAGACGCTACCCAGCCCGTGCCCCACAGGTAGCGCTGCACCACGTTGCCGAACACGGCGACCACCATGCCCAGCAGGCTCAGCGCCATGAGCGCCTCGACCAGGTGCTTGAGTAATTTGCGAATGGCCATGGCTTACATCTCCAGGCGGTGGCTTGTGGGAGCGGCCCCTGGCTGGGACTCGGTAGCGGCGCTGGTTTCCAGCCACCGCTGCACCTGTTTGCCCAGGTCGGCCAATGGGAGCGTGGCATCCAGGCGCAACACGCCGGTTTCCTGGCTGGGGTCTTCCAGCGTTTGAAACTGGCTGGCCACCAGGCTTACCGGGAACAGATGGCCAGGCCGTGCGGCCACACGTTCGCGCGCCTGGTCCTGCGTGAGACTCAGAAACACAAACTTCAACTGGGGCACGGCGGCGCGCAGTTGATCACGGTAGCGCTGTCTTAGCGCGGAACAGGTCAGCACCACGCCCGCAGGATGCGCCAGCAGTTGCCCAGCCAAGACGGCCAGCCAGGCTTGGCGGTCCTCGTCGCTGAGCGGCACGCCACTTCGCATCTTGTTGACATTGGCCGCAGAGTGGAAATCGTCCCCCTCCAGCAGCGGCAATCCAAGCTGGCGAGCGCACACCTGCCCCAGGCTGGACTTGCCGCAGCCCGCAACGCCCATGACCACCAGGAACACGTCTGAGGAGACAAAACTCATTTGGTAGCGCTATCCAATTGACTTCAAAAAAACATCCCTCCAAAGGGACGCTAAAAAATATGCAGAACCGTCTCGAACCCACATCACCACAACAGAAGCTGCTTGTCTGAGATTTCGGACAGCGCTATCCTAGCCATTTGCAAGTGATCACCACCGAGGGAAAACCCTTGCCCGCTTCTTTCCCCCCCGCCAGAACCGACTTCCGCCGCCGATCCAGCGGCCGCACCACGCTGAGCGATGTGGCCAAGGCCGCAGGCGTGAGCCCCATCACCGCATCGCGCGCCCTGCGGGGCGAGCGTGGCGTGGCATCCGAACTGGTGCAGCGTGTGAAGGACGCCGCCCAGCAACTAGGCTATGTGCCTGACCCAGCCGCGCGGGCCCTGGCTTCGCAGCGCAGCGTGCAGGTGCCGGTGCTGGTGCCGCTGCTGTCCAACGCGCTCTTCGTGGACGTGCTGGAGTCCGTGCACCGCACGCTCTTCCCCCACGGCTACCAAGCCCTGATCGGCGTGACGCACTACGACCCTGCGGAAGAAGAACAACTGCTGCGCACCTACTTGGCCCACCGCCCAGCGGGCCTGCTGGTGACCGGCTTTGACCGCACCGAGGCCGCGCGCCAGATGATTGCCGCCAGCGGCGTGCCCTGCGTGCACTTGATGGAGATGACTTCCGCCGCTGGCGTGTACTGCGTGGGCTTTTCGCAGCAGGAGGCAGGCCACAGCATGACCGGCCACCTGCTGGCCCGCGGCTACCGCAAGGTGGCCTTTGTGGCCGCGCAGCTCGACCCACGCACCATGCAGCGCGCCGAAGGCTACCGCCGCTGCCTGCGCGAGGCCGGCCTGTACGACCCGCGGCTGGAGCTGCTGAGCCCCGAGCCCTCGTCCATCCGCCTGGGTGCCGAACTGCTGGAAGAAGTGCTGCGCACCCGCCCCGGCGTGGACGCCGTCTTCTTCTGTAACGACGACCTGGCCCAGGGCGGCCTGCTGGCTGCCCAGCGCCTGCGGTTGGCGGTTCCGGGCCAGGTAGCGATTGCCGGCTTCAACGACCTGGCAGGCAGCGACCAGATGCTGCCGCCGCTGACCACCGTGCGCACGCCCCGTTCGGCCATCGGCGAAGCCAGCGCAAAAATGCTGCTGACACTGATGCGGGGCGATGTGCCCGAGCGCAATTCAGTGGACCTTGGGTTTGAGCTGACAGTGCGCGGTAGTACGTAGCCCCGGTTGCACCGCTGCGCGGCCTCCGCCCACGGGGACGCCACCGATGGCCTGGAGAAGCCAGTTCCACGGTGGCACTGGCGATGGCGCCGCGCGGGTTTCGACGCCTGCGTGCCCCGCAATGCCGCTCAAGCTGCGGCCAGCGCCCGCTCGGACGATGCGCCCTTCATCTCCCTGCGTAGCGCCACCGCGTCCCTCGCCTGGCTGGGTGCCGACGCGTCAATGCGGAAGACCTGCACGGTTTCCGTCATCGTCTGCGCCTGGCCGTTGAGTTGCATGGCCGACGCCGCGTTTTCCTCGACCAGCGCGGCGTTCTGCTGCGTGATGGTGTCCAGCTGCGCCACGGCGGCATTGACCTGCGAGATGCCGCTCAGCTGCTCGTTGGAGGCGCTGTGGATCTCACCGATGAGGGTGTTCACGCGGCGCACCAGCTCCAGCGACTCGGTCATGGTTTTCTGGGCAGCGTCGGTCTTCTGATGGCCTTCGCTCACCTTGGTGGCCGAATCGTCGATGAGCTGGCGGATCTCCTTGGCGGCGGACAGGGTGCGGTGCGAGAGGCTACGCACCTCCGACGCCACCACCGCAAAGCCCCGCCCCTGGTCGCCCGCGCGCGCGGCCTCCACGGCTGCGTTCAGCGCAAGGATGTTGGTCTGGAACGCGATGGAGTCGATGAGCTGGGTGATCTCGCTGATGCGGCCCGAGGCGGTCTGGATCTGCTTCATGGTGCTGGCCACGCTGTCCACCGCTTCGCTGCTGCGCTCGGCCACCTGGGTGGCCTGCGTGGCCAGCACCGTGGCCTGGCGCGCGGATTCCGCGGTCTGCTTGACGGTGCCGGTGATCTCCTCCATCGACGCCGCCGTTTGCTGCAGGTTGCTGGCCTGCGCTTCGGTGCGGGACGACAGGTCCTGGTTGCCCTGGGCGATCTCGCGGGTGGAAGTCTGCATGTGCTCGCTCTCCTGCCGCGCATCGCGCACGATGGACAGCAGGTTCACATTGAGCTGGGCCAGCGCCTTTTGCAGGTCGCCCACCGTGTCGGTGCGCGTGGCCGCGATCTTTTGTGTAAGGTCGCCCGCGGCCATGCGGTTGGCCCAGCGCAGCATTTGCGACAGCGGCGCCACGGTCACCTGGTGCAGGTACACGGCCATGCCCAGCGCCAGCAGCAGCACCGCCAGCCAGGCCGCACCCGCGCCCAGCGACATGCTGTGCCCGCCCACCAGCGCGGCGCACCACGACGCGATGACCAGCAGCACCGTGCAAGTCATCATCTTGCCCAGCGGGCCCAGGCGCAGTGCATTGGCCACGCGGCCCCACAGCGTGTTCTTGACCAGCACCCCGGCACGGAAGGTGTGCACGATGTGGCCCGCCTGCTTCTCAGCCTGCATCTGCTTGTAGAGCTGGTCGGCGGCCTGGATCTGCTCGCGCGTGGCTTCGGTGCGCACGGACATGTAGCCGGTGGGCTGGTCGCCCTGCATCAGCGGCGTGACATTGGCCATCACCCAGTAGAAGGTGCCGTCCTTGCGGCGGTTCTTGACCGGCGCGGACCAGGGCGTACCGCTGGCGATGGTCTCCCACATGTCCCGGAACGCTTCCTCGGGCATGTCGGGGTGGCGGATCATGTTGTGCGGCTGGCCGAGGAGCTCTTCCTTCTCGTACCCGCTGACCTCGATGAACATCGGGTTGCAGTACAGGATGCGGCCCTTGAGATCGGTGGTGGAGACCAGGGTCTGGCCTTTGGGAAACGCATATTCCTGGGTGCTGACCGGAAGATTGACGCGCATGGGATCCCTCCTGATGGAAGCCTCGCCACCCAGAGCCGAGAATTGAACGCGGCCATGGAAGCTGAAAACATCCTAAGTGGATTGGCTTTGATTTGAAACAGTTAATTCGCACACGCGCGCCAGCTGGCCCAGTTTGGTGCGCCACACCAACACCGTGCGGCCGGCGGCTTGCAACGCACCAACTTGGGTTGGCGTGGAGCATGATAACTTCAAATTTGATAGCTGCCAGCGCTTTGTAGGCAAGCGCTACCAGCCAATTTGACCCAAATCAAGCCATGCCAAGGTCTGGCACGGCCATTGCTTGAAACACCCCGCGGCCAACGGAGGCCGCAGGTCAGCCCGGTGCAATGGCGGATTGGGCGAACAGGACGTTGGCGTCTTCACGAAGTGCGATGTGGCCGCAAGGCCTGCGTGGTTCGTGCAGGCGCCTTTTTGTTTTCTGGCCGGGCTGCGGGGACGACGTACATCCCGCAGGCCCCTTGCACAACACCTCCATGCTTCAATTTCGCCAGTTTCTCCAATCCGGCCACGCGCCCACGCTGTGGTCGTCTTTCCTTTACTTCGGCTTTTCGTGCGCGGTCTGGGTGATCAATGGCGCGATGGCGCCGTTCATCCAGGAAAGCTTCCGGCTCACGCCCACGCAGATGGGGATGATGTTGTCCATCCCCATTTTTGCGGGCGCGCTGATGCGGTTTCCGCTGGGCATCCTGGCGCAGTACATCGGCCGCAAGAACGCCACACTGGTGGAGATGGCGGGCATCTTTGTGGCCATGGGCTACGGCTACCTGTTCGTGCACACCTACAACGAGCTGCTGGCGCTGGGCGTGCTGCTGGGCGTGGCGGGGGCGAGCTTTGGCGTGGCACTGTCGCTGGGCGCGGGCTCGTTCCCGCCGCGCTACAAGGGCCTGGCCATGGGCATCGTGGGCGCAGGCAACGTGGGCACGGCCGTGGCCGCGCTGCTGGCCCCGGCGCTGGCGCAGAAGTTTGGCTGGCAGGCGGTGTACGGCTTTGCCGCAGTGAGCGTGGCGGTGCCGGCGGTGGTGATGGCGATCTTTGCCAAGGAGCCGCCAGACCTGTCGCCCCACGCCACCTTCCGCGAGCACATTGCCTGCCTGTTTGAAAAAGACGGCTGGGCGTTCAGCCTGATCTACGCGGTGACGTTTGGCGGCTTCATCGGCCTGACCACTTTTTTGCCCAGCTACTTCTACGACCAGTTTGGCGTGAGCAAGGTGCAGGCCGGCCAACTGACGATGCTGGCGGCGTTCTTGGGCGCGGCGCTGCGCGTTTTTGGGGGCTGGCTGTCGGACCACTGGGGCGGCGTCAACACGCTGACGGGCGTGCTGGCCATCACCACCGTCAGCCTGGTGCTGTGCGGCTTGGCGGAGAACTCGCTGCCCGTGACCATGCTGCTGTTCCTGGTGTGTTTTGCCGCTTTGGGCGCAGGCAACGGCGCGCTGTTTCAGCTGGTGCCCTTGCGCTGGCCCTTGTCCACGGCGGTGGCCGGCTCCATGATTGGCGAGATCGGTGCCCTGGGCGGCGGCCTCATCCCCAACGCCATGGGCATCTCGCGCCAGTACAGCGGCTCGTACCTGTGGGGCTTTGTGGCCATTGCGGTGTGCGCGGCAGCGATGCTGGTGCTGCTGCGGGTGATGCAGATCCGCTGGACGCGTACGTGGGCAGAGAAGGGTGGACGTGCGCGCAGCGCATGACCGGCGCAGCCGGTGAGCGCGCAAGCGCTCGCCACACTTCCAGCAAAAGGGCGGTCGGGCACGCAGTGCCTGAGCTGGCGTAGCCAGCCAATGCGCAGCATTGCCCGCACTTTCGCTAGAAAGGTGGGCGCGCGCGCAGCGCGTGATCGGCGCAAGCCGTGAAGGCGCGGCAGCGCCTCTCCCCTTGTCGGAAAGCGCCCCACTCAAAACACCGAGCCGTTTCAAAAGTTAAAAATGGCCACAGCGCTTATCCAGAAAGCGCTGGCAGCTATATTTTTCGCAGCAAACGACTTCCATCTACCTGGGCAGAAACAGCACCCAGTACACCAGCAGCAGGTTCAGCAGCACGCTCACCACCAGCGCAATCTTCCACAGCGCTACGGGGTCGCGCTCGATCAAGGGCTGAGGGCCCGGGGCTGACAGGGGGCGGGATGCGCCGCGCTCCAACGCCAGCAGCATCTCCTCCGCCGTTTCAAAACGCTGCGCGCGGTGGCGGGCCACGGCCTTCAGGGCGATGTGGTCCAGCCAGATGGGCACGCCCGGGTTGTGGCGGCTGGGGGCCAGCGGGTCGCGGTGGTAGCGGCCCAGCTGGTACGGCACCACATCGCCATAGGGCAGCCGCCCATGGGTGAGCAGCTGGTACAGCGTCACGCCCAGCGCAAACAAGTCGCTGCCGGCGTCTGGCAGCTGTCCCTCGGTGTCGTCGCTGCGCTCATAGCCCGGCCATTGCTCGGGGTTCATGTAGCTGGGCGTGCCGGCATGCAGGCGGCGCGTGGCCTCTGGCTCGCGGCCGGACAGGGCCACGCCCAGGTCCAGCACGCGCAGCACGCCGTCGTCGCCCAGGTGCAGGTTGTCGGGTTTGATGTCCCGGTGCACCACGCCCTGGCGGTGCAGCCAGCCCAACACCTGGGCGGCCTGCATGACCAACGACACCACCTGCGCCACGGCCAGCGGCTGCTGGCTGCGCAGGCGCTGGCCCAGGGTTTCGCCCGCGTGCCAGTCGTACAGCAGGTAGAACGCGCTGGCGCTTGGTGCATCGGGCCCCTCCGCCCCCACCGCTGCCGGCCCGGGTTCCGCAGGCCAGGTGTTCAGGCGCGCCAGGTGGACTGCGGCGTGGCCGGACTGCATGCGCCGCGCGACCCAGGCCTCGTGTGCCAGCGTGGCGCGCTCTTCGGCGTCATGCGCCCGGGCGGGCACCAGGGTCTTGAGCGCGTACAGGCGCTGGGTGGGCGGGTGTCGCACCTGATAGATGCGGTGGATACCGCTGTCGGCCACCAGAGCCGTCACCACCAGCCCGTCCACGCGGTCGCCCACCTTCAAAAGCGGCAGCACGGGCAGGTGCTGGGCGCGGCGGGATTCGTCCTGCAGCGTGGCCTCCTGCGCGCCCTGCACGCGCACCACCAGCGCGGTGGCGTTGTCGCTGCTGCCGCGGCGCAGCGCGGCCTGTACCAGCGCTTCGCTCAGGGCCTGGGCCGGCAGCGTGCTGTGGCGCAGCAGCTGGCGCAACTCGCGCTCAGGCAAGCTGCCGTGCACGCCGTCCGAGACCAGCACAAACATGTCGCCGCTGCGCACCTCGCCCTGGCTGTAGTCCACCACCACATGGTCGTCCAGGCCCATCGCCCGGGTGAGCTGGTGGGCAAAGTCGTGCTGCGACATCACGTGGTCGGCCGTCAGCAGCTGCAGCCGGCCACCCCGCAGCAGGTAGGCGCGCGTGTCGCCCACGTGCGCCAGCGTGTACGACTGGCCCCGCAGCACCAGCGCGGTGACGGTGGTAAGCCCCACAGCGGGCTGACGGCGCCGGTTCATGGACGCGAGCCAGCCGTTGTGGGCGCTCAGCACACGGTCCAGCGCCACGGTGGTGTCCCAGGTTTCGGGGGTGGCGAAGTAGTCGCTGACCAGCGTGTTCACCGTGGTCTGCGCGGCCTCGCGGCCGTTGCCGCCAGCGCTCACGCCGTCTGCGATGGCAGCCACGCAGCCGCGTTCGCGCTCGCGCCCCTGCCCCGCCACCAGCGCGGCAAAGTCTTCGTTGACGTCCTTGCGCCCGGCCAACGAGGTCTGGCCATAGTCCAGTTCAAAACTCATGCACCAGCTCCACGCAGATTTCGTGCCCAAGGTGGTGCACAGCGGAACGCCGTGCACCATCCGGGCACCCCGCTGCGCGCCGGACCTGTGCGGATTGTCCGCCGACCGCAGCACAGGACCAGGCCCGCCGACACGCTGCACGCCTGTGCCCGCGTGCAAGCCAGGCAGCAAGCGCCCTCACCAGTTCAGTGCAAGCGCAGAGACGGTTTCTGGCACGGGCATTGCTTAGAACAGCGCAACGGCCCGGCAGGGCCACGCAGCTCGTCGGTGCAACGGCGCACGGAAGAGCTGCAAGGACGAAGGCGTCCCCACATGCAGTTTCGAATCCCCTCGAAGCCGCATCGTGTGGACGCCTTTTTTGTTTTTGTTTCTCGATTGGCCCAGGCGATAGAACGGACGGAGTGACCCACGATGAAAAAGCTCAAGCTGGTGATGGTAGGAAACGGCATGGCCGGCGTGCGCACGCTGGAGGAGCTGCTCAAGATTGCGCCCGACCTGTACGAGATCACGGTGTTCGGCGCCGAGCCGCACCCCAACTACAACCGCATCCTGCTCTCGCCCGTGCTGGCAGGCGAGCAGACCATCGACGAGATCATCCTGAACGACTGGCAGTGGTATGCCGACAACCACATCACCCTGCACACCGGCTTCACCGTGACCGATGTGGACCGCGTGCGCCGCGTGGTCAGCGCCACCAGCAAGGACGGTGATGTGGTCACCGCCGAATACGACCGCCTCATCCTCGCCACCGGCTCCAACCCCTTCATCCTGCCCATCCCCGGCAAAGACCTGAAGGGTGTACTGGCCTACCGCGACATTGCCGACACGCAGGCCATGATCGACGCCGCCGCTACGTACAAGCACGCCGTGGTCATCGGCGGCGGCCTGCTGGGACTGGAGGCCGCCAACGGCCTCATGAAGCGCGGCATGACCGTGAGCGTGGTGCACGTGATGCCCACGCTGATGGAACGCCAGCTGGACGACGTGGCCGGCAAGATGCTGCAGAAGTCGCTGGAAGACCGCGGCATGCGCTTTTTGATGGGCGCGCAGACGCAGGAGTTGGTGGGCAATGCCGAAGGCCGCGTGGCCAGCGTCAAGTTCAAGGACGGCACCGAGGTGCCCGCCGACCTGGTGGTGATGGCCGTGGGCATCCGGCCCAACACGGCTTTGGCCGAGAAGATGCGCCTGCACGTCAACCGCGGCATTGTGGTGAGCGACACGCTGCAGACCACCACCGACGCGCGCATCTACGCCGTGGGCGAATGCGCCGCGCATCGGGGCATTGCCTACGGGCTGGTGGCGCCGCTGTTCGAGCAAGGCAAGGTGCTGGCCAACCATCTGGCCGAGTTCGGCATCGGCCGCTACCAGGGCTCGCTCACGTCCACCAAGCTCAAGGTCACGGGCATCGACCTTTTTTCAGCGGGCGACTTCCAGGGCGGCGACAACACCGAGGAGATCGTGATGAGCGACCCCTTCGGCGGCGTGTACAAGAAGCTGGTCATCAAGGACGACAAGCTGGTGGGCGCCTGCCTGTATGGCGACACGGTGGACGGCAGCTGGTACTTCAAGCTGCTGCGCGACGGCCGCAGCGTGAGCGACATCCGCGACAAGCTGATGTTTGGCGAATCGCACCTGGGCGACACCGGCCACCAGGGCCAGAGCAAGGCCGCCGCCATGGCCGACAGCGACGAGGTGTGCGGCTGCAACGGCGTGACCAAGGGCGCCATCTGCAAAGCCATCAAGGACAAGGGCCTGTTCACGCTGGACGACGTGCGCAAGCACACCAAGGCCAGCGCATCGTGCGGCTCGTGCACCGGGCTGGTGGAGCAGATCATCATGTTCACGGCAGGTGGCGACTACAGCGCCACGCCCAAGACCAAGGCCATGTGCGGCTGCACCGACCACGGCCACCAGGCCGTGCGCGACGCCATCCGCGCCAACAAGCTGCTGACCATTGCCGATGTCTACAAGTTCATGGAATGGAAGACCCCCAACGGCTGCGCCACCTGCCGCCCGGCCGTCAACTACTACCTCATCAGCACCTGGCCTAAAGAGGCCAAGGACGACCCGCAAAGCCGCTTCATCAACGAACGCAGCCACGCCAACATCCAGAAGGACGGCACATACAGCGTGATCCCGCGCATGTGGGGCGGCGAGACCACGGCCGACGAGCTGCGTCGCATTGCCGACGCGGTGGACAAGTACAAGATCCCCACCGTCAAGGTCACGGGCGGCCAACGCATCGACCTGCTGGGCGTGAAGAAGGAAGACCTGGTGAACGTGTGGAAGGACATCGGCATGCCCAGCGGCCACGCGTATGCCAAGGCCCTGCGCACGGTGAAGACCTGCGTGGGCAGCGAGTGGTGCCGCATGGGCACGCAGGACAGCACGCAGATGGGCAAGGACCTGGAGCGCGCCATGTGGCGCATGTACGCACCGCACAAGGTCAAGTTCGCCGTTAGCGGCTGCCCGCGCAACTGCGCCGAGGCCGGCATCAAGGACGTGGGCATCATCGGTGTGGACTCGGGCTGGGAGATGTACATCGCCGGCAACGGCGGCATCAAGACCGAGGTGGCGCACTTCTTCACCAAGCTGAAAACCGCCGAGGAAGTGCTGGAGTACACCGGCGCCTTCTGTGAGCTGTACCGCCAGGAAGGCTGGTACCTGGAGCGCACGGTGCACTACGTGAACCGTGTGGGCCTGGACTATGTGAAAAAGCGCATCCTGGAAGACCACGCGGGCCGCCAAGCCCTGTGGGAGCAGCTGCAGTTTGCGCTGGACGGCGAGCCCGACCCCTGGTTCGAGTTCGACAAGGCGGCGGTGGACACACGCCAGTTCGCCGCCGTCAACGCCTGACCCAGCCTGCGAGTACCGCCATGGACCGCCGCACCCTGCTGACCCGCGCCAGCTATGGCACCGCCGCCGCATGCATCCCGCTGGGCCTGGTGGCCAGCCTGCCCACCAGCGCCCACGCGCAAGTCACAGACCTGAACGACGCCATCAACAAAGCCGGCCGCCAGCGCATGCTGAGCCAGCGCATGGGCAAGGCTTGGCTGGCGCTTGCACACAAGGCTGACACGCCCGCTGCGCGCACGGTGCTGCAGCAATCAATGGCCCTGTTCGAAAAGCAGCTGGCCGAGCTGAAGGCGTATGCGCCCAGCCCCGCCATCCGCGACACCTACGCCCAGCTGGAGGCGGCCTGGGGCGCGCACCGCGCACTGTTGCTGGGCACGCAGGCCCCCTCGCGCGATGGCGCTGCCGCACTGCTGGCGGCCGATGCCAAAGTGCTGGCCCTTGCCCACCAGGGCACGGTGCAGTACGAGGCGGCCTCGGGCAAGCCCGTGGGCCACCTGGTGAACGTGGCGGGCCGCCAGCGCATGCTGAGCCAGCGCATGGCCAAGTTCTGCCTGGCGGCGCTGCTGTCGGTGGACACAGCCACCGCCACCACCGAAATCGCCAAGGCCCGCACCGAATTCCTGGCCGCACAGGACGTGCTGCGCGAAGCCCCGCAGGCCACGGTGCGCGTGCGGCAAGAGCTGCAGTTGGCCGACGGCCAGTGGGTCTTCTTTGACGCTGCGCTGCAGCGCATGGAACCGGGCGGCGCCAACGCCGCGCGCCAGGTGGCCGAGGTGTTTGTGGCCAGCGAGAACCTGCTGTCCAGCATGGACCGCGTGACCGGCCTGTACGCCGCGCTGGGCGCCGCCTGAGGTGGGTGCCTCACTCCCCCAGATAGCCTGACATTGCAAAACAGAACAACACAAGGACGATTTCTCATGACGACCGCGCCATCGACCACCTCTTCCTCCTCCATCGTTGCCAGTTCCGATTGGACGCAGATCTGCCGCGTGGAAGAGATCCCCGTGTTGGGCTCACGCCGTGTCACGCGCCCTCAGGGCCTGGACGTGGCGGTGTTCCGCAACGACGCTGGCGGCGTGTTTGCGCTGCTGGACCGCTGCCCGCACAAGGGCGGCCCGCTGAGCCAAGGCATTGTGTTTGGCACGCATGTGGCCTGCCCGCTGCACAACTGGACGATTGGCCTGTGCGACGGGCAGGCGTCGGCACCCGACGAAGGCTGCACGCCGAAGTTCACGGTGAAGGTGGAGGATGGCGTGGTGTACCTGAACGCGGGGGAGCTGGCGACGGTGGCGACGGACTTGGTGCGGCCGGTGGCGGGGCCGGCGCGGCGAGTGGTGGCGGTTTGATGGGTTGAATGATCGATCGATTGCGAGAGGGCGTTGTGGCGTTTGTGCTTTATGGCTCAGTGGGTGTCCTGGTGCAGAGGTCTGCGGGAATGCTGCCGATCGGCACCACGCTGCCCGTTCGGGCTGAGCCTGTCGAAGCCGGGGCGTTACCCCAAACTTTTCGGGCTGAGCTTGTCGAAGCCAGGGCGCGAACGCTCGCTTACCCATCTGCGCAGCGTGCCTGCGTTAGGGGCGGAGGCCGGGTTGTCGCCCCGGCGGGCGAGTCCCTTTCTTTTGGGTCGCCAAAAGAAAGGAACCAAAGAAAAGGCGACCCTGCTGTCTGCGACCCCTTCGCTGCGCTCCGGGGCAACCTGGGGTGCTCGGTCACGGGGTGCACCGCAGAACTCACTGCGCTGCGTTGCAGCTCCGTTCGGACAACTGCGGCGAGTCAGTGCACGAAGCACGCGCGCTCCGACGCGCGCGCCACCCCGCGCCCTTCGCGCCCCAGGCGCATACAGAAGGGAACCCACGGGAGCGGACATCCACACGGGCCATCGCTGCGCTCGGCCCCGGCCGCGCAGCGCGTGGCGCTTGCGCCCGCGAGACGGGGGCCGAGCGCAGCGATGGCCCGTGTGGCTGTTCGGCTGTCCTATCCCCTCTGGCTGCGCCTGCGGCGGGGCGGTTGCGGGGTGAGCATGCGCGTCGAAGCGCGCGTGCTTCGTGCACTGACTCGCCGCAGTTGTCCGAACGGAGCTGCAACGCAGCGCAGTGAGTTCTGCGGCGCACCCCGCAACCGCCCCGACGCAGGTTTGCCCCGTAGCGCAGCGAAGGGGTCGCAGACTGGGGGTCGCCTTTCTTTTGCTTACTTTTCTTTGGCGAAGCAAAGAAAAGTGAGTCGCCCGCCGGGGCGACATCCCGGCTCCCGCCCTCAACACGCGCACGCCGCCGAAACCAGCCAACAAACGAAAGCGCCCAGGCTTCGACAGGCTCAGCCCCAACAGACAAGTGGCAAAAATACTACAAAAACAATAGCTGCCAGCGCTTATCAGTAAAGCGCTAGCGCCCAAAAACACTCAAAAAAATCACCATCACCCCGCCATGCAAGAAACCAAATCCACCTGCCCCTACTGCGGCGTAGGCTGCGGCGTGATCATCGAAAGCTCAGGCGCGCAAATCACCGGCGTGCGCGGCGACCCCACCCACCCCGCCAACTTCGGCCGCCTGTGCACCAAGGGCTCCACCCTGCACCTCACCGCAAGCCAGCCCATCACCCTGCAAACGCGCCTGCTCCACCCCCTGCACCGCGCACACCGCAACCAGCCAGCGCTGCCCGTGCCGTGGGATGCCGCGCTCGCCATGGCAGCGGACCGCTTTGCCACCACCATCCGTGAACACGGCCCCGACGCCGTCGGCTTCTACGTCAGCGGCCAGTTGCTCACCGAGGACTACTACGTCTTCAACAAACTCGCCAAGGGCCTGATCGGCACCAACAACATCGACACCAACTCGCGCCTGTGCATGAGCAGCGCCGTGGCCGGCTACAAGCAGACGCTGGGCGCCGACGCGCCGCCCGCCTGCTACGACGACGTGAACCACGCGCAGTGCCTGTTCATCGTGGGCAGCAACGCGGCGTGGGCGCATCCCATCCTGTTCCGGCGCATTGAAGACGCGCGCGCCGCCAACCCCGGCATGAAGATCATCGTGGCCGACCCGCGCCGCACCGACACGGCCGGCATGGCCGACCTGTTTTTGCCCATCCAGCCGGGCAGCGACGTGATGCTGTTCAACGGCATGCTGCACCTGATGCTGTGGGAAGGCTGGACCGACGCGGCCTTCATCGCCGCGCACACCACGGGCTTTGACGAACTCAAGGCCCTGGTGCGCGACTACACGCCCGAGCGGGTGGCGCAGACCTGCGGCATTTCGGTGGCGGACCTGACCACGGCGGCCAAGTGGTTTGCCACCTCCAAAGCCACGCTCAGCCTCTACTGCCAGGGCCTGAACCAGAGCAGCAGTGGCACCGCAAAAAACGCCTCGCTCATCAACCTGCACCTGGCCACCGGGCAGATCGGCAAGCCCGGCGCGGGCCCCTTCAGCCTGACGGGCCAGCCCAACGCCATGGGCGGGCGCGAAGTGGGCGGCCTGGCCAACTTGCTCAGCGCCCATCGCGACCTGGCCAACCCGCAGCACCGCGCGGAAGTGGCCGCCCTGTGGGACGTGGCCGATGTGCCCAGCAAGCCGGGCAAGACCGCTGTGGAGATGTTCCAGGCCGCGGCCGATGGCGAAATCAAGGCCCTGTGGATTGCCTGCACCAACCCAGCGCAAAGCATGCCCGACCAGGCCACCGTGCGCCGCGCACTGCAGCGCGCCGAGTTCGTGGTGGTGCAGGAAGCCTTTGCCACCGCCGCCACCTGCGACTATGCCGACCTGCTGCTGCCCGCCACCACCTGGGGCGAGAAGACCGGCACGGTGACCAACAGCGAACGCCGCATCTCGCGCGTGCGCACCGCCGTGCCCGCACCGGGCCTGGCACGGCACGACTGGGCCATTGCAGTGCAACTGGCGCACCTGTTGGAAGAGCGGCTGCGCCCGGGCGCGCCCACGCTCTTTCCCTACACCACCGACGACGCCGATGCGGGCGCGCAAGCGGTGTGGAACGAGCACCGCGAAAGCACGCGCGGGCGCGACCTGGACATCACCGGTTTGTCGTGGGAGATGCTGGAGTCCCAAGGCCCGCAACAATGGCCGCTGGTGGAGGGCGCTGCGGCAGGCAAAACCCGCCTGTACCATGACGGCATCTTCCCCACCCCCGACGGCCGCGCCCGCTTTGCCGCCCATGCCTGGCAACCCACGGCGGAGCAGCGCGAGTCGCGCTACCCCTTCAGCCTGACCACCGGCCGCCTGCGCGACCAATGGCACGGCATGACGCGCACCGGCACGCTGGGCCGCCTGTTCGGCCATGTGGCCGAGCCCAGCGTGCAGATGCATCCGCAGGACATGGAGCGGCGGCGCTTGGCCCACGGCGACCTGGTGCATGTGACCAGCAAGCGCGGCTCCATCGTGGTGCCGGTGGTGGCCGACGCCACCGTGGGCCTGTCGCAGGCCTTCATGGCCATGCACTGGGGCAGCGAATTTTTGAGCGGCTGCTCGTCCACCGGCGAACGCCTTGCGGGCGTGAACGGGCTCACCACGTCCGCCTACTGCCCCACATCCAAGCAGCCCGAACTGAAGCACGCGGCGGTGAAGATCCTCAAGGCCGAGCTGCCGTGGACGCTGCTGGCCATGGCTTGGCTGCCCGCCGACAACGCACAGGCCACGCGCGCGGCGCTGTCGGAGTTGATGGCGCAGTTTCCATTTGCGAGCTGCGTGCCCTTCAGCAACAACACGCCGCTGGATGAACCTGGCCGTGAACGCACTGGCGTGCTGCTGCGCGCCGCCGCGCACGAGGCGCCGCCGGACGCGATCGTGGAGCGCATCGAATCGCTGCTGGGTCTGGCAGGCACCGACACGCTGCGCTACGCCGACAAAAAACGCGGCCAGCGCCGCGCCGCGCGCCTGGCGCGCCACGGCGACACGACCACACTCGAAGGCATCGTGCTGGCGGGCGACACCAGCGCCGAAAGCTGGCTCAAAACCCTGCTGCAGGAAGAGCTGCCCGCGCAGACCTACGGCCGCCTGCTGCTGGTGCCCGGCACCCAGGCCCCCGTGGCCGTGCAGTCGCGCGGCAAGCCGGTGTGCACCTGCTTCAACGTGACAGACGCCGCCATCACCGCCGAGCTGGCCCGCTGCCACGGCACCGACGACGACCGGCTGGCGCAGCTGCAGGGCCAACTGCGCTGCGGCACCAACTGCGGATCGTGCGTGCCGGAACTCAAGCGCATGGTGCGCAGCACGGGGCCGCTGGCGCCGCGGCCCGCGACAGCGCAGGCCGCCATATAACCAAAAGTTCTCTTGCTTGCAGGAAAATACCCCTCCGCCCACCCAAACCCCACCAGAACTTGTGCAACAGGGCTCCAGCTTGGCGCTTTCGGCGCAGGCAGTGCGTTTTGTACGGCAAGCCGAAACAACGACGCTGGAGCCCTGTTTCACAAGTCCCGCCACCAAGCACTATGGCCATCAGCCAGTACATCAAAGAGATCGGCCGCGGCGCCCGCGGCGCCAAGCCGCTGACGCGCGAGCAGGCCACCGACCTGTTCGGCCAGGTGCTGGACGGTGCCGCGAGCGACCTGGAGATCGGCGCCTTCTGCCTGGCCATGCGCATCAAGGGCGAGACGGCCGAGGAAATGTGCGGCTTTCTGGATGCCACGCACCAGCGCCTGGCCCTGCTGCCCGCCACCGACCGCCCGCTCATCGTGCTGCCCAGCTACAACGGTGCGCGCAAGCTGCCGGTGCTGACGCCGCTGCTGGCGCTGCTGCTGGCACGCGAAGGCCTGCCCGTTCTGCTGCACGGCATGCGCACCGAGGCGCGGCGGGTTTTGGCATCTGATGTGCTTCTAGCGCTGGATACACCTGCGCTGACAGCTCCTGAAAGGATAGCAAACGGCACCGTGCGCCACATCCACACCCAGCACCTGCACGCGGGCCTGGCGCGCCTGTTGGCCGTGCGCGAAGTGGTGGGCCTGCGCAACCCGGGCCACAGCGTGGTTAAGCTGATGAGCCCGTGCGCGGGGCCGTCGGTGGTGGTCACGGCCTACACGCACCCCGAATACTTCGAGATGCTGCAAACCACCTTCCGCATGCTGGGCATGAGCGCCCTGCTCTCACGCGGGCTGGAGGGTGAGGTCGCCACCGACCCGCGCCGCACGCCGCGCTACGACGGCTTTGTGCACGGCGAGCACACGCTGCTGGACGCGCAGCAGCCCGGCACCGCGAGCGAAGTGCCCGGCCTGCCCGCCGAGATCGACATCGCCACCACGGCCGCCTACACCCGCCGCGTGCTCGCGGGCGAGCTGCCCACCCCACCCGCCATTGCGCGGCAGGTGGAACATATCTTGCACCTGGCGAATCGCACGGCCGATCAGGCCGTTTTGGAGACATCCCCATGAGCCGCCCCACGCCCACTTCCACATCCGCCCACACCCCGCCCGCCGCGCTCGCAAGCGGCCGCTGCACCCTCGTGGGCGCCGGCCCGGGCGACCCGGAACTGCTCACCATCAAGGCCCTCAAGGCCATCCAATCCGCCACCGTGCTGCTGGTGGACGATCTGGTGAGCGATGCCATCGTGGCGCACGCGTCGCCCACGGCCCGCATCGTGTACGTGGGCAAGCGCGGCGGCTGCAAGAGCACGCCGCAGGCCTTCATTGAAAAGCTGATGCTGACGGCGGTGACCGAAGGCGAGAACGTGGTGCGCCTCAAGGGCGGGGACCCTTTTATCTTTGGCCGTGGCGGTGAAGAAGTGGAGCACTTGCGCGCAGCGGGCGTGCAGGTGGAGGTCATCAACGGCATCACGGCGGGGCTGGCCGGCCTGACCTCGCTGGGCGCACCGCTCACCCACCGCGAACATGCACACGGGGTGGTCTTTGTCACCGGCCACGCCAAGCCTGGCGATGCCGGCACCGACTGGCGCGCCCTCGCCCGCACGGCCCGCGATGCCAAGCTGACCTTGGTGATCTACATGGGCGTGAGCGGCGCCGCCACCATCGAGCAAGAGCTGCTCACCGGCCTGCCCGCCGATACGCCGGTGGCCATCGTCCAGCACGCCACCCTGCCCCACCAGCGCCACGCCGTCACCACGCTGGGCGCGCTGCACGCCACCATCACCGAACAAGGGCTGGCCAGCCCGTCCGTGATCGTGGTGGGCGATGTGGTGCGCGGTGTGGCACTGTCCTCGCACGATGCGGAGGCGGCCGCCGCGCGCGCAGATTCCTCCAGCCCGCTGCGCCGCGCCGGCTGATTCCAGCACTACCCGCAGTGCTAGCATCGCGGCCGCGCGGTGCATGCAGTGAACTTCTGCTGCCCGCCGCAGAAGGAAAACCTGCTTTTGAACTCCCGTGTTGCGCACCCGGCCGTCGTGCTGGTGCTGTCGTTCCTCAGCGCGATTGCGCTGGGCACCTGCTCTTGATGCTGCCCTTCGCGCACGCGCAGCCCGGCGAGAGCGCACCTTTTCTCACGACGCTGTTCACGGCGACATCGGCCGTGTGCGTGACCGGGCTGGCGGTGGTGGACACGGGCACCTACTGGAGCGCCGCTGGCCAGACCGTGATCATGGGCCTGTTCCAGATCGGCGGCTTCGGGATGATGACCTCGGCCACGCTGATGGGCCTGTTGATCAGCGGGCAGATGCGCATCCGCACCCGCTTGCTGCTGCAGGCCGAGACGCATTCGCTGTCGCTAGGCGACGTAAAAAGCGTGGCCAAGCTGGTACTGAAGGTAACGGCTGGCGTGGAGCTGGCCATGGCCCTGGCGCTCATGCTGCGCTTTGCGCTGGGCCATGGCATGCCCTGGGGCGAGGCGGCATGGCACGGGCTGTTCCATTCGGTCTCGGCGTTCAACAACGCGGGTTTTTCCACCTGGGGCGACAGCGTGATGGCGTATTCGGGCGATGCGTTGGTGCTGGGGCCGCTGATGCTGGCCATCGTCGTCGGCGGCACTGGGCTTTCCAGTGCTGCACGAGCTGCTGGCCGAGCGCGGCCGCCAGCGGCCCATGTGGTCGATGCACACGGCCATCACGGTGTGGGGATCGCTTGCGCTGGTGCTGCTGGGCACGGTGGTGATTTTTCTAGCCGAGTTCGGCAACCCCGACACGCTGGGGCCCATGGGGTTGGCGCACAAGACGCTGGCAGCCTTGTTCACCTCGGTTTCGGCGCGCACGGCCGGCTTCAACGCCATCGACATCGGCGCGCTCACGACCGAATCGCTGGCAGTGCACTACATGCTGATGTTCATTGGCGGCGGCAGCGCGGGCACGGCCGGCGGCGTGAAGGTGACCACCTTCTTCGTGCTGGTGCTGGTGGTGTGGAACGAGATTCGCGGTCACCGCGATGTGGAGTTTCGCGGGCGCCGCATCGCCGATGCGGTGCAGCGCCAGGCCATCACCATTTTGGTGCTCAGCGCGGCGGTGGTGGGGCTGGCGATCTTGCTCATCCTGCCGCTCACGCCGCTGCCCATGGAAAAGGTGCTGTTTGAAGTCATCTCGGCCTTTGGCACCGTGGGCCTTTCCACCGGCATCACGGCCGATTTGGTGCCGGGTGCACAGGCCATCATCATTGCGCTGATGTTCATCGGCCGGGTGGGCGTGGTCACGCTGGCCGTGGCCCTGGCCACGAACCAGCTGCGCCGCAACTACCGCTACCTCGAGGAGAAACCGATTGTTGGATAAAGCCGCCAAACAACACCTGTCCGGCAGCGTGGTCGTGATCGGCCTGGGCCGCTTTGGCACGGGCGTGGCCAAGTCGCTGGTCGAGCTGGGCCACGATGTGCTGGCCATCGAAAGCGACGCCGACACAGTGCAGTCGCTGTCGCAGGTGCTGCCCCATGTGGTGCAGGCCGACGCCACCGACCTGGAAACCCTGCGCCAGCTGGCCGTGCCGGACTTTGCGCACGCCGTGGTGAGCATCGGCGGCAACCTGGAGGCCAGCGTGCTCACCATCCTGAACCTGAGCCAGCTGGGCATGAAGGACATCTGGGCCAAGGCCATCGACCCGCAGCACGGCCGCATAGCCGAGCGCGTGGGCGCGCATCACGTGGTGTACCCCGAGGCCGACATGGGCGAGCGCGTGGCCCACCTGGTCACCGGCAAGATGATCGACTTCATTGAGTTCGACGACGGCTTTGCCATTGCCAAGACCCGTGCGCCGATGGAGACGCACAACAAGGCGCTGTCACAGTCGGACGTGCGCAAGCGCCACGGCATCACCGTGGTGGGCGTCAAGCGCCGCCACCAGGACTTCGTCTACGCCAAGGCCGACACCGAGATCAAGCCGGGCGACCACCTGATCGTGGCGGGGCCCACGCGCATGGTGGAACGCTTCGCTGCACTGTATTGACGCAAGGGGAGGATCGCCTGCCGCGTTCCGCTGGCCCGGGTATTGCTTCGTGGCGCTGGATTGCATGTATCTGGATGCAACAGCACAAGGAACACCATGGCTGCCTTTCCTCTTCCCGCACGCAACGGCTCGCCGTCCTCCTCACCCTCTTCGTCAGTCGCCTCGCCCTCCCGCGCGCTGGCGCCTTCGGGCCCAAGCCTGCCATCTGCCAAGTCCGACAACCAGATGTCGCTGGTCAACCTGGCCGCGCGCCAGCGCATGCTGTCGCAGCGCATGGTGCTGCAGACCGTGTTGGCCGCACGCGGCAGTGACCTCCACCTGAAGGCGGCGCGCAATTCGCTGGCCCTCTTCACCGACAGCCAGGCGCGGCTGATGGACACGCCCCGCCACCTGGACGCTGCCAGCGGCGACATCATCCGCAAGGCGTACCACGGCCCCGCGGGCGTGGGTGCCACCATTGACGCGTTTGCGCAGCAGGTGGGCACCACGCTGGACCTGGCCGAGCGCCAGAGTCCCCGCGTGGAAGACGCACTGGCCCGTCTGGTAGAAACCACCGACGGCGTGCTGGATGCGCTGAACGCGGCCACCACGGCGTTTGACACCGTGGGCAAGGCCCAGTCGGAAACGCTGATGAAAGAACTGGCGGCCATCGTGGCGTCCATCCAGACGGTGGCGCGCGAGGCCAAGGTGGTGAGCTTCAACGCCCAGGTGATGGCCGCCCGCGCGGGCCAGCATGGCCGTGAATTTGCAGTGGTGGCCAACGTGCTCTCGGGCATCACCAACGAGATCGACGGCCTGTCCCTGCAGGCCGTGTCGCTGGCCGGGCGCAGTCGCAGCGCGGCGTGATGGAAAACGGGTTGTCCCGGCAACCGCTGCAGGGATGGCCGAGGCTGGCGCGTGCTACTGGCCAGCGGCCTCGCGCACTTGCTGGAAGCGCTGCGCGAGCTCCTTGCGCAAGGTCTTGCGCATGAGGGCGGCGTCCCACCGGCGGCGCTCGTCGGGCGTGGAGGGCGACAGCTGTGGCACCTGCTTGGGCTTGCGATCTTCGTCCACCGCGACCATGGTGAAGAAGCAGCTGTTGACGTGCCGCACCACCTGCGACCGGATCTCTTCAGCAACCACCTTGATGCCCACTTCCATCGACGAACTGCCCGTGTAGTTCACACTGGCCAGAAACGTCACGAGCTCGCCCACATGGATGGGCTGCAAAAACATCACCTGATCCACGCTGAGCGTCACGGTGTAGCAGCCCGAATAGCGGCTGGCGCACGAGTACGCCACCTGGTCTAGCAGCTTGAGGATGGCGCCGCCGTGCACGTTGCCGGAAAAATTGGCCATGTCCGGAGACATCAGCACCGTCATGCTGAGTTGGTGTGAAGGGATGTTCATGCGGGGATTTTAGAAAGCCGCATGCGCCGTGCCGCACGCAATTGCAGCCCAGGCACTGCGGGTGGCGGCTTCGCTACACTCGCGCAGCATCTGCTGACCAGGTGCGAGGAGGAAACGATGATCGAACTAGAAAAACTCAACGAATTCACCGAAAGCCACGGCGCACTGAGGCGCGGCCGGGGCCTGGTCTCGGGTGTGATCGCCCTCACGCTGGCCGTGCTGTGTTTTCTGGGAGTGCTGGCTTTTCACTTTCCTGAATACCTCACCACGCCCCAGCTGCGCAAAAGCTACGACGTGGCCGTGATCCGCAACATCATGCTGGTAGCCATGGCGATTGCGGGGGGCATCTCGCTGGTCAACATCCTCTTCAACCGCGCTCGCTGGCTGGCCACGTTTGCGTTTGCCATGGTGGCGCTCACAGCGCTCTTGGGCGGCCACAAGGTGGAGGTGGACCCGAACTTCCCGGACAACACGCCCTACATTGGCCTCGACTGGTTCATCCTGGACCTGCTGGGCAGCTCGCTGATCTTCATCTTCATTGAAAAACTGTGGGCGCTGCGCAAGGACCAGCCCATCTTCCGCGAGGAGTGGCAGACCGACTTCCACCACTTCATCGTGAACCACATGGTGGTGGGCTTTGTGCTGCTGGCCACCAACCTCATGGTGCACAAGTTCTTTGGCTGGGCCGCCAACGACGGCATCCGCGGCTGGGTGCAGGGGCTTAACTTTTGGGTGGCGCTGTTTCTCATCGTGCTGGTGGCCGACCTGGTGCAGTACTGGACACACCGCGCCTATCACGAGGTGCCCCTGCTGTGGCGCCTGCACGCCGTGCACCACAGCGTCAAAAGCATGGACTGGATGGCCGGCTCGCGCCAGCACATCCTGGAGCTGCTGATCACCCGTACGCTGGTGCTGGCACCCATCTTCGTGCTGGGCTTCAGCAAGGAAGTAATTGACGCATACATCGTCATCGTGGGCTTCCAGGCCGTGTTCAACCATGCCAATGTGAGCGTGCGACTGGGGCCGCTGCGCTACGTGCTGGTCACGCCCAACTTTCACCACTGGCACCACAGCCAAGACCAGGAGGCGCTGGACAAGAACTATGCGGCGCACTTCGCGTTTCTGGACTACCTGTTCGGCACGGCTGTGAAGAGCACCAAGCTCTGGCCCGAAAAGTACGGTGTGCTGGGCGACTACGTGCCCAACGGTTTCATCAAGCAGTTCAAGTTTCCGTTCACCTGGAAGGGCTGAGAAGCCAGGAGTCGCGCGCTTCGCCGTCCCACTGCTGCAGCAAAAAATCCCGCAACAACCGGGTGCGCGCGGGCACATGCTTGCGCGTAGGCATGGCGATGTACAGATGCAGTACCGTGCTGCGCCAATGTGGCAGCACCCGCTGAAGCTGCCCGGCTTTCAGCGCCCCACATGCCACAAAGCTGGGCAAACCCACCACCCCGACGCCAGCCAGCGCAAGCGCGAGCATGGTGTCGATATGGCTGGTGGCGGCTGCCGCCAATGCCACTGCCACTGTGGCTGTGACCCCGCTGGCTGGCGTTTCACCCGGCCCACACCAGTGCAGTTGCACTTGACTCCGCTGCCCCGCCAACGCTGGGGCCACACCCTGGTGGGCTGCCAGGTCCTCGGGCACCTGCGGTGTGCCGCACCGGTGCAGATAGGCCGGGCTGGCGCACAGCACAAAGGTGGACAAACCCAGCGGCCGCGCCACAAAGTCGCCTTCGGGCGGCTGGCCACCCACCGACAGGATGCTGAGGTCGGCCGCATCGTCCACCACTGCCAGCCCGCCAGCGGCGGCCACCAGCTCCACCGTGATACGGGGATGCTGCGCCAGAAACAGAGGCAGGACCGGGGCCATCTGGTGCACCAGAAACGCCGGGGGGCACACCAGCTTGACGGTGCCGCCGGGCTGGCGCGTGGCAGCGCCTGCCAAGGCATCGGCCTCGTCCAGTTGCGCGAGCACATTGCGCGCGGTTTCCAGGTAGGTCTCACCGATCTCGGTCAGCGCCAGACGCCGCGTAGTGCGCTGCAGCAGTCGAGCACCCAGATGCGCCTCCAGCTCGGCCACCGCCCGGGTGGCGACGGTGGGTGCCAAGTCCAGACGGCGCGCCGCGGCGGCAAAGCTGCCGTCAGCTACCACCTGCACAAACACGCGAAGGCATCGCAATTGGTCCATCGGTTGATTATTGCCAATCCAGCAATAAAGCATAGACAGCGACGGAGTTGCACCCGTATGCCTGGCGTCTTACGCTGCATTTTTCGCGCCCCTGCAGCAATCCAAGGCCCGCCCATGCACGTTCATCGCCCCACGCCACAGTCCTCGCTGCCCTCCGCAGCGCATGACCGCCTTCAACACTTGCAGTCCCAGCCCGAACTGGCAGGCGAGCGGGTGTATTGCGGCACCGTGTACCCGCTGCGCAGCGCGACCGCCGAACGTGCCGCGCCGTTATTTACCTACGCCCGCCACGTGCGGCAAACCGTGCAGGGCCAGGAGGCCTCCCACCTCACCTACGACCTGCGAGGTCAATTGATCATCGAAGAACGCGTGACACTCACGCCCCGCCACACGCTGCTCCGCATGGAAGTGGCCAACCGCCAGACGGGCCACGCCGGCAGCGTACGGGTGGATGCCGACGCATGCCGCCTGCACTACACCTGGGGGACGGCGCGCACCACGCGCACGGCCCGCGAAAACCTGGCACCCGACACGCTGCTGGTCGCCGGTCCCAACCTGCACGGTACCCTGCTGCACCATTGGGACCTGCTGAAGGCCGGGTTGCCGCTGCAAGTGCGCATGCTGGTGCCAGCGCGGCGGGGCAGCTATGGTTTTACCGTGCGCCGGGCTGCGCCGGAGCCTGCAACTTCTGACGCGACCATCTTCGTCGCCGCGCCCAGCAACTTGCTGCTGCGCTGGGCGGTTGCGCCTTTGCGCACGGTGTTCGACACACAGCACCGCAGCCTGCTGCGCTATGAGGGCCGCGTGCCACCGCGCGCGCAGGCTGCGGACGGCAGCCTGCGGGACCTGGACGGGTGCGTGCACTACACACCGCAGCTGCACGGTTATCGGTGACGAAACTCCACGGCGAGGAGTTTCCCGGCGCGTGCCCGGCGGCACACGTTTTTTGCGCACTGCAACATCGCCGTGCCCTCGGGCAAACCCCTGTCTCGCGCACGACGCGCTCCGGGTGAAAACCCCTGGGCCATGCGCGCTGGGCCGCTCCTACCATTCGCCGCAGCCCGGCCCCCAGCCGTGGACAGGAGGTGTCGATGAAAAGCCCTGTGGCCCGTTGTGCTTCGCCTGACTCTTCGCTCCCGCGCCGCCGCGCGTGGCTGGTGGCCCTGGCTGCCAGTGCCTGTAGCCTGCACGCAGCTGCCCAGTCCGCGCCAGCACCGGCCGGCGGGCGCAGCGACATCCTCATCGGCCGCACCACGGCGCTGTCGGGTGGCATGGCGCCCTTTCTGGCGCCCATCCACCTGGGGCAGGACGCGGCCATTGCCGACCTGAACGCGCAAGGCGGCATCGGCGGGCGCAAGGTGCGATTCGTCACACTGGACGACGGCTTTGAAGCCCCGCGCGCCATTGCCAACGCGCGCATGCTGGGCGACAAGGACGGCGTGCTGGCGCTGTTTGGCGTGGCCGGCACTTCGCAGGTGCTGGGCATGCTGCCTTACTTGGCCGAGGCCAAGCTGCCCCTCATCTCGGTGTACACCGGCAGCCCCGCCGTGCGCACACAGGCCAGCCCCTACCTGTTCACCACCCGCGCCAGCTACGCCGATGAGCTGGTCAAGATCGTGCGGAACCTGGTGGCCGTGCAGACCGCGCGCATTGGCGTGGCGTATGAGAGCAACGACTTCGGCAAGCTGCTGCTGCCGCTGGTGGAAAAGGTGATTGCGGCCGAAGGAGCCACGCTGGCCGGCTCGGCCAGCTTGGAACCCTCGGGCAAAGGTGCCGACGAGGCCACGCGCAAGCTCAGCGAAGTGAAGCCGCAGGCCGTGCTGCTGATCGCCGCCGGACCGCCGGTGGTGGCCTTTGTGCGCGCCAACCGCGCGCAGCTGGGCGTGCCGGTGTACACCCTGTCGCTGGGCGCGGGCGCTGCCGTGCTGCAGGCCCTGGGCGAGGACGCGCGCGGCCTGGCCGTGGCCCGCACGGGCCCCTCGCCCACCAAGCCCACGCTGCAGCTCACGCGCGACTTCCAGGCCTCGATGAAGCGCCACGGCCGCACCGCTGACTACGACCACTTCACCGGCTACATGGACGCCCGCGTGCTCATCGAAGGCCTGCGCGCCGCCGGCCCGGGCGTCACCCGTGCCAGCCTGGTGCAGGCCATGCAGGGCCTGGGCACGCTGGACCTGGGTGGCTACACCTACCAGTTTGGCCCGCAGAACCGGCACGGGTCCAGCTATGTGGACATCGCGGTGGTCGGATCGGGCGGGGTGTACCGGCAGTAGCCGGGGCTCCGCTGGGGGCGCCGAACCTCGGCACAAAACAAGGCCACCCAAAAGGACCAGACGCGGCTCAGCCCGCGCGGCGCCTGTTGCCGCGCTGCGACATTGCGATGCAACGATGCCGCCCATGGTGTGCGAATTTAAGAATAATTCGCATTTACATTTAGAATCTCGGCATTCCCCAGCCAGCCGTGCTTCCCATGCAAAAGGGTTCCCTGAAAAGCGCTGCAAGCCAGCCCGCCATCGCTTTTCACCAGGAGCCCCTCCATGTCCGCCTCCCGCAGGCCCCGCGCTTTTGCGCTCAGCCCCCTTGCCTGTGCGCTGCACCCCCTGGCCATCGCAGCCGCCGTCACTGCCAGCTTGGCAGGCAACGCCTGGGCACAGCAGCCCGCCCAGCAACCGACTGAAGCTGCAGCAGCCACCGCAGAGCCCGCAGACGCTGCCGCACCCACGTCCGCCAGCACCGACCAGATTGCGCCGCCCAAGGCACTCGACAGCATCACCGTATCGGGCGCGCGCGAGAGTGCCTCCACCCGCCTGCAGCTCACGGCGCGCGAGACGCCGCAGTCGGTCAGCACCGTGACCCGAGCGCAGATCGAGCGCCAGTCGCTCACCAGCATCGACGCCGTGCTGCGCAACGTCACCGGCATCGCCGTGAGCTTCTACGACACGCAGCGCCCGCTGTACTACGCACGCGGTTTCCAGATCACCGACTTCCAGACCGACGGCCTGCCCAGCTACAGCAGCAGCACCAACCAGGAGTTCGACACCGCGCTGTATGAGCGCATCGACATCGTGCGCGGGGCCAACGGCATCCAGACGGGCGTGGGCGTGCCTTCGGCCACCATCAACATGGTGCGCAAGCGCCCGCAGCGCGAGTTCGCGGCATCGGTAGCGCTCACGGCAGGCTCGTGGAACCTGTACCGGAGCGAGCTGGATTTGAATGCGCCATTGAACAGCGACGGCAGCGTGCGCAGCCGCCTGGTGCTGGCGCCACAGAAGAAGGACAGCTTCCGCGACCGCTACTCCGAAGACAAGACCGCCCTGCTGGCCGCGGTGGAGGCCGACATCGGCCAGTCCACCGTAGTAGCACTCGGCTACCAGCGGCAATCCAACGTGCCCAAAGCGCCCATCTGGGGCACCATCCCGCGCTTTGCCACCACGGGCGTACCCATCGACCTGCCCATCTCCACCAGCTTCTCGCCGCCGTGGACGCGCTGGGAACGCACCTCCGGCACGCTGTATGCCACGCTGGACCACCAGATCAACGACGACTGGAGCCTGAAGGCGGCCCTCAACCACACCGAGGGCGACAACTTCAGCCTGCGCACCTACGGCTTTGGCGCCACCACCAGCCAGGCGCCCTTCATCAACCCGGTCACTGGCGCCGGCGCCACGCTGTATGCCGCCGTGGGCGGCGGCACCGAAAAGCAGGACACGGTGGACGCCTACCTGTCGGGCAAGTTCGCGCTGGGCGGGCGCAAGCACGACCTGGTGGTGGGCATGAGTTCCACCCGCACGGCCACGCGCACCGATGGCTACACGTCGGTGGCGGGCTGGAGCTACGTGATCCCCAACCTCTACACGTGGGACGGCAACGCCCCCGTGCCCACGTATTCCAAGACCGGCGCGTGGCGCACGCAGATCACGCAGCAGACGGGCCTGTTCGCATCGGCCCGCTGGCGCGTGACCGAGCCGCTGTCGGTGCTGACCGGCATACGCCTGACCGACTGGCACCGCCACACCGACAGCTACGGCACCACCGGGGCCTACGCAGGCCGCTCTGCCGTGCAGGATGAAAACCGCAAGATCACACCCTACATTGGCGCGGTGTACGACATCACGCCCACGCTGTCGGCCTATGCCAGCCACACACGCATCTTCAACCCCCAGAACTACAAGGACCGCAACAACACGCCGCTGTCACCCGTGGTGGGCAGCAACACCGAGGCCGGCCTCAAGGCCGAGCTGTTGGAGCGCCGCATCCAGGCGCACTTCGCGGTGTTCCAGACCAAGCAGAACAACTACGGCGTGCGCGACAGCGCCATCACCACGCCGCTGCCCGACGGCACCCTGCCCTACGTGGCCGTGAACGGCACCAAATCCACCGGCTTCGAGATGGAGCTGGCCGGCATGGTGAACAGCCGCTGGCGCGTGAGCGCAGGCCTGACGCGCGCCAAGGTCACCCGGGCACCCACCGACCTGATCTACGCCAACCTGCCCGAATACCTGCTGCAGCTGGGCACGGACTACCAGCTGTCGGGCGCGCTGGCACCGCTGTCCGTGGGCGGCAGCCTGACTTGGCAAAGCACCATCGAGGGCTTTAACGTTCCTCACCCGACGGGCACGGTCACAGTGAAGGAGTCGCCCACGGCCGTCCTGAACCTGCGCGCATCCTGGCAGTTCAACCCCAAGCTCAGCGCCACGCTGGCGGTGAACAACGTCACCAACCAGAAGTACTGGGCCAACCTGGACTACGGCAACTACGCTGATCCACGCAATGTGAGCCTGACGCTGCGCGCGGCGTTCTGAGGGCCTGCCGACAGCCAGGGCCGCCTAGGCTGCGGCCCTGCACGGCTGCGTTACAGGTTGGCCAGTTCATCCTCCAGCGCCTTCAGCTGGTTGCGCAGCTCCTGCGCGCGGGCTTCGCAGTCCTCCTTTTTCTTGCCGGCTGCCGCCGCGTTCTCTTGCGCGAACTGCGTGCCTGAGCTGATGCTGAGCCGCAGCGGCACGGACTGGGCCACGGCTTGTGCAGGCTGCGCGTTGCATTCGCGCTGGTTGCGGTCCACCGCCGCGCGCGCCTGCGGGATGCCCTGGTTTTGCAGGTAGTGTTTGCGCTGCCACGTAGGTCCAAAGGCGCCCTCCTTGCCCGGTCCCCCGGTGGGAGCAGCGGCGGGCGCGGGGGTGATGGGCGTCGCGCCTTGCATGGCGGGGCGCACTTCAATCTTCTCGCCTTCGCCGGCGCAGGGCGCATCCTGGAAGGAGACCTTGCCCTGAGCGTCAGTGCACTTGTGGATGGCCCAGGCTGGTGCGAGAAAGCCCAGCGCCAGGGCGTAAATGGCGTAACGGATCGACTTCATGGGCGAACACCTCATAAATACATTCGGCACACGGGCAGCGCACATGGCGTCTTTGCCCGCGTTGGGTCTGCGGGTCTCAGGCAGGCGGCGTCTACATGTTGTCCAAAGTTATGGGAGAGACAAACCCGGGCGGCTTGATGGCTACGACGGAGCAGTGCAGCTGGTCGAGGATGTCCTCCGCAGTGTTTCCGATCACGACGCCCGCGACTCCAGTACGCGCAAGCGTCCCCATCACCACCAAGTCCGCTCCGATCTCACGCGCCATGCGAGGAATAACGTCGGACGCCGAACCGCGACGGAGATGGTATTGAGGACGAATGTGGTTGAGAACATCTTGACCCAGCGTCGCTGCAACTAGCTCTTGAAAACGGAAAAACGCCTCGCGATGACACGAAAGCTCGCCCTCCACATATTGCGCCCCCGCCGAATGGGCATCTTCACTCCATACCCGAACCATCATTTCTCCGGGCGCATCCCAAACATGCACCACGTGCAGTTCTGAAAATCCAGCTGCCGCAATTGCCACGGCGGTCTTCATGATGCTCAGGTTCAGCTCATCAGTGTCATCACCGCTGCCGCCGTCCAGATCAAAATCCACTGGAACCAATACTTTCGAAGCGGGTTCTGTCACCCCCTTCATCGTTTTGTCCAGCCACACAGGGCAGGGGCATTTTCTGAGCAAATGCAGATCATCGCTTTTCAATAAACGATCAGTCCCTGCACTCGGCCACGCCCGCTTGATAACCAAGTCATATCCGTAAGCAAGGACTTGGCGGACCACTTGTACATATGGTTTTCCCACCAACACCTTGACTTCAACTTCGCCATGGCCTTTTTCGTCTGCGACCATTTTGAGTTCCCGGACGCGGGCCCCCACTATGAGCTCTTGCAATTGCAGAACGTCTTTCCCCAGAAATGCCGCGAGACGCCCACCTCCGACAGGGGCAACCACATCCACGAGCGTGAGCTTCGCTTGGCTATCCTGTGCCAATTTAAAAATAGCGTCTATTCCATCCATGTCTTCCTGCGAGTGGACGAAATAGAGGACATTGACAAATCTACCCATAAGCGACCTCCAGGCTATTTAAACATCCAATCAATTCGGTGATCCGCGCTCATCGGGCTCCACTACGGTCTGGTACCCTCGGTCACGAACATCTTGCACAAGATCGTTAACGTCACCCAACGGAACGTTCAGTATCTTGAGTGCGGCCGCTCCCAGCAGCAAGCTCGCCTCGACGGCTTCGGGATATACGTGCACTGCGCCCGCCTGCAGCAGTTCTGTGCTGGTTTTCAAATCCCTTGCACGGGCCACGATAGGCACCTGCGGACACATCCGCTTCACATAACCGATAGTTTTCAGCGCCGTGCCGGGCTCGTCCACCGAAATGATCAATAGCGACGCACGCTCCACGTTGATCGCCGACAGCAAATGGGGATCGGAGATGTCCCCGTAGGCCACCATGTGACCATCCTCCTTGCCTTGTGCAATCTTGCGAGGGTCGGTGTCAAACGCCAAATAGGGCACCCCGCTGGCCTGCAGCATGACAGCGACCGTATACCCCACCCGCCCATAACCGCCGATGACCACGTGCGGCACCGCTGAGGCCTGCAAGCCCGGAATAGGGCCTGCGGGCTGTGGGGCCGCAGAGCCCAACAAAGACCCAATGGGACCGTTGAACCGGATCAGGAGAGCCCCGCAGACCATCGACAGGAGAACGGAAGTGATCGCAATCTGGCTGAGTTGCGTGTCAAGGACCTGCGCATCCGATGCGATGGCTATCAATGCCAACCCAAACTCGCCCCCCACGCTCAACAGGAGGCCTGTGCGCCACGCGACCTGGGATTCCACTCCCATGCGGCGCACCATCAGAGCCACCACGAGCGTCTTGCTCAGAAGCAGCAGCAATGCGCCCAGCACTGCCCATTGCCATATCGGAGCAATGGCTGCCGGATCAAAGCGCATGCCAATGCCAATGAAAAACAACCCCAGCAGAACATCGCGAAATGGCCGTACGCTGGACTCCACCTGGTGCCGAAACTCCGTCTCGCCCAGCATCATCCCCGCCAGGAAGGCGCCGAATGCGAGCGACAGGCCCAAGCTGTGTGTCGTCCACGCCGCAAACAGCGCGACCATCAAAACGGCAAGCGTAAAAACCTCACTGGACCTGCGCTCAGAAACCCAGTGAAACAAAGGCCTGAGCAGCCACCGCCCCGCGAAGAAGACCGCCAGAAAAGCCAGGATTGCCTTGGCGAGCGCCATGCCCAGGGTGCCAGCCAAGGCGGCAGCCGTTATCGTGGTACCCAGAACCGGAATGACCACCAGGAACGGAACGGCCGTGACATCCTGAAAAACGGACATGGCCAATCCCAATCGCCCGTGCTGGGTGTTTTCCTCGCCGCGTTCGGTCAGAAGGCTTCCGATGATCGTGGTGGAAGACTGCGCAAACACTGCGCCAAACACAAAGGCCGCCGCCGCCGGGAGGCCCGCAAACCAACACAGAAGCGCGACCAACGCAGTGGTGAAGACCACCTGGCCGGTTCCCAACCCCAGGACCTGATGCCGAAGTATCTTCAGCTGCGGCAGTGAATAGTTCAGGCCGATGGTGAAAAGCAAAAAAACGACTCCGAACTCGGCAATCGCGTCGAACGCGGGTAACGACACCGTGGGGCCGAAAGTGTGGGGACCTACAATCAAGCCCACCAACAGATACCCCAGGCTCGTCGGAACGTGCAGGCGCTGGAACGTAACTACCACCGCTATCGCAACCGCCAGCAGCAGAAGAATCTGGGTCAGGTTATCCATTCAGGGCGGCTTTCAAGGCGAATGTTGCGGAGGGGCGGTTTGCGACCGATGGTAAACACCCCTGTTGCATGACATACAGGAATCCCGCGCCCCGTCGCGGAGTAAGTCCTTTGCCGGGGAAGCAGACCTCCGACCCACCCACCAAACTCGGATCAACACTTGCACGCCTTGATGGGCGCGCACCCTCTGGTCTTTTGCCTCTCTCATCATGCAACCCATGTTTGACGCCATCATCATCGGCGCCGGTGCCGCCGGTTTGTTCTGCGCAGGCCAGGCGGGCCAGCGGGGCCTGAAGGTTTTGCTCATCGACCATGCCGACAAGGTGGCCGAGAAGATCCGCATCTCGGGCGGGGGGCGGTGCAACTTCACCAACCGCGACCTGGACCCGGCCGCGCCGCACAAGCACTTCGTCGGCCAGAACCCGCAGTTCTGCCGCTCGGCGCTGTCGCGCTACACACCTGCCGACTTCATCGCACTGGTGCAAAAGCACGGCATCCCGTTTCATGAAAAGCACAAGGGCCAGCTGTTTGCCGACCGATCAGCCGAAGACATCATCGCCATGCTGCTGGCCGAGTGCGCAGCAGGCGGGGTGACGCACTGGCAGCCGTGTAGCGTCAGAAATATAGCCTTTTCGGCCTCTAGCGCTTATCCATCAAGCGCTGGCAGCTATCAAATTGATACTGATCGGGGTACAGTGCAGGCCCGCTCAGTGGTGATTGCCACCGGAGGTCTGTCCATCCCCAAGATCGGTGCGACGGATTTTGGCTACCGAGTGGCGCAGCAGTTCAACATCCCGCTGGTGGAGCGCCGCCCGGGGCTGGTTCCGCTGACCTTCGATGGCGCTGGCTGGGCGCCGTATGCGCAGTTGGCAGGGCTGGCGCTGCCGGTACAGATCAGCACCGGTGCCAAGAAAGCGCGCATGGCGTTTGACGAAGACTTGCTCTTCACCCACCGTGGCCTGTCGGGCCCGGCGGTGCTGCAGATTTCGAGCTACTGGCACGAGGGCACGCCCTTGGCCATCAACTTGGCCCCCACCGTGGACCTGCCCGCTGCGCTGGCGCAGGGCAAGGCGCGCTCGCGCAAGCTGATTGCGAACGAGCTGGCCACCCTGGTGCCCAGCCGTTTGGCCGATGCCTGGGCCAGCCGGGAGGCCGACTGGCAGCGCCCCATCAACGAGGCATCGGACAAGGCCCTCGCGCGCTTGGCCGAACAATTGACGCGCTGGGATCTGACGCCCACCGGCACCGAGGGCTACAAAAAGGCCGAGGTGACGCTGGGCGGCGTGGACACCAAGGCGTTGTCGCAGCAGACCATGGAATGCAAGGCGCAGCCGGGCCTGTACTTCATCGGCGAAGTGGTGGACGTGACGGGCTGGCTGGGCGGCTACAACTTTCAGTGGGCCTGGGCCAGCGGGCATGCGTGCGCGCAGGCGTTGGCCAGTCGCGCTGATTGACCTTGCTTACACCGTTCGGCCGAGCTTGCCTGCGCCGTGCGTGGCGCTTCGAAAAGCTCGGCGGGACGTGTGTGGATGGCTTAACCCAGCAACGGCGCAGGCTGCGTGCCCGCCGCGTCCAGCCCACGCAGCGACACCCCCGTCAACGCCCGGTGCTGCATCGCCCACGACAGCAGCACTGCCGGCGGCAGCGGGCGGCTGAAGTGGTAGCCCTGCAGCTCTTCGCAGTCCAGCGCGCTCAGCACCTGGGCGGTGGCTAGGTCTTCCACGCCTTCGGCGACGATCTTGAGGCCCAGCGTGTGGCCCAGCGCGATGATGGCGCGGGTGATGGCCATGTCGGCCGGGTTGCTGAGCATGTCGTGCACAAAGGATTGGTCTACCTTCAACCGGTCGATGTCAAAGCGCTTGAGGTAGGCCAGGCTCGAGTAGCCGGTGCCAAAGTCATCAATCGACAGCAGAACACCCAGCGACTTGAGTGCGGCCAGTTGCTGTTCTGCCGCATGGGCGTTGTCCATGAGCTGGGATTCGGTGATCTCCAGCTCCAGCCGGTGCGCGGGCATGCCGGTGCGCGCCAGCAGGGCCTCGATGTCCGGCACCAATTGCGGGTCGGCCAGCTGCGCGGCTGACAGGTTGACCGACACGAACACATCACCCAGCGCGGCGCGGTGGGCGGGCGACTGCCACTGCACCCATTGCGCGCAGGCTTGGTGCAACACCCAGTGGCCGATGGCGCGGATCATGCCGGTCTCTTCGGCGATGGGGATGAACTCTCCCGGCGGGATCTGGCCCAGCGCGGGGTTGGTCCAGCGCAGCAGCGCCTCCACGCCCAGCAGCTGGCCGGTCTTGGCGGCCAGCCGGGGCTGGTAGTGCAGGCTGAACTCGTTGCGTTCCAGCGCGCGACGCAGGTGCTGCTCCACCGTTTGCCGCGCCAGCGCGCGCTGGTCGGTCTCGATGGAATAGAAGCGGGCCATGTCGCGCCCGGTGGTTTTGGCCTCATACATGGCGGCATCGGCGCGACGCATGAGCTCGTCGATCTCGCCGCCGTCTTCGGGGTACACGGCAATGCCCACGCTGCAGGACACGTTCAGCTCGTGCCCCTCCACAGGGTGGCTCTGGCGGATGAGCGGGATCAGGCGGCGCTCCACCAGCTGCTGCACGTCCTCGCGCCCGGCCACGTCGCGCATGATGACAACGAACTCGTCGCCACCCAAGCGGCTCACGGTGTCGCGGCTGCGCACGGCCTGCGTAAGACGGCCAGCCACCGAGCGCAGCAGCCCGTCGCCAATGTGGTGGCCCAGCGTGTCGTTGATGGACTTGAAGCGGTCCAGGTCAATGAACAGCACGGCCACCTTCTCGCCCGTGATGGGCGCCTGGGCCAGTGCGGCCTGCAGCCGCTGCACGCACAGCGACCTGTTGGGCAACTCGGTCAGCACATCGTGGTGCGCCAGGAACTGGATGCGCTCTTCGCTGCGCTTGCGGTCGGTGATGTCGATGGCGATGCCGATGTGGTTGGTGACGGCGCCGCCCTTGCTTTCGCGCACGGCCGACACCATGAGCCAGGCGGGGTAGGTCTCGCCCGAGCGGCGGCGAAACCGCACCTCGCCCTGCCACGACTCCTTGTCCTGCATGGTGCGGCCGATCTGCATGGCCAGCGGCTCGCCGGCCGATTCCTCCAGCAGCACCGCCAGGTCTTCGCCGATAACTTCGTAGAAGTCGTAGTGCGTGCTGCGGCAGAACGCCTTGTTGACGCTGATGATCTGCTGCTCTGCGTTCATGATGATGATGCCCTCAGACGAGGCCTCGAACACCTTGGCCCACAGCTCCAGCCGCTGCTCCATCACCTTGAGCACGTTGATAGGTGTGAAGGCGGTGAGCACTGCATCCCGCCCCTGAAACTGCAGCCGCCGCGCCGACAGCACGGCCCACGACGCATCCGCCCCGCCCTTCCAGCGCACCTCGAACTCATCCACCAGCCCCTGGTCGGCCAGGCGCTGGAAGAAGCGTGCGCGCACACCGGGCTCCAGCCCCACGGCCCACGGGTCGGTCTTGCGCCCGGCCAGCCAGTGGCCTGCGGGCGCGTTGGAATGCAGCACTTCGTGCTCGGGGATCGACGTGACCACCATGGGGATGGGGAAGGCCTCCACCAGCTCGCGCTGTGCCTCGGCCGCACGGGCGCTGGCGGCCAGCTCCTGCTGCAGCAAACGGTCGCGGTCCAACTGCGACAGCATCTCGTTGAATGCGGTGACCAGGCGGCCGATCTCGTCGCGGCTGATCCAGTGCGCGCGCAGGGTGCGGTCGCCGCTCTTGCGCACCTCGTCGGCCACGCGGGCCAGCTGCTGCAGGGGCTTGGCAATCTGCCGTGCCACCAGTGTGACGAGCGACAGGATGCAGCCCAGCAGCACCAGCGCCGTGCCCAGGTGCAGCCACATGCGGGCAAACAGGCTGTCCACCCGCTGGTTCAGCAGGCGCTCCAGGTCCACGATGCCCACCGTCCAGGCGTCGCGCAGCGCGCCCAGTACCTGCGACTGCTGCGTGCCAACCTGCGCCAGGGTCAGGCGCGACTCGCCCGCAGCCACGCCCTGCAGCAGCGACTGGAATCCCGCGAGCGCGGCTTTGAGCGCTTCGCGCTGACCGGCCAGCGCCGCACGCATCTCGGGCGACCCGGCAATAAAGGCCTGGTTGTAGTCCGACTCGATGCCCAACGCCACCGCGTCCAGCCGCCCTGCCAGCGTGAGCAGCTCGGACGACCACTGCGGGCCGCGGCTTGCAGGCGAGGCCTCCAAAAACACCACCGTGTCGTGCACCGCCTGCAGCAGCTCCGGAAAGCGCAGCACCACCAGCGACATGACGTAATAGCTGTCCAGGTCCGGGTCCAGGATCAGGTTGGACTGGTTGCCCACCGTGGTGAGCAGCTCGCGCCCCTCGCGCAGCAGCTGGCTGCGCTGGCGGGTGAGCGAAGGCGCCGTGGTGCCGGCTGCGCCGCGCACTTCCGGCGCGCGCGCTGACAACTGCGCCAGGGCATCGCTGAAGCGCTGGGCCACGTCGGCGGTGCGCAGTTGCCTGTCGTGCGCGGCGCGCACGTCGGCCAGGCGTTCCAGCATGTGCGCCGCCTCGGGCGGCTGCTGCGACGCGTCCAGAAACTGCCCCAGCAGACCGTCGCGCACCACGGCGGCGTAGGTGGTGCCCACGATTTCCTTGCGCGTGAAATCGATGGCCAGGTACTTCTCGTGGATCAGGATGCTGGAGACATAGATGACTGCCGTCAGGTCCAGCAGGTAAATGAGCATGAGCTTGCGGCCCACACTGAGCCGGCCCAGCCAACCCGAAACGCGGTGCATGAATGCCATGGTGTTGTCGTCTGCGGCATGGCGCGCGGGGCGGGTGGCCGGGCGCACCCACCGCGGTGGAATGAGTGTTACAACATGAAGCAATTTCCACGCCACCGTCCACAAGTCGCCGTGCTGGCATGTCAGGGCCCCCCTTGCAGCTGTGCCCGCGCTGTGAAAGCAGATGCACTTGCACGGCCAGTTGCGCCTTTTGGGCAAACCACGGCTATAATGCTCGGCTTTGCTGGCAATCCCCCGTCGGCCAATACTAGTTAAGGTCCACGGACCGAGACGGGGAACTCGCCGCATACGGTCTCCAGGCCCGATCTTCCCGGAGACCCTCTGTGGGCACATTTTGGAAACCATTAGCTAATGACTACGATCCGCGTAAAAGAAAACGAACCCTTTGACGTTGCCCTGCGCCGCTTCAAGCGCACTATCGAAAAGCTCGGTCTGCTGACCGACCTGCGCGCCCGCGAGTTCTACGAAAAGCCCACCGCCGAGCGCAAGCGCAAGAAGGCTGCCGCCGTGAAGCGTCACTACAAGCGCGTTCGCAGCATGCAACTGCCCAAGAAGCTGTACTAAGTACTGCTTTGGCCCCGTCCTGATACGGAGTGCCGACAAACCCGCGCTAGGGACGCCAAGCGCGGGTTTTTGTTTTTTCGGGTTTGCAAAAAGCCCCTCTGGCGTCGTTGTAGCGCCTTGCCGTAGCGAGACTACTGTCTGCGGCACTACGCCTAGCCAGAGGAGCTTTTTGCAAAGCCTAAGTCCCTGCCTGACCCACACAAAGACCAAGGAGAAGCCTCATGAGCCTCAAGGACCAGATCACCGAAGACATGAAGACTGCCATGCGCGCCAAGGACAGCGAGCGCCTGGGCACCATCCGCCTGCTGCAAGCTGCGATGAAGCAAAAGGAAGTGGACGAGCGCGTCACCCTGGACGACGCGGCCATCGTGGCCATCGTGGACAAGCTCATCAAGCAGCGCAAGGACTCGATCACCGCGTTTGAAGGCGCGGGCCGCCAAGATCTGGCCGACAAGGAAAAGGCCGAGATGGCCGTGCTGCAGGCCTACCTGCCCGAGCGGATGTCGGCCGAGGAGACCCTGGCCGCCGTGAAGGCCATCGTGGCCGAGGTAGGCGCTTCGGGCCCCGGCGACATGGGCAAGGTGATGGGCGTGGTGAAGACGCGCCTGGCGGGCAAGGCCGACATGGGTCAGGTGTCTGCGGCGGTGAAGGCGGCGCTGGCGGGCTGATGGTTGAAGGGGCGTAACGCCCCACGTTGCCTGACCAGACCCACGGCAGCATTGCTTCGTATTTGATAGCTGCTAGCGCTTGATACATAAGCGCCAGCAGCTATTTTTATGCCTATTTTTTCAGAGAGTGGGCGTTGAGCCCCGCAACCACACGGCTCAGAAGCGCACCACCACCTTGCCGAAAGCACCACGCTCCAGGTGCGCAAAGGCGGCGGGCACGTCGCCTGCGGCGTATTCGCCGGCGATGACGGGCTGGAGGCCGTTGGCGTCGACGGCGCGCACCAGCTCTTCCAGCGCGCGGCGGTGGCCCACGCTAATGCCCTGCACGGTGGCTCGCCCCATCAGGAAGTCATACACCGAGGCGCTTACCGTGTCGCCCGCCAGCGTGCCGATGACCGCCACGCGCCCGCCGGCACGCAGCGCCTGCAGCGATCGGCCCAGGTTGGCACCACCCACGGTTTCCAGCATCTGGTCGGCGCCCTGCCCACCCGTCAGCGCCCGCACCTCGGCCGGCCAGTCGGCATCACGGGCCAGGGCGTGGGCGGCGCCCAGTGCCAGCACCTGCTCGCGCTTGGCCGCATCGCCCGACACAACGATGGGCACCGCCCCGTGCAGGCGCGCCAGTTGCACGCCCCACAACGCCACCCCGCCCGTGCCGTGGATGAGCACGGTCTGCCCGGCGCGCAGCCCGCCGGTCTCTACCAACGCAAACCAGGCCGTGAGCCCCGCGATGGGCAGGGTGCTGGCAGCGGCCGCGTTCAGCGTGGCAGGTGCGGCCACAGCCCAGTCCACGTCCAGCAGCACATGCGACGCGAGCATGCCGGGGCCGGGCGCACCCAGCGGAACAGCGCTGGCGGGGCGCTCGCCGTCCAGCCAGCCGGCCCAGAAAGTGCTGATCACGCGGTCGCCGGGCTGCCAGCGGGTCACGCCCTCGCCCACCGCCACCACCGTGCCCGCCAGGTCGGACGCGGGTGTGAACGGAAAAGCCAGCGGCATGCCCATGCCGTCGCGCGCCACCAGCAGGTCGCGGTAATTCAGCGCCACGGCCTCTGTCCGCACCAGGATCTGCTGGGGTGCAGGCCGGGGCATGGGAGCCTGCACCTGCTGCAGGTGCACCAGCCCAAACCTGGGCAATTGCCAGCGCTGCAGGGTCGAGGGAAGATCGGAAAAGGTCATGTGCAAGCTCCGGGCAAATATTGAAAAAGACAGAGATGGCGATGCTATTGGCGCCTGAACGCTGCTGGTGGTTCTTGTTTTTCCACTGACTGGAGAACAAAATTCGCCAATGAGCGAACGATTGCAAGGTATTGAGGCTTTTGCCGCGGCGGTGGAATCGGGCAGTTTTGCGCTGGCGGCCACACGCCTGGGCCGCACGCGGTCTGCCGTGGGCAAAAGCATTGCGCGGCTGGAGCAGCGGCTGGCGGTACGGCTGTTTCATCGCACCACCCGCAGCCAGAGCCTGACGGACGACGGCCAGGCGTACTACGAGCGCTGCCGGCGCGCGCTGGACGAGCTGGACGCCGCCGACGCGGCCGTGGAGGCCGGCCGCCAGGCCCCCACCGGCACGCTGCGCATGAGCATGCCGGCGCTGTTCGGCCGCGTCTGCGTGGCGCCGTTGCTGATGGAGCTGGCGCGCGAGCACGAGGGCCTGCGGCTGGACCTGCAGTTCAGCGACCGTCGGGTGGACCTGGTGGAAGAGCGGGTGGACCTGGCCCTGCGCAGCGGGCCGCTGGACGACAGCAGCACACTGGCAGCCCGCCTGCTGGGCCACCAGTGGATGGGCCTGTACGCCGCCCCCGCCTACCTGGCACGCCACGGCCGGCCGGCCGACTGGCAGGCGCTGGTGGCAGCGGCACCCGGCCACCGATTTGCCAGCTACGGCCGCGACGCGCAGCGGGCGCCCACCTGGCTGTACCACGACGGTGCCACCGGCGAACTGCGCGCGTTCTCGGTGCCCGCGCGGGTTCGGTGCGACAGCCTGGAGGTGGTCGCCGCCAGCGCCGTGGCGGGGCTGGGCATTGCGCGCATTCCGCAGTGGCTTGCGGCCGGCTCGGTCGCTGCGGGCACGCTGGTGCGGCTGTTCGACGAGACCCGGCCGTTTGGCTACCCACTGCACGCCGTGTGGCCCCGCGCCCGCGCCCTGCCGCGCCGCACGCGCGTGGTGATCGATACCCTGGCGGCCCGGCTGCCGGCGATGCTGCCGGGCCCCGCGCCCGCAGAGGCCACGGACCAGGCGGGCTCATAGCAGGCGGCCTCCGCCCTACACGCTGCCGGTGCCAGCGCCGCCCGTCGATGGCAGCCCCAGCCCGTCCTGCCGGAACACGTCCTGCAAAAACTCCACGCACACGCGCACCTTGGCCGAGCGTTCCAGGCGCGTGGGGAACACGGCCCACACGTTGGCCTCCTGGCGCCAGTCGGGCAGCACGGGCACCAGCCGCCCGGCGCGCAAGTGTTCGCCCACGTCCCAGAGCGAGCGCAGCACGATGCCCCGCCCGTCCACCGCCCACTGCACGGCCATTTCGCCGTTGTTGGCCGACAGGGGGCCGCGCACCTTCACCACCGTTTCCGCCGCGCCGCTGCGCAGGCGCCATACGCCAAACGGGTGGTCGCGCTCCTTGATCACCAGGCAGTCGTGGCTGGGCAAATCGGCCGGCGCGCGGGGCGTGCCGTGGCGGGCCAGGTAACTGGGCGCGGCGCACAGCACGCGGTGGTTGTCGGCCAAGCGCCGGGCGATGAGGTGCGGCGCAATTTCGTCGCCCACGCGCACGTCCAGGTCAAAGCCTTCGCCCGCGACATCCACCAGATGGTCGAACACTTCCAGCCGCACCTGCAGGCCGGGGTGGCGCTCCACCAGGCGCGAAAGCGCGGGCGCCACCACCCGCCGGCCAAAACCGAAGCTGCTGCTCACCCGCAGCAGGCCGCGGGGCTCGCGCCGGGTGACGGCCACTTCCTGCAGCAGCTGCTCCATGTCGTCCAGGATGCGCTGGGCCCAATGGAACACCCGCTCGCCCTCCTCGGTGACGGCCACGCGGCGGGTGGTGCGGTGCAGCAGCTTCACGCCCAGATCCTGCTCCAGCAGGCGAATGCGCTTGCTCACATACGCGGGCGAGGTGCCCAGCTCGGCCGCAGCGCCGCCAAAGCTGGACTTGCGCACCACTACGGTAAATACGCGCAGGTCTTCAGGAGCGGGGTTTTTATGCACGATATGTGAAGAGTGAAGCCACAGCGGACGGATTGTATTTGCGCGTGGCGCGGCAAAAATCTCGGTTCTTCCACTCCCCATCATCTGCACCGCCATGTCTACACCATCCCCACGCCCCTTCCGCATCGCCGTCCTCCCCGGAGACGGCATAGGCAAGGAAGTCATGCCCGAAGGCCTGCGCGTGGTGCAGGCCGCCGCCGCCCGCTTTGGCTTTGAACTGCAGCTGCATGAATTCGAATGGGCCAGCTGCGACTACTACGCCGCCCACGGAAAAATGATGCCCGACGACTGGAAGGCCCAGCTGTCGGAAATGGACGCCATCTTCTTCGGCGCCGTCGGCTGGCCGGCCACCGTGCCCGACCATGTGTCGCTGTGGGGGTCTCTGCTCAAGTTCCGCCGCGAGTTCGACCAGTACATCAACCTGCGCCCCGTGCGCCTGTTCGACGGGGTGCCTTGCCCGCTGGCGGGCAGGAAGCCTGGCGACATCGACTACGTCGTGGTGCGCGAGAACACCGAGGGCGAGTACACGTCGCTCGGCGGCATCATGTACGAGGGCACGGACCGCGAGATCGTGATCCAGGAGTCCGTGTACTCGCGCCACGGCGCCCACCGCCTGCTCAAGTTCGCCTTCGACCTGGCCCAAAGCCGCGCGCGCAAGCACGTCACCCTGGCCACCAAAAGCAACGGCATCGCCATCAGCATGCCCTGGTGGGACAAACGCGCTGACGAAGTTGCCAAGGACTACCCCGAAGTCACGCTGGACAAGCAGCACATCGACATCCTCACCGCCCGCTTCGTGCTGCAGCCCGGCCGCTTTGACGTGGTGGCGGCCACCAACCTGTTTGGCGACATCCTCTCGGACCTGGGCCCGGCCACCACCGGCACCATCGGCCTGGCGCCCTCGGCCAACCTCAACCCCGAGCGCCACTTCCCCAGCCTGTTCGAGCCCGTGCACGGCTCGGCGCCGGACATCTATGGCCAGAACATCGCCAACCCGATTGCGATGATCTGGTCGGGCGCACTGATGCTGGACTTCCTCACCCAGGGCGTGGGCGCGGGGCGCGCGGCGCACGATGCGATCGTGAACGCGATCGAAGAAACCATCAAGAACGGCCCGCGCACCCCCGACCTGGGCGGCACCGCCAGCACCACCGCGGTGGGCGAGGCGATTGCGGAGCGGGTGGCGGGGGATTGAAGCGCCTGTGGTTGAAATACTCCTGATTTGATAGCTGCTGGCGCTTTCCCCATAAGCGCTAGGGTCCGATTTGACCTTAAGTCTCGACCTACCTCGTTGCGGCGCAGGCTTGGCCGACTACCTCCAGCGCCTGCGCCACTGTCAGCGTGGCGGTGTCCACCACCACGCGCCCGCCCTGCCAGGGCACGTAATCGTGCGACACCACCGACGCCCACGTGGGCAGCACATGGCCCGCCAGGTCGGCGGTACGGCCCTCCACTCGTCGCTGGTGTTCGGCGCGGTCTGAACACACCACTTCCACCTGGACGATGGGCACGCCCGTGCGCTGGGCCACGGCGCGCCATGCGGCCCGCGTGACCTCCAGCGGGTTCACGCAGTCGGCAACCACGGCGCTGCCCAGCCGCAGGTTCGACTCCGCCAGCGCGTAGGCCACCAGGTAGCCCCGGGGGCCCACGTCCTGGAGCCCTGCATCGGCTGCGCGCAGGGCCTGTTCGATGGCATCAATGCGGAGGTAGGTCGCACCGCGCGCGGCGGCCAGGGCCTGTGCCAGGGTGGTCTTGCCGGTGCCGGGGAGGCCGGAGAAAACAATGAGCATGGCGGGGAGGACAAGTGGCGGTGCGGAGGGAAGGTTTGCAACAGCCTACCAGCCCACTTACCGCGCCTCCACTGTGCCTGCACCGACCCTTCAGCACCCCCTCGATAAAATCGCGGCTTCTCCCCCCACCGAGTTCTGTTGCATGCGCCTGCACGCCCTGTTGCGCCCCCTGGGCCTGGCCGCCCTGGCCACCCTTGCCGCGTGCGGCAGCACCCCGCCCGCCACCAGCACCGCCACCGCCCCGCTGGCGACACCCACCGGCGCAGCAGCTGCCGCGCCCGCGCCCATCAAGGTTGGCATTGCCCTGGGCGGCGGCGCGGCCAAGGGTTTTGCGCACATTGGCGTCATCAAGATGCTGGAGGCCAACGGCTTCACCCCCGCCGTGGTGGCCGGCACCAGCGCCGGCAGCGTGGTGGGCGCGCTGTACGCCAGCGGCATGAACGCGTTCGAGCTGCAGGAAAAAGCCGTGGCGCTGGACGAGACGCGCATCCGCGACCTGCAGCTGTCCTCCGGCGGCCTGGTGCTGGGCCAGAAGCTGGAGGACTACGTCAACGAACAGGTGCGGCGCAAGCCGCTGGAGCAGATGGCCAAGCCCTTCGTGGCCGTGGCCACGCGGCTCGAAGACGGCCAGCGCACCGTGTTTGCGCGCGGCAACACGGGCCAGGCCGTGCGCGCATCCAGCAGCGTGCCGGGGGTGTTCCAGCCCGTCACCATCGGCAAGTTCCACTTTGTGGACGGCGGCATCGTGAGCCCCGTGCCGGTGGACGCCGCCCGGCAGCTGGGCGCCGACGTGGTGGTGGCGGTGGACATCTCCAACAAGGCCCGCGGCCAGACGCCCGGCAACCTGCTGGGGGCGCTGAACCAGTCGATCGCCATCATGGGCCAGAAGCTGGGCGAGGCCGAGTTGGCGCGGGCCGACGTGATCATCCGCCCGCAGGTTCTGGACATCGGCGCCGCCGACTTCACCCAGCGCGCCAACGCCATCCTGGAAGGCGAAAAAGCCGCGCTGGCCGCCATGCCCCAACTGCGCGACCGCGTGGCCCAGCTGCAGGCCGAGCGTGAACAAGCCACACGCCTGGCCCAGCAAAAGGCGGCCGAGGCGCAGCGCCAGGCCTGCCTGGACAACCGCTCGCGCCTGCAGAAGCTGGCCGGCCTGGCGGGGCTGGACAGCGCCTGCGCCGCGCCCTGAGCGGCTGCCCCCCCGGGCCGCGACCGAGCCCCAGAGCCCTCCCCGTCAACCTCCATGCGGCGGCACCCGAAAGCCTTCGGTAATGCGCCGCTCGGCCCGCGCCAGCGCCTCCGTTCCCCAGCCCCACGCACGCCAGAGGGCATCACGCAAACGCTGAGACAAAAGATGTTGCTGGGATGACCCGCGGCAGGGCTGCGGCGGCGTGAGCGCATGCGCATCGGTGTCCGGGGTTGGAACAGGGTTGGCGGTGGAAAACGACTGCATGGACAGCATGCTCGCCGCTCACTTACCATCCGTAAAGTTGAATTGAATGAATCATTGATTCAGAAAACCTGATGCGTAACCTGAACCTGGACCAATTGCAAACGCTGGTCGCCATTGCCGACCTGGGCACGTTTGCTGCCGCTGCCCAGGCGCTGCATCTGGCCCCACCCACGGTCAGCCTGCACATCAAGGAGCTGGAAAGCCGCCTGGAGGCCGAGTTGGTGGTGCGCGGCCGGCGCCAGGCCGAGCTGACGCCGGCCGGCGAGGTGCTGGTGCAACAAGGCCGGCAACTGCTGCTGGCCGCTGCGGATCTGGCCGAGCGCGTGCAGCGCCGCGCATCTGGGCGCGAGGGCATCGTGCGCGTGGGGGTGTCGGCGGGGGTCAGCACCCGCCTACTGCCGCGCATGCTGGACGCCCTGGCCCGGCGCAGCCCGGGCGTGGAGATCCGGCTGGAGGCGGTGGGCTCGGCCGACGCCATGCGGCGGCTCGCAGCCGGCACACTGGACGTGGCCATCGTCGCCAGCCCGCAGGCCCCCACGCCCGAGGTGCGCCTGACGCCCTGGCGCAGCGACGCCATGGTCGCCCTGCTGCCCGCCGCATGGAATGCGCCCGACAAGATCAGCCCCGCGTGGCTGGCCCCGCGCCGCTGGGCGTCGTTTGCGCCTGCTACACAGATGCACGGGCTGGTGGCCCACTGGTTCGGCCAGGCCGGGCTGTATCCCCGCCCGTTCCTGGCGCTGAGCTACCCTGGCGCCCTCAAGAGCCTGGCGGTGGCCGCCCAGTGCGCCGCCCTGCTGCCGCTGGAGGAAGTGGAGGACCAGCGCCACACGCCGGACGTGCAGATCCGCCACCTGGATCCACCCCTCGTGCGTCCCATGGCCGTGGCCCACCGTCAGCAGCCCGAGCCCACGCCAGCCGTGGCGAGCGTGCTGGAGGTGCTGAGGGAGTATGGGGACGGCGCCTGACCGCCCTTGCCTGCCCAGCGCGCAGGACGCTCACAGATCGCCAAACACCTCCAACGCATGGCCGTGCAGCGCCTGCAGCATGGCGGTCGCATCCACCGCCTGCCCCAGCGCCAGCGCGCCGCTGCGTGTGAAGGATGGCGTCGCCAGCCGCTCGGCGGCTTCCAGCACCAGGGGCGCGGTCACCGCATAGATGTCTTGGCCGCGCGCGCCGGCCGTGCGCGTCACGCCGTTTTGCACCAACCGCACCGCCAGTTCAAAGCGCTGGGCCGACCGGCCGCTGGCGTCCACCGCCGTGGGCGGCGGCGTGCTGGCATCGCGGATGTCGGCCAGCGCCGAGCGGTTGATGAGTGAGCGGATGGCCTGCGCGGGCAGGTGGTGCGCGAGCGTGATGGTTTCGCTGAACGGCAGCTCCACCATGGCGTACGTTCCCAGGGGCGGTGAAAAGGTCCAGTCCGGCACGTCGGCCGAGGGCGCGAGGGGCACCAGGCGGCCCCCCTGCACCACCTGGCGCGGGGCCTTGTTGCGCTCGCCAGTTACGCGCGTGCCTTCGGTGGGCCACCAGCGGTCGAGCCCCATGGCCACGGTGATCTCGTCGATGGGCCCGGGCGCGGCCAGTGCGCTGGCCAGCAGGTCGGCCAGGCCGCCATAGAAGCCGGCGGCGGGCACCACCGCGCGCCCGGCCGCCACGGCGGGTGCGTGCAGGTCGGCAAACGTGGCTTGCGCGCTGGGCTGCTCGGCCGTCACGTCGATGTAGTGCGCGCCCGCTCGCAGCGCAGCGTGGGCCACGGGGGCGGCCGTGTCCATGAACGGACCTGCGCAGTGGATGACCACGCTGGAGCCGGCAAACGCCCGCTGCAGCGCGGCGGGGTCATCCAGGCCTGCGACGCGGCACTCCACGGCGGGTGTGAACAAGCCTGCCAGCCGCTCTGCGCTGCGGCCCACGGCCAACACGCGCAGGCCGCGCCGCAACGCCTCTTGAACCACAAAACGGCCGGTATGGCCGTTGGCGCCGTACACGGCAACTACAGGCGCTGGGCGGGAGGAGCGAGGAGAAGTCATGGGCAAACTTTTCAAAAGCAAAGGAGGCGTTGCGAAGGGAAAAATACACGATACAGACCTGTCTGTTCTTTGAAGATTACAGACAGGTCTGTAGCATGTCAAGCATGTCCGCCTCTTCTTCGTCCAGAACCCACCAAAAGACCGCCACTGGCGCCCGCGCCCCCCGCGCTTCCGCACGCGCTACAACGGCATCCGCAGAGCCGGCCCAGGAAGTGCGCGAGCGCATCCTCGACACGGCTTCCAGCCTGTTCTATCAACGTGGCGTGCGTGCCGTGGGGGTGGACCTGGTGGTGGCTGAAGCCGCCGTGGCCAAGACCAGCCTGTACCGCTACTTCCCGACCAAGGACGACCTCATCGTGGCGTTTCTGAAGCGTGAGGACGTGGACTTTTGGGGCCTGTGGGATGCAGTGGCAGCGCAACATGCCGACGACCCGGCCGCCGAGCTGCAGGCCCATATGCAGTGGATCGGCGAGCGGCTGGGCCGATCCAACTACCGGGGCTGCCCGCAAATCAACGTGGCGGCCGAATTTGCCGAGCAGGACCACCCTGCCCGCCGCGTGGCGCAGCAGCACATGGTGGCGCTGCGCAGCCGGCTGCACGGCATTGCAGAGCGGCTGGGCGTGTCCCGGCCCGAGGCCCTGGCAGCCCAGCTGGCTGTGCTCATCAATGGGGCGTTTGTGAGTTCGGGCCTGCTTAACGGCGACGAGGCAACACCCGTGCTGCAGACAGCGGTGCAGGCCTTGCTGGCGGGTGCGCGGGCAGGCAGCATGTAGCGCAACAGCTGCTCAAAAAACAAAAAGGCCATCGTTGGTCGCGAGGGCCTTTTTGCATCAGCGCAGCCCTTCGCGGCGGCTGCGCCACGGGCCAAACATCAGCTCCCGGCCACCTTCATGCGGTTGACCAGGATAGAGCCCACCGTCTTGGCACCGTAGTTGTAGGCGTCCGCGCCCACCGCCTCGATGCCCTTGAGCATGTTTTTGAGGTTGCCCGCGATGGTGATCTCGTGCACCGGGTAGGCGATCTTGCCGTTCTCCACCCAGAAGCCGCTCGCGCCGCGCGAGTAGTCGCCGGTCACGTAGTTCACGCCCTGGCCCATCAGCTCCACCACGAAAAGGCCGGTGCCCAGCTTTTGCAGCATGGCGTCCAGGTCGTCGCCAGGCTGCGTGAGGCGCGAGGTCATCACTAGGTTGTGCGAGCCACCGGCGTTGCCCGTGGTCTTCATGCCCAGCTTGCGGGCCGAGTAGCTGCTGAGGAAATAGCCTTCCACCCGCCCACCCTGCACCACCTTGCGCGGCGCCACGCGCACACCTTCTTCGTCAAACGGCGAGCTGCCCTTGCCGCCCAGGATGAACGGGTCCTCCAGGATGTCGATGTGCTTGGGAAAGACCATCTTGCCCAGCGAGTCGAGCAGGAAAGTGCTCTTGCGGTACAACGCGCCGCCACTCACGGCCTGCACAAAACCGCCCAGCAGGCCTGCGGCCAGGGTCGATTCAAACAGCACAGGGCATTGCGTGGTGGGGATCTTGCGGCTGCCCAGGCGGCTTAGCGCACGCTGCGCGGCGTAGCGGCCCACAGCCTCGGGCGAGGCCAGCTCGGCGGCGTTGCGCATGGAGCTGTACCAGGCGTCGCGCTGCATCTCGCCGTTCTTGCCCGGCAGCGAGGCGATGGGTGCAACCGAAAAGCTGTGGCGCGAGCTGGCATAGCCGCCGCGAAAGCCGCGCGTGTGGGCGCTGAAGAAATGGCTTTGCTGCGCCGACACGCCCGCGCCTTCGCTGTTGGTGATGCGGCGGTGCGTCTTGAACGCGGCGGCTTCGCAGGCCTTGGCCATCTCTGCAGCCTCTTCGCTGGTGATGGCCCAGGGGTGGAAGAGTTGCAGGTCGCGGTGCATGTCAGCGGGCGCGATGTCATCAGCATCGGGCAGGCCCGCCACGGGGTCTTCGGCGGTGAACCGGGCGATGTCGTAGGCCGCTTGCACGGTCTGCTCGATGGCCTTGGTAGAAAAGTCCGACGTGCTGGCGTTGCCCCGACGGTGGCCGATGTAAACCGTCACGCCCAGCGACTTGTCGCGGTTGCGCTCCACGTTTTCCAGCTCGCCCTTGCGCACGCTGACGGACAGGCCGCAGCCTTCAGACGCCTCGGCGCCTGCGTCGGTGGCGCCCAGTTTCTTGGCATGCGCCAGGGCGCGGTCCACCAGCTCTTCAAAAAACGGGCGGCTGTAGCTGAAGCCGCTGTCAGGGGTGCGGGAGGTGGCAGCTGCGGGCGCGGCGGCCAGCGCGCCAGGGGCGCGCGGGGCGCGATTCGAGGGTTTGTTCATAGCGGCGGCTATGATACTTGCCGCTGTGGCGCACTCGTTGCCACCTCTCTCTTTGCCCCCACCACCCATGTCACGCAAACCCAAAAAAGGCTACTTTGTGCGAGGCCAGTTCGTTGCCGAAGGCAGCGAACTGGACATCCAGCTCAAGGCCGAACTCAAAGGCACGCCAGATGCCAGCCGCACCGATCTCAAGCGCGAGAGCGATGAACTGCAGGACCTGGGCAAGGAGTTGCTGACCCTGCGCGCCGACCTTTTCGACGCTGTGGGTCTGCCCGACAAGCTGGTGGAGGCGCTGGCCGAGGCCAAGCGCATCACCAACTTCGAGGGCAAGCGCCGCCAGATGCAGTACGTGGGCAAGCTCATGCGCAAGCTGGAGCCCGACATGGTACAGGCCGCCCGCCAGGCCCTGGAAGAGCAGCACAAGGGCTCCGCCACCGAGAAGATGCAACTGCACCTGGCCGAGCACTGGCGCGACCGGCTGATCGCCGATGACGACACGCTGGCCGCATGGATGGCCGAGCACCCCACCACCGACACCCAGCAGCTGCGCGCGCTGATCCGCCAGGCCCGCAAGGACGCCCAACCTGCGGGCAAGGAGGCCAATGTCCACGTCTCGCAAGGCCTGGCCCCGCGCAAGGGCCGTGCCTACCGCGAGCTGTTCCAGCTGGTGCGCGAGCACTTGGGCGGCACCGGCACGGCAGATGCCAGTGAAACCGACGAGGACAACGGCGATGAGTGAAGCCGTCCACGACGCCGTCAAGATTGGCATCGTCTCCATCAGCGACCGCGCCAGCACTGGAGTCTATGAAGACAAGGGCCTGCCCGCGCTGCAGGACTGGCTTGTGCGCGCGCTGCACAACCCCATCACCTTCGAGCCACGCCTGATCCCCGACGAGCAGGCGGGCATCAGCGCCACGCTGATCGAGCTGGTGGACACCGCCGGCTGCCACCTGGTGCTGACCACCGGCGGCACCGGCCCTGCACTGCGCGACGTGACGCCCGAGGCCACGCTGGCCGTGGCGCACAAGGAGATGCCGGGCTTTGGCGAGCAGATGCGCCAGATCAGCCTGAAGTTCGTGCCCACCGCCATCCTCTCGCGCCAGGTGGCGGTGATCCGCGGCGGCAGCCTGATCATCAACTTGCCCGGCCAGCCCAAGGCGATTGCCGAGACGCTGGAAGGCTTGAAGGACGCCGAAGGCAAACAAATCGTGCCCGGCATCTTTGCGGCCGTGCCGTACTGCATCGACCTGATCGGCGGGCCCTACCTGGAAACGCGGGACGACGTGTGCAAGGCCTTCCGGCCCAAGAGCGCGATCCGTGCGCCGCGCACGACCTGACTTCGGCGCATTCAAAGCAAAAATAGCTGCCGGCGCTTGTGTATCAAGCGCCGGCAGCTATTTTTTTGATAGTGGCCTGAGAAGGCGGCCCAGACCTACTTGCCCACCAGCTCGTTGAGCTTGCCGGCTTCGAACTGCTCCTTGATCGCGGCGTCGCAGGGTACGCAGTCCTTGGCCTGCTGGTTGGCCGCAGAGAGCTTTTCAATCGCCTGCCACAAGAGCGCGATCTGGTGCTCCTGCGATGAGGCGTTGTCGATCAGCCCGCGCATGGCCTGCGAGAGCGGATCGTCCTCCTGCGTGATGCCATAGGCCGTGAACTTGCGGGCCTGCTGGGGTTCGGTCACATCGGCGCTCTGGCCCTCTTTGGACGGGATGATCCGCGCCGGGATGCCCACCGCCGTTGCGCCCGCGGGCACGGGCTTGATGACCACGGCGTTGCTGCCGATCTTGGCGCCGTCGCCCACTTCAAAACCGCCCAGCACCTTGGCGCCCGCGCTCACCACCACATCCTTGCCCAGCGTGGGGTGGCGCTTGGCGCCCTTGTACAGCGAGGTGCCGCCCAGCGTCACGCCCTGGTAGATGGTGCAGCCGTCGCCGATCTCGGCCGTCTCGCCCACCACCACGCCCATGGCATGGTCGAAGAACACGCGCTCGCCAATCTTGGCGCCGGGGTGGATCTCAATGCCCGTGAGCCAGCGCGAGAAGTTGGAGATGAAGCGCCCAAGCCACTTGAGGCCGTGGGTCCAGCACCAATGCGCGGGCCTGTGCAGCCAGATCGCGTGCAGGCCCGGATAACAGGTGATCACCTCCCACGTACTGCGCGCGGCAGGGTCGCGGTCGAGGATGCACTGGATATCGGAGCGCAGGCGGGCGAACATCTGTTGTGGTTATTTGTAAATGGGTCGGACAGTCTATCGTTTTGACTGGCTGGCCTCGATCATGGCTTTGGCGACACCTCGCAGGATGTGGATTTCCTCGGGGGCCAGCTGCGCGCGGTTGAAAAGCTGGTTAAGGCGGGGCATGAGCTTCTTGGGCGCGGCCGGGTCCAGAAAGCCGATGGCGGTGAGTGCCTGCTCCCAGTGGGCGAGCATCCCCGCCACGTGCGCCGCATCTGCCAACTCGCGGGCGGGGGTGGCGTCCTGCACCGCAAAGCCGCCCAGCGCCTGGCGCCACTCGTAGGCAATCACCTGGATGGCGGCGCCCAGGTTGAGCGAGCCAAAGCCAGGGTTGGTGGGAATGGAGAGCGCTACGTGGCAGCGGTATACGTCCTCGTTGGCCATGCCGAACCGCTCGGAACCGAACAGGAACGCCACGCCCGATGGCGCCGTCAAAGCTTCCGCAGGCGATGCTCCCTCGTCCGGGTTTTGAGTATTTTTGGCCTCTAGCGCTTTACCATCAAGCGCTAGCAGCTCTCTTTTCAATAGCATTTCGAAATGCTGGCGCGGCGCGGCAGCGGGCGGGCCGAAGTCGCGCGGCGTCATGGCCGTGGCGCACAGGTGGTTCATGCCATCCAGCGCTTCGTCCAGTGTGCCCACGATGCGCGCGTTGTTCAGCACGTCCAGCGCGCCACTTGCGCGCTGGATGGTTTCCTCGCGCCGCAGCACGTTGGCCCAGCGCGGGGCGACCAGCACCAAGTCGTCAAAGCCCATGGTTTTCATGGCGCGGGCGGCTGCGCCCACGTTGCCGGCGTGGCTGGTGTTGATCAGGATGAAACGGGTCTTCATGGGCGGGATGGACGGGCGCGGGTAAGCGGCCGGTTAGGCAAAAAGGGGCACTGCGGGTAAAATCTCGCCCTCCATTGTCGCCGCCCGCATCGCCGGGCTGGGCCCGACCTCCCCGCTCATCCTGTACGCAGACGCCCGCGCCACCCCGGCCGTGCGCTGCCAACCACCACAATTTATGTCGTCCAATCTGCACCCCATGCTCAACGTGGCCATCAAGGCTGCACGCGCCGCCGGCGCCATCATCAACCGCGCGGCCCTGGACGTGGAATCGGTGCGGATCTCGCAAAAGCAGATCAACGACTTCGTGACCGAAGTGGATCACGCGTCCGAAAAGATCATCATTGAGACGCTGCTGACGGCCTACCCCGGCCACGGCATCCTGGCCGAAGAGTCGGGCAAGGAATACGGCGCCAAGGATTCGGAATTTGTCTGGATCATCGACCCGCTGGACGGCACCACCAACTTCATCCACGGCTTCCCCGTGTACTGCGTGAGCATCGCACTGGCCGTCAAGGGCAAGGTCGAGCAGGCCGTTGTGTACGACCCCACCCGCAACGACCTGTTCACCGCGACCAAAGGCCGCGGGGCCTATCTGAACGAGCGCCGCATCCGCGTGAGCAAGCGCACCCAGCTCAAGGACAGCCTGATCTCCACCGGCTTCCCCTTCCGCCCAGGTGACAACTTCAAGAGCTACATGAACATGATGGGCGACGTGATGCAGCGCACCGCCGGCATCCGCCGCCCCGGCGCCGCCGCGCTGGACCTGGCCTATGTGGCTGCAGGCTTCACCGACGGTTTCTTTGAATCGGGCCTGTCGATCTGGGATGTGGCGGCCGGCTCGCTGCTGGTGACCGAGGCCGGCGGCCTGGTGGGCAACTTCACGGGTGAAGCCGACTTTTTGGAGCAGCGCGAGTGCCTGGCGGGCAACCCCCGCGTGTACGGGCAGTTGGTGCCCATCGTCGGCAAGTACAGCAAGTTTGCGAGCGCTGGCGACAAGGCGGCTGTGCGCCAGGCGGCTACTGCCGACGCGCCTGCCACCGACACTCAGGACACCATTGAAGGCGCGGATGCAGCAGAACCAGCCGCCCCTCAGGCCGACGCCGCCAAGGGCGAAGACGCGCCGTTCTAAATCTCTCCCACGCCCAGCCATGGAACCTGCGCACGATGCTCCGTGGGCGGGTCTGGCAGCGGGACCTCCCAGTGGGCGCAATCCACGCCAGGGCAGCCGCGCAAGGGCCGCCCCGCCGCGCTGGCTGCGTCCCCCTTCCCGAATTGCGCAGCAATTCGAGAGAAGGGGGAAGGCGCGAAGCGACTCAGGGGGATGAACCCTATGTGGGGTCGGGGTACTTCTGCGCAATGCTGCGGAAGTCCTCCGCAATGTCCACGAACGCATCCACCATGTCCGGATCGAAGTGCGAGCCCTTGCCGCGCACGATGGTGCTGCAGGCCTGGTCGTGGGAGAACGCGGGCTTGTACACGCGCTTGCTGATCAGCGCGTCGTACACGTCGGCCACGGCCATCAGGCGCGCTGAAACCGGGATCTCGTCGCCCTTGAGCCCTTGCGGGTATCCCGACCCATCCCATTTTTCCTGGTGGCAGTAGGCGATTTCCTTGGAGACGCTCAGGAACGCCACGCGCATGCCCAGACGCCGTTCGGCCTCTTCGATGGCATCGCGGCCCAGCGTGGTGTGGGTCTTCATCACTTCGAACTCTTCCACCGTGAGCTTGCCGGGCTTGAGCAGGATGCTGTCGGGGATGCCGATCTTGCCGATGTCGTGCAGCGGGGCGGACTTGTAGAGCAGCTCGATCATGCGGTCGTTCAGCACGTGCTCGAAGCGCGGGTGGTGGCGCAGGCGCTCGGCCAAGGTCTTCACGTAAAGCTGGGTGCGGCGGATGTGGTTGCCGGTTTCGTTGTCGCGCGTCTCGGCCAGGGACGTCATGGCCATGATGGTCACATCCTGGATCGCCTGCACCTCCAGCGTGCGCATCGCCACTTCGCGCTCCAGGTAGGAGCTCTTGTCGCGCAGGAAGTCGGCCGTGGCCTTGAGCGCCAGGTGGGTGTTGACGCGGGCCAGAAGGATGGGCGGGCTGATGGGCTTGGTGATGTAGTCCACGGCGCCCAAAGCCAGGCCCATGCGCTCGTCGTCAGGATTGGAACGCGCAGTGAGAAAGATCACAGGGATGTCGCGCGTGGCGGGCTGCGCCTTGAGGCGCCGGCACACCTCGTAGCCGTCGACCTCCGGCATCATGATGTCCAACAGGATGAGGTCCGGTGGCGTGTCGGACTGCGCAATCTTCAGCGCCTTCTCGCCATGGTTGGCCACCTTCACCAGGAAATGCTCGCGCAGCAAACTGCCCATGAGCGTGAGGTTGTCCGGGGTGTCGTCCACCACCAGCACGGTGGCAATGGGTTTTTCCACAAGGGCAGCCTGGGTGGAAGCAAAGGGCACGTTGTCCATGGAAGTGTCCTGCGGGTTGCGCCGTTCAAGGGATGTGAACGGCAGGGTGCTCGGGGCTCGGCACTGCGGCGATCACCTCCAGTGCCTGCTCAAAGTCAAAATTCAGCGTGTGTGTCTCGACAACCTTGAAGGCTTCGCCCAGCAAGGCGTTCAGCACGGCAGCATTGTGTTTCAAAAAGTCCGTGGCTGCAGGGTCGTCCTGTTGCAGAAAGTCGCGCAGGCGCATCAGCACAGCGCGCGGCTCGGCCGGTGGGTCGACGGACTCGCCACCGTAGGCCGCGTGGGCCGCTGCACCACCCGCATCAGGTGCAGCCTGCGCTGCCCAGTCTTTCAACGCCGCCAGAACCGGCATCAGGGCGGCACCCAGCTCCACCAGCCGTTGCGCATACACATCGGCGCTGGCACGCACCCGCACCGCGCTCTCCAGCGCCTGGGCGCGCTCGGCCACCGGCTCGGCGCCAATGTTGGCGGCCACGGACCGCAGGGTGTGGGCCAGGCGCTCGGCCAGTTCCATGTCGTCCGCCGCCAGCGCCTGCTGAAGGGTGTTCAGCACGTCCGCCTGGCCACTGCAAAACCGGCGCAGCATCTCGGCGTACAGCGCAGGCTTGTTCAGGGCGCGCTGCAGGCCCAGCCCCTGGTCGATACCCGCTACCTGCGGCAGCGCCATGGCGGCAGCCATTGTTGCGCGCGGCGCCGGTGCCAGGGGCATCAGCGGAGGCGCGCCGGTGGGTGGCGCACCCAGCCCGGGCCGTGGACGGATCCAGCGCGCCAGCGCGGCCCACAGCGCCGCAGGCTCGATGGGCTTGGCCACATGGTCGTTCATTCCGGCGGCAAAGCAGCGCTGGCGGTCGGCCTCCATGGCGTTGGCCGTCATGGCGATGACGGGCAGCTCGGCATGGCGCGGGTCGGCGCGCAGCTGGCGCGTGGCGGTCTCGCCGTCCATGACGGGCATCTGCATGTCCATCAGCACCACGTCGTAGTGCTTGCGCCCGATACGGTCCAGCGCTACCTGGCCGTTCTCTGCCACGTCCACGGCAAAGCCCGCGTCCTGAAGCAGTTCCACGGCCACCATCTGGTTCAGTTCGTTGTCTTCCACCAGCAGCACATAGGCGCCACGGATCGCCAGCGGCAGTTCGTCGGCGGCAGGCGCCGGTGTCACGATGCGGCGGCCGAGGTGGGTGGAATGCTCCAGCGGCTGCATCAGCGTGTCGAACAACAGCGAGGCATTGACGGGCTTGATGAGCACCGTCTCGATGCCCTGCGCGCGTGCCGCGCGCATCACGTCCTCGCGCCCATAGGCCGTAACCATGAGCATCTGCGGCACCTGGGCCATGCCCAGGCCGCGGATGTGCCCGGCCAGTTCGATGCCGTCCATGCCAGGCATGTGCCAGTCCAGCAGCAGCAGGCCAAACAGCCGCTGCTGCGCCATGGACTCGCGCAGCCGGTCCAGCGCCTCCAGCCCGGAGTAAGCCTGCTCCACCTCAAACCCCATGGCGTGCAACATGTCGGAAAGCACGGTGGCGGCCGTATGGTTGTCGTCCACCACCAGCACCCGGCTGCCGCGCAGGTTGGGCGGCGGCAGAAGCACGCGCGCGGGCGCGCCGCGCTCCAGCGGCAGCGACACCCAGAAGGTGGAGCCTTTGCCAAACGTGCTTTCCACCCCCACCTCTCCACCCATGAGTTCGGCCAGGCTCTTGCAGATGGCCAGGCCCAGGCCCGTGCCGCCATAGCGGCGTGTGGTGGACGTGTCGGCCTGCTGGAAGCTCTGGAACAGCCGGCCCACCTGCTCGGGCGTGAGTCCGATGCCCGTGTCGCGCACCTCGAACCGCAGCATCACGCGCTGCTCGGAAGACTCCAGCAGCCGCACTACGATGCTGATCTCACCGGATTCGGTGAACTTGATCGCATTGTTGGCAAAGTTGATGAGGATCTGCCCCAGCCGCAGCGAGTCGCCCACCAGATTGGGAGGCACATCGGCCGCCACATCGCACACCAGTTCCAGCCCCTTGGCGCCGGCCTTGTAGCCCACCACGTCCGACACACTTTCCAGCATGCGGTCGATCATGAAAGGGTGCTTTTCCACCGTGAGCTTGCCAGCCTCAATCTTCGAGAAATCCAAAATGTCGTTGATCACGCCCAGCAGGTGCTGGCCCGCCTGCTGGATCTTGCTCACGTAGTCGTGCTGGCGCGGGCTCAGTCCCGACTTGAGCGCCAGATGCGACATGCCGATGATGGCGTTCATGGGCGTGCGGATCTCGTGGCTCATGTTCGCCAGGAAGTTGGACTTGAGCGCGGTGGACTCCTCGGCCAGTTCCTTGGCGCGGCGCAGGTCTTCCTCTGCGCGCTGGCGGTCGGTGATGTCCACAAAGGTGCCGATGGCGCCGCCGGGCGAGCCATCGGGCCGCGAAAAGCCGTGCAGCCAGAACATGGTGTGGTGGATTTCGCCGTCTGCATACGGCATGTCCACCACCTTGTGCACCGACTTCACGCCGTGCAGGGCCTCGCGCGAGTCTTCGTCAAAGCCCAGGCGCTGGTCTTCGGGCAGAAAGCCGAGATCCATCACGGTCTTGCCGATCAAAGTCTCGCGGTCCACGCCAAAAGCCTGTTCGTACGCGCGGTTGAAGCCGATGTAGCGGCCATCTGCCCCCTTGTAGAACAGCGGTACCGGAATGGCGTCGATGAGCGCCTGCTGGAAGTCCAGTTGCTCGGCCACCTGGGCCTCCAGCAGCTTCTGGTCGTGGATGTCCACGTTGACGCCCACCACACGCACCGCCAAGCCCACCTCGTTGCGGAAGATGCGCGCCGCCGACAGGAACCACCGCACCTCGCCGTCGGGCCGCACAATGCGCCAGGAATCGCGCAGGTCGTTGCCGGTGCCGCGCAGGGTTTCCGTGAAGTACGCCACGGCGCGGTCGCGGTCGTCGGGGTGCAGCCGCTCCATCCAGTCGCGCCGCGTGCGCACCGCGTCGCCGGGCGGTAGGCCCAGCATGGACACCAGCTTTTCGCTCCATAGCACCTGGTCGCTCAGCAGGTCGATGTCGAACACGCCGATCTTCCCCGCCTCCTGGGCCAGTTCCAGCCGGTCCTGGGCCTGCCGGATGGCCAGTTCGGCCTGGCGCTGTTCGCTCACGTCCTCGATCACCCAGATGGACGCAGCATGGAAACCCTCCATCTGCAAGCTGCGGCCCGCCAGACGCGCCTCGAAGGGGCTGGCGTCCAGCCGGTACAGCGTGGCCGTCTCACGCAGCGCAGTGCCGCTGGCCAGGCCCGCACCCACCCGCGCCGTAAACACATCGTAGTTGCCCCGGCCGCCAAAAAGGGCCGAAACGCCCAGCCCTAGCAGCTGCGACGCGGTGCCGCCCATCAACTCCACAAAAGCAGGGTTGAACTGGCGGAACTGGCCGTCGCACACCAGAACGATGGGCGGCGCGTTGTCGAAGATCGCCGTCTGCTGCTCCAGCAACTCATTGAGCAGTCGCTCGCGGCGCTCCAGCTCCTTGTGCGCCTGCATGCGCTCGCTCACGTCCTCGTGCAGGCCCACGATGCCAATGCGCCGTCCCCGCCCGTCAAACACGGGCGACAACGTGGCCTCGTCGTGGTAAACGCTGCCGTCCTTGCGGCGGTTGATGAAATGCCCCTGCCAGGAGCGACCGGACAACAGCGTGGACCACATCTCCTGGTAGGTGTGCGCGGGCGTCTGGCCGCTGGCCACCAGGGATGGCTTCTTGCCGCGCACTTCGTCCAGTGCGTAGCCTGTATTGCGCTCGTACTGCGGGTTCACCCAGTCGATGCGGCCGTCGCCGTCGGTGATGACCACGGACACGGGGCTGCTCTCCAGCGCGGCGCCCAGCACCCGGAAGCGTTCCAGCGCAGCGGCCACGCGCGCCCGGCTGCGCAGCAGGTCCAGCAGCAGCAGGCCCAGCAGGCTCAGCAGCACAAAGGCAGCGCCCCCCACCTGCAGGCGCTGCGCGCCGGTCATCAGTGCGCTGATGTCGTCCAGCACCACCAACTGCCACTTGCCGCCGGGGTCGTTCCAGTCAATGCTTCGGCGCTCCACGGCGTATTCCACGCCGTTGAGCATCACGGTGCTCGCATCGGGTGCAAACGGCAAGGCCGAAGCCAAGCCTTTCTCAAAGTACTTGCCCAGCTGGCGCGATGCGCGGATGGCGTCAATACGCGCCTGGGTCAGCGGCGGCGCCACCGCAAACTGCCATTCCGGCCGGGTCGATGCAAATGCCACGCCCTGTGGCGACAGCAGCACCGTAGGCAGGCCCGATCGCCTGAGCAGTGCGTCAAACGGCTCGAAGCCCACCTTGAACATCACTACACCGATGATGGTGCTGGACGGCGTGTCGCTTTCGTACAGCGGTGCGGCGTAGTAAAGCCCCCGCTCCTGCGTGTTGCTGCCGATGGCGGCGTACACGCTGACGGCCCCGTTGATGGCCTGCTGGAAATACGGCCGGAACGACAGGTTGATGCCGGTGGACCGATCTCCCGCCGTTTCGTGCGCCACCACCGTCCCGTCGGCGGACATCACGTAAACACCGTTCACCTGGAACCGGCCCCTTGCAACCGCCAGGCGGGCGAGCGCGTCCGCATCATCGGGCGCCAGGTACCCGCGGGCCATGTCCTTGAGCAAAGGCTCGCTCAGTCCCAGCAGCGAGACCGCGCCCAGCATGCCCCCGCCCGTCGTCTGACTTACCAGGGCTTCGGCCGTCTGCTGCAGCAGACGGTTGCGCTCCACGGCGCGCTCTGCGGCGCGCCAGTGCACAGCGCCCTGCACCGCCAGCCACGCACCCAGCGCGGCCAGTGCGGCCACCAGCAGCAGGCCCCTCCAGTTGGGGGCGTCGCGGTCGAGCACCTTGTCGAACAACATGCCTACGCCCTCGCCCACGCGCTTCATGTCACGGCCCCGGCGCGTGCCGCCGCGGGCGTCGGCAAAGCGGAGTCAACGCGCCGGATACAGGAAGGCATCGAGATCTCCCATCGGCCCGGGCCGTCCAAACAGATACCCCTGAAACCCCTCGCACCCATGCAGCCGCAAAAATCCCAGCTGCCCCGTGGTCTCCACCCCCTCAGCCACCACCTCCAGGTCCAGGCTCTTGGCCAGCGCCAGAATGGTGCGCACAATCGCCGCGTCGTTCGGGTCCGTCAGCACGTCCCGCACAAAGCTCTGGTCGATCTTGACCTGGTCCAGCGGCAGCCGCTTGAGGTAGGACAGGGACGAGTAGCCGGTGCCAAAGTCATCGAGCGCAAAGC
>NZ_JBKBKQ010000026.1:0-59694 GCF_046294525.1 Acidovorax sp.
CGCCGGGCAATTGCCCGCGCACAGCGCCTGCTGGGGGCGATCAATTCTCGAAAGCAAGGGCTGTCTTAGTTCGGGCATCACTACGGCACTGCCAGAACCGATTCGTGAAGAGCTTCCTTAGGGCTTAATGACCACCCCGACAAAGTCGTTTTAACAGCAAAAGCGGCGGCGGTGGGCAACATGGCCGTCAATTTCGCCAGCACGATGGGCACAGCCTAAATGGCGCCGACCTCTGGTGCAAAAGGTGACAGCCGACTGCAATCAAGTTGGCAGTGAGAAATACAGGACGGCGAGCACTCCAAACCTCGCGTGCGTCAAGGCGCCACTCCCAATTGCTTACCAATCTCCACGTCCTGTAACGCGGCGGCCTTCAGAAAGCGCAGCGCGATATTGAGCATTGCAGAAGAGGCTACATCTGAAGTAGCCAGTAGTACATCCAATACTTCGGTCGGTGACTTGTTTCCTGGCGGCTTCAGCTCAAAGAAGTCGATTGAGTTCCTTCCAATCTCAAAATTGTCGTGAAGATTCTTTTCTTTTGAGCTATTTATGAACTCTTTAATGTTTCCATTCGTATGGGCATAAACGAAGAAATCTGTGATGAGGCCACGGGTCAAATCGACGGAGATCCCTATAGGTCGACAAGAGAAATTCGTAGATTTAAACTCAGGTGAGGTGTTTGCTTTGTCCCATCCTGTTTCTTCACGAAATTCTCTGAGCGCTCCAGCGATGATGGTGCTTTCGAATGAGTTATTGTTGAGGTCAGAAAAATCAAGAGACCCTGATCCCGAGGGAGCGCAATTCCCAACTTTTCCAGGGGAGAGATTCTTTTTTTGATAAAGCAAGCGGTGGTGCTTGTCAGTCAAAATTAGATTGATGCCAATATGGTGGGCGGTTTGAGCTTCGGATATTTCCGCAATATTCCATTTTCCATCCGCATGACCACTTCCAACAATTAATTCATTGCCAATTATTGCAGTCACCCCCTTTAATTCAATTTTTCGTAAGCAAAAAAAACCGGCAGAAATGTAATCAAAGTAGTTCGTTTCTCGAATCGCGATTGCTTTTACGGCCGATAATTCCTTCGGAGAAGTATCCAGTCTAATTTTTCTGTCATTCCATACGGGAATTCTTGATTTAAAGGCGGTCTGTGAATGAAATTTTCCACTTCTGAAGTAAGAAAGCAGGGAAAATGCAGTGATTCCTTTTAACTCTTTAGCGTCGGCGCACAGTCTGTATGGACTTCGGTGATCGATTGCCTTTTTTAGTGCGCCACGGATAATTTCGATGTTCACCTCTTCGTCGATGAGGTAATAGCGATTACCTATGCGTGTAATGTGATCATTGTTGCCCAACGAATCGATGAGTGCGGTGTTGTAGTGGTGCGAAATATCAATGTCGTGGACTTCGTTGCGAAGACTTCCAATGTCGCTCATCGTTAGCAACGCGCCGGCGAGTGTTCCAGCTAATCCTATGAATGCCCATAGATCAAGCGGTGTATCTGAAAGAGTGAGAAATGTCACTGCCAGCGACACCATAGTTAGCGACGTGCCCACAACGAACTTGGGTCTATTGACGAGCACGTAGCGAAGATAGTGTGCCCACGACTTGAGTGTGATGAACATAGCGTGCTTTTCGATTTATTACTTCCCCCAACTATCCTTCAACCCCACCGCCAAGTTAAACACTGGCTTGCCCGCCGCGTGATCCACCCGGTCCGCCACAAAGTACCCATGCCGCTCAAACTGAAACTTGTCGTCCGGCTTGGCGTTGGCCAATGACGGCTCCACGATGGCGGTCACCACCTTCAGGCTGTTCGGGTTCAGGCTTTCAATAAAGTCCTTGCCGCCCGCATCGGGGTGGGCGTCCAGGAACAGGCGGTCGTACATGCGCACTTCGGCGTTCACGCCGTCGGCCACGCCCACCCAGGTGATGGCGGCTTTGACCTTCACGCTGTCAGCGCCGGGGGTGCCGCTCTTGGTGTCGGGCACCACGGTGGCCAGCACTTCGGTGATGACTCCGTTCGCATCCTTGGTGCAGCCGGTGCATTCAATGACGTAGCCGCCCTTCAGGCGCACCTTGTTGCCCGGGAACAGGCGCTTGTAGCCTTTGGGCGGCACTTCTTCAAAGTCTTCGCGTTCGATCCAGACTTCTTTGCCGATGGTGAAGTGGCGCACGGGGCTTTCAACACCCTCGGGTGGGTGGGGCAGGGCGGGCAGGCTGCAGGGCTCCAGGTGGCCGGCGCCCATCACGTCGTCCCAGTTGGTGAGCACCAGCTTGACGGGGTTGAGCACGGCCATGCCGCGGTGGGCCTTCAGCTCCAGGTCTTCGCGCAGGCAGCCTTCCAGGGTGCTGTAGTCGATCCAGCTGTCGGATTTGGTCACGCCAATGCGTTCTGCAAACACCTGCAGCGCTTTGGGCGTGTAGCCACGGCGGCGCAGGCCCACGATGGTTGGCATGCGGGGGTCGTCCCAGCCGCTGACCTTGTGGTCGTACACCAGCTGGGCGAGCTTGCGTTTGCTGGTGATGACGTAGGTGAGGTTCAGGCGCGCAAATTCGTACTGGCGGGGGGCGGGGCTGGCCAGCAGGCCGCCTTCGGTCAGGCGCTCCAGCAGCCAGTCGTAGAAAGGGCGCTGGTCTTCAAACTCCAGCGTGCACAGGCTGTGGGTGATCTGCTCCAGCGCGTCCTCGATGGGGTGCGCGTAGGTGTACATGGGGTAGATGCACCAGGTGTCGCCCGTGTTGTGGTGGGTGGCGCGGCGGATGCGGTAGATGGCCGGGTCGCGCATGTTGATGTTGGGGCTCGCCATGTCGATCTTGGCGCGCAGCACCATCGATCCGTCTTCGTGCTGGCCGTCGCGCATCTCGCGGAAGATGCGCAGGTTTTCTTCGGGCGTGCGGCTGCGGAAAGGGCTGTCCACGCCGGGTTTGCTGAAGTCGCCCCGGTTGGCGCGCATCTGCTCGGTGGTCTGCTCGTCCACATAGGCGTGGCCCGCTTCGATCAAATATTCGGCGGCGCGGTACATGAAGCCGAAGTAGTCGCTGGCCTGGTAGGGCGCGGCACTGCCGGGCGCTTGGCCAAGCTGGGCCCAGTCAAAACCAAGCCATTTCACGGCGTCGATGATGCTGTTGACGTATTCGGTGTCTTCTTTTTCGGGGTTGGTGTCGTCAAAGCGCAGGTGGCATACGCCGCCGTAGTCGCGCGCCAGGCCAAAGTTGATGCAGATGCTCTTGGCGTGGCCGATGTGCAGGTAGCCATTGGGCTCGGGCGGGAAGCGGGTGCGGATCTTGGCGGGGTCGGGCTCGCCCTGGGCATGGTGGGCGGCGTCGCCGGGGGCGCCAGCCCAGCGGCGGGTGGCGTAGGTGCCTTGCTCCAGGTCTTTTTCGATGATCTGGCGCAGGAAGTTGCTGGGCTTGGTGGACTCAGCGGTGTCCGCAGCGAAGGCGCTGGTTGCGGTGTTTGCAGGTGTGTTGGCGGGGGAGGGGGTGCTCATCCGGTCATTTTAGGCGGCGGTTTCGTGATGCTTTACGCAGTGAAACAAGTGCGTATACGTCCAGACACAACAAAAAGACGCTTTTGTGCCATCCTTTCTCCTACTTGGCGCGTTGTGTGCCGGTGAGGCAGATCAAATTGGCTGGCTGCTCTCGCACAAACAGGAGATTTCCATGACGAAAAACCGTTCTATCTACGCAGTGGCCGCATCGGCTGGCGTGGCCCTGGCCTTGTTGGCTGGCGCCGGTGCCGCCCAGGCCCGCGACGTGAATTGGTCCATTGGCGTTGGCGTGCCTGGTGTGGTGGTTGGGGCCAGCAGTGGCGGCTTCTATGCACCGGCTCCGGTGTACGTGGCGCCCCGGCCCATCTACCACGCACCCCCGCCTGTGTATTACGCGCCACCCCGGCCCGTGTACTACGCACCCCCCGTTTACTACGCGCCGCCTCCCGTGGTTTACTACGGCCATGGTCATCGGCATGGCCACGGTCACCGGGGCCGTGGACACGGCCACCATGGTTACCGCTAGTCCGCCAGAAGGCATTCTTTTGTAACCATCCTCTTGGGCGCCAGTCGCTCACAGGCAGCGTCTTTGCACAGGCTGCCTTTTACAGCGGCCCTTCGGGGCCGCTTTTCTTTGGACAGGGGCTAAGGGGGGCGGGATCACCGCCGCATAATCCGGCCTCTCGCCCGCCGGTGTGGCGGGCGCATCGCCCGGAGACCCGCTTGTGACCGCCCAGAAAACCGTTTTTGTCCTGAATGGCCCCAACCTGAACCTGCTGGGCACGCGCGAGCCCGCCGTCTACGGCGCCCAAACACTGGCCGATGTGGAAAAGCTCTGTGCCGACGCCTGCCAGCGCCATGGCTATGCACTGCGTTTTCACCAAAGCAACCACGAGGGTGTGCTGGTGGACTGGATTCATGAGGCAGGCCGCCTGCACGCGACGGGCGAGCTGGCCGGGGTGGTGTTGAACGCCGGGGCCTACACCCACACCAGCATAGCGTTGCACGATGCCATCAAGGGCACGGGTATCACCCTGATCGAGTTGCACATCAGCAATGTGCACGCGCGCGAGGCCTACCGCCACCATTCGTACATGGCTGCTGCTGCCAAGGCGGTGATGTGTGGCTTTGGTGTGCTGGGCTATGGCCTGGCGATTGACGGCCTGGCGCAACTGCTGGCGCAGCAGCAGCCTGCGGCCTGATGGCCGGGCGCGCGGGCGTTTAATTTGTATGGCCCCGCTGCCCCTGCAGGTCTCTGAGGACGAGGTTGAAATCACCGCCATGCGCGCCCAGGGCGCGGGCGGGCAGAACGTCAACAAGGTGTCGAGCGCCGTCCACCTGCGGTTTGACGTGGCAGCCTCGTCGCTGCCCGAGGGCGTGAAAGAGCGCCTGCTGGCCCTGCGCGATACCCGCATCACGCAAGAGGGCGTGGTTGTCATCAAGGCCCAGCAATACCGCAGCCAGGAGCAGAACCGCGCCGATGCGCTGGCGCGGCTGAACGCGCTGGTCAACACCGTGGCCGTGCCGCCCCGGATACGCCGCGCCACCAAGCCCACTTATGGATCGCAGCAGCGCCGCCTGCAGGGCAAGACCCAGCGCAGTGAGACCAAGGCGCTGCGGGGGCGGGTGCGCGACGGCTCTTGATGGCAGGGTGGGCGCTGCCAGGGTTTGATTGGCATCACCCATAGAACAATCTGTCTGCCCCGCAGGGCTTGGTGTGGGCGCCCGTCCGGCCTACAGTGAGGGCATTCACGGATGAAACTGTCATGACCGCTGTTGCCCACGCCCCTTCCTCCACTGTTCCAGCCCTGTTCGTATCGCACGGCGCGCCGCTGTTTGCGCTGGACGCAGGCACCACGGGCCCCGCGCTCACGCAGTGGGGTCGGGGCCTGAAGGCGCAATACCCCGGCCTGCGCGGTGTGGTGGTGATGTCGCCGCATTGGATGGCGCGCTCGGTGCAGGTGATGACCGGCCCGCAGCCCGCCACCTGGCACGACTTTGGCGGCTTTCCACCCGCGCTGTACGAGCTGCAGTACCCCGCCCCCGGCTCGCCCGCGCTGGCGCAAGAGGTGCTGGGCCTGCTGCAGGCGGCCGGTGTGGCCGCGCAGGGCGATGCCGCGCGCCCCTTTGACCATGGCGCCTGGGTGCCGCTGATGCATTTGTTCCCCGAGGCCGATGTGCCCGTGGTGCAGGTGGCCCTGCCCGTGGGCGCGGGCCCGGCCGAGGTGTATGCGCTGGGCGCCGCCTTGCGCAGCCTGCGCGCCCAGGGCGTGCTGGTAGTGGGCTCGGGCAGCATGACGCACAACCTGGCCGAGTTTTTTGGCGGCGAGCGGGCGCCCGCGCCCTATGTGCTGGAGTTCAGCCGCTGGATCGAAGACGCGCTGGCCCGTGGCGACATGGCCGCGCTGCTGAACTACCGCAGCCAGGCGCCCCATGCCCACCGCGCGCACCCCACCGAAGACCACTTTTTGCCCATCTTCTTCGCGCTGGGTGCGGCGGGCGACGACCTGCACGCAAACTACTTGAGCCGCGAGGTGATGTACAGCATGCTGTCGATGGATGCGTTTGCGCTGGAACCGGTGCATTGATGGTGCATCGGTCCTGCATTTTCTAAGTCAAAACTGCGCCTGGCGCTTGTCTATGCTCAATCTGCCACTCACATTTTTGCAGCGCCCCGCTGCTGCCACCACGCCCCGCCCCTGGCTGCTGGTGCTGATGCACGGCGTGGGCAGCAACGAGCAGGATTTATTCAGCCTGGCGCCACAGATCCCCGAGCGCTTTCATGTGCTCAGCCTGCGCGCGCCGTTCCGCATGGGACCGGGCTCGCACGCGTGGTTTGATTTTTCCATCGAGCCCAATGGCGATCGCACCATCAATGAAGAGCAGGAAGCGCAAAGCCGCGCCCTGGTGGCCCAGGTGGTGGGGTCTGCCGCCGAGCAATTGGGCATTCCGCCCGAGCGGGTGGTGGTGGGCGGGTTCAGCCAGGGCGGCATCATGGCGCTGTCGCTGCTGCTGACTCGACCCGAACTGATGCACGCTGGTATGGTGTGGCACAGCCGCCTGCTGCCTCAGGTGGTGCCGCTCATGGCTTCGGGCGATGCGATGCGCGGCAAAAAGCTGTGGCTGAGCCACGGCACGCACGACAACGTCATTCCACTGGCCAACGCCCAGGCCATCGCCCACCACATGGCGCCGCTGCCGGTGACGGTCACCTACCGCGAATTCCCCAGCGCACACGAAATTCGCCCTTCGGAACTGGCCGCCACGGTGGCCTGGCTGGAATCGCTGACCACTACGCCCACGGCGTTCTGAGGGCAGGTGCGCTACGCGGTAACGTGAAGGCGGGCAGGGTGGGCAGGGAACGGTTGGCGCCTCAGCCTGTCGGACCTGGGTTGTGCCTGTTTGAAAGGAGACCCGATGCCTGATCGCGACACCGCTGAATTCCGCCCTGTGGCCGATTCAGCAAGCCCAGGAGTGTGGGGAGTGGTGGCTGTGCTGCTGGTGGGCGTGGCCGCGGCCGCCGCGCTCTGGTGGTTCTGGTTGCGCACGCCCCAGCCGCCACCCGCCCCGCCCCCTGTGGCCGCCAACGCCCCTGCCGAGCCTGCAGCACAGCCCGCCCAACCCGAAGCCTCGGGCCCCCAGCACCCGGTAGAGGCCCTCGCGCCCGCCGATGCCGCACTGCCTGCGCTGGCTGACTCCGATGCGCGTGTCACGGCGCTACTTGCCGAACTGGTGGGACGCGACAAGCTGGCGGCTTTTTTTGTGACAGACGGCTTTGTGCGCCGCGTGGTGGCCACGGTGGACAACCTGGGTCGCGCGCAGGCCCCCGCGCGCATGTGGCCCGTGCAGCCCACGCCGCAGCGCTTTTTAGTGGAGGTGGATGGCGATGCGCCCACCACCATTGCCGCCGCCAACACCGCGCGCTACAGCGCCTTCATTGCGTTTGCCGAAGCCGTGCCGCTGGACGCTGCCGTGGCGCTGTATGCGCGGCTATATCCCCTGTTTCAGCAAGCGTATGAAGAGCTGGGCTACCCGCAGCGCTATTTCAACGACCGCCTGGTGGCCGTGCTGGACCATTTGCTGCTGGCGCCCGAGCCGCAGCTCCCGCTACAGGTCAAGCGCGCGCCAGTGAACACCGAGCTGCCCGACCCGCGCCCTTGGGTGCGCTATGAGTTTGTGGACCCTGCGCTGCAGTCGCTCTCCAGCGGGCAAAAGGTGCTGGTGCGCATGGGGCTGGCCAACGAGGTGCGTGCCAAGGCGGTCATCCGCGACCTGCGCAAGCGTGTGGCGACGAGCCAGTTGCCGCCGCCCCAGCGGTAGGTCGTGCGGCGGTTGTGTGCTGCGCCCCGCCGTAAAAATCTATACCGGCAGCGCCATGGTGCGCTTCACTTCCTTGAGCGAAAAGCTCGTCGAAATCTCGCGCACGCCCGGCAGGCTGCGCACACGGGTGCGCACGTATTCGGCAAACGATTCCAGGTCGGCCGCCACCACCTCCAGTTGATAGTCATACCGGCCCGAGAGGTTGTGGCACGACAGCACCTGGGGCATGGCCATCACCTCGCGCTCCAGGGCCGAGGTGGTTTCGGCGGTGTGGTCGTGCAGCGCCAGCTGCACGAAGCCCAGCACGCCCCAGCCCACGCGTTGGCGGTGCAGGTGGGCGTGGTAGCCCGCAATCACCCCGGCTTCTTCCAGCGCCCGCACGCGCCGCCAGCAGGGCGAGGTGGACAGCGACACAGCCTCGGCCAAGTCCCCCACGGTGGCGCGGCCGTCGCGCTGCAGGGCGTTGAGCAGGGTGCGGTCCACGGGGTCGAGCGGGTAGGGGTGCATGGCGGTGGGGTGGTAAGGGTTTGGGGCAAATTTTGCCCTTTGGATTGGTTTATGAGGCAAAGAAGGCGAAATTTTGCCTGCTGATGAGTTCAAGAATCTCCGCATCCGACCCCCGCATTCCGTCTGTGGTCGGCCCACCAGGAGACAAACATGACCCGCAGCACCGACCGCAGCCCCGCCACCGGCTTCAGCACCCGCGCCATCCACCACGGCTACAACCCGGCCGACCACCAAGGCGCGCTGGTGCCGCCCATCCACACCTCGGCCACCTATGGCTTCCCGGATGTGGCCTATGGCGCGCGCTGCTTTGCGGGCCAGGAGCCGGGCTACTTCTACACCCGCATCGCCAACCCCACGCTGGCGCTGCTGGAAGGGCGGCTGGCGGCGCTGGAAGAGGGCGCAGGCGCCGTGGTGTTCGGCTCGGGCATGGGCGCCATCACGGCCACGCTGTGGTCCATGCTGGAACCGGGCGACGAGATCCTGGCCGACCTCACGCTGTATGGCTGCACCTTCTCGTTTTTGCACCACGGCCTGGGCCGCTTCGGCGTGACGGTGCGCCATGTGGACATGACCGACCCCGCCCGTGTGGCCGAGGCGCTGACTGCCAAGACGCGCGTGGTCTACTTCGAAACCCCCGCCAACCCCAACATGCGCCTGGTGGACATCGCCGCCGTGTCGGCCCTGGCCCATGCCCAGGGCGCCAAGGTGGTGGTGGACAACACCTACTGCACGCCCTACTTGCAGCAGCCGCTGCTGCTGGGTGCGGATGTGAGCGTGCACTCCATGACCAAATACCTCGGCGGCCATGGCGACCTGACCGCAGGCGCGGCCGTGTTTGTCGATGCCGAGCTGGCCCAGCGCGTGCGGCTGTATGGCCTGAAAGACATGACCGGCGCGGTGATGTCGGCACAAGACGCCCACCTGGTGATGCGCGGCCTGAAAACCTTGGCGCTGCGCATGGACCGCCACTGCCAAAGCGCGCAGAAGGTGGCCGAATTCATCGCCGCCCACCCCGCTGCGGCGGCCGTGCACTACCCCGGTCTGCCCAGCTTTGCGCAGCATGCGCTGGCCAAGCAGCAGATGCGCCAGATGGGCGGCATGATCGCCTTTGAGCTGCGCGGCGGCCTGCAGGCGGGCGTGCGCTTCATGGACGCGCTGCAGCTCGTCACCCGCGCCGTGAGCCTGGGCGACGCCGAAACCCTGGCCCAGCACCCGGCCAGCATGACGCATTCCACCTACACGCCCGAGCAGCGTGCCGCCCACGGCATTGCCGAAGGCCTGGTGCGCCTGTCGGTGGGGTTGGAAGACCTGGACGACCTGCTGGCCGACATCGGCCAGGCGCTGGACCTGGCCCACGCCATGGACCTCAGCGCTGGCATCAACGCTAGCCTCCACGCCGGGCTCAGCCCCGAGCGTGTGGCAGCGGCAGAGCCGTCTTGTAGCGCACCTGCTTGAGCGCGAAGCTGGAGCGGATCTTCTCCAGCCCCGGGATCGGCGAAAGCTGCTCCAGGATGAACCGCTCCAGTGCCGCAATGTCGGGCAGCGCCACGCGGATGAGGTAGTCGGAGTCGCCGCTCATCAGGTAGCACTCCATCACCTCGTCGTGCTCGGCAATGCGCCTCTCGAAGTCGGCCAGCGCCTCCTTGTTCTGCGTCTTCAGGCTGATGCTGATGAACACATTCAGCCCCAGCCCCAGCGCCGCCGCGTTGGCCAGCGCCACATAGCGGGCGATCACGCCCGCCGCCTCCAGCGCCTTCACCCGCGCCAGGCAGGGCGAGGGCGACAGGTGCACGCGCCGCGCCAGCTCCACATTGGAGAGCGAACCATCGGCCTGCAGCTCGGCCAGAATGCGCAGATCGGTCATGTCAAGCTTCATATGCTGCAATACTTTGTTGATGCAGCATATTGTGCTTTAAATGGCGCTTGATTGGCCCGTTTCGGCATCACATTTTTGCCCAACCCTTCTACAGTGTGCTCCCATGAACGCCCCACTGCCTCCCCACCTCCTCAGCCCCCAGGACACCCTGGCCGACATCGACCCGCAAGAGACCGCCGAATGGCGCGATGCCTTCCTGGCCCTGGTGGCCACCGAAGGCCCCGAGCGCGCGCGGTTTGTGCTGCAGGAGCTGGTGCGCCTGGCCCGCACCCAGCGCGTGGGCTGGCAGCCGCAGCTCAACACGCCGTATGTGAACACCGTGGCGGCCCAGGCGCAGCCCACCTTCCCGGGCGACCTGGCCATTGAGGAGCGGCTGGCGTCGCTCATGCGCTGGAACGCGCTGGCCATGGTGGTGCGGGCGAATCAAGCGTATGGCGAACTGGGCGGCCACATCGCCAGCTACGCCAGTGCAGCCGATCTGTTTGAGAGCGGCTTCAACCACTTCTTCCGCGCCCGCGAAGGTGTGGGCGAGGGCCAGCACCGGGGCGATCTGGTGTTCTTCCAGCCGCACAGCGCGCCGGGCGTGTATGCGCGGGCGTTTCTGGAAGGGCATTTGACGGAGAACGACCTGCAGCACTACCGGCAGGAAATCACCGCCCCCAGCGCAGGCGCGCAGGGCCTGTCGAGCTACCCGCACCCGTGGCTCATGCCGGACTTCTGGCAGTTCCCCACCGGCTCCATGGGCATCGGCCCCATCAGCAGCATTTACCACGCGCGCTTCATGCGCTACCTCACGCACCGCAATCTGCTGGACTGCACGGGCCGCAAGGTGTGGGGCGTGTTTGGCGACGGCGAGATGGACGAGCCCGAGAGCATGAGTGCCCTGACCCTGGCCGCGCGCGAAGGCCTGGACAACCTCGTCTGGGTGGTCAACTGCAACCTGCAGCGCCTGGACGGCCCGGTGCGTGGCAACGGCCGCATCATCGACGAGCTGGAGCGGCTCTTCGCTGGCGCGGGCTGGAACGTGGTCAAGCTCGTCTGGGGCAGCGACTGGGACGGCCTGTTCGCCCGCGACCTGACCGGCGCGCTGGTGCGCACGCTGGAAGGCACGGTGGATGGGCAGATGCAGACCTTTGCCGCCAAGGACGGCCGCTTCAACCGCGACAACTTCTTCGGCCAGAGCCCCGAGCTGGCGGCCCTGGCCCAAGGCATGACCGACGAGCAGATCGACCGCCTCAAGCGCGGCGGGCACGACCTGGTGAAGATCCATGCGGCCTACGCTGCCGCCGCTGCCCACAGGGGCCAGCCCACGGTGATCCTGGCCCACACCAAAAAAGGCTACGGCATGGGCACGGCCGGCCAGGGCAAGATGACCACGCACAGCCAGAAGAAGCTGGACGACACCGATCTGATCGAATTTCGAAACCGCTTCAACCTGCCGCTCACCGACGCGCAGGCGACCAGCCTGGCGTTCTACAAGCCTGCTGAAGACAGCCCGGAGATGCAGTACCTGCGCCGCCACCGCCAGCAGCTGGGCGGCTACCTGCCGCGCCGCCAGACGGCCTGCGACGTGCTGCCCGTGCCGCCCCTGGCCAGCTACGCCCAGTTTGCGCTGCAGGCCGATGGCAAGGAGATGAGCACCACCATGGCCTTTGTGCGCATGCTGGGCACGCTGCTCAAGGACGCCACGCTGGGCCCGCGCATCGTGCCCATCGTGGCCGACGAGGCGCGCACCTTTGGCATGGCCAACCTGTTCAAGCAGGTCGGCATCTACAGCAGCGTGGGCCAGCGCTACGCGCCCGAGGACATCGGCTCGGTGCTGAGCTACCGCGAGGCGCTGGATGGGCAAATCCTCGAAGAAGGCATCAGCGAAGCCGGGGCGATTGCGAGCTGGACGGCCGCCGCCACTAGCTACAGCGTGCACGGCCTGGCCATGCTGCCGTTCTACATCTACTACTCCATGTTCGGCTTCCAGCGCGTGGGCGACGCCATCTGGGCCGCTGCCGACCAGCGTGCGCGCGGCTTTTTGCTGGGCGCCACTTCGGGCCGCACCACGCTGGGCGGCGAGGGCCTGCAACACCAGGACGGCACCAGCCACCTCGTGGCCGCCACCATCCCCAACTGCAAGGCCTACGACCCGGCCTACGCAGGCGAGATGGCCGTGATCATTGACGCCGGCATGCGCGAGATGGTGACCGAGCAGCGCGACGTTTTCTACTACGTCACGCTGATGAACGAAAACTACGCCCAGCCCGACCTCCCCGCAGGTGCTGCAGACGGGGTCTTGCGCGGTTGCTATGTTTTCAGGAGCTATCAGCGCTTGTCAGATAAGCGCGAGGGCACGATTTCATCTGAAAAGTCCGTCACCCTGATGGGTTCGGGCGCCATCTTGTCCGAGGTGGTCAAGGCCGCAGAGCAGCTGGCTAGCGAAGGCATCGATGTGACCGTGCTCAGCGTCACCAGCTGGAGCGAGCTGGCCCGAGACGGCCTGGCCTGCGAGCAGCGTGCGCTGGCAAGCAGCGAGACAGAACAAGTTTTGGAGCCCGGTCCCCCCTGGCTTGCAGCCCAGCTGGCCGCCACAAGCGGGCCCGTGGTGGCTGCCACTGACTACGTGCGTGCTGTGCCCGAGACGGTGCGCGCATTTATCCCCGAAGGGCGCCGGTACGTCACGCTGGGCACGGACGGCTTTGGCCGCAGCGACACGCGTGCGGCGCTGCGGCAGTTCTTTGGGGTGGACGCGGCCAGCGTGGCGCACGCCGCCCGGCGCGCACTGTCGCGGGACTGAAGCCGCGGTGCATCGCCGTGTGGCGCGCGCGCCGGGCTGCAACTGCAGGAAAACGCTGATACCGCCGCTGTTGCCCGTTGCGGCGTGCGGTTCCACAATGGCGCAACAACCGCTGGAGGGCGCCATGTCACATGTCAGCTGGGACAACAACCTGCCAACTACCTGGACTGCGCTGATGGACGGGCAAGCCGTTTGCTCCATCAAGCGCAAGGACATCGGTGGATGGACGGCAGCGTGGACGGACGAGCGCCTGTGGCCGGCGCCAGCCCATCTGCCCAAGGCCCTGCCGCAGCCCACGCGGTTCTTCAGCAGCCTGGAAGAAGCCAAGCGGGCGGTGGAACAGGCGCTGGCGCCCTGAGCCTCAGCCGACCCCCCGACCTGTTCAACGTGCCAGCAGGGCGCAGAATCGCGCCAGGTCCACATTGCCGCCGCTGATGAGCACGCCCACGCGCTGGCCCTGGAGCTGGCTGCGCATCGCGCGCGCAGCCGCAAATCCCAAGCAGCCCGTGGGCTCCACCACCAGCTTCATGCGCTCGGCAAAAAAGCGCATGGCCTCCACCAGCTCGTCATCGGTCACCGTGAGGATGTCATCCACATCGCGCTGGATGATGGGGAAGGTGACCTGGCCCAGGTGCTGGGTCTGCGCCCCGTCGGCAATGGTGGCGGGCGTGTCGATGTGCACGATGGCGCCGCTGCGGAATGACTGCTGCCCATCGTTGCCCGCCGCAGGCTCCACGCCATAGAGTTTGGTCTTGGGCGACAGCGCACGCGTGGCCAGGGCTGAGCCTGACAGCAGGCCGCCGCCGCCCAGGCACACAAAGAATGCGTCGAGCGGCCCGACCTCCTCGAACAGCTCCTTGGCCGCCGTGCCTTGGCCGGCCAGCACGTCAGCATGGTCGTAGGGGGGGATCAGCGTGAGGCCGTTCTGTTGCGCCAGGTCGCGCGTGATCTGTTCGCGGTCTTGCGTGTAGCGGTCATAGAACACCACGTTGGCGCCGTAACCTTGCGTGGCCGCCACTTTGGCGGCGGGCGCGTCCTTCGGCATGACGATGGTGGCGGGGATACCCAGTTCACGCGCGGCCAGGGCAATGCCCTGCGCGTGGTTGCCGGACGAAAACGCCACCACGCCCGCCTTGCGCTGCGCGGGGCTGAAGCGCGCCAGCGCGTTGTAGGCCCCACGGAACTTGAACGCGCCCATGCGCTGCAGGTTTTCGCACTTGAAGAACACCTCGGCGCCGAACTCGGCATTCACCGTGCGCGAGGTGATCACCGGTGTGCGGTGCGCCACGCCTTCAATGCGTGCAGCTGCGGCGACAACATCGTGATAGGTAGGAAGCGGGTGGTGAGGTGCGGGCTGGGTGGTCATTGTGCGAGGCGGGTCAGGAGCAACTGGTTTCGGAAGGAAATCGCGATGGGAGCACTGGCATGCTGTGCGCGCGTTGCCCCCGCCGTGAATGCGACCAAATGTTCTGACCTCTCCGCCGATCCTCTGCACCCATCACCGCACAACGACGGGCAGCCGAAAAAACGCGTCCAGTACGGGGAGCAGCGTCGGGAACTCCTGGGCAAACCGGGCCCGGTTCACAAAATAGGCTTCGCAGGCCACCGCAAAGAACTCAGATGGCGACGTGGCACCGTAGCCATCCAGCCACGGGCGCTCTGCGCCAAAGCGCTCGGCCATCACCACGCGCTCGCGGAACTGCTCGTAGGCGGGCTCCCAGGCCGCCCACCATGCCTCATACGCCGCACGGCCCGTGCGTGTGCCCATGAACCCCGCGGGCAGGGGCGGGCAGCCATTGGGCTGGCCGTTTTTCATGTCCAGCTTGTGCACAAACTCGTGCACCACCACGTTGTGGCCGCGCGCAGTGTTCTCGTGCGCGTTGGCCACGTGTTGCCAGCTCAGCATCACCGGGCCGCGCTCCATGGCCTCGCCCAGCAGCACCTGGGAGTGCTCGTGCACCACGCCCGCCTCGTCCACGGTCTGGCGGCGGGCTACGGCTTCGCCGGGGTGCAGCACGATGGTCACGAAATCGTCGTACCAGGCCAGGGCCTTGGCCGGGTCGCCAAAGTGCAGCAGCGGCAGGCAGGCCTGGGCGGCAATGTCGATGGCCATGGCATCGGTCACCACCAGGCCGTGTGCGCCGTGGAATTCCTTTTGGTCCAGGAACAGCGCGCTCAGCACGCGCAGCTTGGCCTGGTCGTGCAGGGACAGGGCGGCCAGGAACGGATAGCGCTGCAGCGTCTGCAGCCACAGCGTGGCGGAGATGTCGGGCACGGGGGCGACGGTGGCCCGCACGCGGCTCCAGAGCCGGTTGAGGAGAGGTGGCATGGTGGGCAGGGTGGGCGCTGCAGTAGGCACAACGCCCCAAGTTCAAGACCCTTGCTACGTGGGGCCCAGGGGCACGCGTTCCAAGCCCGCAGCGGACAAACGCAGTGTTTCCAGGCGCGGGGGTAATGCGGAGGCGTCCCAGTCGCTGAGCACCACGCGCTGCAGGCCGGGCGCCAGCGCATGGTGGGCGGGCCGGTGCGTGTGGCCGTGGATCAGCGTCTGCGCCCCAGCAGCCTGCAGCCAGGCAATGGCGGCCGGGTGGTCCACATCGGCGTAGGGCGCGCCGGACTGTTTGCGCGCCTCGCTCTCCTGCCGGATGCCACGCGCCTGCGCGCGGCGTGTGTCCAGCGGCAGCGACAGAAACTGCTGCTGCCACGCGCTACTGCGCGCCAGCACGCGAAAGCGCTGGTAGTCCACATCGTCCAGGCAAAGCAGGTCGCCATGGCTCAGCACATAACGCTGGCCCGCAAAGACGAGCACGGTGGGGTCGTGCAGCCCGGTGATGCCGCAATGCTGCAAGAAGGCATCCCCCGCCAGAAAGTCGCGGTTGCCGTGCATGAAGTACACCGGCCTGCGCTGAGCGGCCGCGCGCAGCGCGCCGCAGGCCTGCGCTTCAAAGCTGCCGGGCTCCAGCAGCGCGTCGTCGCCCACCCACACCTCGAACAGGTCGCCCAATATAAAAAGGGCATCGGCCTGCGTGGTGCTCAGGTAGTGCTGCCAGGCGTCCACGGTGGCGGGCTCGCTGGCCTGCAGGTGCAGGTCCGAAATGAATTCGACCGTGCGCCAATGCGAAGGAGCGGCAAGCTCCTCGAACCGGGGCACGGTCGGGGTCATGGTTATGCTTTGTCAAGAAACGCTTCAGGCACAACGCTTTGAGCGCTGCACACGAAACCGGCATGGCCGATGCCAGCGGCCGCCGCGCAAGGGCCGCCCCGCCGCGCTGGCGGCGTCCCCCTTCCCGAATTGCGCAGCAATTCGAGAGAAGGGGGAAGGCGCGCAGCGCCTCAGGGGGATGAGGCTCAAAGTGCCACAGCCTTGTCGATCACGACGGCGTCAAAAGGCACGTCGTCATGGAAGCCCTTGCGTGTGGTGCGCACGGCCTTGATGGCGTCCACCACGTCCTGGCCCTTCACCACCTTGCCGAACACGGCATAGCCCCAACCCTGCGGCGTGGGCGAGCTGTGGTTCAGGAAGGCGTTGTCCACGGTGTTGATGAAGAACTGCGCGGTGGCGCTGTGCGGGTCGCCGGTGCGCGCCATGGCCACGGTGTACTTGTCGTTCTTCAGGCCGTTCTTGGCTTCGTTTTCGATGGGGGCCTGGGTTTCCTTTTGCTTCATGTCGGCCGTCATGCCACCGCCCTGGATCATGAAGTTCTTGATCACGCGGTGGAACACCGTGCCGTTGTAGAAGCCGCTGTTCACATAGTTCAGGAAGTTCTCGCTGGACTTGGGTGCCTTGGCAGCGTCGAGTTCAATGGTGATCACGCCCTGGGTGGCGGTCTCTGCCACGTTGATGGTGACGTGGAGTTCAACTTGGGGATTGCTCATTGCAGTGCTTTCTTCAAAAAATGCGTCACTTCACCACGGTGGCGGAGTTGATGGTGACCGGCGTGTTGGGCACGTTCTGGTGGCCGGCTTTGTGGCCCACAGCCACGGCCTTGATCTTGTCGACCACGGCCGTGCCTTCCACCACCTTGCCGAACACGGCGTAGCCGTGGCCGTCGGGGTTGGGGGCGTTGAGCATCGCGTTGTCCTTCACGTTGATGAAGAACTGCGAGGTGGCCGAGTTGGGATTGGCCGTGCGCGCCATGGCAATGGTGTAGGTGTCGTTCTTGAGGCCGTTGTTGGCCTCCAGCGGGATGGGTGCCTTGGTCGGCTTCTGCTGCATGTCGGCCGTGAAACCGCCGCCCTGGATCATGAAGCCGTCCATCACGCGGTGGAACACCGTGCCGTCATAGTGCTTGTCGTTCACATACGCCAGGAAGTTCTCGACCGTCTTGGGGGCCTTGGCCGGGTCCAGCTGCACCACGATGTCGCCCATGGAGGTGGCCAGCTTGACCTTGGGGGCCGCAGACTGGGCGTGCACGTTTGCTACTGAAAACATAGCTGTCAGCGCAATGCTGGCAAGCGCCAGAGTCGAATTTCTTCTGGAAATCATCCAATCACTCCTTCGAAAAATATCTGCCATTGCTGGCCGCGGCGCGTCCAGTATTGGCGTTTGACGGGGCCGGTGCGGGCGCCTTCGGCCACTTCGCCGAACGTTACCACCATGGTGTCGGCCGAATCGGTCCAGCGCAGGTAAGACTTGTCCTTGAGGTGGAGTTCCCGCCCCCGCAGCGCGCGTGTCTCGGCCTGGAGCACGCGGGCCCAATCGCTCAGCGGCGTCTTGCGGTGGCTCTGAAAGTCTGGCGCATAAAAGCCCAGCAGGCGGTTCATGTCGCCCTGCGTCTTGGCGCTGCGCCAGGCGTTCAAAACGGCCTCGAACGCCTTGCGCTCGGCCTGCACGCTGTGGGGCGCCACCCACTGCAGCTGCCGCGCGATGACCACCGGGGTGGAGCGGGGCTCAACGGTCAGCAGGATGCGCTCCAGGTCGGGGTTGGACAGCACCAGGCATCCGTCGGAGGCCAGCGGCGCACGGGCGAACTGGTCGGGCGGCGTGCCGTGCATCCAGATGCCGCTGCCTGTCTTGCCGCGGCTCACGTCCAGTGGGTTGGGATAGTTGATGGGCAGAGCGCCCACGCCGTAGAAATCCTTGAGCGTGGAAGGGTCCAGGCGGCTGGTGATGAAGTACACACCAAGCGGCGTGCGCTGGTCGCCTTCCACGGCCTTGTCGATGCCCAGCTTTCCCACCGAGGCATAGTAGTCGGCCACCAGGTGCAGGCCCTTGGACGTGTTTTCGAACAGGTACAGCCGCGAGCGCGATGCATCGATCGCGATGGCGTGGCGCGAGCGGGCGGGCAGCTCCAGGAACTGCGCGGGAATGGTGTTGGCGGGAGGGCGGCTGCGCTGCGCGTCCACCCGTTGGCGGGATTCGTTGCGAAGCTCTTCAAGCGTGGTGGCCGCGTGAATGCTGCGCACTGTGTCTGGCTCGGGCAGGTCGCCCAGGCGCCGGATGGGGCGCGTGCGGGCGGTCAGCAGGTCGCCCACGGCCAGTTGCGCCAGCTGAAAGTTGGGGTAGTCGCGGGCCAGGCTTTCGGCGTCGCGCAGCGCCTCGCGGCCGCGGCCCTCGGCCACCAGCTTGTACACCGCGAGCAGGCGCGCCTCGGCCTGGCCATCGCGCAGCGACTCGGGTGCCGGCGTGCTGCTGGCGGCAGCCGGCCTGCGTGCCTTGGTGTGGGCATTGTTGTTGTTGCTGGCGCTTTGAGACAGTGCGGGTGCTGTCTGCACCAGCACGGCCAGCGCCAATGCGCCGGCCATCCAAGGGCGGCGTGGCGCGGGCGGACGCACGGGCACAGGCAAACGCGGCATCGGCTTCAGACGGGTCAGGCCAGCAAAAAAAAAGCCCGCGCTCTACGCGCAGGCGCGGCACCGGGCGCCATGCTCAGCCGCCTGTGGCTTCGCGGACGATGGTCCAGCGCCCGTTGTTGTTGACCATGTCCAGCGTCTTGCGGCTGGTCACGTTCAGCGCGTCGGCGCTGTAGGCTTGGCGAAACCGCGCCGTGGCCTTGTCGCCGTTGACGGCCACCGTCAGGTCGGACACCTGCACGCTGATCTTGGACTTGCCGACGATGCGCGACTCGCGCTCTTTCTCCCAGGCGGCACGCGTTTGGCGGCCGGGCGGGTCGAACGATTTGTCGTAGGCCGCAAGGTAAGCCGTCATGTCCTTGGCGGCCCAGGCGGCGGCCCAGGCCTGCACGGCAGACGTAACGGCCTGGATGGAAGCGTCGCTCTGTGCGGCAGCTGCGGGGGCCGCTGCGCTTGCAGGCGCGGGCGCTGCCGGGGCGGGTGCAACGGCAGGGGCGGGCGCGACGGGTGCTGGAGCCGGAGCAGGCGCGGGGGCTGCTGCCACAGCGGGTGCCGCAGCCGGTGTGGGGGCTGCTGCGGGCGCTGCCGCCGGGGCGGGGGAAGGCGCTGGGGCAGGCCGCTGCGTGGCAACCACGGCAGGGGCAGGCGCTGCGGCGGCTGGGCGTCCGGCCTTGCCTGCGGCTTCGGCGGAGAACAGTTCGCGGATCAGCGCGAGCTTGGGCTTCACGGAATTGGCGTTGGCGGAATCCAGCTGAAGCGCCTTGTTGTAGGCCTGGCTGGCCAGCTTGGCGTAGATGTCGCCCAGGTTCTCGTGCGCGGTGGCGTAGCTGGGGTTGGTGCGGATCGCCATTTCCAGAGCGGTACGTGCCTTGTCCAACTGGTTCTGGTTGGCGTACAGCACGGCCAGGTTGTTGTAGGGCTCGGGCAGCTCCGGGTACTCTTCCGTCAGCTTGGTGAAGGTGGTGATCGCGTCGTTTTGTTTGCCGCTGTCGGCCTGCGCCACGCCACGCAGAAAGCGCAGCTGCGGGTCCTTGGCCTTGGCCGCCAGCCGCTGGTCGGCCTTGGTCAGCGCCTCTGCCGCCTTGCCCGCCCGCAGCAACTGGGTGATTTCGGCATAGTCATCAGCATGAACCACGCCAGAGCCGAGCAGTGCAGTAAGGGCCAGCAGGCGCAGGAGTCGTGGGATGGAGCTTCGGGCTTGCTTCATGGGGGTTCGGGAAGGTTGGAGGGCGGCCCGCCGGGCGGGCGCTTATACTGCGGCGGATTGTAGCTGAGGGGGTTGTCATGACGGTACGCTGTTGCCGCGGGTGATTTCGCTTGAGGCCCCCTGCCGGGCCAACCCCCGCCGAGGGCTCTGAAAACCTGTTCCAGGCCCCCTGCTGCCGGGTGCACCTTGTGGTCACCCACCCACCCCATCCCCCTGACTGAGATCCCATGAGCTTGCGCATCTACAACACGCTGTCGCGTGCATTGGAGGACTTTTCCCCGCTCGAACCCGGCCATGTGCGCATGTATGTGTGCGGCATGACCATTTATGACCTCTGCCACATTGGCCACGCCCGCATGATGATGGCGTTTGACGTGGTGCAGCGCTGGCTCAAAAGCAGCGGCTTGCGCGTCACCTATGTACGCAACATCACCGACATCGACGACAAGATCATCAAGCGTGCTCTGGAGCGCGGCATCACCATCCGTCAGCTGACCGACGAGATGATCGAGGCCATGCACCAGGATATCGGCCTGCTGGGCATCGAGCCTCCTTCGGTCGAGCCCCGCGCCACCGAATACGTGCCCCAGATGCTCTCACTCATCACACAGCTGGAGAGCAAGGGCCTGGCCTACCGGGCGAGCAACGGCGACGTGAACTATTCCGTGCGCAAGTTCAACGGCTACGGCAAGCTCTCGGGCAAATCGCTGGATGAGCTGCGTGCCGGCGAGCGCGTGGCCGTGCTCGATGGCAAGGAAGACCCGCTCGACTTCGTGCTGTGGAAGGCCTCCAAGCCCGAGGAGCCGCCCGAGGCCAAGTGGGACAGTGCCTTTGGCGCGGGCCGCCCGGGCTGGCACATCGAATGCTCGGCCATGTGCGGCGCCACGTTGGGTGAGACCTTTGACATCCACGGCGGCGGCGCGGACCTGCAGTTTCCCCACCACGAGAACGAAATCGCCCAGAGCGAAGGCGCCACCGGCAAGCCGCTGGCCAAATTCTGGGTGCACAACGGCTTTGTGCGGGTGGACAACGAAAAGATGTCCAAGAGCCTGGGCAACTTCTTCACCATCCGCGACGTGCTCAAGAGCTACGACGCGGAGACGCTGCGTTTCTTCATGGTGCGCGCCCACTACCGCAGCGCGCTGAACTACAGCGACGCGCACCTGGACGACGCGCGCCAGGCCTTGAAGCGCCTGTACACGGCGCTGAGCCTGGTCGCTGCCGCCGAGGTGGCTGCCATCGACTGGGGCAACCCCTACGCGGGCCGCTTCAAGGCGGCCATGGACGAGGACTTCGGCACGCCCGAGGCCGTGGCCGTGCTGTTCGAGTTGGCGGGCGAGGTCAACAAGACCCGCTCGGCCGAGATGGCAGGCCTGCTGAAAGCCTTGGGCGGTTGTCTGGGCATCCTGCAGGCCGATCCCAAGGCCTTCCTGCAGGCGGGCGCGGCACTGGACGAGTCCGCCATCCAGGCGCAGATCGCCGCCCGTGCCGCCGCCAAAGCGGCCAAGGACTTCGCCGAGGCAGACCGCATCCGGCAAGAGCTGCTGGCCCAGGGCATCGTGCTCAAGGATTCCGCCGCCGGCACGACTTGGGAAGCCGCGCAGTGAACCCCTTTGATGCAAAAAAAGCCTCTGGCGCAGACGGGGTAAGCGGTGGCAGCTACTAAAAAGATAGCGGTGGATGCTGCCAACCCGGCGCTGGTGCTGGCCACCCCCGACTACTGGTCGGAGGCGTGCAAGCACCTCATCAAAAAAGATCGGGTCATGAAGCGCCTGATCCCGCAGTTTGGCGACGCGGCGCTGCAAACGCGCGGCGATGCGTTTGTCACGCTGGCGCGCTCCATCGTGGGCCAGCAGGTGTCCGTGGCGGCCGCGCAAGCCGTGTGGGAGCGCTTTGTGCTGTTGCTGCCGCGCGGCATGAAGCCCGCCAGCGTGCTCAAGCTCAAGATCGACGACATGCGCGCTGCAGGCCTCTCGGCCCGCAAGGTGGACTACCTGGTGGACCTGGCCATACACTTTGAGGGCGGCAAGCTCCATGTGAAGGACTGGGCCGCGATGGACGACGAGGACATCATTGCCGAGCTGGTCGCCATCCGCGGCATCGGCCGCTGGACGGCCGAGATGTTCCTCATCTTCTACCTGATGCGGCCCAACGTGTTGCCGCTGGACGACCCAGGCCTCATCACCGGCATCAGCCAGAACTACTTTTCAGGCGACCCGGTGAGCCGCAGCGATGCCCGCGAGGTGGCCGAGGCCTGGAAGCCCTGGTGCAGCGTGGCGACTTGGTATATTTGGCGGTCGCTCGACCCGCAGCCCGTCACCTACTGACACTGACGCATCCTGACGCATAGGATCAAAACCGTTCACCGTCGGTTACAGTGCGGGCCATTCATCATGGATGGCAGCCGCCCCGGCGCGAGCCCCAAGGAGAAAAACGTTGGCGAAAAAGACCTTTCTGGATTTCGAGCAGCCCATCGCTGAACTGGAATCCAAAATCGAAGAACTGCGCTACGTGCAGACCGAGAGTGCCGTCGATATCTCGGAAGAGATCGACCAGCTGAGCAAGAAGAGCCAGCAGCTCACCAAAGACATCTACAGCGAACTGTCGCCCTGGCAGATCACCAAGATCGCCCGCCACCCCGAGCGCCCCTACACGCTCGACTATGTGCGCGACATCTTCACCGACTTCGTCGAACTGCACGGCGACCGTCATTACGCGGATGACCTGTCCATCGTGGGTGGCCTCGCGCGCTTCAACGGCCACGCCTGCATGGTGCTGGGCCACCAGAAAGGCCGTGACACGAAGGAGCGCGCCATGCGCAACTTCGGCATGAGCAAGCCCGAGGGTTACCGCAAGGCCCTGCGCCTGATGAAGACCGCCGAGAAGTTCAAGCTGCCCGTGTTCACCTTTGTGGACACGCCCGGCGCCTACCCCGGCATTGATGCCGAAGAGCGTGGCCAGTCCGAGGCCATCGGCCGCAACATCTTCGAGATGGCGCAGCTTGAAGTGCCCATCATCACGACGATCATTGGCGAAGGTGGCTCGGGCGGCGCTCTGGCCATCAGTGTGGCCGACCAAGTGGTCATGTTGCAGTACGCCATCTACTCCGTCATCAGCCCCGAGGGCTGCGCCTCCATCCTCTGGAAGACCAGTGACAAGGCGCAGGAAGCCGCCGATGCTCTGGGCATCACCGCCCACCGCCTCAAGGCCCTGGGCCTGGTTGACAAGATCGTGAACGAGCCTGTGGGAGGCGGCCACCGCGACCACAAGCAGATGGCCGCTTTCCTCAAGCGTGCCTTGGGCGATGCCTTCCGCCAAGTGGCCGATCTCAAGGTAAAGGACTTGCTGGAGCGCCGTTACGAGCGTCTGCAGAGCTATGGCCGGTTCAGCGACACCAAGGCCGAGCGCTGATCGGCCGGCTGTTGGAGACAGCCCCTTTTGCAAACCACAACAACGGCCCGCAAGGGCCGTTGTTGTTTTCAAGGCCGCATCCTCCCGGCCAAAACCTCTGGCGCGGAACCCGTAACCGGATGTGGCATGGCTGTACGCCTGCTGCGTGACGGGCGGAATCGAAGGGGGCACCATGTCGCTTCTGAAGACGCTCAAGGGGCAGATCCTGCTGGTTTCGGTGGCCTGCCTGGTGGCGGGCCTGCTGGCCCTCACGGTGGCCAACTGCCTCACTGCACGATCCCAGGCCTACGCGTCCCTCAACGCACAGTCGCAAGCCCTGGCGCACAGCCATATTGAGTCCTTGCGCGATTGGGCGCGCAGCAAGGCCCAGGTGGTCGAATCCGCCGCTGCCGCGTTGGCCGACGCCGACGCCGCCAAGCCGCTCAATATGCTGGCCAAGGCCGGCAACTTCCACACCACCTATTTTGGTTATGCCGACAAGCGCACGGTGTTCTCGGAGCCGCAAAACCTGCCGCCTGACTACGACCCCACCGCGCGCCCCTGGTACAAGCAGGCCGCGGGGGCGGAGGGCTCGGTGCTCACGGCCCCGTATGCCGACGCGGGGGGCGCAGGCCTGGTGGTGACGTTTGCCCGGGCTGCGCGGGAAGGTGGTGCCGTCAAAGCGGTGATGGCAGGCGATGTGTCGTTGGCCGCCGTGGTGGCCAACGTGGCGTCCATTAAACCCACGCCGTCGAGCTATGCCTTCCTGGTGGGGAGCGACGGCAACATCATTGCCCACCCCGAAGTGAAACTGGCTCTCAAGCCCGCCACCGATGTCGCTCCCGTGCTCACGGCTGCCGCGCTGGCCGACATGGCTAAGCGCGCCGACTTGACCGCGCTGGAGCTTCAGGGCCGCGCCACGCTGCTCACGGTGGCCCCGGTTACCGGCACACCGTGGCTGCTGGCGATTGCGCTGGACCGGCGCGAGGCGCTGCAGGCCATCACCACCATGCTGCAGGTGTCGCTGGGCGCAGGCATCGTCGTGCTGCTGGTGGCCCTCGTGGTGCTCGCGGGCATCCTGTCGCAGCGGCTGCGGCGGCTCACGCAAGTGCGCGACGCCATGCACGAGATCGGCGCGGGCGACGGCGACCTGTCGCGCCGCATCGACGCCCAGGGCGAGGACGAACTCGCGCAGATCGCCGCCAGCTTCAACAGCTTTGCCGGCAAGCTCTCCGGCGTGCTCGCGCAAATCCGCGACGCCAGCAACTCGGTGCGCGTGGCGGCCGAGGAGATAGCTACTGGCAATCACGACCTGAGCGGCCGCACCGAGCTCACGGCCTCCAGCCTGCAGCAAACCTCAGCCTCCATGCAGCAGCTGACCGAAACCGTGCGCCACAACGCCGACGCCGCGCGCCAGGCCAACCAACTGGTGGCGCAGGCGTCCAGCGTGGCCCAGCACGGCGGCACCGTGGTGGGCAATGTAGTCACCACCATGGACCAGATCAACGCGGCCTCGCGCAAGATCAACGACATCATCGGAGTCATCGACGGCATCGCGTTTCAGACCAACATCCTTGCGCTCAATGCGGCCGTGGAAGCGGCCAGGGCGGGTGAGCAGGGGCGCGGCTTTGCTGTGGTGGCGGGTGAGGTGCGCAGCCTGGCACAGCGCAGCGCCGAGGCAGCGCGCGAGATCAAGACGCTGATCAACACGTCGGTCGAGCAGGTCGAGAACGGCTCTCGCCTAGTGCACGACGCCGGGGCCACGATGAACGACATCGTCACGTCGGTGCAGCGTGTCACGGACATCATGGCCGAGATCACCGCGTCCACCACCGAGCAGACCACCAGCATCAACGAGGTCGGCCAGGCCGTCGCACAACTCGACCAGATGACCCAGCAGAACGCGGCGCTGGTAGAGGAAAGTGCCGCGGCCGCGCAAAGCCTCAAGGATCAGTCGGTGCGCCTGTCCGACGTAGTGGGCACCTTCCGCTTGTCCACCGACGGGGCATCGGCGCCGCAGCGCTTGTCTGCAACAGTACGGTAGACAACGCAGCGTGGGAGGGCAGGGCGGCGTATAGCCGCGCCGATAATCGGCCCATGCCAGCTTTTGTTGTTGAATCGGGTGCCGCATCCCGCGCGGCCCCATCCGCGCCTGCGATTCCATGTAGTGGGATGCCCGCGTGACCCAATCCTTCGATGCTGCCATGCAGGCCTTTGCGCCGGCACTGCCTTTGGCCGTGGGCCTGAGCGGCGGGGCGGATTCCACAGCGCTGCTGCTGGCCTGCGCGCGGCGCTGGCCCGGGCAGGTGCAGGCCATTCATGTGCACCACGGACTCCAACCCGCAGCGGATGGGTTTGAACGGCACTGCGCCATGCTATGCAATAGCCTGAACGTGGCGCTTCATGTGCATCGCCTGGATGCCCGTCCCGCGCCGGGCCAGAGCCCCGAAGACGCTGCCCGCCAGGCCAGATACAAGGCTTTTGAGGCTGTAGCGCTTGTCAGCCAAGCGCGAGAAGCTATCAAAACAATAGCGATTGCGCAGCACGCCGATGATCAGGTCGAGACCTTGTTGCTGGCACTCGCGCGCGGTGCCGGGGTGGCCGGGCTCGCCGCCATGCCCGCCCGGTGGGAGCAGGGCGGGGTGGTGTGGCAGCGGCCGCTGCTACAGGTTCGAGGCGCAGACATCCGCACCTGGCTGCAGTGCCAGGGCCAGCCGTGGGTGGAAGACCCCACCAACACCGACGAACGCTTCACCCGCAATCGCATCCGCGCCCGGCTACTACCGGTGCTGGAATCCGCGTTCCCAGCCTTTCGCGACACATTTGCCAGATCTGCAGCCAACGCCGCGCAGGCGGCCGAACTGCTGGACGAACTGGCCCGGCAGGATGCGCAACTGGCCGGCCTGCCGCCCCGCATCGCCGCCCTGCAAAGCCTGAGCCGTGCCCGGCAGGCCAACCTGCTACGCCACTGGTTGCGCCAGGCCCACCACACCACACCCGCCGCCGCCCAGCTGGCGGAACTCCTGGACCAACTGGCCGCCTGCACCACGCGCGGCCACCGCATCCACATCAAGGTCGGGCGCGGGTACGTGGTACGTGCGGGGCAGGTGCTCGAGTGGCAGGACATCCAAGCACCAGCTCCATGAGCTGCCCCTCACTGGACATGCACGTCAAGGGGATGCCACCCCGAGGCCGGTCGCTCGCCGGAAGCGCCTCTGAATTGAGGCATAATAGCGGGATTGGAAACGTGACCGAGTGGCCGAAGGTGCTCCCCTGCTAAGGGAGTATGGGGTGTAGAGCCTCATCGAGGGTTCGAATCCCTCCGTTTCCGCCAAGATCGAAGCCAAGTGATTAATTTCGCTTGGTTTTTTTCTTTTGTGCGCTGTCTCCCCGCCCAAAGTTAGTCCGATAGTCCCGCCGGGCGCGAAGCTGGGCGGCCTGCTTTGTATGGCGGAGCTAAGCTGAAGTGCAATACATCAGCGTCGCCTCGGTACGGTCTCTGGCCGATCATCGCTCACGTTGTCGAGCTGGCCGTGCAAGTCTCCCCACGAGCCTTTGTGGCGAGAGCCGAAGATAAGCAAGCTAGCGAGTGACCAGAATAGTCCGAACGCTACGACCAATACAAGCCACGTCAGCAGGGCACCCAGAGGTTTGTAGTCTCCGCCCCGCATGGCCAGCGCTCCGGTTTGCCATGCCCAGAGCAATAGACCCACAGGCACTATGGCAAACGCAATGCCAATGGTCAGGCCGAGACGGGGGAGCGCCTTGCCCAGCCCTGCTACCACCCAGCAAACTGCCACCATCGTCACCAGCGCAGCCATATGCCCAGGCAGCACCAGCCAGCTCAATCCCGCCGCCAATATCTTCAACATGGCAGTTCCCACAACGGAGCCTTGACCGCCGCCACTGTTGGATGAACTGGTTGGCTCGGGAGCTGCGTCTCCACGGTCGAGCCTGCTGTTCAAAACCTCTTGCGCAATGGCCATGGTCGGAGCCGCAAGCATGCCCTTGGCAATTCGGTCCTCAAGCTCCTCAATGGGCATCCGGTGGTAGAGCGCTGCCAGTGAAACTCGCTTCTTTTCGCTGAGAACATTCGTCATCTTGGCAGTCCAATGATTTGGTTGCGGGCTGGGTGCCCTTGCGTAAATCCGAGTGTGTTTTTCGGAAGGGCGGGCCCTAGCGACGGCAAGCGCAGGTGCCTGGACAAATGCCGGATGGACTATAGCCGGGGGGAGGTTATAGGGCGGAGGCAGTCCCGACTAGGAGGTTTGTCGATGAAACACAGCGATAGCTGTAGCTATCGGTGCCCAGCGAAAGCGCCCGGCAACGTGGCAGAACAGGCCGCCAGACACGAAATTTTGTTGGCTACGGTGATAGGGCCTACAGACGGTGAAATTGGTTGTAAACCGCGCCATTTTCTGGCTTTCTGTCACCTCCGTTTCCGCTGAATCAACAAAACCCCGCTCGTCGGGGCTTTGTTGATTTGCGGCCCTGGTTGTTGCAAGAGCCACTGCCGGGGGACGTTTACAAGCGCGGCTCGTCACTGGCTCATGGAACCATTCACTCATCAATGGACGCGCTCCAACGGTCGCCCCAGTCTTTCCTCCCGGCGCGTTGCGCGGTACGGTCGTTGATGCGGTCGATTTCGCGGCGGTCGCGTTTGGTGGGGCGGCCTTCCTGCAGGGTCGCGGCGGGTTCGGGGGCCAGGCGGCGCTGCTCTGCGGCTTTTTCTCGGGCGCTGATGCTTTCTGCCGTTTCTTCATACAGCTGCTGGGCCACGGGCGCCGGACCACGGGCGCCGCTCAAGCCCTTGACCACCACGGTCCGGGCCACCGGCCCCTGGCGCAGGGCGACGGTGTCGCCGCAGCGCAGGTCGCGGGCGGCCTTCACAGCCTGTCCGTTCACCGTGACGCGGCCCTTGCCGACCTCTTCTGTGGCGAGGCTGCGGGTTTTGTAGAAGCGTGCGCACCACAGCCATTTGTCCAAGCGCATGGTCTCCATTGGATGTGTCATGGGGGCGATTGTGCGCCCGGCGGACCGCTGGACGTGTCGGACGATGTGTGGCTGAGCGGCAGGCGAACCACCGCGTCCAGGCCGGTGAGGCGGCCGCCTTCGACGCGGTTGTTGAGGGCGATGCCGCCCGAGAGCGCCAGCACGATTTCCTGGCAGATGGCCAGGCCCAGGCCGCTGCCGGTGCGCACGTCGCCCGCCGAAAAGGGCTGGAAGAGCCGCGTTGCCAGCTCGTCGTCGATGCCTGGGCCGTGGTCGCGGATGGTCAGCGCCACATGCCGGCCATCGGTCCGCAAGTCCACCGAAAGCTCGCTGCCCACCGGGCTGTGGCGCACCGCGTTGTGCAGCAGGTTGCGGCTGAGTTCGCGCAGCATCCATTCGTGGGCCTGGATGGCTGTGGGCTCGGTGTGGATGCCGAAGTCCAGATCACGCTGTGCCACCAAGGGCGACAGCTCCAGCGCCACGCCGCGCAGCACTTCATCAAACCGCGTGATGGGCGGCGTGCTTTGCTGGCGCAGCTGTTCCACCTTGGCCAGTGCCAGCATCTGGTTGGCCAGCTGTGTAGCGCGGTCCACGGTGTTGCTGATCTCGTGCAGCGCCTGCGTGGGCTCGACGTCGCCGCGCAGCGCGGACTGCACCTGGGTCTTGAGCACTGCCAGGGGTGTGCGCAACTGGTGCGAGGTGTCGCGGACAAACCTTTTCTGGTGCCGCAGCAGGTGGTGAAGCCGCTGCATGACCTCGTTCGTGGCATCGATGAGCGGCTGCAGTTCGCGCGGGGCCGAAGGAGCAGAGATGGGGCTCAGGTCGCCTTCGCGCCGCGCCTGCAGGTGGCGGCTGAGCTGGCGCACGGGGTTGGTAGCGCGCTGCACAACCAGCACTACCGTGAACGCGATCACCGCGATGAGCAGAGCCTGGCGCAGCAGCGTGTTGCGCAGGATCTGAAGGGCCAAGGTCTCACGCACCTCCAGCGTTTCTGCCACCTGGATCACGGCCATGGTGCGCCCATTGGGGCTGGCCACGGGCTGCAGCAGAACGGCCACGCGCACGTCGCGGTCGCGGAACCGGTCGTCGTAAAAGTCCACCAGCGCCGCGTACGGCGGGCGGTCCGGAATCTGTCCTTGCCACACCGGCAGCTCCTCAAAGCCCGAGACCATCTCGCCTCTGAGTGTGGAGACGCGGTAGAACATCTGGCTCTGGTTGTCGGCCTCGAAGGCTTCGAGCGCGGAGTAGGGCACGGTGGCGCGCAACTCGGCAGCGTCGTCATAGCCCACCACGTCCAGCTGCTCGCTGATGCTCTTGGCCGAGGCAAGCAGAGTGCGGTCGTAAGCGGTGTTCAGCGAGTCCAGCGTCTGGTGGTACAGGCTGAAAGTGTTGAAGCCCACGAACAAGGTCACTGGCACCAGAATGCCCAGCAGCAGCCGGCGCCGAAGCGAATGGGCGCCGGGCACGCGCGGCGTGATGGGGGTTTTCATGCGGCGCTCATGCGTCGGCGCGCAGCAGATATCCCAGGCCGCGCAGCGTCATCAGCGTAAGGCCGGTGCCTGCCAGCTTCTTGCGCAGCCGGTACACCACCACCTCGATGGCCTCGTACTGCACATCCAGCTGCCCAGGGAACACCAGCTCATACAGCCGCTCCTTGGTCACGGCGTGGCCCGGTTGGGCCAGCAGGGCGTGCATCAGCGCCAGTTCGCGCGGGGTCAGTTCCATGACCTCACCGTTCAGGTACAGCGCGCCGCTGTCCCGGTCATAGCGGATGGCGCCGATCTGCATGGCGTTGGGCGCCAGGGGTGTGCCAGGAGCAGCGTCGGCGCTGCGGCGCACCAGGGCGCGCAGCCGGGCCTCCAGCTCATCCAAGTCAAAAGGTTTGGGCAGATAGTCGTCCGCCCCGGCGTTCAGCCCCATCACCCGGTCGCCCACGGTGCCGCGTGCTGTGAGGATGAGCACCGGCGTTCGCAGGCCGCGTGTGCGTGCCTGCTGCAGAACCTGCAAGCCATCCAGGCCAGGTAGCGTGAGGTCGAGGATGACGGCATCCGGCTGGCGGGCCGCCCATTGGCCCAGCGCCGTGCGGCCGTCTCCCACAGCGGTAACTTCCATGCCGCGCCGCGTCAACGCACGGTGCAGCGTGGCCTGCATGGTGGGGTCGTCTTCAACAAGAAGCAGTTGCATGCGCGGGACCATATCACTCCCGGAGGGCACTGCGCGCGGCGGCGAGCCGCCTTTTTCGCCTGCGTTGTTGCGGCCACGCGCACGCAGCCCCGGCACGGCAGCCCCAACGATTTTGAGGAGTCAGCGGACTAGTGTTTTCCCTGAGCTTGTGGACAGCCGTTTGACAGGCAGCGCGCGCATCATCAGGCCGTTCGCAAACCTCACAAGGAGACACCATGCGTCGCGATACCTTTCTGAAATCCCTGGCCGCCATGGCCGCAGCGGGCGTGCTGCCTGTGTCTGCACAAAGCGCAGCGGCCATCAAGATGATGATTCCCGCCAACCCCGGCGGCGGCTGGGATTCCACCGGCCGTGCCCTCGGCAAGGCCATGCAGGACGCTGGCGCGGCGTCGTCCGTGGCCTACGACAACAAGGGCGGCGCTGCTGGCGCTATCGGCCTCGCGCAGTTTGTGAACTCCAGCAAGGGCGACCCGAACGCCATGATGGTGATGGGCGCCGTGATGCTGGGTGGCATCATCACCGGCAAGCCGCCCGTGGGCCTCGACAAGGTCACGCCGCTGGCGCGCCTGACGAGCGAATACAACGTGTTCGTGCTGCCCGCCAACTCGCCTTTCAAGACCATGAAGGACGTGGTGGACCAGCTGCGCAAAGACCCCGGCAGCGTGAAATGGGGCGGCGGCTCGCGCGGCTCCACCGAGCACATTGCGGCGGCCATGATTGCGCGCGAGGTGGGCGTGGACCCCTCCAAGATCAACTACGTGGCATTCCGTGGGGGCGGTGAAGCCACGGCCGCCATTCTGGGCGGCAACGTCACCGTGGGCGGAAGCGGCTACAGCGAGTTTGCCGAGTACATCGCCGCCGGCAAGATGCGCGCTGTAGGCGTGACCGCGGCGCAGCGCCTCAAGGGCGTGAACGTGCCCACGCTCAAGGAGCAGGGCATCAATGTAGAAATCGGCAATTGGCGCGGCGTGTATGGCGCGCCCGGCATTACCGCCGAACAGCGCAAGGCGCTCATCGACGCCCTGTCCAAGACCTACAAGCACAAGGCCTGGCAAGAGGCCATGGAAAAGAACGGCTGGACCCCGGCCTGGATGGCGGGCGACGAGTTCGGCAACTTTGTGGATGCGGAATTTGCCAGCCTGCGCGCCACGATGGTCAAGTCCGGAATGATCTGACGCCCGCTGCGGGCAGGCCGCCGCAGCGCTCCGGTTGATTTCGATCCCGCACTCCACGCCCCCTCGCGGGTCATGGAGTGCGCCGGTGGCCGGGCCCGCCGGCGCTTCGTCGAAAGAGCAAACACATGACAGAACATTCGACAGACTCCACCCTGCATTCGTCGCGCTCCATCCCCTTGCAGACCGCGGTGGGCGCCGCGCTGGTGCTGCTGGCCATCGGCCTGGGCGTGGGGGCCAGCGCCGTCAGCTCCGAGGCGGGCTACGGCGGCGTGGGCCCCAACTTTCTGCCCTGGGTGGTCAGCGGCGTGATGCTGGTGTGCGGCATCCTGTGCGTGGTGGAAGCGCGCACGGGCGGGTTTCGCGCGCTCGAGGATGGCTCGGGCGATGAGCGCGCCCATTGGAAGGGCTTTATCTGGGTGTCGGCGGGGCTGCTGCTGAACGCGATGCTCATCACCACCATTGGTTTCATCCTGAGCTGCGCGCTGTGCTTTGTGCTCGCCGTGCGGGGCTTCAAAAGCTCGGAAGGGCGGCTTGATCTGCGCCCGCAGATCTGGATCAAGGACCTGCTGATTGGCGTCGCCGTGGCTGCGCCGGTGTACTGGATGTTTACGCAACTGCTGGCCATCAACCTGCCCGGCCTGACCAACACAGGGTGGCTGTAAAGCCTGCTGCACACCATGGATACCTGGAACCTTCTTTTACAAGGCTTTGTTACGGCGGCCACGCCCATCAACCTGATGTGGGCCTTCGTGGGCTGCGTCATCGGCACTGCCGTGGGCGTGTTGCCCGGCATCGGCCCTGCTGTGGCGGTGGCCATGCTGTTGCCCATCACGGTCAAGGTCGAGGCCACTGCGTCAATGATCTTTTTTGCCGGCATCTACTACGGGGCCATGTACGGGGGCTCCACCACGTCCATCCTGCTGAACACGCCCGGCGAGGCCGGGTCGATGGTGACGGCGATGGAAGGCAACAAGATGGCCAAGACCGGCCGCGCCGGCGCTGCGCTGGCCACGTCGGCCATCGGGTCGTTTGTGGCGGGCACCATCGCCACGGTGCTGGTCACCTTCTTCGCGCCCATCGTGGCCGAGTACGCCATCCGCCTGGGCCCGCCCGAATACTTCATGCTGATGGTGCTGGCCTTCACCACCGTGAGCGCGGTGCTGGGCAAGAGCACGCTGCGCGGCATGGTCGCGCTGTTCGTGGGGCTGGCCATGGGGCTGATCGGCATTGACCAGATCACGGGTCAAGCGCGCTACACCGGCGGTGTGCCCGAGCTCATGGACGGCATCGAGGTGGTGCTGATCGCCGTGGGCCTGTTTGCCGTGGGCGAGGCGCTGTACAACGTGATGTACGAAGGCCGCACGGTGGAGACGCAGAACAAGCTCACCAGCGTGCACATGACCAAGCAGGAGTGGAAGCGCTCGTGGCCCGCCTGGCTGCGCGCCACCGCCATCGGCTTCCCGTTTGGCACCGTGCCTGCGGGCGGCAGCGAGATCCCCACCTTCCTGAGCTATGCGGCCGAGAAGAAGCTCAGCAAGCACAAGGAAGAGTTTGGCACCACCGGCGCCATCGAAGGTGTGGCGGGCCCCGAGGCAGCCAACAACGCCGCCATCACCGCCACGTTGATCCCGCTGCTGACCCTGGGTATTCCCACATCCAACACCACGGCCATCCTGCTGGGCGCGTTTCAGAACTACGGCATTCAGCCCGGGCCGCAGCTGTTCGACAAGAACGCTGCTCTGGTATGGGCGCTGATCGCGTCCATGTACATCGGCAACGTGATGCTGCTGATCCTGAATCTGCCGCTGATCGGCCTGTGGGTGAAGCTGCTCAAGATCCCCAAGTCGTACCTGTACGCGGGCATCCTGGTATTTGCCACGCTGGGTGTGTACGGCATGCGCCAGAGCGCGTTCGACCTGGTGCTGCTGTATGCCATCGGCCTGTTGGGCGTGGTAATGCGGCGCTTTGACTTCCCAGCCGCGCCGGTGGTGGTGGGCATGATCCTGGGGCCACTGGCCGAAGCTCAGATGCGCAACGCGGTGGCGATTGGCGAAGGCAAGTGGACGATCTTCATCGAGCGTCCTGGCTCGCTGACGCTGATCATCATCGTGTTGGCCGTGTTGATCCTGCCGCGGCTGCTGCGCCGCTGGGCGGCCAAGCGCCTTGCCATGGCGCAGGCTGGGTAGGTGCTGGGGGCTGTCCACGGCCCCGCTGCTCGCCGCAATCAGGCTGCTGTCGCGGCCTTTTTCATGCGTAAAAAAAAGGGGGCCGGGCACTGCTGCCCACCCCCTTTTGCAAGCCTCACACCAGAGCCCTTCAGATACCCTGCGCGAATCAACCGGCGCGTGGCCACAGGGGCCCAGGGCGCAGCGATAGGTACAGAGGATTCCTGAGGCTGCCGATGCCCTCCCCACCACGGTGGCTTGTCAACGGACGTATTCCACCCGCCTCCGCAGCAGGGCATTGCCTGTGCGTGTTGAATTCAGCAGTGGAACCTCAGGGCGCGAATCGTACCATAAAATGCGAATCGTTCTTATTTGCATGGGGTGGTGCGTGACTTCACTTCCGGACGAGTTCATGGTTCTGTGCCGCCAACTGGGCGAAGCCCAGCAGCGCTGCAGTGCCGCCGTGGCTGCCCAGGCCGCCGAGATCGACGCCTTGCGCAGCGAGGTGGTGCGCCTGCGCGGCGCGCTGGTGGTGCGCGGTACGCAGCTGGCCATGGCGCGCGAGGCGCTGGAGCAGGCCCATGCAGCCACGCCCGGGCTGCTCCGCCGCAGGGCCATGGCGCAGCATATTCGCGCGTTGGCAGAGCGCATTGCCACCCTGACGCGCGAATGCCTGCGCTGGCGGCTGGCGGCGCAGCAGGGGCCTGTGCAGTCGCCATTGCCATTGCAAGCGCCGGCGCAATCCCCCTTGCCCTCCACAGTGCCCTTTGCCCTGCAAGCGGTGCCTTCCGCTGCCCATCCGCTGCAAGACAGTGTCAGCGCCCTGGACGCCAGCCTGGCCGCTGCAGACCTTGTGATCTGCCAGACGGGGTGCATCAGCCATGACGACTATTGGCGTGTGCAGGACCACTGCCGTCGCACAGGCAAGCCGTGCATCCTGGTGGACCAGCCGCTGGCGGCGCTGCAGCCCGTGGCGGTGCTGCGCATGTCAGGCCTGCAGCGCCATGGCCAGGTCGCTGGGGCGCCGGAATCGGTAGTGTTTTTGAATAAAATGGGCTCTAGCGCTTGATGCATAAGCGCTAATTGCTATCAAAAATGTAGTAATCGACCGCAGCAGGCCTGCGCGGCGTTGCAGTGTGCCCCGGTGGTGCGCCCCCTGCGCGCTACCATCCACAGATGCCCTTGATCACCGATGACGCCCCCGCACTGCCGCTGGACGCCCAGGGCATTCTGGAACTCGCGGCGCGCTCCATGTTCCAGCTGTTTTCCAGCGTCAGCCAAGGCATGTTCCTGGTGGACCGCAGCGGCCGCATCGTGTGGGTGAACGAGGGCTACCAGCGTTTTCTGCCGGACCTCGGCTTTTCGTCGGTGGACCAGTTCGTGGGCCGCACGGTGGAAGAGGTGATCCCCAACACCCAGATGCGCCGCGTGCTGGAGACCGGCCAGCCCGTGCTGATCGACCTGCTCACCAACAAGGCCGGCACTTTCGTGGTCAGCCGCATTCCGCTGCGCGACGATGCCGACCGTGTGATCGGCGCCATCGGCATCGTGCTGTTCGACCACCCGGAGACCACGCTGCAGCCGCTCATCAGCAAGTTCGCACTGCTGCAGCGCGACCTGGACGACGCACGGCGCGAGCTGGCCAGCCAGCGCAACCGGTCCCTGGCTGCGGCGGCAGGCGATGGTGAGCGGCGCGCCAAGTACACCTTTGCCAGCTTCATCGGATCGAGCCCTGCTGCTGCCGAGGTGAAGCGCCAGGCGCGGCGGGCAGCGCAGTCCACCAGCCCGGTGCTGCTGCTGGGCGAGACCGGCACGGGCAAGGAGCTGCTGGCCCATGCCATTCATGCCGCATCCAGCCGCGCCAGCGGCCCCTTCGTCAGCGTCAACATCGCCGCTGTGCCCGACACGCTGCTCGAAGCCGAGTTCTTCGGCGTCGCCCCCGGCGCCTACACAGGCGCAGACCGGCGCGGGCGCGACGGCAAGTTCAAGCTGGCGGACGGCGGCACACTGTTCCTCGACGAAATCGGCGACATGCCGCAAAGCCTGCAGGCCAAGCTGCTGCGCGCGCTGCAAGAGGGCGAGATTGAGCCGCTGGGCAGCAACAAGCTGGTGCCCTTCAACGTGCGCATCCTGGCCGCAACGTCGCGCGACTTGGCTGCGCTGGTGCGCGAGGGCAAGTTCCGCGAAGACCTGTTCTACCGTCTGCACGTGCTGCCCGTGCGCGTGCCGCCACTGCGCGCGCGCCGCAGCGACATTCCGGCACTGGTCGAATCCCTGGGTGAAGATCTGGCTCTGCGCAACAGCACTGCGCCGCCCGAGCTGCTGCCCGACGCCATGGCGCTGCTGGCCGGCCAGCCCTGGCGCGGCAACATCCGCGAGCTGCGCAACGTGCTGGAGCAGGCTGTGATGCGCAGCGACTCGCAGTCCATCGACGCGGCGCAGTTGGAGCGCATCCTGCGCGAAGCCGGTGTGGAGCCTGCCGCCCCGGCACCCGTGCAGGACGCATCCCATGGCGCTGCCGACACCGACGGCGATGACAGCCGCTACCTGCGCCCCCTGGCCGAACAGGTGGCCGAGCTGGAGCGCCGCGCCATCGCCGCCGCCATGAAGGCCCACGGCGGCAACAAGCTGGCCACCGCTCGGCAGCTGGGCATCTCGCGCGCCACCCTCTATGGACGTCTGGAAAACCCTGAATAAATTTCAGGCAAATGACCAACTTTCAGACAAATCGGATGTCTGAAAAATAGTCATTGCTAGCCATCTGTGAAGAGAAGTTTCTTGTAAATCAAGCAACTTGCCTGCTGGCACAGACTGTGCAATCCACGGTGCATCACAACAGGAGACATCGCCATGCATCGTCGCAATCTGGTCGCACTTGCCGCTTTTGCCGTTTCGGCTGCCACCCTCTCGGCTCCCGCCGCTTTCGCGCAGCCAGGCGAGATCCGCATCGCCCACATCTACAGCAAGACCGGCCCGCTGGAGGCCTACGGCAAGCAAACCCAGACCGGCCTGATGATGGGCCTGAACTACGCCACCGGCGGCACCATGACGGTGGGTGGCAAGAAGATCGTCGTGATCGAGAAGGACGACCAGGGCAAGCCTGACCTGGGCAAGAGCCTGCTGGCCACCGCGTACTCGGACGACAAGGCCGACATCGCCGTGGGCCCCACGGCATCCGGCGTGGCGCTGGCCATGCTGCCCGTGGCCGAGGAATACAAGAAGATTCTGCTGGTGGAGCCCGCCGTGGCCGATTCGATCACCGGCGACAAGTGGAACAAGTACATCTTCCGCACCGGCCGCAATTCCAGCCAGGACGCGATCAGCAACGCCGTGGCCGTGGACAAGGAAGGCACGACCATCGCCACGCTGGCACAGGACAACGCCTTCGGCCGCGACGGCGTGAAGGCGTTCAAGGACGCAGTCAAGAAGGCCAAGGTGGCGCACGAGGAATACCTGCCCGCCGCCACCACCGACTTCACCGCCGGTGCCCAACGCCTCATCGACAAGCTCAAGGACCAGCCCGGCCGCAAGATCATCTGGATCGTCTGGGCCGGCGCGGGCAACCCCTTCAAGATCGCCGACATGGACTTGAAGCGCTACGGCATCGAGATTTCCACCGGCGGCAACATCCTGCCCGCAATGGCCAGCTATAAGAACTTCCCCGGCATGGAAGGCGCCACCTACTACTACTTCGGCATTCCCAAGAACCCTGTGAACGAAGCCATGGTGGCTGCGCACTACAAGGAGTTCAAGACCCCGCCAGACTTCTTCACCGCTGGCGGCTTCAGCTCGGCCATGGCGCTGGTCACGGCGCTGAAGGCCACCAACGGCGACACCAATACCAACAAGCTCATCAAGACCATGGAAGGCATGAGTTTTGACACGCCCAAGGGCAAGATGACCTTCCGCAAGGAAGACCACCAGGCCATGCAGAGCATGTACCACTTCAAGATCAAGGTGGACCCGGCCTTTGCCTGGGGCGTGCCCGAACTGGTGCGCGAGATCAAGCCTGAAGAAATGAACGTGCCCATTCGCAACCAGCGATAAGCCGCGGTGGCGGGCCCGCTGCGTGGCCTGCCAGCCGACCGACGCAGACACGGCATCCGACACGGTTTGCGTGGCCCGGCTTTTGCGCCCAGGTGCAGAGGCCGGGGTTCATCCCGCGGGGGCGGCCGCCCCTTTTTTTCCAAGCGATATCTGACGAAGGAACCCCTGGGCACACGGGGGCATGGCGAGTGCTTTTCCAAAATACACGGAGACAAGACACATGACGTTCCCTCGGCTTTCACGGATATGCGTGGCGGCGGCCACTGCGGCCCTCGCATCGGGCATCGCCCTCGCGGCACCTGCGCTGCCGCAGTACAACATCGACACCAGCAAGATCAGCGTCTCGGGCCTGTCCTCGGGCGGCTTCATGGCCAACCAGCTGGGCGTGGCGTTCTCATCCACCTTCATGGGGGTGGGCGTCTTTGCGGCAGGCCCCTACATGTGCGCCGGCCACAACAACTATACGGCGTGCATGTACAACGCCACCATCAGCGCCAGCCAGCAGACCACGATGCAGAACAGCCTGAACAGCTTCAGCAGTGCGGGCACCATCGACAACAAGTCCCACATCGCCAACCAGAAGATCTACATCTTTACCGGCACCAGCGACACCACGGTGGGCCCCAACCAGACCACCGCGCTGCAGACGCAATACCTGAACAACGGCGTTCCCTCGGGCAGCATTTCGTACGTGCAGCGCGCCAGCACGGCGCACGTGTTTCCCACCGATTTCGACAGCACCGGCAACAACAGCTGCACCAGCGCCACCTCGCCCTACATCAGCAACTGCGGATACGACGGCGCCAAGGCCGCCCTCGCGCACTTCTACGGTGTGCTGAATGCGCGCAACAACGCGCCTGCGACCAGCAACTACATCGAGTTTGACCAGAGCGCCTACACCGCCAGCAACCCCGGCATGGCCACCAACGGCTGGCTGTATGTGCCCGCCAGCTGTGCCAGCGGCGCGCAGTGCAAGCTGCATGTGGCGCTGCACGGTTGCCAGCAAAGCACCGACAAGATCGGCGACAGGTTTGTGAAGAACACCGGCTACAGCCGCTGGGCCGACACCAACAACATCATCGTGCTGTTCCCGCAAGCCAAGGTGGACAACACCAGCCGCAGCACCGCCGCCAGCGGCTCGCTGCCCAACCCCAATGCCTGCTGGGACTGGGTGGGCTGGTACGGCAGCAACTTCGCACGCAAGGCCGGCACGCAGATGGCCGCCATCAAGGCCATGGTGGACCGCGTGGCCTCGGGCCCCGGCTCTGGCAACGGCGGTGGTGGCAACAACCCGCCTGCGACGCTGCCCGCGCCCACGGGCGTCAGCACCTCCGGTGCCACGGCCAGCAGCATGGCGATCAACTGGTCGGCCGTGACAGGCGCCGCAAGCTACAACGTGTACCGCAACACCAACAAGGTCAACGCGTTGCCGGTCACCGGCACCAGTTTCACCGACACCGGCCTGGCTGCTTCCACCACCTACAGCTGGACGGTGCGCGCCGCGGACGCCAACGGCGCCGAAGGCGCCACATCGGCCGCAGCCTCGGGCACCACGCTGGCAGGTTCAGGTGGCGGCACGGCCACCTGCACCACCGCCAGCAACTATGCCCACGTGCAGGCGGGCCGCGCCTACCAGCAGGGCGGCTATGCGTATGCCAACGGCTCGGCACAGAACATGGGCCTGTGGAACGTGTTCGTGACCAAAACCTTGAAGCAGACCGGCCCCAACTACTACGTCATCGGAACGTGCCCATGAACCTGTGTGGCGCGCTGCCCGGGTGCTGCGCGCCACACCGTTTTCCACCAATGACCCAGACCGTGAAAGTGAACCACCACCCATGAGCACCTTGGCCACCAAGGACTTGACCATCCGCTTCGGCGGCCACGTGGCGGTCAATGCCGTGACCTGCTCCTTCGAGCCCGGCACGCTGACCGCCATCGTGGGCCCCAACGGCGCGGGCAAGACCACGTACTTCAACCTGATCTCCGGGCAGCTCAAGGCCAGCAGCGGCACGGTCACACTGGGCGGGAAGGACCTCACGGGCCAGTCCGTCTCGGCGCGTACCCACGCAGGGCTGGGCCGGGCGTTCCAGCTCACCAACCTGTTCCCCAACCTCAGCGTGCTGGAGAACGTGCGCCTGGCCGTGCAGGCCACGCAAGAAGGCAAGCACCGCAGGGGCCTCAACCTCTGGAGCATCTGGAGCGACCACCGCGCACTGACCGAGCGGGCTGAATCCATCCTGCACAAGGTGGCCATGCACGAGCGGCGCGACACCCCGGTGGCCAGCCTGCCGCACGGCGACCAGCGCAAGCTCGAAGTGGCGCTGCTGATGGCGCTGGAGCCGCAGGTCTACATGTTCGACGAGCCCACGGCCGGCATGAGCCACGACGAGGCCCCCGTGATCCTGAACCTGATCCGCGAGCTGAAGAAGGACAAGACCAAGATCATCCTGCTGGTGGAGCACAAGATGGACGTGGTGCGTGAGCTGGCCGACCGCATCATCGTGCTGACCAACGGCACGCTGGTGGCCGACGGCCCGCCTGCCGAGGTGATCGCATCGCCTGTGGTGCAAGAGGCCTACCTGGGCGTGACAAAGGAGGCCGTATGAGCAGCAGCAATCTTCTCGAGCTGCGCGGTGTCCACACCCACATCGGCGCGTACCACATCCTGCACGGCGTGGACCTGGCCGTGCCCAAGGGCCAGCTCACCATGCTGCTGGGCCGCAACGGTGCGGGCAAGACGACCACGCTGCGCACCATCATGGGCCTGTGGCATGCGTCCAAGGGCACGGTGCATTTTGCGGGCCGCGACATCACGGCCATGAACACACCGGCCATCGCAGGCCTGAACATCGCCTACGTGCCCGAGAACATGGGCATCTTTGCCGACCTGACGGTGAAGGAAAACATGCTGCTGGCCGCGCGCGGCGCCAAGAACGCCGCGCAGATGGACGAAGCGCGGCTGCAGTGGATCTTCAAGCTCTTCCCGGCCGTGGAGAAGTTCTGGAACCACCCGGCCGGCAAGCTCAGCGGCGGCCAAAAGCAGATGGTGGCCGTGAGCCGCGCCATCGTGGAGCCGCGCGACCTGCTCATCGTGGACGAGCCCAGCAAGGGCCTCGCGCCCGCCATCATCAACAACATGATCGAGGCGTTCGACCAGCTGAAGAAGAGCGGTGTGACCATCCTGCTGGTTGAGCAAAACATCAACTTCGCCAAGCGCCTGGGCGACACCGTGGCCGTGATGGACAACGGCCAGGTGGTGCACGCCGGCAGCATGGCCGCGCTGGCCGAGGACGAAGCATTGCAGCGGTCGCTGCTGGGGTTGGCGCTATGAGCTGCGCAAAGAATTTCAAGTGTTTTAGGCCGCTAGCGCTTTCTGGGCAAGCGCTGGGAGCTATCAAAAATGTAGTGCAAGGGGCTGCAGCATGACCGCCGTGCGTGATTTCGACTGGAAGCCATTGGCCCTGGTGCCGGCGCTCGCGCTGCTGGTGCTGCCCTTCATCGGCTCGCCGAGCACCTGGCTCACGCTCACGGTGGCGGGGCTGGCCATGGGCATGATCATCTTCATCATCGCCTCGGGCCTCACGCTGGTCTTCGGGCTGATGGACGTGCTCAACTTCGGTCACGGCGTGTTCATTGCACTGGGCGCCTTTGTGGCGACCAGCGTGCTGGGTGCCATGGGCGACTACACCCAAAGCGCCGAGCTGTGGCGCAACCTGCTGGCCGTGCTGCCCGCCATGCTGGTCGCCATGGCGGTGGCGGGCGCCGTGGGCCTCGCGTTCGAGCGCTTCATCGTGCGGCCCGTGTACGGCCAGCATTTGAAGCAGATCCTCATCACCATGGGCGGCATGATCATTGGTGAAGAACTCATCAAGGTCATCTGGGGCCCGGCGCAGATTCCGCTGCCGCTGCCCGAAGCCATGCGAGGCTCGTTGCTCGTGGGTGACGCCGCCATCGAAAAGTACCGCCTCATCGCGGTTGTCGTGGGCCTCGTCGTCTTCGGCGTGCTGGCCTGGACGCTGTCGCGCACCAAGGTCGGCCTGCTCATCCGCGCCGGCGTGCAAGACCGCGAGATGGTTGAAAGCCTGGGCTACCGTATCCGCCGCCTGTTTGTGGGCGTGTTCGTGGTGGGCTCGGCCCTGGCGGGCCTGGGCGGCGTGATGTGGGGCCTGTACCAGCAGAACGTGATTCCGCAAATGGGCGCGCAGGTCAATGTGCTGATCTTCATAGTGATCATCATCGGCGGCCTGGGCAGCACAGGCGGCGCGCTCATCGGCGCGCTGCTGGTGGGGCTGATGGCCAACTACACCGGCTTCCTCGCACCCAAGGTGGCGCTGTTCTCCAACATCGCGCTGATGGTGGCCATTCTGCTGTGGCGTCCTCAAGGCGTCTATCCGGTCGCGAACAGATGAAACACCCCCTGAGTCGCTTCGCGCCTTCCCCCTCGAAGGGGGACGCCGCCCGTGCGGCCGGGCGGCCCTTTCACGACGGCCGCTGGCTGGGTGCGTGCGGGTGCGAGCGCAGCGAAGAAATTGCGAAAAGGTTGACATGATTCACAGACTTCTCTCCGGCGACTTCCCGCGCAGCAAGGTGCTGGCGGTGATCCTGATCGCCATCTTCCTCGGCCTGGCGTTTGCGCCGTTCCTATTCCCCGGCGTCAAGGCGCTGTCCGTGGCGGCCAAGGTGCTGATCTTTGTGGTGCTGGTCGCCAGCTTTGACCTGCTGCTGGGCTACACCGGCATCGTGAGCTTTGCGCACACCATGTTCTTTGGCATCGGCGCCTATGGCATCGCCGTGGCCACCACGCGCCTGGGGCCGACATGGACGGCGCTGGGTGTGGGGCTGGGCGGGGCGTTGCTCCTGTCGCTGCTGCTTTCGCTGGCGGTGGGCCTGTTCTCGCTGCGTGTGCGGGCCATCTTCTTCGCCATGATCACGCTGGCCGTGGCCGCCGCGTTCCAGACGCTGGCTTCGCAGCTGTCGGACATCACCGGCGGCGAAGACGGCCTGACTTTCAAGGTGCCCTCGGTGCTGTCGCCCAGCTTCGAGTTTGCCGAGGAACCCTTCCTGGGTGTCATGCTGGATGGGCGCCTGCTGACCTACTACCTGCTCTTCGCCGTCGCCGTGGTGCTGGTGCTGGCGATGCTGCGCATCGTCAACTCACCCTTCGGCCGCGTGCTGCAGGCGATCCGCGAGAACGAGTTCCGTGCCGAGGCCATTGGCTACCGCGTGGTGGTGTACCGCACCACGTCCAGCGTGCTGTCGGCGCTGTTTGCCACTTTGGCGGGCGCCATGCTGGCGCTTTGGCTGCGCTACAACGGGCCGGACACGTCGCTCAGCTTCGAAATCATGATGGACTGCCTGCTCATCGTGGTCATCGGCGGCATGGGCACGATTTATGGCTCGGCCATTGGCGCCGTGCTGTTCCTGGTGGCGCAAAGCTACCTGCAAGACCTGCTGCGCGTGGGCAGCGACGCGGCGGCCTCCAGCCTGCCGTGGCTCTCCGCCTTGCTCTCGCCCGACCGCTGGCTGCTGTGGCTGGGCGTGCTGTTTGTTCTGTCGGTGTACTACTTCCCCACGGGTGTGGTGGGGCGTTTGCGCGCAGCAGCCGCGCGCAAATCGGGTGGGTGAGAGGCCGCCGCGCCGCCGCCCCCCGGCGGGCGGTGGCGTGTTGTTGAGCTGATCAGTTGAGTTGAGACGAGCTGTGCTGTGCAACCCCAAGAGCCAAAGAAAAACTCCAGGAGACAAGCCATGACCATGCGCAAGAAGAACCCGTGTTTTCGTCCCTTCATCCCTGCTACCGCCATCGCGGCCGCCGTGCTGGCCGCCTGCGGCGGGGGGGGCGACAGCGGCGGCAGTGCCGCGCTCAACACCAAGCCCGGCTACCTGGGCGCCATCAGTGAAACCAGCTACGACGGCAACAGCAACGACTTGCTGACCGCGGGCCTGGGCGCATCGGGCCTGGCTGCTGCCGCGCCGCCGGCCTATGCCGACCCGCTCAAGCCCACGGCGGCCGAGCTGCGCCGCACGGCCATCCACACCAATTACCGCGCCATGCTCGACATGACGGCCGCGGGCGGCTACGGCACCCTCTACGGTCCCAACGTGGACGCGCAGGGCAAGGTCACCACGGTTGAGGGCAAGGTGGCCGGCACCGAATACATCGCGTTTGCAGACGACGGCACGGGCCGCGAAAACGTCACGCTGATGGTTCAGGTGCCCGCCAGCTTCGACCCCAAGAAGGCCTGCATGATCACCGCCACGGCATCGGGCTCTCGCGGGGTGTATGGCGGCATCTCCACCGGCGAGTGGGGCCTGAAGAAGGGCTGCGCGGTAGCCTATTCAGACAAAGGCACGGGCGGTGCCCCGCACGACCTGCAGAACGACACCGTGGCGCTCATGGACGGCACACGCGCCACCGCAGCGGCTGCGGGGAAGAATGCGGCGTTCAACGCCGGCCTGACGGCCACGGAGCTGGCCGCCTTCAACACCGCCACGCCCAACCGCTTTGCCTTCAAGCACGCGCATTCGGGCCAGAACGCCGAGAAGGACTGGGGTGCCACCACCTTGCAGGCGGTGGAGTTTGGCTACTACGTGCTCAACCAGCGCTATGGCGACACCAATGCCGCAGGCCAGCGCCTGAAGACGCTGACCCCGGCCAACACCATCGTCATTGCCTCCAGCATCTCCAACGGCGGCGGCGCGGCCATTGCGGCGGCCGAGCAGGACACGCAAGGCCTGATCAGCGGCGTGGCAGTCTCCGAACCCGCCATCGAGATGCCCGCCAACCCTGGCGTTACCGTGCGCCGTGGCGGGGCCGAGGTGGCCGTCACTGGCAAGACGCTGGTGGACTTCACCACCTACGCCAACCTGTTCCAGGCCTGCGCGTCGCTGGCGCCGTCTGTCAGCACCAGTCCCTACGCTGCCGCTTTTGCTGCAGGCTTTGCCAGCCCGGCACTGCCCATTGCACCCAACCGCTGCGCGGCGCTTAAAACAGCCGGTTTGCTGACGGCCTCCACCACCGCCACACAGGCTGAAGAGGCCCTGCAAAAACTGCGCGCCTACGGCTGGGAGCCCGAGTCGAACGACCTGCACGCGTCGCTGGCAGCGTTTGAAGTCGCTCCCGCCGTGTCCGTCACCTTTGCCAACAGCCTGTCGCGCAGCAGTGTGAAGGACAACCTCTGCGGCTTCAGCTACGCGGCCACCACGGCGGCTGGCGCGGTCATGCCACTGGCCCCGGCTGCGCTGGCGGGCATGTTTGCCACGGGCAATGGCGTGCCCCCGTCGGGCGGCATCAACTTGGTCAACAACAACAGCGTGGCGGGGCCGGCGCGCGACTTCCTGTCATTCACCGCCGCGGGCGTGGCCGACTGGAACACCGCGGGCGCCGTGTGCCTGCGCAACCTGGTCACCGGCACCGACGCCGCAGCCAAGAAGCTGCAGGCCGGCGTGGACGAAACGCGCCGCAGCGGCAACCTGCGCGGCAAGCCCGCCATCATCGTGCACGGCCGTGCAGACGCGCTGCTGCCCGTGAGCCACACCTCGCGTCCCTATGCCGCACTGAACAAGCGGGTGGAAGGGACTTCCAGCAAGCTCAGCTATGTGGAAGTGACCAACGCCCAGCACTTCGACAGCTTCATCGGCCTGCCCACCGTGCTGCCTGGCTACGACACACGCTATGTGCCGCTGCACGTGTACCTGAACCACGCGCTGGACGCCGTGTACGACCACCTCGCCAGCGGCAAGGCGCTGCCGGCCAGCCAGGTGGTTCGCACGGTGCCGCGCGGCGGCACGCCGGGCAGCGCCCCGGCGATCACGGCCACTAACGTGCCGCCCCTGGCCACCACGCCCGCAGCAGCCAACGCCATCGCCATCACGGCGGGCGCCATCGCCATCCCCGACTGAGAAGTTGTGAACGAACCCGCCATGCCCGCTCATCCCGCCAAAACGCACCCGCTCGTCGTTACAAATGCTCGCCATAGCCCGCGCTATGGCTGCGCTTTGTGCCTAGATCGGGCGCGTTTTGGCGGCCTGCTCGGGCTCGCCGGAGTCATTCACACCTTCTGACCCCAGGAGCTTTGCACGACAGAAAACGTCTTTGCCGCACCCGCGCAGACGCGCACGCCAGGGCCCGGTGCCCTGGCTGCGGGTTGCCTGTGCCGGCGTGCGGCCGCAAGCCACATCCACCAGGGACCCATCGGACATGAACAACCTCAAGACATGGACCCGCCGCATGGCGGCAACGCTGGCCGTGGCAGGGGCGGGCGCCGTAGCGCCCGTACTGCACGCGGCAGAAATCGTGGTGGGGCAGGTGGCCCCGCTGTCGGGCGTGCTGGCCAGCACCGGCGCGCAGATGGTGCTGGGCGGCAAGATTTACTTCGACTGGGTGAACGCCCAGGGTGGTGTGCACGGCGCCACCATCCGCCACGCGGTGGCCGATGACGGCTACAAGGTTGCCGACACCGTGACCCGCACACGCGAACTGCTGGCCAAACCTGAGGTGGTGGCGTTGTACGGCTTTGCAGGCACCGCCAACATCACGCAGCTGCTGTCCGACGGCGTGCTGGAGCAGGGCGGCGCGGCGCTGGTGGCGCCGTATACGGGCGGTGAATCGCTGCGCAACCCGTTCAACCCCTGGATCTTTCACGTCCGCGCAGGCTATGCCGACGAAGCCGAGCACATGGTGCAGCAGCTCACCACGCTGGGCATGAACCGCGTGGCCGTGATGTACCAGGATGATGGTTTTGGCAAGGCGGGCCTGGCGGGGGTCGAGGCTGCCTTGGCCAAGCGCAACCTCAAGCTCGTGGTGTCTGCGGGCTACGAACGCAATACCGACAAGGTGGATGAGGCCGTCAAGGCCATCAAGGCCGCCGACGTGCACGCAGTCATCATGATCGCTGTGAACAAGCCTGCCGCGGCCTTCATCCAGCGCTATCGCGAGCAGGGCGGCGGCGCGCAGCTGTACAACATCTCGGTCGTGGACCCGACCGAGCTGGTCAAACTCGCGGGCCTCAAAAACGCGCACGGCCTGGGCATCAGCCAGGTGGTGCCATACCCCTATCGGCCGCAACTACCCGTGGTGCGCGAGTACCAGACGCTGCTCAAAAAGTACGCGCCCGAGGCCGAGGTCAACTACACCAGCTTCGAGCAGTTTCTGGGCGCCAAGGTGCTGGTCGAGGCCCTGCGCCGCGCTGGCCCCGCGCCTACGCGCGCCAAGGTCGTCAAGGCGCTCGAATCGCTGCAGAGCTACGACCTCGGCGGCATCACGCTGGGCTATTCGCCCACCAACCGCATTGGCTCGCGGTATGTCGAGGTCACTGTCATTGGCAGCAATGGCCGCCTCATGAAGTGAGCCGCTGGCCCCATTCATTTTTTATCTGTTCCACAAGGTCGCCATCATGTCCCCCACCTCGCGCTACGCCACCTGCGCTGGCTATGAAATCCATTACATGGAATGGGGTGCGCAGGATGCCCCGGTGGTGATTGCATGGCACGGCCTGGCGCGCACTGGGCGCGACATGGACCCGCTGGCCGCACACCTGGCCTCACGCTACCGCGTGATCTGCCCCGACACCATTGGCCGTGGCCTCAGCCAGTGGGCGCGTGCGCCGCAGGACGAATACCGCCTGTCGTTCTACGCGCGCATCGCTGCCGATCTACTGGACCATCTGGGCATCCAAAAAGCGCACTGGGTGGGCACCTCGATGGGGGGCGCCATCGGCACCGTGTGTGCGTCTGGATTGTTCCAGCCGCAGCTCAAAGGCCGCATCCAGAGCCTGCTGCTCAATGACAACGCCCCGCGCCTGGCTGATGCGGCGCTGGAGCGCATCAAGGCCTATGCCGGCCACCCGCCCGCGTTCGACACCGTGCGGGAGCTGGAGGCGTTTTTCCGGCAGGTCTATACGCCCTACGGCTGGCTCAGCGATGCGCAGTGGCGCCTGCTGACCGAAAGCAGCACCCGCCGCCTGCCAGACGGCCGCGTGACGCCGCACTACGACCCGGCCATGGTGCAGCAGTTCACCCACCACGCCAACGACTACCTGATCTGGGACCATTACGACGCGCTCGAAATCCCCGTGCTGTGCCTGCGTGGCGAAGAGTCGGACCTGGTGCTGCGCGAGACCACGGCCGAGATGCTGACCCGGGGCCCTGGCGCACGCGGGCTGGCTCGGGTGGTGGAGGTTCCCGGCTGCGGCCATGCGCCAGCGCTGAATGTGCCGGAGCATTACGCGCTGGTGGACGGCTTCCTGGCCCGCGCATCCTGAACGGACAAGGGGGATCTGCGCAGCGTTGAAGGCGCGGGCGCTGCGCTGTACATTGGGTTCCGTTTTGCTGAACCCGCTGCCATGAAACCTCTGCTGCTCGTCGCCTCCCACCTGATCACCTTGGGCCTCGGCTTTGCGCTGGGTGTGTATGTGTTGCCGATTCTGATTGCGCCCGACGCGCCGACACAGCAGCAGATTGATTCAAGCGTGGCGTCCGCGCAATGGACCGCCACCTTCCGCCGCGACCTGAAAGACAGCGACGCCCTGCACTGGGGTGAGGGCCAGGTTTCCATCAGCCCCCAAGCCATCAGTCTGGTGGGCAAGCTGGCCCCGGGGCCTGACTACAAGCTCTACCTGTCGCCCGAGTTTGTGGAGACCGAGGCCGACTTCAAACGCCTCAAGTCCCAGATGCTGCGCGTGGGCGATGTGAAGACGTTCAACAACTTCATCGTCCCGCTGCCGCCGGGTGTGGACCCTGCTAAGTTCAACGCGGTGATTGTCTGGTGCGAAACCTTCAGCGAATTCATCACCGCTGCGAAATACCAGTAGGCCAGGGGGGCGCTATTGGCCCATCTGCGCCAGCGCCGCCTGCAACCCCGCCAGCCCGCCCACGCGCTGGTTGTTGATGAAGATTTGCGGCATCTGCCGCACTGAAGGCCCGCACTTGGCATAAAACGCCAGGCGCTCGGCTTCGTCGTCGATCTTGATTTCCTCAAACGGCAGCGAACGCGACTGCAGCAGCTTCTTGGCCGAATCGCATTGGGGGCAGGCCGATTTGGAGTAAACGGTGATTTGGTAAGTCATGGGCGAAGTTTACGGGCGCGCTACCCAATCGGGTGGAGCGCGTTTCACCGCCACGAGGCTTGTGGTGGTAAATTACCGATTGGTTTGTTTGTGACCAATTGGTAATTTATGCCCTTTTTCTCATATTCCATCCGCCGCCTCGCATGGCTCGGTCTTGCCGCAGTGGTACTTGCGCTCGGCGGGTGCTCGTCCACCCAGCCGCCCGAGGGCATTACCCCCGTCACCCCGTTCGACCTGGCCCGCTACGAGGGCCGCTGGTACGAACTTGCCCGGCTCGACCATTCGTTCGAACGCGGCATGACAGACGTAAGCGCCACCTACCAACGCCAGGCCGATGGCAGCGTGCGCGTGCTCAACCGGGGCTTTGACACCGGCAAGAACGACTGGCGCCAGGCCGAGGGCAAGGCCCTGTTCACGGGCGATGCCAACACGGCCTCGCTCAAGGTGTCGTTCTTTGGCCCGTTCTATGGCGGCTACCACGTGGCCGCGCTGGATGCCGACTACCAGTGGGCCCTGGTGGTGGGGCCGGACCGCAGTTACTGCTGGATCCTGTCGCGCACCAAGCAACTGCCCCCTGGCTTGCGCGAACAACTCATTGCCCGCGCACAGGCGCTGGGCATCGACACCCAGGCTCTGATCTGGGTGACCCACGAACGCACTGACCCACAACCATGAGTCTTGCTATGCCAAAAATCATCGCCGTCGTTGGCGCAGGCTTGGCGGGCTTGTCGTGCGCGCAGGCGCTGCTGCAGGCGGGCCACACGGTGCATGTATTCGACAAAAGCCGCGGCCCCTCGGGCCGCATGAGCACCCGCCGCGCTGAGGACGACAACGGCCCCTGGCAGTGCGACCATGGCGCTCAATATTTCATCGCCCGCGACCCTGCCTTCCGCGCCGAGGTGGCCCGCTGGCAGCAGGCCGGTGTGGCTGCGTTGTGGAATGCCCGGCTGGCCAGCTTTGACGGCAACGCCTGGACCACCCCGGCCACCCCGCTGGAGCGGTTTGTGGGCACACCGCGCATGACGTCGCCCGCCGCCTGGCTGGTGCAGCACCTGGGCGCGACTGCGCTGGCGCAGTGGCAAACCACCGTGCAGCGGCTGGACAACACCGGAGGCGGGTGGACCATCACCTCGGCAGAACATGGCCTGCACAGCCCGCGATACAGCGCCGTGCTGTTGGCCGTGCCCGCCCCGCAGGCCGTACCCTTGCTGGCCCCCGTGTCCCCCGCAGGCGCCGCCATCGCTGCCAGCGCACGCATGCGTGGCAGCTGGGCGTTGATGCTGCGCTACGCAAGCCCGGTGGCCCTGCCGTGGGAGGGTGCGTTCATCAACACCGGCCCCCTGCGCTGGGTGGCGCGCGACAGCAGCAAACCCGGCCGCACGGGGAAAGAAACCTGGCTGCTGCACGCCAGCCCTGAATGGAGCGAAGCCCACATCGAAGACAGTGCCGAGGCCGTCACGTCCGCACTGCTTGCCGCCTTTGCAGCCCTCGGGGGCCCTGCACCCGTTGCTGCCACTGCCCACCGCTGGCGCTATGCCGACACCGAACCCGCGCTCACGCAGGGCAGCTGGTGGGATGCGCAAATGCGCCTGGGCCTGTGTGGCGACTGGTTGCACGGCGGCAAGGTCGAGGGCGCGTGGCTCAGCGGGCGTGCGCTGGCGCAGCAGGTGTTGCTGCCTGCGTAACCCACCCGCAAGTCCGCCATGCGCATGCGCAAGAAATCAGACTTTCCGCAAAAGCAGTGCTTGCAATGCGGCCTGCCCTTCACCTGGCGCAAGAAGTGGGAGAAGGTGTGGGACGAGGTGAAGTACTGCTCGGACCGCTGCCGCAGCGAACGCAAACGCACCGGCAAGGGCGCGGGGGAGGGCGCCACATGAGCACGGTGCTGTTCTGGTTTCGTAACGACCTGCGCCTGCATGATCAGCCCGCGCTGCGCGCAGCGCTCACCAGCGGTGCCACCCACCTGCTGCCCGTGGTGTGCCTGCCTGTGCCTGATGAGACCACCCCCTGGGGCTTTGCCCGTGTGGGCGCACACCGCCGCGCTTTCACCGCCGCAGCACTGCGCGGTCTGCATCAGCAGACGCGTGCATTGGGCAACCCGCTGCTCATCTGCCAAGCCCCGCCCACTACCGCCCTGCCGCACTTGGCCCAGGCCTTGGGTGCCACCACCGTGGTGTGCGAAGACATGGCCGCCCCCTACGAACAGGCCGAGGTCGCCGCCCTGCGCGCGGCAGGCCTGCAAGTGCGTACCGTATGGCACAGCAGCCTGCTGCACCCGGCCGACATGCCCTGGCCTGCCTCTGACCTGCCCGGTGTGTTTACCAGCTTCCGCCAGAAGGTCGAGCGTGCAGGCATCACCCCCGCTGCACCACTGCCAGCACCCGCCCGGCTGCTGCCGCCGCCCCAAGTGCCTGCGCCAGTGCTGCAAGCCGTGGGGGCAGAGCAGGGCGCTGCCAGCATCCAGCAACCCACACCGCCCCAGGGCACCGATGCCCGATCGTCCTTCCCCTACGGAACGCCTGCTTGCGATGGCTGCGAGGCGGCCGCGCTGGCCCACCTGGCGCAGTACCTTGCCCGCAAGCTGCCCCACAGCTACAAGGCCACGCGCAACGGGCTCACGGGGCTTCATTACTCCAGCAAGTTCTCGCCCTGGCTGGCCACGGGGGCACTCTCGCCGCGCCAGATCTATGCCGATCTAAAAACCTTTGAGCGCGACCACGGTGCCAACGATGGCAGCTACTGGCTGTGGTTTGAGCTGCTGTGGCGCGACTACTTTCGGCTGCTGCACCTGCAATACGGCGCGGCGTTGTACCGGGCGCGTGGGCTGTCAGAACTGCCGCCCGCCCCACACAACCCGCGCGGCTTTGAGCGCTGGTGCCGGGGCGAGACCGGCCAGCCGCTGGTCGATGCCGCCATGCGCGAGCTGGCCGCCACCGGGTATCTCAGCAACCGCCTGCGCCAGGTCGTAGCCAGCTATCTTCTTTACGACCTGCACAGCGACTGGCGCGCAGGAGCAGCGTGGTTTGAATCGCAACTGGTGGACTACGACGTGTACAGCAACCAGGCCAACTGGCTCTACATCGCCGGGCGTGGCACCGACCCGCGCGGGGGGCGCCGCTTCAACCCCATCAAGCAGGCGCAAGACCACGATGCCGATGGCAGCTACCGCCGCCTGTGGGGCACGGCATGACCACGCCGCCGCGCACCCACACGTTGCGCCTGCTGCTGGGTGACCAGCTCAACCCCGGGCATTCGTGGTTTGCCACGCAGGACGAAGGCGTGGTCTATGTGCTGATGGAAGTGCGGCAAGAGACCGACTATGTGCTGCACCACGCGCAAAAAATCCTCGCCATCTTTGCTGCCATGCGCGACTTGGCCCGCCACCTGCGCGAGGCAGGGCACCGCGTGCGCTACGTGGCGATGGATGACGCCAGCAACCGCCAGTCGATCCCCGCCAATCTGGCCGCCCTCGTGGCCCACTACGGCGCGCACACGCTGCAATACCAGTACCCCGACGAATGGCGGCTGGACGAGCAACTGCGCACCTGGGGTACTGCGCAGCGCTCCAGCCCGCAGCCCTTTGCCGTGCAGGCCGTCAGCAGCGAGCACTTCTACACCACCCGCACCGAAATGGCCGAGGTGTTCCAAGGCCGCAAGCAGTGGCTCATGGAGCATTTCTACCGCCGCATGCGCCAGCGCCACAGCGTGTTGATTGACGAAGCTGGCGAGCCCGCAGGTGGCCAATGGAACTACGACCACGACAACCGCAAGCCCTGGCCCGGAACGCCTGCATTGCCGCCCGACGCCCGCCCCACGCACGACCACAGCGCCCTGTGGGCCACCATCCAAGCCGCAGGTGTGCAGAGCTTTGGCAACCCGCAGGCCCATGCACTGCGCTGGCCGCTGAACCGGGCCGAGGCGCTGGCGTGGCTGGATCACTTCATCACCACCACGCTGCCGCACTTTGGCGCGTATGAAGACGCGATGAGCACGCGCAGCAGCAGGCTCTTCCACTCCCTGCTGTCCTTCGCGCTCAACACCAAAATGCTGCGCCCGCACGAGGTGGTGCAACGCGCCCAGGCCGCCTACCACGCGGGCGCCGCGCCCCTGCCAGCGGTGGAGGGCTTTATCCGTCAGATATTGGGTTGGCGCGAATACGTGCGCGGCATCTACTGGGCCCACATGCCCGGCTACGACGAGCGCAACGCCCTGGGCCACAGCACACCCCTGCCAGATTGGTTCTGGACGGGCAAGACCCGCATGCGCTGCATGCACCACGCCGTGGGCCAGTCGCTGGAGTTTGCATACGCCCACCACATCCAGCGCCTCATGGTCATCGGCAACTTTGCGCTGCTGGCGGGGCTTGACCCTGCCGCTGTGCATCGCTGGTATTTGGGCGTGTACATCGACGCCTTTGAATGGGTGGAAGTGCCCAACACCGTGGGCATGAGCCAGTTTGCCGACGGCGGCCTGCTGGCTACCAAACCCTACGTAAGCAGTGCCGCCTACATCGACCGCATGAGCGACTACTGCAGCGGCTGCCACTACGACAAAAAACAAAAAGTGGGTGAGCGCGCGTGCCCGTACAACGCGCTGTATTGGGACTTTTTTGCGCGCAACGAAGGCACGCTGGGCAACAACTTCCGCCTCGGCATGGTGTACCGCCAGTTGCAGAAGATGCAGGGCCCGCAGCTCGATGCGTTGCGTGAGCATGCGGCCAGCTTGCGCACGCGGCTCGATGCGCTGTAGCCCGCTTGCCGAACTACCCAACGACACCTTCACCGCAGAGCCAAGCCATGTCTCAAGCTAAGCCGACCGCAACGCCGTTCACATGTTTGCAGTCGCTGCCTGATGGCTACCGCGCCCTCGTCATCGGTGCGACCGGCGCCATCGGCAGCGCCTTCCTCGCACACCTGCAGTCCGACCCGCGCTGCGCCTTGGCTGTGGGGCTGGGCCGCCACACCCAACCGGCGGTGGATTTGGATGACGAAGCCACCATTGCCGCCGCCGCCCACCAGCTCAAGGCCCAGGGCCCGTGGCACTGCATCATTCACGCCGCAGGCCTGCTGCACGGCCCCCACGGCATGCCCGAAAAGCGCCTGGGCCAGTTGAACTACGCGCAGATGGAAGCCACCTTCCGCACCAACACCTTCGGCCCCGCTCTCGTGCTGGCCCACTTTGCACCGCTGCTGCCCAAGCAGGGGCGCGGCCTGCTGGCTGTGCTCTCGGCCAAGGTGGGCAGCATTGACGACAACCGCCTGGGCGGCTGGTACAGCTACCGCGCCAGCAAGGCCGCGCTCAACATGCTGGTCAAAACGGCATCCATCGAAGTGGCCCGCACCCACCCGCAGGCCGTGCTGGTGGCGCTGCACCCGGGCACCGTCAACTCGGCGTTGTCGGCCCCGTTCAATGGCGCAGAAATCGGCCGCCCGGCGGCGGATGCGGCGGGCGACATGCTGCGGGTGCTTGACGGGCTGCCGGTGGAGGAAACGGGGGGCTTTTACGCGTACAGCGGCGACAAGCTGCCCTGGTAGCCGCCCCGGTGCGTGCAAGGCGGTTTGCTATGGTTTTGATACCGAAGGCCCAATACAGTCGTGCGGTAGCGGCCTATTTCATCTGAATTTTGTAGCTCAAAGGCCGCTCACACCGCCTCATACGCCCCCGTGCCCCCCGGCCACGCTGTCAGCACCTCAAAGCCGCTGTCCGTCACCGCCACCATGTGCTCCCACTGGGCCGAGAGCGACCGGTCCTTGGTCACCACCGTCCAGCCATCGGCCAGCTCCTTCGTTTCGCGCTGGCCTGCGTTCAGCATGGGCTCGATGGTGAAGACCATCCCCGCTTCCAGCCGCAGCCCCTGGCCGCGCCGCCCGTAGTGGAGCACCTGCGGCTCATCGTGGTACACGGTGCCAATGCCGTGGCCGCAATACTCTCGCACCACGCTGAAGTTCTCGCGCTGCGCCACCGTGGCAATGGCGTGGCCCACATCGCCCAGCGTGGCGCCGGGCTTGACTTCGCGGATGCCCGCGCACAGCGCCTCATACGTGGTGCGCACCAGCCGCTGGGCCAGCACGCTGGGCGTGCCCACGCAGAACATGCGGCTGGTGTCGCCATACCAGCCGTCTTTTTCCACCGCCACATCAATGTTCACGATGTCGCCCTTTTTCAGCACCTGCTGGGGCGAGGGGATGCCGTGGCACACGACATGGTTCACCGAGGTCAGCACCGTCTTGGGATAGCCCAGGTAGCCCACATTGGCAGGCCGTGCGCCCTGCACGTTCACGATGTGGTCGTAGCACAGGCGGTCCAACGCGTCGGTGGTCACGCCCGGCACCACATGCGGTTCGATCATCGCCAGCACCTCGGCCGCCAGCTGCGCCGCCCGCCGCGCCATCACCAGTTCTTCGGCCGAGCGGATCGGCACCCCACGGTCCGCGCGGGCCATCAGTGCGGCTGCTTTCTGGCGCGTGCGGTGGGAGCAGCGTCTGCAGCAGGCTTGCTGTCCAGCTCACCCCGCGCCGCCAGCGCCACATCCAGACCACCCGCCAGCTCGGCCCGCACCAGCATCTGGCAAATCTCGCGGTGGTCCAGGTCGGGGTACATCTCGGCCAGCATGCCGACGCGCATCCAGTGCTCGGCCTGGGAGTTGATGGAACGGCTCAGCGCCGTGCTGGCCAGACGCAGGTTTTCGTGCATCTGGTCGGAGATTTTGACTATGCCCATGGGGTGCTGCCTTTAAGCGAAACGTATTTGAATTGTATATGTTTCGCGTATTCTGAGTTTGCCCATGTGGCTCTGGGCCTCCAGCCGAACTTTGCAACGGGATTTCTTCGCCGCGCTTTGATTTCTCAGCGTTCCACTCCAATCGCAAACTTCCGTAACCGATACGCCATCGTCGCCCGGCTGATCCCCAGCAACCGCGCCGCCAGCGCCACATTCCCCCCCGCGCTCTGCAACGCCTGCCGCAGCATCTGCTCTTCCGCCTGGTGCAGCGGTGCCACCACCGGGGCAGCAGCTGGCGCAAGCGCCACACCAGCCCGTGCACTTGCTGCTGCAGCGGCTTGCGGGGCCTGCACCGCGCCTCCCGCACCCGCCACTCCCTGCGCATGCAACGTCCCCCCGCTGTTCCCTTGCAGGTGCAGCGACATCACCCCGCCGCCGCTTTGCTCGCCCCCCGCAAACAAATGGTGCGGCTCAACCGGCTCCCCATCCGTCGCCAAAATCACTGCCCGCTCAATCAGGTTCTGCAGCTCGCGGATGTTGCCGGGAAACGGGTAGTGAAACATCGCCTTCACAGCCGCCTGGCTAAAGCCCGGCACCTGCCGCTGGTGCTTGCGCTGGTAGTGGGCCAGGAAGTGGCTCATCAGCAGCGGGATGTCGTCGCGCCGCTCGCGCAGCGGGGGCAGGTGGATGGGGAAGACGTTGAGGCGGTAGAACAAATCCTCGCGGAAGGTGCCTTCGCGCACGGCCTGGCGCAGGTCCACGTTGGTGGCGGCCACCAGGCGCACGTCCACGCGCACGGTGCGGGTGCCGCCCACGCGCTCTACCTCGCCTTCCTGCAGTGCGCGCAGCAGCTTGCCTTGGGCCACCAAACTGAGCGTGCCGATTTCGTCAAGGAAGAGAGTGCCGCCGTGGGCGCGCTCAAACCGGCCGGGGCGCGATGTGCCTGCGCCCGTGTAGGCGCCGCGCTCCACGCCGAAGAGTTCGCTCTCCACCAGCGTCTCGGGGATGGCCGCGCAGTTGATGGCCACAAAGGGCTGGCTGCTGCGGGGGCTGATGCGGTGGAGCATGCTGGCAAACATCTCCTTGCCCACGCCCGATTCGCCGGTAAACAGCACGGTGGCGGCGGTGGGGGCCACGCGCTGCAGCATGTGGCAGGCGGCGTTGAAGGCGGATGAGGCACCGACCATGGTGGTGTGGTTTGCGGGGGCAGGGGATGCATCCGACGCCGTGCGCTGCGGCACGCCCAGGTAGGTGGCGCGGCGGGCCTTGCCCAGCAGCTTGTCGGCCAGCGCGGCGGGCGGGGTGCCCACAAAGTCCTGCGCGTTCAGGTAGAACAGGTCTTGCTCGGGGTCGTCCCAGCGCTCGGCGGACTTGCCCACCACGCGGCAGTGCGCCGCGCCGGAGGATCGGCACTCCACCTCGCGGAACACCACCATGCGGCCGAACAGCGTGCTCACGTAGCCCGTGGCATAGCCCACCTGCATCCAGCACGCGGGCGAACCGCCCACGCCATAGGCGGCGATGTGCTCGTCGTCTTCGCTGGAGTTGTGCCAGATGAACTCGCCGTCGTATTCGCCCAGCTCGGCGTTGTAGCGGGCATGCACCACCTCCACCTGCACCACGCCCTCCAGCGCGTGCAGGCGGGTGCCCGCCATGGCGGCTGCGGTGGGTTCTGCGTCGGGCCATTGCTGGCGCACCAGGCGGGCGTCGCGCGCGCCGCTCACATAGCCAGCGCGGGTCAGCAGGCCGCGTGCCTTGTCCAGGCCAATGCTGTCGATCAGCTCGCGCCGCAGCGACCCCAGGGCCTGGGAGTGCAGCAGGATCATGCGCTGGTCCTGCAGCCAGATGCGCCCGTCGCCGGGCGAGAAGAACAGGCATTCGCTGATGTCGGCCACCGTGGGGTGGGTGTGCTGGCTGATGCCATGGGTGTCAAACCCGCCCAGGGCGCGGGGGGCTTCGGCAGGCACGGTGCCCAGCAAGGCCTGGCCTTGGCCCACGGCGGTGCGGTGCAGGTCGGCCAGAGAGACGCGGCGCTTCGGCATGGGGTTCTCCGGTGGTGAATCAAAAGTTCATCAAAAAATGATCATTTGATGAATTTATGTAGTGTCATTTGTTTATGAATGGTAACTATTTGGTGCCCAAAAGTCGCCCACGCCAGGCGTGTTTGGGCCTAGGGAAAGTCCGTAGCGTTCCCTCTCAAAAAGCCCGTGTTTCAGGCGTTTGGGGCCTGGTGGCAGGCGGGGCTGGTACGCCCGTTGCAATTTCAGAGCACGCCGCTGCAGCCATGCGGTGGGTTTTGATTTCAACCAAGGAGCAATGCAATGGGTGTTTCAGAAAAACCAGGCCTGCTGGACAACCGCCTGTGGGCGGGCAAGGCCTTTGATGGTGCGTGGGCTACCGCTCTGAGCACGGCGCGTGATGCGGTGGAGCCTGCCACGGGCCAGGTGCTCAGCCGCGTAGGCATTGCCAGTGCGGCCGACATGCAGGCCGCCATTGGTCGTGCGCAGCAGGCGCAGGCCGCGTGGGCGACCACGGCGCCGCGCGAGCGTGCGGCCGTGTTCCACCGTGCGGCCAGCATTTTTGAGCAGCACTTTGATGAGCTGGCCCTGGCCATTGCGCGGGAGACGGGCGGCATCGTGCCCAAGGGCCAGCACGAGGTGCGCGAAGCCATCACCCTGTGCCACTTGGCAGCAGCCTTACCCATGCAGGCCCAGGGCCAGGTGCTGCCCAGCACGCCCGGGCGCCTGTCCATTGCGCGGCGCGTGCCGCACGGGGTGGTGGGCGTGATTTCGCCGTTCAACTTCCCGCTCATCCTGGGCCTGCGCTCGGTGGCTCCGGCGCTGGCGCTGGGCAACGCGGTGGTGCTCAAGCCCGACACGCGCACGCCAGTGAGCGGCGGCTTCATCATGGCCCGCGTGTTTGAAGAGGCGGGCCTGCCCGCGGGCCTGCTGCAGGTGGTGCCCGGCGACGCCGAGGCGGGCGAGGCGCTGGTGGTGGACGAGCGCGTGCCCATGATCGCCTTCACCGGCTCGCCCACGGTGGGCCGGCGCATTGGCGCGCTGGCGGGCCAGCACCTCAAGAAGGTGTCGCTGGAGCTGGGCGGGGCCAACAACCTCATCATCCTGGAAGACGCCGACCCGGACGCCGCAGCCAGCGCCGCTGCGTTTGGCGCATGGTTCCACCAGGGGCAGATCTGCATGGCCTCCAACCGCATCCTGGTGCACGAATCGATTGCCGACGCCATCCTTCAACGCCTGGTAGGCAAGGCCACGCACCTGCCGGTGGGCGATGGCGCGAGCGGCCAGGTGGCCCTGGGGCCGATGATCGACGCCAAGCAGCTCGAGCGCTTTGACCGCGTGATCCACGACAGCATCCAGCAGGGCGCCAAGCTGGAGGCGGGCGGCACCTTCCACGGCCTGTGTTACCAGCCCACGGTGCTCTCCGGCGTCAAGCCCGGCATCCGTTCGTTTGACGAAGAGCCCTTCGGCCCCGTGGCCAACCTCGTCACCTTCCGCACCGACGACGAGGCCGTGCAACTGGCCAACACCAGCCAGGGCGGCCTGGCCGCCGCCGTCATCAGCCCCAGCGTGGGCCGCGCCATGGCCATCGGCCAGCGGCTGCGCGCGGGCATGGTCCACATCAACGACCAGACGGTGAACGACGAATGCACCAACCCCTTCGGCGGGCCGGGCCTGGGCGGCAACGGCAGCAGCGTGGGCGGGCCGGCGGACATTGACGAGTACACGCAGTGGCAGTGGATCACCGTCAAAGACACAGTGCCCGCGTTCCCGTTCTAGCCCGCCCCGGACCGTTCACCCTGAACCTGGCGAAGCCCCGCGCAGCCGTTGTGCCCCGGCTTCGACAGGCTTGTATGGTTTGGCTCCCATCAACCAACCTGTAAGAAAGGGCGAGGAGCCGGGATGTAGGGACATCGACAGGCATCGGCAGTTGCTTCAGACCCAACCGACCGACACAC
>NZ_JBKBKQ010000027.1:0-55622 GCF_046294525.1 Acidovorax sp.
AGTGAATTCAAATTCCGCAATCAATCGCTACGCGATTCATTGCGGGGAGGATTCGTTTGACTTTTATGGGAAGCCCTTGTAGTAATGTAGACCGCACCAAGCCGCAGGCCATATCTGGCGCCTGCGGTCTAAATCGGCACGCGAAAAGCGCCGCAAGGGGCTTGTAGGCTAGCTGCACGGTACGTTTTCTGCATACAAATACAGTACTAAATTTGAGCATGAAACCCGCCGCCCCTCCTGCGTTGCGCCCCACACGTTTGCTGGATCAAGTCCGTGAGCGAATTCGTTACAAACACTATAGCCTGCGCACGGGGCTGGGCCACGCCATGGCGCTAGTCATCGTCAGATGACGGCTTTGTAGCGGTGAACTGGCCGACTGCTCCGGGTCGAACTGAGACAGTTTGAGCGATCATCCCAATAATGCAGCTTGTTGTTGACATCCCCTCTGCCGCTCGACTTATCCAAGCGATGGCCCCCGATTGGCTCTGGCTTCTCAAATACATCGAATCAGAGGATGGCTACGTACGCTTTCCACCCGCCGTCTCCCAGTGGATCAAAAACCTCAACATCGGCAACTACCCTGTCCTATACGAGGATGAGCGCGCAATCGGCGCCATATTGGTGAAGGCATTTTTGTCAGATGAGCAAGTTGGACAGCTAAATACCGAACTTGAGGCCTGCTCCTCAGAAGAGCGCGGGCAATTGTTGCTCGAATACATCGGTAACCTCGGCGAAGAAATTGACGCTATCGAGCTGCCCAAGACCCCAGCCGCTCAAAAACGTGCTGAAGCACAGTTCTTGGCAATGTCCGATGCAGAGCGGCAACATGCCATTGAGTTTATGCAGCGCTTTCTCATGAGTATGCTTGCAGGCTTCTATCAGTCGCTGTCGATCATGGTGCATGGGGAAAAGCTCACCGCCCTGGTGGCACAGGCCAAGGCGGGGGACGACAAGGCGTTTGCCAAGGCCGTCCAGATCGACAAGCGCATCCTGCACGCCCTGCCCTACTTCAATGATCGTTTTGCAGCAGCAAATTCGGAAGGCCAACGCGAATTTGTCGAGCTTGTCACAGCACACATGTCTCGGCCTCCCTACAAGGGAAAGATTCGGCATAAGGCTTTGTATTTAGCCTTTTCCCTGTTGGATCAGGTTGGCGTGCTTGACAGAATGAAACACAGTGAGCTGTTGGATCTCTGCACCCAGGCTGGACTCGATTCCCATGCCAACCGCATTGATGATGTGAAGAACGTGTCCAAGCGACTGGCGGAATATCGCGCCTTCCAACGTCGAGGATTCGACTTGTCCACTCCCTGAAAACCTTTTTCACGGCGTCGCCTGGGAGGCTCGTCGTGTATTCAATCCATAACCGTTCCAGGAAGCCAAAGTGGCATGCCTGGCGCGGCTAAAGGATTGAATCCATGTCGAAGCGAAACTCTGGTGGCGAGGCCACGAAGCACCCACAAACCCAAAACCCGGCCGCGTCGGATTCGATGGGGGCGCGCGGAGCGCGCACCGGCGAATCCGATGCGGAAGGTATTGCAGGTGCGGCGCCTAGTAACACAGCACCTGATAACAGCAAGTTCCACTACCAACCTCTGCGGTGGGGCGTGGACAGCTTGTACCTGTCTTACCCTGGCGTGCTCTCGCCGGATCGCGTTTCTCAACTGCGCCACCTCAAATCCATAGCCCAAGGGCCAGACCATGAAGCGGCCAAAGCCCAATTGCAGTTGGGCTCCCATGTCTTCGAGGTCAAAGACAAAAGCTCAGGCTTGTTCGCTTTCACCCTGGTAGATGGCTCGTACATGATCCGCCTGGGCGCTGGCAAGTCCAAGCAGTTGCCCATGGCCTATGTCCAAGTCTCCAGCCAGCTCTTGAGCCACAAGGGGCCCACGGAGATTGAATCGGAGTTGCGAGACCTACTGCGTCAACTCGGGGAAGTTCACGCTCCGAAGGTCAGCCGGGTCGATCTGTTTCTCGATTTCGCGAGCGATCTGAGCATGGAAGGATGGAGCCGGGAAGCCTGGGTCACTCGGGCTTGTGCCGTCAATCAGTACGCGGAAGACAAGACGTTCACCGGCTGGACCATCGGGGCCGGTGGCGCTCTCATGGCCCGGCTGTATCACAAGCTCCTGGAGTGCAAGAAAAGCGGGAAGGAATACCTGCTCGACCTCTGGGCGCGAGCCGGATGGGTTCAAGAGATGCCCGTCTGGCGCTTGGAATTCCAGTTCAAGCGTGAAGTCTTGGTGCAACTGGACTTGGACACACTGGGCTCTGTGATGGAAAACCGTGCAGGCCTATGGAGCTATGCCACCACGGATTGGCTGCGTCTGTGCCTCCCCACAGAAGCGGACAACACCCGCAGCCGCTGGCCTATCCATCCCCTGTGGATGGCCGTGTCGTCGGTAGATTGGGGCGCGCAAGGCGGCCCGTTGCTACGCAGCTACCAGGCGCTGCGGGCCCCTTCCCTCGCATGGCTCGGTGCTCGCACGCTCTCCGCTTATGCCTCCATCGGTGCGATCACAGGGATCACAGATTTCGATGCGGCGGCGCTTGAGGCTAAGAAGCACGCATACGACGTCCTAGGCAAGCAGAACGGCGGCGGCCTGAGTGGGGTTGGCGATGAGCAGTTCTTTCGCGAGAAAGTCGAGGCCCTCACACGCCTCTACAACACGCGCATGAATCCAACGTTGCCGCCTGCGCCTGAGCCCTACCAACGCAACGAATACGAACGCCAGTCACGAGGCTGACCATGGAAGAAACCGGCCTGCCCTTGCCTGCGGCCCGCTGTCTGTCCAAAGAACAGGCCGCTGCCTATCTCGGTATTGGCGTCACGCTCCTGGCGCAACTGGACGTGCCTAGTGTTCACTTTGGACGGCGTTGCGTGTACGACAGGGTTGACCTCGATGCCTGGCTCGAAGACCATAAGGGCGAGCGAAGGCGGGCCGGAAAGGAGAAACAGATATGGCCCGTAATGAAGGTGTCTACAAGCGGCCAGACTCCGGCCACTGGTGGATCAATGCAACGCTCCCCAACGGCAAGCGCATACGCCAAAGCTCTGGGACTGCCGACCGAGCCGACGCGGAAGCGTACTTAGCCAAACTCAAGCTGGATGCGTACCGGGAAACCCACTTTGGGATCAAACCGGAACGCACCTGGCAAGAGGCTGTGATTCGGTACCTTGAACTCAAAAGGACGCTGAAGAGTTTTTCGGATGTGCAGCGGATTTGCCGCCACTTGGACCGCTACCTGGGCGATGCTTCACTCAGACAGATCAATGGTGATCTGATCTGGAGCATCGTGCAGGGCGAGCTCAAGAAGGGCAACAAACCCGCCACGGTGAACCGCTATCTCGCCACGGTGCGCAGCCTTCTTCGGATGGCCCGCGACGAATGGCAGTGGATCGACACCATGCCGAAAATCCGCCTGCTGCCTGGAGAGGTCGAGCGGGATCGGTGGTTGACGCGGGAAGAAGCGGATCGGTTGATTCGTGCATGCCCGCCTCATCTGGCGGCCCTGGTGCGGTTTGCCCTGGCAACGGGGTGCCGAGCGTCCGAGATCAAAGGCCTGGAGTGGAATCGAGTGGACCTGAGCCGGGGTACTGCCTGGCTCAATCACACGAAGAACGGCACGCCACGGGGAGTGCCCTTGAATGAAGATGCGATAGAAGTCTTGGAAGAACTGCTGGGCCAGCATCCACGCTTTTGTTTTACCTACCAGGGCAAGGCGATTGCGTGGGAGTTGACGAACTCAGCCTGGCATGCGGCGCTGGCGACTGCTGGCATTCAGGATTTCCGGTTCCATGACCTGCGGCACACGTGGGCTTCATGGCATCGGCAAGCGGGAACGTCTTGCGATGAGCTCAAGGACTTGGGCGGCTGGAAATCTCGGGTGATGGTGGACCGTTATGCGAAGTACGCCACGGAACATCTGGCGGTTGCAGCCAGTCGGATTCAGCGCCTGCGGGATGAGAACGTGGTGAACCTTGTCACGTTTTCGTCACGGCCCAAAGAGAAAAGGGCCTAGCCTCTTCGGCTAAGCCCTTGATATCTCTGGTAGGACGTACAAGATTCGAACTTGTGACCAACGGATTAAAAGTCCGCTGCTCTACCAACTGAGCTAACGTCCCAACCTAGTGCAGCACTCGCGGTGTGCGACTTGCTGCAAAGCCTTGAATTATAGCGTCAATTTTTGCGGCTTTTGAGAGTTGGTGCCCAGCTTGTCGAGAACCCACCCCGCAGCGCACTGCCCGAATGTCGCTGTGACCGCCACCACCGATCCGTAACCGTGGCAGTTCAATGATCCGTCGCCCTCAATATTGCAGGAGGCATCGGGAGGCGCCACGGCCTCCTTGCTGTACACGCAGGTAACGCCGATCTTCTTGCCCTCGCGCGGTGCGCGGTGGAATTTGCGCAAGCGGTAGCGCAGTTGCGCGAGCAGAGGGTCATGCGTTGTATGCGCGAGATCGTCAATGTCAACCCTGTGCGCATGCCGCTTTCCGCCGGCAGCGCCCACTGCTATGTGGACAATTTTCTGATCTCGCGCCCACACCGCGAGGGCCGTCTTGGCCTTGATCTGGTCGCATGCATCAATCAGCGCGTCCACCTTGCCGGAAGGGAGCATGCCAGGCCAGTTGTCGGGTTCCACGAAGTCGTCGATACATTGCACCATGCACCCTGGATGGATCTGTGCAATACGGTCTCGCATCGCTAGGACCTTGGCCTGCCCGATGGTGGACGTGAGCGCGTGCGCCTGCCGGTTGATGTTGGACTCGGCCACATGGTCCATGTCGATCAAAGTAAGGCGCCCTACTCCGCTGCGCGCCAGCGCTTCCGCGGTCCACGAACCCACGCCGCCGATGCCGACAACCACCACATGCGCGTTGCGGATGCGGGCCGCGCCAGACACACCGTACAAACGCTCCAGCCCGCCAAAGCGCCGCTGAAGCTGCGCGGCCGAGCCCGCATCATCTGCGGGTGGGCCGGCCGCGTCTTGCCCAACAACCAGCGACGTCACGTCACTTCAGCCGCGCAAGGCGCTCTTTGGCTGCTACCGCTGCCTCTGACTGAGGGTATGCGCGGATCAAGTCCTCCAGGGTCTTGCGTGCGGTGCGGGTATCCTTCAGCTCGATCTGGCAGTTGGCGATGGACAAGGCCGCTTCGGGAGCGCGGGCATGGCCCGGGGCGTCGGACAACATCAACTTGAAGTTGTTGATGGCCTCCTTGTAGTCGCGTGCAGCGTACTGCGCGTTGCCCAGCCAGAATCTGGCAGACGGCACAAAGCCGCTTCGGGGGTATTGCCGGACAAAGGTGGCGAATGCAGTACCCGCTTCGGCGAACTTTCCAGACCGGAACACCGCCAACGCGGCTTCATAGTCGCGCTTTTCTGCGGGTTCGGCCTGAAACTCCTGACCGTCCAGGGACACCTTGATCGGCTCAAACTGGCGCAGGCGTTCGTCCACCCCCTGTGCAATGTCCTTCTGGCGCCGCTGTAGGTCAGCGGAATCGCGCAGCAACTGTTCGTTCTGGCCGCGCAGCTTGGACTGTTCGACGCGCAGGGTCTCTATCTGCGTCTGCAGGTCAAGCAAGCTTCTGCGCAACTGGCTGTTTTCCTCGCCCAGCCTGCGCACCTCGTCGGCAGAGCGCTGCTGGGATTGCTGCAAGGCATCCACCCGTTGGCGCATTTCCAGAATGGCACGACGCGCCTCGCCATCTTCAAACAACGCCGCGTGACCCGTTGGCAAAAGAACGGCCGACAACAGCAGCGCCGCAAACCCGCGCGGGAAAAAAGACAACATTCGCATGCGCCGAATCAGCGGTAGGACAGTTCAGCGCGGCGGTTCTGGGCGTGCACGTCTTCCGAACTCCCCTGGGCCGCAGGCTTTTCCTTACCGAAGCTCACGGCTTCCACCTGGCTGTCGGGCACACCCAGCAGCGCGAGCGACCGACGGACGGCCTCTGCGCGCTTTTGGCCCAGAGCCAGGTTGTACTCACGGCCGCCACGTTCGTCCGTGTGGCCTTCGATCATGACCTTGCGGCCCTGGTTGGATTTGATGTAGCGCGAGTGCGCTTCTATGAGCGACTGGAACTCGGGCTTGATCACGTAACTGTCGTAGTCGAAGTAGACGATGCGGGCGACACCGACGGGACCGGCACCATCACGGCCCGATTGGCCCAGGTTCACCCCGGCCACGCCACTTTGCCCAGCGTCACCGGTGTTCGCGCCTTGGTTGGCTCCGCCCATGGTGGAAGTGGCAGTTTTGTCTTCCACAGGCACGTCGTCCAGCTTGACGCCAGAGCTGCAGCCAGCCATGAGTGCAACGACTGTGAGGGCAAGGGTAAAGCGCTTGATCATCCAAAAATCTCCTGAAAACTGAAAACAACTGAGTAGGCTTGAAAAATCACTGCTTCTGGAAGGGACCCCAGTCCGGCTCCCGGATATCGCCGGCCTGACCTGCCAGGCGCGCTTTGATGCGCCCATCGAGGGTGCTTGTCATCAAGGACTCTCGTCCCTGCTGCTGGGTGGCATACACAATGAGCCGGCTGTTGGGTGCGAAACTGGGGTTCTCGTCCGCAGTGGTATCGGTGATGGCGTTGACCGTGCCCGTGGACAAATCCATGACGTGCAGTTTGAAGGCGCCTCCAACACGCGAGATGTAGGCCAACCACTTGCCATCAGGGCTCACGCTGGGCGAAATGTTGTAGGACCCGGTGAAGGTCACACGCTCAGCGTTTCCACCGGACGCGCCCACCTTGTAGATCTGCGGAGCACCGCCGCGGTCACTGACGAAATAAATGAAGCGTCCATCGCCGGAGAAAACCGGTTCGGTATCGATTCCCGTGCTTTGCATAAGCCGGCGCGGCTCGCCGCCGTTGGCGTCGATGGTGTAGAGCTGCGAACCCCCGTCCCGGCTCAACGTGACCGCAAGAGAGCGCCCGTCGGGGGCCCAGGCCGGCGCACTGTTGGAGCCACGGAAGTTGGCGATGAGGCGTCGGCGGCCAGAAGCCACGTCGTGCACGTACACCACTGGCTTACGCGACTCGAAGGACACGTAGGCGAGCTGCCCGCCGTTGGGCGACCATGCAGGCGAAATGATGGGCTCGGGGCTTGACAACGCCGACTGCGCATTTTCACCATCGGCATCAGCCACCCAAAGGCTGTAGCGGGTGCCGCTTTTGGTCACATACGCGATGCGGGTGGAGAACACGCCGCGTTCACCCGTGAGCTTCTCGTAAATGAAATCGGCAATACGGTGGGCCACCAGCCGCAAATCGCCTTGGGTCACCACGAAGCTCTGGCCACCGAGGTCCTGGCCTTTCACCACGTCCCACAGGCGGAACCGGACGTCAAACCGCCCGTCGGCAAGCCGGGTGATACTGCCGGTCGCCAAAGATTCTGCGCCCTTTTGCTTCCACAGCGCGATGTCGGGCCGCGAAGTCTCGTCCATGGCAGAACCGGCAGCGTCCACGGCGGCAAACTGCCCGCTGCGCTCCAGATCGGCCAGCACGATGGCCGAGATCTTCTGGGGTGCCTGGGCCTCACCGCGAAACGGCGCAATGGCAATGGGACGCTGGGTCATGCCCACGCCGACCACTTCAACGCGGAACTGGGCAAGAGCGGGCAGAGCGGGGGTGGTGATCAATGCGGCCAGGAGGTGGCGACGCTGGGATAGCGGCAGGGCCGCAGCGGGGGAGGAAGATGGTTTGCGGTCAGTGGTCATTGGCGGCCAGCATTCGCTGAACAGGACGGGCTCTAAGGCAAACCCGAATGTTACACACAGCAGGGAAGCCCCTGTGACAAACTGTGCGGCCAAAAGTTCGCCCCCCGTAAAATCGGCGGCACATGCAGCAAGCCACCGACACAGGCGCAACGCCATCACAAGCCTCCGCGCTTCCCCCTGCCAGTCTCACCACCCGACTTCGGCGTCTGTCTGTCTACTTCGGCAACCAGCGGCTGGCCTGGACGCTGGCCATCGTCGCCACGCTGGTTGGGGCGATCACCGAGCCCTTGATCCCCGCGCTGCTGCAGCCGTTGCTGGACAAGGGCTTCACCCAGGGCACCCTGCCCCTTTGGGCCGTGCCCGTTGCGATTCTGGGGGTCTTTCTGGTGCGCGGTATTGCGCAATTCGTAGGCCAGTATGCATTGGCCCGCATCGCCAACGAGGGCATGCTCACGCTGCGGCAGGCACTGTTCGACCGGGTTCTTGCTGCCGAGATGGGGCTGTTTTCCCGCCAGTCCGCCAGCGCCCTGTCCAACACGGTGGTGTATGAGGTGCAGACGGGCGCTACTCTTCTGGTTCAAGCACTCATGGGTGTCTCGCGGGACGGATTCACATTGGTGGCGCTGCTGGCATACCTGCTGTACCTGAACTGGCAACTCACGCTGATCGTGGCCGTGGTGGTGCCTGGCGTGGCATGGATCATGAAGACTCTGTCCAAACGGCTGTACCAACTCACCAAAAGCAGCCAGCACGCTACCGACCAGCTGGCCTACGTGGTGGAAGAAAACGTCCTCGCCCACCGCATGGTGCGCCTGCACGGGGCGCAGGACGCGCAGGCCGGCCGCTTTGCGGACCTGAGCCGCAGTCTGCGCCGTCTGGCGATCAAGTCGACCATCGCCTCGGCAGCCATGACACCATTGACCCAGTTGCTGGCCGCTGCCGCGCTGTCTGTGGTGATCTGCATCGCACTGTGGCAAAGCCGCGGTGTCGTGGATGCAAAGGACGTCACCGTGGGCGGGTTCGTCTCATTCATCACGGCCATGCTCATGCTGATTGCGCCCATCCGCCGCCTGGCCGACGTTGCAAGCCCAGTGACACGCGGTGTGGCGGCGCTCGAGCGCGGGCTGGCACTGCTGGCCGACACCGGCGCCGAGCGCGGCGGGCACCACCGCACAGAACGGGCACGTGGCGCCCTCACGCTCGACAACGTGAGCGTCTCGTTTGGTCCCGACCACGCTCCGGCACTGGACCGAGTAAACCTGCAGGTCGCGCCGGGCGAGATTGTTGCGCTGGTGGGTCCGTCGGGCGCCGGCAAGACCACGCTGGTGAATCTGCTGCCGCGATTCACGCTGCCTGCATCCGGAGAGATCCGGGTGGACGGCCATGCACTGCAGGATTGGGACCTTCACTCACTGCGCTCCCAGTTTGCGATGGTGAGCCAGGATGTGGTGATGTTCAACGACACCATTGCTCACAACGTGGCCCTGGGCCACGCCGTGAATGAAGAGCGGGTGATGGCATGTCTGAAGGCTGCCAATCTGGCAGAACACGTTGCGGCGCTGCCGCAGGGCATCCACACGACCGTGGGGCACAACGCCACGCAGTTGTCGGGCGGGCAGCGCCAGCGCCTTGCGATAGCGCGCGCGCTCTACAAAGACGCGCCCATCCTGATTCTGGATGAGGCAACCTCCGCCCTGGACACGGAGTCGGAGCGTCTGGTGCAAGAAGCCCTGCAGCGTCTGATGAGCGATCGCACCACCCTGGTCATTGCGCATCGCCTGTCCACAATCGAGCACGCGGATCGTGTGGTAGTGATGGAGCGTGGGCGCATTGCAGAACAAGGCACGCACGCCGAACTGATGGCGCAAGGCGGCCTTTACGCGCGACTGCAGTCCCGGCCGGCCGGCAGTGAGGATGGCGAGCGGGACGGCGACACGGCCGCCCAAGCCGCTACCCGCTGAACGGAGGTCGACCTGGAGCGGCACTCACGGCGCTCAGGCCGCTGCTGCTACCACTTGCCGCGGTTGGGCTGGCGCTTGCGGATGGCCGCAGCGATGCGCTCGGCAGACTCCGTGCGCCCCACGCGCATGGCGAAATCCGTGGCCGTAAGGCCCAGCTGGTTCTTAAGCGTGGGGTCGGCCCCCTCTTCCAGCAACAACTGCACAGCCTGCGTGGAGCCGTAGTGCGCCGCCATCATCAAAGGCGTTGTGCCGTTGGGCGAGGTCGCATCAATGTAGGCGTGCCGCTCCAGCAGCAGGGAAATGATCTCCGCGTGCTGGGGCGAGCCCGCCGAGGCCGCGTAGTGCAACGGTGTCCAACCCGTTTTGTTCACGTCGGCATCGCGCGCCAGCAGCTGCTTGACTGCATCCACATGGCCCTTGAGGGCGGCCATCATGAGCGGGCTCTCGTCCTGCGCGTTGCGCGCCTCCACATGCAGCTGCCGCGACGCCATGAGGGCTTCAAAGGCCTTGAGCGAACCATCCTGCAGCGCCAAGGTGAGTCCCACTTGGCCTTTAGGATCCCGGGTGTTCGGATCAAAGCCACGGCGCAGCAGCGCCGCGATGGCATTGCCGTCATCACGCTGAATGGCACTGAAAAAATCCTCGTAGGCACCAGCACGGGCGGGCATGCTGAGCGTTGCGGCAGCCCCCAACGCCAGGGCTGCCACGCTTGCCAGGGCAATACGGCGGTTCAAAGCAGTCATGCGGTCACTCCTTTGAAAAGAAGGTCAAAGTTGCGGCTGGTGGCCTGGGCCACTTCGGCCAGGCTTAGCCCCTTGGTGTCGGCCACCTGCTGTGCCACATAGGGCACGTACGACGGGTTGTTGGTCTTGCCGCGGTACGGCACCGGGGCCAGGTAGGGGCTATCTGTTTCGATGAGCACGCGGTCCAGCGGGACAAAGGCGACCACGTCGCGCAACTCCTGCGCGCTCTTGAAGGTCACGATGCCGGAGAATGAGATGTAGTAGCCCAGGTCCAGCGCGGCCCGCGCCACCTGCATGGATTCGGTGAAGCAGTGGAACACCCCGCCCGCGCGGTTGCCCGCGCCGTCCTCGCCCTCCTCGCGCAAGATGGCCAGCGTGTCGTCCGACGCACTGCGGGTGTGGATGACGAGCGGCTTCGCACACTGGCGAGCCGCGCGGATGTGGCTGCGAAACCGCTCGCGTTGCCACTCCAGGTCGGCAATGCTTCGGCCGCCCTTGCGGTCTTCCATGCCGTAGTAGTCAAGCCCCGTCTCGCCAATGGCGACGACGCGCGGGAGCGCTGCACGGTCCAGCAAATCTTGCACGGTGGGCTCGGCAATGCCCTCGTTGTCTGGGTGCACACCCACGGTGCTCCAGAAGTTGTCGTACGCCATCGCGAGGCCGTGCACGCCTTCAAACTCTTCCAGCGTGGTGCAGATGCACAGCGCACGGCTGACCTGGGCTGAAGCCATAGCCTCGCGGATGGCGGGCAGCTGGCTGAGCAGCTCGGGAAAGTTGAGGTGGCAGTGCGAGTCGGTGAACATGTGGTTGCAAAAAATGAAAATGCCGACCTGCGGAGCGGGTCGGCACCAGGTGCGGGCTGGAATCAGATGGTCTGAGTCGGGCGGTCTGACCCAAGGGCCGTGCCCAGCAGTTCCTCGATCTTGGCCTTGAGCTGGCGCGATTTTTCGTCCTTGGGGAACTGGATGCCGACGCCCTGCGTGCGGTTGCCCGCAGCGCGCGCCGGTGTCACCCAGGCCACTCGTCCCGCCACCGGATAGCGCTGCGTGTCGTCCGGCAAGGTCAGCAAAACATACACATCATCGCCGAGCTTGTAGTCCCGCTGGGTGGGCACAAAAATGCCCCCTTCAGCAAAAAAGGGAATGTAGGCTGCGTACAAGGCCCCTTTTTCCTTGATGGCCAGCTGCATGACGCTGGGACGGGGCGCTGTGGAGGGACTGCTCATGGATGGGACGTGGGTACGGTGTGGCCGGCGTGCGCGGCGGTTGGCTTGGAGTGTAGGGTGTTTCGCGCCTGGGCGACAAGCGCCTCCAGCATCAGTCCGGCATTGAAGGGGTGGTCTGCGGTGCGCGCGGTCTTGGCCAGCGCGCGCGACCAGCGTGTCAGCGCTGCAATTGCGGGCGGCGGTGGCAGGTCGGCTGGCGCAAAGTAGCGCGGCGCGGCGCCCACGCTGGCCGCCAGCAAGTCGTGGCAAAGCTTTTGCAACACATCAACGGCCTGAACGGGCGACAAATCGGCCAACGCCGTCACATCGCCCCGTGCCACGGCCTGGGGCAAAGCCGACCACGCCTGGGGGCTGCGGCCAGATTGAGCCAGGGCCAGCGCGTCGTCAGGCCGGCCGCCCGCAGCGCGCAAAAAGGCTGGCGCCGCCGGGGCCGCCACACCCTGCGCGTGCAGCCAGGCCAGCATTTCGTCCTCGGCCGGCCAAAGCATGGTGTGGCCCAGGCAGCGGCTGCGGATGGTGGGCAGCAGCTGGTGCGCAGCCTCGCTGGCCAGTACAAAACGCACGTCGCCCGGCGGCTCTTCCAGCGTCTTGAGCAGCGCGTTGGCCGTCACGTGGTTCATCTGCTCGGCCGGGTAGACCAGCACCGCCTTGCCACGACCGCGCGCGGAGGTGCGCTGCGCAAACTCCACCGCATCGCGCATGGCCTCCACGCGGATTTCGCGGCTGGGCTTGCGTTTTTTGTCGTCGATGTCGGCCTGGGCTTTTTCGGACAGGGGCCAGCCCAGCGCCATCATCTGCACCTCGGGCATCAGCACGCAAAGGTCGGCATGGGTGCGCACTTCGATGGCGTGGCAGCTGGCGCACTGGCCGCAGGCGCCCTGCGCCGTCGGTGTGTCGCACAACCATGCGCGCACCAGCTCCATGCCCAAGGCGTATTGGCCCAGGCCGGAGGGCCCCTGCAGCAGCCACGCATGTCCCCGCTGGGCCAGCAGGCGGGTGCGTTGCGCAGCGATCCAGGGCGCCAGGGCGCTTGCGGTGTCGCTCATTGCGGCCCCCCTTGCGACGCCACCATGATGGCCAGCCACCCCTTGCGCACGAACACGCTGGTCAGTTGTTGCCACACGCGGTGGCGGTCCTGCGCGGCATCCAAGCGGGCAAAACGCTGGGGCGCAGCGGCGGCGCGATCGGCATAGCCCTGCGCCACGCGGCGGAAAAACTCCACGGGCTGGGCCTCGAAGCGGTCGGGCACGCGGGCGCCGGCGAGGCGCTCGGCCGCGATCTCGGGGGTCAGGTCAAACCACACGGTCAGATCAGGTTCACGCATCAAATCGGCATCTGGCGCAAGTCCAGTCTGCGCGAGGCGCTCCAATTTTGATAGCACCGCCAAATCGAAGCCCCTGCCCGCCCCTTGGTAGGCAAAGGTGGCGTCAGTGAACCGGTCGCACAGCACCACGTCGCCCCGCGCCAGCGCCGGCTCAATGACGTTGCGCAGGTGGTCGCGGCGCGCCGCAAAGATGAGCAGCGACTCGGTGAGCGGGTCCATGGCGTCGTTAAGCACCATATCGCGCAGTTTTTCGGCCAGCGGCGTGCCGCCGGGCTCGCGGCTCACGGTGACGGCGCGGCCCTGCGCCCGGAACGCCGCGGCCAGGCCTTCGATGTGCGAGGACTTGCCCGCTCCGTCGATGCCCTCAAAAGTGATGAAAAGTCCGGGTCGTGACATGGAAACCTTGGAGGTGCCGATACGAAGCGTCTGCTACTGCTGACCCCGCTGGTAGCGGTTGACTGCCCGGTTGTGCTCGTCCAGCGAGGCGCTGAATTGGCTGGTGCCGTCGCCCCGGGCCACAAAATACAGGGCGCGGGTGGCTTCTGGCTGCACCGCCGCCAGCAGCGAAGCCTTGCCCGGCATGGCAATGGGCGTGGGCGGCAGGCCGGCGCGGGTGTAGGTGTTCCAGGGGGTGTCGGTCTGCAAATCACGCCGACGCAGGTTTCCGTCAAACTTTTCGCCCATGCCGTAGATGACCGTGGGGTCGGTCTGCAGCAGCATGCCGATGCGCAGGCGGTTGGCGAACACGCCGGCAATCTGGCCACGGTCGCTGGCGCGGCCGGTTTCCTTTTCCACAATGCTGGCAAGAATCAGCGCCTCGTCCGCAGACTTCAAGGGCGTGTCGGCCGCACGCTGCGCCCAGGCGGCTTCCAGGCGGCGGTCCATGGCGTGCAGGGCGCGGCGCAGCAGGGCTATGTCGCTGGAGCCCTTGGCGTAGGTGTATGTGTCGGGGAAGAAGCGGCCTTCGGGATGCACGCCGGGGCGGCCCAGCTGTGCCATCAGCGCTTCATCGGTGAGAGCAGCGGCGTCTTGCTTGAGCTGATCTTCCCTCGCCAACGCCTGACGCACCTGGCGCCAGTTCCAGCCCTCCACCAGGGTGATGGCACGCAGGCTTTCTTCGCCCCGCACCAGCTTTTGCAGCAGTGCTCTGGGCGTGGTGCCCGGGGGGAGTTCGTAGTTGCCCGCCTTGATGCCCCGGTCCTGGCCCGAGAATCGGAACCACAGATAAAGCAGCTGTGCGTCGGTTTGCGCCCCGGCAGCGACCACGTCACGCGCCACGCCACGCGGCGTAGTGCCGGGCTCGATGGCCAGCTCCAGCGCCTCCGAACCCGCCACGATAGGCTGGTGCAGCCACCAGAACGCAGCACCGCCCGCAGCGATAGCCATCAACACGATCAGAACCAGAAAACGTCGCACAACCCTGCTGCCTTCTCAATGGGGACCGGGGATCATAATTCAGCGATGACTAATCCCCTGAACGGTATTGCCCCCCTCTCCCACCTGGGCGTGATTCGCGTGGAAGGCGAAGACGCCGCCAAGTTTCTGCACGGCCAGCTCACCCAGGATTTCGCCCTGCTGGGCATGGACCAGGCACGCCTCGCGGCCTTCCTGTCGGCCAAGGGCCGCATGCAGGCCAGCTTCATCGGCTTCAAGCGCAGCGCTACCGAGGTGCTGCTGGTCTGCAGCCGCGACCTGCTGCCGCCCACGCTCAAGCGCCTGTCGATGTTTGTGCTGCGCGCCAAAGCCAGGCTGACGGATGCGACGGGCGACTTTGCACTGTACGGTCTGGCCGGAGACGCCGTGCCCGGCGGCAGCCAGCCCGCCTGGACAAAGACCGACACCGCCAACGCATCGGTGGTCCATCTGTATCCCGCCGATGGCCAGCCCCGCGCGCTGTGGGTGGCCCCGGCATCAGCCCCCGCCCCCGCAGGCCCCGCGCTGGACGAGGCGCTGTGGCGCTGGGGCGAAGTAAAAAGTGGCGTGGCCACACTGACCACGCCCGTGGTCGAGGCCTTTGTACCCCAGATGCTCAACTACGAATCCGTGGGCGGCGTGAACTTCAAGAAGGGCTGCTACCCCGGCCAGGAGGTGGTGGCGCGCAGTCAGTTCCGGGGCACGCTCAAGCGCCGCGCCTACATCGCCCACGCGGCTGGCGAGGTGGAGGTGGGTGCCGAGGTGTTCAACACGGCGGACCTGGAGCAGCCCTGCGGCACGGTGGTGCAAATGGCGCCCGCACCGGGCGGCGGTTTCGACACCATCGTGTCGCTGCAGATCAGCGCCGCGCAGGAAGGCAGCGTGCAAGTGGGCACGGAGGGCGGCGGCATCGCACTGTCCCTGCTGCCTCTGCCGTACCCGTTGCTGGAAGATATTTAAGCCAAAACAGGCTCTAGCGCTTATCTGATAAGCGCTAGCAGCTCATTTTTCAATAGCAATCGGTTCACAGCTGCTTTGCCATGGCAATGTGTGCAATACCCGCCTCTTCGTACGGCTCGCCCACCACGGTGAACCCCGCGCGGCGGTAAAAGCCCTCGGCGCTGCGCTGAGCGTGCAGGTGCACCTCAGTGTCGCCCCGGGCACGGGCGGCATCCACCAGCGCATCCAGCAATTGGCGGCCCCATTGCGCGCCGCGCACCGACCGGTCCACCGCCATGCGGCCAATGCGGCCCACGCCCGGTGAGGGCTGGAGCAGGCGGCCTGCGGCGATCGGCATGCCGAGCCGGTTGTAGAGCACGGCATGGCGAGCCGAAATGTCGTGGATATCGGCCTCGACTTCCGCCGGAATGCCCTGCTCGTGCACAAACACTTCCGTGCGCACACGGCCAGCGTCGCGGCCCAGGGTGTTCCAGTCGCCGGTGCGCACCTCGGCCATCTCGGCTCCCGCCTCAAAGCCGTCAAAGATCGCGCGCAGTGCGGGCGGCACGGGGCGCGAGGTTTGCGTGGCCGGGTCGGCAAACACATAGACCAACTCGGCAGAGATGAGCAGCCGGTCGCCACAGAAAATGCCTGCGGTGAACAGACTCGACGAATTGCCGATGCGCGCGCACTTCAGGCCCACGTCCAGCGTGTCATCCAGCCGCGCCGAGGCGTGGTATTCCACCGTAGCCTTCTTCACATACATCTCGCCGCCCAGGGCCTGCATGCTGGCCTCGTACGGCAGCCCCAGCGCGCGCCAGTAGTCGGACATGGCGGTATCCACGTACATGAGGTAGTGCGCGTTGAACACGATCTTTTGCATGTCCACCTCGGCCCAGCGCACGCGCAGGCGGTGGAAACAACGGAAGTCACTGCGTTGCATGGGTTCGCTTACTCCAGGTGAAAAGCCAGTCGCAGCGCACGCGCCGCGTCGGCATGGGCCTTGCGCGCCTCTGGGATGGCGCGGCCCATCTTGATGAATTCGTGGGTCACGCCCCGGTAGATGTCCAGGTCCACCGGCACGCCCGCTAGGCGCAGCTTGTCGGCATAGTCAACGCCTTCGTCTACCAGCGGGTCGCATTCGGCCAGGCCGATCCACGCGGGTGCCACGCCTTCCACATCCGGCGCCAGCAGCGGGGCAAATCGCCAGTCTTCACGCTCCAGGCGCGTGGTCACGTAGTGGCCGAAGAACCAGCTGATGGCGGGCTCCTCCAGCACCAGGCCGCGTGCAAAGGTGGCGTGCGAAGGCGTGTCCTGATGTGCAGCGCAGCCGGGGTAGATCAGCAGTTGCAGCGCCAGCGGCAGGCCCGCATCGCGCGCGAGGATGGCGTTGACGGCGGCCAGGGTGCCGCCCGCACTGTCGCCGCCTACCGCGAGGCGCTGAGGGTCTGCGCCAAGGCGTTCCGCGTTGGCTGCGAGCCACTGCAGTGCATCCCACGCATCGTTGCTGGCCGTGGGAAAGCGGTGCTCCGGCGCCAGCCGGTAGTCCAGCGAGAGCACCATGCAACCGGCCAGACGCGCCAGCTCGCGGCACAGGATGTCGTGCGTGGCGATGTTGCCGATGGTGAAGCCGCCGCCGTGCGTGTACAGCAGCACCGGCAAGCCCTTGTCGGTGCTGGGCGCGTACAGCCGTGCGGGCAGTTGTGCACCGTCACGGGCCGGGATCTGCAGGTCTTCCACCCGCGCCAGCGCGGCTCTGGGCACCTCCAACACGTCCGCGCCGGCCTGGTAGGCGATGCGTGCATCTTGCGGAGATCGGGTGTGCAACGGTGGATGCCCTGCGCGGGCCATGCGTTCAAGCACGTTGCGCATCTGCGGGGTCAGTCGGGTATGGTGGATGTGCAGGTCGGTCAACGGTCGGGGTCTCGGGAGCAGAAAGAAAATCGCCCGCGCAGCGGCGGACTGATGAGATTTACTTGAAGGTCACGCGCACAGGCGCGGCGGCGGGCAGGCCGTCATAGGTCGCGGTGACTGACAGCCCTGACTTGGGCGGCAGCAGCGGCGAGAACGAGCCCAGGCTGATCAAGTCGCCCGGCTGCATGGCCAGGCCCTCCTGCGCGAGCGCACCGGCCAGCCACACCACGGCATTGAGCGGGTGGTCCAGGATGTCGCTGCCTTTGCCGCCGCCCAGGCGCACGCCAGCGCCATCGGTGAGGGACACGTTCATGTCGGCCAGCGCCTTGAGCATGGCAAAACGTTCGCCCCGGTACATGGGCACCGCAATGGGCGCACCGGCCACACCCAGGCGAGCGCCCACGTTGATGGCAGTCACGCCCGCACCGTTGAGCGTGGGCGGTGCCTGCACCATCAGGTCGGGCAGTTCGATGAAAGGGATGATCTGGTCCACAGCGTTCAGCACGTCCATGGGGGTCTTGGCCTGGTTGATGGCCGCGCTTTTCACCCGCACCAGCATGTCGGCCTCGTACAGGGGGCGGGCGCCGAATGCAGGGTCCACCGTGGCGCCGCTTGGCAGGACCATGCCCTCGTAGAGCTTGCCCCACACTGGCTTGTCGGTGTTGAAGCGCTTTTGCACGGCGGGGTTGGTCAGGCCCGCCTTGTAGCCAATCACCTTGCCCATGCGCTGGGCCAGCAAGACGTTCACCTTGCCGCGTGTGCAGGCGCCATCGGCGTCCGTCAGGTTCTCGGGGTTGGCTGCGGGGGTCTTGGCGACATAGTTGGCCACCAGATCGGCGGCCTGTGCATCGGTCAGGCACTGGGCCTGCGCGCTTGTCGCAGAGGTGACGGCAAAGAAGGCCATCATCAGGGTTTGCTTCGTTTTCATGTCTGTCTCCTCCTTATAAAGTGGGTTTGAAACCGGTATCCAAGGCTGGCGACCTATCGTAATCGCTGGCACCTCCATTCACACATCCTGTTGCACCATGGCCTTCATCTACTACGTCACCCAGATCCAGTTTGAATTCGGCGCTGTCCAACTGCTGAAGCAAGAATGCGAGCGCGTGGGCATCACCCGCCCTTTGATCGTGACGGACCCTGGCGTGAAGGCTGCTGGCGTGCTGCAAAAGGCGCTGGATGCGCTGCCCGGCATGACCGTGGCAGTTTTTGACCAGACGCCGTCGAACCCCACCGAAGCAGCCGTGCGCGCCGCCGTGGAGATGTACAAGACCCAGGGGTGCGACGGCCTGATTGCCGTGGGCGGGGGCTCGGCCATCGACTGCGCCAAGGGCATTGCGATTGCCGCCACGCACGAAGGTCCCCTCACCCACTACGCCACCATCGAAGGTGGTTCACCCCGCATCACCGACCGGGCCGCGCCGCTGATCGCCGTGCCCACCACCAGCGGCACCGGCAGCGAGGTGGCGCGCGGCGCCATCATCATCGTGGACGACCACCGCAAGCTCGGCTTTCACTCTTGGAACCTGGTGCCCAAGACGGCCATCTGCGACCCCGAACTCACTCTGGGCCTGCCCCCCATGCTCACGGCGGCCACGGGCATGGACGCGATTGCGCACTGCATGGAAACCTTCATGTCTGCCGCGTTCAACCCGCCCGCCGACGGCATTGCGCTAGACGGCCTGACTCGCGGCTGGGCGAACATTGAGCAGGCCACCAAAAATGGCAGCGACCGCGATGCGCGCCTGCACATGATGAGCGCGAGCATGCAGGGCGCGATGGCGTTCCAGAAGGGCCTGGGCGCCGTGCACTCGCTCAGCCACAGCCTGGGCGGCGTGAACCCGCGCCTGCACCACGGCACGCTCAACGCCATGTTTTTGCCCGCCGTGGTGCGCTTCAATGCACAGGCGGAATCGGTGCAGAAGGAAAAGCGCCTGGAGCGCATGGCGCACGCCATGGGCCTGGCCAGCGCAGGCGACATCCCTGAGGCCATCCGCGACATGAACGCCCGCCTGGGCCTGCCCACCGGCCTGGCCGCCATGGGCGTGACCGAAAACATGTTCGACGACATCATCAAGGGCGCGATGGCCGACCACTGCCATAAGACCAACCCACGCGTGGCCACACCAGACGAGTACCGCGAGATGCTGAGCCAGTCGCTCTGACCGACTGCGCAGCGCAGCATGCGGCCCCGCGCATGCTGCCCCTCGTGCCCTCACCCGCGATCGCTGCCGCGCCGACCAGGGCACGTCCTCTCCCTAGTTCAAGCCAACCACGGCGCGCCACTCTGACGGCGCCGCGGGATTGCGCTACCCCTCTCGGGATAGCGCAACCCTCTACACGCTAGACTCCCACCCAGTCAACAATTAATTAACAATTCATAGCCCCAGGGGTTTTGAAGACGAGGGAAGGCGGGTAAGGATGCAATCTGGACAAGTCAGCGCGTGGATCCTGCGCGGCACGTACCCACGGCTGTACCTGCCGATCGTGCTGATCATCCTGGCCGTCACCACGGTGCGCTACCACTATCTGCTGGACGCGGAGATCGACACAGCGCGGCGCCATGCGGCCACAGAACTGCAGCGCGCCAGCAACGCCCTGTTGCCCGTGCTGGCGGCCCTGCCCTCGCCGCCCGATGTGGCCGATGCCAGCAATGTGCTGCGCGCGGGCGGCACGGCGCTGGGCCCGCATGTGCGGGCATTGGCATGGCACGTGGCCGAATCGCCCGGCGCCGAGGTCACGCTGACGCCCCCTGACACGCGTGCCGCGCCGCCCGCCTGGTTCACCCGCTGGGTGGACATGGCACCGCCCGTGCAGCAGTTTGTGCACACGCCGCCCACCGGCCCCATGGCGCGCCTCACCGTCACGCTGCACCCGGAGCCCTTTGTGCAGGAGGTCTGGAGCACCGTGTCGGTGCAGGCGCGCATCACGGCGCTCAACATCTTCACCATCCTGTTCCTGCTCACGCTGCTGTTGCGGGCCAACGCGCGCATGCTGCAGCGCCTGGCTGCGGCCACCAATGCGTTCAGGCAAGGACACCTGAGCACGCGCATGCAGGAGACCGGCACGCTCGAATCCCGCGCCATGGCCGCCACCTTCAACGACATGGCAGGCAAGGTGCAGTCGCTGGTGCTGTCCCTGCGCGAGACGCAGCAGATGCAAAGCGAACAGCTGCATTTCACGCGGCAGCTTATCGACAGCCTGCCGCTGCCCGTGTTTGTGCGCGACATGGACGGCCGTTGCCGGGATGCCAACCGCGCATGGCGGCAGCTGTTCCCGCCCTCCACCACAGGCGATAGCGGCTCGGCCGCCGGACAAGCCTGCCCGCCAGAACTTTCACCCGAGTGCTGCAGCCAGATTGCGCAATCGCAGGACAACGAAATCTGCGTGCAGCGCAATCACCGGCCGCCGCTGTACATGGCTTACTACGAAGCCTCCTTCACCAGCATCAATGGGGTGCAGGCAGGCACCATCGGCACGCTGGTGGACGTGACCGAGCGCAAGCGCGCCGAGGAGGCCCTGCGCGCAGAAAAAGAACGCGCCGAGGTCACCCTGGCCTGCATCGGCGACGGCGTCATCACCACCAACCTGACCGGGCACATTGACAGCATCAACGAAGCCGCGCAGCTGATGACCGGGTTCACCGCGCAACAGGCGATTGGCCGCCCCCTGAGCGCAGTCTTCCGGCTGTATGAAGAAGCCGCCGCGGCGCCGGCCTCGGACTCCACCCTCGAACACCCGACCGGCGGCCCGTTGCGTCAGGCCACTTACGAAGTGCTCATCCACCGCTCGGGCGAGCACTACGCCATCGAGTACACAGCGTCCCCCATCCGCAAGAGCGACGGCATGACCGTGGGCTGCGTGCTGGTGTTTCGCGACGTGACGGAAACCCGCAACCTGCGCCACCAGATCTCCTGGCACGCGCGGCACGACCCGCTCACAGGGCTGTACAACCGCGCGGCCCTGGCCGAGCGCCTCACGCACGCCATCTTCGTGGCCCGCGACAAGGGACTTTTGCTGGCCGTGTGCATGCTGGACCTGGACCATTTCCAGAACGTGAACGACACCTACGGAAACCGCGTGGGCGACCGACTGCTCAAGGAAACCGCGCGGCGCCTGGGTGCCTTCGCGAGTGCGCAAGACGCGGTCGCCCGCATGGGCGGCGACGAATTCGTGCTGCTGCTGGGCGAGTTGCCTGACGTGGCAGCGATCCGCGCGCGCGTGGCCGTGCTCATGCAGCAGCTGGCGGCGCCCTACGCCATAGACGACCGCTTGCTGCACACCACCGTGAGCATCGGCATCGCCGTGTTCCCGCAGGACGACGCCAACCCCGACACCCTGCTGCGCCACGCCGATCAGGCCATGTGCCAGGCCAAGAGCTTTGGCCGCAACCAGATGCACGTCTTCGACGTGCAGCACGACCATGCCGTGCAGACCCAGCACTCGCGCCAGACCCGCATCGCCCAGTCTCTGCGCGATGGCGAGCTGGTGCTGCACTACCAGCCCAAAGTCAACCTGCGCACGGGCGAGGTATTGGGCCTGGAGGCCCTGCTGCGCTGGCAGCACCCCGAAGAAGGCCTGCTGGGGCCCCAGCACATTCTGCCCCTCATCGAGGACATCGACCTGCAGGTGGAACTGGGCGAATGGGTGCTGCAGCAGGCGCTGGATCAGCTTCGCCTGTGGACCCGTGCGGGCATGCAGTGGGAGGTCAGCGTCAACATTGCAGCCCCCCACTTCCATCGCCCGAGCTTTGTGCAGCGCCTCAAGGACATCCTGCAGACCTGCCCAGAGATCGCGCCCGAAAGGCTGGAGCTGGAAATCCTCGAATCCGCCGCATTGGACGACATGCAGTACATGCGCCGCATGATGCAAAGCTGCCAGGCCTTGGGCGTGCGGTTTGCGCTGGACGACTTCGGCACAGGCTATTCATCGCTTTCGTACCTCAAGCGCCTGCCCGCCGAAACCATCAAGATCGACCAGTCTTTCGTACGCGGCATCCTGGAAGACGACGACGACCTTACCCTGGTCAGCGCCATCGTCGCCCTGGCCGCTGCCTTCCACCGCCGCGTGGTGGCCGAAGGCGTGGAAACCGCCGAGCAGTGCGCCAGACTGCTAACGCTGGGGTGCGAACACGCGCAGGGGTTTGGCATTGCGCGGCCCATGCCGGCGCAGGAGGTGACCATGTGGGCGCAGAGCTATGCGACGCAGGTCGCACCGCATGCCGATGCGCTGGGAACAGCGATGCCCGCGTCGTCGCGCACCAGTCAGTCCACCACGGACTGATACCGACAAGCAGCGCGGCGTTGCCCCGCCTCGCCACTACCAGTTGCAGGCCTCGCAAAAATAGAAGTAGACCTCCACCTCACGCCCTCCAAGCAAAGGAGAAAGGTAAAGCACCTTGCTCTGGCTGGATAGCGCGACATGCACCTTGCGCCCGTCGCCCAGCGTGACAAGCGCCGGGCCGCTTATGCATTCCCCGAACTCGCCGTAGTAGTTCATCACAGCGTTGGCTGAAACGGGTACAGCATTGTGAAGTGCAAACCGGATTCGCGCCGATGTGAGCCGCACCCCTCCGCGAGTGCAGGTGCGTCCGTCCGCGTCGCGATAGACGGTTGACCCCTTTACATGAATCGACCGAATGCCTTGGAGCGGATAGGCACGGGCAGCGCTGCGGCGGCAGTCCTCCGCATCCATCACTTCTGCACCTGTCGAGGCGCACGCACTGTGTTCGTCCAAACGACCGGCTTGTGCAGAAACGGAAGGCGGAACCAGCTCGTGAGCTTGTGAGAGGGCGGCACCGATACACAGGGCCAAGACAAGACCACCCGAGCGTGCTGCGCTGGCGGCGCGTTTCCTGTAGCGATCGACCGCGCTCACTACAAAACCTCCACCTGCGCCATGTCCGGCCGCGCCAGCCATTGCGCCCACTCGTCCACCAGTTGCTGGCTGGCCTGCGTCGCCGCCAGCCAGGCCTTGGCGCGGGCTCGGCTGTCGGTGCCGTAATGGGTGAAGTCGTTGCGGTCAGGCAGCTTGGCGTTAGGGAGAGTGCGCACCCAGTCGGGATGTGGCGAGAGCACCACCATGTTGTCGAGCGCGGCCGTGGAGCGGTGGCGCCATTTGAGGCCCTTGTCGAGCCAGCCGGGCACGACACGGTGCTGAAAATGGGGGTAGAGGACGATAGGCCCTGGCGTGCCGGGATGCGAGCTGGAGGGGACAATTTTTGAGTCTTTTCGGCCGCTAGCGCTTGCTGGTAAAGCACCAGCAGCTATCAATTTTGAACTCTCGTGCGCCTGCAGGCCGTACGCCAGATGCAAGTGGTAGTCGGTGATGCCGCCGTCCCAGTAGGCGCCGGGCGGCGCGCCAGGTATGTTGTGAACGGCCTGCAGGACGAACGGAATGGAACAGCTGGCCTGCAGGGCTTGCATGAAGTTGCCGACGGTCAGGCCCACCTGGCGCGTGCGGTAGTCGGTGGTGGCAAACGGCAGCGGCGCACAGCGGCCGTCTGCCAGCGCTCCGACATCGGGCGATGAAAACACCACCCGCTCAAGCCAGGCGCCCATGGCCTTGCGGTGCACCGTGTTGGTCAAAAAGGCGCCCAAGTACCCCAGCGGTGTGACCAGCCCGTGTTCGCGCCGCAGCACATGCCGGCCGCGCGACGTGACGATGTGCAGGCGGTAGCGCGGGTGGCTCAGCACCTCTTGCACACGGCCGCCGTAGAAGGCGTCCAGGTTCTGGCCAAAGCGCTCGCTCACGTGGGCCGCCGTGGGGCGCTTCTTGCCGGGGGGCAGTTCGTAGTCCTGGTGGATGTAGTCGTGCTCCAGCCGCTCGAAGGCGGCCACCGAATCGCCCAGGCAGGCCGTGGCCATGCGCCAGGCGCCAATCGATGCGCCCACCAGGTGCACGGGCTGGTCCGACCGGGGCAGCCACTGCCCAAAGAGGAAGCGGTCGAGAGGGCCCAGGATCAGCCCCTTGGGGCCGCCTGCAGCACCGGGGATCACCCCCACGTCCGAGGGCCGCAGGCCGTGTTTTTCAAGGTGCTCGCGGGCGCGGGGGCCGGCATGGATGCGCAGGGCTTTCATGGACTGGGATTGTCTCAAAGGCAGGCAGCCGCGCCTGTCACGCCTTCGTCTGCTGGCACCCCAGCTATACCAGTCTGCGCTCAAAAATTCCCGCGGCGCATGAAACTGGCAAGGCCAAGGCCAGTGCTTCCCCGCAAGGACCGCCCCGCCGCGTTGGGAGCGTCCCCCTCCCAGATTACGAAGCAATATGAGGAGGGGGAAGGCGCGAGGCGACTCAGGGGGTGCTTCGCCTCACACCACGTAGTCGGCTGCTTCGGGCTTGGCCGTCCAGTCGATGGGGTCCTGCTGCAGCACCATGTCGATGTCCAGGCCCAGGGCCAGGCCCACTTCGCCGGGAAAGGTGACGGCCAGCTCGCGCTCGTCGAGCTCGGCCTCGCGCGCGCGAGCGCGCCAGGACGCGAGGTGGACCACCCCGGCCAGCGGCTCGTAGGCATTGTTTTCAAAGGGTGCGGCCTGGTGGTGCAGCGCATCCACCACCACCTCGGGCAATTGCCACCGGCGCGCCAGCCCTGCCGACACGTGGCCGTAGCAGTACCCGAAGATGCGCTGCTCAATCTTGCCGCGGCGCGGATCAAACGGCGCCACCAGCGTGTTGACCGACTGGGCCTTCTCCGGATCGCCCAGGTGGATCACAAGTTCGCCCACCGCATGCAGCAGGCCGGCGGTGTACGCGGCGATCTGGCTGTGGTGCACGATGCCGGCCAGCGAGCGCGCGATCTTGGCGGTGTTGAGGCTGTAGCGCCAGAACTGCTGCATGTTGACCCCCGGCACCGACCGCGAGGTGGTGCCCAGCGGCGCCGAGGTGACCAGCGCCCGCAGCTGCGGCGTGGCAAGCAGGGCCAGGGCCTCGGGGATGCCGGCAATTTGCCGGGGCAGCTGAAAGGTGGGGGAGTTGGCCATCTCCAGCAGACGCCCGGCCAACGCCGGGTCGGCGCCAAACAGCTGGTTCATGCGACGCAGGCTGGGTTCGGGATGCGCCAGTTCGCTCATCAGCAGCGCCACGGCGCGCGGAAGGCTGGGCAGGGCCACCGGTTGGGCCAGCAGTGCGTTCAACTCCATGGGTCAGGCGCCAGAGTGAGGGTTGCAGGCGATTATGGCCCCCATTCCGGCACCTGCCGTCACCGGCCCTTGCCCTGTTGCAGCTTGGCAAATGCCGAGGCCATGGCCGATGGCTGTGCAGGCTCGGGGCCGCGGCGTGGAGGCTGGGCGTAGCCTCGGCCTGCGCCTTCGAAGCGGTTGTCGCGCGGGCCGCGGTCGCCGCGCTCTCCTTGCTGGCGCGGTGCAGCGTCAAGCTTCATCGAGAGGCCGATGCGCTTGCGCTCCACATCCACTTCCATGACCTTGACCTTGACGATGTCGCCGGTCTTGACCACCTCGCGGGCGTCGTTCACGAACTTGTGCGCCAGTTGGCTCACATGCACCAGGCCGTCCTGGTGCACACCCAGGTCGACGAAGGCGCCGAACTGGGCCACGTTGCTCACGGTGCCCTCCAGGATCATGCCTTCCTTGAGGTCCTTGATGTCCTCCACGCCGTCGTTGAAGCGCGCCACCTTGAAGTCGGGGCGCGGGTCCCGGCCGGGCTTTTCCAGCTCAGCCAGGATGTCCTTGACGGTGATGACGCCAAACTTCTCGTTGGCGAACAGCTCGGGCTTCAGGGTCTTGAGCATGTCGGCGCGGCCCATGATCTCGGCCACCGGCTTGCCCGTCTTTTCCATGATCTGCTCGACCACGGGGTAGGTTTCGGGGTGCACACCCGTCATGTCGAGCGGGTTCTCACCGCCGCGAATGCGCAAGAAGCCCGCGCTCTGCTCAAACGTCTTGGCGCCCAGGCCCGCCACGTCCATCAGCTGCTTGCGGCTCTTGAACGCACCATTGGCCTCGCGCCAGCGCACCACTGCCTTGGCCACACTGGCCGACAAGCCCGACACGCGGCTGAGCAATGGCACGCTGGCCGTGTTCAGATCCACACCCACCGAGTTCACGCAGTCTTCCACCACCGTGCCCAAGGTGCGCGCCAGCTCGCTCTGGTTCACGTCGTGCTGGTACTGGCCCACGCCAATGCTCTTGGGGTCGATCTTCACCAACTCGGCCAGCGGGTCCTGCAGGCGGCGCGCGATGGAGGCGGCCCCTCGCAGGCTCACGTCCACATCGGGCATCTCTTGCGATGCGTATTCGCTGGCGGAGTACACCGAGGCGCCCGCCTCGCTCACCACCACTTTCTCGATGCTGCGGTCCGCCTTGGCCGCCATCTTGATCAGGTCAGCCGCCAGCTTGTCCGTCTCGCGGCTGGCCGTGCCGTTGCCAATCGCAATCAGGTTCACGCCATGTTTTTCCACCAGCTTGGCCAGGGTGAACAGCGAGCCATCCCAGTCGCGCTTGGGCTCGTGCGGATACACGGTGGCAGTCTCCACCAGCTTGCCCGTGGCGTCCACCACGGCCACCTTCACGCCGGTGCGGATGCCGGGGTCCAGCCCCATCACCACGCGCGGGCCGGCCGGTGCAGCCAGCAACAGGTCCCGCAAGTTGTCGGCAAACACCTTGATCGCCACCTTCTCGGCCTCGTCGCGCAGGCGGGCAAACAAGTCGCGCTCGGTGGAGAGGCTGAGCTTCACGCGCCAGGTCCAGGCCACGCACTTGCGGATCAAGTCGTCCGCCTTGCGGCCCTGGTGGCTCCAGCCCAGGTGCAGAGCGATCTTGCCTTCTGCGATGCTGGGCTTGCCGGGTTCGGGCTCCACCGGCAATACCAGCTTGGCCTCCAGAATTTCCAGTCCGCGCCCACGGAACACCGCCAGTGCGCGGTGCGAGGGTACGCGGCCGATCGGCTCGTCGTAGTCAAAGTAGTCGCGGAACTTGGAGACCTCCGGGTCATTCTCGTTCTTGCTATCCACCTTCTTGCTGCGCAGCAGGCCTTCGGCCCATAGCCACTCGCGCAGGTTCTGCACCAGCGCCGGGTCTTCGGCCCAGCGCTCGCTGAGGATGTCGCGTACGCCGTCGAGCACAGCGGGCACGGTGGAGAAATCGGCACCGGGCTTGCCGTCGTCCAGCACTTCGGGCGGCTTGGTGAACGCCGCCGCTTCGACGGCGGGGTCCAGTGTGGGGTCCGCAAACAGCTTGTCGGCCAGCGGCTCGATGCCAAATTCGCGCGCAATCTGGCCCTTGGTGCGGCGCTTTTGCTTGAAGGGCAGGTAGATGTCTTCCAGCTCTTGTTTGGTGGGCGCGGCCGCAATGGCGGCGCGCAATGCGTCGGTCAACTTGCCCTGCTCGTCAATGGCCTTGAGCACGGCCACGCGGCGGTCTTCCAGCTCGCGGAGGTACGACAGGCGCGCCTCCAGCTCCCGCAGCTGGATGTCGTCCAGCCCGCCCGTCACTTCCTTGCGATAGCGGGCGATGAAGGGCACCGTGGCACCGCCGTCCAGCAGCTCCACCGCTGCGCGCACCTGTTGTTCACTGACTTTGATTTCTGCGGCCAACTGCCGAACGATCTGCTGCATGGGTGGCGAACTCTTGAGACTCAAACAAAACGCGAAGCGCGCGAGTTTGCCACAGGCACTTCAGGCTCCGCCGGTACGGCCTACCCTCCCGCGCGCGCCCTCACCCTTCTAGAATGCCTTCGCCATGAACGCCCTGCCCTTCCCCATCCGCACCGAGTGCCCGCCCGGCGCCTGCGTGTGCGACCGGGACAGCCTGCTGGCGGCCGGCGACGGCGACATGCGCGTGCTACAGCTGACGCAGGCCGAAGAGAAAAAGCTGCTGCACCGGCTCGAAAACATCACCAGCCTGGCCGACCTGCGCCGCATGCAGGACCGCATGGCCCAGCAGTTGGGCATCGAACTCACCATCGCCCCCAGCCCCAACGAGGTGCGGACCCTGCGCGGCATCACCATCCTGGTCCACGAGCAGCGCGGCCTTTGCCGCAAGACGCGCCAGGCCATCCCCGCCGCCATCAAGAAGGGCATGGACCAGCGCCCCGAGATCACCTACGAGCTGCTGAACGAAGGCGGGCTGTTCGCGGGCTCCTGAAGCGTCAAGGAAACGGCCGCGGTTGCCGGCGGCGGCGCCAGCCAGCGGCTACCATCGGCGCTGAATTCTTGCGCGCATTATTTCCTCTGTCTTTCTGCTTTTTCCCCCGGAGTCCCTATGGCTGCTGAATCTGGCACCGAACTCGTCAAAGTGGTTGTGCTGCTGGCCGCCGGCGTCATCGCAGTCCCGTTGTTCAAGCGGCTGGGCCTGGGCTCCGTGCTGGGCTATCTGGCGGCGGGCTTGGCTATCGGTCCTTTCGGCATGGGCTTTTTCAGCGAGGCTCAGACCATCCTGCACGTGGCCGAGCTGGTCGTGGTGATGTTCCTTTTCGTGATCGGCTTGGAGATGCAGCCATCGCGCCTGTGGAACCTGCGGCGGCAGATTTTTGGCCTGGGGCTGGCGCAGGTGCTGGTGTGCATTGCCTTGCTCACCGCCACGGGCGTGCTGGCAGGCCTGTCGGCGGCCGTGTCCTTCATCGCCGCGTCGGGCTTTGTGCTGTCGTCCACGGCCATTGTGATGCAGCTTCTGGACGAAAGCGGCGACACGTCCACCCCGCGCGGCCAGCGCATCGTGTCCATCCTGCTGCTCGAAGACCTGGCCATCGTGCCGCTCCTGGCCATCGTGGCGTTTCTATCGCCTGCCGCTCCAGACCAGTCGGTGTCGCGCTGGGTGACCGTGGGCGTGGCCCTGGCCGCCGTGGCCGGGCTGGTGGCCGTGAGCCGGTGGCTGCTCAACCCCTTGTTCAACCTGCTCGCGCTGGCGCGCGCCCGTGAGGTAATGACGGCAGCCGCCTTGCTGGTGGTGCTGGGCTCGGCGCTGGCCATGCAGTGGGGCGGGTTGTCGATGGCGATGGGTGCGTTTGCCGCCGGGGTGATGCTGTCGGAGTCCACCTTCCGCCACCAGCTGGAGGCCGACGTGGAGCCCTTCCGCGGCATCCTGCTGGGCCTGTTCTTCATGGGTGTGGGCATGGCGCTGGATGTGCCGCTGGTGCTCCAGAACTGGCCCCTGCTGCTGGGCGGCGTGGTGGTGTGCATGGTCGTCAAGGGCGTGGGCGTCTACGCCGTGGCGCGGTTTGCCAAGGCCGGGCACGGCGAGGCACTGCAGCGCACCATGCTGATGGCCCAGGGAGGAGAGTTTGCGTTTGTGCTGTATTCGGCTGCGGCCGCTACGGGGATCATTGAGGCACGCGTGAACGCGGTGCTGACCGCAGCGGTCATCCTGTCGATGGCACTCACCCCGCTGGCCGTGTTGTCGTTGCGCTGGCTGATGCCGCCCGAGCCCACGCAGAGCATGGATGGTGTCGAAGCGGCCAACGGCCTCAAGGGCACGGTGCTCATCATCGGCTTCGGCCGCTTCGCACAGATCGCCAGCCAGTTGCTGCTGGCCCGGGGCGTGGACATCGCCATCATTGAGAACGACACCGACATGATCCGCGCAGCCGCAAAGTTCGGCTTCAAGGTGTATTACGGTGACGGCACCCGCCTGGACGTGCTGCACGCCAGCGGCGCGCACCATGCCAAGTCCATCCTTGTGTGCACCAACGATCCCAAGACAACCACACACATCGTGGAGCTGCTCAAGCACGAATGCCCGCTCATCCCTGTGCTGGCCCGCGCGTTTGACCGGCAGCACGCCATCGAACTACTGCGCCTGGGCGTGGACTACCAGATGCGCGAGACCTTCGAGTCGGCCATGGGCTTTGGCATGCAGGCGCTCGAAACCCTGGGCGTGGACCCCGACGAAGTGGCCGAGGTGGCCGAGCGCATCCGCGCCCGCGACGCCGAGCGCCTGCAGCTGGAACTGGCGGGCGACAAGGACGGCGCACGCCAGTTCTTCCAGGGCAAGAAGTGGGTTCCCACCCCACTCACCCAGCCCCAGCGCGAGGCCAAGGCCCTGAACGAGGAAGCGGCCGACGTGATTGAGCAGGCCTCGGCGCCGGCGCCCTCCGCCGCACCCGGGGCCTGACGCATTAGACGGCATGGGCATCCAGGACGACCTGTTTGGCGCACCCAGCGAGGACGCGTCCGCCACGGCGTCCGCAGTGCGCGCCGTTCAGCCCACGGCGGATACGGCAGTGGCGCCCTGCGCAAACACAGTGGCCAGCACGCCCGCGCCGCGCCGCCGCAAGGCCGCCGGCGTTTGCCCCCAGCCGCAGGACGAAGCTGTGCATGCCCTGGCTCGCAGCCTGCCGCCCACGCTGCGCCTGGGCACATCCAGCTGGACCTACCCAGGCTGGCAAGGCCTGGTGTGGGAGGGCGAGCATTCAGACACACAGTTGTCCAAGAACGGTCTTGCGGTGTATGCCCAGCACCCGCTGCTGCGCACGGTGAGCATTGACCGGAGCTTCTACCGGCCGCTCACGGCAAGCCAGTTCGAGCGGTATGCCGCGCAGGTGCCGGACGACTTCCGCTTTGTGGTGAAGGCGCCCAGCGTGGTGACGGACGCGCTGGTGCGCAGCGAAGATGGCCGGGGGCGCGAGCCCAACCCCGCGTTTTTGAGCCCTGAACTGGCGCTCAGCGAGTGTGTGGAGCCTGCCTTGCAGGGCCTGGCACACAAGCTGGGTGCGCTGGTGTTTCAGCTCAGCCCGCTGCCGTTGGCCCAGCTGAACCACATGCCGCTGCTGCTGGAGAGGCTGCGCGCCATGCTGCGCGCCCTGCCGGCGCTGGCACCGGCCGCGCCAGACGGCGTGATTGCCGTGGAGGTGCGCGACCCCGAATGGCTGACACCCGAGTTTGCCGCCGTGCTGCGTGAATGTGGCGCCACCTACTGCCTGGGTCTGCACGCCAAGATGCCGCCACTGCAGCAGCAGCTGCCGGTGCTGCGCGCGCTGTGGCCCGGCCCGCTGGTGTGCCGCTGGAACCTGAACCCCGTGCACGGCCCGTACGGGTACGAAGACGCCGAACGGCTCTACCAGCCGTACGACCGCCTGCACCACCCCGACCTGCCGACACGTGCTGAGCTGGCCGCTGTCATCGCCGGCATCACGCGGCGCGGACAGAACGCGTTCGTCACCATCAGCAATCATGCTGAGGGCTGCGCGCCGCTGACGGTGCGTGCGCTGGCCGAAGAGGTCGCAGCCCAGGGGCTTTGACCCGCAGATTCGGCGCTCACCTGCAGAATTTACGCAAAATTGGCCTCTAGCGCTTACTGGTAAAGCGCTAGCAGCTATCTATTTATGAGCAGAACAACGATGCTCAGCTCAGGTGTGTGCCAGTGCGCCGCTCCGCCCGCCCAACGTCACCCAGGTGAGTGCAACGCCCAGCAGCGCGCCTGTGGCCATGCCCACCACCATGGGCAGCGGCTCGCCGGTGGCAAACAGGCCCACTACCCCCATGGCCAGCGCGCCCGTCAGCATCTGCAGGGTGCCGAGCAGCGCCGAGGCGGTGCCGGCAATGGCGCCGTGCTTTTCCAGCGCAAGGACGGAGGTGGTCGGAATCACTAGCCCCATGAGCGCGCTCGCCACAAAGTACAAACCGATCAGCACCGCCAGATCGTCACCGCCCAGCAGGTAGTACAGCAGCAACGACGCCATCACCGCGCCCGACGCCGTGGCCGCGGCCTTCACCACCCGCACCATGCCAAAGCGCTCGCCCAGCATGGCGGTGAACTGCGATGCGCCGATGAACGCCGCCGCGTTGACGCCAAACGCCATGCTGTACTGCGCAGGCGTAAGGCCGTAATGGTTGATGAGCACGAACGGCGAGCCCGCCAGATACACAAAAAAGCCCGCCATGGCACATCCACCGATGAAGACCAGGCCCAGGTAGTGCCAGTCGCGCAGCAAGAGCGCATAGGCGCACAAAGCGCCTCCCAGGCTGCTTTCCACGCGCTCGGCGGCGTCGCGGGTTTCCTTGAGGCTGCCCCACACCAGCGCCAGCCCGGCGACAGCGGCCACCGCCACCACCCAGAACACGCCTCGCCAGCCCGACACCGCAATCACCCCGCTGCCCACCAGCGGAGCCAGGATGGGCGACACGCTGAAGACCAGGATCAGCAGCGACATGAGGCGCGCTGCGTCGGTGCCTGTGTGCAGGTCGCGCACCACGGCGCGCGGGATCGCCATGCCTGCCGCGGCGCCCAGGCCCTGCAGAAACCGCAGCGCCACCAGCATCTCGATGCTGGTAGCCAAGGCGCAGCCCACGCTGGTCACCGTGAACAGCCCCAGCCCGAAGTACAGCGGCGGCTTGCGTCCGACCATGTCCGACACCGGGCCGTAGAACAGCTGGCCAGCCCCCAGTGCCAGGAAGAACGCCGTCAGACTCCACTGCACGGCCCCCACCGAGGCGCCCAGGCTGGCGCCGATGTCAGGCAGCGCAGGCAAATACATGTCGATGGCGAACGGGCCGATGGCCGACAGCAGGCCCAGGACCAGGGCCATCTTGAGAAAGCGGGAGAAATGCATAGCCGCGCATTGTCACCAATTTGGTGCAACAGTTCAGGGTAAACCCGCAGATTCCCTCAGCAACAACACCAGCCGTGTCTACAGCAGCGATTCAGCGTGGGCCGGTATCTCTAGCCGCAGCAGCAGACCCCCGCCGGGTGGCGTCTCCGCTCGCAGGCTGCCGCCCAGCGCGTGCGCCCGCTGCGCCATGCTGCGCAGGCCCTGCCCGGCGGGGCCGTCGCCGCGCGCGGTCGCCACGCCCTGCCCGTTGTCCTGAACGCGCAGGCACCAGCAGCCGGTGTGCGCAAGGTATTGCAGGGACACGCGCACTTCGTTGGCCTGCTGCGCGTGCTGCAGCACATTGCTTAGCGCTTCCTGGGCGATGGCGGTGATCTCGGCAGCCACCCGACCGGCAGGGGGCAAGACGCCCGGCAACCCGTCCACCAGCCCGCCGTCTTCTGTGCCATGAAGTGCGCCATCCGGTGCGCCATCCGGTGCGCCATCCGGTGCGCCATCTGGCACATCCCACACCATGCGGATGCCGCGCTGGTCCAGCACGGGCTGCAGGCGATGGCGCAGGCGCGCCAGCCGATGGGGCAACGGCTCGCCGTCGGCGGCCATGGCGTCGACGATGAGCCGAAGGTCCAGCAGGCTGAGCGCCAGCACCTCGCGCGCGGCATGGGGCTGGGGCGCGCGCGCATCCAGCAGCGCCACCGCGTTGAGCAACTGCGAGCCCACCCGGTCGTGCAGGTCGCGTGCGATGCGCTGGCGCTCGGCCAGCAGCGCTGGGTGCACACGCGGGCTGCGCCGGGGCCGCCAGCGCAGCGCCCGGGGTAGCTGCGTGACCAGCACCAGGCCCAGAAGCAGCGAGGTGGCCAGCAATGCCGCCCACCAGCGGTCCAGCACCTCATGGTCTTTCACCCATTCCAGCCGGTACACCACCACCGTAAGCAGCAGTTGCGCCAGCCACAGGCCGACACAGGCCAGGGCCACGCGGGGTGGGCGGCTTACGAACATGGCGATTTACTGGCTTGGTAGGCGATGCAGTACTGCCCGCCTTCCGCAGGTTGGGCGGGGCTAGAACAGCCCCCGCAGCGACGCGAACCGCACGGCCTGCGCGCGGGTGCGCACCTGCAGCTTGCGGTAGATGTTGCGGATGTGGGTGTTGACCGTCATGCCGCTGATGAGCAGGCGCGCGCCGATCTCGGCGCTGGTGTAGCCGGTGGCCACCATACGCAGGATTTCCTTCTCTCGCGCGGACAGTCGCTCAACCTCGTCGGGCTGGCGGCGCTTGGCCTCGCCGGCATGCGGGCGGTCAAAGCGCTGCAGCAGCCGCCGCGCCAGGTGCGGGGTGATGGCCGCGCCGCCGTTAGCCACCTGGAGCACCGCCTGGGTGTAGTTGCCAAACCAGGAGTTCTTGCACACGTAACCAACCGCCCCCTGTTCGAACGCGCGCAGCACCTGGTCGTCGTTCTCGACGACCGAGATCATCACAGCCTGCGCGCCGGGTCGAAGGCGCTTGAGGTCGGCCAGCAGCTCAAACCCCACGCCGTCGCCCAGGTGCAGGTCTACCAGCAGCACGTCAAACTCGTGCAGGCGGATGGCCCGGCGCCCCTCGCGCACACTCCCGGCCTGGGCCACCAGCAGGGTGCGGGCGTCGGCCATCAACTCCTGGGCGATGACGTGGCGCAGATGCGCGTCGTCGTCCACCAGCAGCACGCGAACGGGACGCCCGCGCTGCCCCACCATGAAGTCCGGCCACACCGATGGGGGGTTGTCGATGGTGGAAAACTGCCCCGCCGATGGTGCGGAAGGCGCCAGCGCCGCAGCGCCGGGAGAAGCCAGAACGGTGTTGCTCAAGATACAAAACTCCCCGTGAATCCAATCAGCTGTGCTGACCCGGCCGCCCCTCGCCCGGCCTTGCGGCACCGGCGTCTGCGGCCTGAAATCTGCCTGCCGCGCACCGGAGCAGACGGAACACTACGCGCTTGCGTTACAAAAATCATCAAAAAAATCGCCGTTCTGTTGCACGCACAAACCCGCCGGCACCGCGTGCACCGCCTTTTTTCATTAGTTACATAAAGAAACTACCTGAAGTGTTCTGTTATCCCTGCCCATACGGCACTGCACACCCCCGCGTGTGGCAAGCGTGGCGCGGCGATTGCAGTAGTCAAAAGGTCGCGCGAACTCGGTAGCGTCTACAGCGCATTGGTCGGCCAGCCCTGGCCGCAGACACTGCCTTTCAGACAGCGGCAGGAAAGCAACAGCCCCACAGCCCCGCCACCACCGCTGTCCCAAGCCCGCCCTGCGGCCACCGCTGCGGGGCCTTGTGTTCGACGTCACCATCGAAGGAAATGTCATGAAAAAGCTCGCATTCATCGCCCTTGCAGCCCTGGCCTCCACCGCGTTTGCCACCGGACCCGTGGCCTCCAGCCCGGACATCAAGATCACCGGCACCTCGGTACAAGCCGCCTCGCTCACATCGATGAGCCTCAACAACAACTCCACCGGCCAGAAGAGCGAGGCCTTCCAGAACCTGGCTACCAACACCGGCAACGTGACCATCGGCGGCACGTCGCTGCAGACCGTGGTGGGCGTGGGCGGCAGCCTGACCAACACGGCCAGCGGCAGCGACGCCTACGCCAGCCAGAACCTCTCCACCAACGTGGGCGAGGTCTCGGTGTCGGGCAACTCCGTGCAGCTGACGGTTCTGGCTGGCTCCAACGTGGCCAACCTATCCAGCGGCAGCAACAGCAAGGCGGTGCAGAACATCGCGTCCAACAACGCCTGCTTCACCTGCCAGCCCACCCGCTCCGGCGGCTACGGTGGCCACTGAGCCCATAGCGCACTGCACTCCGGGGGCCGCGCCGTGCTGCTGCTCCGGTGATCCGGTACTGCGGTAATCCGGCATAGCGGGCTGATCTTCCAGGCAGGCGCAACCCGCGGCCCCTGGGCTTCTCGCTGCGGCGCCCCTCCACGGAGACCTTGCCATGAACACTCCCCCCCTCCCAACAGCCTGCGCGGGCAGGCGCCACAACGGCGCCACATGGCGCGGTGCCACCGTCTGCGCACTGCTGCTGGCCAGCAACCTGGCGCAAGCCCAGGCGCCGGGTGAAGACCCGGTGGTGCTGAGCCGCCCGCTCACCGTGCAGATGCTGCCCACGGGCGCCGCGCCTGCCTCGGGCGGGCTGACGCCGCCGGTGGACATGCCCGCATGGCTGCGCGCACGAGTGGCCCGCTACGAGGCCAAGGCCTATTCGGCCGACACCGAAGGCATCCTGACCGACAACGACGTGGTCACCACCGCCCAGGCACAGGGCCTGCAGAAGACCTGCGTGCAGGAGGTCGGAAGCAACACGCTGTCGGGCAGCTCCAGCCAGTTCAACCGGTACGGACCCAACGCGTCGCCCCAGGTGGTGGTGCTGCGTGGCGATCTGGTCAACGTCTGCCGCTGACGCGCCATGCCCCACTCGCCTTTGCCCTTGTCGTCCAGCGCGCGGCGCGCGCCGCGGCGCCCTGGCCGTCCGTGGGTACTGTGGATGGCGTGGGTGGCTTGCTCCGTGGCGCTGCTCAGTGGCTGCGCGCTGCCCATGGACGCCCGACGGGATGCGGAATTCCAGGAGCGTGCACCGGTCAGCAGCCGGCCCGTGGTGCGCCCCACGCGGTCCATATCCAGCTTTTCCGATTCGCTGATGTGCATGGACCACCTGCTGCGCGATGCCCGCTTGCCCACCACGCTGGTCACGAGCAAGCAGATCCCGGACTACTCCAACCGCGTGGCCGTCGCCACCAAGGAGATGGTCATCACCGCCATCTCACAGATGTCGCGGCTGAGCAATGCCTTCCGCTACGTGGACTACGAGGTGGACATTGCCCGCCAGGACACGGTGCAGAACCTCACCACCATCCTGCTCAACAACAACCAGATGCAGCTGCAGCGGCCGGCGCTGTACCTGTCAGGCGCCATCGCGTTCGTGGACCAGAACGTGATCAGCCGCCGGTTTGACACAGGCCTGTCCGGCCCCCGCATCGAGACCGGCTATAGCCGCAGCCGCAACGCCACCATCATCGGGCTGGAGATGCACCTGGGCGACTTTCGCACACGCACCCTGATCCCCGGCCTGGACTCGGCCAACGAGGTCATCGTGGGCAACGGCGGCGAGGGGTGGGACCTTGCCGGCCGCATCGGCAGCTATGGCGTGCAGTTCAACGTGGGGCGCGACTACACCCAGGGCACGGGTGGCGCCGTGCGCACGCTGGTGGAGCTCGCCACCATCGAGCTGATGGGCAAGTGGGCCCGTGTTCCCTATTGGCAGTGCCTGACGCTGGAGCAGAACCACCCCGACTTCCAGCGCCAGCTGCGCGACTGGTATGACGAAGGCACGCCGGCTGTGCACCAGCAACTGGTGCGGCGCTCGCTGGTCAGCCGCGGGTATCTCGGCGCCGCAGACGACGCTGTACCCGGCAGCACCCCCGCCGATCCCAGCCCCGCGTTCCGTGCCGCGCTGGCGCGCTTTCAGGCAGACCAGGGCATGGTGGTGACGGGCACCGTGGACTTCGTCACCTACGAACGCGCACTGCGGCACTTTGTCGAACTGACCAGTGATGGCACGCTGGCGCGCGTAGGCTGGGCCACCACCAGTGCCGAACCGGTGGCCGCCGCTGCCAACGTGGCGGCGCCCATGCCCGCAGCCTTTGTGCCGCTCGGCACACCGCCGGCCTATGGCTCCGCCGCGCCCGAGCGCACCATCGACCTGCAGATCGAAAACGTGCTGCTGGACCGCACCGCGTTTGAAGTGGGCGAGCAGGTGTTCCTGTCGGCCACGGTGTCGCGCGCGTCGTACCTGCAGTGCTATCTGGCCGATGCCACGGGCACCGTCATCCGGCTGCTGCCCAACCAGGCCAATACCTCGGGCTGGGTGTCGGCCCACCAGGCTGTGCGCATACCAGACTGGATGAGCCCCAACCCCGGCTTCATCATGGATGCGGCCAGCCCCGGCACCGAGGGGGTCGCGTGCTTTGCCGCCGATGCCGACAGCATGCCGCGCCTGCCCACGGCGCTGCAGGGCCCGCCGCTCAAGCCCATTGCAGGCTACCGCTCGCTGGAGAAGGTCAACGAGGCATTTGCCGCTGCGCTGGGCACCCAGGGCTACACCGGCAACGCCATCTACTGGCAGGTCGTGCCCCGCCGCGCAGCGCCCTCTCCTGCGGCACCGGCGGCCCCGGCCAAGAAGCCATGAAGGGAGTCCCCCGTGCCTACGCCCTGGCACTGTGCGGGTGCTGCGCCGGTCTGGTTTGCGGCAGCGTGCTGGCTGGGGTACAGGCACAGGCTGCGGCAGGTGCCGAGCCGGTGGCTCCGCCAATGCCCGCCGCGCCTCCTGCACTGCTGGCACCCGCGCCTGCCGACGCTGCCCAGCGCGCGCGGGTGGAGGCCCTGCGCGCCGCAGCGTCTGCAGTGCCAACCCCCGGCCGCACACCTGCCCCGCTCATGAAAACACCCGCACAGCGCGATGCCGCATGGCTGCTGGGCCTGCTGGCGCTGCACGGCCTGGGCATGCCCCCGGATGCGCCCCAGGCCCAGCACTGGTTTGAGCGCGCGCAAGCCCTGGGCCACAGCCTGGCGCCTGCCGGACTGGCATGGTGCGCGCTGCAGGGCTGCGGCACCGGGCAGCCCAACCCCGTGCTGGCACGCCCCTGGCTTGAGCCGCTGCGGCGCGCAGACCCGGGGCGTGCGCAGTTTCTGGAATGGCTGGTGGAGCAGCAGCTGGCCCCGCTGGGCGCGCTTGGCGCGCCGCCCGGACCCGCCCCGGTGGTTGTGCCCCACGCTGCGGGGCCTGCGCATGCGCTTTCGGCCGCCACCGATGCGCGCACGCTGCTGCGCGCCGCTGCACAGTCCGGCAATGCCCAGGCATTGAACGAGCTGGGGCTGGAGCTGCTGGCCGCCGGACGCCTGCACGAAGCGCTGGCGCAGTTCAACGCGGCCGCGCCACGGTCTGACGCCGCACGGGCCAACGCGCAGTTACTGGGCCAGCGCCTGCAGGCCAGCACCGCGGCGGCTGCGGGCCCCGCACGGCACACCGCGCACGACTGGCTGCTGCAGGCCCAGAGCTACCACCGCGGCGATGGCGTGCCCGCCAATTACAGCGAGGCGGTGCGCCTGTACCAGATTGCCGCAAGCGCGGGCGATGCCACCGCGCGGCGCATGCTGCAGCTCATTTTCTCGCGCGCTGCACCCGGCGGGCAGATCGACGTGGCATGGATGCAGCAGCTCGCCACTGCCGAGCTGGCTGCCACGACAGGCCCCGCCGCCGCCCCGGCGACTCTGCCCCGCTGGCAACGCGACCCCACGCCGCTGTGGGACCTGGTTCCACTGGAGTGGCGCAGTACCGCGCAGGGTGTTGTGGCAGCACCGGCCATGGCACGCTAAAGCGTTCGCTCAGCTTGCGCACTACGCAGCCAGAGGGCGGCATTGAAGCCCCATCACCCACCCTCCTGGTCTGCGGACGGGGGCTCGCGCGCGCCGCCATCCAGTTCGATACGGTTGCGCCCGGCCTGCTTGGCGCGGTACATGGCACGGTCGGCGCGGCGCACCAGTGTGTCGGGCGTGTCGTCGCGCTGCGGCACCACGCTGGCCACCCCAAAGCTCACGGTGACGATGCCGTGCGGTGCGCCCTCGTGCGGCAGCGCCAGCTGCTGGATCGCCTGCTGGATGTGCAACGCCACCTCACCCGCAGCGGCCATGTCGGCGCCTGGCAGCAGCACCACAAACTCCTCGCCGCCAAACCGCGCCGCCAAGTCTCCGTCGCGCCGCGCACCGGTCTGCGCCAGCGTCAGCGCCAGGGCCTGCAGGCACTTGTCGCCCGCCAGGTGCCCGTAGTGGTCGTTGAAGTGCTTGAACACATCCACGTCCAGCAGGATCAGCGACAACGGTGCCCCCGCACGCTGGGCCCGCGCCCATTCGTGCGCCAGTGTCTGGTCAAAGTGGCGCCGGTTGGCTATGCCGGTCAACCCGTCGGTGTTGCTGATCCACTGCAGCCGCTGGTTCGCGTCGGCAAGGGCTTGCGTGCGTTCCTCCACCAACGCCTGCAGCTCGCGGTTCTGCGCCTGCAACTGCTCCATGGGGTAGACCTCGCCTTCGCGCACCACGCCAAAAGGTATGGAGGTGCTGCTGTGCACCACCTTCCAGTCGTCCCCTTCGCGGTAGAACACCACCACCAGCCGCGCTGTCTCGCGGGCCAGCAGCGCGTCTTCCAGCGGAAGGCGGATGTGGAAGAAGGCGGTGGCGGCCAGCACGTCGTCACCCCAGTCCTGCGCAAAAAAATCCACAAGCTCGATGCCGATGCGGCCGGGCACCTGGGCAAAGTCCTGCTGCGTGATGTTCAACCATTCGCTGCGGGTTTTGACGAGCTGGTCACTGCTGCCAGCAAAGCCGCTGAAGTTGTCGCTGAAACGGGTGAGTAGCCGCGCGTCGCGCGTGGCGTACATCTCGATGTACTCGTCGAACAGGAGGCGGATGAGTCGCTGGCGTTCCGGTGTCATGGGCAGATTCCTGTGCAGCAGCGGGAAGGCGGCGGGCCGGGAGGGCAGGCGCTCTGATGAATGTAGCACTGCAGGCTCCATCAATGCGCCTTGGAAGGGTTTCTGCGGATCGCAGCCGTCGGCTATCGCGCCCGACGATCTTGCACCACGCGCCTGTGTGGCGAAGAATGGGCCACCCCGCATCACCTGCGCACCGATGCACCGCCGCTTGCCAGTCGCTGCCCACATGCCCCACCGGCCCTTGCTGCACTACCAGTACCAGCACTCATCGCAGACGCTGCGGCAGGGGCTGGACGAATACTTTGCCGCGCACCCCGGACTGCCCCAGGGTCGCGACCTGTCGCCTGCGGCGCAGGCGTTCTTTGAGGCCCACGACCGTGTGCACGTGGTCTATGGCTGCAACATCGGCCTGGCCAGCGAGGCAGCCGTCAAGCTGGCCAGCATCTGCGGAACCACTGCAGGGCTGGCGGTGCTCAAGGGCTATGCGTTGCACGAATCGCGGCAGATCTACCGCCAGCTGCGCCCCGCCGACGTGCTGCGCAAACTGGTCCCGGCGCTGTGGTCCGCACCACGCGTCTGCGGGCGCTGCAGCCAGCAGACCGCGCGCTGGCCCTGGGACACCCCGGCCGATCACCTGCACACGCCATTGGCGGCACTGCGGGCCCGCTATGGCATCCGCGTAAGCGGGCTGGCGCCTGAGAGCGTGTGCCCCTCCAGCCCCCGGACATGCATCAATCAAACAGGGGCAAGGTCCCGCCCGGGCACGCGCCCTCAATGGCCAGCATGCGCAGCTTGGTGGCGGCCCCGCCGCTGGCCGAGAAGCCGCCGGGTTGCCCCCCGGCCGCCAGCACCCGGTGGCAGGGCACCACGGGGGCGAAAGGGTTCGCGCCCAGTGCCTGGCCCACGGCGCGGGCCAGGCCCGGGTTTCCCAGTTGCCGGGCAACGTCGCCATAGGTGAGCGTGCTGCCGGGCGCAATGGCGCGGGCGACGGCGTAGACCTGCTGGTGCAAGGGCGGCAGGCCTTCCATGTCAAGCCGCACCTCGCGCAGGTCGCGCGGCTCGCCAGCCAGCAGGGCCTGGATGCCGGTGATGGCATCGCGCACGGCTTGCGGCGGCGTGGCGGCCGCATGGCACTGCGGCAGCTTGCGCAGCAGGCGGGCGCGCGTGGCTTCCGCGCTTTGCTCAGGCAACTGCACCGCCACAATGCCGGCCGGCCCCCAGGCAATGCCGCAGGCACCCAGCGCGGTGTCGAACAGCGCATGGCCGTGCCCAGAGTTGGAAGCCGGCTCAGCCAGGGACGGGGTTGGCGGGATCAGCATTTACTATGCTTTTAATAGCTGCCAGCGCTTGTTAGGAAAGCGCTAAACCCCATTTTGATCAATAATCCGACTCTGCACATCAATCCGCACGCAGCGCGGCGCGCAGCTGTGCGCCCACCTCGGGTTTGCCGGCAAATGGGTCGGTGGGGTTGCGGCCCATCATCACGTCCTCCATGCGCGTCTGCACCGAGGCCAGGGCCTTGGGGTGGCTGTAGATGTAGAACTGCCCCTGTGCCGCTGCGTCGAACACCTTTTGCGCCACCTCGGCTGCGGTGATCTTGCCGCTGGTCACGGCCTTGTCGCTCATGGCCTGGCCGATGAGCTGGCTCTTGGTGGGCTTGTCGGCAGGCATGTCCTGCGGGCGGTTGCGGTGGCTCTGGTGGATGCCGGTGGGTACGAAGAAGGGGCACAGCACACTGGCGCCGATCTGGTCGGTGACGAGCGACAGGTCCTGGTACAGCGTCTCCGACAGGGCCACCACCGCATGCTTACTCACGTTGTAGATGCCCATGTTGGGCGCATTGAGCAGCCCCGCCATGCTGGCCGTGTTGATGATGTGGCCGCGCCAGGCCGGGTCGGCCTTGGCGGCTGCCAGCATCATGGGCGTGAACAGGCGCACGCCATGCACCACGCCCCACAGGTTCACGCCCAGCACCCATTCCCAGTCCTTGACCGAGTTCTCCCACACCAGGCCGCCCGCGCCCACGCCCGCGTTGTTGAAGACCATGTGCGGCGCGCCAAACCGCTGCTGCACGTCGGCGGCCAGCTGCTCCATCTGGGCAGCGTTCGACACGTCTACCTTGCGCGACAGCACCTGGGCGCCTGCAGCCTGCATCTCGGCGGTGGCGGCGTCAAGCGCATCCTGCTGCACATCCACCAGCACCAGGTTCATGCCCAGGCGTGCGCCAATGCGCGCGCATTCCAGGCCAAAGCCCGAGCCTGCGCCGGTGAGGACGGCGGTTTTGCCGGCAAAGTTGTCGATCATGGTTTTGTCTCCTTCAAGTCGTTGATATTTACAGCGTCGGTGAAAGCTGGAGGGCCCAGACCAGGGACGCCGAGCGAGGGCCGCCGAGCCACGTATGCGGCGCCTCGCTTGCGTGCGAGGGTGTCGTCCCCCTTCCAGAAATGCGTCAGCATTTCGAGAGAAGGGGGAAGCGGCACAGCCGCTCAGGGGGATGCCCTTAATACATACCCAATGCGGGGGAAATGCACATGCACCGTGCCCGCGCGCGGGTCGGTGCGGCGCAGGGTGTAGCGGGTGCGGGTGGCGGCAATCAGCTCGCCTTCCGTAGGCTCCGTGCCAAAACTCTCGGCGGCAATGGTGACGCGCGTGCCCAGCGGGATGCCGTGCTCGTCCTGAAACACATCGTCCGTCAAAGGCAGGGGCTCCATGCCTGCTGCCACGGTGATCGCATCCTCCGCGCTGAACTTCTCCATGCGGCCATGGCCCAGTGCTGCGATGCGGTCCATCCACTCCAGCACAGCGGGCGTGTTGGTGAAGATGTCCATCATCACCGGCACGCACTGGCGGGTGAACCACAGCGGGTGGTAGGCAGCGAAGTCGGCCAGGCAGGGCTCCGCACCGAACAGAAATTCGTGCTCCTCGGCCATGTGCGCAATGCGGCGCAGGTACGAGCGGTAGGCAGCCGTCGCGTCAGCAGGGCGCAGGCGCTGCATGCCGGCACTCATCTCGCGGCGGTCTTCGCCAAACACTTGCGCGACGGCCGGTGGCAAATTGGCAAACAGCACGGCAGCGCCCTTGGGCTGCAAGTTGTAGGCCATGGCAGCCCAGAACAGCGTGGTGTCGGCCCACTGCGCAAACACGCGCGCCACGCCCTTGAGGTGCGGCGGGTAGAGCACGGGCTCGGGCTGTTCGTGCTCCAGCACGTCGCAGATGAGGGCCGAGTCGCAATAGATGTCGGCACCGATCTGCAAGAACGGCGTCTTGCGGTAACCCCCCGTGAGCGCCACCACATCGGGCTTGGGCATGACGCTGGGGATGATCACGGACTTCCAGGCCAGCTGCTTGAAGCCGAGCACCGCGCGGATCTTTTCGGAGAACGGCGACGAGGGGTAGTGGTGCAGGATGAGGTGAGACATGGGGTTCTCCGCAAAATTCTGTAGGGTGAATCAGGCCAGGAGCGCACGGGCCAGGATGGCGTCCAGGTTGACACCCGCGCCCAGCGTGCCAAAGCTGTAGCCCCAGTCGCCGGAGAGGCGCGAGTCGCAAAACGCGCGGAAAACGGCACCGGGCGCACTGCGCAGCAGCAGGGCCGCCTGCACGGCCAGCGCCACATCCTGCGCGAGGCGCCGGGCCTCGGCCTCGGTGGTCATGGCGTCCACGCGCAGGGGCAACGCGCCGGCCAGACGGTCCAGCGCCGGATGGGCGCCGCGTGCGGGTGCCAGTTCGGCGTCCAAAGCGGCAGCGGTGTCGGCGCGGCGCACGGCGCGCATCAAATCCAGCGCCATGATGTTTCCCGCGCCTTCCCAGATGGAGTTGAGCGGCATCTCGCGGTAGATGCGGGCCATCACGCCTTCGCCGCCCTCTTCCACATAGCCGTTGCCGCCCAGGCATTCCATGGCCTCCTGCGCAAACACGCTGCCGCGCTTGCACACCCAGAACTTGGCCACGGGTGTGAGCAGGCGGGCCATGATGGCCTCGTGCTCGCTCTTGTCTTTGTGGTCAAAGGCGCTCGCAAGCCTTATGGAGAGAGCGGTAGCCGCTTCACTTTCCAGCGCCAGATCGGCGAGCACGTTGCGCATGAGTGGCTGGTCGATGAGCTTCTTGCCAAAGGCCGAGCGCTGGCGCGTGTGGTGCAGCGCAATGCTGAGCGCCTGTCGCATCAGGCCGCTGGTGCCCAGGGCGCAGTCCAGGCGCGTCATGGTGCCCATTTCCAGGATCTGCGCCACGCCCCGGCCCTCCTCGCCCACGCGCCAGGCCATCGCGTCAATGAACTCGACCTCGGAGCTGGCGTTGGCGTGGTTGCCCAGCTTGTCTTTCAGGCGCTGGATGCGGATGGCGTTCACGGTGTCGTCCGGCAGCACACGCGGCAGGAAAAAGCAGGTGAGCCCGCCGGGCGCCTGCGCCAGGATCAGGAACGCATCGCACATGGGCGCGGAAAAGAACCACTTGTGCCCCGTGATGCGGTAGCGCGCGCCCCAGGCATCCTCGCCATCCGGCACGGCCTGGGTGGTGTTGGCGCGCACGTCCGATCCGCCCTGCTTCTCGGTCATGCCCATGCCCATGGTGAGCGCGGATTTTTGCGAGAACAGCGCCAGGCGCGGGTCGTACTGCGTGCTCGACAACCCCTTGCTCCAATCCGCCCATACCGCTGAATTGCCGCGCAATGCCGGGGTCACGGCGTAGCTCATCGACACAGGGCACAGCACCGAGGGTTCGGCTTCGGTGAACAGCATGAAGCCTGCGGCCCGCTCGGTATGCGCGTGGCCCGTGTCCTGGCGCGACCATGGCGTGGCATGCAGGCCGTGGCGCAGCGCGGCGCCGATGAGGGCGTGGTAGCTGGGGTGAAACTCCACCACATCGGTGCGGTGGCCGAAGCGGTCGTGGGTGCGCAGTTGGGGCTTGTAGGTGTTGGCGAGCCGAGCATGGGTCTGCATTTCGGCCGATCCCATCTCCGCGCCCAGCGCCGCGAGGCCCGCCAGCGGCAGGCCGGGGGCATGCAGGCGCAGCGCGTCCTGCAAGGGCTGGTTGTTGGTGAACAGGTTCACATCGGCCCAGGGCGTGCTCTGGTTGAACACCTCATGGGTGGCAGCAAGGGTGGCAGCGGTCATGGCGGCTCCTCAGGCGGTGGGGCTGTCACCCCGTCTCAGCATTTCGATGTGGGGGATATCGTCTTCCAGGTACTCATCGGACACGGCCTCAAAACCCAGGCTGCCGTAGAAGCCCTGCAGATGGGCCTGCGCGCTGATGCGGATGCCCCGCCCCGGCCAAGCCTGGCTGCAGCGAGCGATGCCCTCGGCCATAAGCGCCCTGCCCGTGCCGTTGCCGCGCGCTTCCTTGGCAGTGACCACTCGGCCGATGGAGGGCTCGGGGTAGTTCACGCCCGGGTCCACCACACGCAGGCAAGCCTGTGCCACGCCGGCTTCGTCGTAACCCAGCAGGTGGTAAGACTTTTTGTCGGCAGCGTCCGGGTCTTGGTAGGGCCCCTGCTCCAGAATGAACACCTTGCAGCGAAGGGCCAGGGCGTCATGCAGCGCGTGCACGCCCAGGTCATCGAAGCGGGCCCAGGTCCACTTCAGCATCATCAGATCAGCTTGACCAGTTGCTTGCCAAAGTTCTTGCCCTTGAGCAGGCCCAGGAAGGCCTCGGGCGCAGCGGCAATGCCGTGGGCAATGGTTTCGCGCGGGCGCAGTTTGCCGGTGCCAACCAGCGTGCCCAGTTCCTTGAGCGCCTCAGGCCAGACTTCCATGTGCTCGCTCACAATGAAACCTTCGACCTTCATGCGGTTGATGAGCATGAGCGCGGGGTTGGCCATGGGCAGCGGCGCGCCGTCGTAGCCAGCGATCATCCCGCACAGGGCAATGCGGCTGAAGGCGTTCATGCGCAGCATCACGGCGTCCATGATCCAGCCGCCCACGTTTTCGAAGTAGCCATCGATGCCGTTGGGGCAGGCTTCCTTCAGGACCTTGGACATGGCCTTCACGTCGCTGTGTTCCTTGTAGTCGATGCAGGCGTCAAAGCCCAGTTCTTCCACAGCGTACTTGCACTTGTCGGCGCCACCGGCAATGCCCACCGCACGGCAGCCCCGGGCCTTGGCCAAAGCGGCAAAGGCGCTGCCCACGGCGCCAGTAGCGGCGCTTACCACCACGGTGTCGCCTTCCTTGGGCGCAATGATCTTGACCAGGCCGTACCAGGCGGTCACGCCAGGCATACCCACGGCGCCCAGGTAGTGCGACAGCGGCACATGGGTGGTATCGACCTTGCGCAGCGCGCCGGGCTGCTCGGCATTGACCACGCTGTACTCCTGCCAGCCGCCCATGCCCACCACCTTGTCGCCCACGGCGTACTTGGGGTGCTTGCTCTCGGCCACCTCGCCCACGGTGCCGCCGATCATGACTTCGCCCAGCGCCTGCGATGCGGCGTAGCTCTTGCTCTCGTTCATGCGGCCGCGCATATAGGGGTCCAGGCTCAGAAAGTGGTGGCGCACCAGCACCTCGCCGTCCTTGAGCGCGGGCGTGTCGGTGGCCACCAGCTTGAAGTTGCTGGCCACGGCTTCGCCTTGGGGGCGGTTGTCGAGAACGATTTGTTGGTTGCGTGGCATGAGAGGCTCCTTCAGAATGTTTTTCACTATTAATTCAATAGCTGCCAGCGCTTATGGATAAAGCGCCAGAGGCCAATTTGTATTAAAAATCTGACTCAATCGGTGGAAATGACCTTGAGGTCATTCACATTGCGCCCATCGACTGGCAGTCGCCGCACGTACTTGAACGTGCCGGTGGCATGGCAACACACCTTGCCCTGCGCGTCATACACCGTGCCTTCGGTAAAAGCCATGGTGGCCGTGCGGTGAATGAGACGCCCCTTGGCCACCAGCGGCCCGCGTGCGGGCTGCATGAAGCTGGTCTTCATCTCGATGGTGACCACGCCCATGTCGGGCGTCTCGCTGCGCGCCGCCGTGGCCATGGTCACGTCCAGCAGCGTCATCGACGCACCGCCGTGGGTCACGGCAAACGAATTCAAGTGCTCGGGCTGGGCTTCGTAACGCAGCTCGGACTCGCCGCCCTCCATACGGTGCAGCGTGAAGCCCAGATGGTGGACAAAGGGGATTTCGACACCGAAACTGATCAAGGTTTTTTCCTTTGGAAACGTAGGTCGCAACTGGCGCGGTCCAGGCGAGGGAAGCAGAGCAAGGGCCGCCCCACACCGAATGCGTCGTCCCCCTTCCCGAATCGCACAGCGATTCGAGAGAAGGGGCTGAGGGCCGCGGCTCCAAGCCTGCCCATGCAGGCTTGGACGTGCCCGAAGAGCTGCCGCCACCGGCGGCCGCACCGAGCGGCGGGCCTCAGGGGGATTTTCACCCTCCAGTCACAATGCTCACGCCTCCGTCCACCGCCAGCCATTGGCCCGTGATGTGCTTGCCCGCATCCGACGCGTACAACGCGCACATGCCCTTCAAGTCTTCATCATCACCCAGGCGGCCCAGCGGGGCGTGCGCGGCCAGCGCTTCCTCGCCCATGGCCTTCAAGGTGCCCACTGTCATCTTGCTCGGGAAGAAACCCGGGCAGATCGCGTTGACGCGGATGTTGTACGCACCCCATTCGGCCGCCAGCGCACGGGTGAAGTTGATCACCGCGCCCTTGGAGGTGTTGTAAGCAATGGTGTTCATGCCCTTGGGGTTGCCGCCCAGGCCGGCGATCGACGCCACGTTGATGATGCTGCCGCTGCGGCGGCCGATCATGCTGTGCTTGGCGATGTGCTGGCTCAGGATGAAGTAGCCGCGCACGTTGAGGTTCATCACCTTGTCCCAGGCCTCCACGGGGTGGTCTTCGGCCGGGGCGCCCCAAGCGGCGCCCGCGTTGTTGACGAGGATGTCCACATGGCCCAGGCGCTGCAGGGTTTCGTCGGCCAGGCGGCGGATGTCTTCTTCCTTGGCGCAGTCGGCGGCGATCCAGCTGGCTTCGATGCCGGCTGCCTTCAGGTCGGCAGCGGCTTCTTCCAGGTCGGAGGCCTTGCGCGAGCTGAGCACGATCTTGGCGCCCGCCTCGCCCAGCGCATGCGCCAGTTGCAGGCCCAGGCCGCGCGAGCCGCCGGTCACCAGGGCGGTCTTGCCCGTCAGGTCAAACAGTTGTTGGATGGTGCGTGTCATGTGTTGTCTCCTTGAAGTGTGTTGTGTGTCGGGTGTGGCGTGCCACGGCGGGTGCCGTACGGCGCTGTGAGTGGCGCCGCTCGCTCGGGAGAGTTGTTTGCTCTGGCAGGCATTGTGCGCCGCCTGGATCAGGATGGCGCGCCAGATTTCATGCGGGCGCGCACGGCAATCAGCACCACGCCGACTGCGGCCGCCAGCGCGCCGCCCACCACCAAGCCCCAGCCAACGGCAGCGTCCTGACGAGAGGTGGCCAAGCCCAGGACCAGGGTCAGCAGGCCGCCGTAGATCAGCACCCAGACCAGGCGCTCGACGACAAGCCGTGTGCGTGCCGAGGCCATGTCAGAACGCCTCTTCCGGCAGGTTGGTGCAGGTGGCGTCGCGCGTGCTCACCACCTGCAGCCAGGCGCCGATCTTGGGTAGCTCGTAGCGGAAGAAAAACTGCATCGCCCCCATGCGCCCCACGCTGGCCGGCTGCGCCAAGTCCGCATCGGCGGCCTGTGTGGCCAGGGCCAGCTCCAGCCAAACCCAGGCCAGCACCGTGTGGCCAAAGGCCTGCATGTACGGCACGGCATTGGCCAGTGCCTCGGCAGGCTCGCCCGTGGCCCAGGCGGCCTTGGTGGCCGCGCCCACCTGCTGCAGCGCGCCCGCCAGGGCGTTGGCATAGGCGGCCAGGGCGGGTGCCTGCAGCGCGCGCTGCACCGTGTCGTTGATGCGGCCGGCCACCAGTTGCAGGCCGCGGCCGTTTTCCATCAGCACCTTGCGGCCCAGCAGGTCCATGGCCTGAATGCCGTGCGTGCCCTCGTGGATCATGTTCAGGCGGTTGTCGCGCCAGTACTGCTCCACCGGGAAATCCCGGGTGTAGCCGTAGCCGCCATGGATCTGGATGGCCAGGCTGTTGGCCTCCAGGCACCACTCGCTGGGCCAGCTCTTGGCGATGGGCGTGAGCACTTCCAGCAGCAGACGCGCCTCGTCAGCGGCTTCAGCTGCGCCCGTGTGCTGTTCGTCCACCAGACGCGCGCAATACAGGTTCAGCGCCAGGGCGCCTTCGCCATAGCTCTTTTGCGCCAGCAGCATGCGCTTGATGTCAGCGTGCTCGATCAGGCGCACCTGGGGCGCACTCGCGTCTTTGCCGGCCTTGCCCACCGGGCGCCCCTGGGGGCGGTTCTTGGCGTAGTCCAGGCTGGCGTAGTAGCCCGCCAGGCCCAGCATGGTGGCCGCCATGCCGATGCCGATGCGCGCCTCGTTCATCATGTGGAACATGCACTTGAGGCCGTCGCCGGGCTTGCCCACCAGGTAGCCCACAGCGCCAGCGCCAGCGCCACCGCGCACGGGGTACGTGCCTTCGCCAAAGTTCAGCAGCGTGTTGGTGGTGCCACGCCAGCCCAGCTTGTGGTTCAGGCCCGCCAGCGCCACGTCATTGCGCTCGCCGGTCAGTTGGCCCTCGGTGTCCACCAGCTTCTTGGGTACGATGAACAGGGAAATGCCCTTCACGCCCGGCACCAGCTTGCCGTCCGGCCCGGGGATCTTGGCCAGCACCAGGTGCACGATGTTCTCGGTCAGCTCGTGGTCGCCCGAGCTGATCCACATCTTGTTGCCCTTGAGCCGGTAGCGCGGGCCCAGGGGGTCGCTTTCAAAGTCGGCACCATCGGGCGTGGCCCGCGTGGCGACGTCTGACAGGGACGAGCCCGCCTGCGGCTCCGACAGGCACATGGTGCCCGACCAGTGGCCGTTGAATTCGTTGAGCGCAAATACGCGCTTTTGCGTCTCGGTGCCATGCACCATGAGCAGGTTCGCGTTGCCGGATGTCAGCAGGTTCGAGCCAATGCTGATCGACGCCGCAGCAAAGAAGCTGTTGGCCGCCGCCTCCACCGTGTAGGGCAGCTGCATGCCGCCCACCTCGTAGTCCTGCGCGGCACTCAGCAGGCCCGATTCGGCATAGGCCCGGCGCGCCTCGTGGGTGGCCTGTGGCAGCACCACGCGCAGCGTGCCGTCGGGCTGCGTCTCGGTGCGAGGCTCTTCGGTGTCCACCACGCGGTTGAAAGGCGCGTACTTCTCACGGGCAATCCGCTCGGACGTGTCCAGCACCGCATCGAAGGTTTCGCGCGAGTGGTCCGCGAAGCGCTCACGCGTGGCAAGCGCCTCAGACTGCAGCCAGTTGTAGAGCAGGAAATCGAGGGTGGAGCGTAAGGTGGTCATGCCGCAAATTATGGGTGGGTGGGCTGCACAAACGGTGTCCGCTGGGCGACGGGCGCTGAGCCTGTGCGGGCCGCCCGCGCGGCCCGGCGGCACTGCCGCTGACATCAGCCACCGTGGCGGCGGCGCACCTGGTCGATGTGGGCCATGAGGCCCGCGCCAAACATGCGCGGGCCGGGGGCTTGCGGATCGCGGCCCAGCGCCTCCAGCTCGTCGCACAGCGCCAGGATGCGCGGGTTGCGCGCAACCTCGGCCGTGGAAAGCACCAACCGGTTGAACGGGTCCGTGTAGAGCATCGACTCGGACAGCGGGCGGGTGCAGCGCAGCGCATCCAGCCCCTGCACGGTGGACAGCATTTTCAGCAGCGGGCCCAGCACGGTTCGGCAGCGCTGCGCCAGCACAGGCAGGCCCGCGGCCAGCTCTTCGGGTGTGCGGAACACCAGCTGGCTGTTGTGGTTGTCGTCGGCTTCCACGATCAGCGTGGGGTCTGCGCGCAGCCACTGGTACAGGCGTACCAACGCGGTGTAGGGCAGCGGATCGTCTGGGGAGTCCTGGAAGTACTCGGGCAGGCCGTGGTCACGGATGCGCTCAGCCACGCGGTCCAGGCAGGACGCCACGGTCAACGTGAGAGCGAAGGCTCCTTGCGGCGTGCGCTTGATCACCACCAGCAACCAATGGCGGCCGCCATCAAAGTCCGCACGGAACAGCCGGCCCGCGCGCTCGGGCGTCGGCGCCTCCATCATGAGCGGCTCGTTGGCCGGGTCGTGCACCAATCCCTCTGCGGCCAGAAAGCCCCCGAGCACCTGCACCACCAGGCCCAGCACCCGGTCGGGCGGCGACAGCGCCGGCGGCTGCGCCCCGCCCTGCGCATCGCGTTCAGCCCGCCAGTCCATCCACCGGCGGTTGAGCACCATCGCCATGCGGTCAAAGTTGTGCCAGTGGCCCGGCACGCTGCAGAAATCGTCCAGCGCATGGCCGGTGCGCAGGAACTGGTCGGCAAACACCGAGCGGTAGTCGTTTTCATACTGCCGCGTGAAGTAGTGCTCCGAAAAGGCCAGGCCTTCCGGGTTGGCGTCCTCGGGGGCGAACTTGCCGTCGCAGGCGTCCAGCAAAAAATCCGCACAGCGGATGCGCCGCGCGCGCAGGTCCGCCTCATACCTGCTCAGCTCCTCGCTGCCCAGCCCCCGCAGTGTGAGCCACGCCACATACATGCCGATGTGCGTTGCCGCTGCCTCTTTCGCGAGTCCGGTCTGGAAGTCGGGGAAATAGTAGTCGGCGGAATCGAACAGCACAGCGCGCCTCTGGGGTAAAGCTAGGGAGCAAAAAGTTTAGCGGTAACGGTGCCGTACAGCCCAGCGCCCCACCCAACCAAAAACAAAAGCCCCCGCGGGGCCGGTGGCCAGCGGGGGCGATTCATTTGGCGATCAACCCGCGATCAGAACACTTCAAAAATGCCGGCCGCCCCCATGCCGCCGCCGATGCACATGGTCACGCACACCTTCTTGGCGCCGCGGCGCTTGCCTTCGATGAGGGCATGGCCCGTGAGGCGCTGGCCCGACACGCCGTAGGGGTGACCCAGGGCGATGGCGCCCCCGTTCACGTTCAGGCGGTCGGCAGGAATGCCCAGCGTGTCGCGGCAGTACAGCACCTGCACGGCGAAGGCTTCGTTCAGCTCCCACAGATCGATGTCGTCGACCTTGAGGCCCAGCTTCTTGAGCACCTTGGGCACGGCGAACACAGGGCCGATGCCCATCTCATCGGGCTCGCAGCCGGCCACGGCAAAGCCGAGGAAACGGCCCAGGGGCTTGAGGCCCTTCTGGCTCGCATAGGTTTCGCTGGTCACCACGCAGGCGCCCGCGCCGTCCGAGAACTGGCTGGCGTTGCCGGCCGAGATCAGGCCGCCGGGCAGCGCGGGGCGGATGCCGCTGATGCCTTCCTTGGTCGTGCCTTCGCGCGTGCCTTCGTCCTTGCTCACGGTGACCTGCTTGGTGATCAGGCCCAGCGTCTTGTCGGCGATGCCGGCAGTGACCGTGATGGGCGCGATCTCGGCATCAAACAGGCCATTGGCCTGGGCCGCGCAGGCTTTTTGCTGGCTGGCGGCGCCGTACTCGTCCATGGCGTCGCGGCCAATGTTGTAGCGCTTGGCCACCTGCTCGGCCGTCTGCAGCATGCTCCAGTAGATCTCGGGCTTCTGCTTGGCGAGAGCCAGGTCCTGAATCATGTGCAGGTTCATCTCTTGCTGCACGCAGGAGATGCTCTCCACACCGCCGGCCACGTACACATCGCCCTCGCCCGCGATGATGCGCTGGGCGGCGGTGGCAATGGTCTGCAGGCCCGACGAGCAAAAGCGGTTGATGGTCATGCCCGAGGTGGTGATGGGCAGGCCGGCCTTGAGTGCGATCTGGCGGGCAATGTTGCTGCCCGTCGCGCCTTCGGGCGTGGCGCAGCCCATGATCACGTCGTCCACGTCGGCGCCGTCGATGCCGGCACGCTGCACGGCATGCTGCACGGCATGGCCGCCCAGCGTGGCGCCGTGGGTCATGTTGAACGAACCCTTCCAGCTCTTGGCAAGCGGCGTGCGGGCGGTGGAAACAATCACTGCGGATGTCATGTGAATTCCTTGGTTCGGTAGATCGTGGCGCGGATTACTGGAAGGCCTTGCCTTCGGCGGCCAGCTTGGCCAGCAGGGGCGCGGGCTTCCAGGCGTTGGCGTCGTCCATGGGGTTCTGCGCAAAGCGGTTCATGGCCTGCACCAGGTTGAACAGGCCCACTTCGCTGGCGTAGTGCATGGGGCCGCCGCGGTGGATGGGGAAGCCGTAGCCGGTCAGGTACACCATGTCGATGTCGCCGGACTTGCTGGCGATGCCTTCTTCCAGGATCTTGGCGCCTTCGTTCACCAGCGCGAACACGAGGCGCTGCACGATTTCTTCGTCCGAAATCTTGCGCGGTGTCACGCCCAGGCTCTTGCGGTGGTCTTCGATCATCTTGTTCACCACGTCGCTCGGAATCGCGTCGCGCTTGCCGGCCTGGTAGTCGTACCAGCCTGCGCCGGTCTTCTGGCCGAAGCGGCCCATCTCGCACAGCAGGTCCGCAGTCTTGCTGTACTTCATGTCGGGCTTTTCGGTGTAGCGGCGCTTGCGGATGGCCCAGCCGATGTCGTTGCCGGCCAGATCGCCCATGCGGAACGGGCCCATGGCAAAGCCGAACTTCTCGATGGCCTTGTCCACCTGCTGGGGCGTGGCGCCTTCGTCCAGCAGGAAGCCGGCCTGCTGGCTGTAGCGCTCGATCATGCGGTTGCCGATGAAGCCGTCGCACACGCCCGAGACCACCGCCGTCTTCTTGATCTTCTTGCCCACGGCCATCACCGTGGCCAGCACGTCTTTGGCCGTCTCTTTGCCGCGCACCACTTCCAGCAGCTTCATCACGTTGGCCGGGCTGAAGAAGTGCATGCCCACCACGTCCTGCGGACGCTTGGTGAAGGAGGCGATCTTGTCCACGTCGAGCGTGGAGGTGTTGGAGGCCAGGATGGCGCCGGGCTTGGCGATTGCGTCCAGCTGCTTGAACACGGCCTCCTTCACGCCCATCTCTTCGAACACAGCCTCGATGATCAGGTCGCAGTCCTTGAGGTCGTCGTAGCTCAGCGTGGTGCTCAGCAGGGCCATGCGCTGTGCGTACTTGTCTTCCTTGAGCTTGCCCTTCTTGACCTGGGCTTCGTAGTTCTTCTTGATCGTGGCCACGCCACGGTCCAGCGCTTCCTGCTTGGTTTCCAGGATGGTGACGGGGATGCCAGCATTCAGGAAATTCATCGAAATACCGCCGCCCATCGTGCCGGCACCGATGACGCCCACCTTCTGGATGTCGCGCTTGGGGGTGTCCGACGGCACGTCAGGGATCTTGCTCGCGGCGCGCTCGGCCATGAACAGGTGGCGCAGCGCGCGGGACTCGGGCGTCCACATCAGGTTGATGAAGATCTCGCGCTCGACCAGCATGCCTTCGGCAAACTTCTTCTTGGTGGCCGCTTCGACTGCGTCCACGCACTTGACGGGCGCGGGGAAGTTCTTGGCCATGCCCTTGACCATGTTGCGCGCGAACTGGAAGTACGCATCGCCTTCGGGGTGCTTGCAGGGGAAGTTGCGCACCAGGGGCAGAGGACGTGCATCTGCCACGCTCTGGGCGAACGCCAGGGCTTCTTCGGCCAGTGACTCGGGTGACGCCGACATCTTGTCGAACAGCTTCTGGCCGGGCACGCCGGCAATCATTTCGCTCTTGACGGGCTCACCGCTCACGATGAGGTTGAGCGCCGCCTCCACCCCGATCACGCGGGGCAGGCGCTGTGTGCCGCCTGCGCCGGGGATCAGGCCGAGCTTCACTTCAGGCAGTGCGATCGAGCAGCCAGGCGCCGCAATGCGGTAGTGGCAACCCAGTGCCAGCTCCAGCCCGCCGCCCATGGCGACGGTGTGCATGGCAGCCACAACGGGCTTGGCCGAGTTTTCCACGGCCTGGATCACCGACAGCAAATTGGGCTCCTGCAGCGACTTGTCGGTGCCGAATTCCTTGATGTCCGCACCACCGGAGAAGGCGCCGCCTGCTCCGGTGATGACGATGGACTTGACCGCTGCATCGGCATTGGCGCGGGCCAGGCCGTCCACGATACCTTGGCGGGTGGCCAGGCCCAGCCCGTTGACGGGAGGATTGGCCAGCGTGATCACGGCAACGGAGCCGTGGACTTTGTATTCAGCGGTCATGGTGCTGTTGTTCCTTGGAAAATGGAAAAAGAACGGTCGTGCGTTTTTATTGTAGAGACTTCAACCAGATTTGGCAGTGTCAATTTGTCCCGGGCGGGACAAGGGGGTTTGACGTTCAACGGTGTGTCCGATGGTTGCCCTGAAGGACCAAGACCCGTTCACGCGGAGGTTCTATGGCTTTCGTCAAGTTCTGACAGCGACCAACGCAGGATCGAACAGGACGTGCTGTTTGAACAGTGAGAAAGCCACACGCAAGAGCTTGCGGGCAAGCACAACGAGCGCAGCT
>NZ_JBKBKQ010000028.1:0-53419 GCF_046294525.1 Acidovorax sp.
TGCTCGCCGGGTGTACAACCCGGCTGCGCCCGGCGCCTAGATTGCGGCTTTGCCAGACCCTCACGCACCGCCGATTTCTCGGATTCAGTGGACTAGGAACCCTCTTCTCGCAACAGGGCATGCCCTTGCCTGCGGTGTGTAACTCCCGGTGAAGAACTGCGGTATTCGCTAGAATCTTTGCCAGCGCACTACAACGGGGCGCACCTCAGTCGATGGATTTCGCCCGTGGCCCTCAGTGACGCTGCACACCCCCTTTCCCCCGCCTTCGCAGACCCTCTGCACCCCTTGCGGCAGGCCACCCAGGCCACCCACTCCCTGCTGGACTCCCGCCTCGCCATCGCCCAGCCTGCGGCTACCCTGACGGACTATGCCGCCCACGTGCGCGGGCTGGCCGCTTGGCTGCAGGCGCTGGACGAGCCTCTGTGCGCGCTGCAGGCCGAAGTGCCAGCGTTCGACGCCGCGCCCGCGCGCCGGCTTGCCCACCTGCACCAGGATTTGCACGACATCGCCACGCTGATGCCCTCCGCAGCGCCGTCCACGGCGCCAGCCTGGCCCGCGCCCAGCACTGCCACGCGCCTGCGTGTGCAGGCCGCACTGCACCAAGCACACCATAACGGCCACGCCAGCGCCGCGCGCTGGGGGCTGGCCTATGTGGTGGAAGGTTCGCAGCTGGGCGGTCTGGTGCTGCATTCCCGCCTTGCAGATGCATTGGCACCCCACCCGCTGCGCTACCTGCAGGGGCATGCGGGCGGCACGTCCGAGCGATGGAAGTGTTTTGTGGGCTTGCTGCGCGACCATGTGACGTCGCCCGATGCCATCACCGCCGCGTGCGACGGCGCGCTTGCCGCCTTCAACGGCTTGGTAGACGAGTTCGGGCTCACCGGGGGGCTGTCGCGATGAGCCACGGAACCCGCCCCCCGCTGCCGCCCACCAATCTGGAGAACTGCGACCGCGAACCCATACACATCCCGGGGGCGATCCAGTCGCATGGAGCCCTGGTGGCCTTGGATGCGGCAGGCACCGTGCGCTACGTCAGCAGCAACTTTGCCGCGCTGCTGGGCCATGCGGCCCCTCTGGCGCACGACCTGCGCAACAGCGGCCTGGTGGCCAAAGATGCGCCCCTGCGCGAACTGGTGACCGACGGCCTGGCCGCGCTGGCCGGACAGGCCGAGCTGCCCATGCCCGCCGAGTGGGCCGGAAACGGGCACGCGTTCGACGTGGTGATGCACGTGTCGCACGGCCTGCTCGTCATCGAGTTCGAGCTGCGCCATGCGTCCGAAGGCGATATTGCCCACTTTGCAGTGCGCGCCCACCGCGCCATGGAAAAGCTGCGCCGCCCCCGCGCGGACATCAATGAACTGCTGCAACTGGCTACGCAGGAGCTGCGCGCCCTCACGGGGTTTGACCGCGTCATGGCCTACCGATTCCGCCACGACCACAGCGGTGAAGTGGTGGGCGAGGCGCACGCGGATTTTCTGGACCCCTACCTGGGGCGCCGCTACCCGGCCAGCGACATCCCAGCCCAAGCACGCGCCCTTTATTTGGCCAACACGCTGCGGCTGATTGCCGACGTGCAGGCGCCCACCGTGCCCCTGCTGCAGGGCGGCGGCGAGCCGCCGCTGGACCTGAGCGCCAGCATCCTGCGCAGCGTGTCGCCCATCCACATCGAATACCTCGGCAACATGGGCGTCGGTGCGTCGATGAGCATTTCCATCGTCATCCACAACACGCTCTGGGGCCTCATCGCCTGCCACCACATGGCGCCGCGCCAGGTGCCCTACAGCGTGCGCATGGCCTGCGATGTCATCGCGCAGATTCTGGGCGCCAGCATCCAGGCGGTGCTGTCGCGCAGGCTGGCCGAGCGGCAACTGGAGATGGCGGCCCTGCGCACCCGCATCATGGAGAACGTGCTGCACTCCGACGACGAATTTGCGGCGCTGTGCACGCATGCCAAAGCGCTCGCCGCTTCGCTGCGAGCCGATGCCGTGGTCGTGTCCGAGCAAAGCAAGCTGTGTGTCGAGGGCGACATGCCCGAGGCCACCGCCCGCACTCTGCTGGACTGGCTGCACGCCACCCAGGCGGGCGATGCCGTATTTGCCACGCACACCCTGCCCGACGCCGCCCCCGAGTTGGCCCCCACCCTTATGCCCTGGTGTGGCGTGCTGGCACTGCCGCTGGATCCGAACCGGGGCAGCTGGCTGGTCTTCCTGCGCAAGGAGCAGCTTGAAACCATCCATTGGGGCGGCAAGCCTGAAAAAGAAATCCGCCCTGGCCCGCTGGGCCCGCGCCTCACGCCCCGTGGCTCGTTCGAGCTGTGGAAGGAGACCGTGCGCTTCAGGGCGGAACACTGGAGCACCGATGACCTGGACTCGGCCCAGCAGCTGCTGGACGAGCTGCGCCGTACGCAGAACGCCCGCTCTGCCGAGCTGAACACCGCGCGCAACCAGCTCATGGCCATGCTCGGCCACGACCTGCGCGACCCGCTGCATTCCATCAGCATGGCCGCGCGCATGCTCGAAAAGAGCACTAGCGCCGACAGCGGGAATGCCGGCAGCAGCCAGGCCGGCCGGCTGGGCCAGCGCATCCAGTCCTCCAGCGGGCGCATGCAGCGCCTGGTCAGCCAGGTGATGGACATGTCGCGCCTTCAAAGCCGCCTGGGGCTGGACCTGCAGCCGCGCGAGGTAGACCTGGTGCAGCTGCTCAACGACCTCATGGACGAGGCGCGCACCGCGCACCCGCACACCCAGCTTGTGAGCGACCTGCCCGCCACCTACCCTGCGCGGGTGGACCCGGACCGCATGGCGCAGGTGTTCTCCAACCTGATCAGCAATGCACGCCACCATGGCGAGCCAGGCCACCCCGTCGAGATCCGTCTGGTGGACGGCGATGCCGCTGATGACAACCGCGTCTGCATCGAAGTGCGCAACGTCGCCGCGCCGATTGCCGACGAGGTGGCAGACCAGATGTTTGCGGCGTTCAAGGCCACGTCGATGGGCAACACACGCAACCGCACCGGGCTGGGTCTGGGCCTGTACATTGCCAGCGAAATCACCAAGGGCCACGGGGGCACCATCGGCTATGTCTACGACACGCCCCACGTGGTGTTCCAGGTGCGGCTCCAGCGCGCGGGTGCTGCGCCTGGGCCGGCCGAGTAGCTCCTCAACCCTTCCACGCGCACTCGCTCGTCCTTGCATCCCTGCCACCATGCCCCTGCACATCCTTGTCGTCGACGACAACCAAGAAGCCACCGAACTGCTGCAGGAACTGCTGTCCATGGAAGGCCACGTGGTGCGCACCGCCAGCACGGGCCAAGAGGCTTCTGCGCTCATCCGCCAGCAACCTGTCCAGGTCCTGATGCTGGACCAGCACCTGCCCGACACCACCGGCGCCAACCTGCTGCCGGAGCTGCAGGCCCTGCAGGCCAGCCATGGCGCTCCCCGCGCAATCGCCGTGGCCGTGACCGGTGCGGTCAGCCACAGCCGCAATCCGGGCGACGCACAATGGCCAGGGTTTGACCACGTGCTGGGCAAACCCATCGACTTCGACGCGCTGGACGCCCTGATTGCGCGCTGGAGCACGCCGTCGTAGCCGGCGGCGCGCAGCCAGCCCTCACACCTTGCAACCCTTCACCGCCCTGCCTCCCCTGATTGCCGTACACGCCATGGATTCGCACCCCAGCCCTTCAATCACCCACGCCGGCCTGCAGCACGCCGTGCTGCTGCGCGCCATGCCCGTGCTGCGGCATGACCTGAGCAGCCCTCTGTCCGTGATGCGCATGGGCACCACGCTGCTCAAGCGCCACCTGCAGCGCGCCGACATGAACCCGGCCGACGCCGTGGCCCGCGTGGAGCAGCTGGAGCAGCAGTTGACCGAACTGTCTGCCCACATCCGGCGCCTGCGCCAGTGGGACCCGCAGGTGCGTGAGCGCCAGCCACTGCAAGCCATCGCGCTGGAAGCCGCCGCCCTGGCCCGCCCCATGTTGATGGTGCAGGGCATCGAGGTGCCACCGGTGCAGGAAGACGCGGCGCAGTGGCAGGGCGGCAGCCACCAGGCCCCGCACACGCTGCTGTACGCCGTGCTGGCCGCCATCTACCACCTGGCCGAAGCAGATGGCAGCAACAGCAGCAGCGGCGGCGCACCGGCCCCTGCCCGCATCGTGGTGGAGCCCCTGGGCACCACCGGCATCCAGGTCAGCGCCCACGGTGACCGCGACATGCCCGACACGTTGCAGGTCACACCGCAGGCCCTGGAGGGCTTGGCGCTGGATGCCGCCGCCGTGGCGCAGCTGGCCCGCAGCGCACAGTTTGATGCTGACGTGTCGGAGCGCACCGTGCGCCTCGCACCACTGACGGCCGGCAGGTAGTCTCTCCAGCCTTGGCGCAGGCAGTTCGGCAGGCCCGCACAACGCCCCTGCCTGCAGATTTTTGAAGTTTTTTTGGACTCTAGCGCTTAACCAGCAAGCGCTGGCAGCTATCATTTAGATAGCGAATTCAATAGAATGCCAGCCGCCCGGCTGGCATCTGGCATCAGTCGCAGTTCCGCAGCTCCACGATCGCGAAGCCGTCGTCCTCGATGGCCTGCACCACGGGCCCGGAGGCATACTCCATGTGGCAGAAGCAGCACTCTTGTGCTCGCAGCGCATCGGCCGGCAGGCCCTTGGCGGCCAGGTAGGTGCGGCCGAAGTCGAGCACGCGGTCGGTGTGTTTATCAGCCTCGGGGACGAGGATGTCGAAGTGCATCACGCGTCCGTCGGGGCGCGTGGCATGGGTGTCGAACACGGCAATGTGCATGGTGATTTCCTGATCTGTGAAGCATGCAGTATTGGCCGATTGACCCGCCAAAACATCACAGATCGTCCACAGCATCTGCCCGCTCGTCCTCCGGCCGCCCGTCGCTCTCGGCCTTGAGCCAGCCCCGTGGCGACACGCCCACCACCTGGGTGAACGCCCGGCTGAAGGCGGCGGGGCTGGCGTAGCCCAGCGCGTCGCTGACCGCCTTGACCGAAGCGCCGCCACGCAACTGGGACTGCGCGATCGACACGCGCCAGCGCAGCAGGTAGTCGCCGGGCGGCGTGCCCACGGCCGCCTTGAACTCTGCTGCAAACGCACTGCGCGACATGCCTGCCGCGCGCGCCAAGGTGTCCAGCGACCACGCGACGCCCGGCTGTTCATGCAGGGCCGTCAGCGCCCGCGCCAGCTTGGGGTGCGCCAGCCCGGCCAGCACGCCGGCCTGCACACCGCCTTCGGCCGGGTGGTCGAGCAGCCAGCGCAGCATCTGCAAGAGCAGCACTTCAAACAGCCGGTCGGCCAGCAGGCGCTGACCGCATCGCACGCGCTCGGTCTCTTCAAACAGCAATTCCAAGGTCTGCCCAATGCCCTGCACCCGCTCCACCGGAAGCGCCAGCACCGAGGGCAGCGCCTGCACCAGCGGGTGCCGCACGCCGCCGTCGAAGTCCAGCGTGGCGCAAACGAAATCGCTGCCGTCCACCGGGGCGTTGTGAAAGTCGTGGTCCAGCGGCCGGGGGTAGAACAGCAGCGTGGGCTCGGTCAGCCGCAGCTTGCGCAGCGCGCCGCTCTTGGGTTTGTGCGTGACCCACATGTCCCCGCGCCGCAGCACATGCAAAAAAGCCCGCCCCGGCTGCGCCGCAAAGTGCGTGACGCCACACAGCGGCCCTGCGTGGAACAGGTGCGCGCGCACCCGAAAGCGCTCCAACAGCGCCGAAAGGCGGTCCACGCCATCGCCAGGGACACGGGTTGCATGGGCGGGCGCATCTGGAGACATTGGACGAATTGTATTGTTTTTTGGACTTAATGAATCCAATAATACACCGCGCGGGCACACACTGGAGTCCTCATCACTTTGGACACCAGGAGTTATCTGTATGAACCGCGTTCCCCTCATCGACCGTGCCCACACCACCCCCGAGCGCCAGGCGCTGCTGAACCAGATCCACGGGGCCTTCGGTGCCACGCCCAACATGTTCCGCGCCGTAGCCAACTCGCCCGCCGCACTGCAAAGCATGTGGGCCGCCTTTGGCGCGCTGGGCGCCAGCACCACCTTGGGGGCCAAGTTGGGCGAGCAGATCGCCGTGGCAGTGGCCAATCGCAACGCATGCGAATACTGCCTGGCCGCCCACACGGCCCTGGGCCGCAAGGCCGGCGCCAGCGCCGACGAGATGGCCGCCGCCCAAGTGGGCCACGCCAGCGACCCCGCCACCCAGGCCGCCCTGCGCTTTGCGCTGCAGGTGGTGGAGCAGCGCGGGACGGTGGACGCCAGCGAAGTGCAGCGCCTGCGCGACGCCGGCTTCAGCGACGAAGCCGTGGTCGAAATCCTGGCCCACGTGGCGCTGAACTTGTTCACCAACTACGTGAACGTGGCGTTCGACGTACCGGTGGACTTTCCGGCCGTGAAGCTGCGCCCGGCGGCGTGATGGAGGGTGCGGGGCCGTCCGCAGAGCGCGGCCGGCTCCCGCCCCCGCATCCACAATTCACGCCACACCGTGTTCTTGCTTTCCCATCGGTAGCCGCATGTCCTCTTCCACTCCCCACATCCTGCAGGTGCTGGCTGGCCCGGTGGCGCCGCTCGGGCCTGCCGGCGCCACCAGCGCCATTGCCAAACGTCCGGTGGCGCAGCCCGTCGCTATCGGCCCGCTGGGCCTGGCCGGCGACGCGCAGGCCGACCTGCGCGTGCACGGCGGCCCCGACAAGGCCGTGCACGTGTATGCCTGGGCGCACTACGCCCAGTGGCAGCAGGAGCTAGAGGTCGCCACGGGGCTACCCCAGCCGTTGCTGCAGGCCCCCGGCGCGTTTGGTGAGAACCTGGCCGTCACCTGCGTGGACGAGGCTGGCGTGTGCATCGGAGACCACTGGCGCGCGGGCACGGCCGTGCTGCAAGTCACACAGGGCCGCCAGCCCTGCTGGAAGCTCAACCTGCGTTTTGGCGTGCCGGACATGGCCACACGCGTGCAGAAGTCACTGCGCGCAGGCTGGTACTGCCGCACGCTGCAGGGCGGTGTAGTACAGGCCGGCGATGCACTGGAACTGCTGGAGCGCCCCCACCCCGGCTGGACGGTGCAGCGTCTGCTGGCGCTGATCCGCGACCGCGAGTGCAACCCCGACGTACTCGGCGCAGTGCTCGACCTGCCTCTGCCGCCCTCATGGCACAAGCTGTTCGCGCGGCGGCTGGAACAGGGGCTTGCGGAGGACTGGACCGCGCGACTGCAGGGCGCAAAGACTGAAGGCAGATAACCGTGCGACCCCTACCGCACCACCAGCTTCTTCTGGTCGTACACCGGCTGCGCGGGCAGGTCGGCCAGGTGGCGCACGTCGGCCCAGTCCAGCACCTCCACCGTGTCGCCGTCCACGCGCACGCGATTGAGGCCCGCATTGGGGATGTCGCTCTGGCGGGGGCCATCCAGGCCCGTGCCGCGCGCGGTGCGCCACACCATGTCGAGCACACCGCCGTGGGTGACCACCATCACCTTCTGGCCAGGGTGCTGCTGGGCGATGCGGCGCACGGCGTCCATGACGCGGGCGTGGAACTGGCGCGTGGTTTCGCCACCGGGCATGGCGTAGTCGGCTTCAAAGCGCAGCCAACGCTCCCAGGCGTCGGCGTGGTCCACCTTGATGTCGTCCACGCGCAGGCCGTCCACGATGCCGAAGCTCTGCTCGCGCAGGCTGGGGTCCGTGAGGGTGTCGACGGACAGATGCGGAAAGTACACCTGCAGGCTGGGCGCGGCAGTCTCGCGCGTGCGGATGAGGTCGCTGCAGATGAGGTGGTCCACTGGCGGGCGCTCGGCGGCCAGGCGTTCGGCAAGGCGCCGGGCCTGCTCATGGCCGGTGGCGTTCAGGGGCACGTCCACGTGGCCCTGGAAGCGCAGTTCGCGGTTCCAGTCGGTTTCGCCGTGGCGGATCAGGATGAGTTCGGTCATGCAGAAAAAGGCTTTGGGGTGCGGATCATGGGGCGGCTGACACCCCATTATCGAATGCATACACAGAATTACCATCAAATTAGCCTCTAGCGCTTATCCATAAAGCGCTGGCAGCTATGATTTTTCTAGCGATTTTGTGCAGCGCACCCGACGGGCGGTCGGGGCCGTTGCGGGCTGTCAGCGCATGGGCACGACCAGCACCTTGCGCCGGGGCTGGCAGCCGGGGCCTTCGTAGGGGGCACTGTCGCGCTCCCAGGCGGTGCCTGGCGAGGTCTGGGCGCAGACGCGGGCGCCATCCAGCGTGCTGCGCCAGTAGTACCAAGGCGCAAGGCCGGCCTGGGCTGCAGCCATTACAGCTGCCAGGGCAAGCGCGAGGCCTGCCCGGAAGATGGAGGTCGAGAGACGGCGGGGAGCAGCGCTGCGCATCCCCCACATGCTACGCAGCCGGCGCGCGGCCGATCCCCGGAAAAGCCGGGGCATCGGCGCCCACGATCCAGCCCTCCAGCGGGTCCATGCCCGGCGGCAGGCCGTAGAGCGTGTCGCCGCCATCGGTATGGCGCTGCTCGGCCCAGGCGGCCTGCAGCAGGCACAGCACGGCGTCCAGGCGGTCGCCGCTGGCGTCATCGACCAGCGCATCGCGCTGGGCGTGGCTGAGCTTGAGGCGCAACCCGAGCCGTGTCTGCCCCATCTCCAATGCGTTGACCAGGTCCTTGCGGGCGATGAGCCGATCGGGTGTCTGCTTGGCGCGGTCGTCGCTTTTGTAGCTGCGGCGCTCCAACACGTCGCGCGCGAGCAGGCCCGGGTAGGCCTCCAGCGCCACGCGGCGCGGATCGCCTGCGTGCAGGCCGGGCAGGTGCACGCCCGCGTCCAGCAGCAGCGGCACGCCAGCGTGCAGCATGTAAGCCACGGGCGGGTTCACCCATTTCATGGACGGGCTGGAGCCCGCGGGCCCGTCGGTAGCGCGGTGCGCAAACTTGCCCCCCACGGGACGCGCGTTGCAGAAAGCCGCAAAGGTCTCGCGGATCTGCGCGCGTGTGCAACGGCGGTAGTGCTGCATGCAGCCAGCCCAATCGGTGGGCCAGCCCAGGGCCTGCACCAGCTCGCGCGGCAGGCCAAAAGGCAGGTCGAACCCGCCCACCCAGTCGCCGGGCTGGGCCAGCCACTGGCCGAATGCGGCCAGCGTCTCGAAGCTTTGCAGCGCGGTGAGCAACACCCGCGCGCCCTGGCGCTGGCCGTGGGCCAGCACGATGGGCTTTCGCGGCGTGGGGCTGCTGGAGAAATCACATCCGACGAGCACGCACCCTCCCTTCGGACACCGGGCCATCCACTGCGCGCACACTTTGCCACTGGCGCGCTCCATACCAGCGCCCCCGCGCAAGGGCCGCCGAGCAGCGTATGCGGCGCGTCACTTGAGTGCGCTGGGGGCGTCCCCCTCCCGGCTCGCACAGCGAGACAAGAGAGGGGGAAGGCGCGAAGCGACTCAGGGGGAGCATGCCTTCATCCCAGAGCCAGAGCGGTCACACCCGCCGCAATACACAGTGCGCCACAGATGCGCGCCACACGGTCGCCTTCGCCCAGCAGGTGCCCGCCGATGAGGGCGGCGAACAGCATGGACACCTCGCGCGCTGGCGCCACGTGCGACAGGGGTGCCTGCTGCATCGCATACAGCACCAGCACATACGCCACGGGGCTGACCACCGCCACGAGCAGCGCAAAGCGCCATTGCGCCAGCCACAACGTGCGCGCGGTGCGCAGGTCGCGCAGCACCACGGGAGCCAGCAGCAACACGCGCACGAAGTTGCCCATGTAGTCCACCAGGATGGGCGACATCAGCAGGAACCGCACGGCGTAGCCATCCACCACGGTGTAGCTGGCGATGAAGGCCCCCGTGAGCAGCCCGTAGGCGATGCCTTTGTGCACCCGCGCACGGGCCGCCGGGTCGTGCGCGGCACGCAGCAGGCCGGGGCCGCCCGCGATGAGGAACACGCCGCCCACCACGCCCCCAATGCCAAGGGCTCCCAGCGCCGAGATGCGCTCGCCCAGCAGCGTGATGGCCACCAGCGACGACAACAGCGGCCCCGAGCCGCGTGCGAGTGGGTACACCACCGTGAGGTCCGCCACGCGGTAGCCCCGCAGCAGGATGACGAAGTACGCCACGTGCAGCAGCCCGCTGGCCACCACCAGGCCCCATTCCGCCGCCCCCCACAGCGGCACGGCGTCGCGCCCCAGGTACCAGCCCAGCGGCGCCCAGAACAGCATCAAAAGCAGCGAGGTGAAGAACGCAAAACGCGAGTCCCCCCCGGCCTTCTTGGCCACGATGTTCCAGCAGGCGTGGATGAGGCCCGCGAGGATGATGAGGGCGAAGGCGGTGAGGGTCACGGGCGAGAAAAAGAACGGCCTGAACAGAAAAGCCGCAGCGCCTTCTAGGCGGCTGCGGCTACGAACCGTGATGGATGACTGCGAAGAAAGGTGGGGCGATTTGTGTAGCGAGCCAGCCTAGTCTGGGTCGATGCGCGCAGCCGTACTCCTGTACGGCGAGCACAGCAGGCCCGGAACCGGCTGGCGCAGTAGCAAAGCGCCCCGCTTTTCAAGCCCTTCCGATGATGGACGCGGTGGCCATCAGTTCTTCCAGCAGCGCAAACGACACCTTGCCCGACACCGCGTACGGGTCCAGTTCGGGCTTCTCCGAATATTTGAGCAGGATGGAATGGTTGATCTTGCTGAGGTTGACCTGACCCATCGTCCAGCCGCCAAAACGGCGTTCGGAAATCTCTTCGTAGTGCAGCAGTTCCACGTTCTTGTGGCGCGCGTCCTTCTGGATGTGGCCATACAGCTCGCTCACCGCCGAGCGCCCGCCTTCGATGGCCTGCAGGAACACGCCGCCGCCGTAGCACAGCACGCCGGTGATACCGCTGCCGGGGTTGTGCTGGCGCGACTGGGTGAGGATGGCTTCAATGGCCTCGGGCGAGGTGTCCACCGCGCGGCTGGCGTAAAGCAGGCGTACAAGCATCTTCGGGTCCTTCGGTTCAGTTCTTGCCGGGGATGAGGGACAAAAATTCGCGGCGCAGGGCGCTGTCCTTGAGGAACACGCCGCGCATGACCGAATTGATCATGCGGCTGTCGTTGTCGCGCACGCCGCGCCACGACATGCAGAAGTGGCTGGCTTCCATGACGATGGCCAGGCCGTCGGGTTGGGTCTTTTCCATGATGAGGTCGGCCAGCTGCACAACGGCTTCTTCCTGGATCTGGGGGCGGCCCATGATCCAGTCCACCAGGCGCGCGTATTTGCTAAGGCCGATCACGTTGGTGTGCTCATTGGGCATCACGCCAATCCAGATCTTGCCGATGACGGGGCAGAAGTGGTGGCTGCAGGCGCTGCGCACGGTGAGCGGCCCCACGATCATCAGCTCGTTGAGGTGCTCGGCGTTCGGAAATTCGGTGATGGGGGGCTGCGCCACGTAGCGGCCCTTGAACACCTCGTTCAGGTACATCTTGGCCACACGCCGCGCGGTGTTGTTGGTGTTGTGGTCGCCCTCGGTGTTGATGACCAGGCTGTCGAGAACGCCCTGCATCTTGATCTCCACCTCGTCCAGCAGCTTTTCCAGCTCGCCGGGCTGGATGAACTCGGCGATGTTGTCGTTGGCGTGAAAACGCTTGCGGGCGGCGGCAAGGCGTTCGCGGATCTTCACGGAGACGGGCGTGCCTTCGTCATCCGGCGGGGTGGGCGTCATATCGGCGGCGGGTTGGCTGGACATGGCACGAATCGTAACAGTGAACGTTGCGACGGAGAATTCAAGGGTTTTTGCCCTCCAGCGCTTGTGCAACAAGCGCTAAAAGCTATCAATAATATAGCAATGTCTGCTGTGGCCTGTCCTCAGTATCGGCTTCCGGTCACCCACAGCGCCAGGCGCATGAGGGCAAACGCCACGCGGTCCAGCACCCGCTGGCGCAGCGGGCGGCCGGCGTAGCGCAGCGGGTCCATGCGCCGGCCCGCGTGCTGCATGGCCTGCACCAGGCGCTGGCGCAGGTCGGCGGCAAAGGCAGCGTCTTCGACCACCACATTGGCCTCGCGCGCCAGCAGCAGGCTCAATGGGTCGAGGTTGGACGAGCCCACAGTGGCCCAGGGCCGCTCGCCTTGTGCGTCGATCACGGCCACCTTGGCGTGCAGGAAGCTCGGCGCGTATTCGTGGATTTCCACGCCTGCCTCCAGCAGTGCGCCATACACCGGCCGCGCAGCGTGGTACTGCATGAAGTATTCATAGCGCCCCTGCAGCAGCAGCCGCACGCGCACGCCGCGGCGCGCGGCCATCACCAGCGCGCGGCGCAGCTTGCCGCCGGGCATGAAGTAGGCGTTGGCGATGATGACCTCGTGCCGTGCCAGGCCGATGGCGCGCAGGTAGGCCTTTTCAATGCGGGTGCGGTGGCGCACGTTGTCGCGCAGCACCAGCGCCGCGCGCATGGGCGGGCCCGCCTCGGCGCGCTCGGCCGCGTGTTTGGCGGCGCTGGCTGCGCGCAGCGCCTGCAGCGCTTCCGGCAGGCGGCGCTGGCGCACGTCGCGCACGGCCTGCATGCGCCACCACAGCTGCTCCATGGTGTCGCTGGCCGTCTCCACCAGGCTGCCCGTGGCCTGCACCGCAAAGTCGAAGCGCGGCGAATCGAGCGCGCCGTGGTTGGGGTCGTGAAAATCATCCAGGACATTGATGCCGCCGCAGAACAGCAGGCATCCGTCTACCACGCAGAGCTTGCGGTGCAGGCGCCGCCAGCGGTGCGGCAGCAACAGGCCCAGCGGCCCCAGCGGCGAATACACGCGAAAGCGTACCCCGGCAGCATCAAACCGCTGCGCCCACACCGCCGGCAGCGGGCCAGTACCCACGCCGTCCACCACCAGCTGCGTGCGCACACCACGCTGCGCGGCGCGCATCAGGGCCTCTGCCACATCGGTCCCCGCGCCCGTGAAGTCGAAGATGTAGGTCTCGAACTGGATGTCGGACATCGCGGCATCCATGGCGGCGATGAGCGCGGGGAACAGCTCCTCCGCCCCTTGCAGCAGACGCACCTGGTGGTCGTCGGCGAAGTCGAACCCGCGCAACGGGGAAGAAATCTTCTTCTTTTTTCTCACGCCAGTATTCCGCCGTACCGCGCACCGCCCGCTGCCCATGCAGCCGGGCCACCCGGGGCCCTCCCTGAATGCGTCATAGCCTGAACTCGGCAATCAGCGGCAGGTGGTCTGACATGCGCCACCAGATGCGACCGCGCGGCACATGCAAAGACAGCGGCACCAGGCCGCGCACATACACGTGGTCCAGCTGCGCCAGCGGCAGGCGCGCGGGGTAGGTGAAGGTGCGTGGCGCGTCGAACTCATAAAGCAGAAAGCCCGCCAGCATGCGCTTGATCTGCTGGCCCCAGTCGTTGAAATCGCCCGCCACCACCAGCGGTGCGGCGGACGGTACCTCGCGCTCGATGAAGCGCTGCAGCCGCTCGATCTGCCGCACCCGGCTGCCGGGGATAAGTCCCAGGTGCACCACGATCACATGCACGCGTCGGCCGTGCGCGTCCACCTCCACGTGCAGCAGCCCGCGCTGCTCAAAGCGGTGGTCCGAGATGTCCTCATGCTGGTGTCCGATCACCGGCCAGCGCGACAGCAGGGCATTGCCGTGCTCGCCGTGCTTGGTGATGGCGTTGGTGCGGTACACGGCCTCGTAGCCCTCGGGCGCCAGAAACTCGGCCTGCGGCAGCTCGGGCCAGCCGCGGAAATAGGTCTGCTCGCGCCGGTGGAGCTTGCGCACCTCCTGAAGGCACACGATGTCGGCATCCAGCTGCTCCACCGCCAGCCCCAGGTTGTGTATCTCCAGCCTGCGCGCAGGCCCTATGCCTTGCACCCCCTTGTGGATGTTGTAGGTAGCCACCCGCAGAATGTCGTCGTGTTCCATGGCCGAATTGTGTCGCAAGGACCTGGTCTACTCGGTTACGGTAGGGGGTCCAGCCATGCCGCCGGGCTGGTACGGCGGGTTTGTCCCGCAACCTTTCGCTGTTGCACACAGTTACACTGAATCCCGCGCATGCGACCGCTGCCCTGGCGACTCGCGGCGAACCACACTTTTTGATGGCCACCGAGAAAGAACCCTCCGCCCCGCCCCCGATCCTGGCGCTGGTGGTGGACAGCAACGCTACCTCGCGCAGCATCCTGGTCAGCCAGTTGCGCGAATACGGGGTGAACCGCATCGTGCAGTGCACGCGTGTGCAGGACGCGCGCAACCGGCTGGAGCACACGGTGTTCGACTACGTGCTGTGCGAGCAGTACTTTGGCGAAGGCGGCTATTCGGGCCAGACGCTTCTGGACGACCTGCGCCGCGCGCAGCTGCTGCCGTTTTCTACCGTGTTCTTCATGGTCACGTCCGAGGCCTCGTACGCGGCCGTGGCCGAGGCTGCCGAATCGGCGCTGGACGGCTACCTGCTCAAGCCCTTCACGCCCAGCGCGCTGTTCGAGCGGCTGGGGCTGGCGCGCCTGCGCAAGGTGCACCTCAAACCCATCTTCGACGCCATCGAAGCCGAAGACTTTGAGGGCGCGGCGCGCCTGTGCGTGGAGCGCTTTGAGTCCCGCAAGCCTTACTGGCTGTATGCGGCGCGCATTGGCTCGGAGCTGCTGCTGCGCCTGGGCCGCCACGACGAGGCGCGCACGCTGTTCGAGGCCGTGATCGATGCCCGCGCCCTGCCCTGGGCCAAGCTGGGCGTGGCCCGCGCGCAGATCGAGTCGGGCCAGGCGGTGCGCGCCATCACCACCTTGCAGGAGCTGATCGGCGAAGACGCATCGTTTGCCGACGCCTACGATGTGCTGGGCCGCGCGCAGGTGGAACTGGGCAACTTCAGCCAGGCCATCGAGACGTACCGCACCGCCAGCGGGCTCACGCCCGACTCGGTGGTGCGGCTGCAGAAGCTGGGGATGATGTCGTACTACATGGGCGACCGCGAGGGCGCCACCAAGACCCTGGCGCGCGCAGCGGTGCTGGGCATCGACTCCAAGCTGTTCGACTTTCAGTCGCTGGTGCTGCTGGCCTTTGCCTACTTTGCTGAAAACGACCGCAAAGGCATTGAGCGCTGCATGGCCGACTTCGCGCGCATCCTGGAGCGCCACCACAGCAGCGCGCGCGTGCAGCGCTTTACCGAAGTGGCACGCGCCCTGCAGTTGATCCAGCAGCGGCAGTTTTCGCAGGCAGTGGAATCGGTGCGCGCCATGGCGCGCGAGATCACCACCAGCGGTTTCGACTTTGAAGCCGCTTGCAACCTCGGCAGCCTGCTGTCGGTGCTGGCCGCCACGTCGATTGACCTGCCCGAAGGCGACAACTGGGTGCGCGCCTTGGGCATGCGCTACGCCAACACGCGTGGCCTGACGGAGCTGATGGCCAATGCCTGCAGCCTGCACGAGCCTTACGCCACCACCGTGCGCGACTGTTTGCAGCACATCAACAAGACCGCCGAAGCGGCCATGGCACAGAGCCTGGCAGGCAACCCGGCGGGCGCCGTACGGGCCCTGCTGCGCGAAGCCGAGCGCACGCTCAACTCCAAGCTCGTGGACATGTCGCAGCAGGTGCTGCTGCGGCACAGCGCACGCATGGAAACCGCCGATGCGCTGCAAGCAGATGTGGACGCGCTGCGCCAGCGCGTGGGCAACGCGCCAGCGCGCGCCATCCTGGGACAGGAGAACGAGCGGCGGCCCGGAGGCGTGGTGCTGCGGGTGCGTGGTGCCGCCGAGGGGCCGGCACGCATCCCGCCGCCGCCGAAGGACAGCCTGGCCAACGCCGCAGACCTGACCGATCCGCCTGACCCCGCTGCACAGTTGCGCCTGAGACCCGTCTGAGGCCGTCTGAGGCCGTCTGAGGCCGTCTGAGGGCCGCTGACACGCTGCCTGCCAGCTATAAATTTGATAGCTTTTAGCGCTTTATCAGCAAGCGCTAGCGGCCAATTTCACTCAAATAATTTGCCACTGGCTGCTTGGCAATGCGCATGGCGGCCGCGCCGGCCTGCGGTTTTACGCGCGCGTCTGCGCCCACCGGGGCAGCAACAGGCACGCCTCGGCGTTGGATGCTGAAAAGCAGACATCCGCCGCATGCTGCCAGGGCAGCCACTGGTAGGCGTCATGCTCGCGCGGGCTGAGACGCACTGGGGTGTCGGAGGGTACGCGCAGCCCGAACACGCGCTCGCGGTTGCGCACCACGCCCGGCGCGTAGCGGTGCAGCCACTGTGGCCAGATGTCGTAGACGTTCTCCAGATACCAGTCGGTCAGCACGCATCCTGGCGCTTCGGTGTCAATGCCGGTCTCCTCCCACACCTCGCGCCGGGCGGTGACGCCGAACGGCTCGTCTACATCGTCCTTGCTGCCGGTGACGGACTGCCAATGCCCTTCGCCGCCGGTGCGGCGAATCAGCAGCACGTCCAGATCGGGGGTGTGGATGACCACCAGCACCGACTCCGGAATCTTCCAGGGCCGCGGCGGCAGCGCGGGCTCCATGGCGCCCTACCCGCCCGGGGTGCGTGCCGTGGCCGGGCCTGCGGTGGGCACTGGCGGGGGCAACTCCTTGGCCTGCAATGCCCGGGCCTGAACGACCAGCTGGTTGTGCGCATCCAGGAACGCAGCGGCAATGACTTTGCCTTCGTTGGTATTGCTCCAGCCCGCACCGGCGGCACCGCCAAGCCGGCCCAGCACCAGCCCACCCACACCCAGGTCAGTGGTGCGCGCGGCCCCGGTGGCGGCCGCCACCTGCTCGGTGGTTTCGTTGTCGGACAACAGAAGGGCCGTCTGCGCCTCCTTGAACTTGACCTGCTCCACGATTCCGGCAAGCCCCGCGATGTCGCGCAGCACCGGAATCATGGCGATCACGCCGCCCAGCCCGCGCCCCGCGTCCTGCTCGCTGAATGTGAGGCTGGGGGTGAGCGTGTACTGCGCCTCATAGCCCCGGCCCTTGGCCACCGTGGACTTCTGCTGGCGCAGCACCCCAGCTTCCTTGAGCTCCTGTTCGCGCACGGTGGCGCGCAGCCCCGCACCCCGGTCCACCACGCGGAAACACCCGCTTTGCTGGGCCAGCAGCTTCACCAGCGGCACGGGTGACGGTGGAAGCTGGTAGGCCGCGCCGTAGGTATAACCGTGCGGGTTTTCGGCCAGCGCCACCGTGGCCACGGGCGCATCGCAACGCAGCAGCTCCTTGGCGGCGTTGTGCGCCCCTTGCGGGCCCGCCGAACCGGTGACCACGGAGCCGCCCTGGCCCAGCTCGGTTTTTTTCTCGCCGCAGGCGGTGAGCAGTTGCAGGCACGCCGCAGCGATAGCCAACGCACTCCATAGATGGCGGGTCATGCGTTCATTCCTCTGTAAAGAAATCCGTATCGATGCGTTTGAGCTGGTAGGTGGCGGCCACTGACACGCCCAGGTCGTGCTCAATCATGAGATCGGCCAAGCGCTCACCGTCGATCAGCACTACTTTGTAGTTACTGCTGGCGGCATAGTCCTTAGCATCTTGCGTGAAGCGCGAGGTGGTGATGAAGACCCCCTTGTTGGCACGCTGGCCTGCAAGCGCTCCCACGAACTGCTGAATTTCGGGGCGGCCCACACTCCCCTCCCAACGCTTGGCCTGCAAATAGATGGCGTCCAGCCCCAAACGGTCTTCGTTGATGACGCCGTCGATGCCCCCATCACCGCTGCGGCCCACGGCCCGACCCGCCTCTTCACGGCTACCCCCGTAGCCCATCTGGATCATCAACTTGACGATCAGCAATTCAAAGAATGCGGGACTGCATTGTTTGATCGTCTCCAGCAACTCTCGCGCCAGGTCATTGCGCAATGCCATATGCGCTTTGTCTATGGTTTCTTCGGGCGTCAACTCGCTGATGGCGGGTATCACCGGTATCGGCACTTCCGCGCCCGACCCATCGCCACGGCGTGCCCGCTCGTATTCGGGATACTGCTGCAAGGCTTTCAGGTCCACGCGAGCGGGCCGACTTGCCAACAACTCCCGCCCCCTTGGCGTAATACAAAAAACACCTCGGCGCGCTCCTTGCAAAAGGCCCGCCATTGTCATGTGCGTTTTAGCCCAGGCCAGTCGGTTGTAGAAAAGCGTTGTGCGGCTGCTGCTGGGTAGAAGTTCTTGGCGCTCTTCAGCAGTTAGTTGAAATTCTTCCGCAATGGTCTCAACGGCATCTTTGAAGGCGTGCTCCACACCATCCCCTGCCAGTCGCAACAAAGGCAACATCAGCGACTGAAAATCCGGTACTGCCATCCAGTTCTCCCAAAAACAAAGGGCGCCCGAAGGCGCCCTTGATTTTGCCCTACCGGTTTCTTAACCTGCGGCCTTCGCAGCGTCCGGGTTGCGCAAGCGGATGTGCAGCTCGCGCAGCTGCTTTTCGTCCACGGGCGAAGGCGCCTGGGTGAGCAGGTCCTGTGCGCGCTGGGTCTTGGGGAAGGCGATCACGTCGCGGATCGACTCTGCGCCGGTCATCAGCGTGATGAGGCGGTCCAGGCCGAAGGCCAGGCCACCGTGCGGAGGCGCGCCGTACTGCAGGGCATCCAGCAGGTAGCCAAACTTGGCCTGGGCGTCCTCGGGCGTGATCTTGAGCGCGTCGAACACTTTCTTCTGCACATCGGCGCGGTGGATACGCACCGAGCCGCCGCCCAGCTCCCAACCGTTGAGCACCATGTCATAGGCCTTGGCGATGCACTTGCCAGGGTCGGTGGCCATGAACTCTTCGTGCCCGTCCTTGGGGCTGGTGAAGGGGTGGTGCACGGCGGTCCAGCGGTCTTCTTCCTCGTCGTGCTCGAACATGGGGAAGTCCACCACCCACAGCGGGGCCCAGCGGTCTTCGAACAGTCCGCCCTTCTTGCCGAATTCGCTGTGGCCGATTTTGAGGCGCAGCGCGCCGATAGCGTCGTTGACGATCTTTTCCTTGTCAGCACCGAAGAAGATCAAATCGCCGTTCTGCGCACCGGAGCGCTTGAGCACCTCGGCCAACGCGGCGTCGTGGATGTTTTTCACGATGGGCGACTGCAGGCCGTCACGGCCCTTGGAGAGGTCGTTGACGCGGATGTAGGCCAGGCCCTTGGCGCCGTAAATCTTCACGAACTCGGTATAGGCGTCGATCTCGCCACGGCTGATGCCACCCTCTTCGGCCGATCCACCCGGCACGCGCAGGGCCACCACGCGGCCACCCTTCATGTTGGCGGCGCCGGAGAACACCTTGAAGTCCACGTCCTTCATCACGTCGGTCAGCTCGGTGAATTCGAGCTTCACACGCAGGTCGGGCTTGTCGGAGCCGAAGCGGTGCGCCGCTTCCTGGTAGGTCATGATGGGGAATTCGCCGAGCTGAACGCCCAGCTGCTCCTGGAACACCTCAACGATCATGCGCTGGAAGATGGCGCGGATTTCCTCTTCGCCCAGGAAGGAGGTTTCGCAGTCGATCTGCGTGAACTCCGGCTGGCGGTCGGCACGCAGGTCTTCGTCGCGGAAGCACTTGGTGATCTGGTAGTAGCGGTCATAGCCGGCCACCATCAGCATCTGCTTGTAGAGCTGGGGCGACTGGGGCAGCGCAAAGAACTGGCCGTCGTGCACGCGGCTCGGGACCAGGTAGTCGCGTGCGCCTTCGGGCGTGCTCTTGCCCAGCATGGGCGTCTCGATGTCGATGAAGCCTTCCTTGTCGAGGAAGTTGCGCACCTGGATGGCCGTCTTGTAGCGCAGCATCATGTTGCGCTGCATGTGCGGGCGGCGCAGGTCCATCACGCGGTGCGTGAGGCGTGTGGTTTCCGACAGGTTCTCGTCGTCCATCTGGAAGGGTGGCGTGACGGACGGGTTGAGCACGTTCAGCTCATGGCACAACACTTCGATCTGGCCGCTCTTGAGCTTGTCGTTGGTGGTGCCGGCCGGACGGGCGCGGACCACACCCTTGACCTGCACGCAGAACTCGTTGCGCACGTCTTCGGCGGTCTTGAACATCTCGGCGCGGTCGGGGTCGCAGACCACTTGCACGTAGCCTTCGCGGTCACGCAGGTCGATGAAGATCACGCCCCCATGGTCGCGGCGGCGGTTCACCCAGCCCGACAGGGTGACGGTTTGGCCCAGCAGGGCTTCGGTCACAAGACCGCAATAGTGGGAACGCATGGCCATGGCAATAACTTCCGGCGCCGCTGTGGCGCGTTGTTAAAAAGGATTCACTTACTTGGAAGACACGAGCGTGGTGTCAGGAGGGGCCACCACGCCCATCGAAACAATGTATTTGAGGGCGGCGTCCACGCTCATGTCGAGCTCGACGCAGTCGCTCTTGCGCACCATTACAAAGTAGCCACCCGTAGGATTGGGTGTGGTGGGCACATACACACTCAGAAATTCGTCGCGCAGGTACGCAGCCACCTCACCGTTGGGCGTGCCCGTCACAAAAGCCACGGTCCAGACGCCCTCGCGCGGCCACTGCACCAGCACCGCCTTGCGAAAAGCATTGCCGCTTTCGGAAAACAAAGTGTCGGAGACCTGCTTGACGCTGGAATAGATGGAGCGCACCACCGGAATGCGGTGCACCACGGCGTCCCCCCACTGCACCAGCTTGCGCCCGGCAAAGTTGCTGGCAATGGCCCCCACCACCAGCAGGATCAGCAGCGTGAGCACCACGCCAAAGCCGGGCACATGGAAGCCGATGAGGCGGTCCGGGTGCCAGGCCTCGGGCAGGATCTGCAGAGTCTGGTCCAGCGTACTCACGATCCAGTGCAGCACCCACGCGGTGATCACCCCCGGCACGATCACCAGGAGGCCGGTCAGAAGCCATTTGCGCAGGGGGGCCATGGGGGACTTCAAGTGGATGTGGATGTCGATGGCGACGAAGAGGAAGAAGAGGCAGAAACGGCTCCAGCGCTTGCTGGGCTTGCGCTCGCAGCTTCCTTTTTAGGAGCATCAGAAGACGCTGCGGACGCACTCTCGCCGGACGCGCCGGCCTTGGCATCTGCCGCAGGGGCCGAACTGCCGCTGCCAGTGCTGCTGCCGCCGCGGAAATCCGTCACGTACCAGCCGGAGCCCTTGAGCTGGAAACCGGCCGCGGTGACCTGCTTGGAGAAGGCTTCGGCACCGCACGCAGGGCACACCGTCAGCTGGGGATCCGAGATTTTTTGCAGCACATCCTTCGCATGGCCGCAGGAGCCGCATTTGTAGGCGTAGATAGGCATGTCAGAGTGTGGAGGGGAAATTGCAAAACCCTCAATTATAGGCGGCCTGCCCTTTGGCAAGCCGCCGCCTGACCTGCGCCGCCAACAACGCCCAGCATGGCGGGGATCTCCGGAATCCCGCGCCCGCCCCGGCGCCGCACTTCAGGCGGCCGTGCCTTCGTAGTGGGTGACGTGGCCCTTGTGGTCTTCGATCCACTGCGGGGCCAGCGAGCCGCCGATCATGCCAACCAGGGCGGCCAGCACGCCGGCCAGCTGCTGCGGGAAGGCCTCGGACAGCATGGGGCTGGCAACAAACAGCAGCCAGACGCCAATGCCCATGGCCACGGCCAGCAGCGCGCCCTGGGTGGTGGCGCGCTTCCAGTACAGGCCGAACACCAGCGGCACAAAGGCACCTACCAGCGGCACCTGGTAGGCGCCCGACACCATTTCATAGATGGAGGTGCCCTGCATGGTGATGGCGTAGGTCAGCACGCAGGCGGTGAATACCAGCACCGAAATGCGCATGGCCTTGAGGGTTTGCGCATCCGTCATGCCGGGGCGCAGGTTGTGCAGGATGTTTTCCACAAACGTGGTGGACGGGGCCAGCAGCGTGGCCGAGGCCGTGGACATGATGGCCGACAGCAGCGCGCCAAAGAAGGCCACCTGCAGAACCAGCGGCATGCGCTCCATCACCAGCGTGGGCAGCACCTTCTGCGGGTCGTCCTTCAAAAGTTCCTGCGAAGCCTCGGGCATGATCAGTACAGCGGACATCACCACGAACATGGGGATGAACGCAAACAGCAGATACAGCACGCCGCCGATGATGGGGCCCTTGCGCGCTGTCTCCGGGCTGTCGGACGACATCACGCGCTGGAACACGTCCTGCTGCGGGATGGAGCCGAGCATCATGGTGATGGCGGCGGCAAAGAAGAAGGTCCAGTCCTTGAGGCCGCCTGTGGGGAAGAACTGGAACTTGCCCTCACGCGCCGCGTACTCGACCACCCGACCGGCTCCGCCAGCCAGGTCGGAGGCGTACCAGGCGATGGCCAGCAGGCCCAACGCGATGACGATCATCTGCACGAAGTCGGTCATGGCAACCGACCACATGCCGCCGTACAGCGTGTAGACCAGCACGATGATGGTGCCGATGACCATACCCATCGTGACGGACACTGCGCCCTGGGTGAGCAGGTTGAAAACCAGCCCGAGGGCCGTGATCTGCGCCGCGACCCAGCCCAGGTAGCTGAACATGATGATGGCAGAGCAGAGGACCTCGATCACTCGCCCGTAGCGTTGGCGGTAATAGTCGCCCAGCGTGATGAGGTTCTTTTTGTACAGCTTGTACGCAAAGAACAGTCCCACCAGGATCAGGCACATCGACGCACCAAACGGGTCTTCAACCACCGAGCCCAGGCCTGTGTCCACAAACCGTGCCGAGACACCCAGCACCGTTTCCGATCCAAACCAGGTGGCGAACGTGGTGGCTATCACCACGGCCAGCGGGAGGCTGCGCCCGGCCACAGCATAGTCGGCCGTGTTGTGCACGCGGGTGGCGGCATACAGGCCGATACCAATTGAGACCAGCAGGTAGAGAACGATGAACGTGATCAGCATGGCGCCGCTCCGAAACTCCAAGGGTGGTGGTGAAAAAACAGGGCACGCAGCCGGCGGGCGGGCGGGCAAAACGCTCCTGCACCGGTTGCGGCCCTGCTGGCCGAGGGGTAACCGCTTCTTTACGAAAGTCGTAACAAAGTTTGCTGCGGATTATGGAGGCAACTTTCGTGCCCCCACAGCAGCGAGGAACACACGATCAGAAAACACGTATCCGCATGAAGAGCTGCATGGCAAGCAAGCCCAGCACAAACCCTACCCCGCCATAGATGATGGATTGCAGCAGGCGGTTGGTGCGCTTCTGGGCGTCGAGCAGCTCACGCAGCACATGGGCCTGATGGTCGGCAGGTCTCTGGCGCAGCGCGTCGTACATCAAGCGCGGCAGCTCGGGGATCAGCTTGGCGTAGTGCGGGGCCTCGGCCCGCAGCTCGCGCCAAAGGCGCTGAGGCCCCATCTGCTCCAGCATCCATTTTTCAAGGAACGGCTTGGCGGTACTCCACAGGTCCAGGTCCGGGTCCAGCTCACGGCCCAGACCTTCGATGTTGAGCAGGGTCTTTTGCAGCAGCACCAGCTGCGGCTGGATCTCGACATGGAAGCGGCGCGAGGTCTGGAACAGGCGCATCAACACCATGCCCAGCGAGATCTCTTTGAGCGGACGGTCGAAGTAAGGCTCGCACACAGCGCGGATGGCCGATTCGAGATCGTTCGCGCGCGTCTCTGGCGGCACCCAGCCGCTTTCGATGTGCAGCTCGGCCACACGCTTGTAGTCGCGGCGAAAGAACGCCACAAAGTTCTGCGCCAGGTATTCCTTGTCCACTTCGGTGAGCGTGCCCACGATGCCGAAGTCCAACGAGATGTAGCGGCCAAACGTGGCGGGCTCCAGGCTGACCTGGATGTTGCCCGGGTGCATGTCGGCATGGAAGAACCCATCCCGAAATACCTGTGTGAAGAAGATGGTGACGCCGTCACGGGCCAGCTTGGGGATGTCCACGCCCGCCTCGCGCAGCCGGTCCATCTGGCTGATGGGCACGCCGTTCATGCGCTGCATGACCATGACTTCGGGGTGGCAAAAATCCCAGAAGATCTCGGGGATCAGCACCAGGTCCAACCCCTGCATGTTGCGGCGCAGCTGCGCGGCATTGGCCGCCTCCCGAACCAGGTCCAGCTCGTCGTGCAGGTAGTTGTCGAACTCGGCCACCACCTCGCGGGGCTTGAGGCGCTTGCCGTCGGCCGAGAGGTTTTCCACCCACCCCGCCATCATGCGCATGAGGCTCAGGTCTTTCTCGATGACCGGCAGCATTCCGGGGCGCAGCACCTTGACGGCCACGTCGCGCAGCGTGCCGTTGCGATCGCGCAGCGTGGCGAAGTGGACCTGTGCAATCGAGGCGCTGGCCACCGGGGTGCGATCGAACGATGCAAACACCTCGTCCACCGGCCGCCGGAACGCGCGCTCGATGGTGGCGATGGCAATGTCAGGGTGGAAGGGCGGAACGCGGTCCTGCAGGCGCGCCAGCTCATCGGCCACGTCCGGCGGCAGCAGGTCGCGGCGGGTGGAGAGCACTTGGCCGAACTTCACGAAGATGGGACCCAGACGCTCCAGCGCCTCGCGCAGTCGCTGCCCCCGCGGCGCATCCAGCTTGCGCCCGATGGAAAGAATGCGCGAGGCAATGCGCAGCCAGGGCTTCTGGAAGCTGTCCAGCACCAGCGCATCCAGGCCGTACCGGAACACCACCCACAGGATGGTGGCGCCCCTCAGGAATTGCTTCATGGGTTGCCGGACCGGTCGGGGCTGCTGCTGCCAGCGGGGGCAGCAGGTGCTGGCGCCGGGCCTGGAGTGCTTCCGGTGCCTGCCGAGCCTTCCGTCCCCCGGGGCGCCATGCGCGCTCCCACAAACTGCCGCAGCGCCTGCGCCGCACGGCGCGCCACCTGCGCCACGGTGTGGGCGGGCGCGTCGCCGATTACCCGAGCGAGGTCCTCTTCCACGTCCCAGCGAACATGGTCCACCAGCCAGTTGATCTCGGCAGCCAACTGCACGTCGCCCTCAATGCGGATGGCGGGCTTGTCACCACGCAGGGCGGATTGGGCCAGCGAGAAGGGCGAGGTTTCAGTCACTTCAAGCTGCAGGTCCGGCACGGCGGCTTCGGACGCCAGGTTGAACAGGCCTGCGGGCGTGATGACCAGGGCCATCGAATACACGCGCCACTGCACGCGGGCAATGCGGCCTTTCTGGCGCACCAGGCGGTCCATGGCCTCGGGTTCCTGCATCAGCACGTGGTTGAGGAACAGCACCACGCGCTGCTGTACCTCATGCACCAGCCACTGCGGGGGTTGCGGGCCGGCGGCCACACGCTCGAAGAGGCCGTCCAGAAAGGAAAAAGGGGACTGTGGTGTTGCCATAGTCCCCGATTATTCCCTGAACTGTGAAGCCCCCAAAACTGGGGCTTTTGCGTTACTGCAGCGCTTGCACGCCAGCCACCAGCCAGCCGCTGCTGCCCGACTTGGACTTGGTCATGTTCCACACTTCGCGGAAGGGGCTCGGGCCGGCCGAGAGTTCCTCGCGGATCATGCCGGAGAACTCGACGCTGGCCATGTAGCCGTCGCCCAGGTCTTCGATGCCCAGCAGCTGTGCTTCGATCATGACCACATCGGTGTGGTTGGGCTGTGCGCCGCGATGGGCTTCACGCTCGGCCAGCTGGGTGCGGATTTCGTCCAGCATGTTGTCGGTCATCATGGAGCGCAACGTGCTGATGTCCGAGCGGTCCCACGCGGCTTGCAAGGTCACGAAGTTGCGTTTGGCAGCAGACAGGAAGCCCTCGGTGTCAAAGCCTTCCGGAATGCCCCAGTTCTGCGAACCAGCCAGCCCCGAGCCGATCACCACGCCAGTGCCCACCTGGCCGCCGGGCGCCTGGCGCGACGCGTCAAACGCCATGCTGCTGCGCTCCCAGGGGCGGGCCGATGCGTCGTTGCCCACGTTGTTGGGGCTGTACTGAGGGGGCACCTGCGCCGCGGCTGCCGCGCCGCCTGCACCCTGGAAGGCCAGCGGCGCACCGCCGGCCGTGTTACCGCCACCCTGGCGGGCACGCATCACCATCTTGAAGATCGCAAAGGCAGCCACCGCCAGCAGCACCATCATCAGGATGTTGGCAAAGCCTTCGCCCATGCCCAGCGAGTGCGCCAGCCAGGCCAGGCCCAGGCCGGCAGCCAGGCCGCCCAGCATGGCGCCCCAGGGCTTCTTGGCCGCAGCCGCCGCAGGAGCTGCTGCTGCAGTGGCCGGCTTGGCAGCCGCTGCATTGGTTGCGTTTTGTGCGGGAGCACCCGGCGCTGCCGGGGGCGTGGCGGCGTCGCGCTGGGTCACATTGCTCGACTGCTTGCCCACCGACTTGCCGCCACCCATGCGGCGTGCATCCGCATCTGCATGCGCAAACGCCAGCATCGCCACCAACACCACAGACCACAGTTTCATCATGACTTCTCCGTCTCCGTTAATCGCCGAGTGAAGCACTCAGCACTTGATTCCAACATGCAAAGCCACGATGCCGCCAGTCATGTTGTGATAGTCCACATGCCCAAAGCCATTTTTTTGCATCAGGCTTTTGAGTTCTTCCTGCCCCGGGTGCATGCGGATCGACTCGGCCAGATAGCGGTAGCTGGCGTCGTCGCCCGCCACCAGCTTGCCCAGGCGCGGCAGCACCTTGAACGAATACCAGTCGTAGGCCTTCTCCAGCGGCTTGGCCACCTTCGAAAACTCCAGCACCAGCAGCTTGCCGCCGGGCTTGAGCACGCGGCACATCTCGGCAATCGCCTGGTCCTTGTGTGTCATGTTCCGCAGGCCAAAGGCCACGCTCACCACGTCGAAATGCGCGTCAGGGAACGGCAGCTTCTCGGCATCGCAGACCAGCGTGGGCAGCACCACGCCCGCATCGATGAGGCGGTCGCGTCCCACGCGCAGCATGGCTTCGTTGATGTCGGTGTGCACCACGCGGCCCGACGCGCCCACCTTCTTGGCAAACGCCATGGCCAGGTCGCCCGTCCCGCCCGCGATGTCCAGCACCTGGCTGCCTTCGCGCAGGTTGGCCACCATCACGGTGTATGCCTTCCACGCGCGGTGCAGGCCCGCCGACATCAGGTCGTTCATCACGTCGTACTTGGAGGCGACGGAATCGAACACGCCGCGCACGTGGCGCGCCTTGTCCTGTTCATCCACCGACTGAAAACCAAAGTGGGTCGTGCTCATAAGTTTCATGCTAGGCGCGCGAGCGCCAGAGGTACAGCGACAACCCCGCACCGAAATGGGGCTTGTGTCGCAATTAGGACAACGCTATTTCAGACAAAAAGGGGCGCCAGCGCTCATCCATATTGCGCTGGCAGCTCCCTTTTCAATAGCACATTGGTGAACAGGGCTACTGAAGCACCCTTGTGGGCGGCCCCCGGTCAATGCCCGCCGCAGCCGTGGCCGCCCGCGCCACCCTTGGTCACCATGGGCGCGTCGCGGTCCACGCCGGCGGCCGCCAGACGTTCGGCGTACCTGGACCACAAGGCTTCCTGCTGCTGCCCCAGTTCATAGAGGTAGTCCCAGGTGAAGATGCCGCTGTCGTGGCCGTCGGAGAAGGTGGGCTTGACGGCGTAGTTGCCCACGGGCTCCAGGTTGACCAGGGCCACATTGCGCTTGCCGGTCTGCAGCACTTCCTGGCCGGGGCCGTGGCCCTGCACCTCGGCCGACGGCGAGTACACGCGCATCAGTTCGAACGGAATGCGGAACGTGGCGCCGTCGGAAAACCCGACCTCCAGCACGCGCGAGGCCTCGTGCACCGTGAGTGCTTGCGGTGTGGGCGCGCCTGCTTTCAAACCTGCCATGGAAATCCCCTGTAAGAAACGATGTCGTAAAGCTCAGATCACAGTTGCTGGCAGCATCAGCGCCGCAAGCCGTTGCGGCAACACGGCTTCCAGCGCCGGCAGCCGCGCGCGCACCGCGTCTTCCTGCTCCACCGGGCTGGGCCGCTGGGCGGATGCCCACACGGGCGAAGGGAAGTGGCTGTCCCACGCAAACCGCGCTATCACATGCCAATGCAGGTGCGGCACCATGTTGCCCAGCGCCGCAATGTTGATTTTGGCGGGCGCCAGATGCTCGCGCAGGGCCTGTTCCACCACCGTCACGGCGTCCATGCAGTGGGCGCGCTCGGCGGCGGAAAGGTCCGAGAATTCGGCCACGTGGGCGTTCCACACCACGCGGTAGAACGCGGGGAAGCCCGCCTCATTCGCGCGGATGACGCGCAGGCTTTGCCCGCGCCAGACCAGCGCACCGCCGTCTTCAGCGCACAGGGGGCACGCCACCTCGGCCATCAGACCAGCACCCGCTCGATGCCGCCGCCGTTGGCGCGCTCGACATACTCGGGCATCCAGTTCTCGCCCAGAATCTCGCGCGCCATCTCGACAACGATGTAGTCGGCTTCGAGCAAGCCGTTCTGCAGGTCGTCCTGGTAGCGGTTCAGGCCCTGCAGGCAGCTGGGGCAGCTGGTGAGGATCTTCACGTTGTCCGTCGCCGCAACAGCGCCGCTTTCGCGCAGCTTGGCTTCGCCTTTGCGGATCTCTTCTTCCTTGCGAAAGCGCACCTGCGTGGACACGTCCGGCCGGGTCACGCCCAGCGTGCCCGATTCGCCGCAGCAGCGGTCGCTCTTCAAGACCTGCTCGCCCACCAGCGCTTTCACGGTCTTGACCGAGTCCTGCAGCTTCATGGGGTTGTGGCAGGGCTCGTGGTACAGGTAGGCGCCCTTGCCCTGCAGGGTGATGCCCTTCTCCAGCAGGTACTCGTGGATGTCGATGATGCGGCTGCCGGGGAAGATCTTGCCGAATTCGTAGCCCTGCAGCTGGTCATAGCAGGTGCCGCAGCTCACCACCACGGTCTTGATGTCCAGGTAGTTGAGCGTGTTGGCAACACGGTGGAAAAGCACGCGGTTGTCCGTGATCATCTTCTCGGCCTTGTCGAACTGGCCGCTGCCGCGCTGCGGGTAGCCGCAGCACAGGTAACCCGGTGGCAGCACGGTCTGCACGCCCGCATGCCAGAGCATCGCCTGGGTCGCGAGGCCCACCTGCGAGAACAAGCGCTCCGACCCGCAGCCGGGAAAGTAGAACACCGCCTCCGTCTCGGCCGTGGTGGTGGCCGGGTTGCGGATGATGGGCACGTAGTCCTTGTTCTCGATGTCGAGCAACGCGCGCGCGGTCTTCTTGGGCAGGCCGCCGGGCAGCTTTTTGTTGACGAAGTGGATCACCTGCTCCTTGATGGGCGCGGTGCCCACGGTGGCGGGCGGCTTGGCCGTCTGGCGGCGGCCCACGGCGCGGGCCAGGTCCACCACGGCGCGCTGGGCCTTGAAGCCCACGTCCACCATCGCGCCGCGCATGAGCTTGATGGTGTCGGGGTTGGTGGCGTTGAGCATGGCCATGGCCAGCTTGTTGCCGGGGCGGAAGCTCTTCTTGCCCATCTTGCGCAGCAGGTTGCGCATGTTCATGGTGACGTCGCCGAAGTCGATCTTCACCGGGCAGGGGCTCTCGCACTTGTGGCACACCGTGCAGTGGTCGGCCACGTCTTCAAATTCCTGCCAGTGCTTGATGCTCACGCCGCGGCGCGTCTGCTCTTCGTACAGGAAGGCTTCGACCAGCAGCGACGTCGCCAGGATCTTGTTGCGCGGGCTGTACAGCAGGTTGGCGCGCGGCACGTGCGTGGAGCACACGGGCTTGCACTTGCCGCAGCGTAGGCAGTCCTTCACGCTGTCGGCAATCGCACCGATGTCGCTCTGCTGCATGATCAGCGACTCGTGCCCCATCAGGCCGAAGCTGGGCGTGTAGGCATTGGTCAGATCGGCATGCAACAGCGCAGAATTTGATGCCTTTTTGGCCTCTAGCGCTTGTCCATCAAGCGCTGATAGCTCCTGATTTCGTAGCAGCTTGCCTTTATTGAATCGGCCTTCCGGGTCCACCCTGCGTTTGTAGTCCGCAAACGGGCGCAGCTCGTCGTCGGTCAAAAACTCCAGCTTGGTGATCCCAATGCCGTGCTCGCCGGAGATCACGCCGTTGAGGCTGCGCGCCAGCACCATGATGCGGGCCACAGCCTCGTGGGCGGTCTGCAGCATTTCGTAGTCGTCGCTGTTGACCGGCAGGTTGGTGTGCACGTTGCCGTCACCTGCATGCATGTGCAGCGCCACCCACACGCGGCCCTTGAGCACGCGCTTGTGGATGGCGACGGCCTCGTCCAGGATGGGCTTGAAGGCCGCGCCCGTGAAGATGGCCTGCAGCGGTGCGCGCAGCTGGGTCTTCCAGCTGGCGCGCAGGGTGTGGTCCTGCAGCTGGGGGCACAGCGTTTCCACGTCGTTCAGCCAGCCCTGCCAAAGCGCCCGCACCTCTTCCACCAGCTCGATGGCGCGGCCCACGCGCTCTTGCAGCAGCTCGGGAGACGGCACTTCGTCGTCCGCGTCGTGTTTGCCCAGGGGGAGGTTGCCGCGTTCAAAAAACTCGGTCAGCGCGTCGCACAGCTTGAGCTTGTTGCGCAGGCTCAGTTCGATGTTGATGCGCTCGATGCCGTCGGTGTACTCGGCCATGCGCGGCAGCGGAATCACCACGTCTTCGTTGATCTTGAAGGCGTTGGTGTGGCGGCTGATGGCGGCCGTCTTCTTGCGGTCAGCCCAGAATTTCTTGCGCGCATCGGCCGTGATGGCCACAAAGCCTTCGCCGCTGCGGGTGTTGGCCAGGCGCACGACCTCGCTGGTCACGCGGGCCACGTCGTCGGCGTTGTCGCCGGCGATGTCGCCGATCAGCACCATCTTGGGCAGGCCGCCATTGCCCTTCTTGCTCTTGGTGGCGTAACCCACGGCCTTCAGGTAGCGGTCGTCCAGGTGCTCCAGGCCGGCGAGCAGCACGCCACTGCGCTTTTGCTCGGCAAACATGAAGTCCTTGATTTCCACAATCGAAGGCACGGCGTCCTTGGCGTTGCCAAAGAACTCCAGGCACACGGTGCGCGTGTGCTCGGGCATGCGGTGCACCACCCAGCGCGCACTGGTGATAAGGCCATCGCAGCCTTCTTTCTGAATACCAGGCAGCCCCGAGAGGAACTTGTCCGTTACGTCCTTGCCCAGGCCTTCCTTGCGGAAGGTCTTGCCGGGGATGGCCAGCGTTTCGGTGCGCACGGACGTCTTGCCGTCGGCCTCGAAATACTGCAGCTCGAACGTGGCCACTTCCACGTCATGGATCTTGCCCATGTTGTGGTCCAGGCGCGTCACTTCGAGCCACTGCGCGTCGGGCGTCACCATGCGCCAGCTGGCCAGGTTGTCGAGCGCGGTGCCCCACAGCACGGCCTTCTTGCCGCCGGCGTTCATGGCGATGTTGCCGCCGATGCAGCTGGCCTCGGCGCTGGTCGGGTCCACGGCAAACACAAAGCCAGCACGCTCGGCCGCATCGGCCACGCGCTGGGTCACCACGCCGGCTTCCGTCCACACCGTGCCCACCTCGCTGTCCATGCCCGGCAGGCGGCGCATCTCCACCTCGGTCATGGCTTCGAGCTTTTCGGTGTTGATGACCACGCTCTTCCACGTCAGCGGAATCGCGCCGCCGGTGTAGCCGGTGCCGCCCCCTCGCGGGATGATCGTCAGGCCCAGTTCGATGCAGCCCTTGACCAGACCGGCCATCTCGGCCTCGGTGTCGGGGGTGAGCACCACAAACGGATACTCCACGCGCCAATCGGTCGCGTCGGTCACGTGGCTTACGCGCGAGAGGCCATCGAACTTGATGTTGTCCTTGGCCGTGAGGCGCCCCAGCGTCTTGCGGACCTGGCGGCGCAGCTGCGCCGCCTGCTCGAAGGTGGCGTTGAAATCGGCCACGGCACGGCGCGCGGCCACCACCAGCTCGCCCACCAGGCGGTCACGCCCGGCATCATCGGCGGGGGTGCGGCGCTTTTCGATTTCGCCCAGGCGGTGGTTCAGCGCCTCCACCAGCAGCTTGCGGCGGCCCGGGTTGTCGAGCAGGTCGTCCTGCAGGTACGGGTTGCGCTGCACGACCCAGATATCGCCCAGCACCTCGTACAACATGCGGGCCGAACGGCCCGTGCGGCGCTCCTTGCGCAGCTGGTCCAGCACGTCCCAGGAGGCAGACCCCAGCAGGCGGATCACGATCTCGCGGTCCGAGAACGAGGTGTAGTTGTAGGGAATCTCGCGCAGACGGGCGGGCTCGGCAGCCTGCGCTTGCAGGGCAGCCAACGCTATCGGAACATTCATAGGATCAACCTGGGTGGGCGCGAGGCGCCCGCGTGCCTTGGGGCCGGAATTTTAAGCCACGCCCTCCCGGCGCACCGGGAGCGACGTTGCGCCGGGCGCCCCACGAACGGCGCGCCAGCAAAAGATCAAATTAAAAATGCCTCCAGCGCTTGAACCACCTGTGTAAGAAGCTACATTTTTAGGAGCGCACTAGAACAGCACCCGGCTGCGCAGCGTGCCGCTGACCCGGGCCAGCTTGTCCAGCGCCAAATCCGACGAGGCGGCGTCGATGTCGATCACTACGTAGCCGATCTTTTCGTTGGTCTGCAGATACTGGGCGGAGATGTTGATGTGGTTGTCCGAAAAGATCTGGTTGATCTCGGACAGCACCCCGGGCACGTTGCGGTGGATGTGCAGGATGCGGTGTTTCCCCGGGTGGGCGGGCAGCGCCACCTCGGGGAAATTGACCGACGAGGTGCTGGTGCCGTTGTCGCTGTACTTCACCAGTTTTTCAGCCACTTCCAGGCCGATGTTGGCCTGCGCCTCCATGGTGGAGCCGCCGATGTGCGGCGTCAGGATGACGTTGTCGAGCCCGCGCAGTGGAGACTGGAACTCATCCTTGTTGGTGCGCGGCTCCACGGGGAACACGTCGATGGCCGCGCCCAGCAGCTTCTTGGCGCGCAGGGCTTCGGCCAGTGCTTCGACATCCACCACCGTGCCGCGCGCGGCGTTGATAAGGATGCCGCCGGGCTTCATCGCGGCAATCTCGGCCGCGCCGATCATGCCTTCGGTGGAGGGCAGCTCGGGCACATGCAGGCTCACGATGTCGCTTTGCGCCAGCAGGTCGTGCAGGCGCGGCACCTGGCGCGCATTGCCCAGGGGCAGCTTGTTGACCACATCAAAGAAGGCCACGTGCATACCCAGCGCCTCGGCCAGCACCGACAGCTGCGTGCCGATGGAGCCATAGCCCACGATGCCCAGCGTCTTGCCGCGGATCTCGTAGGCGTTGTCCGCACTCTTGAGCCAGCCGCCGCGGTGGGCCACTGCATTTTTCTCGGGGATGCCGCGCAACAACAGGATGGCCTCGGCCAGCACCAGTTCCGCCACGGAGCGGGTGTTGGAATACGGCGCGTTGAACACGGCAATGCCGCGTTCGCGCGCCGCGTTCAGGTCCACCTGGTTGGTGCCAATGCAAAAGCAGCCCACGGCCACAAGCTTGTGGGCGTGCGCAAACACCTCTTCGGTGAGTTGGGTGCGTGAACGGATGCCAACGAAGTGCACGTCCGCAATCTTGCGCTTGAGTTCCTCGTCCGGCAGCGCGCCGGACACGGTCTCGATTTGCGTGTAGCCGGACCCGCGCAGCACATCCACCGCGGAAGGATGGATGCCCTCCAGCAACAGAAACTTGATCTTGTTCTTGTCCAGCGAGTTGTTGACCATGGCAGTGAGGGGGGTTGGAAAGAAGGAGAGAGAAACGGGAGTAAAGGCAGATGGCGGGGGCGCTGTTACAACCTTGGCGGCCCGGGCAAGTGGCCTGCACCACTATGCACCAAGCTTGGTGCAACGCACAAAACCTTGCAGCGCTCGGTAAATCCCTCCGCGCTTGTCACAAAAGAGTCACAATCGCACCCCTTGCAGGCACCTCAAGGGGTTTCCCCGGTTGTTACACACGGGGTGCCATGCGACAACGACACGCCACTGTCACAACGTCGGCCTAGCATCCGGCCTTTGTGCATTTCGTCATCCTTGGAGGAACATTCATGCAAATCAAGCATCTGGCGCTTTCTGCCGCCATCGCCCTGTCGCTCACCGCGCCCGCCCAGGCGCAGCAAGTGGAGATTCAGTGGTGGCATTCCATGAGCGCTGCGCTCGGCGAATGGGTCAACGACCTGGCCAAGCAATACAACGCCAGCCAGACCAAATACAAAGTCGTACCCACCTACAAGGGCACGTATGACGAATCCATGACAGGCGCGATTGCCGCCTTCCGCGCCGGCAACGCGCCGCACATCCTGCAGGTGTTCGAAGTGGGCACCGCCACCATGATGGCCAGCAAGGGCGCCATCGTGCCGGCCGCCAAGGTGCTGAACGACGCGGGTTTCAAGTTCACCCCGTCCGAGTACGTGTCGGCCGTAGCCGGCTACTACACCGCACCCAACGGCCAGATGCTGAGCTACCCGCTCAACAGCTCCACCACCATCTTCTACTACAACAAGGATGCCTTCAAGAAGGCGGGCCTGGACGCCGACAAGCCGCCCAAGACCTGGCCCGAAGTGTTTGCCGCCGCCTCCAAGCTCAAGGCCAGCGGCCACAGCTGCCCGTTCACTACCAGCTGGATCAGCTGGACGCAACTGGAAAGCTTCTCGCTGTGGCACAACACGCTGTTCGCATCCAAGAACAACGGCTTTGACGGCAACGACGCTCAGCTGCAGATTAATACCCCTCTGCACGTGCGCCACTTCGAAAATCTGGCCAAGGCCTCCAAGGAAGGCAGCTTCGTCTACAAGGGCCGCGGCAACGCAGCGGACGCATCGTTCCCCTCGGGCGAGTGCGCCATGATCACCGGCTCGTCGGGCCTGTATGCGCGCGTGTCCAAGGAAGCCAAGTTCGCCTACGGCATCTCCACCCTGCCCTACTACTCTGACGTGCAGGGCGCACCGCAGAACACCGCTATCGGCGGCGCCAGCCTGTGGGTGATGGCCGGCAAGAAGGCCGACGAGTACAAGGGCGTGGCCGACTTCCTGAACTTCCTGAACGACTCGCGCGTGCAGGCCGCCAGCCACCAGCGCACGGGTTACCTGCCTGTGACCATGGGCGCCTACAAGCTGACGGAGGCATCGGGCTTCTATGAGAAGAACCCCGGCACCGACGTGGCCGTGACGCAGATGATCAAGAAGGCCACCGACAAGTCGCGCGGCATCCGCCTGGGCAACTTCGTGCAGATCCGAGCCATCATCGACGAGGAAACCGAGCAAATCTGGTCTGGCAAGAAGTCTGTGAAGGAAGCCCTGGACACCGCCGTGACCCGTGGCAACGAGCAACTGGCCCGTTTCGCCCGCGCCAACAAGTAAGCAAGCACTGCCGAAAATCTGTTCGTGCCCTGCCCGCAACCTAGCGGGCGTGCATCGAAAGCCCGCCGCCCCGTCAACCACCAGAGTGGTTCACGGGGCGGCGGGGTTTTCTTTTTGAGAGTTTCGACATGGAAAAACGCGTTCTTTTTCGCTCTGCATGGATGCCGTGGGTGCTTCTGGCGCCGCAGCTGGCCATCATCAGCGTCTTCTTTTTCTGGCCCGCCGGCCAGGCGCTGGTGCAGTCGTTCCAGCAGCAGGACACCTTCGGCTTCTCCAAGGAATGGGTGGGCTTTGAAAACTTCAAGCACCTGTTCGAGGACCCGGGCTACCTCGCCTCCTTCAAGACCACGGCGGTCTTCTCCATCCTGGTGGCCGTGATCGGCATCAGCCTGTCGCTGGTGCTGGCCATCTTTGCCGACCGCATCATCAAGGGCGCGCTGGCATACAAGACAGCGCTGCTGCTGCCCTACGCCGTGGCCCCCGCCGTCGCGGGCGTGCTGTGGATGTTCATGTTCTCGCCATCGCTGGGCGTGGTGGCCTACATGCTGCGCCAGGCTGGTTTTGACTGGAACCACATGCTCAACTCAGACCACGCGATGACGTTGATCGTGATTGCCGCGGTGTGGAAGCAGATCTCCTACAACTTCCTGTTCTTCCTGGCAGGGCTGCAGTCGATCCCGAAGTCGCTGATCGAAGCGGCTGCGATCGATGGGGCGGGCCCCTGGCGCCGGTTCTGGAGCATCCAGTTTCCGCTGCTGTCGCCCACCACCTTCTTCCTGCTGGTGATCAACGTCGTGTACGCCTTCTTTGACACCTTCGCCATCGTGGACGCCACCACGCAGGGCGGCCCGGGGCGCGACACCGCCATCCTGGTCTACAAGGTCTACCACGACGGCTTCAAGGCCATGGACATGGGCGGCTCGGCTGCGCAGTCGGTGGTGCTCATGGTGATCGTGGTGGCGCTCACCGTCATCCAGTTCCGCTACGTAGAAAAGAAAGTTCAATATTGATATGAAGCACCCCCTGAGTCGCTTCGCGCCTTCCCCCCCCAGGGGGACGCCGCCCTCACGGCGGGGCGGCCCTTGCTCGGCGGCCCTCGCCAGCGGCGCGCTCTTTGCAACCGCCGTGAGCCATGCTTCGATCCTGAAAGATTCCAATGGTTGAACGTAGTCCCTACCTCACCGCGTTCTCGCACCTGATCATGGTGCTGGGCGTGATCATCGTCGGCTTCCCGCTGTACCTGGCTTTCGTGGCGTCCACCCACACCGCGCAGGACATCGTGCAGGCTCCCATGCCCATGCTGCCCGGCAGCAACTTCTGGCAGACCTACCACGACACGCTGTTTGGCGGCGGCACTGGCGCGGGCTCCACCGCGCCGGTGGCCCGCATGATGTGGGTGAGCTTCATCACAGCCATCGTCATCACCGTGGGCAAGATCGCGATCTCGCTGCTGTCGGCGTTCGCCATCGTGTACTTCCGCTTTCCGTTCAAGGGCATCTGCTTCTGGCTGATCTTCATCACGCTGATGCTGCCGGTGGAAGTGCGCATCGGCCCCACGTACCAGGTGGTGTCGGACCTGGGCATGCTCAACAGCTATGCGGGCCTCACGGTGCCGCTGATCGCGTCGGCCACGGCGACCTTCCTGTTCCGGCAGTTCTTCCTCACGGTGCCTGACGAACTGGTGGAAGCCGCGCGCGTGGACGGAGCCGGCCCCATGCGCTTCTTCAAGGACATCCTGGTGCCGCTGTCGCGCACGTCGATTGCCGCGCTCTTCGTGATCCAGTTCATCTACGGCTGGAACCAGTACCTGTGGCCTCTGCTGGTGACCACATCGGAAGACATGTACCCCGTGGTGATCGGCATCAAACGCATGATCGCCGGCGGCGACTCCGGCAACGAATGGAACATCGTGATGGCCACCGCCCTTCTGGCCATGCTGCCGCCCGCGCTGGTCGTGGTGCTTATGCAGCGCTGGTTCGTCAAAGGTCTGGTTGATACCGAAAAATAAGTCAAAAACCCTTGCAGCGCTTACCAGTCAAGCGCTGCCAGCTATCAAATTCATTGCATCATGGCATCCATTTCCCTTCGCAACATCATCAAGCGCTACGGCGTGGGCCCCAAGGCCAACCAGGTCATCCACGGCGTGAACGCCGAGGTCAAGGACGGTGAGTTCATCGTCATCGTCGGCCCCTCGGGCTGCGGCAAGTCCACCCTGCTGCGCATGGTGGCCGGCCTTGAGGAAATCTCTGGCGGCGAACTGCGCATTGGCGACCGTGTGGTCAACAACCTGGAACCGGCCCAGCGCGACATCGCGATGGTGTTCCAGAACTACGCGCTGTACCCGCACATGACGAACTACGAAAACATGGCTTACGGCCTGAAGATCGCCAAGGTGCCCAAGGACGAAATCCAGCGACGCGTGGACAAGGCCGCCAAGATCCTGGAGCTGTCGCACTTGCTGGAACGCAAGCCTCGCGAGCTGTCCGGCGGCCAGCGCCAGCGTGTGGCCATGGGCCGCGCCATCGTGCGCCAGCCGCAGGTGTTTTTGTTCGACGAGCCGCTGTCCAACCTGGACGCCAAGCTGCGCGCACAGACCCGCCTGGAAATCCAGAAACTGCACCGCGAGCTGGGCATCACCAGCCTGTTCGTGACGCACGATCAGGTCGAGGCCATGACGCTGGCCGAGCGCATGATCGTGATGAACGCCGGCAACATGGAACAGTTCGGCACGCCCGAAGAGGTCTATCACACGCCCGCCTCCACCTTCGTGGCCAGCTTCATCGGCTCTCCCCCCATGAACCTGCTCAAGAACGCGCCCGGCGTGCAGCCCGGCACCATCCTGGGCATCCGCCCCGAGCACCTGGACGTGACGACCGGCGACGGCTGGTCGGTGACCGTGGAGACGGTGGAACTGCTGGGCGCCGAGCGCCTGATCTACGGCCGCATCAACGGAGAGCAGATCATCGTGCGCGTGGAAGAAGGCACACACGCCCCGGCGCCAGACACGGTGATCCACGTCGCGCCGCGCGCCGACCGCCTGCATGCGTTTGACGCAACGACGGGAAAGAGGATGTGACATCCCCGTGAGGCGTTTCGCTCCTTTCCCCTCCGCGCGCATCGCTGTGCGAAGCGCGAAGCGGGAAGAGGAAAAGAGGAGACGACGCCCTCGCTGCGGGTCGGCCGTTGCCCGGCGTTCTGTGCCGTGGCAACGCCAGTTTCACGCGCCGTGCAGCACAACCGCACCAAGGAAAACGCAACGATGACAGCCCCCTGGCCCTACCCCCGCTGGATCGCCCACCGCGGCGCCGGCAGGCTGGCCCCCGAGAACACCCTGGCGGCCTTCCGCCTGGGTGCCCAGCACGGCTTTCGCATGTTTGAGTGCGATGCCAAGCTCAGCAGTGACGGTGTGCCCTTTTTGATGCACGACCCAACGCTGGAGCGCACCACCAACGGCAAGGGTACTGGCGGTGTGCTGCCCTGGAGCGAACTGGCCCAGCTTGACGCGGGCGGCTGGCATTCGCGTCTGTACGCGGGCGAACCCCTGCCCACACTAGAGAACTTGGCGCGCTACTGCCTGGCCAATGGCTTCCTGCTGAACATCGAGATCAAGCCCACGCCGGGTACTGAAGAGCAGACCGGCCGCGTGGTGGCCGAGCAAGCCGCGCGCATGTGGCAAGGCCAGGCCGTGCCGCCGCTGCTGTCCTCGTTCCAACCCCAGGCGCTGGCCGGCGCCCAAGCCGCGGCCCCGCACCTGCCGCGCGCGCTACTGCTGGACACGTTGTGGGACGGCTGGGCCGACGTGGCCCGACAACTGGGCTGCGTGGCCCTGGTGTGTAACTACGCGCTGTGGGATGCGGCCTTGGTGGACAAGGCACGCGGCCTGGGCATGCGTACACTGAGCTACACCGTCAACGACGAATGGGCCGCAGAGCGCCTGATCGCGCTGGGCACGGACGGCATCATCACCGACCGGGTGGACCTGTTCTCGCCTGCGGGCTGAGCAGGGCTTCGGGCCGCGCCCGCTGCCCTCTGAGCTTCTTTGTTTCTCAGGCCCGCTGGCGGCCGCCCGCTAGCTCCTGCCGTACATACGCGGCCAGCACACCCATCAATGCGTCCAGGTGCGCGCGCAGTGGCGCAAAGCCGGCGTTGGGCTCGCGCGTGGCCTCATCCATGTACACCGGCCGGCGAATCTCCACCTGCAGGCTGTGGCGGCGCAGCTGGGGCTGGCCGATGCGGCCGATCAACTCCACGCCCTTGTACGGGTCGTTCACCGCCACGGTGTAGCCGTAGCTGCGCAGCGTGCGCGCCACCAGGTCCACCCATTCGGGCGAACAGGTGGTGCCGTCGCGGTCGCCCAGCACAAAGTCGGCCAGTGGCCGGTCGCTGCGCAGGCCCAGCCGCTCGTAGGCGTTGTTGGGCATGGAGTGCAGGTTCAAATGCCACACGGCGCCAAAGCGGAAGGTGCTCGCGTCGATGGCCTGCTGCAAGGCGGCATGGTAGGGCTGCCAGTAGCGCCGGATGCGGCCTTTGACCTCCTCTACCGACAGCTGCCGCGCATACAGCGGCGTGCTGGCGTTCAGCCGGCTCCACACCAGGCCGAAGCCCAGGCGCGACTTCTCGCCGGGTGCCAGCGGCGTGGGCCAGGGTGCATCCAGCAGCGCGGGGTCGAGGTCAGTCACCGCGCGGTTGGGGTCGATATAGGTGCGCGGAAACGTGGCCGCCACCAGAGTGGCGCCATGGCGGGGCGCATCGCCCCACAGCGTGGCGATGTGCGTGTCTTCGCCCCGGCGCAGGTCCGCCAGCGGCACCGCAAAGCCGAAATCGGCCGGGTAGGCCGTGCCGCTGTGCGGCGAATCGCACACCAGCGGCAGGGCCTCGCCTAGCGGCGCGAAGACCTCCACCGGTGTGTCAGGGCGGGGCTGCAGCGCGGGTGGCCGCAGCGCATGGTCCGTAGCGGGAGGGGTCAAAACTCCGGGCGCACTCATCAGTCGAGCCGGATGTTGGCCTTTTGCGCCACCCGCTTGTATCGGGCAATGGCCGCGTCGATCTGCCGTGCGAACTGCTCGGGCGTGTTGGCCATGGGTTCGCCCGAGATGCTGTGCATCTTCTCCACATAGTCGGGCATCTTCATGGCCTTGTGGGCGGCTTCGTTGAGCTTGGCGATGATGGGCGCGGGCGTGCCCGCGGGCGCCACCAGGCCAAACCAGCCGCCGTCCCCCATGTCGGGGTAGCCCAGCTCGGTGTAGGTGGGCACGTCGGGCAGCACCGGGCTGCGCTTGAGCGCCAGCACGGCCAGCGGACGCAGCTTGCCCCCCTTCACATGGGGCAGCGTGGAGGGCAGGTTGTCCGTCATGGAATTGACCACGCCGGCCAGCGCATCGTTGACCGCCTGGCCCGCGCCCTTGTACGGGATGTGCATCAGCTCGATGCCCGACAAGTCCATGAAGTTGGCAATGTTGGCGTGCCCCAGCGAGCCGTTGCCCGGCGAAGCAAACGTGTACTTGCCCGGACTGGCCTTGGCCAGGGCGACGAATTCCTTCATGGTCTTGGCGGGCACGCTGGGGTGCACCACGAACACGCTGGGCACCGACATCACGTTGGTGATGGGCGCGAAGTCCTTTACCGCGTCGTAGGGCAGCTTGGCGTAGATGGCGGGGTTGGAGCCATGCGTGCTGACGGTGGCCATGCCGATGGTGTAGCCGTCGGGCGTGGACTTGGCGATGGCGTCCGCACCCAGCGAGCCGCCCGCGCCGCCCTTGTTGTCCACCACCACGGCCTTGCCCAGGACGGCCGTCATCTTGTCGGCCAGCAGGCGCGCCACCATGTCGGTGGAGCCTCCGGGCGCAAACGGCACGATGAGCTTGATGGGCCGGCTGGGGTAATCGGCCGCCTGGGCGAACGCGGCCGGGGCAGCTGCCAGCCCCAGGGCGGCGGCGGCAAGAGTGCCAAGCCTGCCCAGCAGGGTGCGACGGCGGGGCTGCTGCGGTGCGCAGCGGGCGGATCGGTGGGGGGTCATGGGCGTTGTCTCCTTCCAGTGAAGCGGCCGATTCTGGCCAGACCGCGCCGCGCAGAAAAGCGACAAAATGGCGCCCATTCATTACCAACGCGCACCAATCTTCCTCTCTTCTATCTTTCTCGGACCGCATGCGCATCCAGTCCCCCTCCCTGCCCGAGCTGCACGCCTTTGCCACGGCCGCGCGGCGTGGCACGTTTGCGCAGGCGGCCGCCGATCTGCACGTCACCCAGGGCGCCATCAGCCGCGCCATCGCGCGGCTGGAAGAGCACCTGGGCCTGGCTCTGTTCGAGCGCGAGGGCCGGCGCAGCGTGCTCACACCGGCCGGGCGTGACTACCTGGATGCCGTCGGCCCGTCGCTGGCAACCATCGAGGCGGCCACGGCTGCCGTGCGCGCACGCCGCAGCGGGCCCGCGCCCCAGGCGCTGCGCGTGTCGATCACACCCACGCTGTTCAGCCATTGGTTGATTCCGCGCCTGCCGGGCTTCGCCGCGCAGCACCCCGGCACGCCGCTGGCGTTTGCGCCGTACGAACGGGACGACCCACTCACGGCGCCCGGCATCGACGCCTGGATCCGCAGCGGTGGCGACGGGGCCTGGCCGCCGCACATCGCGGCCGACTACCTGGTGGGGCGGGAAGTGGTGCCCATCTGCCGCCCGGCCGACCTGCGCGGGCCGGCAGCCATCACCAGCGCGCACGATGTGCTCGCACGCCCTCTGCTGTTCCACACCCACTACCCCGACAACTGGGCACGCTGGCTGGCCGGCGCGGGCTGCACCCACGGGCCGCTGGTGCCGGCGGCCGACTTTGACCGCGTGGCCCTGCTGGTGCAAGCGGTGGCGGCCGGGCTGGGTGTGGCCGTGGTGCAGCGCTGCCTGGTAGAGGAGGACCTGGGCAGCGGCCGCATCGCCATCGCGGTGGACCAGCCGGTGGCGCTGGAGCGAGGCTACTACCTGTGTTACCGCACAGCCCACGCCGCTGCGCCAGGCCTGCGGGCTTTGCGCCAGTGGCTGCTGGCCGAAGCGGCGGCAGGCCCTGGTTGAAAACGCGTCAGGCGCGCCAGCCGCGGCCCAGTACCCACTGGCAGGTGGCCGCCGCCACCACCAGCGCGCCATAGGTCAGCATGCGCCCGTCGCGCCCCCACAGCACCAGCCCGCCAACAAGCACGGCCATACCCACTACAAAAAGAATAGCTATCCGTGACCACCAGGAAAGCGCCAGAGGGTTTTTTGAACCAAAGAATTGTCCCAGCAGCACCATCAGCACCGCCATAAAGGCGGCCGGCGCGGCAAAGTTGAGCAGGTGGTTGAAGACGTCCAGCGGACCCATGGAATTGACCCAAATCAAGGCCTTGGCAAGCAGGCCTGCCGGGCGGGGGCAACAATTTTATAATCGCGGGCTATGGCAGTCTGGGCCCTCGGCATCAACCACAACACCGCGCCGCTCGATCTGCGGGGCCGGTTTGCGTTCGCGCTCGACCAGATCGCGCCCACCCTGCACGGTTTGCGCCAGTCGCTGGGCAGCACCAGCCGGCACCCGGGTGTGGAAACCGCCATTATTTCCACCTGCAACCGCACCGAGATTTACTGCGCGGCCCCCACCTTCACGCCCGGTGCGGCCATGGACCACACGCTGGGCTGGCTGGCCCAAAGCGGTGGCGTGAGCCCCGCGCTGCTGGCTTCGCATTCCTACACGCTCGAAGACAGCCTGGTCGCGCGCCACGCCTTCCGCGTGGCCAGCGGCCTCGATTCCATGGTGCTGGGCGAGGCCCAGATCCTCGGCCAGATGAAGGACGCCGTGCGCGCGGCCGAAACCGCTGGCGCTTTGGGCACCACGCTCAACCAGCTCTTCCAGCGCAGCTTTGCCGTGGCCAAGGAAGTGCGCACCAGCACCGACATCGGCGCCCACAGCATCAGCATGGCTGCGGCCGCAGTGCGTCTGGCGGGGCAGCTGTTTGAAGACCTCAGCGACATCAAGGTGCTGTTTGTCGGCGCAGGCGAGATGATCGAGCTGTGCGCCACGCACTTCGCCGCCAAGAACCCCAAGCAGATCGCCATTGCCAACCGCACGCTGGAGCGCGGCGAAAAACTCGCCACCCGTTTCGGCGGCGAGGTGATGCGCCTGGCCGACCTGCCCGACCGCCTGCACGAATTCGACGCCGTCATCAGCTGCACCGCCAGCAGCCTGCCCATCATCGGCCTGGGCGCCGTGGAGCGTGCGCTCAAGAAGCGTCGTCACCGCCCCATGTTCATGGTGGACCTGGCCGTGCCGCGCGACATCGAGCCCGAGGTCAAGGCCCTGGGCGACGTGTACCTGTACACCGTGGACGACTTGGCCAGCGTGGTGCAGACCGCCCAGGCCAACCGCCAGGCCGCCGTGGCGCAGGCCGAGGCCATCATCGACGCGGGCGTGCAAAGCTTCATGCACTGGATGGAGCTGCGCAGCCCCACCGCGGCCGAGGGTGGCGTGGTGCCGCTGATCCAGCAGCTCAACGCGCAGACGGACGAATGGCGCGCGCTGGAGATCGCCCGCGCCAAGAAACTGCTGGCCAAGGGCGAGGACATGGACGCCGTGCTGGAGGCGCTCTCGCGCGGTCTCACGCAGAAGATGCTGCACGGCACCCTGGCCGAACTGCGCGCGGGCGACGCCGAGACGCGAGCCCAGACGGCGCAGACGGTCTCGCGCCTGTTCCTGCGCTCGCACAGCAAGACGCCCGGCCACGGGCTGTAGCGGCGCCTGCTCCGCTCTCATTTTTCAGGCCTTTTTTGGCCTCCAGCGCTTGACCACCAAGCGCTAACAGCTACCAAATTCGTAGCAAACCCTTTTCCTCCCGCACACCATGAAACCCTTTCTCCGAAGCCAGCTGGAGCGTTACGCACAACGCCTGGGCGAGCTTGACTTCCTGCTCTCGCGCGAAGACATCATGAGCGACATGGCGCAGTACCGGCGCATCTCCGTCGAGCACGCCGAGGTCACGCAGATCGCCGGCCGCTACGCCCGCTATCAGCAGCGCGAGGCCGACCTGGCCGGCGCGCGCGAGATGCTGTCCGACCCCGACATGGCCGAGATGGCGCAGGAAGAAATCACGAGTGCCGAGGCCGAACTGGTGCAGCTTGAAGACGAACTGCAGCGCCTGCTGCTGCCCAAGGACCCCGACGACGCGCGCAACGCCTTCGTGGAAATCCGCGCGGGCACGGGCGGTGACGAATCCGCCCTGTTCGCCGCCGACCTGACCCGCATGTACACCCGCTACGCCGCCACCCAGGGCTGGAAGGTGGAGATCATGAGCGCCAACGAAAGCGAGCTGGGCGGCTACAAGGAAATCGTGCTGCGCGTGGAGGGAGACCACGTGTACGGCGCGCTCAAGTTCGAATCCGGCGGCCACCGCGTGCAGCGCGTGCCCGCCACCGAAACGCAGGGCCGCATCCACACCAGCGCCTGCACCGTGGCGGTGATGCCCGAGCCCGACGAGCACCAGGCCATCACCCTCAACCCGGCCGACCTGCGCATCGACACCTTCCGCGCCAGCGGCGCGGGCGGCCAGCACATCAACAAGACCGACTCCGCCGTGCGCGTGGTGCACTTGCCCACCGGCATCGTGGCGGAATGCCAGGACGGCCGCAGCCAGCACAGCAACAAGGCCAAGGCGCTGCAGGTGCTGCAGGCGCGCATCCAGGAGAAAGAGCGCAGCGAACGCGCGGCCAAGGAAGCCGCGCTGCGCAAGGGCCTGATCGGCAGCGGCGACCGCAGCGACCGCATCCGCACCTACAACTTCCCGCAGGGGCGGCTCACGGACCACCGCATCAACCTCACGCTGTACAAGCTGCTGCAGGTGATGGAAGGCGACCTGGGCGATGTGCTGCAAGCGCTGCAACATGCCCGTGAAGCAGAACAGCTGGAAGAGCTGGAGTTGAGTGCCGCCTGACCAAAATTTGAATCAAACTGGCCTCCAGCGCTTATCCAGCAAGCGCTAGCAGCTACAAAAACCATAGTGAACACCCCCACCCTGGCCCAAGCCCTGGCACAGGCCCACACCTTGGGCCTGGCGCGCATCGACGCCCAACTGCTGTTGCTGCACACCGTGGGCCGCGCCGGCAGCGACCGCGCCTGGCTGCTCGCGCACGACACCGATGGGCTGGCGCCCGCTCAGCACGCGCGCTTCCTCGCCCTGTGCCAGCGCCGCGCGGCGGGCGAGCCCGTGGCTTACCTGACCGGGCACAAGGAGTTCTACGGCCTGCCGCTGCAGGTGGACGCCCGCGTGCTGGACCCGCGCCCCGACACGGAAACCCTGGTGGACTGGGCGCTGGAAGTGATCGCCCCACTGCCTTCGCCGCGCGTGGTGGACCTGGGCACGGGCAGCGGCGCCATCGCCCTGGCCCTGCAAAGCCAGCGCCCCACGGCCCAGGTGCTGGCCGTGGATGCGAGCAGCGATGCCCTGGCTGTGGCACAGGCCAATGCGCAACGGCTGGGACTGCCGGTGCGGTTTGCGCTATCGAACTGGCTGGCGGACGTAGACGGCGTGGAAGGCACGTTCGACGCCATCGTCTCCAACCCACCCTACATCCCCAGCGCCGACCCGCACTTGGCCGCCCTCACCCACGAACCCCTGCAGGCCCTGGCCAGCGGCGCCGACGGCCTGGACGACATCCGCGCCATCGTGGCGCAGGCTCCCACCCGTCTGGCGCCGGGCGGCTGGTTGCTGCTGGAGCATGGCTACGACCAGGCCGAGGCGGTTCAAGCCTTGCTGAAGGCGCATGGGTTTCACCAGGTGCACAGCCGCAGCGACCTTGCCGGTATCGCACGCTGCACGGGCGGTTGCCGCTGAACCTGCGGCGCCTCTTTGAGCGGTTCCTACGAAACGCCGCTTACACACGGTCATCAGCTGAAAACAACTGTTACCGACTCTGCACTTAGGCCGTGGCTGGACCCATCCAATAATCGCGTGCCGCTGCGTAGCGTCCGACTCCTGGGAGGGGAGAGGTGTCGCGTGGCAGCCTTCACTGCTTGCCAGGCAGGTCTTCCCGGTCTTCCGGCCAGGGCTTGCCGGTGGGCGACCTGTCGTCTTTCAGCCATCCACGTCAACCTATCAAACCGTCGCCCGGCGAATGCCGCCACGGGCTACCCGTGCCTGCGTCAAGCCACCGCCGTTCCCACCGCCATGTCACAACTTACCTTATCGCGCCGCAGCACCCTCACTCGACTGGGCACCCTGGCCCTGGGCAGCGGCCTGCTGCTGGCAGGCTGCAGCGCCGAGCCCAAAGAACGGAAGGCATTCATCGCCTTCTTGCAATCGGAGGCACTCGGAAAATCGCGCCGCATGATGCCAGGGCTCTCGGACAAGATGCGCAAGGAACTCGGCAGCTACGCAGCCCACTACGACATCATGATCCGCTTCAACCAGGCGGTGAACGACAAAAACTTGCTCAAGAACATGCGCGAACTGCAATGGATTCGCACGCCAGCGCAGTACTTCGAAAAGCGCGAAACGCTCAAACTGGCGCTGGCGGAAATCCCCCAGGCCCAAGCCACCGTACAGGCCGAGCTGAAAAAGGCCGATGAGGCAAAAGCCGCCCTGAACCAGCCGGAAGACCTCAAGAAGGCATATGACTCCATCTACGAAAGGCTGGTGAGCGCCCCCGCGCGACTGCTGCTGGAGATGATGCCGCCCATGCAGAGGCTGCTCAACGTCGTGACGGAATTGCTCACCCTGGTCGAAAAAAATCCGCAGCAGCTTTCCATCACGGGCATCCACATCGAAGCCAAAAGCCAGGCAATGTTGGACAAGGTCAACGCCCTGTTCAAAAAAGCCGACGCGGAAACCCAGGCCCTGCAACGCATCGAGAAAGAACTGAAAGAGCTATGAGGCTGACCCCACCCCGCTGACGGACAAGGAGAAAGGCGATAATCTGCGGTCTCCGCGCCTGACTTTTCTTGGACATTCCTATGAGCGACACCCAACAACGCATCGACGCCCTCGTCAAATCCAGCGACATCCTGCTGTTCATGAAGGGCAGCGCGAGTTTCCCCATGTGCGGTTTCTCGGGCCGTGCCATCCAGATCCTCAAGGCCAGCGGCGTGGATCCCAAGAGCGTGGTCACCGTCAACGTGCTGGAAGATGACGAAATCCGCCAGGGCATCAAGGAATACAGCAACTGGCCCACCATTCCCCAGCTGTACGTGAAGGGTGAATTCATCGGCGGATCGGACATCATGATGGAGATGTACGAGTCGGGCGAGCTCAAGCAGGTACTGGGTACCGAGGGCTGACCCCTTCGCGCTGGAGCCCCGGCACACCACAGGCCGCCCACCGGGCGGCCTTGTCGTTTGTGCGTTCGCTTGTGCCGCTGCGGTGGTGTGCAGCAGCAACAGCTGCGCAAAAACGCGGATTTTTCCGATGTTGTGGCGGGCACGTTGTGTGCTTGAATGTTTGCGAGACCCAACCTCGCAAAAAGGAGAGCATGCAATGACCAGCCATAGCCTTGTTCCCCAATCCCCTGCCCTGCGCCTGCCCGTGGCGCAGATGCGCAACGTGTTCCACCCCGGTGACGTGGAACGCAAACTGGCCCGCCTGCAGGAGGCCGGCAACCAGCGCGAGTACGAAAACCTGCGCAGCGTCTATGAGCGCATGCTGGAACGAGGGCCTGAGCGCTTTCAGGTCAAGCCCTCGGGCGTGCCCGACATGGCCGGCCTCTACGAGCAGCTGCCCAACTTCACCGAGGTGCTGGACGACGTGAAGCGCCACGTGGCCCTGGCGCAGGACAGCAGCGACGGCCTGGAGGTGACGCCCATGCTGCTGCTGGGCCCGCCCGGCATTGGCAAGACCCACTTCGCGCGGCACTTGGCCGAGCTGCTGGGCACGGGCATGAACCTGCTGCCCATGAGCTCCATGACCGCGGGCTGGCTGCTGTCTGGCTCGTCCGCGCAGTGGAAGGGCGCGCGGCCCGGCAAGGTGTTTGAGGCGCTGGTGGAAGGCGAGTACGCCAACCCGGTCATCGTGGTGGACGAGATCGACAAGGCCAGCACCGACGCACAGTACGACCCTCTGGGCGCCCTGTACAGCCTGTTGGAGCACGATACGGCGCAAAGCTTTACCGACGAGTTTGCCGAGGTGGCCATCGATGCGAGTCAGGTGATTTGGATCACCACGGCCAACGACAGCCGTGGCATTCCCGACCCCATCCTCAACCGCATGAACGTGTTCGAGGTGGAAGCGCCCACGCTGGAGCAGGCCCGCAGCATTGCGCGCAACCTGTACCTGGGCATCCGCGCCGGGCACGACTGGGGGCGCCTGCTGGACCCCGAACCGCTGCCCGACGTGCTGGACCACCTGGCGCAGATGCCGCCCCGCCAGATGCGCCGCGCGCTGATGACCGGCTTTGGCAATGCGCGGCTGGACCGCCGCAGCACCGTGGAGGTGGCCGACCTGCCCAAGGCCGCAGCGGGCCGCAGCCGCATCGGGTTTATGCAGTAGGGCGCTACGCGGCGCCCCCCTCGCACCCGGGTAACAGCCGTGCTGTGCGCGGCTGACGCACAGATACACTTGGTAGCCCTGTGTGCCCTGGCGCCACGCTCTGACGCCCCTCATGACCCTGTCCCAAAGCCTTTTTGTCATTGGACTGCTGATTGCAGCCAGCGCCTTTTTCTCGATGGCGGAAATCTCGCTGGCGGCCGCGCGGCGGTTGCGCCTGCGGCAGATGGCGGACGAAGGCGATGCGCGGGCCGACAAGGTGCTGCGCATGCAGGAGCAGCCCGGGGACTATTTCACGGTGGTGCAGGTGGGGCAGAACGCCGTCGCCATCCTGGGCGGCATCGTGGGCGAGGGGGCGCTGAGCCCGCACTTCACCGCGTTGTTCGGCCTGTGGCTTGCGGAGCCGTCGGCGCAAACGGCTGGCTTTCTGGCCTCGTTCCTGATCATCACGTCTTTTTTCATCCTGTTTTCGGACTTGTTCCCCAAGCGTTTGGGCATGGCCAACCCCGAGCGGCTGGTCGTGCGGCTGGCGCAGCCCATGGCCTGGTGCATGACCCTGCTCCGGCCCCTGGTCTGGTTCTACAGCCGGGGCGCGGACCTGCTTTTCCGGGCGCTGGGCCTATCGTCGCTGCGTGACGACCGCATCACATCCGATGACATCCTGGCCATGATGGAAGCCGGTGCCCGCGCTGGGGTGCTGGCCGCGCGGGAGCAGCAGGTCATTACCAATGTGTTCGAGCTGGACACGCGCACAGTCTCCAGTGCCATGTCGCCGCGCGACCGCATTGCGTTCTTTCTGCGCGACGAACCGGATTCGGTCATCCGCCTGCGCATTGCGGCGGAGCCTTTCTCGACGTATCCGGTCTGCGAGGGTGACATTGACCACGTGGTGGGCTATGTGGATGCCAAGGACCTGTTCCAGCGGGTGCTGAACAACCAGCCCATCTCCTTGGCCGACGACAGCCTGGTGCGCAAGGTGCTGATCGTGCCCGACCGGCTGACGCTCTCGGAAGTGCTGGAACAGTTCCGCCATGTGCACGAGGACTTCGCGGTGATCGTGAACGAATACAGCCTGGTCGTGGGCGTGGTCACGCTCAACGATGTGATGAGCACGGTCATGGGTGACTTGGTGGGCCCGGCGGACGAGGAGCAGATTGTGCGGCGGGATGAGAACTCGTGGCTCATCGACGGTGTGACGCCCATCACCGACGTGCTGCATGCGCTGTCGCTGGACGAACTGCCCCATGCCGAAGAGTACGAGACGCTGGCTGGTTTCCTGATGGTGATGCTGCGCCGCGTGCCGCGCCGCACCGACAGCGTGAGCTGGGGCGGCTACAAGTTCGAGGTGCTGGACGTGGACAGCTACCGCATCGACCAGGTGATGGTGTCGCGCATCAACGCGGCGGGCGGCGGCGGGGACAACAGCGGCTTGCCGCTCGCCAGTCCTGCGACCGGAGCTGCAGCTTCACAGAATTAGGCAGCGCCGCAGATGCGCCGCGCCGCCCAGCACACGCCTGGCCTCAAGAGGCAGCGGCAACCAGCGGATTAGGTGCGGCAGGCGACGGGGGTAGCTGCGGCTTCTCAGAAAACAGCCAGTTGCGCTGCGCAGCGAACACCGCGTTCGGGTACGGCGACTTGCCCCGGCTGCCGTTGTAGCGGCCCAACGCCATGAAAAGATCGCCGCGTTCCCGATCGATGTAGTGGCGCAGGATCACGCAGCCAAACCGCAGGTTGGTCTGCATGTGGAACAGCTTGCCGGGGTCGCCATCGCCAATCACGCGGGTCCAGAACGGCATGACCTGCATGTAGCCGCGTGCCCCCACGCTGGAGACCGCAAACTTGCGGAATGCGCTTTCCACCTGGATCAGCCCGAGCACCAGGGACACATCCAGCCCAGCGCGCTTGGACTCGTACCAAACGGTCTGCAGAAAATCGCGCCGCACTTCCCATTCGGGCTTGCGGCGGCGCAGCCGGTCGCTCTGCGTGCCCAGCCACCGCAGATAGTGCAAGCGGGCCTCGGTGGTGAAGAATTCCGGCTCAGGCGGCGCCTGATTGGCAATGGCCGAACTCAGGGCCGTGCGCACGGAATCCATCAGAGGCTCTTCCAGCTGGCCACCGGCATGCGCAAGCGAGGGCGCGGCCAACCATGCTGCGGGTGCCCCCAGCATCGACACCGCACCCAAGGCCGCGCGCCGTGACACGCCCACCGGGCGCGGCATCACCCCAGCTTGGCCGGTAAGCGCGGACGAAGAGCTTGCCACCCGACTCATACGGCCATGCGGTCCTTGACGTGGGCCAGGATATCGGTCACGGCGACCTTGGTGGCCGCGCTGTCGCGGCGGTGCTGGTACTCCACCACGCCCTCTTTCAGGCTCTTGTCGCCAATGGTCACGCGGTGTGGCACACCGATCAGTTCCCAGTCGGCAAACATGGCGCCAGGGCGCTCGCCACGGTCGTCCAGGATCACGTCTACGCCCGCTGCCAGCAGGTCGCTGTACAGCTGTTCGGCCGTGGACTTGACGGCTTCGCTGCGGTCCATACCCACGGGGCAGACCACGACCGTGAAGGGTGCAATGGCGTCGGGCCAGATGATGCCGCGCTCGTCATGGTTCTGCTCGATGGCGGCTGCAGGCAGGCGGGTGATGCCGATGCCATAGCAGCCCATCTCCAGCGGCTGCGGTTTGCCGGTTTCGTCCAGGAAGGTCGCATTCATCGCGCGGCTGTATTTGGTACCGAGGTAGAAGACATGGCCCACCTCGATGCCGCGTTCGATGGCCAGTTCCCCCTTCCCGTCGGGCGAACGGTCGCCGGCCACCACATTGCGCAGGTCGGCCACGGCGTCGGGCTCGGGCAAATCGCGACCCCAGTTCACGCCGGTGATGTGGAAGTCCACCTCATTGGCGCCGCAGATCCAGTCCGCCATTACGGCTACTTCGCGGTCCGCCACGATCTTGAGCGGCTTCTTCAGCCCGATGGGGCCCAAGTACCCGGGCTTGCAGCCAAAATGGTCCTCGATTTCACCGAGGGTGGCAAAGCGGAACCCCGCAAGGCCAGGCACCTTGCCCACCTTGATCTCGTTCATGTCATGGTCGCCGCGCAGCAGCAGCAGCCAGACCTGGGTCTTGACGATCTCGCCGGCCTCGTTGGTTTCATCCGTCGCCAGCACCAGCGACTTGACCGTAGTATTCAGCGGCACGCCAAGCAATTCGGCCACGTCGGCACAGGTAGCTTTTCCTGGCGTGGCGGTGCGAGTCATTGCCTGCGTGGCCGCGCCGCGCGGGCCGGCGGGCGCCAGGGCTTCCGCCTTTTCCATATTGGCCGCGTATTCACTGTGGGGGCAGTACACGATGGCGTCTTCACCCGTAGCCGCGATCACCTGGAATTCTTCAGACAGGTCGCCCCCGATGGCGCCGCTGTCGGCCGCCACCGCGCGGTAGGTGAGGCCGAAACGGTCAAAGATGCGCCGGTAGGCCTGCGCCATGACCTGGTAGCTCGCCTTGGCGGCCACCTGGTCCTTGTCGAAGCTGTACGCATCTTTCATGATGAATTCGCGGCCGCGCATTAGCCCAAAACGGGGGCGGCGCTCGTCGCGGAACTTGGTCTGTATCTGGTACAGGTTCTTCGGCAGCTGCTTATAGCTCTTGAGCTCCTGCCTTGCGATGTCAGTGATCACTTCTTCGCTCGTTGGCTGCACGATGAAGTCTCGCCCGTGCCGGTCCTGGATGCGCAGCAATTCGGGGCCCATCTTGTCGAAGCGGCCGGTCTCTTGCCACAGTTCGGCTGGCTGCACCACCGGCATGGTCAGTTCCACCGCGCCAGCCCGGTTCATTTCCTCGCGCACGATGGCTTCCACCTTGCGGATCACACGTAGCCCCATGGGCATGTAGTTGTAGATCCCAGCGCCCAGCTTCTTGATCAGTCCCGCCCGCGTCATGAGTTTGTGGCTGACCACCTCCGCGTCGGCGGGGGCTTCTTTGAGGGTGGAAATAAAGAATTGCGAGGCTTTCATCGGGGCGATTTCGGGCGGAACGGACCGGCCCACTTGCCGCACGCTAGGCGCCGTGCATAATGGACACAGTTTAAAAATTTGGGGTTTGATTATGCTTGACCGGGACGGCTTTCGGCCGAACGTCGGCATCATCCTGCTCAACCAGAAAAACCAGGTGTTCTGGGGCAAGCGCATACGCACCCACAGCTGGCAGTTTCCGCAGGGTGGCATTGACCGGGGCGAAACCCCCGAGCAGGCCATGTTCCGCGAACTGCACGAAGAGGTGGGATTATTGCCCAATCACGTACGCGTGGTGGCCCGCACACGGGACTGGTTGCGCTATGAGGTGCCTGACCGGTACATCCGCCGCGATGCACGCGGACACTACAAAGGCCAGAAACAGATCTGGTATCTGCTTCAACTGGTGGGGCACGACTGGGACCTGAATCTCCGCGCCACCAACCATCCTGAATTTGACGCCTGGCGCTGGAACGACTATTGGGTGCCGCTGGATGTGGTGGTGGAGTTCAAACGCGGCGTGTACGAAATGGCGCTGACCGAGTTGGCGCGTTTCCTTCCCCGCCATGAACAGCGCAACCGCTATCTGCGCAGCGGCATGCGGACCCGGGAGGGCGAGCAGGCCGGCAGCATGTACCGCACGGGCAGCCTGCTCGCGCATCCGGGCATGGAGCTGCCCCCCGGCGCGAGCTTCGACCCCGATCCGCAAAACAGCATGCCCGGCGAGCTGGACGGGTTGCCCTTAGGCCCATCGACAGCACCGCGCTGACGCCAAGCAAAGCGCCCGCTTGACCCGTCCTGAATAGCGTTGACACCCAGGACGGTTAAAAACTCCAGCCGGACTATCCGGCCAACGACGCCCGATGCACTGCATCGGGCGTTTGCATTTTCAGCGACAGATGCGGTCGCTCGCAGT
>NZ_JBKBKQ010000029.1:0-51097 GCF_046294525.1 Acidovorax sp.
CGCCGGGCAATTGCCCGCGCACAGCGCCTGCTGGGGGCGATCAATTCTCGAAAGCAAGGGCTGTCTTAGTTCGGGCATCACTACGGCACTGCCAGAACCGATTCGTGAAGAGCTTCCTTAACAACAGAAACAAGGAAAACACCACATTGAAAAATACGATCACTGAATGCTTAAAGTATCACCTGAGGGAATCATCAGTGACGCGCGCATCATCGTTCGTCGTTATCTCAATTTGGAACATGGGCCACTCAGTTCTGTCGTAGCGTTAGTGTTGCACCAAACGGATTCGTCTACAGCCCAACAAACATTCAATAGCTACGCTAAAAGCCCTCACGGGGCACACTTTCTGATAGATAAGAACGGGCAGGTCTATCAAACTGCGAGCATGCTGATGCGGTGCCAGCATGTCGGCCGGCACATTCGCTCCCGCTGCTTAGAAATCGATAAGCCATCATGTGACAGCGTGGCAATGGCTCGGATCCAAGCGATGTCTTGGTCCAATCACGTCAGAGCGCTGGACGCTCACGAGCGCGCCAAGCCCTATCCGCAGCGCTATCCCATCAATGGAGACTCCATCGGGATTGAAATCGTTGGCCGCAGCATTGATGCGAAAACTTATGAGACAGTGACGTCGGAGCAAAATAACTCCTTGCAATGGCTGACTGGTGAGCTCTACACCCACTTCTCCATTTCCAGCAAAGACGTATACCGCCATCCTGCGGTGTCATACAAAAACCCCGGGGAGGCGGCATCCGCCGTTTGGAAATGAGGCTTGCCTACGTAAGTGCATTGATCGCGCTAGCAGGATTGATCTCAGGATTCGTCGGGTTCGTGTTTGATCCGAAGGTTCTCATAGACGGTTATGAGTTTGTGTCTGGCGGTTCAGAAGCGTGTCGTCCGTCTGATGTGGATTTCTCACGCGTCGAGGTTCAGGAGTTTTTTAGGCAAGCGACTGCTGTAAGTAGTCGGCTTATTCACGACGAGTACGACCTTGCGCCTTGCTATCTAGAGGGCCAACTAGTCCATCACCTCAATATTTGCCGTTGGACACTCCGGCCCGACCTCCTTGGTACCCTGGACTGCGGAGGACATTTTCAATACCTGCTTTTAAAGCATTGAGAATCCGGATCGCTGGCTGTTGGAACAGCCTTCACACTGCCAATTTACTCTCAGGGTTCCCGGGCCATTGAGCCTTACGCTCACACCTCGCGCCGATGTGAACAAGGTTTCGCATTGTCGATTGGCACAAACTACACTTTTTGCTTCTGGTAAGCCTTGTCCGCTGGCGGCCCACGGTCGGTATCCTGCAACCCGCGCTGCACGTCCTCGTACGCCTGCTCGACTTCCGGATGGCGGACGCCATCGGTCATATCAATGGCCTGGTCGCGCTCGTGCGGCAGACGGCCTTCGGGGGCGCTCAAATCTTCAGGACCACTGCCAGGTTGCGACGTGGGCTGCGTGGTGTTGACGCGCCGTTCCGTGCGGGCGGGGATGGGGGCAGACGGCACGACGTCTTCTTCAGGGCGGTGGTGGCGATGGGTCGTAGTGTTCATGGAAACCTCGGGCAATGGCCAGTCGGATGGGGTGTGTTCTGCAGGTTGTGCTCCGACGAAGGATCTGTGATCCACTCCACCGGTTTGGACAACGGTGCACGGCAACCGGCACACGCAGCACACGATCAGCAATACCCTACCGCCGCCGTCCGTCCCCTAATGTAGGCCCAGGCCCCGCGCCGCTGCGGGTGGCGGGAGCGTGAACCTCACTCATTCCCTCATCCCCGATACCACCTCTCCAGCGTATTCAACACGGCGAGCAGAGCTACGACAAGCAGGAAGATCACCGCCTTGAGGCGCGCTTGCGGGCTGACCACCAACTTGTATGCCAGGTAAGCGATGAGTGTGCCCAGAAAAGGCGCCCCGATGGCGATGCCAGAGATCACGGCAGTCCCCAGCCGGCTCCAGCCATCGCCTGAACTCTCTCCCCAGAGAGAGCGCACCAGGATCGCGCACGGAATGGCCAGGCCCGTCCACATCAGCCACGACGCCACCGCCACACTGACATGGTGGGCCACCAGGCCATAGACCACCAGCGCGCCAATGACCCCGCCCCAGAACAGCAGCCGCTTGAGCCAAGGTGCCATGGGCTCGGCCGCCCGGCGGGCTTTTGCGGATTCGTCCGCCTGCTTCGCCTTCTTTGCCGCCGTGGCTGCCGCCTGCGCTTGCCGTTGCTGAAGGTCCTGTATTTCTGCAGATTCCCGGACCCGGTGCATAAATTTGTCCATGGCCGGGTTGTCCACCTCGCGCAGGATGCGAATGGTGCGCGACAGGGCCTGGTCGCTCTGAGGTATCACGGTCTGCAGCGCAGCCCCCTCGCTGAACCAGTGTCCCGTCTGCGCCAGCCACCCGACGCCGGCGGGCGGATTGCCGACACCGCCGTCCACAGCGCTGCACAGGTAGTGTTGAACAGTTTGCGGCGGCACCCATTGCCGCGTGCTGTAGCGGGGCAGCGCGCATTGCATCATTAACAACGCGGCTGGTTGCTGGTCGGCGCGGCCCAGGCGCAACGTAAATTCTGGCAGGGGCAGGGGCTCGGCCAGCCGGTTTCGCACGCCCAGCCACAGGTACAGGCCCCGGGGACGGCCGTCCTTGGCGCGCCGCACCCACAAGCCGGGCCCTTCGGCCGTCAGCTCGGCGCCCAGGGCTTCCAGCTCGGGTGGCAACGACACTCCGGGGCCATCTCGGTCCCACTCGGGCCGCAACTGCTGCGACTGCAAGATGGTGCGCCATACAGCCCGGGCGCGGCGTTCCAGAAAGTACGGATCCAGCTGCTGGCCATGGGCAATGGCGGCCTCGATGCTGCGCGCGGCCTGTGCTGGCTGGCCTTCCAGGGCCAGCAACCAGTCGTCCATCAACGCCAACTGCAGATACGTTGCGTCCGCCCCCTGGCCCAGGGATTCGGCTGCGCGCCCCCAGGCATAGCGGGCGGGGTCGTTGGGCTGCAGCTGCTGCGCAAGCAACTGCTGGCGCACTGTGCTGCCCGGCTGGGTCGTCCCGGGCGCCGCCTTGGTTTGGGCAGCTGCGCCCCCGCTGGCACACAGGCAAATCCACAGTAGCGCCGCGCCCGCCAGCCATCGCGCAAGGGCGTATTGCCAAGCGGTGATCCCTGGCGAGGCGTTGCTTGCCGTACGCACCGTTCTCCCTCTCATTTGCATCCCTCTTCGGTGTAGTCGTGCGCGGATTGTCAGCGAGGGCCGGCGGCGCGCCGAACCGCCTATCGGCTGCAAAGCCCGGTTGGCTATCCGCACCCGCGCGCCATGCGACACTACTGTATGTCTCAACAGGGTTGGGCCGCGCAGGCCCTTGAATCTTTCGACGCGGTGGTGAACGCCACCGAGGGTTTTCGCAGCCGCGCCGGCCAGCGGCTGATGGCCGAGCAGGTGGCGCGCACGTTCAGCAGCGCCACGCTGGGCAAGGTGGATGAAGAAAGCGGGGAGCCCGCGCCCACGCGCTCCATCGCCGTGATCCAGGCAGGCACCGGCGTGGGCAAATCGCTGGCGTACTGCGCACCCGCCATTGCGCTGGCGCTGGTGCGGGGCACGCGGGTGCTGATCTCCACGGCCACCGTGGCGCTGCAGGAGCAGCTGGTGAACAAGGACCTGCCCGCACTGGCGGCGCGCATGCCACAGCCGTTCAAGTTTGCGCTGGCCAAGGGGCGAGGGCGCTACGTGTGCAAGCTCAAGCTCGACCGCCTGGCGGGCCACGGGGAAGCCGACGAGGGGGACGACGACCTGTTTGCCGAAGAAGAGGCGGCCGAGCGCGCCAAGCGCCCGCGGCAGGAGACCGAAGCGCGCATGCAGTTCTATGCGTCGATGGCGCAGACCTTGTCAAAAGGCGCCTGGGACGGCGACCGCGACAGCCTGGACACACCCCCCGAGCCCGAGGTGTGGAGCCCCGTGGCGGCCGAGGGCGCGTCGTGTACCGGCAAACATTGCCCGGCGTTCAGCCAGTGCACCTACTACGACAAGCGCAAGGAGCTGGTGGGCGCGCAGGTGATTGTGGCCAACCATGATTTGCTGCTGTCGTCGCTGGGTGCGCGCGTGCTGCCCGAGCTGGACAACTGCCTGCTGGTGCTGGATGAGGCCCACCACCTGCCCGCCACCGCGCTGCAGCAATTTGCCTGCAGCATGGACCTGTCGCGCATCACCTGGATCGAGCGCCTGTCCAGCCGGGGCCTGCGCATTGGCGCGCTGCTGGAGGTGGAGGAGATTGCCGACATCCCCAGGCACGCGGCCCAGCTGCGGCAGACGCTGCAGGACCTGGCGCGCATCGTGATGGATGTGTATGGCGCCGCGCTCAAGAGCCAAAAGGACACGTGGGGCCCGGCGCGCGTGCGCGTACCTCGGGGCGAGCTCCCTGAACAGCTCATCGCGCCGCTGGGCCTGCTCGCCGCCAGCGCCGAGGGTTTTTTGGACGCCCTGCGCGCCATCAGCAAAGCCCTGCGCGCCGAGATGCGCGACAAGCCTGACGAGGCCAAGCGCCTGTCCACGCTGTATGCGCAGATCGGCATGCTGGCGCCGCGCCTGGAAGAGCTGCACGCCACCGCGCAACTGCTGCTGCAGGATGCGCCCGAGGGCGCGGTGCCCGCGTCCAAGTGGTTCACGCTGGAGACCGATGGCGACTTCATTGTGGTCAAGGCGCATGCCAGCCCCATCCTGCCCGGCAGCGCGCTGCGCACGCACCTGTGGGGCGCGGTGCGCGGCGCGGTGCTGACCTCGGCCACGCTGACAAGCTGCGGCAACTTTGATTTCTTTCTGCGCGAAGCCGGCATGCACGGCGACGAGGCCGCCACCACGCTCGAAGTGCCCAGCCCCTTCAACTACGCCGCCCAGGGCACGCTGATTGCCGCCGAGACGCGCGCCGACCCCAAGAACGCCGCGCAGTTCACCACAGAGATGGTGGATGCGCTTTTGCATGACATTGCCCGCGTGGAATACGGCGCGCTGGTGCTGTTCACCTCGCGCGAGCAGATGCGCCAGGCCGTGGATGCGCTGCCCACCGCCATGCGCAGTGTGGTGCTGGTGCAGAACGCGCTGCCGCGCACGCAGCTGCTCAAGCGCCACCGTGAGCGGGTGGAAAACGGCGAACCCTCGGTCATCTTCGGCATGCAGTCGTTTGGCGAGGGGCTGGATTTGCCCGGGCGCCTGTGCGAATCGGTTTTCATCACCAAGCTGCCCTTTGCCCCGCCCGACGACCCCGTGGGCGAGGCCCGCGCCGAATGGCTGCGCGCCGTGGGCCGCGACCCCTTCAGCGAACTGGTGGTGCCCGCCACCGCCATCCGCCTGGCGCAATGGGTGGGCCGCGCCATCCGCACCGAGGATGACCAGGCGCACGTGTACTGCTACGACAAGAGGCTGGTGCGCACGAGTTACGGGCAGCGGCTGCTGAAAGGGTTGCCGCCGTTTGCGCTGCAGCAGCGGGCGGCGGGGTGAGCCGGGGCCCGCGCACGCTGGCCTCCGGCGTGTCTCGCTCACAATTCGGGCCATGCAAATCGGCCCCTCCCTCCAGGCTCGGATCGCGGAAATCTGCCAGCGCTACCACGTGCGCCGGATGCAGATGTTCGGTTCTTCCGCAGTGAACCAAGAGGCCCCGACAGTGATGTGGATCTTCTGATCCAATTCATTCCTGGCGAGGCGCCCAGCTGCTTTGGGCTGGTGGCATGCAGGAAGAGTTATCGGAAGCGTTTGGCGGTCGCAAGATCGACTTGGCCGTTCCTTCAGTTCTCGAGAACCCCTTTCGGCGCCGCGCCATTGAGTCCCAGCTACGGCCCTTGTACCAATGACGGTGGACCGCACCCCTGCTCACTTGTCCGACATGCTGCGGTTTGTTCGCGAACTGCGCAGTCTCGTCGCGCCGCCGATGACGGTGCAGGCATTTGAGGCACAGCGGATTCTGTGCCTCGCCGTCGAAAAACGTTTCATCAACCTGGGCGAGGCTGCGTACCGCGTGGACGCGGTTCGGGCCCAAGAGCTCGCCGGGATCCGGGGCGGCAGGTCATTGGTCTTCGCAACATCCTTGCCCACGGATACGAGCAGGTAGCGCACGAAGTCTTGTTCAAGACCATCCGTGGATGACCTGCCTGCAATGGAAATTGCAGTAGAGGCGGCGCTGGAGCGAGTCCTCTCAAAACCGCCCCCCAGTAGCGACGACGCGCCTGTCGGACAAACCCCCACGCCGTCGCGCGTTGCCAGCCGACGCGCCTACAGTGTGACGGCGCCTACAGTGGGTTACACATTGCCAGCCCGCCTTGCGGCCACAACCCGGCCGCGCCCTGGCGGCCCGCCTCCGGGCTGGCGCACCACCCCCGCTGGAGACCCCACATGCAACACGACTCGCCCGCCCACGAAACCCTGTGGAAGCTCATCAAGGACATCCGCTTTGGCATGCTGACGCACCGCACCGCCAGCGGCATGCTGCACGCTCACCCGCTGACCACGCAAAACCGCCAACTGGACGAGCATGCCGAGCTGTTCTTCTTCATCTCGAAGTCCGGCGAGCTGTATGAGCGCCTGCTGACCGATGGCGAGGTCAATGTGTCGTATGCCAGCCCGGACGACGACAGCTATGTGTCGTTGTCTGGCCAGGCGCGCTTCAATGAAGACCGGGCGCAGAAGGAGGCGCTGTGGTCGCCCATGGCCAAGGCCTGGTTCCCGGGCGGCGTGACGGACCCGGACCTGGCGCTTCTGGTGGTGCGCATTCGCCATGCCGAGTACTGGGACGTGGACGAAAGCAAGATGGTGCAGTTGTTCAAGATGGCCAAGGCGGCCATCACCGGAGAGCCGCCGCGCGACTTGGGCGAGCACAAGGAACTGAGCTTGTCCTGATGCGCCCACGGGCGTGCCATACGCCCGAAGCCCCCATGCCAACCTGATGCAGGAGACCGATCCCATGGCAGCAGCACAAGAAAGAACATCCCGCAGCGCGGACACCGACGCACAAAAGTCCGGCGCGGCCGACGCGTTTGCTGGTGGCACGGGTTCCGGCAAGGTCGCCCATGCGCACAACAGCGAGGGCCACAAGGACGCCACACAGACCCACCAGAGCCGCCGCACGCCGGAAAGCCGCCACGACCGCGATGCCCACATTGGCAGCGGCAATCAAGTGCAATCGCGCCGCGGGGCGGCCGGTAACGGTGGCGGGCCAGGGGGCGGCGCGCGCGGAGCCGGCTAGGCTACACACATCTGCACAGCCCGGTCGCACCGACCGGGCCCCCGGGCGGCACAATGCACGCTTTGCCCAGCCTGCTCTGCGCCGCCATGCCCCCCATCGCCGTCATCGACTTTGAAACCACCGGCATCTCTCCCGGCCAGGGTGCGCGTGCGACCGAGGTCGCCATCGTGCTGCTGGACAATGGCCAGGTGGTGGACCGCTTTCAGAGCCTGATGAAAACCGGCGCGTGGATTCCGCCCTTCATCACCCACCTTACCGGCATCACCAACGCCATGGTGGCTGACGCGCCCGACGCTGCAGAGGTAATGCAGGAGGCCGCGCGGTTTGTGGGCGACGCGCCCATGGTGGCGCACAACGCATCGTTCGACAGCAAGTTCTGGCAGGCCGAACTGGCTTTGGCCGGGCAGCCTGCAGCGCACCCGTTTGCGTGCACCGTGCTGCTGTCGCGCCGGCTGTACCCGCAAGCGCCCAGCCACAAGCTGGGCACCCTGGTCGACTACCACGGCCTTCCGCGCACCGGCCAGGCCCACCGCGCGCTGGCCGATGCCGAGATGGCCGCAGCGCTTTTGGCGCGCATGCAGAACGACCTGCGCTCCCGCTGGCGCGTGGCCGAACCCAGCCACACGTTTCTGCAAACGCTGCAGCGCTGCGCCAAACCCAAGGTGGAGGCGATGCTGGCGCGCCATGCCTGCGCATCACTCACAAATTGATAGCTATCAGCGCTTGCCACATAAGCGCTGGAGGCACTTTTTGCTTAAATTTCTTGCATACTGTCACCTGCGGCGGGCGTGCGGGCCGGCGGGCAGCAGGTGCCTGCCGGGGTCGACGCAGCCGCTCCAACAATCACTGCGATGAAAGGTTTGGTCATGCTGTTTCTTGTGCTGGGGCTGGCGTTGTTTCTGGGTGTGCATTCGGTGCGCATCGTGGCCGAAGGTTGGCGGGCGCAGATGCTTGCGCGCCTGGGCGAGGGCGGCTGGAAGGGGCTGTATTCGCTGGTGTCGGCGGTGGGCCTGGCGCTCATCGTGTGGGGCTACGGACTGGCGCGCCAGCAGCCTGTGGTGCTGTGGGTGCCACCCATCGGCATGCGGCACGCAGCGGCGTTGCTCACGCTCATCGCCCTTGTGCTGTTGGCCGCCACCTACGTGCCGCGCAATGCCATCAAGGCGCGGCTGCACCATCCCATGGTGCTGGGCGTGAAGGTGTGGGCGCTGGCGCATCTGCTGTCCAACGGCAATCTCGCCGATGTGCTGCTGTTTGGCGGGTTTCTGCTCTGGGCGGTTCTCAGCTTTCGCGCGGCGCGCAAACGCGACCGGGCCCAGCACCTGCAATACGCGCCCGGCACCGCAGCGGGCACGGCAGGAGCAGTTCTGGTAGGCGCGGCCGCGTGGGCGGGCTTTGCGTTCTGGGCCCACGCGTGGCTGATTGGCGTGGCGCCGCTGGGGCGGTAGGGGTATGCGCCGGGTCGGTAGGCGTCAAATCCCGGAAAATCCGCGCTTTCCCTTTTTTTGACGGTGCCAACCGGCCTTTTGACTGCATGACCGACGCTGCAAACCCCGCCTCCACCCCCTCCACCCCGCCGCCCCTGCCCGATCATCTGTCGGTGGACCCGCGCAGCCCGCACCACGTGGCTGCCGTGTTCCAGCACGACATCGGCATCCGCTTCAACGGCAAGGAGCGGACCGATGTGGAGGAGTACTGCATCAGCGAAGGCTGGGTGAAGGTGCCGGCCGGTAAGACGGTGGACCGCAAAGGCCAGCCGCTGATGATCAAGCTCAAGGGCAAGGTCGAGGCCTTCTACAAGTAAGTGGCTCCCCCCGATCGGCTGCGCCGCTCGGAACGAGTCCTTGCTCGGCGTCCACGGGTGCAGGCCTCTCCCACTGCACAGGCCTTTCCATCCTGACCGGATGCCACAGCGTTTCGCATGAACGAAAGCCGCCATAACCCCGCGTGGACCATCCACTGCGATGGCAGCGCCGTGCCCAACCCGGGGCGCATGGGCCTGGGCGCGGTGCTGGTCAGCCCGGATGGCGTAGTACGGCATGAGATATCGCAAGCCACCCACCACACGGGCTGCAACAACGAGGCCGAGCTGCGCGCACTGCTGGCGGCGCTGCAGTGGGTGTCGGCAGCACTGCAGGGCGCAGGCGGCACGCCAGCGCGGGTGGAGGTGCAAGTGGTCAGCGACAGCAGCCTGCTGGTGCAGCAACTGGGCCCACAGCCCGGGCCACCCATCGTGCGCCTGGCGCCGCTGGTGGACGCGGTGCGCAGCGCGCTGCAGCCGTTTGCAGCGGTGGAGCTGGCCTGGGTGCCGCGCCACCGCAACACTGCGGCAGACGCTCTGGCGCGCGCGGCCCTGGGGCTGGCGCCTAAGGCACGGCCTCAGCAGAAGAAAAAGAAACGAAAGCAGTGAACCTGCGCGCAACCTACGCCGGGTCCAGCCCCAGTGCGGCACGGTAGGCCGCGATGCGCGGCAGCAAAGCCTGCCGGCGTGCCAGGCTTGCAGCGGGCCACAGGGCCTCACGGTCGTAGTACTGTGGCTCGGCCGGTGTGCCCGGCGGCAGCACCACCCAGGGCTGCTTGGATGCGGTAAAGATGTGCACGTCCGGGGCCAGCGCATCGGGCGCATCCAGCGTGCCCACGCGCACAAAGGCCACCAGCGGCCCGGCGCCCGCATAGTGACTCCAGACGGCCACATGGCAGTGCGGGCAGCGTGCCACCTTCTGTCCCAGGCCGCTTTCCGACGGGGTATCGACCACCCGCACGGTGCCGGCAAGCGGGGTCACGCGGTCGGCCTCGATCATGGCGTTCAGTGCAAACGAGGCACCGCTCTCGCGCTGGCACCAGCGGCAGTGGCAGCAGTGCACAAACAGCGGCGCGGTCTCCATGCGGTAGCGCACATGGCGGCAGGTGCAGCCGCCTTCCAGCGGAAAGACAGCGTCGTTGGACGGCATGGTGTGACGGCGGTGGTGAAAGGTTCAAGGGGCGGGAGTACGGGCCCATTCTGACGCTGACGGGTCTGCCGCGCCAGCCTGCAGGGCCGCCGCCCGCGCGCGCAGCAGAGCCTGCTCCTGCGCGTTGCGTGTGAGCTGCGCTGCACGCTCGAATTCGGCGCGGGCATCATCCGTGCGGCCCAGCTTGGCCAGCAGGTCGCCACGCACGCTGGGCAGCCAGTGGTAGTGGCGCAAGCTGGCTTCTGCCGCCAACTCGTCCACCAACGGCAGCGCGGCTGCAGGCCCCAGCGCCATGCCCACGGCCACGGCGCGGTTCAGCGCGACCACCGGCGAGGGCGCCACTTGCAGCAGCGCGTCGTACAGCGCCATGATGTGGTGCCAGTCGGTGTCCTCGGCCTGCCGCGCGCGCGCATGGCAGGCGGCAATGGCGCCCTGCAGCGCATAGGGCCCCCAGGGCTTGCCCGCGCGGGCCAGCTGCTCGGCCTTGTCCAGCGCGGCCAGGCCGCGGCGCACCAGCAGGTGGTCCCAGCGCGCGCGGTCCTGGTCCATCAGCAGCACGGGCTGACCCTGCGCGTCGGTGCGCGCGGGCAGGCGCGAGGCCTGAATCTCCAGCAGCGCCACCAGGCCCTGCACCTCGGGCTCGTCCGGTACCAAGCTGGCCAACACGCGCACCAGGCGCTGGGCTTCGCCGCACAGGGCAGGGCGCATCCAATCGTCGCCCGCAGTGGCGGCATAACCTTCGTTGAAGACGAGGTAGATGACTTCTAGCACCGAAGCCAAACGCGGCGCGCGCTCGGCCGCGCCGGGCACTTCAAAAGGGATGTGCGCGGCCGTGAGGCTGCGCTTGGCCCGCACGATGCGCTGGGCCACCGTGGGCTCGGGCACTAAAAAGGCGCGCGCAATCTCGGCCGTGGTGAGCCCGCCCAGCAACCGCAAGGTCAGCGCGACCCGGGCCTCGGTGGGCAGAACAGGGTGGCAAGCCGTGAAGATGAGGCGCAGAAGGTCGTCGCCAATGTCGTCCTGCTGGGCGTGCACCAGGGTCTCCACCACGTCCGGCGCGTACTGCGCCTCCAGCGCTTCGAGGTCGTGGCCCAGCGCCTCGTGCTCGCGCGCCTGCATGGCCTGCTGGCGCAGGTGGTCGATGGCGCGGCGCTTGGCCGTGGTCATCAGCCAGGCAGCGGGGTTGGCGGGCAGGCCGGTCTTGGGCCAGTGCTCCAGCGCAGCCACCAGCGCATCCTGCGCCAGCTCTTCGGCCCGGCCTACGTCACGCGTCATGCGCGCCACGCTGGCGATGATGCGCGCAGCTTCGATGCGCCACACCGAGTCGATGGTGCGGTGCAGGGCATCGCGGTCAGGCAGGGCAGAGGGGTTCACGCGATTCAAATGGTGTGGATGCGGCCGGCGTATTCGGACACAGGCTCTCAGCCCAGCGCCTGGCTGGCGTCCGCCATGTGCACAAATTCCCAGGTGTGGCCGTCCAGGTCGTCAAAGCTGCGCGAATACATGAAGCCCAGGTCCTGCGCCGGGCGGGGCGTGGTGGCGCCGGCCGCCACGGCCTTCTCGACCAGGGTGTCCACGGCCTCGCGGCTGTCACACGAGAAGCACATCAGCACCTCGGAGGTGCTGCGCGAGTCGGCAATCGCCTTGGCTGTAAAGGTCTGGTAGTAGTCCTTGACCAGCAGCATCACGAACAGGTTGTCGCCGGTGACCAGACAGGCGCCCTGGTCGTTGGTGAAGTCGGGGTTGAACGTGTATCCCAGCGCGCGAAAGAAGGCCTGCGAGCGGGCCATGTTTTCAATGGGCAGATTCACGAAAATTTGCTTGTGCATGAAGAGGTCTCCAAGGGTGGGGAAGGTAAGGGCAAGCGTGGTTTTTGGCAAAGGGGGCTCACGAGCCGACCGGCTTTTGCACCACCGCCTGCAAGTGTTCCAGGCCGTCTTCAAAGTCCTGGCCCACCATGCGGTCCATGTTGAAGAACAGGTGCGCGATCTTGGCCAGGTAAGGCACGGGGCCGTGCAGCGCCCAGGTGACGCGCGTGGCGTTGTCGCCTTCGGGCTGCAGCGTGAACTCGGCTCGGTTGTGGGCTTCAAAAGGCGCCACGAAGTCGAGCTTCATGCCCACTCGGCGCGGGGCTTCAGCGTCCACGATCTCCATGCTGCCCGTGCCTACCTTGTCGCTGTGCCAGGCATAGCGCGCACCGGGCCCGGCGGTAGTGGCGCTGTACTCGCCCCTGAGGGCGGGGTCCTTGCGCTCATAGGGGTTCCAGGTGTTGAACTGGCGCAGGTCGTGGATGAGGCCGAACACCCGCTCGGGCGGGGCGGTGATGACGCGGCTGCGCTCCACGCGGAAGGTGTCGGGCCGCGTAGCGGCGTAGGCTAGCAGCAGCCCCAGTGCGGCCAGGAGGACAAGGGCGATGGTCTTGAGCATGGCTGTGGAGTGTTTTGCGTTGATGGGATCGCGTGCTCAGCCGCGCTGGGCCTGCAGCTCGTTGAATTGCTCCACACCCTCGACGCTGGCAAAGTCCTCCATCTCGAACAGCTGCCGCACCTCGATCTCGGCCGCCAGGCCTTCGCCGCGCGGGTTGGGAAAACGGCGCGTCCACTCCAGCGCCTCTTCGCGGGTGCGCACCTGGATGAGGGTGTAGCCGGCCAATAGCTCCTTGGTTTCGGTAAAGGGGCCGTCAGTCACGCTGCGGCCACTGGCGCTGTAGCGCACGCGCCAGCCCTGGGACGTGGGTTTGAGGCCGCTGCCGTCCAGCAACACGCCGGCACGGGCCAACTCCTCGTGGTAGCGCGCCATCTCGGCCATGAGGGCGGCGCTGGGCATGCAGCCCTGTTCGGATTCGGGGGTGGCTTTCACGATGATCATGAATCGCATGGGGGGTCTCCAGTAAAACGATGGACGGGCAAAGGAGCCTTTTCGGCGTCCTTCAACGTCTACGACGAATGGAGGATGGCGATTTCGACACGCCGACGCGCGTATCTGGGAAATTTCTGAACTTCTTTGTGTGACGGTCGCGATGGAATGGGACGCACAGGCAGGGGAGATAGGAACCGAGCGGCTGGTAAGTCATTGCAACCGGCGCGTCGGCTCCCGCACTGCACCAGATAATCCGCCGCGCGGCGCTGCGCCTCTGCCCCCAGCTCGCTGCCCCAAAACTTATCCCCATGGCATCGCTGAACCTCTGGCTTCAACCACTATCCCCACATGGAGAGTGGAATCGTCCAGAACATTGGTGATGCCGTTTTCATTGCAAATAATGGAACTCACTCCAAAAGCGCGGCCTATGCGCATGGCGGTCCAAAAGGGGCATCGTCGCCGGGGCCGGAGTTCAGGCTATCCGCCGTTGCAGCGGGAAATGACTTCTACACCCACAGCCGACTGAGAAAAAAGGACTGAGAAGCGGGAACTCCGCGGCGGCACGCGACGCGCGGGTTAACCCGAAGTTCTAACCCCGATGTGTGGGGCATTTGCCAAACCGTGCAAATGGTTACCGGTGCACCGCATCTGCGTGGCTAGCATGCCGCGCAGAGGGAATCCGCACCACACATGAACATAACGCACACCGCCGCGCCACAGGCCCCCTGGCTTGCCAGACTGCCCCTGGACCCCCAACACCAGCACAGCGCACACATCATCGTGAACGGCAAGCAGGCCGCGATGCCGCCCGAGGGGCTCGCCCAGGTGCTGCGGTTTGAGCCCGACGGGCAGGGTGGCTGGATTGCTGCGGCGCAGGCAGGTGATGGGCGCTGGGGCTATATCGATGGTCACGGCGTGTGGCGCGTGGCGCCCACGCTGCAGAACGCGCGCAGCCATTCGGAGGACGGGCTGGCGCGGTTTTGCCAGGATGGGGAGTGGGGCTTTGTGGACGCGGCCGGCAGGGTGGCGATTGCCCCTGCGTTTGCCGACGCACGGCCGTTTCGCAACGGGCTGTGTGCGGTACACCTTGGCGATGCGCAGACGGGGGGCTGGCGCATCATCGACGGCACAGGCGCTTTCACCAGCGAAGCAGTGCTGCACGAGCTGAGCCTGTTTGGCGCCAACGGCCTGGCGCGCGCCACGCACTGGAACAAAGGTAACAACCAGCGTTTGCAGGGTTTTGTGGACCGCACAGGCCAGTGGGTGATCGAGCCACGCTTTCGGCGGGTGCTGCCGTTCGGCGATACGCCCGTCACGGCCGCGTCGCTGGATGGCGAGCGATTTGGTCTGATCGATCCGCGCGGGCAGTGGGTGCTGGAGCCGCGATACCCGCGCATCGAGGCCTTCAACGACGAGGGCTTGGCGTATTTTGACGAAACCAACCCTTGGGACAACGGCCACGGGTATCTGGATGTGCGGGGCCGGGTGGTGGTCAAGGGCGGGCGGCACCTGTCGCCCTACATGGCGTGTGGCGTGGCCGCCAACTGCTATGCGGGCACGCACTACGTAGATGCACGCGGGCAGGCGCTGGCAGGGCCACGGCTGAGCTTTGGATCACACTTTTATCCGGACGGCGGATTTGCGGTGGTGCGCACGGCAGCGGCCGGCACCGGTGCCGGGGCGCCCAGCGATGCCCCGCCCGGCGCCTGGGGCCTGCTGCACCCCGACGGCCGCTGGGTGGCCGCATCCGATCAACTGCTGGAGCCGCTGACGAACCGCGACGGCTGGTTGGCCGGCCTGCAGCCCGGCACGCCGCTGGTGCCGTTTCTCACACGCGACGGGCAGCTGGCGTACATCGACGGAGAGGGTGCCGTTGTCTGGCGTGCGCACTACGACGGTCAGCAGGTGGCCTTGCTGGATGCGGCGGGCGAGCCGCTGTGGCGCAGCGCGGCGCGCGCTGACGATGAAGAATGCTGGCCGCCCCGGCCGTTCTTTCACACCACGCCCAAGGACCACCTGCAGAGCGGTCTGCAGGCGCTGGACGGCATCGTGCCGCTGGCCGGCCAGCTGCTGGCCGACGCCGAAGCGCGCTTGCACCACCTGGCGGCAGGCGAGTCGCTGGAGCCCGACGCGGACGGTGACCCGGATGGCGACGAAGAGGACGTTGACAACGACGCCGACCCCGAACAGGCGCAGGCCGACCGCACCGTGGTCGTGCGCCGCGTGCTGCGCGCCTACCTCAGCGAATCGCACAACGGGCCGTACGAATTCTTGTGCTCCGAGCTTAACCAGGTGGCCGACACCGCGCGCGTTGCCTTGGTACAGCAGCTGACCGAGCGCTATGGCGCCCCCGATCCCAATCCCGAACACGCCGCCCCCTGGCACCGGCGCGGCGACTACACCCAGGCCTGGCCCGTGACCCTGGCCCGCCCGCTGCCCGGCGACACAGGTGCTCTGCACGAGACGCGCGAGCAGTGGCTCACGCTGTACAAACACTCGGACGCGGGCGATGGCGACGTGTGGTGGGAGCTGTGGCTGATGGTGGCGCCCAGCGTCGATGCACTGGCACTGGCCCGACAGGCGCGCAGCCAAAGCCGCGCGGGCGGCACGCGACCGGGTGGCGGTGCGGCGTCGGCCCCCCAGCCCATCCCGCTGGCGGAGCCCGACGGCGGGGCCGCCGACATCCAGGACGAAGTGCAAGCGCAGCCCCTGCCGCAGACACGCGAGGACTGGCTGCACGCCGTGCGCACCGACCGCTACGCCATCGCCCGCGTACCCACCGAATGGCTGGACGACGCCATGGTGGACGCCGCGCTGGAGAACGGCGTGGAAGCGCTGGCCCATGTGCCGCCCGCCTGGCAGACCGCCGAGCGGCTGGCTGGCCTGGTCCGCCGCAGTGCGCGCGAGGCTGCCAACATCCCGCCGCAGTGCATGACGGCGGAGGGCCTGGCGCTGGCGCGCGCGCTGTATGCGGGCGACCCCGACTGGGACTGGCGCGACGAAAGCCGCAGCCAGGTGCCGCGCCAGTGGGACCACAACAGCCTGTACGACGTGTGGGGCTGCGTGCTGACGCCCGCGCTGGCGCTGAAGGCCGTGCGCGCGCAGGCGCCGCTCAAAGACCTGGCGCACTGGCTGCGCACCGACGCGGTGGAGCAGGCCGCGCTGCAGGCCGACATCTACAACATCAGCTATATCGACCCGCGCAAGATCACGCCCGCGCTGGCAGAGCGCGCGGTACGGCATGACTATGGATGCCTGATCGAAGTCGTTCCGCAAGAGCTGCTCACGCCCGCGCTGTGCCTGGCGTCTGTGCGCACCAATGGGCTGTCGCTGGAGAAAATTCCTGAGCCCCTGCGCAGCGTGGACGTGTGCGTGGCGGCGCTGCAGGAGCGCTGGAATGTCTTCATGGCCGTGCCCGCGCCGCTGCGCGTGGCCGTCACCACGCGGCTCATCGATGAAGACCTGGCCGAGGCCCGCCGCGACGGCGCCCCGCGCGAGGCCAGTCACTGGCACGCCCAGCGCGCGTGGGCCCGGCTGTGGCAGGGCGACCTTGACGGCGCCATTGCCGACGCGCTGCTGGCACTGGACCAGGTGCGCGACGCAGAGCACCCGCACTACGTGCTGGCCAGCGCCTACCGCGCGCTGGGCCGTGAGCGCGAGGCGGCGCTGGCGGCCTCCACCGTGCTGTCGCTGCAGTCGCCCTACACGGCTGCGTGGGACGCCGCCGAGGACACTCGGTGGCTGCAGGACCTGGCCCAAAGCCAGATGTCAGCGGCCGACGATGCCACGCTGCTGGCGCAACTGGCCACACACCCGCGCACGCTGGCCGACATTCCGCGCGACCGCATCACGAACGCCATGGTGGACGCCGCACTGGCGGCCGATGAATCTGCCGTGGAATTTGTTCCCAAACGCCTGATGACCCCCGCGCGCTACGCCGCCGCCGTGCGCACCGGCGTGAAGGAGTTTGCCCAGGTGCCTGCCGACATGCTGAGCGAAGACGCGTGCATCGCCCATGTGCAGGACAGCGGCTGGCACCTGCGCCACGTGCCCGAGGCCCTGCGCACCGTGGCCGTATGCGCCCACGCGCTGCGGCGCAGCCCGGCTGCCGTTGAGCTGGTGCCCCAGGCGCTGCGCGCCGAAGTCCGCGAAGCGGAGGCACGGCTGCCGCGAGACAACGACGGGGAGAGCGGGGCAGGCCTGGCCCAAGGGGCAAGCAGCTGGCTGGTGGGGCAACTGGTGCAGTCCACCCTGCGCGGCCACGGTGTGGCCGGCGGCACGCTGCTGCGCAAGGGCCTGTTCACCCCATTCATCGTGCGCACGGCGTTGGGTGCCCGCTCCAGCGTGCCACCCACGCTGTGGGGCCCTGCGGGCTGGCTGGAGCAGCGCCCCGTGTTGGGCCTGGCGCTGCACTGGCTGCTGGGCGTGGCCGCGCTGGTGGCGCATGCCTTTGTGTCGGTGGGTGCCTGGCGCGCGGAGGGGCCATGGGTGGGCCTGGCGACGTTTGCGCTGATGGGGTTTGCCGACATGTATTGGGCGTGGCGCTTTGTGTTCTCTGCGCCGTATGCACCCGGCCTGGCGGCGGCTGCCGTGCTGGTGGTGCTGTACGTGTTTGGCTGGCGCTGGATGTATGGCCGCATCGGCCGCGCCTACGCGGCGCGGCTGGGCCACAACGGCGGGTGAATCAAGGCCGCGCCATGCTGCCGTGGTAACACGGTGCCACCTCGCGCACCTCCACGGTGGCCCACTCGGCGGCCGGGCATTCGCGCGCAAGGGCCAGGGCTTCTGCCTGCGTGGCGCAGTTCAGCAAAAAGAACCCGCCCACCATCTCCTTGGTCTCGGCAAACGGGCCGTCCACCAAACGGGTCTGCCCGTCGCGCACCTGCAGGCGCACGGCCTGCTCGGTGGAAGCCAGTGACTCGGTGGCCACCAGCAGGCCCCGCGCTTTCAAGCCCTCGCCAAACTGCAGCATGCGCGCATAGGCCTCCTGCCCGCCGGCCAGCCCCCGCTCGGCACGCTGGCCGTGGGGTTCCATGATGAGCAGCATGAAGGACATGGGAGTCTCCTGGGGGTGTGAAACAGGTGCGGATGCGCAGCGCTTGTCCGCCGGACCGCCATCCTAACAGCGGCGGTAACTATGCTTTTGATAGCTGTCAGCGCTTGCTGGATAAGCGCTAGCGGTCATTTTTGTTTGAATTATTGCACCCTGCTAACGGCCTGTGCTATCTTTACCCCCTATGCAACGCAGCATGCTCCTATCCACCCTATCGCTAGGCCTAGTGCCTAGCCGGGGTCTGCCTGCGTTCGCCACCCTGGTTGCCTGACCCGCTCAGCGCAACCCCTGATCTCCCCCTGACCCCGGCCCGCGAACCAGCCTTTGCATACGCAAAGGGCTGCAGGGGATGTCATTCGTTTTGATTTCTTTCGATTCCGATTGACCCGTGCACTGCGCCTTGCTTTGTTGGCGCACCGCACACCGTTCGTGGAGCCCTTCCTCATGATTGCCAAGCCCGCCACCAAGTACCAGCCCATTGCCCCGGTCGCGTTGACCGATCGCCAGTGGCCCACTCGCAGCATCACCCACGCGCCCGTGTGGCTGTCCACCGATTTGCGCGACGGCAACCAGGCCTTGTTCGAGCCGATGAATGGCGAGCGCAAGATGAAGCTCTTCCACGAGCTGGTGCGCATCGGCTTCAAGGAGATCGAGGTCGGCTTTCCCGCCGCGTCGCAGACCGACTTTGACTTCGTGCGCCGCCTCATCGACGAGGACCTCATCCCCGACGACGTGACCATCATGGTCATGACCCAGTCGCGCGAAGACCTGATCGCGCGCACCGTGGAGGCTGTGAAAGGCGCGCCGCGCGCTATCGTGCACCTGTACAACGCCACCGCGCCCGCATGGCGGCGCATCGTGTTCGACATGAACGTGACGCAGGTGATGCAGCTGATTGCGCACCACGTGGGCTACCTCAAGCAGCTGACCGACGCGCAGCCAGAAACGCAGTGGACCTTGCAGTACTCGCCCGAGACCTTCAGCGCCACCGAACTCAGCGTGTCCCTCAAGGCCTGCCAGACCGCGATTGCCGCCTGGAACGCCGGCCCCGGCCGCCCCATCATCATCAACCTGCCCACCACGGTGGAGAACGCCACGCCCAACGTGTTCGCCGACCAGATCGAGTGGATGGACCGGCACCTCAGCCCGCGCGAGCACATCGTGCTCTCGGTGCACCCGCACAACGACCGGGGCACGGGCGTGGCGGCGGCGGAACTCGCGATGATGGCCGGCGCCGACCGCGTGGAAGGCTGCCTCTTCGGCAACGGCGAGCGCTGCGGCAACGTGGACATCGTGACCCTGGCGCTCAACCTGTACACGCAAGGCGTGCACCCGAACCTCGACTTCTCGGACATCACGGCCGTCGCGCGCATTGCCGAAGAATGCACCGCGCTGCCCGTGCACCCGCGCCACCCCTATGCGGGCGACCTGGTGTTCACCGCGTTCTCGGGTTCGCACCAGGATGCGATCAAGAAGGGCTTTGCCGCGCAAGACCCGAATGCGCTGTGGGAAGTGCCGTACTTGCCCATTGACCCCGCCGACCTCGGCCGCACCTACGACAGCGTGATCCGCGTGAATAGCCAGTCGGGCAAGGGCGGTATCGCCTTCTTGCTGGAGCGCGAACGCGGCGTGGTGATGCCGCGCCGCATGCAGGTGGAGTTCAGCGCCGTCGTGCAGCGCCAGACCGACGCGAGCGAAGGCGAGATGACCGCCGATGCGCTGTGGGCGCTGTTCCAGACCACCTACCTGCGCGCCCCGGCCCAGGCTGCCATCACCTGCCACAGCCACCGCGTGGATGAAGACGGCCAAGCCATCGAGCTGGACGTGACCATCGACGGCACGCGCCAGACCCTGCGCGGCCAGGGCAACGGCCCGATTGCCGCCACGGTGGACGCGCTCGGCCTGCCGCTGCGGGTAGACCACTACGAGGAACGCGCCACCGGCACTGGCGCCAACGCGCAGGCGCTTGCCATTGTGGAAGCCGCAATGGAGGGTGTGGCGGGTTCCACCTTTGGCGCAGGTGCCAGCCACAACATCGTGACGGCCTCAGTGCAGGCCATCTTGAGCGTGGCCAACCGTTTGATGGCACGGCGCGTGGTCACAGAGACCATGGCGGCTTGATCCTGGGTGTTTTAAAAAAGATAGCTACCAGCGCTTGATGGACAAGCGCTGGGGGCGTTTTTGACCAATATCCCCAAGCCACCGGTGGAGTAGCCGCCCGGCGCCGCGTCCATCCATTACCCTTGCGGCCATGTTTGCTTTGAACCGCCTGGGCCTTGGAGCCGCCTGTACCGCCGCGCTGCTGGTGTTGGCAGGCTGCGGCACCTCCCGGCCGCCGTCCTCGTCGGCATCTTTCCCCGCCCCCATTCGCACCACGCCGCCCTTGACGGCCGAGCAGGCGCACGACATCGCGATCCACGCGCTGGGGCTGGTGGGCACGCCCTATCGCTTTGGCGGCAACACGCCAGAATCCGGTTTTGATTGCAGTGGCCTCATTGGCTACGTGTACCGCAACCAGGTGGGCACGCCCCCGCCGCGCACGGTGGCCCAGCTCAACAGCTGGGGTTATCCCATCAACGGCAACGAGCTGCGCGCGGGTGATCTGGTGGTGTTTGGCACCGGGCGCCAGCCCAGCCATGCGGGCATTTACGTGGGCGAGGGGAGGTTTGTGCACGCGCCCTCCACGGGCGGGACGGTGCGGCTCGACCATCTGCAATCGCGCCACTGGGTGCGGCAGAACGCGGCCTTCCGGCGCCCCTGAGGGCGCGGCCACCGCCGCAGTTACAGGGAAGCTGACGCGGCCGGTGCCTGCACGGCCAGGCGCCGATCCAGGGGTTGTGCGAAGGCGATGTGATTTCCGTCCGGGTCCGCCACCATGATGATGCGCACGCTGCTGCTGTCTGAGCGCTGACCAATGTCCACACCCATGCGCAAAAGCTGTTCGCCCTGCTCGTCGATGTCGTCCACGGCCAGCGTCACCGAGCATTGGCCCGCGCGCTGTGGCAGCTCATACACCTGCAGCCAGCCGCCCTGCGGAAAGCTCCACTCGGCCAGCGCCGGCATGGGGCAGGAGTCCGGCGCCCGGCTGAAAAGCGATTCGTACCATTGCACAGCGTCCGGCAGGCTTTTGACGGCAACGCTGGCCAGGGCGTTCTGGATGGCCATGAAATCTCCAGGAAGGGTGGGAAAGGGTAAAGGGGGCGCCGAGACTGTCTTGAGGTATAGGCGCCCGCACCAGCCCGCTGCGTAGGACGGCACGACGGGCGCGGGCAAGCCGCAGCGACAATCGGGCCACCATGACCCACGCACACCGCTCCGCCACACCCGTCTCCACCCACGACACCACCCGCATTGACGACACGCGCATCAAAGCCGTGCGCCCGCTGATCACGCCGGCGCTGCTGCAGGAATGGCTGCCCACGCCCGATGCGGCGCTGACCCTGGTCGAATCCAGCCGCGCTGCGATCTCGCGCATCCTGCACGGGCAGGACGACCGGCTGATCGTGGTGGTGGGGCCGTGCTCCATCCACGACCACGGCCAGGCCATGGACTATGCGCGCCAGCTCAAGCAGCAGGCCGACGCGCTGGCCGCCGACCTGCTGATCGTGATGCGCGTGTACTTTGAAAAGCCGCGCACCACCGTGGGCTGGAAGGGCTATATCAACGATCCGCATCTTGATGGCAGCTTTGCCATCAACGAAGGTCTGGAGCTGGCGCGCCAGCTGCTGCTGGATGTGCTGGCGGTGGGGCTGCCGGTGGGCACGGAATTTTTGGACCTGCTGAGCCCGCAGTTCATCAGCGACCTGGTGAGCTGGGGCGCGATCGGCGCGCGCACGACCGAGAGCCAGAGCCACCGGCAGCTGGCCAGTGGCCTGTCGTGCCCCGTGGGGTTCAAGAACGGAACGGACGGCGGCGTGAAGGTAGCGAGCGACGCCATCCTGGCGGCCAGCGCCGCGCACGCGTTCATGGGCATGACCAAGATGGGCCAGGCCGCTATCTTCGAGACGCGTGGTAACAACGACTGCCACGTGATCCTGCGTGGCGGCAAACAACCCAACTACAGCGCCGCCGACGTCGATGCGACCTGCGCCGTGCTCAAGGCCGCCGGCCTGCGCGAGCAGGTGATGATCGACGTGAGCCACGCCAACAGCAGCAAGCAGCACCAGCGGCAGATCACGGTGGCCGCGGACGTGGCCGCGCAGATTGCGGCGGGCGATGCGCGCATCACCGGGCTGATGATCGAAAGCCACCTGCAGGAAGGGCGGCAGGACATCGTGGCGGGACAGCCACTCACGCCCGGCGTGTCGGTGACCGATGCCTGCATCAGCATGGCGCAGACGGTGCCAGTGCTCGAAGGGTTGGCGGCAGCGGTGCGGGCACGGCGCCAGCGCGGCTGATCACGCCCGCGCTGCGGCTGCTGCTGTTGCACCCTCGATGTTGCGCGCGGTGGCCAGCAGACTGGCGCACAGTGTTTCGTGCCCGGTGGCGGCGTCCACCGCCCACACGTCGGCCGCGCACACCGTGAGCAGGCGCGCCGCGTTCACCACCCGGCCCCGGGCCCGCAGGCAACGTCCTTGGGCGGGCGCTACCAGCTTGAGGGTGGTGTCCACCGTGGCGTTGGTCCAGCCGGGCGGCAGCACGCTGCCAGCAGCCGCCACGGCGGCAAAGTCCGCAATCGCGAACACGGCCGTGGCCTGCAGCTGGCCGGGGCGAAAGCAGAAGGCTTCGTTCATCGGCATTTCCAGTTCGACGTGGCCGGCCTGGGCCTGCACAAAGCGCAGGCCCAGCGTGTGGGCCATGGGCATGGCAAGGACCGTTGCTTGCAGCGCCTGCAAGGAAGATGGCGCGGGGGCGGCGGGTGGCGGGGTCATAGAGGGCTCCTAGGGTTTGTTGATGGGGGGTGAGTGCTGGAACGGGCCCTGACCTGGGGCCACGGTGCGGTGGACGCGGGCGCCTGGGCCCGGCGCGGACGCGGGGCGGGCTCTGCCTGGCGGCGCAGCCAGGCCTGGTGGTCCAGCACCGTGGCCTTCTGGGCCTGCAGGCGGCTGATCTCCTGGTCCAGCGCCAACACGCGCGCCTCCAGGGCACCCACCATGTCGTCGATGCCCAGGGTTCCGGCGCGGTAGTCCGCCAGCCATCGGGCGATGTCGGGCAGCGCAAACCCCAGCCGGCGCGCCATCGCGATGAACACCACTTCGCGCCGCAGACCCTCTGGGTAGTCGCGGTATCCGTTGGCCAAACGACGGGGGCGGATGAGCCCCAGCCGCTCATAGTGACGCAGGGCATGGACGGATACGGCGGTGCGCTGCGCAAGTTCGGAGATCTGCATGCGGCCACGTTAGCAAGCCTCGCCCTGCACGAAGGTTGCGTTGGCGACTGGGCCAGCGTGCGCGCGGTGTAGCATTGCCCTTTTGTCGTTGGGGTCTCGTGTGAACGCGCCCCGGCGACCCCGCCCCGGATTTTCTGAACAGTCTGACACCCCCATGCTGCCGACTCTGTTGCATCCTCGCTGCCCTGCCGTACCGGGCCAGGCACTGGAGTGCGTGCCGCTGGGGCCCCGGGCCGCCTGACGCCATGCAGCCCGCGCAAGCCACCGCAGAAGCCGCCCGGCTCAACGCTCTGCAGTCTTACGCAATCCTTGATACCCCTGCCGAAGACGGCTTCGACCAGCTGGCCCTGCTGGCAGCGCGACTGTGTGCCTGCCCCATGGCGGTGGTCAACTTTGTGGACAGCGAACGCCAGTGGTTCAAGGCCTCCGTCGGCGTACCGTTTTCCCAGACCGACCGTGCCATTGCCTTTTGCGCCCACGCGCTCGACGGCAGCCGCGAGCCGGTGGTGGTGCCCGATGCCATCCAGCACCCGGTGTTTGCCACGAACCCGCTGGTGCTGGGCGAGCCCTGTGTGCGCTTCTACACCTGCGTGCCCCTGGTCAGCCCCGAGGGTTTTACGGTGGGCACCCTGGCGGTGCTTGACACCGTTCCCCGCAACCTGGGGCCCGAGCAGATCGAGGGCCTGAAGATCCTGGCCGACCAGGCCATGGTGCAGCTGGAGATGCGCCGCCAGAAGCGCGCCCTGGCCGATCTGGTGCAGGAACGCGACCGCATGCACGCCGAGCTGCTCAAGCAGGGGCAGGCGCTGCGCGTGGCCGGGCAGATTGCGCGCGTGGGCGGCTGGACGGTCGATATCGCCGCGTGCCAGCTCACCTGGTCGCAGGAAATCGCCGATGCCTATGGCCTGAGCCATCGCGTCTGCAGCCTTGCCGATGCGCTGCAGCTCTACACCCCGCCCCACCGGGAGACGATGCGCCTGGCCTTTGACGCGTGCATGGTCCGGGGCACACCGTTTGACGTGGAAGCCGAAGTGGTGATGCCCGGGGGCGCGTGCTACTGGGTGCGGACCGCGGGGCAGGCGGCACGCGGCGCTGACGGGCAGATCGAGCACGTGCAAGGGGCGTTCCAGGACATCACGGCGCAGTTCCAGGCGCAGCAGGCGCGGCGCGAGAGCGAAGAACGCTTCCTCCTGGTGTCACGCGCCACGGCCGATGCCGTGTGGGACTGGAACCTGGTGACCGACCTCATGTGGTGGAACGAAGGCATGCAGAACCTGTTCGGCGTGCCGCTCGACCAGCTGACGCCCGACAGCACCTCCTGGACGCTGCGCCTGCACCCCGAGGACGCCGAACACACCGTGCACGGCATTCATGCCGCCATCGACGGCACGGCCGACCACTGGTCGGCCGAATACCGCTTCCGGCGCCAGGATGGCAGCTACGCCTGGGTGCTTGACCGGGGCTTCCTGATCCGCGATGCCGACGGCAAGGCCGTGCGCATGGTGGGCGGCATGACCGACATCAGCGCCCAGAAGCTGGCCGAGCTGGACGCCCAGCGCGATGCACAGAACCATGCCGAGCTGCTGCAGGTGCAGCAGCTCATCTCGTCGATGGACATGCCCCTGCCCGAGGTGCTGCAGCTGGTCGCCAGCACCGTGCTGCGCCAGACGGATGCGCGCGGCGCGATGGTGGAGCTGCTGGAAGGCCGCCAGCTGGTGGCCCAGGCCTCGGCCGGCGACCATGTGCGGCCCGTGGGCAACCTGCTGGCGGTGGACGAGAGCCTGCTGTGGCCCGCACTCAGCCAGGGCCAGACGGTGGTGTGCAATGACACCGAAGCCGAGGGCTGGGACATGGCCTCCATGCCCCACCGCCATGGCGTGCGCTCGGTGATGGCCGTGCCGTTGCGTGCCGGCGAGGCGGTGGTCGGCTCGCTCAAGGTGACCTCTGACAAGGCCCACGCGTTTTCGCGGCGCGATGTGGCGCATCTGGAGATCCTCACAGAGTCCCTAGGGGCCATGGTGCAGCTGCGGCATGTGGCAGGCCAGCTCAAGGCGTCCGAGCAGCAGTATCGGATGCTGTTTGACGAGCACCCGCACCCGATGTGGGTGTACGACAAGGAAACCCTGCGCCTGCTGGCCGTGAACCAGTCGATGGAGATGCACTACGGCTACACCGAGGCCGAGCTGCTCAACATGCAGATGACGGACCTGTGGCCCGCAGAACGGCGCGAGGCCATGAAATCTGCCATCGAAGCCATTCCGATCGACCAGCGCAGGAAGCCCGTTGTCAGTCGCCACCTCAAGAAAGACGGCACGTTCATGGACGTGGAGATCACGGCGGGCGGCATCAGCTTTAACGGCCGGCCCGCGCGCCAGGTGCTGGCCACCGATGTGACCGAGCGCCTGCGCACCGAGCGGGAGCTGGCCCGCATGGGCCGCGCCCAGCGCCTGCTCAGCGCCTGCAACGAAACCCTGGTGCGGGCCACGTCCGAAACCGCGCTGCTGCAGACCATCTGCCAGATTGCCGTGGACATCGGGGGCTACCGCATGGGCTGGGTGGGTTTTGCGCTGGACGACGAGCGCAAATCCATTGTTCCCGTGGCCCACGCGGGCCACAACGAGGGCTATCTGGAAGCGCTGCAGCTTTCCTGGTCGGCCGACGACCCGTATGGCCGGGGGCCCGCGGGGGTGGCCGTGCGCACGGGCAAGCCCGTGATCGTGCAGGACATCCGCACCGAGGGCAATTTCGCTGACTGGACCGGGCGCATGCTGGACCACGGCTTTCACGGCGTGATCTGCCTGCCACTGCAGGACCGGGACCACGGCCGCGACCGCACCTTCGGCCTGCTGTACCTGTATGCCCCGGAGATTCTGCAGATCAGCGCGGACGAGGCAGCGCTGCTGCAGGAGCTGTCCAACGACGTGGCATTCGGCATCACCAGCCTGCGCACACGCAAGGAGCAGCAGCGGCTGCAGGCCTCGGTGCTGAAGGTTGCCGCTGCCGTATCGGCCAGCACCGGCACCGAGTTTTTTGTGCAGCTGGTGCGCAACATGGCCGACGCGCTGGGTGCGCAGGGCGGCTGCGTGGTGCGCCTGCTGCCCCCGGCCAAGGACCAGCCGCCCCGTGTCGTCACGCTGGCCGCCGTGCTGGACGGGCAGATGCTGCCCAACGACGAATACACCCTGGCCGGCACGCCCAGCCTGCAGCTGATGGCGCAGCGCGAATACGTGGTGACCGACAAGGTGCAGCAGCAATACCCCGACGCCCCCATGCTGCGCTACGTGGGCGCGCAAGCCTACGCGGGGCAGCAGCTGTGCAATGCCGATGGCGAGGTGGTGGGCATCGTGTTCGTGCTGTTCCGCCAGCCGCTGGCAGAGACGGGTTTCATCACCTCCACACTGCAGATCTTTGCGGCGCGGGCTTCGGCCGAGATCGACCGCCAGCTGGCCGACGCCCGCATCCGCCACCAGGCCTCGCTGCTGGACAAGGCACAGGACGCGATCCTGGTGCGCGACCTCACGCACCGCATCATCTTCTGGAACAAGAGCGCCGAGCGCCTGTACGGATGGTCGCAGCTGCAGGCGCTGGGCCAGTCCATCGAAACCCTGCTGTACGACGACCCCACCCACTTCCGCCACGCCACGCAGGCCGTGCTGGACCACGGCGAGTGGACGGGCGAGATCGTGCAGCGCCACCGCGACGGCAGCACCATTGAGGTGGAGGGCCGCTGGACGCTGGTGCGCGGAGAGGACGGCAAGCCGCAGTCCATCCTGGCCATCAACACCGACATCCGCCAGCGCAAGGCCAGCGAACGCGAGATCCAGCGCCTGGCTTTCTATGACGCGCTGACGGGTCTGCCCAACCGCATGCTGCTCATGGACCGCATGGGCCACGCGCTGGGCAACGCGCAGCGGCGCCAGCAGGGGGGGGCGCTGCTGTTCATCGACCTGGACAACTTCAAGCAGCTGAACGACACCCTGGGCCACGACCAGGGCGACCTGCTGCTGCAGCAGGTCGCCCAGCGCCTGAACACCTGCGTGCGCGCCGTGGACACGGTGGCCCGGCTGGGCGGCGACGAATTTGTGGTGATGCTGGAGGAGCTGAGCCCCAAGCCCCACGAGCTGGCGCTGCACGCCAGGGGCGTGGGCGAAAAAATCCTGGCCATGCTGGCCGTACCGTACGCGCTGGCGGGCTACCAGTACCGCAGCACGCCCAGCATCGGCATCGCGCCGTTCACGGGCGCCACCACCAGCGTGGGCGAGCTGCTCAAGCAGGCCGACTTGGCCATGTACCAGGCCAAGACGGCCGGCCGCAACACGCTGCGCTTTTTTGACCCCGACATGCAGGCCGTGGTGACCACGCGCGCCGCGCTGGAGGCCGACCTGCGTTCTGCCTTGGTGCAGGACGAGTTTTTGCTGCACTTTCAGCCGCAGATGCACCAATCCGGCCGCTGCGTGGGCGTGGAGGCCCTGGTGCGCTGGGCCCACCCGCAGCGCGGCATGGTGTCGCCCGCGCAGTTCATTCCGCTGGCCGAAGAGACCGGGCTCATCCTGTCGCTGGGCCGTTGGGTTTTGCACAACGCGTGCAAGCTGCTGGCCAGCTGGCAGGACGACCCGGCCCTCGCCCACCTCACCATGGCGGTGAATGTGAGCTCGCGCCAGTTCCGCCACGCCAGCTTTGTGGACGACGTGGCCCGGGTGCTGGCCATCACCGGCGCGCCCTCGGGCCGGCTCAAGCTGGAGCTGACCGAAAGTCTGCTGGTGGAAGACATGGAAACCACCATCGCCACCATGGAGGCCCTGCGCAACTACGGCGTCGGCTTCTCGCTGGACGACTTTGGCACAGGCTATTCCAGCCTGAGCTACCTGAAGCGCATGCCACTGGACCAGCTCAAGATCGACCAGAGCTTTGTGCGGGACCTGCTCACCGACCCCAACGACGCAGCGATTGTGGACACCATCATCGGCCTGTCGCGCAGCCTGGGGCTGGAAGTGATCGCCGAAGGCGTGGAAACCGCCGAGCAACGCGAACTGCTGGCCGAAGCGGGCTGCATGCTGTGCCAGGGCTACCTGTTCAGCCGCCCGCTGCCTGCGGACGCGCTGGAGGCCTTCCTGAGGACGGCTGGCGGGTAGGGCTGCCCGCAGCGGGTGCGGAAATGCTCCACCCCGCCTCCCCAGCCTGGTCCGCTGCTACGCCTTCACTTCAACCACCGGTGCGAAGCCGCCGAAGATCATGCGCTTTCCGTCGAAGGGCATGGGCGGATTGCCGGGGGTGGACGGATCCATGCGCGGGTCCTCCATCATCTTCTTCATGCCCGCGTCGCGGGTGGCCTTGTCAGGCCACTCCACCCATGAAAACACCACCGTCTCCTCGGCCGTGGCCTGCACGGAGCGGCGGAAGTCGGTGACCTTGCCGTCCGGCACGTCGTCACCCCATGCCTCGATCACGCGCAGCGCGCCCAGCTCGATGAAGATGGGGTCGAGCTTGCGCGCGTGTTCGATGAACGTCTCTTTGTTGGCGGTGGGGACGGCGATCACAAAACCATCGATGTAAGACATATCTGGACTCCTGTGCGGTTGAACATGCGAAGCGCGCCCGCAATGGGCGCCTCCTGTTCACACGACGAACGACGGTATGCCGGATCGACAGCGGCACCCACTACCAAATGTTTCTGGGCTCAGGTGCACAGCAAACACCGGCAACTTGGCGCTTGTTACCGGACCGGACTTCTCCCCTGTCTTCTTCTTATGTCTTCTATAAATACATAGTCGTAGTAGTAGAGGCCACCCAGCAGTGTGGACAACTGCTTTTTCGCCAAGCCTGGCAAGCACTTGCGCGCGCCACAACCCTGTGCATGCCACCCGGCTGCCACTGTCGCTGCCCCGGGGACAAAACAGTGGTGACCGCTTTTTCTGTGGACAACTGCCCGGTTGTGCCAGATTTATCCCCAATCTTGCACACCGCAGGATGCAGCACCAATTTTTTGCATAAAAGTCGGCTCTAGCGCTTATCCAGAAAGCGCTAGCAGCTATCAAAATTGGAGCGTTGGTGCAGGATCGCGCCGTTCGGCCAGCCGCTGCACAGACGCAGGGGACGCGGGGCGCACATGCCGCAGTGCGCCGCCGCCGCAAAAACCCGCAACGCATGCTGACTTCTTCCAAGGCGCCGGCGCAAGAAATTTGGCCATTCTTTTTCCACACGGCCTCGGCCGAGTCCCGGTTTTGGGGTTTCGTGGTTGTGCTTTGATATTGATATATATAAATAGCAGTAGTAGTAGAGCAAGCCGACTTCTGTGGACAAGCCTGTTTTCTTCAATGCTGGCAAGGATTTGCGTTGCGCCAAACTGTGTGGGGCGCACCCCGGGGATCTGCGGGCCAGGGGTACAACAACTTTGCGATCCCGCATTCTTCTGTGGATAAGTGGGCGCTTGTGCCAAAAGAAACCCCAGGTTTATCCACAGGCGTGCTGTGTCAGTCCTGATTGACGCGACCTGTGCAGGCTCCGGGCATGAAAAAGCCCGGTGTCCTGGGCAGGGCACCGGGCTTAGGGTGTGAGGCCCCTGGTAGCAGGGGCGTTGGCGGTTCAAGCGGGCCGGGCGGCTCAGCCCTGGGCGCCGCGCTTGCCGTGCGGGTGGCCACCGCCGTGGTCGCCGTCGCGGTGCATGCGGGGGCCACCGCGGTGGGTTTGGGCATCAAAGGTCTTTTGCTGCTCTGGCGACAGGGCGGCGTAGAAGGCCTTGGTGGCCTCGCCGCGGCGGTCGGCCTCGGCGGCGTGCTGGGCGCGCAGGGCCCGCATGCGGTCGATGCGCTCGGGCGTGGTGAGCTGCGCCATGCCTTGGCGGTCCAGGCGGGCGGGGCGCTCGCCGGGTTGCATGGACGTGGTGAAAGCGGTCCAGGCAGGTTCTTGCGCGGGTGTCAGCTGCAACTGGCCTTTGAGGGTGGCCAGGCGTTCTGCACGGTGCTGGGCGCGTTTTTCAGCGCGTTGGGCGGGGTCGCCCTTGGCGCCCTTGTGGTGGCGTGGCGCGGCTTCAGCAGCGGTGGCACCGGCCGCGGGCGGCGTGGCGGGGGCGGGCTGTGCCAGTGCGGGCAGGGTCAGGGCGGCCAGTACGGCCGTGGCGGCCAGGCGGCGGTGGAGGCGAGAAAGTGGGAAAGCCATGGTGCAGGTCCTTTCGCAGGAGGGTGGATCAACCCGCCGGAACGGTTGTTCCGGCGATTGAGGTTGAGTGTCTGCCCCGCGTGTATCGCCGCCGTGCGTGTTGGATGTGGGTGTGTAAAGTTGTGACAAGAAGCTGCGGGGCTGGCGCTGCAGATTTTGAGTAAAAACAGGCTTTAGCGATTGATGGAAAAGCGCTGGCAGCTACTGATTTGATAGTAAATGCGCGCCTGAAGTGCCGCTGCCGTACCCGGGTGCGCATGGCCACCGGCCCCCAGCGCCGACAATGCGGCATGGCCGGGCGCTGGTCCTGGCAGATTCTTTTTTTTCAGACTCCCCCAACAAAGGTTTTGTCCGTGTTCAAGAACATGATCGTGTACCGCATTGCGCCGCAATGGCAGGTTGAACTGACGCAAGTGGAAGAGGCCCTGGCCAAGACGCCGTTCAGCGAATGTGGCGCCACGCAGGAAAAGTCCCTGGGATGGGTGCCGCCGCGCGGCGAGGAGCATGGACCGCTGGTGGAGTCGGTGGGTGGCCAGTGGATCCTGCGCTTCATGGTCGAGTCCAAGGTGCTGCCCGGCAGCGTGCTGGCGCGCAAGGTCAAGGAAAAGGCCGAACGCATCGAAAAGGAAACCGGCCGCAAGCCCGGCAAGAAGGAGAGCAAGGAGCTCAAAGACGAGGCCAAGCTGGATCTGCTGCCCATGGCGTTCACCAAGCAGGGCTCGATGTGGGTGTGGATCGATACCGCCGCGCGCCTGCTGGTGCTGGACACCTCCGCCCAGGGCCGTGCGGACGAGGTGGTGACGCTGCTGATCGAGTCGCTGCCCGGCCTGTCGGTGTCGCTGCTCAACACCCAGACCAGCCCGCAGGCCGCGATGGCCCACTGGCTGAAAGAGCAGGAGCCGCCCGTGGGCTTTACCGTGGACCGCGAGTGCGAGCTGAAAAGCGCCAATGAAGAAAAAGCCGTGGTGCGCTACGCCCGCCACCCGCTCGACATTGAAGAAGTGCAGGCCCACATCGACGCCGGCAAGCTGCCCACCAAGCTGGCCCTGACCTGGGACGACCGCGTGAGCTTCATGCTGACCGAGGGTCTGCAGATCAAGAAAGTGTCGTTTCTGGATACGGTGTTTGAAGGTACCAAGGCGGACGACGGTGGTTTTGACACCGACGTGGCGATTGCCACAGGCGAACTGGTGAAGCTGATTCCGGACCTGATCGAGGCGCTGGGCGGCGAGGCGGAAAGCGGCGTGGCCAGCGCGGCGCAGGCAGTGGCCGCAGAGGCATCATCACCGGCCGGAGGCCTGGCGGCGGCCCAGCCTGCACCGCCCAAGGGCAAGGACGTGGTGGGCCGCGCCATCACCGGGCCGGCGACGGCACCGGTGGACACCGATCCCGAATCGGCACCGTTCTGAACACGCGGGTGCCAGCGGCGCCTCAAGCGCCGTTGCGCGCCTTTTGCACCGTGCCTGCCACCAGCGTGGCCAGCTGTTGTACATAGGGGTCGTCAATGCCCAGCACCGCGCACTGGGCCGCCAGCTGGTCGAGGTAGTCACGGTTGCTGCCGATGCGGCCGCAGGCCCGGGCAATGGTGTCGGCGGTCTGCCGCAGGGTGAGGTTGCCGCGGTAGTGGCGGTGGGTGGTGTTGGCCGTCAGCACCAGCGCGCTGGCCAGCGGGCCCTGCGGCGTGTGCAGCGGCATCAAGGTGGGGCAGTAGGCGCCGGTGATCATCTCGCGGCGCCACAGCATGCGGGATTCGGCATCCACCCACACGGCGGGGATGCGGAAGACCAGGCCCTCGCACACCGCTGCGTCGCGCGTGCTTTGAGGCGCTGGGTCTGGCTGCAGCGTCAGCACCAGCCCGGGGCAGTCGGGCGTGCCCCGGCCGATGGAGGTGCTGAGAGCAAAGCGGCGCGCAAAACCGGGCAGGCTGGCGCGGCGCACCTCGTCGAAGTGGAACCCAGGGTTCCACATCAGCGATCCGTAGGCGAACACCCACAGGTCTTGCTGCTGCGCAGTGACGGCCGCCAGGACCTCGCAGCGCGAGCGTTCCACGTCCGCGTCGGGCAGCCGCCAGTCGGCCGGCAGGCCTTGGCAGCGCGCCTGGGCGTCCCATTCGGCCAGCACATCGTCGGTCAGGCGCAGGCCGGAGGCGTGGGCGGGCGTGAGCCGGTGCTGCAGCTCGGGCACGTGGACAAAGGCGTGGTGGGACAGGTTCATGGCGCGGTTGTGCGAGAGCGGCGTTGTGCTTGTCTGCTGGTTGATGGCTATTGGCTATTGGCTATTGGCGCGCCAGGTCAAACACCAGCACCTCGGCCCCGGCGCCATGGGCCAGCACCAGCTGCGTTTCGCCGTCCAGCAGCGCGCCGTCGCCGGCCGACAGACGCACGCCGTTGATCTGGAGCGCGCCCTGCGCCACGTGGACATATGCGATGCGGTCGGGGTGAAGCGGCAGCGTGGCACTTTCAGTATCGCCATCGAACAGGCCGGCCCACAGGGATGCGTCCGCATTCATGCTGAGCGAGCCGTCGGTGCCGCGCCGCGACACCAGCTGCACCAGGCGGCCCCGGCGGTCTGCGGCGGGAAAGTGCCGGGTTTCGTAGCTGGGGCGGATGCCGGTGAACAGCGGCTTGAACCAGATCTGCAGGAAGTGCGTGTCCTGGTCCTGCAGGGCATTGAATTCGCTGTGCCGCACGCCCCAGCCCGCACTCATGCGCTGCACATCGCCGGGGCGCAGGATGCCGGTGGGCGTGGGCAGTGCCGGAGTGGGCGAAGGTGCAGAGGCCTGCTTTTGCGGCACATCGTCTTGGTGGGCCAGAGCGCCACTGAGCACATAGCTCACGATCTCCGCGTCGCGGTGCCCATGCGTGCCAAAGCCTTTGCCCGGCGCAATGATGTCTTCGTTGAGTACCAGCAGGTTGCCGTGGCCCTGGTGGCGCAGGTCGAAATAGCTGCCAAACGAGAAGCTGTGGGCGCTGTGCAGCCACCCGGTGGAGGTGCGGCCCCGGTCGGAGGCGGCGCGGACGGTGATCATGGCAATGGGCTGGGATGTGGAGGCAAGCGTTGCGCGGCGGGGCGTGGGTCAAACGTGTGCCGGTCGCGCACTGGCATGGTCTGAACTGTAGGGCGAGCGCGCGGGCAGATAAACCGGGCGCGGGCCAACGCAGTGTTCTGGATTTGGACCCAATCCAGGGGCCACGTGACTGTGGCGGTTACCTGGGCAGTGCCCGGGCCGCGCGCTAACGCCCTGCAAACAAGGGGCTTTGGCGCTGGTGGAACGCTTCGACGCCGCTGCGGAAGTCTTCGGTGCCGGCGCACTGCACAAAGGCCTGCTTTTCTGCCTCCAGCTGCTCGGGCAGCGTGCGCTGCAGCGACTCGCGCATCAGGCGCTTCATCGCGCCGTAGGCGAGGGTGGGCCCGGCGGCCAGGCGCTGGGCCAGGGTGGTGGTGGCACCGTCCAGTTCGGCGGCAGGCACGATGCGGTTGATGAGGCCCAGGCGCAGCGCGTCGTCGGCGGTGAAGGCTTCGCCCAGCAGCGCGATCTCCAGCGCCTTGCGCACGCCCACCATGCGCGGCAGCGCCCACGAGGCGCCCACGTCGCAGCTGGTGCCCAGGTTGATGTAGGCCAGGTTCAGGCGTGTGCCTTCGGCGGCGATCACGTAGTCGGCCATGAGCAGCAGGCTCAGGCCCGCGCCAGCGGCCACACCGTGCACTTGCGCAATGACGGGCGCGTTCATCTGCGCCAGCAGGAGCAGTGCTGCGTTGAGCGGCGTGAGAATGTCGATGGCACCCTGCACGGGGTCGGCGCGCAGCGTGGCCAGGTCGCCACCGGCCATGAAACCCCGGCCGTTGCCACACAACACCACTGCGCGCACGGCAGGGTCGGCGGCGATGGTCTGCACGGCGGCGAGGACGGCGTTGGCCATGGGCACGTCGATGGCGTTGAGCGCATCGGGCCGGTTGAAACGCAGCGTGGCGATGGCGCCGTTTCGCTCCAGCAGCAGGGGAGCGGTCGGGTCGGCGGCGGTGGTCTTCATGTCAAATTGGCCTCTAGCGCTTGCTATATAAGCGCAGATAGCTCCTGTTTCGATAGTAATCTACGTGGCAAGCGGTGAGCCCCGGGCTAGTGGTACAACGCCTCGATCTCGGCCGCATAGGTCTTGTAGATGCTGGAGCGGCGCACCTTCATGGTTGCGGTCACCTCGCCGTCGTCGTGGTCCAGCTCCTTGGTGAGCAGGTGGAACTTGCGGATCTGCGAGACCTGGGCGAGGCGCTGGTTGCCCTGGCTGATTTCGGCATCGATGAGGCCACGCACCTCGGGGTGCTCCACCAGCGAGCGAAAGTGCGTGAACGGAATGCGCCGCGCCTCGGCCCACTTGCCCACGGTCTCGTAGTCGATCATCACCAGCGCGCCGACGAACTTGCGGCCTTCGGCCACGATGATGCATTCCTTGATGAAGGGGCTGCCCTTCATCGTGTTCTCGATCTCGGACGGGGTGAGGTTCTTGCCACCGGCCGTGATCATGATGTCCTTGAGTCGGTCCACGATCTGGATCTGGCCTTGCGATTCACGCACCACGTCGCCCGTGTGCAGCCAGCCGCCCACGATGCTGCTGGCCGTGGCCTCGGGGTTCTTGTAGTACCCCGCAAACACCATGTCGCCTTTGAGTTGCAGTTCACCGTTGTCGGCAATGCGGTGCGTGACACCTTTCGTGGGCACGCCCACGGTGCCCACCACCACATGGTCCAGACGATGGCCCGTGACCATGCCGGTCGATTCGGTGAGGCCATACACCTCGATGAGCGGCACGCCCAGCACGCGGAAAAAACGGACCACGTCGGGCGGAATGGGCGCGGCGCCGGTGAGCGCCACATGGGCATTGCGCAGGCCGATGAAGTTCTGCAACGCGCGGAACATCAGCCAGTAGCTGGCGGCATACGTGAGCTTGTCGGCAGCGCTCCAGGCACTGCGCGGCTTTTCGGCGAGTGGCTTGCAGGCGTTGTAGGCCTTGTGGAACAGCGCGCGGCGCAGGCCACCGGTCTCTTGCAGCTTGATGTGGATGGCGGCGTGCAGCTTCTCCCAGATGCGGGGCACGCCCAGGAACATGGTGGGAGCGACCTCGCGCAGGTCCTCCTGCACGGTGCGGATGGACTCGCCAAAGTTCACTTGCGAGCCGATGTACACGGGCACAAAGCTGGTCAGCATCTGCTCGGCCACGTGGCACAGCGGCAGGTACGACAGGTGGGTGGTACCTTGCGACAGCTCCAGCCGGTCCACGATGCCGGGCACCACGCCCCGGATGTTGCGGTACGAAATCATCGCGCCCTTGGGCTTGCCGGTGGAGCCCGAGGTGTAGATCATCAGGCCCACATCGTCGAGCCGCTGGCGCGTCAGGGCTTCGTCGATGATGGCTTGTTGGCCCGACGCTGCGCCCAGCTGTTCCACCTCGTCAAAGGTGGTGATGAACTGCCGCACCTCGGGCGCAAAGCTGCGCAGGCCCTTGGTCTCCATGACCACGATCTTTTTCAGGCGTGGCAGATCGGGCAGCGCGGCCAGCAGCTTGTCGGTCTGTTCCTGGTCTTCGCAGACCATGATCTCGATGTCGGCATGGCCCACCACATAGGCCACCTCGTTGGTGGGGCTGGTGGGGTACACGCCCACGGTCACGGCGCCCACCAGGCCCGCGCCCATCTGGGCCAGCACCCATTCAATGCGGTTCTCGGAGATCACGCCCACATGCCCGCCCGCAGGCAGGCCCAGAGCGCGCAGGCCCAGGCCGAAGTGGCTGGCGCGCTGGTGGTACTGCGCCCAGGTGAAAGGCTTCCAGATGCCGAAGTCCTTTTGCCGGATAGCGATGCGCTGTGCGTCGGTGCGCGCGCGATCACGCAGCATCTGGGGCAGGGTGAGGTCGGGGAGCGTCATGACAGCCATCTTTTGCGGCGCTTGTAATGCTTGATCTCTTTGAAGCTCTTGGCCTCGCCGCCACCACCCATGCCGAGGTAGAACTCGCGCACGTCCGGGTCATTGGCCAGGCGCTCGGCCGTGCCGTCGATCACGATCTTGCCGTTCTCCATGATGTAGCCCCGGTGCGCCACGGCCAGGGCCACGGTGGCGTTCTGCTCCACCAGCAGCATGCTGGTGCCCCGCTCGGCATTGATGCGCGCGATGATGGTGAAGATGTCTTCGACCAGCTTCGGAGAAAGGCCCAGCGAGGGCTCGTCGAGCAGGATGAGCTGGGGCTGTGCGATGAGCGCCCGGCCAATGGCCAGCATCTGCTGCTCGCCACCCGACAGATAACCGGCCAGGCCCTTGCGCCGCTCGTGCAGGCGCGGGAAGTAGCTGTAGACCAGGTCGAAGTCCGGCGTCGCATCCTTGCGCCCCGTGAGCGCATAGGTGGCGGCCACCAGATTCTCTTCGACAGTAAGGTCTTCAAACACGCGGCGGCCTTCCATCACGTGGCTCAGGCCGTTGCGCACCAGCTGCTGCGGGGCCATGGCGGCCGTGGGTTGGTCGTTGAAGTGGATGCTGCCGCTCTCGACCACACCATCCTCCAGCGCCAGCAGGCCGGAGATGGCCTTGAGCGTGGTGCTCTTGCCCGCCCCATTGCTGCCCAGCAGCGCCACGATCTGCCCCCGTGGCACGGCCAGCGACAGGCCGCGCAGGGCCTGCACCACCTTGTTGTAGATGACCTCGATGTTGTTGACTTCGAGGACGTTGGCCGGGGTTGGCTGGGTCATGGCAACAGCAGGGTCAGAGCTTGATCCAGTCGGAGGCGGCAACCATCTTCTGGGCTTTCATATCGGCGCGGTACACGCGGCCCACGGGGATGGAGTTGCCGCTGATGGTGATCGGCACACCAATCAGCCCGCCCGTGTCGAAGTCCTTGATGGAGTTGAGCGCGGCCTTCAGGTTGGGGCCGGTGAGGGGCTTGCCTGCATCCAGCGTGCGCTTGGCTGCCTCGGTGAACAGCATGGCGGCCAAGAAGCCCTGGATGTAGGCCGTGCTCTGGTACTCGGGCCGCAGCGCGCGGATCTTCTCCAGCATGGGCGCCTTCTCGGTGTCGTAGTAGTAGCGATAGGGCATCACGCCCATGAAGCCGTCGGCGGCGTCGCCCATCTTCATGACGGTGGAGCTGTCCATGGTCCAGAAGGTGCCCATCCACTTGCTGGTCATGCCCTGCTGCTTGCCCTGGGTGATGAACTCGGGTATGGGCGCGAGGATGTAGCCGTGAAAGATGGTGTAGTCGGGCGCAGCGCGACGCAGCTTGATAACCTCGGTGGACACGTCCACGCTGCCGGCGGGCGTCATGATCTTGATCGGCACCGACAGGCCCAGCTTCTTGGCCTCGGCCTCGCTCGACTCGATGGGGTCACGCCCAAACTCGGAATCGGAGTACACGAAGGCCACCTTGGCACCGGGCTTTTCCTTGGCGATGTGCTTGAGCAGGATGCCGAACATTTCGGTGTAATCGGGGCCCACGAGGAACTGGTTGGGGTACTTCTTGGGGTCGTTGAGTTCGGTGGCAAACGACGCGCCGGCCATCAGGATGTTGCCGTTGCGGTCCAGCTCGGGGTTGATGGTCTTGGAGAAGCCGGTGGAGTCGCCGTAGTACAGGTTGACCTTGTTCTGGCTGGTGATCTTCTTGAACGCAGCCACCGACACATCGACCTTGTAGCCCGTGTCTTCGGGCACGTACTTGACCTTGCGGCCCTTGATGCCGCCCGCGTCGTTGAGCATCTTCACGTAGTCGCCCATGCCCGCGTTGATGCCCACGCCCGCAAACGCGAACACGCCGGTGAGCGGGATGGAGCCGCCGATCACGATCTCGTCGGCGCCTTGGGCCAGCACGGACAACGGGCTGGTGAGGGCTGCTGCGCCAGCGGCGGCCAGCAAGGTACGGCGGCGGGGGGAGGTGGGGGTGGGGTGCATGCGTGTCTCCTTGGGGTTTAGTTTCTGAAAGGCCAGAGATGGAAGAAACGACGGACGCGCCGCCACACTTCGGCCAGGCCATGGGGCTCGAAGACGAGAAAACCGATGATGAGCAGGCCAAAGATGACCGTGCGCACGGGTGACAGGAAAACCGTCAGTTCACTGCCGCCGGGCATCAGGTCCACCACGAGCTTGAGCAGCTCGGGCACCATGGTCATGAACACCGCGCCCAGGATGCCGCCCAGGATGGAGCCCATGCCGCCGACAATGATGGCCGCGAGGAAGAAGATGGACATGAGCAGCGGAAAACTCTCGGGCGTGACCACGCGAAAGAAGTACGCCCACAGCCCACCTGCCACGCCCGCGTAGAACGACGACAGCCCAAACGACAGCAGCTTGTAGCGCAGCAGCGGAATGCCCAGCACCTCGGCCGAGATGTCGCGGTCGCGAATCGCGATGAAGGCACGCCCCACGCGCGTGCGGAACAGGTTGGCCGCACCCAGCAGCATGAGAATCGTTACGGGCACGATGAGCCAGTACAGACGGAACGAGGTGTCGAGCGCCATGCCAAACAGCTTGGCGGGCGGCACGCTCAGGCCGCCAGTGCCGCCGGTGAACTTCCAGTTGGCAAAGATGAAGTGCGCGATGAACGACGCGGCAATGGTGGCAATGGCAAGGTACAACCCCTTTACGCGCAGCGAAGGGATGCCCACCACGATGCCGCCCAGCATGGCGACGAAGCCACCGGCCAGCAGGTTGAGCACAAAGGGTGTGCCCACCTTGGTTTCCAGCACGGCCACGGTGTAGGCCCCCAGGCCCATGAAGGCCGCCTGCCCCAGGCTGACCAGCCCCGTGTAGCCCGTGAGGATGTTCAAGCCCGTGGCACTGGCCACATTGATGCTGACCAGGCAGGCCAGATAGAGCCAGTAGTCGCTGGCCATGAACGGGAACAGCACCAGCAGCGCAGCGCCCACGGCCAGCCACACTTTTTGCGTGCGCGAGTCGAACAGCGTCGCGTCGGCGATGTAGGTTTCCTTGAGGGTTCCGATTCGCATGGGGTCGGCCTTACAGTCTCTCGATTTCGTGGGTGCCGAACAGGCCGTAAGGCCGCACCAGCAGCACGGCCACCAGCACGATGAACGTGGCCAGCAGCTTGTATTCGCCGCCCAGGTAGGCCCCTGCCAGCGCCTCGATCAGGCCGATGAGGATGCCGCCGACGAGCGCGCCCAGCACGCTGTCGAGCCCGCCCACGATGACGACCACCAGCACCGACAGCCCGAACACGCCCATGCTGGACGAGATGCCGCCGATAGAGCCGACGATGATCCCGGAGATGGCGGCCAGCATGGCCGAGGCCACCCAGGCCAGCGAGAACACACGCGGCACGTTGATGCCCACCGAATACGCGGCCGCCTGGTCGCTGGCCGTGGCGCGCAGGGCCACGCCGCCGCGCCAGAAGCGGAACACCACCAGCACTGCCGCGATGAACACGATGGCAATCACGGCACCCCAGAACACCTTGGGTGCGAGGAAGGCATCCCCCACCATGATGGGCTGCGTGGGCATGAAGTCGGGCAGGCGGCGCTGGTCGGCCGTCCAGATCATCTCGACCAAGCCCACAAGCACCGAGGCCAGGCCCACGGTGACCATGAAGACGGAGATCGGCGGCTCGCCCAGCAGCGGGCGGATCATGGTGCGCTCGATCACCGCGCCCAGCAGGCCCGTGCCCAGCACGGCGGCGGGGATGGCCAGCCACAGCGGCAGCGCGAACATCGATGCGAAGGTGAAGAACAGGTAGGCGCCCACCATGAGCAGCTCGCCAATCGCGATGTTCACCACGCGCGTAGCCTTGTAGACCATGACGAAGGCCAGTGCGGCCAGCGCGTAGAGACCGCCACCGGCGATGCCAGTGAGGCTGATCTCAAACAGGTAGGCCCAGTCGAAGTTGCCGGTCATGCGGTGGTCACCCCCTGCAGCTTGGCACGCAGGTCGCCCACATCGCCAGCGCCCAGGTAGGCGCGGATGACCTCGGGGTCCGCCTGCACCTGTGCGGGCGTGCCGTGCGCGATGACCTGGCCGAAGTTGAGCACCACCACGTGGTCCGACAGGTCCATCACCATGCCCATGTCGTGCTCCACCATGAGCACCGTCACGCCCCACTCCTCGCGCACGTCGAGGATGAAGCGCGCCATGTCTTCGGTCTCTTCGCGGTTCATGCCGGCCACGGGTTCGTCCAGCATCAGGATCTGCGGCTGCATGGCAAGGGCCCGGGCCATCTCCACGCGCTTTTGCAGGCCGTAGGGCAGGGCCGAGACGGGGGCGTGGCGAATGTGGTCGATTTCGAGGAAGTCGATGATGCGCTCCTCGATGTCGCGGCGCAGTTCGGCCTCTTCGCGGCGCGCGCGGCCGAAGTACAACAGCGCTTCGAGCACGTTGGTCTTGAGGTGCGCGTGGCGGCCCAGCTTGATGTTGTCGAGCACCGTCATGCCGCGAAATAGCGCAATGTTCTGAAAGCTGCGGCCCAGCCCCAGCTTGGCGCGCTGCGGTGCGGGCACGCGGGTGATGTCTTGCCCCTGAAAGCGGATGGACCCCTGGCTGGGCCGGTAGAAGCCCGAGATGGTGTTGAACAGCGAGGTCTTGCCCGCACCGTTGGGGCCGATGACGGCGGTGATGGAGCCGGGCTGCACGTCAAAGCCTACGCCGGTCAGCGCCTTCACGCCACCGAACGCCAGGGTCACGCCCTGCACCTGCAGCAAGGGCGTGGCAGCAGCGGGGCCGGAAGGGGTTGTCTCCATTGGCTTTCTAATACGGGTTGTTCGCAGCTTCTGAACAGAAATTTCTTGCAGACCCTGCAGGAATTTCCTACTTGTGCGTAAACTGTTTACTCGTGAGTAGATTCTGGAAGCCGCCACCCCGTTCAGCATCCGTACTTTCCCCGAGGAATCGCCCCCCATGCCCCCTGCAAAAGCGGCATCGTCCCGACGCAGTGCTCCACGCGCGGTGCCATCGACCCCGTCCGCCGCAGTTGCGCCAGAGTCGGAGCTCGCCAGCGGCTCTCCCTGGGCTCCCGTCTCGCACCGCGAGCAGCAGCGCGAGGCCAAGCGCAAGGCCGTGTTGCAGGCGGCGGCCCAGCTGTTCAACGAGCGCGGCTTTCACGCCACCTCGCTCGACGACATCGCGGCGCGGCTGAACGTGACCAAGCCCACGCTGTACTACTACGTTAAGAACAAGGATGAGATCCTGCTGCAGTGCGTGCGCCAGGGCCTGGACATGATGCTTGCGGGCATCGACGACTCGCGCGCTGCGGGCGGCCAGGCCGTGGACCAGCTCGTCGCCTGCATGCAGGTGTATGCGCGCATCGTCACGCAGGACTTCGGCATGTGCCTGATCCGCGTGGGCGACGAGCAGTTGCCGCCCACCAGCCGCAGGGAACTGCGGCGCCTGAAGTCCGCCATCGACCAGGAATTCCGCCGCCTGGTGGCCGAGGGCGTGGCCGAAGGATCGATCCAGCCCTGTGACCCGAAGATGACGGCCTTTGTGATTGCAGGTGCCCTCAGCTGGATCGGCCGCTGGTACCAGCCCGATGGCGAATACACGCCCGAGCAGGTGGCGCAGCAGTGCATCGCGACGCTGTGTGACGGCGTGCTGCGGCGGCCTGCGCAAGCCCCGGTGTCAACGGCCGATTCTGGGAGTGCGCCTGCGTTGCCTGCCCGCTCCAAGGCTGCCGTTGGCAAAGCCAAAGCCCCTGCGCGGCCGGCGGGCGCCTGACAGGCCTGACAACGCGGGTTTCCAAGGAAAAGCGGACCCAAGCCATAGTGGAACAAGCGCTAGCAGCTATTGATTTGGTAGCGATTTGCGCAGAGCTCGGGGTGTGTGGTGTTCTGCCTGCCCGGAGGCCAGGTCGTCCAGAATGGGGCAGTCTGGCCGGTCGTTTCCTTTGCAGCACGACACCAGTGTCTGCAGCGTGCGCTGCATGGCCTGCATCTGGGCGATGCGGTCGTTCAGGTCGTGGATGTGCTGCTGCGCAATGCGCTTGACCTGGCTGCTGGCGCGGCTGCGGTCGTGCCACAGGCCCAGCAGCTCGGCGATTTCTTCCATGGAGAAGCCCAGGTCGCGTGCGCGGCGGATGAACTGCAGGGCGTGCACGTCGGCTTCGGTGTACTGGCGGTAGCCGCCCTCAGTGCGGGCCACGCCGGTGATGAGGCCCAGCGACTCGTAGTGCCGCACCATGCGTGCCGAGATGCCCGCGCGCTGCGCGGCGGTGCCGATGGGCACGGGCCACGAGATCGCCTGCGGCGTGCGGCGTGCAGTGGTTGGGCTGGTGGCCATGGTGGTGGCGCGGCTGGGTCAGTCGGCGGCCACGGTGTAGCCCTCTTCGGCAATGGCGGAGGCCAGCGCGTCGCGGGCTGCGGTGCTGTCGATCTCGACCTTGCCATTGGCGCGGTCTATACGCACCTGGGCCGCTGGGTCAAGCTGCTGCACGGCCTGGGTGACGGCGCGTTCGCAGTGGCCGCAGGTCATGCCCTGGACGTGCAGGGTGGTGGTCGTGGTGGTGGTGGGCATGGATGTGTCCTTGGGTAGTGGGAAGATGGTGCAATGCTGAAGCTTGACATCGTGGCAGAGTCAAGTGCGGTCCAAGACACTCATCCCGTGAGGGTTGATCAGGATCAATGCTTGACCTTGCCATCGCGTCAAGGATCACCATCCCCGCCATGAACACTTCGCTGCACACACCTTCCCCTGCGGACCCGCATACGCTGGACCTGGGCATTTCCGGCATGACCTGCGCAAGCTGCGTGGCCCGCGTGGAGCGCGCGCTGCGCAAGGTGCCGGGCGTGCAGGAGGCCTCGGTCAACCTGGCGACCGAATCTGCCCGCATTGCGTTTGCCACCAGCGTGGGCGCCGATGCCGCCGCCATGGAGGCGCTGGTGCGCCGCGCGGTGCGCAATGCGGGCTACGAGCCGCGTGCGACGGGGCAGGAAGACGCGCCTGAGGATTTGTCGTCCTGGGCCGGCTTCATGCCCGTAGGCATTGGCCTGTTGCTGTCGGCGCCGCTGGTGCTGCCCATGTTGGGTGACCTGTTCGGCCAGCACTGGATGCTGCCCGCCTGGGCGCAGTTCGCTTTGGCCACGCCGGTGCAGTTCATCCTGGGCGCGCGCTTTTACAAGGCCGGCTGGCACGCGGCCAAGGCGCTGTCGGGCAACATGGATCTTCTGGTGGCGCTGGGCACCAGCGCGGGCTGGGGGCTGTCGGTGTGGTTGTGGCTGACCGCACATGGCGGGCACACGCCGCATCTGTACTTTGAAGCCTCGGCCGTGGTGGTCACGCTGGTGCTGCTGGGCAAGTGGCTCGAGGCACGGGCCAAGCGCCAGACCACGGCAGCCATCCGCGCGCTGCATGCGCTTCGGCCCGATGTGGTGCACCTGCTGGGCAAGAGCGGCGAGGTGGATGTGCCCGTGGCCGAGGTGCTGGTCGGCGACCGGCTGGTGGTGCGCCCTGGCGAGCGCATCCCCGTGGACGGTCGGGTGCAGGAGGGCCACACGCAGGTGGACGAATCCATGCTGACGGGCGAGCCGCTGCCGGTGGGGCGCGACGTGGGCGAGGGGCTGACGGGCGGCTCCATCAACGGCGACGGCCGCATCGTGATGGAGGTGACGGCGGTGGGCAGCGAAACGGTGCTGGCCCGCATCATCCGGCTAGTGGAAGACGCCCAGGCCGCCAAGGCGCCCATCCAGCGCCTCGTGGATGAGGTGTCTGCCGTGTTTGTGCCCGTGGTGCTGATGGTGGCGGTGGCCACGCTGCTGGGTTGGTTGTGGGTGGGCGCCGGCGTGGAGGCTGCGCTGATCCACGCCGTGGCGGTGATGGTGATTGCCTGCCCCTGTGCGCTGGGCCTGGCCACGCCAGCGGCCATCATGGCGGGCACGGGCGTGGCGGCCCGGCACGGCATTCTGATCAAGGACGCGCAGGCGCTGGAGCTGGCCCATAAGGTGGATGTGGTGGCGTTTGACAAGACGGGCACGCTGACAGTGGGCCGGCCCCGGCTGACGGCCCTGGAGCTGGCGCCGGGTGTTGACGAAGCTGAGGTGCTGGCGGCTGTGGCGGCCGTGCAAAGCGGCAGCGAACACCCGCTGGCCCGCGCCGTGGTCGCTGCCGCAGAGGAGCGGCACTTGCCCTTGGTGCCGCCCGACGCCGTGCGCGCCGTGCCGGGGCGCGGGACCGAAGGCGAGGTCAACGGCGCAAGCTACCTGGTGGGCAGCCTGCGCTGGATGCAAGAGCTGGGCGTGGACCTGGGTCCACTGGCGGCGCGCGCGCAGCAGTTGCAAGGCGACGGCGCCACCGTGTCGGCAGTCGTGCAGCGGGGCACCCAGGGGCTGAATGTGCTTGCGCTGATGGCGTTTGGCGACGAGCCCAAGCCGGGTGCGCGCGAGGCCCTGGCAGCATTGAAGGCTCGCGGCATTCGCACCGTGATGGTGTCGGGCGATAACCGGGGCGCAGCCGAAGCCATGGCGCGGCGGCTGGGGCTGGACTCGGGTGCGGGCGAGGTGATGGCAGAAGTGCTGCCGGGCGACAAGGCCGCCAAGGTGGCCGCATTGCAACAGGACGCCGGTGGCCAGCGCCATCATGTTGCGATGGTGGGCGACGGCGTTAACGATGCCCCGGCGCTGGCAGCGGCCGATGTGGGCATGGCCATGGGCAATGGCACGGACGTGGCCATGCACGCCGCCGGCGTTACGCTGATGCGGGGCGACCCGATGCTGGTGGCTGCGGCGCTGGACATCTCGCACCGCACGGTGATGAAGATCCGGCAGAACCTCTTCTGGGCCTTCGTGTACAACGTGGCGGGCATTCCGCTGGCCGCGCTGGGCTACCTGAGTCCCGTGGTCGCAGGTGCGGCCATGGCCTTGAGCTCGGTCAGTGTCATGGCGAATGCCCTCTTACTGAAGCGGTGGCGCATGTGATAAACACGTACCAGCTTGTCACCGTACTCTGGCAAACTTGAACACTTTGTTGCAAATCGTTGCCGACAACAGGGGTGAGTGCATGTCGGCGCACACATACCTATTCAAGGAAGACAGATCATGAATTTCTTCTCGCTCATGCGGCAGTTCACCATTCGAATGCGGATGCTGGGGGCCATTGGCGTGGTGCTGGGCCTGCTGGGGCTGCTGGGTGGTGCGGGCATGCTGGGCATGTTCCGCATCCATGCGATGAGCCAGGACTTCATGGACCACTCCTTCGCCGAGGTGGGCTACATGGCCGAGCTGCGTGGCGAGATGGGTGCCATCCGCCAGTTCGAAAAAGACATGATCATCGGCTACGAAAAGCCGGAGGCTGTGAAGGCGGCACACGCCAAATGGCTGGAAAGCCAGGACAAGGCCAAGAAGATTGCGAACAAGTTTCTGGAAGGCGAAGAAGACTCGGATAACCCTGTGGTGCGCAACATCGTCAAGCGCCTGGACAGCTATCGCGAGCAGTTTGCCCATGTGGCACGCCAGTTGGAGGCCAGCGGCTATGACACCGCCACCATTGCCAACCGCATGAGCGGCAAGGCCGTGGCCGAGTTTGACGAGGCCGACAAGCTGATGGCCGAGCTGGATGCCGTGCTGCGTAGCGAGGTGGAAAAATCGGTTGCGCAACAGGGCCAGGTGTCCAACGAGACCAAATGGCTGTTTGTGCTGGCGGTGGTCATCACGGTGTTGGTGGTGGTGCCCACTACCCTGATGAACATGAACTCCATCTGCCGCCCGCTGGAAGAAGCGCGCCGCATGGCCCAATCCATTGCGGGCGGCGACCTGTCGCAGCCCATCCATGCCGAGGGCAAGGACGAAGTGGCCGATCTGCAGCGCGCGCTGCGCGACATGCAGCAGGGTCTGGGATCGCTGGTTGCTCAGGTACGTGACGCCAGCGGCAACATCGCCACGGCCAGCCAGGAGATCGCCACGGGCAACCAGGATCTGTCGCAGCGCACCGAGCAGACGGCCAGCAACGCGCAGGAGGCCGTGGCCTCGCTGTCGCAGCTCACCTCCACCGTGCAGCAGACGGCATCGTCGTCGCAGATGGCGAACCAGCTGGCGGCGTCGGCATCGCAGATGGCCACGCATGGCGGCAGTGTGGTGCAGCAGGCCGTGGCCAGCATGCATGAGATCTCCACGTCCAGCCGCAAGATCGGCGACATCATCGGCCTGATCGACTCCATTGCCTTCCAGACCAACATCCTGGCGCTGAACGCGGCCGTGGAGGCTGCCCGCGCGGGCGAGCAGGGCCGGGGCTTTGCGGTGGTGGCCAGCGAGGTCCGCAGCCTGGCCCAGCGCTCGGCCGCCGCCGCCAGTGACATCAAGGGACTGATCAACAGCAGCGTCACTGCCGTGGACGGCGGCGTGCGCCACGTAGAAGAAGCGGGCACGGCCATGAAGGACATCGTGAGCAGCGTGCAGCGCGTGGGCGACATCATTGGCGAGATCACCGCTGCGGCGTCCGAGCAGTCGGCCGGCATCGGCCAGGTGAACAGCTCGGTGGGCGAGATCGACCGCATGACGCAGCAGAACGCCGCGCTGGTGGAAGAGTCCGCCGCCGCCGCAGAGTCGCTGCGCGAGCAGGCCGCACGCCTGTCGCAGGTGGTGCAGCAGTTCCGCCTGGCCGACGCCATGGGGCACGGCCATTCGCCAGCCACCACGTTGCACGCCATGGCTGCTCCGCAGCACCATGACGCCCCCGCCACCGCCCCCGCGCTGGCATCGGCTGCGGGCCCCGGCCCGGCGCGGCTGACGCGCTGATGCAGCCGTAGCAGGTGGCTTTGGCAGCGCCCCTGCCTTGTGTCTCCAGGCCCTGCCGGCTCGCTGGCAGGGCTTTTTTTTGGTGACTCTGCGGGACGGGCGATGCGTGTTTCATCTTCATCCCGCGTTATGGCCGCCGTGAGTTATTGACTTGTGTCATGGGCATTGGCGGCTGCGCGTGGCACCCTTGGGGTTCGTTCACACCGGGGAGTGCGCCGTGCCGTCGTCCATCAGCCTGCGAACCATTCGCGAAGAGCATGCGTCCCTGGCCGCCGTGCTGCAGTCGCTGCGCCTGATGCTCGACCAGGGCCCGGGCGATGAACCCGCCGCGTTTTTTGACGTGATGCGGGCCATGCTGTTTTACATCGACGAGTTTCCCGAGCGCCAGCACCACCCCAAGGAAACGCGCTGGCTGTTTCCCAAGGTGGCGGAGCGTGCGCCTGAGGCGGCCGAGGCCATCGCGCGGCTGGAGCGCGAGCACGCGGGCGGCGAGGCTGCCGTGCGCGAACTGCAGCACCTGCTGCTGGGCTGGGAACTGATGGGCGAAGCGCGCCGTGAGGCGTTTGCCGACGCCCTGCGGCGGTACGTGGTTTTTTACCTGGAGCACATGCGCCTGGAAGAAACCGTGGTGCTGCCCGCCGCGCAGCAGCACCTGTTGCAGGCCGACTGGCAGGCGCTGGACGCTGCCTTTGCCAGCAACACCAACCCGCTTGCGCCGGGCAAGCCGCGCGATGCGGCCTATGACCGGCTGTTCACCCGCATCGTGATGCGGGCGCCGAGCCCGATAGGGTTGGGGTGACAACTCCCTGAGGCGCTGCGCGCCTTCCCCCTTCTCTCGAATCGCTGTGCGATTCGGGAAGGGGGACGCAGCCAGCGCGGCGGGGCGGCCCTTGCGCGGCTACCCTGGCGTGGGCCGCGCCAGTTTTCAGCGGCGGGCAGTCACGACCACAACGTCTCCCTCTTTGGCGCTTGAACTCACCTTCACCGTTCGGGCTGAGCTTGTCGAAGCCCTGCGCGGCGCTTAGAAACCTCCGCGCGACGGTTTAGGTTGATTGATGCCGAGCGAGATCAGGCACTCAGCGCCGGATAGTCCGTGTACCCCTCCGCCCCGCCGCCGTACAGCGTGGCGCGGTTCACCTCGTTGAGCGGTGCGTTGCGCTGCAGGCGTTCCACCAGGTCGGGGTTGGCAATGAAAGGGCGGCCGAAGGCCACGATGTCGGCGCCGTTGGCCAAAGCTGTTTCGGCCAGGGCCTTGTCGTAGGCGTTGTTCACCATCCAGGCGCCTTGGCCGCCGGCGGCGCGGTAGGCGGCCTTGAGGGCGGCGTAGTCGAAGGGGCGGCCTTCCACCTCGCGGGGGCCGCCGGTAGCGCCTTCGATCACGTGGATGTACGACAGGCCGAGCGGCCCCAGCTGGCGCACCACATGCTCGAACAGGGGTTGTGGATCGGTATCGACGATGTCGTTGGCGGGGGTGACGGGCGACAGGCGGATGCCGGTGCGGCCGCCGCCGATCTCTTCGGTGATGGCGTGGGTCACGTCCAGCAGCAGGCGGGCGCGGTTCTCGATGCTGCCGCCGTAGGCGTCGGTGCGCTGGTTGGCGCCGGTCTTGAGGAACTGGTCGATGAGGTAGCCGTTGGCGGCGTGGATCTCGACGCCGTCAAAACCCGCCTCGATGGCGGCGCGGGCTGCGCGGCGGTAGTCGGCCACGATGCCGGGGATCTCGGCCAGCTCCAGCGCGCGGGGCATGGAGGTGGGCGTGAAGGTGGGCACGCCGTCCTTGATGAGCACGGTCTTGGTGTTGGCCTGGATGGCCGACGGCGCCACTGGCGCGGCGTTACCGGGCTGCAGGTCGGTGTGCGAGACGCGGCCCACATGCCACAGCTGCACCACGATCTTGCCGCCTGCGGCGTGCACGGACGAGGTCACTTTCTTCCAGCCGGCAATCTGCTCGGGCGCGTAGAGGCCCGGCACGTCGGCATAGCCCTGGCCCTGGTGGCTGATGGCCGTGGCCTCCGAAATGATCAGGCCAGCGCTGGCGCGCTGGGTGTAGTAGGTGGCGACCAGGTCGGTGGGCACGGCGTTCGGCGAGCGGTTGCGCGTGAGCGGCGCCATGGCGATGCGGTTGGCCAGTTGCAGGTCACCGGCTTGGACGGGGTCGGAGAGAAAAGGCATGGATCGTTGCTTTCGTTCGTCAAAGAGGAAGGGCTCGCATACCAGCGATGAGCGGGGGGCAAGCGTAATGCTGCGGCGCAAAATTTGCAGCGCACATGCGTCAACAAGGCTTCTGGTTTTGTGCTATCGCGGCATGCGGCCTGCGGCCCCCCGGCACGATCTGGCACGCTGCGGCAGAATCAAAAAGCCATGCCCCTACGCCCAGACGCTGCAGACGTTCCTGCCAACGCGACCACCCCCCATACGACCCTCTGGCTTGCCGTCGCGCTGTCCATGGGTGCGGCGATTTCGCTGGGCATGACGCGGTTTTCTTATGCCTTGCTGCTGCCGCCCATGCGCAGCGATCTGGGTTGGTCGTACACGCTGGCGGGTGGCATGAACACGGCTAACGCGCTGGGCTACCTGCTGGGCGCGCTGGCCACGCCGCTGCTGCTGCGGCGGGCTGAGCCGGGGCGGGTGCTGGTGGCGGGTGCGGTGCTGGCCTCGGTGTTCATGGGGCTCAGCGGTTTTTTTACCGATGCTGCGCTACTACTGGTGCAGCGCCTTCTGGCCGGTGTGGCGAGTGCGATGGTGTTCATTGCAGGCGGGCTGTTGGCCGCACGCCTGGGCGCGCACGAGCCGGGGCGCAGCGGCCTGCTGCTGGGGCTGTACTACGGGGGCACGGGCTGGGGTATCAGCCTGTCGGCACTGCTGGTGCCGGCTGTGTTGGGCGCTGCGGCTGGTGTGCCCCACCCGTGGGCCTGGGCCTGGTGGGCGCTGGCGCTGGCCTGCGTGGCCGCCACGGCGGTGCTGTGGTGGCCCGCGCGGGCGCTGCAGGGGCTGGCGCCGCCGCCGGCCGGCCCCACGGCGTTCAACCTCAACCCGCCGCCGGCCCGGGTGCGCTGGCAGGCCTTGGCACCGGCGCTGCTGGGCTACGCGCTGTTTGGCGTGGGCTACATCGGCTACATGACCTTTGTGGTGGCCCTGCTGCGCGAGCAGGGCGCCAGCGGCGGCGCGGTCACCACGTTCTATGCGCTGCTGGGCCTGGCGGTGGTGGTGTCGTCACGCATCTGGGCGGGCCTGCTGGACCGCAGCCGGGGCGGCCAGGCGCTGGCCCTGCTCAATGGCTTGCTGGGCGTGGCCACGGTGCTGCCCGCGCTCACGTCCGCCTGGCCGGTGGTGCTGGCCTCGGGCCTGCTGTTTGGCGGGGTGTTCCTGTCGGTGGTGGCGTCCACCACGGCGCTGGTGCGGCACAACCTGCCGCAGGCGCTGTGGGCCAGCGGCATCAGCGCGTTCACCATCGTGTTCGCGGCGGGGCAGATCGTGGGGCCCACCGTGGTGGGCTGGATTGCCGACGGCCCGGGCGGGCTGGCGCGTGGGCTGGTGTTTTCTGCCTGCGCGCTGTGGGTGGGGGCGCTGGTGGCTTGGCGGCAAAAACCGCTGTAGCGGTGCGCCATTCGTGCGTAGGGGGCGTTGCGTTCCGCAGCTGCGGCCTGTCGCTGCGTTCGATCCTTCTCATCCGTTCGGGCTGAGCCTGTCGAAGCCTTGCGCGGCGCTTCGACAGGCTTGTATGGTTTGGCTCCCATCAACCAACCTGTAAGAAAGGGCGAGGAGCCGGGATGTAGGGACATCGACAGGCATCGGCAGTTGCTTCAGACCCAACCGACCGACACAC
>NZ_JBKBKQ010000030.1:0-48398 GCF_046294525.1 Acidovorax sp.
GCACTCGTCGTTGCCGTGCTCGCCGGGTGTACAACCCGGCTGCGCCCGGCGCCTAGATTGCGGCCTTGCCAGACCCTCACGCACCGCCGATTACTCGGGCTCAGTGGACTAGAGTCTGCGCGGCAGAAGGCATCGAAGCGAAACGCGCGAAAACCGAGGGTCGCGTGGTGCTACCGACTAGCCCAGGGTGGGGCCCTGGGCGCAGGAAGTATTACCGCGCGAGGCCGGTTTGTCGTGCGTTGCAGCCGATGCCCCTTCTGCCGCACAGACTCGTGATACGCAGCGGGCGGCGGTTTGGATGTGGCGGAGCAGATGCCCTACTTTGCCAGTGGGCCTTTTGGAGGCGCATGAATCTGCGAATCCGGCAGCGCCGTATTGCAGATGTCGCCACCACAGCGGCAACGAGGCAAACCGTGCGGACCGTGTAGTGCGTTCCGCGCATCTTCCCCACTGAAACCAAGGACTCCACCATGACATCCATCATCACGCCGCGCCCCTCTGCAGCCCCCGCATCACGCCGCTCGTTCATTGCCACGTCGGGCTCGCTGTCCGCAGTGGCGGTGGCCCTGCTGGCTGGCAAGGACGCACTTGCGCAGGGCATGGCTGCCGATACCTCAAAGGACGTACAGATACTCAATGTGGCACTCGGGCTGGAGCACGAAGCCATCAACGCCTACCAGCTGGGGGCTGGCAGCGGCCTGCTGCAAAAGCCGGTGCTGGACGTGGCCCTCGCCTTCCAGGGCCACCACAAGGCGCACCGCGATGCGCTGATCGCGACCATCCAGAAGCTCGGCGGCATGCCGGTGCTGGAAAAAAAGATGGACGAATACGCCGCTGCACTGAACGCAAGCACTCTGAAAAGCCAGGCCGATGTACTGACCCTGGCCGCCCGCCTGGAACTGGGCGCCACCAATGCCTACCTGGGCGTGATCCCGGCTTTCGGCAACAAGGACCTGGCCAAGGTGGCCGCACGACTGGCGGCGGACGAGACCATGCACTACACCGTGCTCACCCAGGCGCTGGGCCGCCCGCTGCCCGCAGGCGCGCTCTCCTTCGGTGCGTGAGCGGATGGTGCGCAGCCTTTGGCGGCCGGCGCCGCACCGCTGGGCCAAGGCAGCCATCGCGGTGGCAGCGGTTCTTGGCGTGGCAACGCCGGCGGCCCGCGCGCAGTCAGCGCTTGCAACACCCGCCGCGCCTGCTGCCGCATGGAGCGCGTCCGCCGAGCGCGGCATGAACGTCTATGCCGCGCGTTGCAGCGGCTGCCACAGCGAAGACGCGCACCGCGTGGGGCCTCTGCACCGAGGGGTTGTGGGCCGGCGCGCTGGGGCCCTGGCCGATTTCGACTACTCGCCCGCGCTGCGCGACAGCAAGCTGCTGTGGACAAGGGCCACGCTCGCCGCCTGGCTGGCCGACCCCGAGGCGCTGATTCCCGGGCAGGGCATGGACTACCAGCTCGAAGATGCGCGTGAGCGCGAGGACGTGGTGGCCTACCTCGCCACGCTCAAGCGGCCCGTGGCCCCTGCCCGCGGCCGGTAGCTACCGGGCATGGCCCGCAGCGCCTGCGCAAGGGCTCAGAAGCTGAGAGTTTTTTGGCCGGGCCCCGAAAGGCGCGCCAAAACGCTTCGGAGGAGGCGCAAAGCACCGCCATAGCTCGGGCTATGGCGAGCATTTGCAACGATGCGCCGGAGCGTTTTGGCGTGCAGGGCGGGCCGGGACAAGAGACTCTCAGCCTCTCAGTGCCCCGTGGGGTACGTCCCCGGCAGCAGGATGCTCCGGTCCACCGTGTTGATGTTGGTGTGGCCGCAAAACGCCATGGTGATGTCCAGCTCCTTCTGGATGATCTGCAGCGCGCGGGTCACACCGGCCTCGCCAAAAGCGCCCAGGCCGTACAGGAAGCTGCGACCGATCAGCGTGCCTTGTGCACCCAGCGCGCGGGCCTTGAGCACGTCCTGCCCGCTGCGGATGCCGCCGTCCATCCACACCTCGATGCCGCCTCCGGCGGTGCGTACGGCTTCGGCAATGCCGGGCAGCGCGGCGATGGAGGACGGCGCGCCGTCCAGCTGGCGGCCACCGTGGTTGCTGACGATGAGCGCGTCGGCGCCGCTGTTGATGGCCAAGCGCGCGTCCTCGGCGTCCATGATGCCCTTCAGGATCAGCTTGCCGCCCCAGCGTTTTTTGATCCACTCCACATCGCCCCAGTTGAGCTGCGGATCGAACTGCTCGGCCGTCCACGACGACAGCGACGACAAGTCGCCCACGCCCTTGGCATGGCCCACAATGTTGCCGAAGCTGCGGCGCTTGGTGCCCAGCATGCCCAGGCACCAGCGCGGCTTGGTGGCCAGGTTGATGAGGTTGGCGATGGTGGGCTTGGGCGGGGCAGAGAGGCCGTTCTTGATGTCCTTGTGGCGCTGGCCCAGGATCTGGAGATCGAGCGTGAGCTGCAGCGCCGAGCAGTTGGCGGCCTTGGCGCGATCGATCAGGCGGTTGATGAAGTCGCGGTCGCGCATCACATAGACCTGAAACCAGAACGGGTGGCGGCCGGTGTGTTCGGCCACGTCTTCGATGGAGCAGATGCTCATGGTGGACAGCGTGAATGGGATGCCAAACGCCTTGGCTGCCTTGGCGCCCAGGATTTCACCGTCGGCGTGCTGCATGCCGGTGAGTCCCGTGGGCGCAATGGCCACGGGCATGGCCACGTCCTGGCCGACCATGGTGGTGCGGGTGCTGCGGCCTTCCATGTTGACGGCCACGCGCTGGCGCAGCTTGATGCGCTGGAAGTCGCTTTCGTTGGCGCGGTAGGTGCCTTCGGTGTACGAGCCGGAGTCGGCGTAGTCATAGAACATGCGCGGCACGCGGCGCTGGGCAATCAGGCGCAGGTCTTCGATGCAGGTGATTTTGGACAGGTCGGGCACGCGCGGGCTCCAGGCTTGTTGAGGGGCAGAGTGGCCTCAGTGACGCATGGACACGGAGGACATAAAAGACGACAGCGCCGCATGGTAGGTGCTGGCGCGGACGCGGGCCATCAAAATTATTTTGCGGGGGTGCAACAAATTTCCAGCGGGGGTGAGTCGGGGAGGAATGTGGGGGTGACATGCTGACGGCATAGACCCCTCTCCCAAGCCCTTTCCCTCAAGGGGGCCAGCGAGCGACAGCGGCCAACTTTTAAGATAAATTGGGCTTTAGCGCTTATCCAGAAAGCGCTGCAAGCTATCGATTTAAGAGCAGAATCCACTGCGGATCAGGATGCTGACGGGGGCGTTGGCGCGGCAGGCAGCACGGCTTCGGGCTCGGTGTCGGGGCCTCGGTAGAGCATGAAGCGCATGCGCCCGTCGCGCTTGGCGGCGTACATGGCGCTATCGGCGTGGCGCGAAAGGGCGTCCAGCGTGTCGCCATGCTGCGGGTACAGCGCGATGCCGCCGCTCAGGCCGACGGTGACGATGTGGCCGGCCAGGTCAAAGGGCGCCTCGGATGCGGCCAGGATCTTGCGCGCCACGCGGCATGCGGCCTCGGCGCCGTCCAGGCCGGGCAGCAGGACCACAAACTCGTCGCCGCCCTGGCGGCACACGGTGTCGGACGCGCGCACTGCGGCCTTCAGGCGCTGGGCAAACTGCACCAGCAACATGTCGCCCACGCCGTGGCCCAGGCTGTCGTTCACGGCCTTGAAGCCGTCCAGGTCCAGGTACATCACGGCCAGCAGTTTGCCGTCGCGCCGCGCCTGCGAGATGGCCTGCTGGGCGCGGTCCTGCAGCAGCACGCGGTTGGGCAGGTCGGTCAGCGCGTCGAACTGCGCGAGGTGCGCCATGCGCTCTGCCATGGCCACCGACTCCGTCACGTCGCGCAGCACGGCCACGCCGCCGGTCACGGTGCCGTGGCGGTCGGTGATGGGGCTGGCGGTTTCGTCCACCTGAAAGCGCTGCCCGCTGCTGCGGTGCACGACCATGCCGCGCAGCCCGTCCACGGCGCGGCCTTGGTCCATGGCGGCGCGCAACGCGCTGGCCAGGGGCTGGTCGTTGTCGGGGCTGCGCAGGCGCACCACGGTGTCCACATTCTGTCCCGCGGCATCAAAGGCCTGCCAGCCCGTCAGGCGCTCGGCCACGGGGTTGAGGTAGGTGATGTTGCCCTGCGCGTCGGTGCACACCACAGCGTCGCCGATGGCCTGCAGGGTCAGCCGCACGCGCTCTTTCTCGTCGAACAGCTCGTCCTCCATGCGCTTTCGCTCGGAGATGTCGGTGGCCTGTACAAAGATGCCGCGCACCACGCCTCCTTCGGTGTCGGGCCGGTAGGAGACGATCACGTGGCGCTGCACCCCGCGCATGTCCACCAGGGTGGACTCGAACAGCTGGGGTTCGCCCTGCAGGGCGCGCTCCAGGTGGGGCTTGTTGTCGGCATAGGCCGCAGGCGACAGCATGTTGGAGACGTGCATGCCGCGCAGGCGGTCGGGTGGCAGGCCAAACCATTCCTCATGCGCCTGGTTGGCAAAGCGGTTGCGCAGCTGGGCGTCCCAGTAGGCGATCATGGACGGCATGTTGTTGAGGATGGTGCGCACATCGTGCTCGGCCTCGCGCAGACGGGCCGACACCTGCTGGCGCAGCGCCAGCTCGCGCACAAATAGCGTCGCCAGGCCCAGGCAGGCCCCCATCAGCAGCACGGTGAACACCCCCAGTACCCAGGCGTTCACCATCCACTGGCCCAGGATGGTGCGGGTGGACTGGGCGACGTTCAGGATCAGCGGATAGCGGCCCACGGGGCGGAAGGAGTGCAGGCGCTCCACCCCGTCCAGCGCGGCCGTGCCCACAAAGGTGCCGGTGCCCTCGGCCTGAAAGCGCATGAAGTTGGGCGTGCCGCCGATGGTTTTGCCCACGTCGGCATCGCCGTACGGAAAGCGCGAGATCACCACGCCATCGTTGCGGAACAGATTGATGCCGCTGTTCGCCCCCAGGTCCAGCGCACCAAAAAGTTCGTTGAAATAGCTCAAGCGGATCGCGCCCACCACCACACCGGCAAACCGCCCGTCGGCATGGTAGTAAGCCCGGGACAGCGGAAGGATGTTGAGGCCCGTGACCCGCGACGGCACGGGCTTGCCCACAAACAAGCCTTGGTGCCCGCCGGACTGAAACGCCAGGAAGTAGTCCCGGTCGGAGAGGTTGACCCGCCGCGGCTCGGGTGCGCCAGAGTCCAGCACCACGTTGCCGCGCGCGTCCAGCACCAGCACATCGCCTGCGCCGCGCGAGCGCAGCGAGTTGTCGAACACCACGCGTGCGCGCAGGCCCGGAGGCAGGGCCCACACCTCGGGGCGGCTGACTTCGAGGGCCACGCCAGCCAGCGACTTGTCGAACGAATCCAGCGCCCAGCCCAGGCCCTGCTCCAGGGTCTGCACCAGGTTGGTATTGGTCTGGACGGCGTAGTTCCACTCGTCTTTGCGGATGGTCCAGATGGTGCGTGCAAACAGAGCGCCAATGCCCAGGGACACCAGCAAAGCCAGCCAGATGAGGCGGTGGGAGAAAAACTGGCGCAGAAATGGCATAGAAATAATTTGTAACCATTCTACGGGGCTGCTGTGGTGCGGCCCGGCGCCGGATGGAGGGTCTTCGCAGCCTATTTCCGGGCTTTGTCCGCGTCAATGCGCGGCTGCCCGGGGTGCCGGGCCCACGGCGCCCGCGCCGCGCACTTCGATGCGCACCTCATCGAGCACCTGGCCGCGCGCGTCGGTGATCTGCACCACATGGCGGCCCGGCCAGGGCAGCCACGCGACGCGCGGGCCGCGGCCCAGGGGCTTGCCGTCCATGCGCCAGTGCACGGTATCGCCGCCCGTGGCGGCGAAATGCAGGCGCTGGCGCGCGGGCGGAATGTCCGGATCCAGCGCCACGATGGTGCCGGAGGCGGGTGCGGTGATGCGTGGCGGCACGGCCGGTGGCGCAGGAGCGTTACTTGCCTGGGATCGACCCCGGTGGGGCAATTTTTTAGTGTCATTTTGGCCACCAGCGCTTTCTGGGTAAGCGCTGAAAGCTACTGAATCAATAGCAAACAGTGCCTGCTGTGTGCCCGCCACAAACCATTCGCTCCGGGCGGCCTCCAGCGGCTGGCGGTGGTCGCGCCAGCCCGGCGCGCCGGCAGGCCCCGGGCCAAAGCGCACGGCGGTCTGCTGCAGGCCCGCGGGCGGCCGGGGCGCCCGGCTGGGCTCGCGCGCGTGCAAAAAGCCCGTCACGGCCGACCAGATGGGCGCCGCCCCGCTGGTGCCGCTCACGTCGTGCATGGCGGCGCCGCTGGCGTTGCCGATCCACACGCCCACGGTGTAGCGCTCGGACCAGCCCACGGCCCAGTTGTCGCGCATGTCCTTGCTGGTGCCGGTCTTCACGGCCGACCAGAAGCGTGTGGCCAGCACGCTGTCGGTGCCAAAGGTGCGGGCGCGCGCGTTGCCGTCCGACAGGATATCGCCCACGATGTAGGCCGCCCCGGCGTCCAGACCCTGCGAGAAGCGCGGCGGCGCCGCCCCGTCTGCCGCCAGTGCCACGGGGCTGTGCCGCCCGCCGTTGGCGAGCGTTCGGTAGGCATTGGTCAGGTGGAACAGCGGCACCTCGGGGCTGCCCAGCGCCAGGCTGAAGCCGAAGTAGTCGCCGCTTTCGCGCAGCGGCAGGCCCATGCGCCCGAGCTGGCGGTGAAACGCGTCGGGCGTGACCATGACCAGCGTGCGCACCGCCGGCACGTTGAGCGATGCCGCCAGCGCCGTGCGCACCGACACCCAGCCCTTGAACTGCCGGTCGTAGTTCTGCGGGATGTACAGGCCGCTGGCCGTGGTGATCTGCGCGGGCGAATCCTCCACCAGCGACGCGGGGGTGAGGCGGCGCTCGGAAATCGCCTGCCCGTACAGGAACGGCTTGAGCGTGGAGCCGGGCTGGCGCAGCGCGAGCACACCGTCCACCTCGCTGGCCTGGCTGAGCGCGCCGGACGAGCCCACCCAGGCCAGCACCTGGCCCGTGGCGTTGTCCAGCACCAGCACCGCGCCGTCTTCCACATTGCGCCCGCGCAGCTCGCGCAGGTGCTGCTGCAGGGTTTGCACCGCAAACCGCTGCAGCGGCGCGCGCAGGGTGGTGGGCACGCGCTCGGGCACCGCGGCGTCTTTGCCGAACCGCTGGCGCAGCAGGTAGCGCGCAAAGTGCGGCGCCACGCCTTCGCTGGCGTCAAACGCGCGGCGCTGCAGCGCGGCGGTGGTGAACAGGTCGAGCGCCTCGCAATCCACGGCCGGGCGGGGTGCGGCGACGGCTGCCGCCCTGCCCTGGCGCGGCGCGCGGGGTGCGGCAGGGGCATCTGCCGCCGCCATCTCGCGCAGCACGCCGCAGGCCCGCTGGGCCACCAGCGCAGGGCGGGCATTGGGCGCGCGCACCAGCGCGGCGGCCACCGCCGCCTCGCGGTCGTCCAGCCCATGCGCGGCCTTGCCAAACAGCGTGCGGGAGAGGGCATCAATGCCCACCAGCTCGCTGCGAAACGGCACGAGGTTAAGGTAGGCCTCCAGGATCTGGTCTTTGCGCCAGCGCCGGTCCAGCACCTGGGCGGCCACGGTCTGCCCCAGCTTTTGCACCACGGTGCGCCCGCCCGGGCCCTGGCGCCAGTCGCCGTCCAGCAAACCCGCCAGTTGCATGGTGATGGTGCTGGCGCCGCGCGTGCGCTGGTTCCACAGGTTGCCCCAGGCAGCGGCCGATGCGGCGCGCCAGTCCACGCCGCTGTGCTCGTAAAAGCGCTTGTCCTCGCTCAGCACCAGGGCCGTGCGCAGCGCGGGCGACACATCGACCAGCGGCACCCACTGCCCGCGCCGCACGGTGGCGTCGGTGCGCAGGCGCTGCAGCAGCTCGCCCTCGCGCGAGAGGATTTGCGTGTCGGACGGGCGAAAATCCCGGCGTACTTCATCAAAAGCAGGGATGGCGCTTGCTGGTAAAGCGCAAGCAGCTATCAAAACAGGAGCTATCCATTGCCTCAGGTGGCCCGCTGCGCGGTGACTACGGGCCACTGCGGTGCTCCTGGTCAAACCGTTTTTCCGCCTCGCTCAGGTGGCGCACCAGCACGTGCGATGTCAGGTTGACCCCGATGCCGCCAAACACCACCGGCACGATGTACAGCGCCAGCGAAATCTCGGAGATGAACAGCGCGTCATCGGCCAGCGAGGGCGTGCCCTTGGCCACCGATGCCAGGCTCTGCAAAAGGTACACATCCACGCCGGAGATGAGCACCAGTGCAATGCCCAGCCCCAGCACTGCCATGCGCGAGATGGCCCGCACGCGCAGCAACAGCACGTAGATACCCACCGGCAGCACTGCCGAGAACACGACCAGCAGCCAGAACCTCAGCTCCACAAAGACGCTGAGGCTGGTGGCGGGGGACGCGAGCGGCGAGGCCATGGGCAGGGTCCGGCGTGGCAGGCAGGTCAACGCGTGGGTTCCACTTTGACCCGCGCGTTCGGCGCCTCGCCAAACATCTCGGGCGCATACAGGGCTTCCACACGGCTGGGGGGCAAGGCAAAGTCGCCCACGTTGTTCAGCCGCACGGTGTATTCCATGGTCACGGTGCCCTTGGGCAGGTATTCGTAGTAGCTGCGGAAAGACTCGAAGCTGCGCTCCTCGAACGCCGGCCAGCCCGCGCCGCTGCGCCGTTCGCCCTGCGTGGCAATGGCCGAGTCACGGCCCAGGCCGCTGCCCAGAATGGTGGCGCCGCCCGGGATGGGGTCGGTGATGGCCACCCAGGTCATGTCGGCGCTGGCGTTCACCTCCAGCTTCACGCGCAGCACGTCACCCCGGGTGTACTGGCCTGCGGGCAGCGACTTGTTGGCCTGCTCCACGGGCGTCACGGTCTTGGTGATCGTGTAGCCCGCCGAGAACGGCGCCTTGAGCTGCACGGCCGCCACCGATTGCAGCGTGAGCCAGGGCTTGCCCGGGCCCTGGTGGGCCACGGCCAGGGTCTCCTTGCCGCCCGCCTTGCCCCACACCAGGAACATGTCGTTGCCGCGCAGCATGCCGGGCGCTGCGGGGGCGCCAAACCAGGTGGTCTGGTGCGCGGCGCCGCTGGCATCGCTGGTCTTCACGCGCTCGACCTTGCTCCAGTCAACGCTGGCGGTGTTGCCGCCCATGCCCGCCTTGGTGGTACCCGAGACGGGCGTGGCCTCAAACCTGGCGCTGAATTTTTCCAGCGCCAGCCCGCCCCACAGGTTGGCCGTGGTGGTGTGCCAGGCGCCCGCCTGCTGGCGGCTGATGAAGCCGTTGGCCAGGCGGCCCATGTCGTCCTTCCAGGCCGGGTCGTCCATCACGGCGAGCATCAGGCGCGCGGTGTTCACGTCGCCGTTTTGCATCAGCCACCACCAGTAGTCGTCCTGTTCGGTGCTGAAGATGAGCTTGGTGCCCTGGAACGACAGGCGTGCGCGCAGCACCTGCATGGCCTCGGCCAGGCGCTGGTCGCGCTGCGGCACGTCGGCCACGCGCTTGAGCACGTTGACCCAGTCGATCACCGTGTGCGTGGGCCACTGGTTGGGCGCGATGGTGATGCTGCTGACCATGCGGCCCTGGGCCTTGCCGTAGCGCGACAGCGCTTCGAGCGCGGCCACCTTGCGCATGTCCAGGTCCTTGCGCGGGCTCCAGAAGCTGCGCTGGATGCGGCCTTCCACAAAGGCGATCAGGCCCCGCTCCATGGGCGCGCGCAGGTCGTCGGGCAGTGCGAACGCGGGGTTCAGGCTCGCAGCTTCATGGGTTGCCGCGAGCAGGTAGGCCGTGAGCGTGTCGCTGCCGCGGTTGCCATCGCCGTCGCGTGGCGGGAAGTAGTTGGCCAGGCCGTCGCTGTCGAGGTAGGTGGGCAGCTGCGCCACCACGGTCTGCCACAGCGCGCCGTCGCGCAGGCCCACGGCCTTGCTGGTCTTTTGCTCCAGGCACACGAACGGGTAGCGTGCCCACCAGTCGCGCACGCCGGGCAAGCCTTCGGCCAGCTTGGGCTGCAGCGACATCTTGAGGCCGCCCCGGCCCGGGATGGCATCGGCAGGCGGGTTCACGTCCAGGTGGAAGCTGCCATCCACCTGCACCAGCGTGGCCTGCTGCACCGTGAGCGGCACGGCCGGGATCAGCTTCTGGCTGGCCTTGAGCGCATCGCGCGCGCCGCTGACGGTGTCCTTCGCTTCGATTTCCCACAGGATGGCCTGGGCGCGCGTCTGCCCGAGCTGGGCGGGGGCGGTGACAGTCCAGGCCACTTCGCGCGCCTCTTCAGGCGGGATGTCCACGGTTTGGGGTTTCAGGTCCAGCAGCGTGGCGCGCGGCGCCACCTCGACCTTCATCGCGGCCTTGGTGGTGTTGCGCAGCGTGATCTGGGCACGGAACTGGTCGTCCTCGCGAACCAGGGGTGGCAGGCCGCTGATGATCTGCAGGTCCTGCGTGGCACGGATTTGGGTAGCGCCGGTGCCGAACAGGCCCGTGGCGGCATCGGCCACGGCCACGATCTTGAAGGTGGTGAGGGCGTCATTCAGCGGCACGGTCACCTTGGCCTGGCCGTTGGCATCGAGCTTGATCGCCGGCTCCCACAGCAAAAGCGTGTCCAGCAGTTCACGCGTCTGCGCCTTGCCGCCACCACCGCCTGCGGGCACGGCCTTCTTGCCGTAGTGGCGGCGGCCGATGATCTCCATCTGGGCCGTGGAGGTCTCCACGCCCCAGCTGCGCCGCTGCAGCATGGCTTCGAGCAGGTTCCAGCTGGTGTTGGGCATCAGCTCCAGCAGCGCCTGGTCCACGGCGGCCAGGGCCACCTCGGCATGCGCAGCGGGCTTGCCGCCCGGCAGCGTGGCGGTGATGGTGACCTGCGCCTTGCCGCGCACGGCATAGCTTTCCTTGTCGGCCTGCACTTTCACATCGATCTGGTGGGCCTGCGTGCCCACGCGGATCTCGGCCACGCCCAGGCGGAAGGCGGGCTTGGACAAATCGACCAGCGCGGTGGGCGCCTTGTATTCCTTGCCCTCGTACCAGAAGGATGTCCACCACTCGCGCGGCGACTTAAAGCCCCAGGTGAAGAAGCTGTACCACGGCACCTCGCGCAGACGGCCGCGCAGAGCCAGCACGCTCACGTACACATTGGGGCCCCAGTCGGGCTGCACCTTCAGGCTCACCGTGGGGTCCTGCCCGTTGAGTTGCACAACCTGGGTGTCGATGATGCCCTCGCGCTCCACGGCCACCAGCGCGGTGGCAAAGCGGAACGGCATGCGCACCTGGAACTTGGCCACCTCGCCAGGCTGGTAGCTTTTCTTCTCGGCCAGCAGGTCGATGCGGTCGTGGTCTTCGCCGCCAAACCACAGCTCGCCCTGGCGCGTCACCCACACCGACGACGCGGCCACGCTGGTGTTGCCGTCCTTGTCGGTGGCCGTGACCACCAGTTCCACCTCGCCGGGTTCGTCGAGCTTGGATTCGCACAGCAGCAGGCCGCGCGCATCGCTTCTTCCGCTGCACAGCGTGCCCAGGTCCTTGGTCTCGGTTTGGTTGTCGTAGCTGTAGAAGCCGCCCACCATTCGCTTGCGCGTGCTGGTGGTGATGCGGGCGATGGCCTGCACCTGCAACGAGGTGTCGGCCGCCGGCGTGCCGTTGTGCTGCAAGGCCAGTGCCTGGAAGCGAATCTTCTGACGGGCCGACACCCAGCCTTCGGTCTTGATGCCCGCCACCACGCCCGCAGGCCACAGTGCTTGCGTGCTGCGGATCGTCTGCACCTCGCCGTTGGGGTCGGCGTAGGTGGCTTCCAGCACCAGCTCCTGCGGCTGGCGTGTCTGGGGCACGTTCTCGATGGTGACCTTGCCCGCGCCATTGCGGTCCAGCGTCAGCGGCAGCTTGTCGGCGATCACGCGCGCGTCCTGGCTGGCCGTGGCTTCTTCTTCGTCGCTGCTGGCGTTGCTCTGCTCGCGCTTGCGCGGCGGGTTGAAGCTGAAGGTTTCGTAGTCGTCGTACTGCAGGTACTTGCCGCGCACCAGGGCCGACACGCGTACCGGCAGGTTGACGGCAGCGCCGCCCGCCACATAGTTGACCTGCACATCGGTGGGCACGGAACGCACGCGCACCAGCGCCTTCTTGTCCGCTGGCGTGATGCGCCCTTCCAGCACAGGCAGGCGGAACTCCTCCACGCGGAATTCGCCCGAGCTGAAGCTGCGGCCGCGCTCGGTTTCGCTGCGCAGCTCTACCTGGTACACGCCCAGTTTGGCTGCGGGCGGTATGGCGAAGGTGCTCTGCGCGCTCTGGCCGCCGGTGGCGGTGCCGCGCCAGGCCAGCGGCTGTGTGAACTGCTGGCCGCTGCCCACGTGGGTGATGACAAGCGTCTCGGGCACGGCCTGCGGCAACGCAAAGCCCTGGCGAGTCTGTGCGCGCACCAGGTGCTTCATCGACACGGTCTCACCCGCGCGGAACAGGGTGCGGTCAAAGATGGTGTGGGCACGCTCGTCGGGCCGCGGGTCGCTGCTGGTGGGCACGTTGAAGCGCCAGGGCTCGATGCCGCGCTGCCAGTCGCTCCAGGTGAAGGCCAAGTCTTCCACGCCATCGGCACCTTTGTGCCGCGCGCTCACAAAGTAGGCCGTGCCGCCTTCGCCCCAGTAGCCATCTTCTGTGCAGCGGGTGGGGTCGGATGACAGCCCTTCGATGCGGGCCACACCGTTGGCATCGGTGGTGGCGTTGGCCAGTTCATTGCCCTTGCAGTCGCTCACGCGCACGGTGGCGCCCTGCACGGGCTGGCCCTTGTCCAGCGTGGTCACCCAGGCCATGGCGTTCTCGCGGCCCAGCTTGAAGTGCACGCCAAGGTTGGTGACCAGGGCCGAGGTACGCACGTACATCGTGCGGTTGTCTCCCAGACGCTCGTCCAGCAGCGATGCGCCAAGCTTTTGCGATGCGATCTCCACCACATGGAAGCCGGGTGTGAGCGGGATGCCCACCACCTCGAAGGGCCGCACGTCGTTGCTGGCGGGCTTGGGCAGGTCCAGCGTCTTCACGCCGCTCTTGCCGGCCAGCAGCGACAGGGTGCGCGACTGCACCTGCTCGCGCTCGTCGTCGATCACGCGGGGCAGCGGGCCGGTCACGTCCTGGCGGGCCTGCTTGCGGCTGACGGTGTAGTTGTCGTAGCGCTGCACCTTTTTGAACCAGGCAATGATGTCGGCGTCGGTACGGGGCTTGAGCGTGCTGACCTTGCCGGCTGGCGCAGCGGCCGTACCGGTGGCGCCCGCCTGCAGGCCCTGGACCTTGAGCGCCGCTTCCACATTGCGCAGCGTGACGGGCAGCAGCGCGGGCGGCTTGTCGGCGGCGGGGCCTTCGGCAAACCGCTCGACGATGCCGAAGGGCGCGGCCGCGAACTTGGCCAGCGGCGGCGTGCCGCCCGTGGTCACCTTCAGCGGAAAGTTGTCGGCGTTGCGCAGGCTGCGCCCGGCGGAATCCTTGAAATCCTTGGGCAGCTCGATGGTGAAGGCGGTGTTCTCAGCCAGCCCGGGGCCAAACTGCACGCTGGTCACCAGCGCGTCGGGGTCCACCTTGCGGCCGGGGGTGTCGCCGTCCAGGCGGGGCTTCAGCGTCTCCTTGGCGGACTTCAAGCGTATGCCCTCGGCCAGCTTGCGCGGCACCGGGGCGTTGAACGACAGCGTCATCGGCAGGATGGGCCAGCAGGCGGCCTGGGCGTTCTCGCGCTCGCAGCTGAACTCGGCCGCAAACGGCTCGCGCACGGTGTAGTCGTACCGCCGCTCCACGGTGTTGGCCACGCCGCTGGGGGTCGCCACGCCCCGCCCATACACAAACTGCATGCGCGACCCCGAGGTGAGCCGGCGGTTGCACGCCACGGTGACGATCTGCAGCGGGTCCTGCGCGGCCCGCTTGTCCAGGCCCAGGGCCTTGAGCACGTCGGTGCGCTGCGTGCCATCGATCATCCGCACGGGGATGCGCTCGCCCACGCCGTCGGCCGTGCACCACACATTGGCTTGCACGCTGGCCAGTGTGGCCGGGCCGTTGAGCTGCAGCACAAAAAACTGCTCTTCGTCGATCAACTGGTAGGTGCCGGGGCGGATGTTCTGCACAAAAGGCCCGCCGCTATTGAATTGATAGCTTTTGGCGCCCGTCAGCTCTGCGCCAGCGGCTGATTTGAACCCCGGTTTGACGGTGGCGGTGCATCGCACGCCGGGCGGCAGGTCGCGTTCAAAGTCGAACACCCACTCCCGCTCGCCCGTCCAACGGCCCGTGCCTTTGGTGGCGTCCGCATCGCTGCAGCTCAGGCTGATGGGCGCAGGCGCCTTGGGGTCGCCGAAGTTGACGGCCGCGCTGTCGAACTTGGCCACCACCTGCCGCACACGCGCCACCTCGCCCTGCGGCGAGAAACTGCTGATCTGCAAGGCCTGTGCGCCCATCGCCAGCAGCGAAAGGCCGGCAGCCCCTATCCATTGTTGTGCTTTCACGGGGAACCCTCCGAACGAACCGGCAAGCGTAACAAAGCCGCATGAAACCGGCGAGCGTGTTGCAAGCGCTTACGTGTATGCCGCGTACAGGCTCCGCGGCAGGCAATCGCCTGCCGCCGATGACGCCCCCATGGGGCACCGTCTTACACCCCTTGCGACCTTCGCGGCCAAAGATGGCGGCTTCCCCTCTCCCTGCATTTGGACCCCTTCAGGAGCGCCCATGGCCCGATCCCCTTCATCGCGCAGCGCGGCTAAGAGCACGCCGTCTGCACTCCCCTCTTCCACCCAGGCCGACACCTACCGCGGCAACGCAGGCGAATTGCAGCAGCAGGCAGGTGGCAAGCACCCGGTGCTGACCACACAGCAGGGCATTCCCGTCGCTGACAACCAGAACTCGCTGCGGTCTGCACCGCGCGGGCCCACGCTGCTGGAAGACTTCATCCTGCGCGAGAAGATCACGCACTTCGACCATGAGCGCATTCCGGAGCGCATCGTGCACGCGCGCGGCTCGGCCGCCCATGGCTTTTTTGAACTGACGCATTCGCTCAAGCAATACACCACGGCCAAGGTGCTGACCGAGGTCGGCGTGCAGACGCCCGTGTTCACGCGCTTTTCCACTGTGGCCGGCGGGGCCGGATCGGTGGACACGCCGCGCGACGTGCGCGGCTTTGCCGTGAAGTTCTACACGCCCGAAGGCAACTGGGACCTGGTGGGCAACAACATCCCCGTGTTCTTCATCCAGGACGCGATGAAGTTTCCGGACCTGGTGCACGCGGTGAAGATGGAGCCGGACCGCGCGTTCCCGCAGGCCGCCAGCGCGCACGACACCTTCTGGGATTTTGTGTCGCTGATGCCCGAGACCATGCACATGATCATGTGGGCGATGAGCGACCGGACCATTCCGCGCAGCCTGCGCACGATGGAAGGCTTCGGCGTGCACAGCTTCCGCCTCATCAACGCGGCGGGCGAGAGCACCTTCGTCAAGTTCCACTGGCGGCCCAAGCTGGGCATCCAGTCCACCGTGTGGGACGAGGCCATGAAGCTGCAGGCGGCCGACAACGACTTCCACCGCCGCGACCTGTTCGAGGCCATCGAAGCCGGCGACTTCCCCGAATGGGATCTGGCAGTGCAGCTGTTCACCGAGCAAGACGCCGAGAGCTTTCCTTTTGACCACCTCGACCCCACCAAGCTCATCCCCGAGGAGCTGGTGCCGCTGCAGGTCATCGGCCGCATGGTGCTCAACCGCTGGCCCGACAACTTCTTTGCCGAGACAGAACAGGCCGCCTACTGCCCCGCCAACGTGCCTCCGGGCATCGACTTCAGCAACGACCCGCTGCTGCAGGGCCGGCTGTTCTCGTACCTGGACACGCAGCTGTCGCGCCTGGGCGGGCCCAACTTTGCGCAGATCCCGATCAACGCGCCCAAGTGCCCCTTCCACAACATGCAGCGCGACGGGCACATGCAGATGCAGGTGCCCAAAGGACGCGTCAATTACGAACCCAGCAGCCTGCAGGGCGATACGCCACGTGCATCGCAAGCGCTGGGCTTTCACCATTTTGCGCAGGCGGACGATGGCGTGAAGGGCCGCGTGCGCCCCGAGAGCTTTGCCGACCACTACAGCCAGGCGCGCATGTTCTACCGCAGCCAAAGCCCGCTGGAACAGGCGCACATGGCGTCGGCCCTGGTGTTCGAACTGTCGAAAGTGCAGACCGTGCACGTGCGCGAAGCCGTGGTGGGCCACCTCATCCATGTGGACCCGGAACTCGCCGCTCGCGTGGCGCAGGGCCTGGGCCTACCTGCGTTGCCCGCCGCCCCACAGACGGCCGAGCCGGTGCAGGACCTGCCCTTGTCACCTGCGCTGCGCATCATCGACCGCATGAAGCCCACGCTGCAGGGCCGTTGCATCGGCATCCTGGTGGCCGACGGCTCGAACGGGAGCACCGTGGCCAACCTGCGCAAAGCGCTTGAAAAAGTGGGCGCCACCGTGAAGATCGTCGCCCCCAAGGTGGGCGGCGCGGTGATGCGTGACGGCACCCTGCTGCCGGCAGACGGGCAGCTGCAGGGCACGCCTTCCATGGTGTTCGATGCAGTGGCGTCGGTGCTCTCGTCGGAGATGGGCGCGCTGCTGGCCAAAGAGGCCGCCGCAGTGGACTGGTTCCGTGATGCGTTCGGCCACCTCAAGGCCATCGCCGCAGGCAAGGGCACGCAGCCCATCTTGCAGGCCGCCGGCATCGAGCCCGACGCAGGCGTGGTGGACCCGGCTGACACCCAGGGCTTCATCGCGGCCGCACAGACCCGCCAGTGGGACCGCGAACCCAAGCTGCGTACGCTGGCCTGAAGACAACCCCCGTGAGCCATCACTTTTCCCACCTCAACCTTTCACCCCAAGGAGCCCCTCATGTCCAAAGACCGCTATGACAGCCAGCAACTCAACGACCTGGTGCTGCAGATGATGGAGACCGAACTGGGCGGCGAGCAGGTGTACCGCACCGCCATCGCCTGCGCGGTCAATCCCGACTTGAAGAAGGAATGGGAGGAATACCTGGAAGAAACGCTGACCCACCAGAACGTGGTGCGCAGCATCTGCGACGCGCTGGGCCTGAACCCCGACACGCAGGTGCCCAGCCGCCTGGTAGTCAAGCACATCGGCGAATCGCTGGTCAAAGCCATGCAACTGGCGCAAAAGGCGGGCGACCCTGCAGCAGCGCAACTGGTGGCCTGCGAATGTGTGGTGCACGCCGAAACCAAGGACCACGCCAACTGGGAACTGCTGGGCAAGGTGGCGGAGGTTGCCACGGGTGACATCGGCAAGGCGTTGAAAGCCGCGCACGAAGCCGTGGAAAAGGACGAAGACCACCACCTCTACCACACCAAGGGCTGGTGCCGCGAACTGGCCATCGAGGCCCTGGGCATGCCCGCCGTGCTGCCACCGCCCGAAGAGGTCAAGAATGTGGAAACCGCCATCGGCGCATCGCGCGCCGAGCAACAGCGCACGGCCATGCTGTGACGGCCGCGGGGCCTCACCCGCCGCTGCGGTGGGTGTCCCCGGCCTGGACTTCACACAGCTTTTAGCTATAAAAAGAAGAGCTTCCAGCGCTTGATGGAAAAGCGCTGGAGGCCTTTTTTATTTAAATTTCGGCCATCATCTTGCGCCACCTCGCCGACAAACCTGGGAACTGCGCCCTGCATCAACCTATCTTTTGAAACAGCCCGGTTTCCCAACTCGCTGTTGTTCTGCCCCCCGCCCACTGTCGTTCAAACCGCTCACCACCATGCCCGCCTCCGCCCCCACCCGCCGCTGGGAAATCGACGCACTGCGCGGTCTCATGCTGGTACTGATGACGGTGACCCACCTGCCCTCGCGCCTGAGCAGCCCGCTGGGCCAGCCCTTCGGCTATGTGTCGGCCGCAGAAGGGTTTGTGCTGCTGTCGGCCTACATGGCCGGCATGGTGTACGGCCGCATTGCGTGGCGCCGTGGCGTGGCCGAGATGCGCAGCGCGTTCTGGCGTCGCGCACTCAAGATCTATGCATGCCAGGCAGCCACGCTGCTGTTCCTGTTCACGGTGATCGCCTTCATCGGCCTGCGTTTTGACCAGCCCGCCGCCACCAATCTCATGGCGTACTACCTGCAGCAGCCGGTCACGGCGCTGGTGTACGGCCTTGCGCTCGTGTACTCGCCGCCGCTGCTGGACATCCTGCCGTTGTACATCCTGTTCATGCTTGCCAGCCCCTGGGTGATGGTGCTGGCTTGGCGCCACGGCTGGGCGCCGGTCATGGCGGTGAGCGTGGGCCTGTGGGTGCTTGCGCAGTTTGGCCTGTCGCTGGCGGCCTTCAACGCCATCGCCTCCGTGGTGCCCATCCCGGTGCCGTATTCCGAAACGGGCAGCTTCGACACCTGGGGCTGGCAGCTGCTGTGGGTGCTGGGCCTGTGGATGGGCGCCACGCGCAACGACCCGCAGGCGCCCCCCTTCGTCTTCCCCACCTGGGCGGTGCGTGCGGCGCTGGCCTTTGCGCTGGTCTGCCTGGTGTGGCGCCATGGCATAGGGCAGGTTCCGTTTGGCAGCAACACCAGCCTGAACGCGATTTTTGACAAGTGGTCGCTGGGGCCGCTGCGGCTCATCAACCTGTTTGCGCTGGTGCTGCTGACCCTGCACTACGGGCCGCGCCTGGCAGCGCGCACGCCCCGGCTGCGCTGGCTGGAAACGCTGGGTGCGGCCTCGCTGCCGGTGTTTTGCGCCCACCTGGTGGTGGTACTGCTGGTGCTGGCCCTGCTGGGCGCCGACCAGGACCGGCCGTTGGGCCTGGACATTCCGCTGTTGATCGGCTGCTTTGTAGTGCTGCACGCCGTGGCGCGCATCAGCCTGTGGGTAGACCGCCCGCCGGACGACCGCACGGGGCCGGACACCCAGCCTTCTGCGCTGCATGAATCCACCACCCCACCACCGCCACCTGCCAAGCCGGTGGGCTCGGCCACCAAGGCGGCCGCCGCACCCGGCGCGGGCGGGCTACCGGGAGGCGCCGCTGTGTAGCGCGGCCGAGGTGGACACCGTGGCAGGTGCGGGCACCGGCACGCTGCGCTGTGCAGCATCACTCTGATGCGACGCTCCGCCCCCAGCGGTCAGGCCGGCCGGCGTGCTCGGCCCCGGCAACAGATAGGGCCCGATCACGCCGCGCCACAGCGCGTAGCCCTCGGCGTTCATGTGCAGCCGGTCAGGGCCATACAGATCCGCACGCGGCTGGCCCTGAGCGTCCAGCATGGGGGCAAAGATGTCGATGAAATCGGCGTTGGACAGCGTGGCCACGTAGGCCTTGAGCAGCGCATTGGTTTCGCGCACCTGCGGCAGCAGCGCCGCACGCGCAGGGCTGGGCTTGATGGAGATGTAGCCGATGTGCGCCTGCGGCAGCTCGGCCCGCACGGCACGCACAAAACCCTGAAAACTCTCCAGCACCTGGGCGGGCGTGCGACCCTCGGCCAGGTCGTTGTCGCCCGCATAGACCATGACTTGGCGCGGCCGGTATTGCAGCACCAATTGCCGCACAAAGTGGTGACAGTCGTCCATGGTGGAGCCCCCAAAGCCCCGGTTGATCACCACGGGCATAGACGAAAAATCCTGCGCCATGTGGGCCCAGTAGCGGATGCTGGAGCTGCCCACGAACAGCACGCCGTCCGGCTGGGGTTGGCGCAGCTTGTCGGCCGCCGCAAACGCATCCATGCTGGCCTGCCAGCGTGAATAGCCAGCGGGCAGCGCGGTTTGTGCAGGCGCATGGATAGACGCCGCCAGCACGCCGGACAACGCGAGCCGGCGGGCCAGGGCACTGAGACGGGCAGAGGGAAATCGGCGGTGCATGGCGGCAAACAAGGGCATCAACGACTGAGAGCCCCATTTTCGGCAAGTTCACCGTTTGCCGCACATCTTTTACATCTGCAATGGAATGAAGGATTTACGCAGGGCAGTTGCGCGCATTCCACACATCCGCACGGAGCGGGTCCGGCTTATTGCGCCACAAAGCCGCTCGACTTGATGATTTGCGCCCAGGCCTGGGTGTAGGCCTGCTGGCGCGTCGCCAGTTGCTGCGGCGTCATGTAGCCGACGGTAAGCCCCATGGCCGTGAGCGGGCCATTCACCTCGGGCTGCGCCACCACCTTGGCCAGCGCGGCCGAGAAGTCGCTGATGAACTTGGCCGGCGTGCCGGCGGGCGCGTAGATGCCGTAGTACGGCAGGTCTTCAAAGCCCTTGAGGCCCAGCTCGCTGAACGTGGGCACATCCGGCATGGCGGCTTGGCGCGTGGTGCCCAGCACGGCCACCACGCGCACCTTGCCAGCCTTGTGGTTCTCGATGAAGTCCGGAATGGAGCCTACGCCCGCCGCGATCTGGTTGCCCAGCATGTCAGCCATCATGGGCGCACTGCCGCGGTAGGGGGCTGACACCAGGTCCAGCTGGTACTTCTGGCCCACCCGCTTCACCAGGAATTCGGGCGTGGAGGCCGGTGCCGGAATGCCCACAGCCCCCTTGCCCTGGCCTTGCGCCTTGACCCAGGCCACATACTCGTTGAACGACTTGGCCGGGTTGCCGCCCGAGACGGCAAACGCATTCACGAACGTGGCAAAACCGCCCACGGGCACGAAGTCGTGCACCGGATCAAAGCCGGGGTTCTTGATGACCTGCGGCAGGATGGAGATGGTGTGGTCATGCGACAGGAACAGCGTGTGCCCGTCGGCCGGCGCGGCCTTGAGCGCCTGCGCCGCGATCTGGCCACCCGCGCCGGGGCGGTTTTCCACCACCACGGGCATGCCCATGGCGTCCTTGAGCTTGTCCGCAAGCAGCCGCGCAATGGCGTCCGACCCGCCACCCGGCGGAAAGCCGACGAGCAGGCGGATGGGCTTGTCGGACTGGGCCGATGCCAGGCCCATGGTGAGGGTGGCGGCCAGCGCGGCGGTGGTGCGCACAGCGCGGGACAACAGGCTGCGGCGGTGCAGGGGTGCGGACATGGTCAGATTCCGAAGTGACGGGGTTGGACAGTGCAATGAGCGGGAGGCGTTGCAAGGTTCAGGCCAAACGGGAGCGGTGGCGCTCCAGTTGGGCTCGCACTTGCGCGGGCGCGGTGCCGCCCAGCGTGTTGCGGGCATTGAGCGAGCCGCGCAGGCTCAGGCAGTCATACACATCTTTCTCAATCGCGGGGTGGAAGCCTTGCAGCACATTGAGCGGCAGCTCCGACAGGTCGCAGGCGTGGCTGGTGGCGGCCTTCACCGCGTGTGCCACAGTTTCGTGCGCGTCGCGGAAGGGCAGGCCCTTCTTGACCAGGTAGTCGGCCAGGTCGGTGGCGGTGGCGTAGCCCTTGAGCGCAGCCTGCTCCATGGCTTGCGCGTTGACGGTGATGCCGCCCTCCTTCTGGCCCGTGGCGGGGTTCAGCTGGCCGCCAACCATTTCGGCAAAGATGCGCAGCGTGTCCTTGAGCGTGTCCACGGTGTCGAACAACGGCTCCTTGTCTTCCTGGTTGTCCTTGTTGTAGGCCAGGGGCTGGCCTTTCATCAGGGTGATCAGGCCCATGAGATGGCCCACCACGCGGCCGGTCTTGCCGCGCGCCAGTTCCGGCACATCGGGGTTTTTCTTCTGCGGCATGATCGACGAGCCGGTGGTGAAGCGGTCGGCGATCTTGATGAAGCCGAAGTTCTGGCTCATCCAGATGATGAGTTCTTCCGACAGGCGGCTCACGTGCACCATGCACAGGCTGGCGGCGGCGGTGAATTCGATGGCGAAATCGCGGTCGCTCACGGCGTCCAGGCTGTTCTGGCAGACGCCTTCCATACCCAAGGTCTTGGCCACGCGCTCACGGTCCAGCGGGTAGGTGGTGCCGGCCAGGGCCGCGCTGCCCAGGGGCAGCACGTTGGTGCGGCGGCGCACGTCGGCCATGCGCTCGGCGTCGCGCTTGAACATCTCCACATAGGCGAGCATGTGGTGGCCAAAGCTCACGGGCTGGGCCACCTGCAGGTGGGTGAAGCCGGGCAGGATGACATCGACGTTTTGCTCGGCCACATCGACCAGTGAGATCTGCAGCTCCTTGAGCAGGTCGCCAATCAAATCAATCTCGCCGCGCAGCCACAGGCGCACGTCGGTGGCCACCTGGTCGTTGCGGCTGCGGCCGGTGTGCAGGCGTTTGCCGGCGTCACCCACCAGCTGGGTCAGGCGGGCTTCGATGTTCAGGTGCACGTCTTCCAGGTCCAGCTTCCATTCGAAGGCACCGGACTCGATCTCTTGCGTGATCTGCGCCATGCCGCGCTGGATGGATGCGTGGTCGGAGGCAGAGATGATGCCCTGCGCGGCCAGCATTTCGGCGTGCGCCAGGCTGCCTGCAATGTCGGCCTGCCACAGGCGCTTGTCGAAGAACACGCTGGAGGTGTAGCGCTTGACCAGGTCGCTCATGGGCTCGGAAAACAGCGCGGACCAGGCCTGGGCCTTGGTGTCGAGCTGGTTGTGGGACGGCGCAGAGTCGGCGCTGGTGGCTTGGGCTTTGGACATAAGGAGGGCAATAATCCGGTGGTTCAGACACCCGGACAACCCGGGCGCCGCAATGCAAAACACGCAAATTTTATCGACCCAGCCCCCGCCGCCCGAATCCGGCAGCGCCCGGGGCACCGCGCGGGGCGGCCTGCCGCCGCGCCGGGCCCTGGTGTTCGACGCCTGCCAGGTGGGGGTGGTGCTGCGTGCGGTGCTGTTTGTGGAGCTGGTGATGGGCGTGGGCGCCATGTATGGCACCAGCAGCCCGGCCGAATGGCTGGCCAGCCTGGCCCTGCTGACCGGGGGTGCGCTGCCCGCCACGCTGGTGTGGCTGGTCACGGCCTGCAGCCTCAAGACGGTGCTGCAACGCTTGTCGATGGCGCAGCAATACGTGGCGGGCGTGGTGCTGGGCGCACTGGCCGGGGCGTACGCGTGCGCCATGCTGGCGCTGGTGGGCGTGGCCGCATCGCCACCGTGGTTGGCCAGCGCGGCCACCGGCGCCCTGCTGGCCGCCCTGCTGGTGGCGGCGCTGGTGCTGCGCGCGCGAGGCCGCACACCGGCCGCCACCACGGCACGGCTGACGGAGCTGCAGTCGCGCATCCGCCCCCACTTTTTGTTCAACACCCTCAACAGCGCCATTGCGCTGGTGCGCGAAGAGCCGGCCAAGGCCGAGTCGCTGCTGGAAGACCTGTCGGACCTGTTCCGCGTGGCGCTGGTGGAGCAAGGCGAATCGGTCACACTGGCCGAAGAGATCACGCTGGCGCGCCGCTATCTGGCCATTGAAGAGGTGCGCTTTGGCAAGCGCCTGCAGGTGCAGTGGAACCTGGACCCGCGCACCGACAACGCGCGGCTGCCGCCCCTGCTGCTGCAGCCGCTGGTGGAAAACGCCGTCAAGCACGGGGTGGAGCCCAGCGACCGGGGAGGCAAGCTGCGCGTGCTGACCGAGTTGCGCGGCAGCCGGGTGGTGGTGCGCATCACCAACACCCTGCCCGGCAAGGAAGGCCGCAACGGCGCCGCCGCCGCCGACGCTCCGTCCACCAAGGGCCACGGCATTGCGCTGGCCAATGTGCGGGCCCGCCTTGCGCTGCTGCACGATGTGCAGGGCGAGTTCACAGCGGGCGTGCAGGACGGGCTCTACCAGGTGCGCATCACCCTGCCCGCACCGTCTGCTGCGCCGCAGCGCCAGCCCCTGCCGCACGCCGCCAACGGCCGCGGCCGTGCCCGCCACCGCAACAGCCCCGACGGCAGCCCGCGCCGCAGCGCCGTGCCGTCCACCACCGCAGAATCTCCCGCACCGGACCACCCCCATGAACATCCTGATCGTTGACGACGAAGCCCTGGCCCGCAGCCGGCTGCGCACCCTGCTGGCCGACTGCGCGGACACCCAGCGCATCACCACGGTGGCTGAGGCCTCGAACGCGGCGGAGACCATGGCGCAGCTCAGCCCCACGGGCGGGCGCGCGTTTGACGTGGTGCTGCTGGACATCCACATGCCCGGGCAGGACGGCCTGGCCCTGGCCCACACGCTGCAGACTCTGCCGCAGCCGCCGGCCGTGGTGTTTGTGACGGCCCATGCAGACCATGCCGTGAGCGCGTTTGAGCTGGATGCCGTGGACTACCTCACCAAGCCCGTGCGCCGCGAACGCTTGCAGCAGGCCCTGGCCAAGGTGCAGCGCGGCACGCGGCCACCGCTGCAAGCCAGCGCTGCCGGCACGCAGGACGGCGACACCCTGCTGATCCAGGACCGTGGGCGCACCGAGCGCCTGCCGCTCGGCGAGGTGCTGTACTTCAAGGCCGAACAAAAGTACGTGACTGTGCGCACCACGACGCGCAGCTACATCATGGATGGCGCTTTAAGCGAGCTGGAGAGCCGCTTTGCCACACGCTTCCTGCGCATCCACCGCAACGCGCTGGTGGCCCGCCGCGCGGTGCGCGCGCTGGAAAAGCACTATGACGCCGAAGAGGGCGAAGGCTGGGCCGTGCGCCTGCAAGGATCGACCGAGCTGCTCATGGTGTCGCGCAGGCAGGTGGCGGCGGTGCGGGAAGAACTGGCGAGATAAGCCCCGCGCAGAACCGGGGGGCTGCATTGCTGAGCCGCGCAGTGTAGCGGCAGATCGCTACAGTTCCAGTAGCTACCAGCGCTTACCCAGCAAGCGCTAGACGCCAAAAATGCTTGAACTTTATCAGTGCGCACCGTGCGCCAGCCCGCTCACGGCCGTGACGATCACCATGCCCGCCAGCAACCAGGCGATCTGCGCAACGGTTTCGCGTGCCGTCAGGCGCTTTTGCAGTTGGGGAATCAGGTCCGCCAGGGCCACGTACACAAAGCTGCTGGAGGCCACGGCCAGGAAGTAAGGCAGCAGGTCCTGGAGTTGCCCCACCAGGAAGTAGCCCACCACGCCGCCGAGGGCCGTCACCGCGCCGGCCAGCGACACCTTGACGAGTGCGATGCGGCGGTTGGGGCTGGTCTGGCGCAGCACCACCAGGTCGCCCATGTGGTGCGGCACCTCGTGCGCCAGCACCGACAGTGCGGCGATCACGCCCAGGCGGATGTCCGCCAGAAAGGCCGAGGCGATGAGGATGCCGTCGCCAAAGCAATGCACGCTGTCGCCGGTCAGCACCGCCCAGCCGCCCGCCCTCGGGGCGTGGTGATGGTGGTGGTGCTCATGGGCGTGCGTGTGGGCGTGTCCATGATTGTGATCGTGTCCGTGGTCCGGTCCGGCATGGCTGTGCTCATGGCCGTGGTGCCACAGTTCGGCCTTGTCCAGCAGGAAGAAGAACACCACGCCCACCAGCAGCGTGGCAAACAGGTCGTGCGCGCCGGCCTGGCTTTCAAAAGCCTCGGGCAGCAGGTGCATGAAGGCGGTGGCCAGCAGGGCCCCGGCCGCCAGGCTCAGCAAGTGCTGCGGGCCTACGCTGCCGCCGCGCCCGCTCAGGCCCAGCCGCATCAGCAGGGCGGCCAGCCAGACGCTGCCAATACCGGCGGCCAGTGTGGCCAGAATGATTGCTACCAAAGTCATAGCTATTTGCGCTTGCTGAATAAGCGCTAGGGCTTATTTTTATTGCAAGTCTCGCTGTCGATACAGAACACATTCAGGACAACAGCGACACCCGCACGGGATCAAAAAAAGCCGCCTCGGTCAAGGGGCGGCTGCAGGGGTCCGGGTGAGCCTGACGGATCAGACCACACCGTGTTTGCTGAACCAGGCCAGCGCCCGCTTCCAGCCGTCTTCGGCAGCTTCCTTGCGGTAGCTGGCGCGGTAGTCGGCGTGGAACGCGTGGGGCGCGTCGGGGTAGATCACAAACTCGGACGCCTTGGCCTGTGGCGAGCCACTGGACAAGGCGGCTTTCATCTTATCAACCGTGTCAAGGGGGATGCCGCCATCTTTTTCGCCATACAGGCCCAGCACTGGCGCCTTGAGGATGGGCGCTATGTCCACCGGGTGCTTGGGCGTGAGGTCGCTGGCCTGGCCCACCAGGCGGCCATACCAGGCCACACCGGCCTTGACCGGGCCGTGGGCTGCGTACAGCCAGGTGATGCGTCCGCCCCAGCAGAAACCGGTGATGCCCACGCGCGCGGCGTCGCCGCCGTTGGCCGCCGCCCACTGCACGGCAGCGTCCAGGTCGGCCATCACCTGGGCGTCCGGCACCTTGGAGACCAACTCGGCCTGCAGCTTGGCGATTTCGGTGTAGCTGGCCGGGTCGCCCTGGCGGGCATACAGCTGAGGCGCGATGGCCAGGTAGCCGGCCTTCGCAAAGCGGCGGCAGGTGTCGGCGATGTATTCGTGCACGCCGAAGATTTCCTGGATCACCAGCACCACGGGCAGGCCCGTCTTGCCGGCCGGGGCCGCACGGTAGGCGGGCACCTTGAAGCCATTCACCATGAAGCTGACCTCGCCCGCCGTCAGGCCATCGGCCGGCGTGGCAATGGCCGTCTGCGCCATCACGGGTGCCGCAGCGGCGGCGTAGCCCAGGCCCAGCGCGGCTTGGAGCGCGGTGCGGCGCGTGGCGCCCGCTTCGGTGGATCGCCCGGGCACCAGGGCCAGGGTGTCAGCGTGAAGATCGTCGTTGAGGGACATCAGGTTCTCCAGTTCGGTGGCGGACAAGGTTGGAAACGCCAAAAGGTGCGGCGCCAGGCGCGGCCGCCCGGCACGCTGGCAGCGGCGCCGGGGTACGGCAGTCTAGTGTTTTTGCGAAACATTCGCGTTGCGTGCCCCAACAATTTCGGCCCGTGGCAGCCCTTCAGAACGCACCAAGTCAGTGCACACCCGCGCATTTGCACATATGCCAATCCCATCAGCGCTGCTAGACTTTCTTCGACCCCCGCCCGCCCTATCACTGGCGGCTGCCCCCTCGACCCTCTTTTGAGTCCCCATCTCCCCGGAGACGCCCCGCCCATGAGCCCGCGCCCCGCTGCTGCCCCCCTCGCCTCCCGGCTGGTGTCGGCTTTGTGCGGTGGGGCGGGGCTGGCCCTGGGCACCACGGCGGTGCTGGATGCTGCGCCGGGCGGCATGGCACGGGTAGTGATGGGTGGCGCCGGTGCTGCGCTGCTGCTGATGGCCTGTCTGTACCTGCGCCAGGTGCAGCGCTTGGCGCGGGCGCGGGACGCCGCTGAACGCGCGCGCGGCCAGTTGCTGGCCACCCTCGACATCCTGCCCGATGGACTGGCCATTTACGACGCGCAAGACCGCCTGGTGCTGTGCAACGCCCGCTACCGCGAGGTCGTGCCTGGCACCACGGTGCCCATGGAATACGGCATCGCTTTTGAAGAGGTGCTACGCCGCGCGGCCGACTCGGGCGAGATCCTGGACGCGCAGGACGACATCCCCGCCTGGCTGGCCAGCCGCATGGCACGGCACCGGTCGCCTGACGCCCCGGAGGTGCAGGCCGTACGGGGCGGCCGCTGGATGCAGGTTACCGAAAAGCTGCTGGCCGGTGGCGGCGTGGTGGTGCTGCGGGCTGACATCACCGAGGCCGTGCTCAAGGAGCGCGCCCTGACGGAAGCCCTGAAGCAGGCCGAGCTGGCTGAGCGCCGCCTGCGCGAGGCCGTGAACGCCATGCCCGCGGGGCTCGACATCTACGACGAACACGACCGCCTGGTGCTGTGCAACGATGTCATGGCCAGCCTGCGCCCCCACCTGCCGGTGGAGACGTCGCTGGGCAAGACCTACGAGGAACTGCTGCGCGAAGGACTGAAACACGGCATTCCGGAAGAAGCGCTGGGGCAGGAGGAGCTGTGGCTGGCGCACGAGATGGCCTTGCGCGGCCACCGCCCTGGCCCGGAGGTGCGCCATTACCCCAATGGCGTGTGGATGCACATGCACGAAAGCCGCACGCCGTCCGGCATGACGGTGGTGGTGCGGCTCGACATTACCGACCTGATCGCCCAGCGGCAAAAGCTGGAAGAAGCCCGGCAGGAAAGCCAGCGCATACGCCAGCTACTGGAGCGCGCGGTGGAGGCGCTGCCGGTGAGCATCGAAATCTTCGATGAGCAGGACCGCCTGGTGCTGTACAACCAGCAGCTCTCGCGCATGTACCCGCACATGAACTACGCCGAGCACCTGGGCAAGACCTTCGCCGACATCCTGCGTTACTCGGTGGACCGGGGGCTGATCCCGTCGGCGCAGGGGCGCGAGGAGGCCTGGATCGCCGAGCGGCTGTCCGAGCACGGCAGCCGAACCTCCACCCTGGTGCAGCGGCTGGCAGACGGCCGCTGGATCAACATCTACGAAACCCGCACGCCCGAGAACTATGTGGTGGCCGTGCGCCTGGACATCACCGACCTGATCGAGCAGCGCCAAGCCCTGGAGGCCGCCCAGACTGCCGCGCAGCAAGCGCAGCAGCTGCTGCAGGACGCGGTGGAGTCACTGCCCGAAGGCTTTGCACTGTTTGACGCCGACGATCGCCTGGTGGTGTGCAACGCGCAGTACCGACGGCTGTACCCCATCTCGGCGCCCATGATCGTGCCGGGAAGCACCTTCGAGCAGATTGCGCGCTACGGCGCCGAGCGCGGCCAGTACCCCGATGCCATCGGCAACGAAGAAGCCTGGCTGGCCCAGCGCATTGCCGACCACCGCGCCGCTCAACACGCCGTGCTGCAGCGCCTGCCCGAAGGCCGCTGGGTACAGGCCGACGAGCGACGCACTCCCCAGGGCGGCATTGCCGGCGTGCGCACCGACGTGACCCAGCTGGTGCGAAAGGAACAGGAGCTGGCCACGGCCAACGCGCAGCTGGCCCTGCTGTCCACCACCGATGGCGTCACGGGCATTGGCAACCGCCGCCGCTTTGACGAGCGGCTGGCCACCGAGTGGCAGCGCTGCGGGCGCCACCAGACCCCTCTGTCGGTCATCCTCATCGACATCGACCATTTCAAGCTCTACAACGACCACTACGGCCACCTGGCGGGTGACGAGTGCCTGCGCCACGTGGCCCAGCTGCTGCAGGGCATGACGCGCCGCGCCGACGAGGTGGCCGCCCGCTACGGCGGCGAAGAGTTTGTGCTGCTGCTGCCCGATGTGCCCCAGGAAGACGCCATTGCCATGGCCCAGCGCTGCATGGCGCGCCTGCGTGAGGCGGCCCTGGCCCATGCGCGGTCGCCCACCGCACCGGTGATCACGCTCAGCATGGGCATCGCCAGCATGGTGCCCCGCACCGACGGCGGCTCAGACACCCTGGTCCAGGCTGCCGATGCCGCGCTGTACCGCGCAAAATCCGCCGGGCGCAACCGCTTCGAGGTGTTCGACCCCGCGCACTGACCAAAGCACTAACGGAAGATTGCATGCACATCCTGTTGACCGGCTCCACCGGCTTCATCGGCCACACTGTGGCCCGCGCCCTCACCCAGGCGGGGCACACCGTGCACGGCGGCATCTCGCCGCGCCAGCACACAGCACCCCATACCCAGGCAGATGCCTTGCAGGTGCCCATGGACTTCGCCCGCGACACCACGCCCGCGCATTGGCTGCCGCGCCTGGAGGGCGTGGATGCGGTGATCAACACAGTGGGCGTGTTGCGCGACAGCCGCACGCGGCCGATTGACGCCGTGCACCAGCACACGCCCACTGCGCTGTTCGATGCCTGCGCCCAGGCAGGCGTGCGGCGCGTGGTGCAGATATCGGCCCTGGGCATTGCATACAGCAGCACGCGCTACGCCAGCACCAAACGCGCCGCCGACGAGCACCTGCAAGCGCTGGCGGCACAAGGTGCGCTTGCCCCAGCCATCCTGCGGCCCAGCGTGGTGTTCGGCAAAGGCGGCGACAGCAGCGCGCTGTTCATGAACCTGGCCCGCCTGCCTGTGGCGCTGTTCCCCGGCCCCATGCTCACGGCCCGGGTGCAGCCCGTCTCGGTGCATGACCTGGCAGCCGCCATCGTCGCCCTGCTGGGCCCTGCCCTGGCCACGCGGGGCATCATCGAGTGCGCCGGGCCCGAGGCCCTGACCCTGGGCGACTTCGTCGCCAGCCTGCGCCAGCAACTGGGCCACCGTCCCGCCCATGTGCTGCGCCTGCCCGACCCGTTGACCCGGCTCAGCGCCCGCATGGGAGACGCCGTCCCCGGTGTGCCCTGGTGCAGCGAAACCCTGGCCATGCTGGGCAGCGACAACGTGGGCAACCCAGCGGTGTTCGAGCAGTTGCTGGGGCGCAAAGGCGTGCACTACAGCCAGCTGGTGGCCACTGCCTGGCACTGAGTGCCCAACCCGTGTTTCAACTGCTCTACTGAGGTACGTAATCCGACGGATACTTGAACGAATCCACCAGCAGGTGCGGCATGCGCATGCCCAGGTTGATGCCCTGCGGTGGAATGGGCTGCGTGAACCACTTGTCATACAGACGGTGCAGTTCGCGGGTCTGGATCAAGCGGCGCAGTTCGGCGTCCACCACCGCCTTCAATTCGGGGTTGTTGCGCTCAAAGGCCACGGCGTAGGGCTCAATGGTCATGGGCTTTCCAATCACCTTCAGGTCCTGCGGCCGGGCGTGGCTGGCGCGCAGCCCATACAGCAGCACATCGTCCATGGCGAAACCTTCAACCTTGCCGCTGACGACCCAGGCAAAGCCCTCGGCGTGGTCCCTGGCTGGCTCGATGCGCACGCGCACGGACTTGGCGGTCGCTTCGCGCGCCAACGAATCGATGTTGGTGGTGCCCGCTGTGGAGGCGACGGTCCTTCCGTCCAGGTCTTCGATGCGGGAATACGGCTTGTCACTTTGCACCACGATGCGAGAAGACGCAATGAAATGCGCAATGGTGAAGGCAACGCGATCGCGGCGCGCCGCCGTGTTGGTGGTGGATCCGCATTCCAGGTCCACTTCGCCTTTTTCAATGGCGTCAAACCGGCTGCTGGAGGTGACCAGCCGGTAGTCCACCCGGGCTTCTCTCAGCTTGAGGTGTCGGCCCAAAGCCTGTGCAATCTGTAGGCAGATGTCCACGCTGTATCCCATGGGTTTTCCGCCTGCTACATAGGACATTGGCAGCGATGATTCGCGGTGGCCGATGACCACCACGCCGCTGGCCTGTATGCGCTGCAGCGTCGATCCTGGCGAGGGCGTTTCCGCCTGTGCCCATGCGTTGGCGCCCATGCCCAGTGCGCAGGCCAACGCCGCAACCAACCTGCAAGCGCGCACGCGCCATTCGAACGCCGTGAATGCCATGACTGTCACCTATGAGGGAGGAGTTGCCACCCGCGAACGCGGATGGCCGAGAAGAAACCTATGCGCCGGCCGCGGTGCCATTCAACCCAAGGCGTCTGCGCACCCATAGGCGTGCCGCGCCAGAGCCGCGGCCAGCTCGACCGAGGGGTTCACCAGCGCCACCCCCGGTAGCCCGGGATGTTCAGCCAGTGCCAACGGAATCTCGGTGCATCCCATGATGAGCGTGGACACACCATGCCGCTGCTGCAGCGCCAGCGCCACGGCCTCGAACCGCAGGCGTGCCAGGGGATAGTTACCCGCTTTCACGCCGTCGTAGATGCCTTCCATGAGCCACTCGCGCTCGTGCGGCTCGGGCAGCAGGCAGTCCGTGCCTTGGCGCTCCAGCTCGCGCTGGTAAAGGCCCGCTTCATACGCTCCCTGAGTGGCCAACAGGCCCACCGCGCGCACTTGGCGGCGCGCGAGCGCACTGGCCACCTCCTGCACGCCATGCAGCACCACCAATTGCGGAAAACGCTGCTGCAGCAGCCCGTGCCAGGCATGGGCCGTGTTGCATGCAATGGCGACCACCCGGGCGCCCAACGCGGCCAACCGGCCGGTGGCCTGCAGCAGTGGATCAGCGGGCTGGTGGGCGCCGGGGCGCGTGTCGTTCAGCGCGGCCGTCCGGTCGGGGATGGGCACCTGCGCCAGCCAGTGCTCGGGGTAGGCCTGGTCGTGCACGGGAATACCCAGCGCGCCCATGCGCTCGGTGCAGGCCTGCACGAACAGGCGCACAAAGTCGGCACCGGCTGCGGGGCCCATGCCGCCGAGAATGCCCACGATCTGCGGCGGTGTGGGGCGGGTGTGAGCAGCAAAAGACATGAGAGCCCGGCAACGCCTACATCGCGGGCTTGTCGCTCTGTGCCACGAGGTTGTCGCGCAGCTCCTTGCCCATGGGCAGGTTCAGGTTCTGGTTGCGCGGGGGCACGGGCGACATGAACCATTTGTTGTAGAGCTTTTCAAAATCGCCGGACTTCATCATCCCGCCAATCACCCCGTTGACCAGCGCCTGGAACTGCGGGTCGTCCTTGCGCAGCATGCAGGCGTAGGGCTCCACCTGCAGCGAATCACCCACCACTTCCCAGTCGCCCGGGTTGCGCTGGTTGCCCATCAGGCCAAAAAGCAGGATGTCGTCCATTGCGAAGGCTTCTGCGCGGCCGCTGTCCACCAGCAGCACCGCGTCGTCGTGGTCCTTGCCGAGCACGATGTCCAGGTCCAGGTTGTTGTCGCGGCTGTATTTGCGGATGACCTGGGCGTTGGTGGTGCCGGAGGTGCTGGCCACCTTCTTCTTTGCCAAGTCGGCATAGTTCTTCACACCTGATGTCTTCTTGGTCAGCAGCCGCGTGCCGGTGTAGAAGTGGTTGATGGCGAACTGCACATCCTTGGCCCGCGCGGTGTTGTTGGTGGTGGAGCCGCACTCCAGGTCGATGGTGCCGTTGGTCAGCAGCGGGATGCGGTTCTGCGAGGTCACGGCCTGCAGCTCCACCTTCAGGTTGGGGTTGTTCACGCGCTTTTTCACCGCGTCCACCACGGCGTTGGAGATGTCCACCGCAAAGCCGATGGGAGCGCCAGGGCCTGCCAGATAGCTGAAGGGCACCGACGATTCGCGGTAGGCCAGCGTGATCTTGCCGGAATCGGCAACCTTCTTGAGGGTGTCGGCACTGGCCAGCGTGCTGGCCAGCAGGCCGGTGGCCACGATGGCGGCAGAGGTGACTGCGGAGAGCTTCATGGGTATCCCTTTGCAAAAATGAAATGGCAAGGTTGAAAAAACGAAACCTGAGGGCAACAAGCGGAACGCAGGGGCACTGTAAAAACTCGCGCAGCGCTTGAACAATTCATTTGCACGGGTACACCATGATGAAAAGTTATGGCTCGTTTTCGGTGCGCCGCTGCACCATCAATGAACAGGCCGGATGCAAGGGCCAGGCCCGCGCGCACAGCAGACAACACGTGGCAGCACCAGGTTCACCCCATAACCTGCGGGCATAGCCCACCATGGCATCGGCATTGTTCAGGTGCAGTACGTCGCCCTACAGTGGCCCCATCCATTCACCACCTTTCACCATGCATGTATGTGTTCTCGGCGCAGGCATCGTCGGCCTGGCCACTGCGTATGAGCTTCACCAGCGCGGCATGCAGGTCACCGTCATCGACCAGGGCATGCCCGGCGCCGGGGCCAGCGGCGGCAACGGCGCGCAACTGAGCTACAGCTATGTACAGCCCTTGGCGGATGCCAGCATCTGGCGCCAGCTGCCCAAACTGCTGCTCTCGCCGCATTCGCCGCTCAAACTGCGGCTGCAGTGGGACACACACCAGTGGCGCTGGGGCGTTGAATTTTTGCGGGCATGCAACCAGCAAACGTCCGAGCGCAGCACCGCCCAACTGCTGGCCCTGGCCGCGCTGAGCCGCCACCATTTTGAAGCCATGCTGCAGGCCGAACAGATGGACTGCGACTTTTCCGCCACGGGCAAGCTGGTGCTGTACGACACGCCTCAGGGCCTGCAGGCTGCACGCCGCCAGATGGAGCTGCAGCGCGCCTGGGGCAGCGTCCAGGAGGTCGTTTCAGCCCAGCGCTGCGCAGAGATCGAGCCCGCGCTGCAACACTACCAGCAACACATTGCGGGCGCCATCTACACCCCCAGCGAGTGCGCTGCCGACTGCCTCAAGGTGTGCACCGCCCTGCAAGCCCTGCTGGCTGCGCGCGGCGTGCGCTTTGTGCTGGGGGCGCAGGTGCACGGCTTTGTGCGCGACGGCCGGCGTGTGGTGGCCGCGCGCACCAGCGCAGGCGACGTGCAAAGCAACCAGTTCGTGCTGGCCCTGGGCAGCCACAGCGACCCCATCGCACGCACGCTGGGGTTTCGCCTTCCGGTGTACCCACTCAAGGGCTACAGCATCACACTCGACACCGACCATGCGCCGGGCGCTGCACCGCGCGTTAACGTCACCGATGCCGCGCGCAAGGTGGTCTTTGCCCGCATCGGCCATCGCCTGCGCGTGGCGGGCATGGCCGAGCTGGTGGGGCACGACACCCGCATTCCGCCCGCACGCATCCAGAGCCTGCGCGACGCGGCCGAGTCGCTGTTCCCGACCTGCACCGCTGGCAGCGCACTACACCCGTGGAGCGGCATGCGCCCGGCCACGCCCACAGGCGTGCCGCTGGTGGGCCGCCATGTCGCGTCGCCAGAGAACCTGCTGATCAACACCGGCCACGGAGCACTCGGTTTTACCCTGGCGTTTGGCACAGCGGCCCAGGTGGCGGAACTGTTGGCGCCCCACTGCGCCTGAGCGCCCTACTGCACCAGCCCCAGCGTTTCCACCACGGCCTGGCGCATGCACTGCGTCATCGCGCTGGCCAGCAGCGAACTGGGCCGATTGACCGTTCGCAAGGACTTGATCGGCACATCGATCTGCGGCTGCAGCGTCAGCACATCCACTTTGGCGCGGTCGGCCGACGCGGCCGTGCATGCATCCACGATCGCCACCGCAAGCCCATGGTGCGCCAACGCCAGCGCGGCGTGGTAAGTCTGCACGGTGAAGGCAGTGGACAGGCCCACGCCCGCCTCGCGGCACGCATGGCTGACCAGCGTGCCCAGCGGGTCACGCACATCAAGCCGCACCACGGGCAAATCGGCCAGATCGGCCAGATGCACGGCCCCGGCTTGCACCAACTGCGGCGCCAACATGCCCTTGGGGGCCACGCACACCATCTGGCCATCGGCGAGATGCTCTTGCGTGAGTGAGGGGTGCGCCACAGCGCTGAAGACAAAGCCCACATCAGCCTCTTGCAGCACCAAGGCGGAAATGATCTGCGGCGAATGCAGGGCGTCGATGGTGACCATCACATCCGGGTGTTTCTGGCGAAAGAACCGCAGCGCACGGGGCAGTACTTCGTAGCTCAGCGCGAGCACGCTCAGCACATGCAACTCGCCCTCGCGCCGGTCGCTCTTGAGGCTGTTGGCAAGGCGCTGCACGTCGTCCAGTTGTGTGAACAGGCGCTCGATGTGCGGGTACAGCGTCTGCGCTTCGGTGGTGGGCACGAGCTTGCCCTTGAGCCGGTGGAACAGCGGAAATCCCAACTGCAATTCCGCATGCGCCAGGATGCGGCTGACGGCTGGCTGGGTGACGTTGATGAGGCGGGCTGCGGCACTGACACTGCCCGTCAGCATGACCGCGTTGAAAACTTCGATGTGACGCAAACGCATCCCGTCACGATGCAAGGAACGCGCCATGAAAGCAATCCCGGTTTGCCAGGGTGTACGCCAACCATTTGCGCCCACCACCCCTCTGCAACCTGGACAACTCACCTTGCACGCCCACGCATCGCGAGCGCATCGCCAACCCAATCGACGGGATGACTTCCCACCACCATACCGGATGAGAAATTGCGAAATTTCAGTCTTGACAGAAATTTCAGAATCCCCGAGACTGCGCTCCATGCAGCTCACACCCATCGCCCAGCAATTCGTCGTCCACTGGGGCGAGATGGGAAGCGCCTGGGGCGTCAACCGCACGGTGGCGCAAATCCATGCCCTGCTTTTTTTTCATGGCCGCCCGCTCAACGCCGAAGAGATTGCGGACACGCTGGTAGTGGCACGGTCCAATGTGAGCAACAGCCTCAAGGAGCTGCTCAACTGGCAGCTGATTCGCGTGACCCATGTGCTGGGCGACCGGCGTGACTACTACGAAACGAGTAGCGACGTGTGGGAGCTTTTCCGCACCGTGGTGCGGGAGCGCAAGACGCGCGAATTCGACCCCACCACCCGCATGCTGCGTGATCTGGTGCGCAAGCCCGACTTTGCCCAGGAGAGCCCCGACGCGCAGGACCGGGTGCGCGAGACCCTGCATCTGATGGAGTCGCTGGGCACCTGGGCCGACGAGATGCTGCGCCTGTCGCCCAACACGCTGGAGAAGGTGCTGCGCATGGGCGCTTCCGTGCAGAAGTTCGTGCGTGGCGGTGATGCGCCCGCAGCCCCCGCTGATGCCACCCGCGCAGCCACTACCCCCTTTGATCGGTAAATTTTTTTTGGCACGAAATTTCTTTTTTGACAGAAATTTCAGAAATGGATGAGACTGTGCCCGGAACCACCTATCCCGTCACGCTGTTCTACGACAGCGCCTGCCCCCTGTGCGACACCGAGATGCACAACCTCATGCTGCGCAACCAGTCCGGGCAGCTTCGGTTTGAGGACGTGCAGGCCCCCGGATTTGCGTGCCCCGACGGCGTCACCCGCGAGGCGCTGCTGACCCGCATGCATGCCCGCACAGCGGACGGCCAATGGCTGAGCGGCGTACCGGCCTTCGAGATGGCGTACGCCGCCGTGGGCCTGGGCTGGGTGATGGCGCCAGCCCGCATCCCCCTGCTGCGCGCCGCGATGGACGCGCTGTACCCTGTGGTTGCGCGCAACCGCTACCGTGCGCCGGCGTGGTTGGTGCGGATGTTCTTTGGCAAGGCTTTGCGCCGCGCTGCACAGCGGGCCGCAGCCCGGCAGTGCACAGACCAGTGCACGCTTTAAACCGACGAGCCACAACATGACGCGTTCCATAACTCACTCCACCGGCGCCCTGCCCCCACACACCGCCCGCCTGCTGCGCACCAGTCTGGTGGCCGTGTGGCTGGGCACTGCGGTGGTCAGCGCCATCACGCACCGCACACAAGGCGAGGCCCTGCTGCGCCAGGCGGGGCTGACGGATGACGGGTGGATTCAAGCCCTCATCTGGGGCGGCGCAGCGGCCGACCTGCTGGTGGGCCTGGCACTGTGGCGCTGGCCGGGTCGGCACAGCGCATGGGCCGCCCTCGGCCTGATGGGGGTGATGACCCTCACGGCCACCGTGCTGCTGCCCCACCTGTGGCTGGACCCGCTCGGGTCCCTGCTCAAGAACCTGCCCATCGCCGCCATCCTGGTGGTGCTGGCCCGTGCCGAGAAATCTGCGCCATGAACACCTACCTCGTCCTCAAGACCATACACATCATCTCCAGCGTGCTGCTGGTGGGCACGGGCCTGGGCTCGGCGTTCTACCTGTTCTTTGCCAACCGGAGCGGCAGCTTGGCTGCGCAGGCCGTGGTGGGACGCCTGGTCGTGCGGGCGGACTGGTGGTTTACCACCCCAGCCGTGCTGGTTCAGCCCTTGAGCGGCATTGCAATGGCCCACATGGCGGGCTGGCCGCTCACCACGCCGTGGCTGGCGCTGTCGATGGCCTTGTACATGCTGGCCGGAGCCTGCTGGCTGCCGGTGGTGGCCATCCAGATCCGCATGGCCCGCATGGCCCGGGCCGCACATGCCGCAGGTACGCCGCTGCCGTCCGAATACGCGCGCCTGCAGCGCTGGTGGGAAGGCCTGGGCTACCCCGCATTCATCGCCATGGCCGTGGTCTTTGCGCTGATGGTGAACAAGCCGGCCCTGTGGGGTGGTTGAGACGCCATACATCGCCACCTGCCAGAACGGTCCTGAAAAACACATCCAACACAACCCATCGAGGGAGCAACCATGCCAGACGACCCTACCCGGCCTCCGCCCCAGCCAACCCCACCCTGGGACGCGGCCGAAGACCCGTCACGCCTGCCCTTTCGCAAGTGGACGCCTCTCGTCAGCGGCATGCTGTTTGGCCTGCTGCTGCGCCTGGCGTTCAGCGGTGCGGCCGGCAGCCGCTGGTCGGCCATGGTGGGCGCTTTCATCTGGCTCGCGCCCCTGGCCACCGGCGCCATCACCGTTTATCTGGCGGAACGGCAGCAGCGGCGCAGCTGGTCCTACTACGCCTGGGCGCCCGCACTGGCCTCGGCGCTCGTCGTGATCGGCTCCTTGCTGGTGCTGATCGAAGGGCTGATCTGCGCCATCGTCATCGTGCCGCTGTTCACCTTCATGGGCATGGCGGGCGGGCTGTGCATGGGGCTGGTGTGCCGCCTCACCCGCTGGCCCCGCCACGCGGCCTATGGCTTCGCCGCGCTGCCGCTGGCTGCTGCACTGGTGCTGCCCCATGGGGCGCCCGCGCAGCTCGGGCAGGTCGAGCGCAGCCTGTGGATCAACGCCCCCGCCTCGGCGGTGTGGCAGGGCATCAACGACATCCGCAACATCCAGCCGCACGAGGTGGCAGCGTCCTGGACCCACCGCATCGGCGTGCCTCCACCCGTGGAGGCCGTCACGGTGCAGGAGGGCGATCAGCGCGTGCGAAAAAGCCGCTGGGCCAAGGGCGTGCACTTTGACGAAATCATCCAGGACTGGGAACCCAACCGCCATGTGCGCTGGACCTACCGCTTCACCCCGGACTCCGTCCCGCCGGGCGCGCTGGACGACCACGTGGCCATTGGCGGGGCCTACTTCGACCTGAACGACACCGCCTACACCCTGACCCCCGAGGCCGGCGGCACGCGGCTGCACCTTCGCATCAGCTACCGCCTGTCCACCGACTTCAACACCTATGCCAACTGGTGGGCCCAGGCGCTTCTGGACAGCTTTGCGCAGACGCTGCTGCAGCTCTACAAGGCGCGGCTGGAGGGGCAGGTGTGAGGAGTGACAGCCATGCGAGTCCACTGGATCCGAGAAATCAGCGATGCGTGAGGGTCTGGCAAAGCCGCAATCTAGGCGCAGAGCGCAGCCGCGTTGCACACCCGGCGCACCGCCGATTTCTCGGATTCAGTGGACTAGAGCGCCATCGACGGCCGCGCCGCCATCGCCGCCCGCCAGCGCAGCAGGTGCGCGTGCTGCTCCCCAGGCTTGTGCCTGACCACGCGCGCAAAATCCACCGCCACGACGGCGGTGATATCGGCCACGCTAAACCGGTCGGCGGCGATGAACTCCCGGCCCGCAAGCCGGTCGTTGAGCAGATGGAAGAACTGCCCGACGCGCACCAGTCCGCGCTCGGCCAGGGCGGGAATCTGCGGGTAGTCCACCGCACCCGGCAGGGCCCGGTTGGCCATGGCAGGGGCGCTGTTGCGCAGCGCCTCTGCGATGGCGAGCAGGCCTTCAAACTCCACACGCCAGTTCCAGCTGGCGATCTCGGCCTTCTCGGCCGGTGTTTCGCCCAGCAGCGGCGGCTGCGGCCAGCGCGCTTCCGCGTAGGCCGTGATGGCCGCGTTGTCGGTCAGCAGCAGGCCGTCTTCCAGGCGTAGCGCGGGCACCGTGCACTGAGGGTTGATCTGGCGGTAGGCCTCGCCCAGCTGTTCGCCGCTCTTCAGGTCCACCTGCACGGTCTCGTGGGCAACGCCCTTTTCAGCCAGAAGGATGCGCGCCCGGCGCGGGCTGGGCGCGGTGGCGCAGTCGTAAAGGGTGACCATGCTTGTTGCCCCGTGTGCAAAGGTTACCGGGCGGACGATGACGCCGACACCGCGGCCTCGATCTTGTCCTGCGTCTTCGTATCGAAGTCGCTGGCGTCGTGCCGCTCGCGCAGTTGGTTGGCCAAGTCCCCATTCACGCGGTTGACCTTGCGCCCGCGCTGCACCGCCGGGCGTTTGGCCACCTGGTCGGCCCAGCGCACCACGTGCGTGTATTCATGCACCTGCAGGAATTCGCCGGCGTTGTAGGCCTGGCCCTTCACCAACAGGCCATACCAGGGCCAGATGGCGATGTCGGCCACCGTGTACTCGCGGCCGGCCACAAACTCGTTGTCCGCCAGGCGCTGGTTGAGCACATCCAGCTGGCGCTTGACCTCCATCGCATACCGGTTGATCGGATATTCGTACTTCTCGGGCGCATAGGCATAAAAGTGTCCAAACCCGCCGCCCAGAAACGGCGCGCTGCCCATCTGCCAGAACAGCCACGACAGGCATTCGGCCCGCGCGGCGCCCTCCTTGGGCAAAAAGGCACTGCCAAACTTTTCGGCCAGGTACATCAGAATGGCGCCGGACTCGAACACACGCACCGGCTGGGCGGGGTCGGTACGGTCCAGCAGCGCGGGGATTTTGGAGTTGGGGTTCACTGCCACGAACCCGCTGCCAAACTGCTCGCCCTCGTTGATGCGGATCAGCCAAGCGTCGTACTCCGCACCGGCGTGGCCCAGGGCCAGCAGCTCTTCCAGCATCACGGTCACCTTTACGCCATTGGGCGTGCCCAGCGAATACAGCTGCAGCGGGTGGCGACCCACGGGCAGTTCCTTGTCGTGCGTGGCGCCCGCGATGGGGCGGTTGATGCTGGCAAACTGGCCGCCGTTTTCCTTGTTCCATTGCCAGATGGCGGGCGGGGTGTAGGAGGTGGTGTCGGGCATGCGGGGCTCCGGGCGATAGGGATGGGATGGGGTGCGCGGCCGGGCGGCCGCTGTGCGCTGGAGTTTATAGACGCATCCGGACGGCTGCAGACCCGCTGCACATGCCCCCAAGGCGCGACACGGCCCAGATGCCCGAGGGCATGCAATGCGTGCACGCCTATCGCTGCACCCTGAACAATCTCTCCACCAAAGGATGCAAGACCTTCTTGCGGGCCCCGATCGCAAAAAACTGCTCGGCAACGCCGTCACACGGCCCCACGCGCCGCACGCCGTAGCGGTCCTTGAGGTCGCCATGCACCAGGCCAGCCATCGGGAACACGCCCATGCCCGCCGCACCAAAGGTCTTGAGCAGGGCACTGTCCTCGAACTCGCCCACCAGGTGGGGCTTGATACCCCTGCGCTCAAACCACTGGTCGAGCCGGGTGCGCACGGCAGCGTGCGTGGTGGGCAATAGCACGGGCACGCTTGCCAGAGACTGCGGGAAGCCCCGCCGGGCTGCCGCGTACAGCGCCGCCGGCGCATACCAGGCCAATGCAGAGCTGCCGAGGGACTGGCTGTAGAGCTTGAGGTTGGGGTTGGGCGGAGCAGCGCGGTCTGCCAACACCACATCAATGCGATGCAGCGCCAGGTCGCCCAGCAGGTCCTCAAACTCATCGACCAGGCACAGCAAGCGCAAGTTCGGCTCCTGCATGACCGGCTGCATCAGTTGCTTGACGGCCAGCTTGGGCAGTTGGTCTGAGATACCGACCACCAGGCGCACGGCCGGCGAGCCCACGGCATCACGCAGTGCCGCAGGCAGCTGTTCGCCCAGCTGGAAGATTTGCTCGGCCTGGCGCAGGGCGGCAAACCCGGCGTCCGTCAACGCCACCCCGCGCCCCGCGGGCTTGAGCAGGGCATAGCCCAATGTGCGCTCCAGTTCGCGCACCTGTGTGCTCACGGTCTGCACGGCCATGCCCAGCCTTTCGGCAGCGCGCGCCATGCCGCCTTCCTTCGCAACGACCCAGAAGTAGTAAAGATGGCGGTAGCTGAAGTCCGGACCCATAGCCAGGTTCTCAGGTTATCGGCTCAGGTACTTGGGTTTGTCAGATTTTTCAGAACTTTCGCTTCTTCATTATCTGCTTCCACAAAGCCGCCGCAACCCTATCGTGGAGCCTCATTCGGGGCCTGGGGCATCCGCCAACCTGCCAGCTCCGCCATCCACGCGAAGGAGACAGCCATGTTGAGAGTTCTTGTTCCGTCCGACGGCTCCACCAACTCACAGCACGGCATCCGCCACGTGATCCGCGAATACGCGAAAAACGGGGCCATGGAGGTCCATCTGCTCAACGTGCAGGCGCCCTTTTCCAAACACATCTGCGATTTCTCCAGCAAGAGCGCCCGTGCGGAGTTCCATGAGGAGCAGGCCGCGCTCGCGCTCGCGCCCGTGCGGCAGGTGCTTGACGAAGCCGGTGTGCCCTACACCGTCCACGTCGAAGTGGGCGACAAGGCCGACTGCATCGTGGCCACGGCGCGCCGGCTGCAGTGCGACTGCATCGTGATGAGCACAGGGCGCAAGAGCTCACTCGTCCGCATGGTTGAGCAATCCGTCACCAACCAGGTGATCGAGCGGACCACCGTGCCGGTCGAGGTGATTGCCGGAGAGCCCGCGTCCAAGTTGGAGCGGTTTGGCATTCCCGCGGGCGTGGGCGCGGGCATTCTCGTGCTGTGGATGGCCGCCAGCTGACGCGATGCCGCTGCGCCGGCCGCACGCGCGGGAGATAGCCCCTGACTGTGGATGCTGGCGCAGGGCCACGCGGCAACGAGCCATCAATAATGATAGCTATCAGCGCTTGATAGATAAGCGCTAGAGGCCAAAAAGACCAAAAACTCGAGGCCGCCCGCGGCCCCACCGCAGTTCAGTGCGCCTTGTCCCAGTTCGGCCCCACGCCCACCTCCGCCAGCAGCGGCACCTTCAGCGCCGCGACTTCGGCCATCAAGCGGGGGACATGGCTCTTGACCCAGTCCACCTCGCCCTCGGGCAGCTCGAACACCAGTTCATCGTGCACCTGCAGCACCATCTTGATGTCGGGCTTGTGCGCGTCAAGTTCCTTCTGCACGGCCACCATGGCCATCTTGATGAGGTCGGCGGCCGTGCCCTGCATGGGCGCGTTGATGGCTGCACGCTCAGCCCCAGCCCGGCGGGGGCCGTTGGGCGAGTTGATTTCCGGCAGGTACAGGCGCCGGCCAAACACGGTCTCGACATAGCCCATCGACTTGGCCGCAGCCTTTGTGTCGTCCATGTACTGCTTCACGCCGGGGTAGCGCTGGAAATAGCGGTCGATGTAGGCGGCTGCGGCCTTTGTTTCTATCCCTAAATTCTTGGCCAAGCCGAAGCTGCTCATGCCGTAAATGAGGCCGAAGTTGATGACCTTGGCGTACCGGCGCTGTTCGCTCGTCACCTGGTCCACCTCCACGCCAAACACCTCGGCTGCAGTGGCGCGGTGCACGTCCAGGCCGGCGTGGAATGCGTGCAGCAGGGAGTGGTCGCCGCTCAGGTGGGCCATGATGCGCAGTTCGATCTGCGAATAGTCAGCGCTCGCAATCACGCGGCCAGGTGGCGCGATGAAGGCCTCGCGCACGCGGCGGCCTTCGGGGGTGCGGATGGGGATGTTCTGCAGGTTGGGGTCGTTGCTGGACAAGCGGCCTGTGACGGCCACGGCCTGCGCATAGTGCGTGTGCACACGGCCTGTGCGCGGCAGGGCCAGTTGCGCGAGCTTGTCGGTGTAGGTGCCCTTGAGCTTGCTGAGAGACCTGTGCTCCAGCAGTTTGGCGGGCAGCGGGTAGTCCTCGGCCAGCTTCTCCAGCACTTCTTCGTCGGTGCTGCGCGCGCCGGTGGCGGTCTTCTTCACAACGGGCATGCCCAGCTTGTCGAAGAAGATTTCGCCCAGCTGCTTGGGGCTGCTCAGGTTGAAGGGCTGGCCTGCAATCTCGTAGGCCTCGGTTTCGAGCTGCAGGATGCGCTGGCCCAGTTCGTGGCTTTGGGCGGCCAGCGTGGGCGCGTCGATGAGCACGCCGTTGCGTTCGATGCGATACAGCGCCTCGCTGCTTTGCATCTCCAGGTCGTAGATGAAGCGCAGTTTCTCGTTGGCCTCCAGCAGCGGCCACAGGGCCTGGTGCACGTCCAGGGTCTGGTCGGAGTCTTCGCAGGAGTAGGCGGCGGCCTTGTCCACCGGCACCTGGGCAAACGGGATCTGGTGCGCGCCCTTGCCGCAAAGGTCTTCATAACTGATGCCCTTGCGGCCAGTGTGGCGCTCGGCCAGGCTGGCCAGGTTGTGGGGCTTGTGCACTTCCAGCACATAGCTTTGCAGCATGGTGTCGTGCGCGTAGCCCTGCACGTCGATGCCGTGGTTGGCAAACACGTGCTTGTCGTATTTGATGTGCTGGCCCAGCTTGTGGTGCTTGGGGTCCTCCAGCCAGGGCTTGAGGCGGGCAAGCACGTCATCGAGCGGCAGCTGCGCGGGCGCGTCCGGGCCCACATGGGCCAGCGGGATGTACGCCGCCTCGCCGGGCTGCACGCTAAAAGATATGCCCACGATCTGTGCACGCACTTCGTCCAGCGAGTCCGTCTCCGTGTCCAGCGCCACCAGGGGAGCCTTGAGCAGGCGTTCCAGCCATTGGTCGAAGTCGGCCCAGTTGAGGATCGTGTCGTACACCACCGAGCGCTGCTGCGCGGCCTCGGCCACAGTGCTGGCGGAGTGGTCGGCAAACAGATCGCCGCTTTCGCCGGGCATGGCCACGGTGGGGGCCGCAGCAGGGGCCGCTGCGCCCTTGATGGCGGCGGCCAGGCCCTTGAAGCCGTACTTTTCGTAAAACGGCAGCAGGCCAGCGTTGTCGGGCGCGTCCAGCGTGATGTCGTCAAACGCGGGCAGGCCGGGGATGTAGTCGGCCATCGCGCAGTCGGTCTTCATGGTGACGAGCTGGCGGCTCAGCGCGAGTTGGCCGCTGGCAATCGCCTCACGCAGGTTGTTGCCCGCCACGCCCTTGATGGCGTCGGCGTTGGCAATCAGGTTGTCGAGCGAGCCATACTCTTCCAGCCACTTGGCGGCGGTCTTGGGCCCCACCTTGGCTACGCCGGGCACGTTGTCCACAGCGTCGCCCACCAGCGCCTGGTAGTCCACCATCAGCGTGGGTGGCACGCCGAACTCGGCCGTCACGCCCGCCATGTCGCGGCGCTTGCCGCTCATGGTGTCGATGATGGTGATGTGCTCGTTGACCAACTGGCTCAAGTCTTTGTCGCCGCTGGACACAATGACTTCCATGCCCTGTGCCGCGGCCATGTGGGCCAGGGTGGCGATCACGTCGTCGGCCTCCACGCCGGGCACAGCCACCACCTTCCAGCCCAGCAGGTCCACCACCTCGTGGATGGGCTCGATCTGGCTGCGCAGGTCGTCGGGCATGGGCGAGCGTGTGGCCTTGTATTCGGTGTACAGGGCGTCGCGGAAGGTGGGGCCCGATGCATCAAAGATGCAGGCAGCGTAGTCGGCCTGCACCTCCTTGCGCAGCGCCTGCATCATGTTGATCATGCCTCGGATGGCGCCCGTGGCTGCGCTCGTCATGTCGCCCGGCACGGCCCGCAGGTCGGGCATGGCGTGGAAGGCGCGGTAGAGGTAGCTGGAGCCGTCCACCAGCACCAGGGTCTTTTTGTTGCTCATGCGGGCGATTGTGCACGGCCCTGCCGCCCGGGGGCAGCGCTCTACAATCGCCCGATGCGCGCCGCTCACCTCCCCCTCCACCTTGTCTTGCTGCTGGGCCTGGCCAGCAGCACCGCCCTGGCACAGACTTCAGGTCAAAACAACCCGCAGGCCGCTCCCATCCAGCGCGAGCCGCTACAAGATCCGGAGCAACTTACCGGCCGCAGCAACCAGCGCACCGAGCGCATCCAGATCGAAGACGCCGGCAGCCGTGTGGACGAGCTGCGCGTGGGCGGCCAGACGCAGAGCATTTCGGTGCAGCCCAAGGCGGGCAACATGCCCAGCTATGAAGTGCAGTCGCCCGACGGCGCGCGCAGCCGCGCGGGCAGCCACAACGGTGCCGAGACCAACACGGCGCCCCGCGTCTGGAACGTGCTGAAGTTCTGACCGCCCTAGGGCCTGTCCGCCTTCTGCGCTTTCCGCACCTGCCCTCGCCCCCCCGTGGCGCGCCCCGCGCCTTTGTTCTTTTTTCTCTTTCCCCTTCTCCCGACCCATGGCCGTTTTCACCGAAGTCTCCACGAACGAGGCGCAAGACCTGCTGCGCCGTTTGCAACTGGGTGAGCTGGTAGCGCTGCGCGGCATCGAGGGCGGGATCGAGAACACCAACTACTTTCTCACCAGCGACCAGGGCGAGTTCGTGCTCACGCTGTTCGAGCGCCTCACGGCCGAGCAGCTGCCGTTCTACCTGTACCTGATGAAGCACCTGGCGCACGGCGGCATCCCCGTGCCCGACCCGCGTGCCGACAAGGCTGGCGACATCCTGCACACGGTGTGCGGCAAGCCCGCTGCCGTGGTGAACAAGCTGCGCGGCAAGAGCCAGCTGGCGCCAGAGGCCGTGCATTGCGCGGCTGTGGGCAGCATGCTGGCGCGCATGCATCTGGCGGGCCGGGGCTTTGACCGCCACCAGCCCAACCTGCGCGGCCTGCCCTGGTGGAACGAAACCGTGCCCGTGGTGCTGCCGCACATCGACGCGGCGCAAAGCGCGCTGCTGCGGTCCGAACTGGCCTACCAGAACCATGTGGCCGCCAGCGCGACGTATGCCGCCCTGCCGCGTGGCCCGGTGCATGCCGACCTGTTCCGCGACAACGTGATGTTTGACGGCGAAGCGCTGACCGGCTTCTTCGACTTCTACTTTGCCGGCGTGGACACTTGGCTGTTTGACCTGGCCGTGTGCCTGAACGACTGGTGCATTGACCTGCCCACCGGCACACACCATGCCGAGCGCGCTACCGCCATGCTGGACGCCTACCAGGCCGTGCGCCCGCTGACAGGGCCCGAGCGCGAGCTGCTGCCCGCCATGCTGCGCGCGGGCGCGCTGCGGTTCTGGATCTCGCGGCTGTGGGACTTCTACCTGCCGCGCGAGGCCTCCATGCTCAAGCCCCACGACCCCACGCACTTTGAACGCGTGCTGCGCGAGCGAGTGGCGCACCCGGTGCACGCCTGACTCCATCCGCATCGCGCCAAGGGCCCTGGGGCACGGCGCATGTGCCGCAGCCCCTGCGCCGTGGCTGGAATGGGCCGCTGGGGTAAATTCCTGCCATCGTGCATTCCGGCCTGTCGCGCGCGGACCCACCTCTCCTGCTCACCACTCTTCCATGAAACTCCACATCGTCCCCGCCCGCACCGGCATGTCCTGGGTCAAGCTCGGCATCCGGGCGTTCTGGCGCCAGCCCATGGCGCTGGCGGCGCTGTTCTTCATGACCATGGCGTCTATGTCGGTGGCCACCCTGGTGCCGCTGGTCGGTCCGGCCATTGCGCTGGCGCTGTTGCCGTCGGCCACGCTGGCCATGATGGTGGCGGCCGCCGAGGCCACGCAAGGCCGCTTCCCCACGCCTGCGGTGCTGCTGGTGGCGTTTCGCACCGGGCGGCAGCGGCTGCGCGATATGCTGGTGCTGGGCGCGCTGTACGCGGTGGGCTTTTTGGGGGTGATGGGCTTGTCGGCCCTGATTGACGGCGGGCAGTTTGCGCAGGTGTACCTGGGCGGCGCCAAACTGACGCCCGAGGTGGCGCAGGACGCCTCTTTCCAAAGCGCCATGTGGCTGTCAATGATCCTGTACCTGCCGCTGTCGCTGCTGTTCTGGCATGCGCCCGGCCTGGTGCACTGGCATGGCGTGCCGCCGGTCAAGGCGCTGTTTTTCAGCATCGTGGCGTGCGTGCGCAACTTTGGCGCGTTCTTCGTCTACGGGCTGGGCTGGCTGGGTGTGTTTCTGCTGGGCGGCATGGCCATTGCCACGGTGTCGGCGCTGCTCACCGTGGCGGGGCTGGCGGGCTCGGCCGCAGGCGGCATCATGGTGGGCGCGGCCATGATGATGGCGGCCATGTTCTTCACCTCCGTGGTGTTCACCTTCCGCGACTGTTTTGAGCCTCCAAACTCGCCCACACCCCCCTCCGCAGAGGTGCCCCATGACGCAACCGCTACCGACCCCGCAGACCCACCAGCTCCTGGGCCGCACTGAGCGCGAGATCTTGTGGTTTCAGCGGCGCAGCATGCTGCAGGCCGCTGCAGCCTGGACCGCCACTGGGGGCTGGGCCGCAGCCTTTGCCCAGCAGCGCAGCAACATCGTGGAGCTGCGCGGCGACGTGCTGCGCAACGGCGAAACGCTGGCCCCCGGCAGTGCGTTGAGCATTGCACCGGGCGACCGCGTGGAGACCGGCCCTGGCTCCACCGTGGTGTTTGCGGTGGGTGACAGCGCCTTCATGGTGCGGCAGAACTCGCGCGTGGCGCTGGAAGGCGACACCCCCACCGCCGTCAAGGTGCTGCGGCTGCTGACGGGTGCCGTGGCCAGCGTGTGGGGCAAGGGCACGGACCGCCAGGTCGTGCTGCCGACGGCCACCGCCGGCATCCGGGGCACGGGCGTGTATGCCGAGGTATTTGCGGACCAGGCCCACCGGGGCTACTTCTGCAACTGCTATGGCACGGTGGACATCGCCGCAGGCGGCGACCGGGTGCTGAGCCAGTCCGACTACCACCAGGCCTTCTGGGCAGAACCCGCGCCGCGCGACGGCCGGCTGCTGACGCCGGCCGGCGCCATCAACCACACCGACGAGGAGCTGGAGTTTCTGGCCGCGCTGGTGCAGCAGCGCACCGCGTGGCAGATCGCGGGGCGCAAGGGCATCAAGGACGGGCGGGGACGGATGGACTATTCCGCACCCGCACCCGCACCCGCCCCGGTTCCCCGGCCGTCAGCAGACCCGGCGCAGAGCACGTACTGACGAGCCTGCGCGCTCGACGCATTGCAAAATTTCAAACATTTTTGGCCTCTAGGGAAGCTCTTCACGAATCGGTTCTGGCAGTGCCGTAGTGATGCCCGAACTAAGACAGCCCTTGCTTTCGAGAATTGATCGCCCCCAGCAGGCGCTGTGCGCGGGCAATTGCCCG
>NZ_JBKBKQ010000031.1:0-47564 GCF_046294525.1 Acidovorax sp.
GCGGCTCAAAGCACGCGGTTTATGAGCTGACTTTCAGGATACGGAAGCTGCCGCGAGAAATGCGCATGTGCCAGCTGGGCGGTGGTCGAACGCAGGGGAGTATTTCAGCAGCCTGTTAGGGTTGTTTGGCCTCTCTCCAGCAACTCCGATGGATGCATCAAAAGCAGCGTTCGATAAGGCGGCTAGTGCTGTCAGGAGTACCGTCCAGCCAATGACAGATTATGCGAAATCCGTAATCGGAAAAGCGAAGGAAGGTCTGCAAGGAGGGGTCGGTGCAGGAGGCACTGTGGCCGCCGGTGTAGGGGTCTCTGTGCAAGTAGGTACTGCAAGTGACGTTCACGGGAATAATTTCGTAACGCATACCGGGTGCATCTTAGCAGGGCCTATCGTTGCAGTTGCAGGAAATGTTGGATATTCCGTCGGCACAGGAAAAGTTACTCCGGGTGATGTGGGTTATTCTCTTAGTGGTGTTGGCAATGCGGCCGTCGGTTTAGGGGGACGTGCGGAGGTCGGTATTGCTAGCGACGGCGGCATCTCTGTGCAAGGTGGCCCCACCATTGGTGGCGCTCTGGGAGGTGCTGTTGAAATATGTGCCCAGAAAGTTACAGATATTTGCTCAAAATAAAAAACTTTAGACTCTTTGTTGTGTGTGGAGTTTTATATGTTGCACATCTGATTGATGCGGCATATTTTGGATACTTTGGTAATCTATTTATTTATTTATTTGTTTTTTTGTTTCGCTATTGTTTATATAATTACGGTCTTTAGATTTTTGTGGGAAAAGTGGTCTGATAGAAAATGATTTTAGATTTAATACTTTTAAATGCGCAAACTGTCCGAGGCTGCCATTGGGTGGGACGCCTTCCTAAGAGGGGATTGCTAAAGGCGATGATTGTTGGTGACCAAATTCACGAATCCGTAATCGGAGGGCGGCACTATTATTTTTTTGTATTGATGCTGCTGATTGCATTGAACTGGGAGTTGGATTTTTCGCGAATGGTCATAATCATTGCGGTCTCCCTGTTGTTGATGATTATTCTGTTGACAAATCGGATGATTTCTTCGTTTGGTATTGGTTGGGTGGGTATTATTCATATGATATCGATCATGGGAATAATCGGGGTGTATGATTATTTCTCTTTGGAACATGGCAGGTTGAATTTTGCATTGAACTTTGCTGCTGGATTTTCTTGTGCCTTGTCTTGCTATGGAAGTTACTTCGCAATGCGAGATAAAAGGTGATCTAATTTTGTGCCGGTAGGGGGTCGGTTGCGCCTGGTGTTGGGAAGAGGTCAATAGCCTCGGTCCGGGCACTCATAAAGCTTCCCTATGCAGAGCCAACCACTCCCGCGCCGCCGCCACCTCCATCGGCACCGCCACCACATGCCCCTGGATCTGCTCACAGCCCAACCCCCGCAGCAACTCAACCTGCGCCTCCGTCTCCACTCCCTCCGCCACGGTCTTCAGCTGCAGACTCCGCGCCATCTGGATGATGGCGGCGACGATGGCCACGTCATCAGCGTTGTCTGGGGTGTCCATCACAAAAGACCGGTCGATCTTGAGCTTGTCGATGGGGTAGCGTTTCAGGTATGCCAGCGATGAGTACCCCGTCCCGAAGTCGTCTACCGAGATCCCAACACCCAGCGCCTTGAGGGCGTTCAGGGTATCCAGTGTCTGGCCGGTCTGGTGCATCAGCACGGACTCTGTCAGCTCAATTTCGAGGTACTGCGGCGCCAGGCCGGTGTCGTGCAGGACGGCGGCAATCTCGGCGGCGACGTCGCGCTGCCGGAACTCCAGGGCAGAAAGGTTGATGGCCACCGGCACCATGGCCAAGCCTTCGTCCTGCCAGGCTTTGAGCTGGCGGCAGGCTTCGCGCAGCACCCAGCGGCCGATGGGCGTGATCAGGCCGCGCGATTCCGAGAAGGTGATGAACTCGTCGGGGCCGACCAGGCCGCGTTCGGGGTGGCGCCAGCGCACCAGGGCTTCCAGGCCTTGCAGGGCGCCGTCGGCCAGGCACACCTGGGGCTGGTAGTGCAGCTCGAAGGCGTCGGTCGCAATGGCTTCGCGCAGCAGGCGTTCGTGGCGCAGTACGTCCAGGGCGCTGGCGTCCATGCTGGGGTCGTAGAACTGGCGGTTGCCGCGGCCGCTTTCCTTGGCGTGGTGCATGGCGGCGTCTGCACAGCGCAGCAGGTGGTCCGCGCTGTGGCCGTGTTCGGGGTACAGCGCGATGCCGATGGAGGGCGAGATGGTGAGCGGCAACTGGTCGATGGTGAACACGCCGTGCATGGCGGCCAGTAGCTTGTCGGCGACCACGGCGGCGTCTTCTGCGCTGCTCACGTCGGTGAGCACCACCACAAACTCGTCTCCGCCCAGCCGCGCCACCACATCGGCATCGCGAACGCCGCTGCGCAGGCGCTCGGCCACGTTGCACAGCAGCTGGTCGCCCGCGTGGTGGCCCAGCGAATCGTTCACGGTCTTGAAATGGTCCAGATTCACAAACAGCACCGCTGTGCGGCCGTGGCGCCTGCGGGCCAGCGACAGCACCTGCGAAAGCTGCTCCATCAGGAAGTGCCGGTTGGGCAGCTGTGTCAGGCTGTCGTGCAGGGCGATGAAGGCCTCGCGCTCTTGCGCCTGCTTCCGCGCGGTGATGTCGCGCACCACCACGATGCGGTAGTCCGCATGGTGCAGCGGCATGGTCTTGCCGACGACCTCCACGGGGATGGGGCGGCCGTCCTTGTGGCGAATGGTGACTTCGTACGGGTCTTCGCGGCCGCTGCGGGTGTAATCCAGGGCCGTCGCACGCCACTCGGGGCTGATGTAGTTGAAGATGGACTGCCCCAGCACCTCCTGCAATGCATACCCCGTGAGCCGGGTCAGAGCCTCGTTGCCGTCCGTGATGAGGCCGTCACGATGGAACACGATGGCTTCGTCCGTGGCTTCGGTGAACTTGCGCATGCGCTCTTCGCTCTGGCGCACCGTGCGCTCGGCGCGCCAGCGCTCAGTGATGTCGGTGATGAGCACGAAGGAGCCCAGTTGCCGGGGTGTGGCGGCGCCATCCTCAAAGTGCGGGATCAGGTTCACCTCGATCATGCGCAGCTCGCCATTGGGCAGGGTTTGTTCGCGCGTGTACTTGACGTGTTCGCCACGTGCGCTGCGCTCCACATGGGGCTGGATGCTGGCCCAGGCCTTGTCGCCGATGGCCTGCTGCACGGTAAGGCCCAGGATGGACTGGGTGCTGTGCCCGTTGTAGGCCGCATAGCCCTGGTTGGCAAACTTGCAGCACAGGCCGGGCAGGTCGTAGTACGCCATCAATGCGGGCACCGAATCGGCGATCAGGCGCAGCAAAGAGTCGCTGGCGCCACCGGGCCCGGCGTTGCTGGCTGCTGCGTTGGTTAAATCTGGCATGTCCCACCCGGTGCTTGGACCGTGCTGGCGGGCTCCATGCACCGCAGAGGGCGCCAGCAGGTGTATCCGGTTATAGCCGATCCGCCTTACGGAGTAGTAAGGGAATTGCCCGGGTGTCCCGCGCACGTGCAGCGCGGTGCAGGGCGAAGCGACCGGCCCGGGATAATCCCGTCCCATGACCTCCAAAGAAAACCAAGCCCGCACTGACTTCAGCGCGCTGGCCCTCAGCCCCGCCATGCTGGCCAACCTGCACCAGCTGGGCTATATGCAAATGACGCCCATCCAGGCGGCCAGCCTGCCACCCGCGCTGCTGGGCAAGGACCTGATCGCCCAGGCCAGCACCGGCAGCGGCAAGACGGCCGCGTTTGCGCTGGCGCTGCTGGCCAACCTCAACCCCCGCCGTTTTGCGGTGCAGGCTCTGGTGCTGTGCCCCACGCGCGAGCTGGCCGACCAGGTGACCACCGAGATCCGCCGCCTGGCGCGGGCCGAAGAGAACATCAAGGTCGTGACCCTGTGCGGCGGCGTGCCGCTGCGCGGCCAGATGCTGAGCCTGGAGCATGGCGCACACATCGTGGTGGGCACGCCCGGCCGGGTGATGGACCACCTGGAGCGCCAGCACCTCACGCTGGAAGCGCTCAACACCCTGGTGCTGGACGAAGCCGACCGCATGCTCGACATGGGCTTCTTCGACGACATCGTGACCGTGGCGCGCCAATGCCCCAAAGAGCGCCAGACCCTGCTGTTCTCGGCCACCTACCCCGAAGGCATTGCCAAGCTCAGCGCGCAGTTCATGAAGAACCCGCAGCAGATCACCGTGCAGGCGCAGCATGCCGAAGGCAAGATCGAGCAGCGCTGGTACGAGGTGAAGAACAGCGAGCGCCTGCACGCCGTGTCGCAGCTGCTCAACCACTTCCGGCCCGATTCGTCCATTGCGTTCTGCAACACCAAGCAGCAGTGCCGCGACCTGGTGGGCGTGCTGCAGGCGCAGGGTTTCAGCGCGCTGGCGCTGTTTGGCGAGCTGGAGCAGCGCGAGCGCGACCAGGTGCTGGTGCAGTTTGCCAACAAGAGTTGCTCGGTGCTGGTGGCCACCGATGTGGCCGCGCGCGGGCTGGACATTGCGAACCTGGCCGCCGTGATCAACGTGGACGTGACGCCCGACCCCGAGGTGCACATCCACCGCATCGGCCGCACCGGCCGGGGCGATGCCGAGGGCCTGGCGCTGAACCTGGCCAGCCTGGACGAGATGGGCCACGTGGGCAAGATCGAGCAGCTGCAGGGCCGCGAGTCGCGCTGGTTCCCGATTGCCGAACTCACGCCCACCGGCAGCGGCCCGCTGGTGCCGCCCATGGTCACCCTCCAGATCATCGGCGGCCGCAAGGAGAAGATCCGCGCGGGCGACGTGCTGGGCGCGCTGACCGGCGACATGGGTTACACCCGTGAGCAGGTGGGCAAGATCAATGTGAACGACTTCTCCACCTACGTGGCGGTGGATCGCGCGATTGGCGCCCAGGCCGTGCAGCGTCTGAACCAGGGGCGGGTCAAGGGCAAGACCGTGAAGGCGCGTCTGGTGACGGGATACCAGGAATTTGAATGAAATTGGGCTTTAGCGCTTGTTTGTAAAGCGCTAGCAGCTATCAATTTGATACTGACGAGTGATGCTGTGCAGCGCGAAGGGCGCGCCATTGGGGAGTGTCGGGTTACGCCCCTTGGGCTAACCAGACCCACGGTTGGAGGTCAAAAACGCCTGTAGCGCTTATGTAAAAAGCGCTGCCAGCTATGGCTTGTGCAGCGCAGGGACGTAGGTCGGGTTAGCGCAGCGTAACCTGACACCTCATCCAAGACCCCCAGAGCCTCATTGCACTGCCCCCGCCGCCTGCAGCATCTGCACCATCTCGCCGTAATCCCGTTGCCGTGCGAGCTGCAGCGGCGTGTTGCCTTGCCGGTCGGTCAACCGGGTGCTAGCCCCCGCCTGCAGCAGCGCCTGCAGCGTGGCTTGGTGGCGCGGGCCGCCGTTGCCCAGCACGATGGACTCGATGAGCGCCGTCCAGTGCAGGTTGTTCACATGGTCCAGCGGCGCCCCGGCCGCGATCAGCTGGCGCACCACGCCGTCGTGGCCCAGGTGGGCGGCGGCGATCAGGGCCGTGCCGTCGTAGCGGCTAGTCACCTGTTTGGCGCTGGCGCCCATTTGCAGCAGCAGGCGCAGCGTGGCCTCGTCGTCGGCCACGGCGGCGATGGTCACGGCGTCGTAACGGTCGTTCTCCAGCGCGTTCAGGTCGGCCCCGGCCTGGGCGAGGGCGCGGATGGCGTCGGCCCGCCGGGCAAAGGTGGCCACATGCAGCGGCGTGCGGCCATAGCCATCACGGGCATTCAGGTCGGCCTTTGTTGTGATCAGCCTGTTCAGCGCAGGCATGTCGCCGCGCGCTGCCGCGGCATGCAGGCCCTGGTAGGCCGCTGTCTCGGTTGCCGTTGGCGGCACCTGGGCAAGGGCGGGCGCCGTGCAGGCCAGCGCGGCCACAAGTGCGAATACAAGGTTCGAGTACTTCATGGTGCCTCCAAGGCGTGCATTGCCAGTAGGGCGGCAAAGATTACTTCAGCAAGTCCTGCACCTTGGCGATGCCCGCCACGGCGCATTGCTCGTCCAGGTGGCCGCCGGGTGCACCGCCCACGCCCACGGCGCCGATCACTTCGTTACCCACCTTCACCGGCACGCCGCCGCCCAGCAGCAGGTAGCCGGGGATGTTGACCAGGTTGGCCGCTGCGGGGTTCTTCTGTGCGCCTTCCATCATGGCCAGCGTGGTGTTCTTGGCCGATGCCGAGGTGTAGGCCTTGAGGCGGCTGGCTTCCAGCGTGTGGGGGCCAGCGTTGTCGGCGCGGTGCACGGCGCGCACGGTGCCGGCGCGGTCCACCACGGTGGCGGTGACGTTGTAGCCGTTGGCGGTGCAGGTGGACACGGTCTGGGCGGCGATCTGCGTGGCCAGGTCCAGCGAGATGTTCTTTTCGGTGCGCACGCCTTCGGCGCTGGCAGCGGTGGCGATCAGGGACAGGGTGAGGGCGGCGGTGGATGCGAGGCGGTTTTGCATGGTGTTCTCCGGTGTTTTGGTGTCGGTGCCACCCTTTGTGGCGCCGTGGGAGAACTGTAAAAATTGCCGCCGTTTTCAGCCATTCGTGCGGCTACGCGCGGGCCTCCGTAGAACTACGGAAGGCCTTGAAAACTTTGTCAGGACGACGCATCCACCAGCGCCGCATACCGCCGTATCAACTGCGCCAGCGACTCCGCCCCCAGCTTGGCAAACAGATTGGCGCGGTGTGTTTCCACGGTGCGCGGCGACAGCTCCAGCGCGCGGCCGATTTCCTTGTTGGTCAGCCCCTCCACGATCAGCCCCAGCACCTCGCGCTCGCGGGCCGAGAGCTGCGCAAAACGCTCGCGCGCCTGCTGGTCGGCCTGGTGGCGCTCGCGCGATCGCACATGCTGGCGCACTGCGTTTTGCAGGGCCTCGATCAGCACTTCGTCGTCCACCGGCTTTTCCAGGAACTCGGCCGCACCGGTCTTGAACGCGCGGCGGCACATCTCCACCGTGCCGTGGCCGGTGAGCAAAATCACGGGCTGGTCCACGCCCTGGGCCAGCAGCTGCTCCAGCACCGTCAGGCCGCTGATGCCGGGCATGCGCACATCGAGCACGATGGCGCCGATGCTGGCGCGGTCAAACCCCGCCATGAACGACTGCGGGTCGGCCCAGGCCTGCACGCGCAGGCCCACGGTGCTGATGAGCAGTGAGAGGCCGTCACGCACGGCGGCATCGTCGTCCACCAGGTGGATGAGCGGCGAGAGCGAAGACGACGACGAAGAGGGCGCGGGGGCGGCGGTATCGGTCATGGGCGGGCGATGGGCAGCGTCAGAACAAACTCGGCGCCCCGGCCTTCTTCGCCAACAAGCTCCGGCCCCAGGGTCAGCTGGGCGCCCATCGCCTGGGCCAGGCTTTCGCACAACGTGAGGCCCAGGCCGAGCCCACCGCTGCGCGTGGTGAAAAAGGGCTCGAACAGGCGCTGGCGGGCTTCGGGCGGGACGCCCGGGCCGTGGTCGCGCACGGACAGGGCCACGTGGTCTGTGCCCGCAGGCTGCATGCGGATGCGCAGGCGGCGCTCGGACGGGGGCACCTGTTCCAGCGCCTGCAGTGCGTTCATCAGCAGGTTGTGCACGATCTGCTGCAGGGCCACGGGCTCGGCCAGCACGCTGGGCAGGTCGGCGGCGGCAGACACCTCGGGCGCCACGTCGCGCTGTGCCAGCTCGGGCTCCAGCAGGTGCAGCGCGTCGTGCACCGCCGTGGGCAGTGCCAGGGGCTGGGCCTGGCCAGCCAGGTCGGGGCGCTCCACCAGGCGGCGCAGGCGGCCCACCACGGTGGATGCGCGGCGCGCCTGCTCCACGGCGCGGGCCATGGCGGTCTGGGCGGTGTCGATCTCTGGCGGGTCGTCGGCCAGCAGGCGCTGCGCGGCCTGGGTGCTGGACAGCAGGGCTGTGAGCGGCTGGTTCAGCTCGTGCGCCATGCCTGCAGCCAGCTCGCCGAGCGTGTTGAGGCGGGCCACCTGGCCCAGGCGCAGCAGCTCCTCGGCGCGCTGCCGTGCCACGCGCTGGCGCCACAGGGCGTGGCCAGTGGCCCACAGCGCGGCCGTCAGCAGGCACCAGCCCAGCATGCTCCACCAGGGCAGCTCGTGCAGGCCCACGCTGCGCTGCGCCACCACATCCAGCGGCTGGCTGGCTGCAGCCAGGTGTTTGTGAAATGCGTAGGTTCGCGCCCAGGCGCCCGTCTGCGTACGGCCGGGCTGCACGACAAAAGCCTCCGCGTCCTGCTCCAGTGTCACGCGCACGGGGCTGCTTGTCAGGTCCATGGGCCACTCGTCGGTAGGGATGGTGGCGCGCAGGTCGATGTGGAGCGCATAACTGGCGGGCGCGCCGGCCAGCACCAGGTAGTAACGCCCGGCCGGCAGGTTGAGCGCCGCCATGGCCGCATGGCCCGTGCGGCGCGACGTGGCCTCGGCGGCGGCCAGTTCATCGCGCAGGGCGGCGGGCCAGTCGGCCTGCGCTGTGCGCTGCAGCACGGCCAGGATCTGCGGGTACACCGAGGGCAGGCGGGGCAGGGGCGATGCGGCCGTGGCGCTGGCGCCGCCCGCCGCAGCGGCCGGCTGCAGCAGCGCGAGCGTGGCCATGATGGCGTCGTGCTGCACCACCCGCTGGCTCAGTAGCCGGTGCACGATGCGTGCGTCGGTCTCAAACGCCGCGTGCAGCTGCTGCAGGCGGTCCACGGCCAGCCAGCCGGCGCCCGCGCAGGCTACCAGCACCCACAGCAGCAGGCTGCGCAGCGGGAGCGTGGGGATGGCACGGCGCCAAGCGGGTAGGGGCATGGGCGGATTCTGGCATGGGCATTGGGCACGCCGGGGGGCGTGCCAGGGCAGGGGGCCAACCCGCGCAGCGCGGGCCTCTGGTGTAATTCAGGCCTGCTTCGCACTTCTCCATGACTGTCTTGCCTCCCCCTTTGCACCCCTGGTTCACGCCGCGCAATCTGCTGTGGGCGTCGGTGGCTGTCGCGGTCATCACCATCACGCTCAAGACGCTGGCCTGGGTGGTCACGGGTTCGGTGGGGCTGCTGTCGGATGCGATGGAATCGTTTGTGAACCTGGCCAGTGCGGTGTTTGCGTTGGCCATGGTCACGGTCGCGCAGCGGCCGGCTGACGACGACCATCCCTACGGCCACCACAAGGCCGAGTATTTTTCGTCGGGCTTCGAGGGCGTCCTCATCGTGGGCGTGTCGCTGGGCATCCTGTGGGCCGCAGGGCACCGGTTGATGGAGCCGCAGCCGCTCACGCAAGTGGGCTGGGGCCTGGGCCTGTCGGTGGCCAGTTCGGCACTCAACGGGTTGCTGGCCTGGATCATGTTCCGCTCGGCGCGCGAGCACCGGTCCATTGCGCTGGAGGCGGATGCGCGGCACCTGGTCACCGATGTGTGGACCTCGGCGGGCGTGTTGGTGGGCATTGCGGGGGCGGCCCTCACCGGCTGGCTGTGGCTGGATGCGGTGGCGGCGATTGCCGTGGCGCTCAACATTCTGAAAGAGGGCGTGGAGCTGGTGTGGCGCTCGTCCCAGGGTCTCATGGATGCGGCCGTGGAGCCCGAAGTGCAGGCCACCATCGACGCCACGCTGCAGCAGTTTGTGGCCGCGCAGCCGCCGGGCGCCGTGCGCTTTGACCATGTCTCCACCCGCCGCGCGGGCCAGCGCCAGTTTGTGGACATGCACCTGCACATGCCAGCGCACTGGACGCTGCGCCACGCCGCCGAGCTGCGTGGCCAAGTGGAGCGCGCGCTGATGGCCGCGGTGCCTGGCCTGCGTGCCACCATCGAGCTGCTGCCCACCGACGTGGAGGCGCATTTTGACGACCGCCCGGACGTTCTCAAGGAAACAACGAAGTGATCAGTGTGTTGCAACGCGTGCGTGAAGCGCGGGTAGATGTGGACGGACAGACCGTGGGCGCCATCGGCCCCGGGCTGCTGGTGCTGGTGTGCGCCGAGCGCGGCGACACCGAAGCCGAGGCTGACCGGCTGCTGGCCAAGATCCTCAAGCTGCGCATCTTTTCAGACGCGGCAGGCAAGATGAACCAGAGCGTGCAGGATATCGGCGGCGGGCTGCTGCTGGTCAGCCAGTTCACCCTGGCGGCCGACACCGCCGGCGGCAACCGCCCCAGCTTCACCCAGGCGGCAGCGCCGGACGAGGGGCGACGCCTGTACGACTATGTGGTGGCCCAGGCTCGCAGCGTGCACCCCCGGGTGGCCACGGGCCAGTTTGCAGCCGACATGCAGGTGCACCTGGTCAACGACGGTCCGGTGACGATACCGCTGCGGATGGCTCCCGCAACGGCTTGAAAATCAAAATTAATAGCGGTGAGCGCTTGCTGGATAAGCGCTAGGGGCCGATTTGACTCTTATTTCTGGCTGGAGACCAGTGGCGACACCGGCAGCACCCGGAACGCCGTTGACGCCAGCGCCAGCCAGGCCGCAATGGCCAGCATGACGGCGGTGTGCGCATCCCACCCTTGCTGCTGCGCCCAGTGGGCAACAATGCCTGTGAACCACTGCATCAGCGCCACGCCCAGGAACATGGCCATGGTGTAGGCCGACAAGGCCCGGCCCGTGAGTGCGGGTGGGTAGGAGGCGCGCACGTCTGCGTACTGCAGCACGCCGTAGCCCGACAGCAGACCCATCAGCAGGATCAGCACCACGCTGGCCGCGGGGTGCACGCGCAGCAGCGCAAGAACAACAAACAGCCCTGCCATCAGCAGCGATGCATTGCCGATCCAGCGCCTGCGCCGGCCGGTGCCGGGGTCCAGCCGGCCCGCCAGGCCGGGCGCAAACAGCGCGATCAGCGACAGGCCCAGCGCCACGTTGCCGCTGTCCACCAGCGAGAGGTAGTAGCGGTCCATCAGCAGCGGCGCCAGCCACAGGCCGCGCAGCGACAAAAAGGCCGCGTAGCCCGACATGCCCAGCACCAGGATGCCCCAGGTGTGTGACACCGTCAGGAGCTGGCCGAAGCCCAGCAGCGCCTGGCCCCAGGTTTCGCGCTGGGCGGGCGGGGGCACTAACGGCGCGGGTTCGTGCACCCGCAGGTAGATCATCAGCCACGACAAGGCGCTCAGCACCGCCAGCACGGCATAGCCCGTGCGCCAGCCACCGCCGTGCTGCACCAGCCATGCCAGCGGCGTGCCCGTGAACAGCAGGCCCAGTCCGCCCACCCCCATGGCCACGCCCGAGAGGTAGGCAAACCGCTCTGCCGGAAAGTGCCGCGCGATGAACAGCGTGCAGGCCAGGAACGCTGGCGAGCATCCCACGCCGATCAGCAACTGGCCCGCCATCAGCCACGCATAGCCCGGCGCCGCAGCCGAGAGCGCGGCGCCCGCGATGGCCAATGGGAAAGCGGTAAGCACGGTGCGCCGCAGGCCCCACAAGTCCAGCCCCACACCCATCAGCAACTGGGCGACGCCAAACGACAGGCCGAACAGCCCTGCAAAGGCGCCGAGCGACTGGGGCGAGAGCCCGAAGTCCGCCGTCAGCCCCTGCGCCAGGATGGCCGTAGTGGTGCGAAAGGCCTGGCTCAGCGCAAAGCCGCTGAGCAGCGTCAGCAGCATGGCCCACAGCGCACGGGGCTGCGGGCGGTCTTTGCCCGCTGACGTGGGCTGCGGGGGCGGCGGTGGTGTGGTGCGGCTCACTGGCGCCAAAAGAAGACCGCCGCCATCACCAGGCCCGTGGCCACGATGCCCCAGCGCAGCACGGGCGCGGGCAGTTTGCGCGCCACCCGTGCGCCGCCGTAGCCGCCCGCGGTGGCGGCCACCATCATCACCAGTGCCTGCGGCCACAGCACGATGCCGCCCGCCGCGTAGATCGCCACCGCAATGGCGGTGAGCAGCGCAGAGACGAGATTCTTCATGCCGTTCATGGCGTTGAGCTGCGTCTGCCCGAGAAGGCCGAACAGTGCCAGCAGCAAGATGCCCAGCCCGCCGTTGAAGTACCCGCCATAGCCAGCGACCGCCAGCGTGCCCAGGGCGGCCTTCCAGGGCTTGGCGGCGCCCTGGGCCGATGCACCGGCCCAACGACGCAGTGCGGGGCCGAAGGCAAACATGGCGGTGGCCGCGAGCAGCAGCCAGGGCACCACCTTGCGGAAGGTAGCGTCGGGCGTGACGAGCAGCAACGCCGCCCCGGCCGAGCCGCCGATGAGTGCCAGCAGCACCACCGCGCGCAACGACAGGCCGGGCGGCGGCTGCATGTCTTCCCGAAAGCCCCAGGCGCCCGCCATATAGCCGGGAAGCAGCGCCACGGTGCCCGTGGCATTGGCCACCACCGGCGGCACGCCCGTGAAGACAAGCGCAGGCAGCGTGAGAAAACTGCCGCCGCCCGCGACGGCGTTGAGGGCGCCGGCCACGAAGGCGGCGGCAAGCAGCAGGGCGGTGTCGAACATGGGTCTCCAGAAGGCGATTGTTTTTGTGGGGCGGGACGTGCCGTGGGCGGGCCGGGGCCACCCGATGTTAGGCGCCCTGGGCCGCAGCACAGGTCGCGAAAGTGCCGCAGGTGGGAGAAGGTGCTGTGCGAAAAAAGTGTGCAATGCGCGGCGGGCGGCCCGCATTGCGCGGTGCGCGGTGCGCCGGGGCTTACACGCGCCGCTTGTCCAGCTTGCGGCTCAGGGTGCGGCGGTGCATGCCCAGGCGGCGCGCGGCTTCGGAGATGTTGAAGCCCGTCTCGGCCAGCACCTCGTGGATGCGCTCCCACTCCAGCGTCTTGATGGAGCTGGAGCGGTTGGTCAGCTCCACGTCGGCATTGCCTTCCATCAGGCCGAAGGCGGCCTCGATGTCGTCGGTGTTGGAGGGCTTGGCCAGGTAGTGCACGGCGCCCAGCTTCACGGCCTCCACCGCTGTGGCAATGCTGGCAAAACCGGTCAGCACCACGATGCGCATGGTGCTGCTGTGGGCGTGCAGGTGGCGCACGCAGGCCAGGCCCGAAGCCTCGCCCTTGAGCTTGAGGTCCACCACCGCGTAGTCCGGCGTGTGTTCATTCAGCAGCTCGCTCATCTGCACCATGCTCTCGGCGTGCAGCACCTTGTAGCCGCGCCGCTCGAACGAGCGCGCCAGCGTGCGCGCAAAGGCTTCGTCGTCCTCCACGATCATCAGCAGGCGTTGGGTGTCAGTGTCCATGGTGTGTGTCATGTCGGCAGCCCGATGGCGGCCAGCGGCAGGGTGATGGTGACCTCGGCGCCACCGCCCGGCAGATTGCGCGCCGCCACGGTGCCGCCCAGCGTGCGGGCCACGTTCATCGACAGGAACAGGCCCAGGCCGCCGCCTGGCCGCCCCTTGGTGGATTGGTACGGCGTACCGATGTGGCTGAGCACCGCGGGCGAAAAGCCAGGTCCCCGGTCGCTGACTACGATGTGCAGCGCCTCGGCATCGCTGTTTGCCTGCAGGCCAACCCACTGCGGCGAGGCTTCGCGGGCATTGTCCAGCACGTTGAAAACCATTTGTTCCAGCGTGGCATCGGCCACCATGGGGTGGTCGTCGGTGATGCGGTTGTCGAACTCGAAGGCATCGACCGACCGGGTGGCGCGCCAGTCGCGCACCAGGGTGTCCAGAAACTGGCACACGGTGGTCTGGGTGGAGTCCTCCCCGCGCGTTTCGCCGGCCGACATCAGGATGCCGCTCACGATGGTCTTGCAGCGCTGCACCTGGGTCTGCATCTCGGCGATTTCTTCCTGCAGCACCGGGTCTTGCGCCAGGGTGGGCACGCGGCGCCAGTCGCCCAGAATGACGGCCATGGTGGCCAGGGGCGTGCCCAGCTCGTGCGCCGCGCCGGAGGCCAGCAGGCCCATGCGCACGATGTGTTCCTCCTCGGCAGCACGCTGCCGCACAGCGGCCAGCCGCGCGTCGCGCTGGCGCAGGTTGTGGCTGATGCGGGTGATGAACACCACCACCAGGATGGCGTTGAGCGCAAAGCAAACGAGCAGCCCCAGCACATAGGGGCTGGCCCATCCTTCGTGCATGTTGGGCGCCATGGGCAGGGGCTGGCTGTGCTGGGCCAGCAGTACCACGCAGGCCGACGTGAGCCCCACGATGAACCAGATGTACGCGCCGCGCAACAGCATGGCGCCCACGGCAATCTGCAGCAGGTACAGGAACACGAACGGATTGCTGATGCCGCCGCTCAGGTACAGCTGCGCCGTGAGCGCGCCCACGTCGATCAGCAGGGCGATGAACAACTCCACGTCGTGCACGTTGCGCCGGGTGCGCCAGCGCACCATGCTGATGAGGTTGAACACCGCCATGCAGCCCACGATGGTGAGCATCTCCCGCATGGGCAGCGGCATGCCCAGGCCGTAGTGCGTGACCTCGATGGTGAGCAGCTGTCCGACCACGGCCATCCAGCGCAGTTGGATGAGCTGGTGCAGGTTCTTGAGTCCTGCCGCCGCGTTGGCGGATCGGGCCTTGCTCAAAGGGTGCAGGGTGCGGGATGCGTGGCGGCTGCTGGTCATGGTGGCGGGGCGGCGCGGCTGCTGGCACGCAGCCGAAGCTCGTAGCGTGCCACAACCACACCGGCCCCTGCCACCATCAGTGCCATTGCAAACCAGGTGAGCGCGTAGGACAGGTGGGTGTTGGTGAAGCGCACGACCGTGAGGCCCTCGCGCGGCCAGGGGCCCTGGGCCGAGGGGCGTTGCTCTGTGTTGGCAGCGCTGGGGTCGGCGGTGGGCTGTGCCTGTGGCACGCCAGCGTCCACAAAATAGGGTGCGGCCTGCGGCAGCTGCAGGGCTTGGGCCATGGCGGCCACGTCGCGCGAGTGCCAGCGGTTCTGGGCGGGGTCGTTGCGGCGCAGAAAGCCGCCGCCGGGCTCGGACATGCGCAGCAGGCCCTGCACGGCCACCGGGCCGCCCGGGGTGGCCTGCGCGGGCTGCTCTGCCCACCGCGCGCGCTGGTCGGCGGGTACAAAACCGCGGTTGACCAGCACCTGTGTACCGTCGTCCCGCTGCAGCGGCGTCATCACCCAGTAGCCCGCGCCCAGGCGGGTGGTGGCCTGCGACAGCAGCGTCTTGTCTGCCTGCCAGTGACCGCGCAGCTGCACGGCCAGGTATTCGTGCGACGCGGCGCTGACGTCGGGCCACTCGCGCGCACCGGGCGCGGCAGTGGGCGGTGCATGAATGCGCGCCGTGGTGCGCTCGATCAGGTCGAGCTTCCAGGCGCGGCGCTGCAACTGCCACACGCCAAGCGCGGTGAACGCCGCAAACAGCGCCACGCCCACCAGCGCCAGCACGGCCAGCGTCCAGGGGGCGTGGGGGCGGATGCGGCCCGTGCGCGCGGTGGCGTCCACGGCAGTGGCGCCTACGGGGTGGGGCGCACGTCAGCCGCTGCGGGCGGCATGCCGGGCATGGGCGGGTGCTCGGGCATCATGTTGGTGTTCATATGGAACATCACCCACAGCGTGCCCGCGATGGTGATGGCCACGAACACCACCGTGAAGATGGTGGCCAGCAGCGTCCAGCCGCCTTCGATCTTGCCGTTCATGTGCAGGAAGTACACCATGTGCACCAGGATCTGGATGACGGCAAACCCGCCCAGCACCAGCACGGCGGTGTTGCGGTCCGAAATCACCTTGGCCATGACAAGCCAGAACGGGATGGCCGTGAGGATGATGGACAGAACAAAGCCCGTCATGTAGCCCGAGAAGGTGCTGTGCGGCTCGTTGGCATCGTGGTGGGCGGTGTCCCCTTCATGCCCATGCCCCGCGTGGTGGCCGTGTGCGTGTGTTGTGTGTTGTGCGCTCATTTACAGCACCCCCATCAGGTACACAAAGGTAAAGACGCCGATCCAGACCACGTCCAGAAAGTGCCAGAACATCGACAGGCACATCAGGCGGCGGTTGTTCTCGGGGATCAGGCCATGCTGCTTGATCTGCAATATCAGCACCACCAGCCAGATCAGGCCAAACGTGACGTGCAGTCCGTGCGTGCCCACCAGCGTGAAGAAGGCCGACAGGAAGGCGCTGCGCTGCGGCGTTGCGCCCTGCTGGATCAGGTGATGGAACTCGTACAGCTCCAGGCCCAGGAAACACAGGCCGAAGAAGCCCGTCACGGCCAGCCACAGCAGGGTGCCGTTCACGTCGTTCTTCTGCTTGCGCAGCATCGCAAAGCCGAAGGTGATGGACGACAGCAGCAGGAACGCAGTGTTGATGGCCACGAGCGTGAGGTCGAACAGCTGCGCGCCCGTGGGGCCGGCAGCATAGCTGCGGCCCAGCACACCATAGGTGGCAAAGAGGGCTGCAAAGATGAGGCAGTCGCTCATCAGGTACAGCCAGAAGCCCAGAGCGGTGCCGTTTTCGGGGTGGGGCTCATGCGCGAGGTGGTAGTCGCGCGGGGCCAGGGCGCCTGCAGCGGCGCCAGCGGAGAGACGGATATCAGACATTGCGGGCCAATTGCAGGGTGCGGGCTTCTTCGGTGGAGATCACTTCAGAGGCCGGGATGTAGAAGTCACGCTTGTAGTTGAAGGTGTGGACGATGGAGGCCAGGAGCAGCGCCGCGAACGACACGCCCGCCAGCAGCCACATGTGCCAGATCAAAGCAAAGCCGAAGACGAGCGACAGGGCCGAGATCACCGCCCCCGCGCCGGTGTTGGCCGGCATGTGGATGGGCGCAAAGCCGGTCAGCGGGCGCTGGTAGCCGTGCTTCTTCATGTCCCACCAGGCGTCGATTTCATGCACCACGGGCGTGAAGGCGAAGTTGTAGTTGGGCGGGGGCGACGAGGTGGCCCATTCCAGCGTGCGGGCGTCCCAGGGGTCGCCGGTCCAGTCGCGCAACTGCTCGCGCTTGAGGTAGCTCACCACGATCTGGATCAGGAAGCACGCAATGCCCGCCGCGATCATGGCGGCGCCACATGCGGCGATGATGAACCAGATCTGCAGAGACGGGTCTTCGAAGTGGCTCACGCGGCGCGTGACGCCCATGAGGCCGAGGATGTAGAGCGGCATGAACGCCACCCAGAAGCCCACCACCCACAGCCAGAAGGACCACAGGCCCCAGGTGCGGTCGAGCTTGTAGCCAAAGGCCTTGGGGTACCAGTAGTTGATGCCGGCGAACAGGCCGAACAGCACGCCGCCAATGATCACGTTGTGGAAGTGGGCGATCAGGAACAGGCTGTTGTGCAGCACGAAGTCGGCCGGGGGCACGGCCAGCAGCACGCCGGTCATGCCGCCGATGGCAAACGTCACCATGAAGGCCACGGTCCACATCATGGGCAGCTCGAAGCGGATGCGGCCCTTGTACATGGTGAACAGCCAGTTGAAGATCTTCGCCCCGGTCGGGATCGAGATGATCATCGTCGTGATGCCGAAGAACGTGTTCACGCTGGCGCCGGAGCCCATGGTGAAGAAGTGGTGCAGCCACACCAGGTACGACAGGATGGTGATCACCACCGTGGCGTAGACCATGGAGGTATAGCCGAACAGGCGCTTGCGGCAGAACGTGGCCACCACTTCGGAGAAGATGCCGAAGCACGGCAGGATCAGGATGTAGACCTCAGGGTGGCCCCAGATCCAGATCAGGTTCACATAGAGCATGGGGTTGCCGCCCAGCTCGTTGGTGAAGAAGTTCGTGCCCACGTAGCGGTCCAGCGACATCAGCACCAGTGCGGCCGTCAGCACGGGGAAGGACGCAACGATCAGCGCGTTGGTGCACAGGGCCGTCCAGGTGAAGACGGGCATCTTCATCAGGTTCATGCCGGGCGCGCGCATCTTGATGATGGTCACGATCAGGTTGATGCCCGAGAGCGTGGTGCCTACCCCCGCGATCTGCAGCGCCCAGATGTAGTAATCAAGCCCCGTACTCGGGCTCTGCGCCCCGAGGTTCGACAGCGCCAGCCAGCCCGAGGTGGAGAACTCGCCCAGGAACAGCGACACCATCACCAGCACGGCGCCGGCCGTGGTCATCCAGAAGCTGAAGTTGTTCAGGAAGGGGAAGGACACGTCGCGCGCGCCGATCTGCAGGGGCACGAGGTAGTTCATGAGACCCGTGACCAGTGGCATGGCCACGAAGAAGATCATGATCACGCCGTGGGCGGTGAAGATCTGGTCGTAGTGGTGCGGCGGCAGGTAGCCCATGTTGTCGCCAAAGGCCATGGCCTGCTGAAGGCGCATCATCACCGCGTCGGCAAAGCCGCGCAGCAGCATCACCAGGCCCAGGATCATGTACATGATGCCGATCTTCTTGTGGTCGATGCTGCAGATCCAGTCGCGCCACAGGGGACCCCAAAGGCGGTACTTGGTGATGCCCGCCATCACGGCGATGCCGCCCAGTACGACGGCGATGAAGGTCCACAGCAGGATGGGCTCGTGGGTCATGGGAACGGCGTCCCAGCTCAGGCGGCCCAACGCCCAGTGGGCGGGAGTGAGGGTTTCAGAAGACATGGGGGAGCTCATTGGCGGATGGCGGCGCGGTCGGTGTTGCGGATATTGAGATCGGCCACCACCTGGGCGGCGTTCTGCGGCGTGCACCACTCTTGCGGCAGGTTGAGGCCCACGGCGCGCACATAGGCGTCGCCGCCGTTTGCGTCGATGGCCATCATGTGGTGCATGCACATCTTTCCGTCTTCGACGCAGCGGTTGAGCACCTTGTCGTACAGGCCTTCCTCCACAGAGGCGAAATGCTGCACGGGATCGCGCTCGCTCGGTTTGACGAGGTTCAGATAGGTGCCTTTGTCCAGCGGCTTGCCGTCGGTCTTGGCCTTTTGAACCCATTGGTCAAAGTCAGCATCGCTCAGGCCATGGAACTTGAACGTCATGCCCGAGAAGCCCGAGCCGCTGTAGTGCGAGGACATACCCTTGTACACGCCGGGCTTGTTGATCACCGCGTTCAGCTCGGTCTGCATGCCGGGCATGGCGTAGATCATGCCGGCCAGGTCGGGCACGTAGAACGCGTTCATGGTGGACGTGGCTGTGAGCTTGAACAAAATGGGGCGGTCCACCGGGGCGGCCAACTCGTTCACGGTGGCGATCCCTTGCTCGGGATAGAAGAACAGCCACTTCCAGTCCATGGCCACCACCTGTACCTCCAGGGGCTTGACGTGGGGGGCGAGCGGGCGCTGGGCGTCGATGCGGTCCAGCGGACGGTAGGGGTCGAGCTTGTGGGTGCCAATCCAGGTGATGGCACCCAGGGCGATGATGATGAACAGCGGAACGGTCCAGATGACCAGTTCCAGCGTGGTGGAGTGGTGCCATTCAGGGTCGTAGTCCGCCTCGGTGTTGGCGGCGTTGTTCTGGCGGTACTTCCAGGCAAACCACAGCGTGAGGGCGATCACCGGGACGATGATGATCAGCATCAGCAACGTGGCCGTGATGACCAGTTGGCCTTGCTGGGCGGCGATGTCGCCAGCCGGGTTGAGCACGACGGCCTTGCTGCAGCCGGCGAGCAGCCCGGTGGACAGGGCAGCGGCGGCCAGCCCGGCGGCCCTGCGGGGTTCCTTGGTGTAGAGCATGCTGGAAAGTGCGGGGATGGTGCGCTTAGGTGAAAACGCGAATGACTGGACCCCCGCACTGTAGTAGCGCTAGCCAATTTGTCGATTGGACATTTTGTCCAAGATCAAGGGCGCGGCCCGTGCCAAGGGCAATCAGGGTTTTCCTACACGGGGAGATAGCGATAGCGCACTTGTGGCGCGCGCCTTGAGCGGGTAGAACGGAGACACCTGTCTCTTTGTCTATCTGTTTTCGCTTGAGGAATGTCACTATGGTTGGCCACGGTTCTGCAGCACTGGCTGCACCAGGTTTTGAGGGGGAGGGTTCACTGGCGCGGGCCCACACCGACGAGGATGTCACTCCCAGCGAGATTGCGGTCGGTGTGATCATTGGCCGCTCGTCCGAGTACTTCGACTTCTTTGTGTTCGGAATCGCCAGCGTGCTGGTGTTTCCTTCTCTGCTTTTCCCGTTCTTGTCGCGGCTTGACGGCACGTTGGCCTCATTTGCCATCTTTTCGCTGGCTTTTGTGGCGCGGCCTGTGGGCACGGCCCTCTCGATGGCGGTACAGCGGCGGTGGGGGCGCGGCACCAAGCTGACGCTCGCTTTGTTCCTGTTGGGTGCGTGCACGGTGGGCATGGCCTTCTTGCCCAGCTACGCGTCGGTGGGCACCACGGCCATCGTGGCACTGATTGTTTTGCGCATCGGGCAGGGCGTTGCCTTGGGCGGATCATGGGACGGCCTGCCATCGCTTCTGGCCATGAGTGCCCCCAAGGAGCGCCGCGGCTGGTTCGCCATGATCGGCCAGCTGGGCGCGCCAGTGGGTTTTGTGCTGGCGGCCAGCCTGTTTGCCTATCTGTACAGCAGCCTGACCGTCACCGAGTTCCTGGACTGGGGCTGGCGTTATCCGTTCTTTGTGGCGTTTGCAGTGAACGTGGTGGCGCTGTTTGCGCGGCTGCGCCTGGTGGTGGGGCAGTCGTATGCCGAACTGCTCCAGCAGCGCGAGCTCCAGCCGGTGAGCGTGACGCGTGTCGTGCGCGATGAAGGCCGCAACGTGCTGATCGGCGCTTTTGCTGCGCTGGCCAGTTTTGCGCTGTTCCATCTGGCCACGGTGTTTCCCCTGTCGTGGATCGCCATGTATTCCGAGCAGTCCATCACCGAAGTGCTGTCGGTGCAGATCGTGGGCGCGTTCCTCGCAGCCGGGGCGATTGTGGTGTCGGGCTGGCTGGCCGACCGCATGGGGCGACGCAACCTGCTGGGCACCATGGCGGTGCTCATCGGGGCGTTCAGCCTGGTGACGCCTTGGCTGCTGGGGGCCGGACAGGTGGGCAACAACGTGTTCCTGCTGGTGGGGTTTGTGCTGCTGGGCCTGTCTTACGGCCAGGCTTCCGGCACGGTGACGGCCAACTTCTCCCCGCAATACCGGTACACGGGCGCGGCCCTGTCGGCCGACCTGGCCTGGCTGGTGGGCGCCGGCTTTGCCCCGCTGGTGGCGCTGGCGCTTTCGGCGCGCTTCGGGCTGGGCGCTGTGTCGCTGTACCTGCTGTCGGGCGTGGTGTGCACGCTGCTGGCATTGCGCATCAACCGCTTGATCGAGCGCAAGGAATAGGTTCTGCCGGTTCTGCCGCCGCGCGCCGGGGGCGGCCATCGCTGAGAGATCACAAGGGGCTTCGGGCCCCTTGTTTCTTTGTGGTTCTGTGATGCGCCGTGAGCGGGCGCTTACTTGGCGTAGGGGTCCGGGAAGCCCAGCTCTTGCAGGATGGCGGTTTCGTAGGCCTCCATCTCGTCGGCATCGGCGGCGCTGGTTTCGTGGTCCCAGCCCTGGGCGTGCAGGGTGCCGTGCACCAGCATGTGGGCGTAGTGCTCTTCCAGCGACTTGTTTTGCTCTGCCGCCTCGCGCTGCACCACGGGCGCGCACAGCACCAGGTCGGCCGTCACGAGGGGTTCCTGCGTGTAGTCAAAGGTCAGCACGTTGGTGGCGTAGTCCTTGTGGCGGTAGCTGCGGTTCAGCTCGCGGCCCTCGTCCTCGCCCACGATGCGCACGGTGATTTCGGCATCGGCGGCCAGCGCGTGGCGGATCCAGCGGGCCACCTTGTGTCGCAGTAGCGCCGCACGGTGCTCGGCGGCGCCGTCAAATCGGCCAAATTGCAGGGACAGGCTGAGTTGGTTCAGGGGCATTTCAAGCCTTTTTGGCCTCTGGCGCCTGCTGGACAAGCGCTGGCAGCTATAAAAACAGGAGTGTTCAGGGTCAGTCCCGCGCGGCGGCGCGGCGGCGCGGCGCGTCGTAGGCATCCACAATGCGCGCCACGAGCGGATGGCGCACCACGTCGGCACTGGTAAAGCGCGTGATGGCGATGCCCTTCACGCGCTTCAGCACCTGCTCGGCGTCGATCAGCCCGCTCATGGCGCCCTTGGGCAGGTCGATCTGGCTCACGTCGCCGGTGACCACGGCGCGGGAGCCAAAGCCGATGCGGGTGAGGAACATCTTCATCTGCTCGGGCGTGGTGTTCTGGGCTTCGTCCAGGATCACGAAGGCGTTGTTCAGCGTGCGACCGCGCATGAAGGCCAGGGGCGCGATCTCGATGGCGTTGCGCTCGAACGCCTTCTGCACCTTGTCATGGCCCATCAGCTCGTACAGCGCGTCATACAACGGGCGCAGGTAGGGGTCCACCTTCTGGGCCAGGTCACCGGGCAAAAAGCCCAGGCGCTCGCCCGCTTCAACCGCCGGGCGGGTGAGCACGATGCGCTGCACGCTGCTGCGCTCCAGCGCGTCCACGGCACTGGCCACAGCCAGGTAGGTCTTGCCAGTGCCTGCAGGGCCGATGCCGAAAGTGATGTCGTGGGTGGCGATGTTCTGCAGGTACAGGTTCTGCGTGGGCGTGCGCCCGCGCAGGTCGGCGCGTCGGGTGTTCAGGATGATGGCGTCGTCCGGCGCTTCCAGCAACTCGCTGTCGCCCGCCAGCATGAGCTGGATGTAATCCTCGCCAATCGGCCGCTCGGCTTGTTCGTATAGCGCCTGCAGCAGCTCCATGGCCTGGGTCGCCTGCGCCTTGGGGCCGTCGACCTTGAACTGTTCGTGCCGGTGGGCGATGCTCACCTGCAGGGCCGTCTCGATGGTGCGCAGGTGGGCGTCGGCCGGTCCGCACAGGTTGGTCAGCCGGGTGTTGTTGTGGGGTGTGAAGGTGTGGCGCAGGATCACGCGGATAATTCCGTTGAATGGGCCGCGATCGCGCGGCAAAGGACATCAATGATAGGCAAATTGACCGGCACCCTGCTGGAGAAGAACCCGCCCGAGGTGCTGCTGGACTGCCACGGCGTGGGTTACGAGGTGAACGTGCCCATGAGCACGTTCTACAACCTGCCCGCCGTGGGCGAGCGCGTGAGCCTGCTGACTCAGTTCATCGTGCGCGAGGACGCCCAGCTGCTGTACGGCTTTGCCACCGCACCCGAGCGCCAGGCCTTTCGCGAGCTGATCAAGATCAGCGGCGTGGGGCCGCGCACGGCGCTGTCGATATTGAGCGGCATGGGTGTGGCAGATCTGGCCCAGGCCATCACCCTGCAGGAGGCTGGGCGGCTGGTCAAGGTGCCCGGGATTGGCAAGAAGACGGCCGAGCGGCTGCTGCTGGAACTCAAGGGCAAGCTGGGAGCAGACATGGGGTCCATCCACGGCCATGCGACCAGCGATGCGCAAGCCGACATTCTTCAGGCCCTGCTGGCGTTGGGGTACAACGACAAGGAGGCGGCGGCGGCGCTGAAAGCGTTGCCTGCCGATGTAGGTGTAAGCGACGGTATTAAGCTGGCTTTGAAGGCGTTGGCGAAGTAGCATCGCCCGGCTCGCAGAACACATTTGCGAGCCTTTTATGTTCAACGGAGGCCTGTCGGGGCACGGGAGAAAAAGAATGGCACAAGGTGGAATCACCCGCTGGGGTGGATTGCTTGCGGTGGTGGCCGCGCTGTTGGCGGGGTGTGGCGGCGGGACCTCCGAGGGCGGTACGCCCTCGTCTGGCCAGGCCCCAGTAGTGCTGAAGGTGGATGGATGGGTGCAGCCTGCCAGTGCCGACCAGGGTGTGGCGCGCATCAAGTCGCGCAACACGATGGGCGGAGCACCCGTGCCCACCCAGGTGGCGCTCGGCGCCCTGGCGCAGGAGAAGACGGAGTCTCTGAGCGGCGGTGTGGGCCCTCGGCAAGTGGGCGTGGCGCGTGACGTCCATGCCACGCGCAGCGGCGCGCAGACGGCGCAGCAGCTGCAGTGGCAGTCCACGGCGTTGGGCGGCCAGGTGGCCGCGCTCAGCTTTTCAGCAGAAGGAGCCCACGGCCTGCGGCTGGGCGTGGTGGTCAAGCAGTTGTCGGGCAGCGCGCAAGTTCGCCTGTACAGCCAGGCTCAGCCCGGCACTGTTTTCCAGATCTCCGGGCAGGAGATCCTGCAGGTGATCCAGCGCAACGCCCAAGCCGGCGACACCAGCCTGGACGGCCAGACTTGGTGGACGCCCGATATGGGCTCTGACGAAGTAACGTTGGAGATCGAACTGCCGCCCGGCACGCCTGTCGGCACCCTGGATGTAGCCGTGCCACGGGTCTCGCATATCTTCGAGAACCTGGCGATTCCCACCGAGCAAGAATTCTCCACCAAGATCAACGAGTCAGCCTCGTGCAATCTGGATGCGACCTGCCACGACACCTATGTGAACCAGCGCAACGCCGTGGCGCGCATGATCTATACCTCAGGCGGCGGAACCTACGTCTGCACTGGGACACTGCTCAACGACAGCCAGTCATCGGGCACTCCATATTTCCTCACGGCCAATCACTGCATCTCGACCCAGGCCGAGGCTTCCAGCCTGCAGACGGACTGGTTCTACCGCGCACCCACATGCAACAGCCGCACGCTGTCCAGCGGCACCAGCAAGCGCGTAGGTGGTGCCGCCCTTCTGTATGCCACCGACAGCACGGACACCACGCTGCTGCGGCTGAACGATGCCCCGCCCGCAGGCGCTTACTTTGCCGGGTGGGACGCGAGCACTCAGGGCACCGGCATCTCTGTAGTGGGGTTGCATCACCCACGCGGCGATCTGCTCAAGGTCAGCTTCGGTAGCCTGAATAGCCAGGCAAGTTGCGTGACCACCGGCGGCACAGGTTTCCAGTGCAGCGGCACCACCGGCAACTACTACCGCGTGAACTGGAGCCAGGGCACGACCGAAGGGGGCAGCAGTGGCTCGGCCTTGTTCAAGGGAGGCACCCACGTCGTGGGCACCCTATACGGCGGCAGCGCGACCTGCACGAATACAACTTCGCCAGACTTTTATGGACGGTTCGACTTGGCGTACAACGCGGCGCTCAAGACCTGGCTGGCTCCGGCAACATCGCCAGCTACGCGAACAGCGGTCTACCGGTTCTACAACGGCAAAACCGGGGCGCACTTCTACACCGCCAGTGCGGCCGAGCGCGACTTCGTGATAAGAACCTACCCCGAGTTTGGTTACGAAAACATTGCGTTCTACGCATATGCCGATGCCAGCTCAGGCAAGGATCCAGTTTTCCGCTTCTACAACGCTACCTCTGGGGCTCATTTCTATTCAGGCAGCGTGGCCGAGCGCGATTTTGTGATCGCACGCCTGCCTGAGTTCAAGTACGAAGTGGTCAGCTGGTATGCGCAAACCGGGGCAGGAAACGGCGCTTCTGCCATTTACCGTTTCTACAACGCAAAAACGGGCGCCCACTTCTACACCATCAGTGCCGCGGAACGTGATTTCGTGATTCAGGTGCATAAGGACTTCGGATACGAGGGGCCGATGTATTACGCATGGACTTCTCAGTGACGAAGGCCTGATCGTCCTTTTCAAACTGAGATCAAGCCCGGGCGGCCCATGTGGCTGCCCATTTACTTTGGCGCCATCGTTTGCATGACCATCCAGACCGACGACTTTTCCCCCGCCCCCGCCAAGCGCGTCGTCTCCGCCGCGCCGAGCTCCCCGCAAGAGGAGGCGATCGAGCGCGCTCTGCGCCCCAAGCTGCTGCAGGAGTACGTGGGCCAGGCCAAGGCGCGCGAGCAGTTGGAGATCTTCATTGGCGCGGCGCGCAAGCGCGGCGAGGCGCTGGACCATGTGTTGCTGTTCGGCCCGCCGGGCCTGGGCAAGACCACGCTCAGCCACATCATTGCAGCCGAGCTGGGCGTGAACCTGCGCCAGACCAGCGGCCCGGTGCTCGAAAAGCCCAAGGACCTGGCCGCGCTGCTCACCAACCTCGAAAAGAACGACGTTCTCTTCATCGACGAGATCCACCGCCTCTCGCCCGTGGTCGAGGAAATCCTCTACCCGGCGCTCGAGGACTACCAGATCGACATCATGATCGGCGAGGGCCCGGCGGCGCGCAGCATCAAGCTCGACCTGCAGCCCTTCACGCTGGTGGGGGCCACCACCCGCGCCGGCATGCTCACCAACCCGCTGCGCGACCGTTTTGGCATCGTGGCGCGGCTGGAGTTCTACACCGCGGAAGAGCTGGCGCGCATCGTGCAGCGCAGCGCCGGCCTGCTGAACGCTCCCATGGACGACGAAGGCGGTTTTGAGATCGCCCGCCGTTCGCGCGGCACGCCGCGCATTGCAAACCGGTTGCTGCGCCGCGTGCGCGACTACGCCGAGGTCAAGGGAAACGGCCGCATCACCAAGCCGATTGCGGACAAGGCGCTGGCCATGCTCGACGTGGACCCGCAGGGCTTTGACGTGATGGACCGCAAGCTGCTCGAAGCCGTGATCCACCGCTTTGACGGCGGCCCCGTGGGGCTGGACAACATCGCGGCCAGCATCGGCGAGGAGTCCGGCACCATCGAAGACGTGATCGAGCCCTACCTGATCCAGCAAGGCTTCTTGCAGCGCACGCCGCGCGGGCGCATTGCCACGCTGGCGGCGTTCCGCCACCTGGGCGTCACGCCGCCGAAGGCGAGCGGCCAGGATCTGTTTGGGGTGTGATGCCCGCGTGCAAGGGCTGCGCAGCAGGGCGCAGCACCAGCCCCCGCAGCACGCCCGCCACGATGAGCGCCTGCGCCGCGTAATACGTGGACAGCACCCACACCTGCGACCAGGGTAGCGGCTGCACAAACCGGTTGATGGCCAGCAGCGAATCGCTGAGCATGAAACACAGCGCGCCGGCCGCCACCATCCACGACGGCCCATCGCGCAGCACCCAGGCCCGGCCCAGGGCCTGGGCCGCCATGAGTGCGATCACCAGCACATAGGCTGCCACGGGCACCCGCAGCGCGGCAGGCAGGCCGCCAGCCCACAGGAACGCATACATCGCAGCGCCAGCGCCCAGCGTGGCCACTAGCGCGCCGCGGTGTGCAAACCACGGCTGGCCCTGCCGGAACAGCGCCACATAGAACAGGTGCGCCATCAGAAAGCTGACCAAGCCCGGGATGAAGAAACCGCTGAACATCAAAAACACATCGCCCGCCAGCGATCCCACGAGGGCGCCAAACAGCAAGAGAACGCTGCGTTTTGAGTGAAATAGGCCTCTGGCGCTTGCTGGATAAGCGCTGGACGCTACCAAAACGAGAGTAAAAACCATGGTCAGCGGCTTGAACAGCCAGTGCCACTGCGTGAACCCCAGCGCACTCGTGGCCGTGGCCAGCGCTGCGCTTTGCAGCATCAGCGCCATCAGCATGCCGATGCGTCCCTGCGTCACCGCGCCCAGCGCCCATTGGCTGACCAGCAGCACCGCAAACCAGACCGCGTTTTCTGCCAGCGGCGCAGCGTCGGCCTGCCATAGAAACGCGGCCACCCCGGCCAGCAGGATGCCGAACTGCACCAGCGCAAACCCCTGCACGGCGCGCGACATCGGCGGGTAGAACATCTGCATCTGCGCCATGCTGAAGGGCGGCTTGGGAAAGCGCTCGGCCACATCGGCGGGCCGCCAGCCCGGGGGCTTGATCCAGACCTTGAGCTTGTCCAGCCAGCGGCGCGCATGCCAGCTGTCGTGCGCCAGCCCGGCGTACACCTGCGCGTTGGCCCACAGCGGGTCCCAGCTGTTGAGCAGGCCGCGCGTGCCGTACACGCAGCGCTCGCTCGGGTCCTCGTCCTTGAAGGTACCGAACATCCGGTCCCACACGATGAGGATGCCGCCGTAGTTCTTGTCCAGGTAGGCATTGTTCACGGCATGGTGCACGCGGTGGTTGCTGGGGCTGCAGAACCAGCGGTCAAACCACGCCCAGCGCCCCTGCAGGCGCGGCACGTGCTCGGTGTGCACCCAGAACTGGTAGAGCAGGTCGATAAGCCCCACCACTGCAAACACCAGCGGCGGCACACCCGCGAGCGCCATGGGCACGTAAAAAATCCAGCCCAGCAGCGCGCCCGAGCTGGTCTGGCGCAGCGCGGTGGAGAGGTTGTAGTCCTGGCTCTGGTGGTGCACCGCGTGCGCGGCCCACAGCACGGCCGATTCATGCCCCATGCGGTGCAGCCAGTAGTAGCAGAAGTCGTAGAACAGCAGTGCCAGCAGCCAGCCGGGCAGGCTGGTCCAGAAGGCATCGTTGCGCCACAGCGCCACGTGCTCGAACAGTGCGGTGTAGATGCCGATGCGCAGCAGCCGCGTGAACACCGCGCTGGTCTGGCTGAGCATGCCCAGGCTGATGCTGCTCACGGCATCGGCCAGGCGGTAGGTGTTGCGCTGGCGCTTGAGGCCGATGGCCAGTTCGATGGCAATCAGCACAAAGAAAACAGGGGTCGCAAGGACGATGATCTGGCTGGGGCTCATGGTGCCGGATTGTGGTCCTGCTCTCAGTCCACGCCGGGGCAGGTGAACCCCTAGATTCCAGTGTTTAGAGGGCTGCGCCTACGTCAACGCCCCCCGCGCGTCCACCCGGATGATGCGCTCCACCACACCCTGGGCCAGCCCCCCGCGCACGCCGATCAGAAAGTCGTGCAGGTTCACCGTCGGGTCGCAATGCCCCGGAACAAGCCACAGCATCTGGCCCAGCGTCGGCAGCCGGGCTGCGGGACTGTCGGCGAACAGCAATCCGTGTTCGTCACCGCCGTTGGCGTAGCGCAGTGCGTGCCCGGGCGGCAGCAGGGCCACGGAGGGCAGGCCGGAGTCGATGGCGTGGCTCTTGTGGCCTGCATCGCACACCGCGTGGGTGTCGCGCACAGACACCACCTGGGTCTTGACGAACAGTGCGTGTTCAAACGCGGGCTGTGCGGGCTCGCGCTCGTTGCGGGCGTAGTCCGCGTCCATGAACATGAAGGAGCCCGCCTGCAACTCGCCAAACAGGCCGCTGGCGGCCTCGTGCACCAGGGTGCCGGTGCCAGAGCCGGTGATCAACGGCACGGTCAGTCCCTCGGCCTCGATGAGCTGGCGTGTGTGGTGGGCGGCACGCACCACCTGGGCAATCGCCTCGCGGCGGCCCACGCTGCTGCCCAGATGCTGGGCGCGGCCATGGTAGGCCTGCAGGCCCGCAAACCGCAGGCGCGGGCTGCGCGAGACGGCCAGCGCCAGCGGCACGGCGGCCTCGCCAGGCGGCACACCGCAGCGGCCCTGGCCCACGTCGATCTCCACCAGCACGTCGATGCCTGCGTCGCTGCCATGCTGCGCCATGGCTTCGGCCAGGCGGGTGATGCCTTCGGAATGGTCCACCGCCACGCCCAGGCGCCCGCCGCACGCCGCCAGCTGGGCGGCCAGCCGCGCCACGCGGTGCAGCTTGGGCATGGCGATCACCTGGTTGGTGATGGTGATGTCTCGCACGCCTCCGGCGGCCAGGGCCTCGGCCTCGGCCACTTTTTGCACACACACGCCCTGGGCACCCGCCTGCTGTTGCAGCAGGGCCAGCTCGGCGCTTTTGTGCATCTTGGCGTGGGGGCGCCAGCGCACATGGTGCTTGCGCGCGAAGTCGGCCATGCGCTGGATGTTGCGGTCCATGGCGTCCAGGTCCACCACCAGCGCCGGGGTGTCAATGAGGTCCACCCGCTGGCCGATGGTGGATTCAAGAACCTGTTGAAAGTCTTTTTGGAGTTGCACGAGTGTCTTTCCGGGATGGGGTGCTAGGCGCGGCGCGCAGTGGATAGCCCGGCTATCCACAAGCGCCGCAACGCCGCAGACCGCCCGGTAAGGCACTTGCCCGAAGGGTTGGAGTGCAATCTCCAAAAAGACTTTGAACAGGCTCTTTGGGTGTCAGGAATGGGTTTCATCGCGGAGGGCGTTGTTGTCCAGGTGCTGCGTGTCGGCCCAGCCCACCAGGGTCAGGCCATCGGGCGTCCACAGCAGGCGGTTGATGGCCGCGTTGGAGAGTTGCCAGGTGCGCGGCGCCTGGATGTCCTGGTGCGTGGCCAGGCGGTACAGCACATCGAGCACGCCGCCGTGCGCCACCATCACCACCTGCTCGCCCAGGTGCTGCTGCGCCAGCTGGGCCACGGTGCGTTCGATGCGTTCTCTCAATGTGACCAGCGACTCGCCGCCCTCGGGGGCGTAGTGCGGGTCGCGCTTGCGCCAGCGGTAGGCGTCCTCGGGCAGCTCGGCCTCGATCTCGGCAAAGGTGCGGCCCTGGAAATGGCCGAAGCTGCGCTCGCGCAGGCCAGCGTGGGTGGTGAGCGGTGCGCCCGTGGTGCGGGCCACGGCCTGGGCGGTGGCGTGGGCGCGTTGCAGGTCGCTGGTGTAGATGGCCGCGATGGGCTCGTCGGCAAGTGCGTGGGCCACCTGGTCGGCTTGCCACAGGCCGGTGTCGTTGAGCGGAATGTCCAGGTGGCCCTGGATGCGGGTGTCCACGTTCCAGGCGGTTTCGCCGTGGCGGATGGCAACGATGCGGGTGGCTTGCATGCGATGGGTGGCGAGGGGCGGTCGTGGATGCGAGGGCCAGGGCGCCTTACCGGGCAGGCGCGGCGGGCACGACCACGCCGGGTTGGGCGGGTGCTTGGGATGAAGCAGGAGCAGCGGTGGCAGTGGCTGGAGTAGCGGGCGTGGAGGACACGGCGGGCGTCGGTGAAAGCGGGATGCGCACTTGGCGCGAGCCTTGCGGCGGCTGCGGAAAGCCCTGCAGCGCAGCGTCCAGCAGCACGCCGAACACGGCAGGATCGCTCACCCACACGTCTTCGTGCACGGCCGAGGTTTCGTACACCACGGCCTGTGTCTGCGCATCGCGCATCACGATGGTGACGGCGCGGCGGTACAGAGGTGTGGGCTCGCCCATGCGCCAGATGCCGCCCACGCCCCAGCCGCGGCCGTACCAGCCGCCAAAGCCCCAGGGAGAAGGTCCGTAGGGGCCGTAGGGCCCGCCGAACGGGTCGTAGCGCGGCACGGTGTCGGCCTGCACGCCGATCTGCACCAGCAGCCGGGGCGCAGCGTCATCGCGCTGCAGTCCCGCGCGGGCCAGCGCCTGGTCGGCCAGCGCAACGATGGGCTCGAACGAGGGCATCTGCTGCGAGGGCAGCCGCTCGATGCGGTAGGTGGCGGGGGTGGGCACTGCCGCCAGGGTGGAGAAGCTCTGCACCCGGCCGTCCACCAGGCGCTGGGTGCTGCAGCCAGCCAGGCCGGCCACGGCGGCGGCGCACAGCAGCAGGGTAGGGATCCATCGGCGTGTCATCGGTGACTCCTCAAGAATGGGATCCCGGTGTGACCGCCAGGCCCGGCGGAGGTTCAGCACCCTTCACGAGAGCTGGACCACCTGCACGCCGCCGGGCAGGCCGGTCTGCTGCGGCGCAGAGAACTCTTCCTTGTCAAAGGCCTTGTCGCCGTTGTCATCGGCCACGCCTGTGGCCCGGGCGTTCTTGAAGTCGTACAGGTTGCCGTCCAGCAGGTGCGAGGGCACCACGTTCTGCAGCGCGGTGAACATGTTCTCCACGCGGCCGGGGAATTTTTTCTCCCACTCACGCAGCATCTCGCCCACCTGCTTGCGCTGCAGGTTCTCCTGGCTGCCGCACAGGTTGCACGGGATGATGGGGAAGTCGCGGTGCGCAGCCCAGCGGGCCGTGTCCTTTTCGGGCACGTAGGCCAGGGGGCGGATGACCACATGCTTGCCGTCGTCGCTGACCAGCTTGGGGGGCATGCTCTTCATCTTGCCGCCGAAGAACATGTTCAGCAGCAGCGTTTGCAGGATGTCGTCGCGGTGGTGACCCAGGGCGATCTTGGTGCAGCCCAGCTCATCGGCCACGCGGTACAGGATGCCGCGGCGCAGGCGGCTGCACAGGCTGCAGGTAGTCTTGCCCTCGGGAATCAGCTTCTTGACGATGCTGTAGGTGTCTTCGTTCTCGATGTGGAAGGGCACGCCGGTGCTCTTCAGGTACTCGGGCAGCACATGCTCGGGGAATCCGGGCTGTTTCTGGTCCAGGTTCACCGCCACCAGGTCAAAGTGGATGGGCGCGCGGGCCTTGAGCTTGAGCAGGATGTCCAGCAGGGTGTAGCTGTCCTTGCCGCCGGACATGCATACCATCACCTTGTCGCCCTCTTCGATCATGTTGAAGTCCACAATCGCCTTGCCCACCTCGCGGCACAAGCGCTTTTCCAGCTTGTGGGTTTCGCGCTCGATCTTGATCTCGGGGCGTGGCGCAGTAGCGGGTGCAGGGGCGGCCACGGCGGGGGATTCGGCTTCTGTCCAGACGGTACTCATCCCGCGATTGTCTCATTCCCGCCGTTCGGGCGGCAGGGGCAGGGGGGGCTCACCACTGCCCGGTTTCCATGCGGATCGCCACTTCGCAGTCGTCAAAAATCTCCAGCTTGGCAATCTTCACCCGCACGCCCAGCACGCCGGGCAGCTGCATCAGGCGGTTGGCCAGCTTGCCGATCAGGCTCTCCAGCAGGTTCACATGCTCGGCCGTGCACTCGTCGATGATGATCTGGCGCACACGGCGGTAGTCCAGCACATGGCCGATGTCGTCGTCGCGCGGGGCCAGCGGCTGCACGCCCAGGCTCAGTTCGGCATCCACCTGGATGGGCTGCGGGTCGGTCTTTTCGTGGTCGAGGATGCCCAGGTTGGCGTCAAAGCGCAGTCCGGTGAGCGTGAGGATCTGGGTGCCAACAGCGTGGGTCATGGAAAAAGGTCCTGGCTTGGGTGGGCCTGTTTGTGTACATGTACGTGTGTGCGGGCGCTCACATCAGCGAAAAATCGCGGTCAAACTTCATCAGGTGCTGGCCACCATCCACCAGCAGCGTGGTGCCGGTGATCGACCGGTTCTCCAGCGCAAACTTCACGGTGGCAGCCACGTCCTCGGCAGTGGATGAGCGGCCCAGCGGCGACAGAGCATGCAGCTGCGCAAACTTGTCGTCGCTGAGCATGTGGCTGGTGAGCGTGAGACCCGGCGCCACGCCCACCACCCGCACGCGCGGCGCCAGCGCCAGGGCCAGCATGGTGCCCGCCGCCTCCAGCGCGGCCTTGGAGAGCGTGTAGCTCACAAAGTCGGGGTTCTGGTTCCAGAGCTTCTGGTCCAGCAGGTTGACCACAGCGCCCTGCGCGTCGGCCTCGCCCGCTGCGGCACGCTCGGCAACATGTTGGTGCAGCGCCTGGGCCAGCAGCACGGGGGCGGCGGTGTTGCTGCGCATATGCTTTTCCAGCGCGGCAAAGCCAAAGGTCTCGGCGTTGTCGTGCTCGAACAGCGAGGCGCTGTTGACGACCGCGTCCACGCTGCCAAAGTGCGCCACCACGCGGGGCAGCAGCGCGCGCACGGCCGCTTCATCTTCAAAATCTGCATCAAAAAGGGAACTACCGCGCGTCAGTTGGGCGCAGGCAGCTACGGTATCCATAGCATCCTGCTGCGACGAGCGGTAGTGCACCGCCACCTGCCAGCCGCCTGCGGCCAGCGCCAGGGCAATGCTGCGCCCCAGGCGCTTGGCGGCGCCGGTGACCAGCACGGTGCGAGGGCGGGACGGAGGGGGGGAGGGAACCATGTGGGGGACAATGCGGGCCGTGACCCAAAGACCCGACAGTTTAACGACCGCCCTGCACCAGCACATCGCCCAGGCCATCGCCGACGCGGGCGGCTGGCTGGGTTTCGACCGCTTCATGGAACTGGCCCTGTACACCCCGGGCCTGGGCTACTACGCCAACGATTCCACCAAGTTCGGCGCCATGCCCGAGTCCGGAAGCGACTTCGTGACCGCGCCAGAACTCACGCCCTTGTTCGGCCAAACCCTGGCGGTGCAGGTGGGCGAGGCGTTGGCGAAAACAAGTACCGACGAGGTCTGGGAGTTCGGCGCGGGCTCCGGCGCGCTGGCGCTGCAGCTGCTCGATGCCCTGGGCGACTTGGTGCAGCGCTACACCATCGTCGATCTGTCGGGCAGCCTGCGCGCACGCCAGCAGGCCAAGCTGGCGGGGTATGCGCGCAAGGTGCGCTGGGTGGATGCGTTGCCCGACAAGTTCAGCGGCGTGGTGGTGGGCAACGAGGTGCTCGATGCCATGCCCGTGCAGCTTCTTGCGCGCCACGGCGGCCATGCGGACGGCGTGTGGCATGAGCGCGGCGTGGTGGTGACCGAAGACGGCCGCTTTGCCTGGGCCGACCGCCCCACCGACCTGCGCCCGCCCGTCGACATCGAAGGCCCGCAGGACTACCTGACCGAGATCCACGCCCAGGGCGAAGGCTTCATGCGCATGCTGGCCGACCGGCTCACGCGCGGCGCCGCCTTCCTGCTGGACTACGGCTTTGGCGAGAACGAGTACTACCACCCCCAGCGCCACATGGGCACAGTGATGTGCCACCAGGGCCATCTGTCCGATGACAACCCGCTGGTGGCGGTGGGCTTGAAGGACATCACCGCCCACGTGAACTTCACCGCCATGGCCCTGGCCGCGCAGGAGGCGGGCCTGCACGTGCTGGGCTACACCACGCAGGCACACTTTCTCATCAATTGCGGGTTGCTCCCAAAAATGGAGCAGCTAGCGCAAGCCCAGCGGGCGACAGCGGCCAAATTGATCATGGAACATGAAATGGGCGAGCTGTTCAAGGTGCTGGCTCTGGGCGCGGGCGAGCCGTGGGAACCGGTGGGTTTTGTGCACGGGGATCGGTCGCACCGGTTGTGATCTGCCTGGATCGTTTGCTCCTAAAAATGTAGCTTACGACGCTTTATGGATAAGCGCTGGGGGCCGATTTTGCTTGGATTTTTGCCCAGGCTTCGACAGACTCAGTCCGAACGGTTGGAGGAAGGGAGCGCCGTGTCCTTCTCAGCTGCCAGCGTCAGCCCCTCGCTGCGGTCTTTGAGTGCCACGCCCGTGAGGCCCAGGCGCAGCGCTTCCTGGCACAGCCACCACAGCCGCGCGGCTGCCCGCGGGGGGGACAGCCCCTCGGGCCGCACATTGGAGATGCAGTTGCGCTCGGCATCGGTGCGCCCCAGTTGCGGCTGCCAGGTCAGGTAGATGCCCAGGCTGTCGGGCGAACTCAATCCTGGCCGTTCGCCGATCAGCACCGCCACCAGGCGCGCGCCCAGCAGCGCGCCCACCGCGTCGCCCAGCGCCACGCGTGCCTGCCGGGCAATCACCACCGGGCCGGTGTGCCAGCCCGCGGGCGCCTGCTGGCGGATGGCTTCGATGAGCGGCGGCGCCTGCCGCGCCACGGCCAGGGACGAGAGGCCGTCGGCCACCACCAGCAGCAGGTCGATGGGCCTGCGGCCTTCTGCAGACACGGCCTGCAGCGCCTCGGCATCCGCATCGCACAGCTGCCGCCCCAGGTCGGGGCGCAGCAGGTAGGTGGCCCGGTCGGGCGCGGCGCTGTGCACCTGCCGCGTGGCGCAGCCCAGCGCATGGATCTGCGCGGCCAGCGCATCGGCGTCCAGCGGAATGTGCACTGCATCGCGCGCCTGCGCATGGGCCAGGCCAAAGCGCAACAGCTCGGCCGTGGGCAGCGCAGCACCTGCGCGGCCCAGCGCCAGGCGGGCCTGGGTGTGGGCGCGCAGGTCGGACCAGGGGTCAGGGGGGATGCCTTGTGGAGATGGAGGCTTGTCCGTCATGCGCCGATCCTCCATTGCCGCAGTTGGGTCAGAGCCGGGTGATGGGCCGCAGAGGGCAGCAGACGCCCGCTGGCATCGGTGATCTGCAAGCGCTCCAGCCACGCCGCAAACTCCGGCGCGCAGCGCAGGCCCAGTACCTCGCGCAAGTACAGCGCGTCGTGGAACGAGGTGCTCTGGTAGTTGAGCATGATGTCGTCCGCCCCCGGAACGCCCATGATGAAGGTCAGGCCCGCCGTGCCCAACAGGGTCATCAGCGTGTCCATGTCGTCCGAGTCGGCCTCGGCGTGGTTGGTGTAGCAGACATCGCAGCCCAGCGGCACACCCAGCAGCTTGCCGCAGAAGTGGTCTTCCAGGCCCGCGCGGATGATCTGCTTGCCGTCGTACAAATACTCCGGCCCGATGAAGCCGACCACCGTGTTGGTGAGCAGCGGCGAGAACGCGCGCGCCACGCCATAGGCCCGCGCCTCGCAGGTCTGCTGGTCCACGCCGTGGTGCGCGTTGGCCGACAGGGCACTGCCCTGGCCGGTCTCGAAATACATCACGTTGTCGCCCAGGGTTCCACGCCGTAGCGACAGTGCGGCATCGCGGGCTTCCTTCAGCAGCGCGAGCGAAATGCCAAAGCCCGCGTTGGCCGCCTCGGTGCCTGCAATCGACTGGAACACCAGATCCACCGGTGCACCTTGCTCCACCATCTGGATGGTGTTGGTCACATGGGTCAGCACGCAGGCCTGTGTGGGAATCTGCAGCGTGGTGATCACCTCATCCAGCATGTGCACCAGCCCGGTGAGGGCGGCAATGCTGTCGGTGGCCGGGTTCACGCCGATCACCGCATCGCCCGCGCCGTACAGCAGGCCGTCGATCATCGACGCCGCGATGCCGCGCAGGTCATCCGTCGGATGGTTGGGCTGCAGCCGAACGGCCAGGTGGCCGGGCAAGCCGATGGTGTTGCGAAAGTGCGTGACGACGCGGCACTTGCGCGCCACGGCGATCAGGTCCTGATTGCGCATGAGCTTGCTCACCGCCGCGGCCATCTCGGGCGTGATGCCGGGCGCCGCGGCGGCTAGCAGTGCGCTGTCGGTGGCGTGGTCCAGCAGCCAGTTGCGGAAGTCGCCCACGGTGAGGTGGGCAATGGACGCAAACGCAGCGGCATCGTGGGTGTCGATGATGAGGCGGGTGACCTCGTCGCTCTCGTAGGGGATGAGCGCTTCGTTCAGAAAGCGGCGCAGGGGCACATCGGCCAGGCACAGGCGGGAGGCCATGCGCTCCACGGCCGAGGTGGCGGCCACGCCCGCCAGTGCGTCACCCGATCGCATCGGCGTAGCCTTGGCCAGCATGTCGCGCAGGCCGTTGAACTGCCAGCGTTGGCCGCCCAGGATGACGTGGTCGTTGCCTGCCATGGTGGTGATCGTGTCCTTGAAGCCGCTGCAAGACGGCGGGAGCGCAGCGCCTGCCGTGCCGCATTCTCGCGCGATGCCGGCCCATGCGTAAACCGCTGCGCCTACACTTGCGCCACCATGATCCGCTGGTTCCTCGTCATCTTCCTGGCCCTGATGCTGATCAGCTGGCTCTCGCCGCTGCTGCGCCGCATGGGCTTCGGGCGCCTGCCGGGGGATCTGCGGTTCCGGTGGGCGGGGCGTGACTGGGACGTGCCGCTCGCGTCCACCCTGCTGCTGAGTTTTGTGGTGAGCCTGCTGGCGAAGTGGCTCTGAGCCGCGCCAGCCGCAGGTTCGCCGCGGCCTTCAGTCGCCTGCGGCCCGCAGCGCGGTCAAAAAGCTCCTGCGCCACCAGTGCACATCGTGCTCGCGGATGCGTGCCATGAGCTTCTGGTGCCGCGCCTGCCGCTCGGCCAGCGGCATCTGCAACGCCTGCTGAATGCTGTCGGCCATGCCCTGGGTGTCGTAGGGGTTGACGAGCAATGCTTCCTTGAGCTGCTCGGCAGCGCCTGCAAAGCGCGACAGCACCAGCACGCCGGGATCTTCCGGGTCTTGCGCCACCACATATTCCTTGGCCACCAGGTTCATGCCGTCGCGCAGCGGCGTGACCAGGCCCACGGCGGCGGCGCGGCACAGGCCCGGCACGCGCTTGCGGGCCACCATGCGGTGGATGTAGCGCACCGGCATCCAGTCCAACTCGCCATAGTCGCCGTTGACCGATCCGCACAGGCCTTCCAGCTCCTGGCGCAGGTCGGCGTAGGCGTTCACGTCGTCGCGGGTGGGTGACGCGATCATGATGAGTGTGGCGCTGTCACGGTTTTCGGGGTAGCGGTCCAGCAGCTCGCGGAAGGCGCGCACGCGCTGGGGAATGCCTTTGGAATAGTCCAGCCGGTCAATGCCCATGAGCAGCCTGCGGCGCGAGTACTCGGCACGCATGTTTTCGTAGGTCTCCATCGCATCGCTGGCGTGGGTGAGCCGGGTGAACTCATCCACGTCGATGCCGATGGGAAAGGCCTGCACGGCCACAGTGGCGCCAAAGGCGCGCACGCGCGTGTCGTCCACTTCTTCCGCGCTGCCTTCGTTGCGCACATAGCGCTTGAAGTGCGATACGTCGGCTTCGCTTTGCAGGCCGACCAAGTCATATGCAAACAGCGAGCGCATGAGCCACTCGTGCTGCGGGATGGCCGCCATGATGAGCGGCGGCGGCATGGGGATGTGCAGGAAGAATCCCATGCGCTGCTTGCAGCCCATGGCGCGCAACTCCGCCGCCAGCGGAATCAGGTGGTAGTCGTGAATCCAGATCGTGTCGTCGTCGCGCAGCAGCGGCAGCAGCTTGCGGGCAAACAGGTGGTTCACCCGCCGGTACCCCGCGATGTAGCTGGCGTTGAAGTCCGCAAGGTCCAGGCGGTAGTGGAACACCGGCCACAGCACGCTGTTGCTGTAGCCGTGGTAGTAGGTGTGGTGGTCTTCGGCGCACAGGTCCACCGTGGCCAGAGTCACGGGGCCGGCCTGGCGCGTGTGCAACTCGCCCTCGCCGGGGGTGCCGTCCTCCTGCACATTGCCGCTCCATCCAAACCACAGGCCACCGGTCTGGTTCAGCGCCTCGCCCAGCGCCACGGCCAGGCCACCGGCGGCGGGTTTGCGGGGGTCTGCCAGCCGGTTCGATATCACGACAAGTCTGCTCATCCTGCAATCATCCTTGCAAGGAGCAACATATTGTTGTCGGACACAGCCTCGAATACAGGCTCAAATCACGCTGTCCCAAGGCGCCGAAAGGCGCACCGCAGCATTGATTACGCCCACCATGGAGTACGTCTGCGGGAAGTTGCCCCACATCTCGCGGGTTTCGGCGTGCGTGTCTTCCGACAGAAGGCCCAGCGGGTTGCGCGCCGCGAGCATGCTTTCGAAAATGGCGCGGGCCTCGGCCTTGCGGCCGATGCGGGCCAGCGCGTCGATGCGCCAGAAGGTGCAGATGTTGAAGGCTGTCTCGGGTTTTCCGAAGTCGTCGGCGGCCTCGTAGCGGCGCATGTAGGGGCCATCACACAGGCTTTTTTCCATGGCCTCCACGGTGCTCACAAAGCGGGGGTCCTTCGGGTCAATCAGGCCCACTTCAGCCATCAGCAGCACGCTGGCATCCAGCTCATTGCCGCCAAAGCTTTCGGCAAACGCCTGCCGCGCAGGGCTCCACGACTTTTCGAGGATCTCGGCGCGCATGCGGTCGGCGTGGGCTTGCCAGTAGTTGGCTCGGTCTGGCAGCTGCAGTGCCACGGCCACTTTGGCCAGCCGGTCGCAGGCGGCCCAGCTCATCAGGGCGGACGACGTATGCACGCGCGCGCGGGTGCGCAGCTCCCACATGCCGGCGTCAGGCTGGCCGTAAACGCGCACCGCGTTTTCGCCCACCTGCTCCAGCCGCGTGAACTCGGCCACGCCTGCACGGTGCAGCAGCCGGTGGTCGTGGAACGCCTGCGCAGAACCCAGCACGATGTTGCCGTACACGTCGTGCTGGAAATGCTCGGCCGCCTGGTTGCCCACGCGCACAGGGCCCATGCCCCGGTAGCCTGCCAGCTGCGGCACGATGGATTCGGGCAGGTCTTTCTCCAGCCCGATGCCGTACAGCGGCTGGATGTGGCCGTCGCCGCCTTCGACCACCACGTTGCTCAGCCAGCGCAGGTAGTCCTCCATGGTGCCCACTTCGGAGATGCTGTTGAGCGCGCGCACCACAAAAAACGCGTCGCGCAGCCAGCAGTAGCGGTAGTCCCAGTTGCGCCCGCTGTGGGCCGACTCGGGGATGCTGGTGGTCATGGCGGCCACGATGGCGCCGGTTTCCTCGTACAGCGACAGCTTGAGCGTGATGGCCGCGCGGATCACCGCCTCCTGCCACTCCAGCGGCACGGCCAAGGCGCGGCTCCAACTGCGCCAGTACGACGTGGTCTCCTGCTCAAACAGGCGGGCGGTGTCGGCAATGCCGTCGTGCAGCGTCTCGTCGGCGCCCAGCAGAAAGTTGTGCTCGCGCGTCAGCACAAAGGCCTGGCCCGACAGCACATGCGACACGGGCGCGTCGGTGGACAGGCGCAGCGTCATGTGCTCGCCCACATAGCGGATGTGGTTGCTGCCGCGCGTGATCTCGGGCGCGCTCCGGCCCCAGTCGTAGCGCACCTTCAGCGCCACGCGGATGCGCGGCGCACCCTGGATGACACGCACCCGGCGCACCAACGTCATGGGCCGGAAGTAGCGCGAACGGCTGTAGAAGCGCGGCGCAAAGTCGGTGATCTCCACGCCGTGCCCCGCCTTGTCGAAAAGCTGTGTGCGCAGCACCGCCGTATTGGGCTCATACCATTGATGGGCCGAGGCCAGGCCCTCCAGCTCGATAGCAAAGTGGCTGCCCTCGTCGCCCGGCTGCAGCAAGGCGTTGAACACCGGGTCGCCGTCAAAGCGCGGCAGGCAGCACCACACCATGCGGGCCTGGCTGTCGATGAGCGCGCTGATCGCGCAGTTGCCGATCATGCCCAGTGCAAGCGAGCCGGGCTGGGGGTCTGTGGCGGCGTGGGTGTTCATGCAGATCGCTCCCATTGGGTTCTGGCGGATGAAAGCCAGCCGCGCAGGGCGGCTGGGGTCATGCAGCGGTGCTGTGCGGCGGTAGGGCCTTCACCCACCTTGATGCCCCAGCCGCCCAGCGACTGCACGGCGGCAAAGCCGGCCTCGTCGGTGACATCGTCTCCCACGAACACGGGCATGCGCCCTGCAAACGGGGGCTGGGTCATGAAGTCGATGATGGCCTGGCCCTTGTGGATGCCGCGGGGCTTGATCTCGAACACACACTTTCCGCGCAGCAGCTCCACCCCCTCCAGGCCCTGGATGACGTACAGCAGGGCGTCGTGGCACAGCTCCTCCAGATGCGGGGCCAGCCGGTAGTGCAGTGCCACGCTGGCGCGCTTGGGTTCCACCACCAGGCCGGGGTGCTGCGCGGCCAGCGCCTGGGCCGCGTGCAGCACGGGCGCCAGGTCGGGCGGCTGAATGGCCGGGCGCGCGGGACCTTCGCCCAGGCGGTATTGGGCGCCGTGCTCCGACGCCAAGGGCAGGCGCAGCGGGGCGAGAAAGGTGTCGATGTCCATCTCCCTGCGGCCCGTGACGATGGCCAGGGCCCCGTCGAGGTGGTGGTGCAGGGCGTGGAGGGTGGGCACCAGGCCGGACGCAATCCGCACCGCTTCGGGGCGCGGCGCCATCTCTGTGAGGGTGCCGTCAAAATCAAGGAACAAAGCGTGGGCAGGAGTCAGAAGGGGCAGCAGCTGCATGGGGCAAAACCATAGCAGATTGAAATAAAGCGCAGTAAGGGACCGGGGTGTTTTGCGCGCTTGGTGTGTGCTTGAAAAAACGCCGGGCAACCTGCACCATATCCGACAGCACCCTCTTGCCCGGCCAGGACGTGACGCCTTTGTCACGTAGGCCAAAGGCGCCATCACGCGGCGCCGGTGTCGGTCCCCTTTCTTTCCAACCTTACGGCCCTGCCATCTGTTGTCATGAGTGAAGCCCTGCACATCGTCTGCCCCCATTGCCACACCACCAACCGTGTGAAGGCTGCCGACCTGGGCAAGGCGCCGGATTGCGGGCAATGCCACCAGTGCCTTTTTGCAGGAGCGCCGCTGGAACTGGACGCCACCAGCTTCGACAAACACATTGCGCGCAGCCACATTCCGGTGCTGGTGGACTTCTGGGCGCCCTGGTGCGGGCCATGCCGCCAGATGGCGCCAGCGTTTGCCCAGGCTGCGCGGAACCTGGAGCCGCGCGTGCGCTTGGCCAAGCTCAACACCGAGGACCACCCGGCGCTGGCCGGGCGATACGCCATCCGCAGCATTCCCACCATGGTCCTATTCAAGCAGGGGCGCGAGGTGGCACGCGTCTCGGGTGCTCTGGGCGCTGCGGACATTGCACGCTGGGTACAGACCGCAGTGGATTGAAACCCCCGCGCCTCAGCGCAGGCGCAACACCCGGTCCAGCGACACGCTGCCGGCGCCACGCCCCGCCAGGTACAGCATCAGCCCCGCCCATGACAGGTGGGTGGGCCACGCGTCGGGGTACACAAACACCTGGATGACCAGCGTCATGCCCAGCAGGGCCAGCGCCGACAGGCGCGTGAGCAGGCCCAGCAACAGCAGCACTGGGAACACATGTTCGGCCACTGTAGCCATCTGCGCTGCCAGATCGGGCGGCAGCACGGGCAGCCGGTACTCGTCGCGAAAAAGCGCATAGGCGCTGTCGGAAATGGTGAACCAGCCTTCAACTTTGGTGCGGGCCGACAGCCAGAAGATGCCGGCAAGAGCAACGCGATTGACCAGGGCCAGCAGGCTGTGCGGGGTGAGCCAGGCGGCAGCATCGGTCAGCCGTCCCAACCAGCTGCGCGTGCCTGGAACTTCGCCAGTGGAGGTCGTCAACGAGGTGGGGGTGGTGTTCATGTTCGCTCTACAGTCATGTATTGGTGGGATGGCACAGCGCCCCGGAATCGAGCAAGGTGCCCAGCAGCTGTGCAAAGTCCGTGTGCGGGCCGGCGGCCAGTGCCTGGGTGGCTGCGGCTTCTAGTGCCAAGCCTGCGGCGCAGGCGTTGAGAAAAACGCAGCCGGCCCGAGGCAGCGCATGCCATGCCACGGCAGCTCCTGGGCGGGTCAACAGGCCGCCATCGCCCTCCCAGGACAACGCCTGTGGCACCGGCGCGCGGTCGCGGTGGTGCTGCCACAGCGCGTAGGCCGGGTGCTCATCGCACCACGCCCAGCGCGCAGCAGGGTGGGGTCGCAGGCGCAACGAGGCCAGGTCCTCAGGGCGTTGGTGGGCCCACCAGCTGCGGTCCACGGCGGGGGCGTCGGCGGCCAGGTGGCATTCGGTCCAGCAGCGGTCCAGGCGCGCCACCGCGGGCAGATAAGGCAGTGCGACGGCGGGCGCAAACCCGGCCAGAAAGTCGGCAAACCCAGCGCCATAGTCCATCAGCCGACCATCACGAGGCGGGTGCGCGCGCGCATGCACTGCAGCGGCCGCGCGGAACCAGTCCTCGCCCACCAGCTGGCACACGGTGGGGTAGCTGGCCTGCAGTGCGTCGATGCAGGCCTTGATCACGGTATTGCGGTACACGGCAAACCCAGGCTGGGCCTGAAGCGCCTGCAACCATGGCGTGGGCGCGGCATGGCCGAGCAGCGCGGCAGAGAAGCCGTCTTGAAAGACGCTCAGTTGCATACGGCCTCCGCAGGCTGCGCTGCGGCCAGCACGCCGTGGGCCCGATCACGCTCGGCCACCAGGTCGTTGAAGGCGGGCAGTTGGTCGTCGCGTTCGATCAGTGTGGGGATGGGGCCCGTGCGTGCAGTGACATGTTCGTACAGTGCCCACACCGCAGCCGCTACCGGTGCGTCGTGGCTGTCGATGAGCAGGTCAGGGCCATGCACGGGGTCGGCGTGATGGCCCGCCAGGTGGATCTCGGCCACTGCCTGCAGCGGAAAGGCGTCCAGGTAGTCGAGTGCGCTAAACCCGAGGTTGTTGGCGCTCACGTGCACATTGTTCACGTCCAGCAGCAGCGTGCAGCCGGTGCGCCGCACCAGCTCGGCCAGAAAGTCCGTCTCGGCCCAGTCGTGACCGTCGATGTGCAGGTAGTGCGTGGGGTTCTCGATGGCGATGGCCCGCTGCAGCACGTCCTGCGTGCGCGCGATGTTGTCCGCGATGCGCTGCAGCGAAGCCTGCGTGCGCGGAAAGGGCAGCAGGTCGGGCAAGTACTGCCCGCGCCAGGCAGACCATGCCAGGTGTTCCGAGATGAGCACGGGCTCTATACGCTGTGCCAGCGTCGCCAACCGTGCCAGGTGGCCTGCCTCCGGCGGTGCATCGGCCGCCATCGACAGGGAAACGCCATGCAACGCCACGGGGTGGCGCGCGCGGATGGCTTCGAGCCAGGCCAGGCGCGGGCCACCGTCGGCGAGGTAGTTCTCCGGGTGCACCTCCCACCACAGGCCAGGGGCGCCGCATTGCAGCGCGTCGCCGTAGTGCTGGGGCTTGAGCCCCAGGCCAGCGGTGAGGGTGCACGCAGTCATCGGTCAGGCCTTGATAGGTGCCAGCGAGCCCATGCCCTTGGGCGTCTTGATGGTGGTGCAGGTGCCGGCGGGCACAAACTTCCAGGCGTTGCCCTGGTAGTCCATCTTGGACGTTCCCGCGCAGGTGGTGCCAGGGCCTGCGGCGCAGTCGTTCTTGCCAGCCATCGATACGCCATAGCACTTTTCCATGGCAGGCTTGGCGCCGTCCATGGGGGCGGCGCTGGTTTGGGCCATGGCGGCGCCAGAGGTCAGTGCAGCAAGTGCGAGGGCGCCGAGGCTGAGGGTGCGGGTGGTCATGGTGTGTTTCTCCAAGGGTTGAGAGAGGTTGGATCCGACCGGGTGGCAGGCGCGAAGAGGTCGCGTTGCGTGGCCCGATCTGCGTTGTAATTCGCGCTGTGCAGCCAGGGGGTTACAGCACTGCGCAAAAAATCGTGGCGGCATGCCACCAAAATTCTTGTGGGGCCTGTAACCCATTCGTCACGGCATCCGAATTGCCTTCAGGGGGACACCATGGAGATAGTGGAAGAGCGCCTGCGCGGCTTGTTGCTGCAGGGGCTGGATGCCGATGCAGCCGCCTACCAGCGCTTTTTGAAGGAGTTGAGCGCCCACCTGCGCGCCTTCTTGCGCCGCCGCGACTGGCTGCGCTCGCATACCGCCAAAGAGGCGCGCAATGACCCGCTGGACGATGCGGGCGAGCTGTTTGCCAGCAGCGACAGCGAGGCTGCCGAGGCGCGCCGCGATCTGGGGCAACTGCTGCAGACGCTGCCGGACAAACAGCGTCTGCCGATCGAGTACGTGAAGCTGGAAGGGTTGTCGGTGGTCGAGACGGCCCGCCTCACGGGGCTGTCGGAGTCGGTCGTCAAAGTCGGCGTGCACCGGGGGCTCAAGGCCCTGGCTGCCAAGATCAAAGGAATGGCATGAAAACCGATGAATTGATTCACCTGCTGGCTGCGGATGAGCGGCCCGTGCGGCGCACCGCCATCGAGCAACGGTTTGCAGTGGCCAGCGCCGTAGGCGTTGCCGGCGCTGGAGCATTGATGCTGGCGCTGTTCGGCCTGCGCCCTGATCTGCCGGCGATGATGGCGTTGCCCATGTTCTGGGGCAAGCTGGTATTTGCCGCCGCCCTGGCGGCCGCCGGTCTGGCGCTGCTGCGCCGCCTGGCCCGCCCGGGCATGGCGGTGGGGCACGCCGCCCTGTGGCTGGCCGTGCCGCCGCTGGTGCTCTGGGCCCTGGCCCTGGTGGCACTGGCGCAGGTGCCTGCGGCAGACCGGCTGCCGCTGATCCTGGGGAGCACCTGGCTCAGCTGCCCGTTCAATATCGCGGCGCTGTCGGTGCCTGCGTTGGTGGCCGGGTTCTGGGCGCTGAAAGGTGCAGCGCCCACGCGCCTGGCCTGGGCGGGCGCAGGGGCGGGCCTGCTGGCCGGTGCGCTGGGCGCGTTGGTGTACGCGCTGCATTGCCCGGAGATGGCTGCGCCCTTCCTGGCGGTGTGGTACCTGGCGGGCATGGCCATCCCCACGGCGCTGGGCGCCCTGCTGGGGCCGCGCCTGCTGCGCTGGTAGGCGGTTGTGCTTGCGTGCCGGGCGTGTGCAGCGTGTGATGCATGTGATGCGTGTGATGCGTGTGCAGTGTCATTGGCTGGCTTGTGCGCCCAGCCACTGCGCCACCGCCGCCACGCGAGCCCGGTGGATGAGTCCGCCCACCTGCGGGCCGGTCAGCCCCTTGGCGGCGGCTTGCGCTGCAATGTCGCGCGTGACCACAGCCTGCACGGCACCCAGCACCGCCATCAAACGGGGGCGCTGCGGGTAGGCGGACTCTTCAAACCCCAGCCGCCCGCGCGCATCGCATTCGCAGGCCAGCAGGATGTCGGCAAACCGCGCGGGCTTGCGGATAGCGTCGCAGCGCTCCAGCAGTCGCACCAGGGCAGCGGCAGACAAATCGGTGCTGCGGTGAATATGGCCATGTTCACGCGCCACTACATCGGCCGTCTCGCGGCAGTCCACAGGCACGCGCAGGCGTTCCGCCACGTCTTTCAGCAGCTCGGCACTGCGCTCCTCATGCCCGATGTGGCGCGGCAGCACGTCGGCTGGCGTGGTGCCCTTGCCCAGGTCGTGCGCCAGGCAGGCAAAGCGCACCGTGAGCGGTGCCGATAGCCGCGCCGCCATGTCCAGCACCATCATCAGGTGCACGCCGGTGTCCACCTCGGGGTGGTATTCGGCACGCTGCGGCACACCCCACAGGCGCGCCACCTCGGGCAGCAACACTTGCAGCGCACCGCATTCGCGCAGCACCTCAAACATGCGCGAAGGTTGCTCCTCCATCAGCCCGCGCGCCAGTTCCTGCCACACGCGCTCGGCCACCAAGTGGTCCACCTCGCCATGCGCCACCATCTCGCGCATCAGCTGCATCGTCTCGGGCGCCACGCTGAAGTCGGTGAAGCGCGCCGCAAACCGCGCCACGCGCAGGATGCGCACCGGGTCTTCACGGAAGGCGTCCGTCACGTGGCGCAGCACCCGCGCTTCGATGTCCCGAGCGCCAGAATATGGATCAAAAATGCCTCCAGCGCTTATCCCGTCTGCGCTGGCAGCTATCGCATTGATAGTAAGGTCGCGGCGGGAGAGGTCTTCCTCCAGCGTCACGTCGGGCGAGCTTTGCACCACAAAGCCCCGGTAGCCGCGCCCGCTCTTGCGCTCGGTGCGGGCCAGGGCGTACTCCTCGCGCGTCTGGGGGTGCAAAAAGACGGGAAAGTCGCGCCCCACGGGCAGGTAGCCCTGTGCCAGCATCTGCTCGGGCGTGGCGCCCACCACCACCCAGTCGTGGTCATTCACGGGCCGGCCCAGCAGCTTGTCGCGGACCGCGCCGCCCACCATGTAGATTTGCATCGTCGTAGTTTAGGACGAGGGTCGTATAGTCCCGCCACCATGTCCCTCTCGTCTGACCTCACCATCGCCCAGCTCAACCCCGACGGCAGCGTGCCCGTGCCCACCGCGCCCGATGCAGCGGCCAACGCAGCCGCCGAAGCCCTGCAGCGCGAGGCGCAGTTCGAGGCCCTGAAGGCGCAGGTGGAAGGTTTGCAGGAGATCCTGGCCAAGCCGCTCAACGACATCCTGGCCGAACACGACAAGTTCAAGGAGATGGCCGCCGCATGGGATTCCTTCGGCGCCATGTGGATGCTGTCGCAGCGCGCCATGCGCCGCGTCGCGATGGATCTGGCGGCCACCCAGGGCGTGACTGAGCAAGAGGTAGTGGCCCGTGCGCTGGCCTATGCCAACCAGGTGCTCAACGTGGAAGACGAAGACCTGGGCGGCTCCATCGCTCCCGCCCAGCTGGCCCACATCGCGCGGCACAAGGCGTTTTTGCGCAAGCAGTTTCGGTAACTTGGCAAAGTAGCTGCGGTAGTTTGCATTCTATTGACATAGTTGATACAATTTGAGACAAATCTCGCCGCTGCGGAATGATTATTAACGTAAAAATTTATCTGAATTAAATGCGTAAATTCTTAGTTGCTTCAGTTATTTTTCTAGTATCTTTTGGCGTTCTAGCCCTTGATGAAGCAAGTAGTCGTCCCGCTTCGAATCAGAAGGTGCTGACCTCTGTGATTAATGAGTTGGGACTCAAAGATGCCGATAAGGAGACTAAGGAAGCTCTTCACGAATCGGTTCTGGCAGTGCCGTAGTGATGCCCGAACTAAGACAGCCCTTGCTTTCGAGAATTGATCGCCCCCAGCAGGCGCTGTGCGCGGGCAATTGCCCGGCG
>NZ_JBKBKQ010000032.1:0-47104 GCF_046294525.1 Acidovorax sp.
TTCTATTTTCAAGAGAGCAATGAGACGCTTGGCGCTATTCGAACAGGCGACGCCTAACCCTTCCATCGAGAGGGACGTCCAAGGGCTATCGCCCTCGGCCGCCCCTCATGTCAAACGTTAGCCCAAAAGAACCATGGCATACGTTCCCCCTCAGTTCAAAGGCAGCAGCTTCACGTGCCCACATTGCGGTGTGTACGCTCAGTTTTGGTGGTACGACACGCAGCGAAGCATTCTGGTGTCGGGTGGCGGTCGATCGATGCAGACGACTGACGTTCACATCGCCAACTGCCATCATTGCAAAGGCCGGATGGTCTGGTTCGTCGATGAAGGGACAGCTCATGCTCTGTACCCCACAGGCATTGGGAGTGCGCCCACCGCGCATGTAGACATGCCTGAGAACGTCAAGACGGACTACTTGGAAGCCCGAGACATCGCCAATTCCTCGCCAAGAGGGGCAGCCGCGCTTCTTCGTCTTGGGCTCCAGAAGCTTTGCATCCATCTCGGAGGGGCAGGAAAGAACATCAACGACGACATCGCTGGTCTCGTCAGGAACGGCCTCCCCGTTCAGATCCAGCAGGCCTTGGACGTGGTGAGAGTCACTGGCAACAACGCAGTGCATCCCGGAGAGTTGTCGCTGGAAGATGACCCGCAGATCGTTCAGGCACTGTTCGGACTCTTGAACATCATTGTGGACAATCGAATCTCAGAGCCCAAGAGGATCTCTGAACTATATGCGGCGCTGCCTGAGGGAGCCCGCAAGGCTATCGAGCGCCGTGATGGCTAACTTGGCATTCGCCCGCGTACTGGCCGCCGGTCATTTCTAAGTTAATCGTCCGCTTTTGTCGTGATAGCCCGCACCGCGTCCTGAACTTCCTGCCCACCCTGCGGCCGCACCAGACGCGCCACCTCCTTCCCATCTTTCAAGAACACCAGCGTAGGCCACAGCTTCACCCCAAAGCTGCGCCCCAGGCGCTGGCCGGGGCCGTCTTCGACTTTGACATGGGCGATCTCGGGGCGGTCTTTCAGCGCGGCTTCGATCAGTGGTTGGGCGCGCTGGCAGTGGCCGCACCAGGGGGTGCCGAACTCGACGACAGTGGCGCCGGAGGTTTGATCCACCTCCTCGCGGGTGGGGGGCTGGGCCAGGTGTTGGGCGGTGTAGGTCATAGCACTCACATCTCACAAAATTTCAGCTTAGCCAGGCACCGCCGGGTAGGCGCCGGGCGGGGGCGCATGGGGGTGTCAGATCACGCCGTCAAACACCATCACGTCCACGGGGTCGCCCACGGCCACATTGCCTTGCCCGTGGTGCAGCACGATCAGGCCGTTGGCCTGCACCATGGAGCTGAGCACGCCGGAGCCCTGGTTGCCGGTGGTGCGCACGTGCAGCGTGCCGTCGGCAGCGGTGGTGACCAGGCCGCGCTGGTATTCGGTGCGGCCGGACTTCTTGCGCATCGCTTCGGTGCTGGTGGCGCGCAGCAGGGGCGGGGCCGTGTGGGTGCTGCCCATCATGCGCAGCAGGGCGGGGCGCACAAAGGCGAGGAAGGTCACCATCACCGCCACAGGGTTGCCGGGCAGACCGAACAACACGGCGCCCCCGGAAGGGGCTTCAATATCATTTTGATAGCTGCCAGCGCTTGATGGATAAGCGCTGGAGGCCGATTTGGCTCGATTTTTTTCTGTGGCGGCAATGCGCCCCACGGCCATGGGGCGGCCCGGGCGCATGGCGATGCGCCAGAAGGCCACGTCGCCCAGCTTTTTCATCATGGTGCGGGTGTGGTCGGCCTCGCCCACGCTCACGCCGCCGCTGGTGATGATGGCGTCGGCCCGCCGGGCGGCGGTGCGAAAGGCGGCTTCGAGCTGTGCGGGGTCGTCGCGCACCACGCCCAGGTCGATCACTTCCACACCCAGGCGGGTGAGAAGGCCAAACACGGTGTAGCGGTTGCTGTCGTACACCGCGCCTTCGCGCGGCGGCTCGCCCAGGCTCAGGATTTCGTCGCCGGTAGAGAAGTAGGCCACGCGCAGGCGGCGGAACACCGTCACCGTGGGCAGGCCCAGGCTGGCGACCAGGCCCAGGGCGGCGGGTGTCAGCAGTGCGCCGCGCGCCAGCGCCACGCTGCCTTGCATCAGGTCTTCGCCCTTGAAGCGGCGGTTGTCGCCGGTCTTGAGCACATCGGCCGCGATGGTGATGTGCCCCTCGGCACCGGCCGTGGTGAATTCCTGCGGCACCACGGTGTCCAGGCCCGCGGGCATGATGGCGCCGGTCATGATCTTCACGCATTCGCCTGGGCCCACGGTGCCGGCCCAGGCCTTGCCCGCCAGCGCCGTGCCCACCACCCGCAGCGTGAGGGGCTGGCCCGGCATCAGCTGCGCGCCGGCAAAGGCGTAGCCGTCCATGGCCGAGTTGTCGTGCGGGGGCACGCTGATGGGCGAGACCACGTCCTCGGCCAGCACGCGGCCCAGGGCGTTGAAGAGGGGCAACGTCTCGGTGGCGGTGAGGGGCTCCACCAGCCGATGCAGGAAGGCGTTCACATCGGCCGCGCTCAGGGCCTGCGGGTCGTAGCCCTGCAGTTCGGCGGCAATCTGGGCGATGGTTTTCATGGGTCTCAGTAACTTTCAATCAGTCGTGCAGCACGCGCACCATGTGCAGCTTGTCGTAGCCTACGCCGTCCACCACGATGGCGTGGGGCAGCAGGCCCCAGGCGCGGAAGCCTGCCTGCTCGTACAGGCGCACGACGTGGGCGTTGGACGCGGTCACCGTGAGCACCAGCTGCACAAGTCCGGGCACACGCCCGGCGGCCTCGACGCAGGCCGCCAGTAGTTGCCGGCCGATGCCCTGGCGCTGGGCCTGCGGCGCCACCATCATGCCCACCAGCGTGGCAAGGTGCTGCTGCTTGGTGCGCTGATCGCGCTCACAGCCCAGGCAGCCGACGAGTTCGTCTGCGGCACCGAAGGCACCGAGGAAGAACTGACCCGACTCCGGCGTGCCAAAACGCTCCACATACTCGCGGGCATCGCGGCCCACCGAGGATTCGTAGTCGGAGGTGAATGCATCTGGCGCGGTGCGCAACGCCTCGTCGCGCAGCGCTTTGTAGGCCGCAGCGTCCGATGCTGTTAAAGGGCGGATCATCACTGAACGGGGGACCGCAGGCGTGTGCGCGTTCATCGCAGCGGTGTGAGATCAGGCCTGCGGTGCGTTCGCGCTTTCCAGCGCGTGCAGCTCGGCCAGCGTGTTGGCGTTGAAAAAGGCCTTGGGGTCGTCGCCGGGCTGGTCAAACGGCACGATGGCGCAGCGGTGCTGTGCCGTCCACGCGTCGATCTTGCGGCCACCAGCCTGGGTGAAAGCGACCAGGCTTTCGAGCAGGCCCAAGCGCAGCAGGCAGAACACGGGCTGGGTACGCACGGTGGTGTGGCTCGTGCCATCGTCCTCGGGCGCGGCGGCCATGGCGATGTCGGCGTCTTCGGCATCCGCGGCGGCGGCCAGGCGCTGTGCCAGGTCCAGCGGGAACAGCGGCGTGTCGCAGGGCACCGTCAGCAGCCAGGGGGTTTCGCAGCGTTCCAGCCCGGTGAGGAAGCCCGCCAGCGGGCCCGCGTAGTCGGCGAGCACATCGGGCCACACGGGTGCGCCAAAGGCCTCGTAGGCAGCCAGGTTGCGGTTGGCGTTGAGCATCACGTTGCCGGTCTGCAGCTGCAGCCGCATCAGCGTGTGCAGCGCCAGCGGCAGGCCGCGAAAGTTCTGCAGGCCTTTGTCCACCCCGCCCATGCGGGAGCCGCGGCCACCCGCGAGGACCAGGCCGGTGATGTCTTGGGTGTCAATCATGTCTTGGAAAGTGATAGGCGGTGGAGCGGCCGAGACCTGGGCAGTGAAGCAGCCTCGGCTTCAGGGCCGCATGCGCAGCCTTGGACGGCCCGAAGAGCTGCCGCTTCTGGCGACCAGCACCGGGCGACGAAGTCGCGCAGGGGGGGCAGCGAATCTTCATCCGCCGATGTAGCTCATTTCCACCCGGCGAGCACCGCCCGGCGCTGTATCCGCAGGAAGGCTGCTGCGCAGTTCGGAGTACCGGTCGCCGCGCTGCTGCCAGATGGGCGCAATGGCCGAGGCGATAGCTTCATCGCTGGCGCCGCCGCGCAACAGTGTGCGCAGGTCGTAGCCTTCGGACGCGAACAGGCACAGGTACAGCTTGCCTTCGGTGGAAAGCCGCGCGCGGTTGCAGTCGTGGCAGAAGGCCTGGGTCACGCTGCTGATCACGCCCACCTCGCCCAGGGCGGGGTCGTGCTGGCCTTGCGCATCGGCATAACCCCAGCGCTCGGCGGTTTCGCCAGGGCTGCTCGGGTCCAGTTGCACCAGCGGCAGTTCGGCACGCAGGCGTTCGATGAGTTCGGCAGACGGCAGCACCTCGTCCATGCGCCAGCCGTTGGTGGCGCCGACGTCCATGTATTCGATGAAACGCAGCGTGGTGCCGGTGCCGCGAAAGTGCCGCGCCATGGGCAAGATCTCGTGGTCGTTGGTGCCGCGCTTGACCACCATGTTGACCTTGATGTGCGACAGGCCCGCCGCATGCGCGGCCTCGATGCCGGCCAGCACATCGGCCACGGGAAAATCCACATCGTTCATGCGGCGAAAGATTGCGTCGTCCAGGCCGTCCAGGCTCACCGTCACGCGGTTCAGGCCCGCGTCCTTCAGGGCCTTGGCCTTGCGTGCGAGCAATGAGCCATTGGTGGTGAGGGTGAGGTCGGGCGCCACGCCGTCCACCGTGCGCAGCTGGGCCAGTTGCGCAACCAGGTCTTCGAGGTTCTTGCGCAGCAGGGGCTCGCCGCCCGTCAGGCGGATTTTGCGCACGCCATGCGCCAGAAAGAGCCGCGCCAGCCGCGTGATTTCCTCAAAGCTCAGGAGCGCCCCGTGCGGCAGGTAGGGGTAGTCCTTGTCAAACACTTCCTTGGGCATGCAGTAGTTGCAGCGGAAGTTGCAGCGGTCCGTCACGCTGATGCGCAGGTCGCGCAGCGGGCGGCCCCGGGCATCGGTGAGCAGCCCTGTGGGACTCACCAGCTGCGCTGGCACCTTGGCCGCCAGCGAGGCCAGGCGCTCATCGACCAGCGGAATCACGCGTTCAGACATGGGTGGGCTCGTTCAGTAGGGCGGGAGGGCACATGGCCCGCATTTTCTCACTCCAGCCAGCGCACGTTCTGCAGGATCTCCTCGAAGAAGCTGCGCAGCGTCGAGGTGCTCATGCTGAACGGGTCGAAATCCGGGGCGCTGGAGTATTTGAGGAACAGCTGCCGATTGGCATCCATTGAGCCCAGAAGCCCCATGGACCAACTGGTGAAGCGGCGGTGCGGGATCTCGCCAAAGTCCAGCACGGCCGTGTCTTTGTGGCGCGTGTCCTTGAGCAGGCGGTGGTACAGCGCATTGACCGCAGCACGGTCGCCTTCCAGCTGCTGCAGGAAGATACCGTTGTTCAGGCACAGCGCGCCGGTAATGCCCGCGCGGGCATTGTTGCGCTGCGAGGCACTCAAGATGTCCTTGATGTCCGCAGGGCCGAGCACACGGGAGGTGCGGCTGGCATAGGTCAGTTGTATCAACATGTGTGTCTCCTGGAGCGCGCAGTGTGTCAGGTTTGGCGCGAGCCAGTGGACCTCTCTGGCAATGACCCTGAAGGTTGCTTACGGGCTCGAAATCGGGGCTAGAGGCTGCGTGAAGTCTGCCAAGCGGCAATCGCGCCCTACCAGCACCAGCCGCGTGTCCAGCGCGTCAAAAAATCCCGGCGGCGGGGGCATTGGCAGTTGCTGCACACGCTTGTTTGCATTGATGCGCACGGCGGCCAGCGCATAGTCGCGCGCCAGGGCCATCCACAGGCCGTGCGCGCCGGCGGACTGCCGCGCACCCGTCATGAGGCTGCGGCCCGAGTCCAGCCACCAGCGGTAGATGGCGGTGGCAATGCCCATGCGCCGGTAGCCGTGCGCCACCTTGGTGTGGGGCGCGCGCAGGTGGCGGTCGGTGCGCCGGTCCACCTCGACCAGCCGGTTGAACACGGTGTAGGCCACGATGCGGTTGCGCAGCGGGTCGATGGCGTACACAAACACCTCGCCATCGGCCTCGCGCATGCGAAGCACCAGCCCGTGCAGATGCAAGGGCAACGGCTGCATCGCGTCGCGCGTGCGGTGGTTGGTGCGGATGCGGTCGTGCAGTGAATCGAACTCGCGCTGGATGTCGCGGCCCGACAGATCCACGTCGATGCGCAGCTCGGTCAACTGCCGGGCCCAGCGGTTCAGCAGGCCTGGGTTGGCCTCCGTCTTGGTGGCAGCGGCATGGCCGGGCAGGTGCAGGCAAAAGGTGCTGGCCGTCATGGCGTGCTCCCGTGACTCTCGGCCCAGTAACCGCTCAGCAGGCGCGCAGGCTGTTCGCGGGCACAGACCTGGGCACTGTTTGGCCAGTCGGGCAGGGGCACACCCAGGCCCGCATACACGCCGTAGGTCTCGCCCGCGGCAATCGTGTCGCCAGCCCACAGGCTTTCGCCCGCGCGGATGGCGCCACCGGCGTGGATATGTCCACCGGCCCGCACCCCCCAGCCCACCTGCAGGTGGCCTTTGCAGTCCACGTCGCCCGTTACCCACACGCCCCGGGCAGCCTGCACGGCAGCATCGGTTTGCAGGTGGCCACCCACCTTGATGCCGCCGTCGCAACCCAGGTCGCCCATCACCCGCAGATCCTGGGTCACCCGGCAGTGGCCACCGACGTGGGCGGCAGCCCCGCAGTCCAGCTCGCCGCCCACGCGCAGGCTGCCCGTGCATTGCATCCGCTGCGCCACGGTCAGCGACCAGCCCACGCGCGTGTCGCCCTGCAGCCGCGCGCTGCCGTCGCAGCGCACCGCGCCCGCTACGCGCAGGTCTTCACCCACACGCAGTGCACCGCCTACCCGCAGGCCGCCCAGCACGCTCAGGCTGCGGCCCGTGCGCAGTACACCCTCTACGTCTGCATGGCCCCGGCAGCGCACGCTGCCGGCAAACACCAGCGCGTCGGCCTCCAGGTGGTCCACGTCCAGCACATCGTTGGTGGGGCCGAACTGGTCCAGCATCCAGCAGGCGTCGTCCACGCGGCCCTCGCGCACCAGGTCGTCCAGCAGCGCCTGGTAGTTGCTGGCGCCTTCCTGGCGGCGCAGGTACCAGCGGTAGCCGTCGGCGCAGGGCTGCTTGGCACGGATGAACTGGCGGGTGATGTCGGCGGCGGCTGCGCGGGCCACGGCCTGATCGATAGAACCCTCGCGCGCGAGCGCAGGGGTAGCAAGTGGGTGCGCGGGTGCGCACGGGGCGAGCGAAATCTCGCCCGAAGGAAACGGGGGCATGGACACTCCTGACGTCCGCGCCCTGGCAGTGGCCAAGGCGCAAGCTGGCGCTGGGCGTGGGGCCCGGCGACAGGAGGTGCGCGAAAAGAATGCGGAGGGGAGGGGGTGTCGCCGGGCTCAGGAATCTGCAGCGAGGGTGCAGAGAGCGCGGTCACCGGCCTGGAGTGTGGCCTGCGAACGCGCGGCACGGCGCAGCGGCGCGGTGGCGCTGGCGACTGTGGCGGGGGATTGGCTCGCAAACATCGGCGGCACTATAGGCAGCGGTTTCAAGACCGTCAAATCAATCCGCACTGCCTTGGTGCGGATTGGGCGCGCGCGCAAACGCAAGTGATAGTGGCTTGCGAGCGCGCTTGGACTCTTGTTTACACGCAGCGTCCGCCATCCACCTCGATGCACACGCCGCTGATGAACGACGCTTCGTCGCTGGCGAGGTACAACGCCGCATTGGCCACGTCCAGCGCGGTTGAGAAGCGCCCCAGCGGGATGGTGGCCAGAAACTTGGCACGGCGCGCCTCGTCCACCGGGCCGCCCGCAAACTCGGCGGCCAAGCCCGTGTCGGGGTTGAACACGGGGTTGATGCAGTTCACGCGGATGTTGTCGGGGCCCAGCTCGGCGGCCATCGATTTGCTGGTGATGATGACGGCGCCCTTGGAGCCGTTGTACCAGGTCAGGCCTGGGCGCGGACGCAGGCCGGCGGTGGAGGCGATGTTAATGATGCTGCCGCCACCCGCCTGGCGCAGCGCGGGCACGGCGTGGATGGCGCTCAGGTAGATGCTCTTCATGTTGATGGCATAGACCTTGTCGAACTCGTCCTCGCTCACCTCGAGCATGGGGCGGTTGCGGTGCGTCCAGCCAGCGTTGTTCACCACCACGTCCAGGCGGCCGTACAGACGCACGGCTTCGTCGACCATCGCCTTCACCTCGGCGGACTTCGTCACATCGGCCTTGAAGAAAGCCGCCGTCCCACCGGCTGCCGTGATCTCAGCCACCACGCGCTGGCCACCGGCTTCATTGATGTCGTTGACGATGACCTTGCCGCCTTCTGCGGCCAGGCGCTTGGCGATGCCTTCGCCGATGCCGTTGCCAGCGCCGGTGACGATGATGGATTTGTTCTGCACACGCATGGGTGTCTCCGATGGGTTGTGGTGATATTTCAAAAATGATAGCTACCAGCGCATGACCATCAAGCGCTAGAGCCAAATTTGGCTGAATTTTCTGAAGTGTGGACTGCGGGCGCCAGTGCCTTGGGCTCACGACCATAGAACTGTGGAAAGAACTCTTTGACACCGGCGCCGTTGAAGTCCCACCCCGTGCACTGGCCCAGGTGCCGCGGTGGCTCGTCGGGGTGTGAGGACGAGAACACCGCAGGCACCGACTGGAACGCCGCCGTGGCCAAGTTGAACAGCAGCTCGCGCAGGTGCGTGCAGCTTTCCACGCCGCCCAGGTGCTTCTGGATGGCTTGGCGCCAGCCGCGTGCCATGCTGCAGCCCACCATGCGCTGCAGCGCGGCCTGGGCCTCGGTGCAGCCCTTGAGCGGGTGCGAGTCCATGGACACATCAATGGCCTGCACCACCAGCTGGCGGTTCACGGTCACGCGCAGCCACATATGGTGGATGGCTTCACCCGCCAGGCGCTGTTTGGTAGGGTCGCGAAACGAGGTGGCGTCATAGGCCTTGCTGTCGTGCAGCTCACCCTCGATGTCCCACAGGCCATCGTCGCGTTCAAAGCCCTGGTAGTTCACCCGGCGGACATGCTTCAGGGTGCGGGGGGCGGGGGGGCTCAGGGGCATGGCAAAGAAAAGGCGTCGTACGGAAGGGGCAGAGGTTAGCGGGGCTCACCCGCGCCGTCGTGCGCAGGTGCGACACCTTGTTGCGCAATCAACCGTACTTGATGGCCACCGTCTTCAAGGTGGTGAAGCCGTACAGCGCCTCAAAACCCTTTTCACGTCCGTAGCCGCTGGACTTGACGCCGCCAAAGGGCAGCTCCACACCGCCCGCAGCGCCATAGTTGTTGATGAACACCTGCCCGCTGTGCACGCGCTTGGCCATGCGGAACTGGCGCGCGCCATCGCGCGTCCAGATACCCGCCACCAGGCCGAACTGCGTGGCGTTGGCCAGCTCCACCGCGTGGTCTTCGTCCTGGAAGGCCATGGCCGACAGCACGGGGCCAAAGACCTCTTCCTGCGCCAGCCGGTGCTGCACCGGCACATCGCGCAGCAGGGTGGGGGCCTGGTAATAGCCGGTCTCGGGCGCTTCGTCCACCACCACGCCCTGCGCCACCATGGGGATGCCTGCCACCTGCGCGTCCGACAGAAAATCCCACACGCGCTGCTGCTGCGTCTGGCGGATGAGCGGGCCCACGTCCAGGTCCATGGCGGCGGGGCCGACGCGCAACTTTTCAAACGCCTTGCCCAGGCGCTCCAGCAGAGGTTCATAAATCAGCGAGTCGATCAGCACGCGCGAGCCGGCCGAGCAGGTCTGCCCGGCGTTCTGCACGATGGCGTTGATGACCACGGGGATGGCGGCATCGAGGTCCGCATCGGCAAAGATGATCTGCGGGCTCTTGCCGCCCAGCTCCAGCGTCACGGGGCAGTGGCGCTCGGCGGCCACCTGTTGGATCAGCGTGCCGATCTTGGGGCTGCCGGTGAAGCTGATGTGGTCGATGCCGGGGTGGCGCGCCAATGCGTCGCCCACCTCATGGCCGTAGCCGGTGACGATGTTGAGCGCGCCAGAGGGGAAGCCCACCTCGGCCGCGAGCTGCGCCACGCGGATCAGCGACAGGCAGGCGTCTTCCGCGGGTTTGACCACGCACACATTGCCTGCCGCCAGCGCGCCGCCCACGCTGCGGCCAAAGATCTGCATGGGGTAGTTCCAGGGAATCACATGGCCCGTCACACCATGGGGCTCGCGCCAGGTGAGCACGCTGTAGCCGTCGGGATAGGGAATGGTCTCGCCATGGAACTTGTCGCAGGCACCGGCGTAGAACTCGAAGTAGCGCGCCAGCGCAATCGCATCGGCCCGCGCCTGCTTGGTGGGCTTGCCGCAGTCGCGCTGCTCCAGTGCCGTCAGCTCGTCCGCATGCTCCAGGATCTTGGCCGAGAGCTTTTGCAGCAGGCGACCGCGCTCCACCGGGGCCAACTTCTGCCACACCGCGTTGTAGCACTGGCGGGCCGCATGCACCGCCGCGTCGATGTCGTCGGCGTTGCTGCGCTGGATCTCGTCGAAGGGCTTGCCGTCGGACGGGTCGATCACAGGGATCGTGCGGCCCGAGGACGAAGGCACCGAGGCGTTGGCGATGTAGTTCAGTTGCATGGCGGTAATTGTGCCCGGAAATGAAATGTGTGCTTACTATTTCTATAAAATACGCCTCTAGCGCTTATCCATAAAGCGCAAGCAGCTATCTATTCAATAGCATGATGCCCGCAGGGCTTCCAGGTCCAGAATCTCCACCTCGCCGCGCTGCACGCGCACCAGGTGGCGAGATTCCAGGTCTTTCAGGATCTGGTTGGTGGTCTGGCGCGAGATGGCCAGCATCAGCGACAGCTGCTCCTGCGAGATGCCGATCACCCGGCGCGACTGGCCCTCGGCGTTCCACTGGCCGTAGCCCTCGGCCATCATCACCAGGCGCCGCGCCAGGCGCAGCGGTGCGGGCAGCAGCGCCAGCTCTTCCACGGCCACGAAGGCCGAGCGCAGCTTGTCCGTCAGCAGCAGCGCCAGCGTGTGCCAGTGTTCGGGGTGGTCCTTCAGCCAGTGCTGCAGCCGCTCGTGCGGAACGTGCATCAGCGTGGTGGCCTCGGTGGCGTGCGCGTCATGCGTGCGGGCCGAGTTGTCAAACACCGAGATCTCGCCAAACCAGTGCGGCGGCTCCAGCCGGATCAGCAGTGCAGAGCGCGCCTCGTCGGCCCGCCCGCCGGTGCCTGAGATAGCCACCGCGCCGCGCAGTACCGCATACAGCCCGCAGGGCGCGTCCCCGCGCAAAAACAGCACCTCGCCCGTCTGCAGCTGGCGCAGCTGGCCCATGTCGATCAACGCGTCGGAAAACGCAGGCGGCAGGTGGGCAAACCAGCGGCCAGACTGGAGCACGGGCAAATAGGCGGACGGTGCGGTCATGCGGTGGGTGGCGCAGGCGGGCGGAGCGGGACACTATAAAAGCGGGAGGGCGGTGCGGCGCAGGCGGGGCTTTTGTCATGTGCACGACAGACCCTGGCCCCGCCGCAGGGTGACCATTGATGCTGCTCAAAACAAGATACGGAGACACCCATGAAAACCCTGATCGACCACCTGGCGCAGTACGCCGCCTACCACCGCGACCCGCGCAACATCCACACCCATTTTGTGGGCGTGCCCATGATCATGTTTGCAGTGGTCATCCTGTTGTCGCGCCCGAGCTGGCTGGTGGGCGACCTGCCCGTAAGCCCGGCGCTTGCGGGTGCGCTGGTCAGCTGCTTCTTCTACTTCCGGCTGGACTTTCGCTATGGCGTGGTGATGGCTGTGCTGCTGTCGGCCATGCTGGTGGGAGGGCAGTGGCTGGCGCTGCAGGGCACAGCACTGTGGCTGGCAGCGGGCGTGGGGCTGTTTGTGGTGGGCTGGGTGATCCAGTTCATCGGCCACTACTACGAAGGCCGCAAGCCCGCGTTTGTGGACGACCTGGTGGGCCTCATCGTGGGGCCGCTGTTTGTGGTGGCCGAGCTGGGTTTTCTGATGGGGCTGCGCAAAGAGGTGCAGGCCGCCATCGAGCAGCGCAGCGGGCCGGTGCGTCTGCGCACCGGGCAAGCGGCTGCCTGAAGCACTGCAGAGCCGCAGAGCCTTTGTTTGAGTTGGCATCGCGGAACCTGAGATGGCCGGTTGGGCTGAGCTTGTAGAAGCCTCGCGCAGCGCTTCGACAAGCTCAGCGTGAACGGCCCAAGTGGATTCATGCCAACTCCGTCAGCCGCGGCGGCGCCCGCCGGCTGCCGCCGTATTTCCCACGTCTAGATCCTGAACGGAGCGCGGCCACCGCGGACCGCGTGCTCATATGAGTTTTGTGTCCATCCTGCCCACGCTGCTGTTCGTCGCGCTGGGCCTCGTCATGTTCGGCCTGGGCCTGTCGCTCACCGTGGCCGACTTCACGCGCCTGCTGCAGCACCCGCGCGCGGTGGTACTGGCCCTGGTGCTGCAGGTGCTGGTGCTGCCAGCGGCCTGCTACGGCCTCATCGTGCTGCTGGGTGTGCCGCCCATCTACGCCGTGGGGCTGATGCTGCTGGCCGCATCGCCGGGCGGCGTGTCGGCCAACCTGTTCAGCCACCTGTTTGGCGGCAACGTGGCGATGAACATCTCGCTCACGGCCATCAATACGTTGCTGTCCATCGTGAGCCTGCCGCTCATCACCAACTGGGCCATCGGCACGTTTGCGCGCACCGGCCAGGTGGTGCCGCTGCAGTTTGGCAAAGTGCTGGAGGTGATCATCATCGTGCTCGTGCCGGTGGTGCTGGGTATGTGGGTACACCGCCGCGCGCCGTCGTTCAGCGCGCGCACGGATAAGCCCATGAAGGTCTTCAGTGCCGTGGTGCTGGCCGCCTTCGCGCTGATCGCGATTGCGAAAGAATGGGCGGCCCTGTCTGCATCGTTTGCAGACATCGGCCCGGCCGTGCTGTTGTTCAATGCGCTGAGCCTGGGCGTGGGCTACTTCGTGCCGCGTGCGTTGGGCCTGGACAAGCCCATGTCCACCGCCATCGGCTTTGAGATCGGCATCCACAACTCCACGCTGGCCATCTTCATTGCGCTGTCGGTGCTGGGCAACTTCCAGCTCGCGCTGCCTGCGGCGGTGTATTCGGTCAGCATGTACATGATGGCACCGCTGTTTGGCTGGCTGGTGTTGCGGCGCAGGGTGGCGATGGCGCCGGCGTGATGCTGACGATTGTTGGTTACGCGCGACCGTGACGGGTGGCGCGCCACCGTCAAATGCCGAACACCTTCAGCACCGAATCCAGCACGCCCTCCAGCCCGCGCCGGGCGCGCCCGCCGCGCAGCTGGGTGTGGGGCATTTCCTCGTACACGTAAAAGCCCGGTGCGGCGCAATCTCCCTTGCTCTCATCCGCATCGGCGGCAGCCGCAAAGTGGTCGTTGAACAATCCCTGCTTGCCCAGAAGGTAGGCGCCAAACGTATCGCTACGCCGTGTGGTGTAGGCCAGGTTGGGGTTGAAGCCAATGGTGGCCGCCTGCTGGATACTGCGTCCCTCCTGCGCCTGCTCCACCCTGACGCCGCGGCAGCCCTGCACGATGAGCTGCGCCGGCCCATGGAAGGCCAGGTAGCGCAGCTGCAGCGTGAGCCAGGCATGCAGGCTGCCCAGGCGCCAGTGAGGGGTTATGCGCAGGGGCGCGCCCCGCTGCTGCAGCATACCCACCAGGTTGTGCGGCTGCATCACCAGCGCGGCGCCCTCGGGCAGGTGCAGCACGGCAATTTCGCTGTGCGGGTCTTGCGTGGCCGACACCACGTAGTGGGCCGTGGCGGGCGTGCGCACCCGGGTCAGAGCCACCAGGCCCGCCGCGAGGCTGGTGAAGGGGTACTGTCGGCTGAACAGCCAGCAGGTGTCCTTGTCGCCCTGCACGGCGGTGCTTTGCAGAAACTCGGGGTGGACCAGCAGCTCCTGGTCGGGCTGCAGCGGCACCGCGCAAGACACACCCGAGGGGCCCGACGCCAGCGCCACCGCGCCCAGGCTACCCGGCAGCAGCCGCACTGGCGCGCAGCGCTGGGCCAGGGGCGCCACGCCAAAGTACAGCAGGGCCTTGATGCCCAGCGGCGCGAGCACGATGCCCGCCAGAATCCACAGCGCCACCGGCAGCACCTGCTGCACGGGGGTGGCCATGCGGCTCAGCCAGTGCTGCCCGCGCTCGGCCAGCAGCTGGGCCTGGCGCGCCTGTAGCGGCGCCGCCACGGCCTGCAGTGGGGCGATGTGGGGCTCGAACGCGCCCAGCGGCGCGGGGGCCGGGCCGGCGGCCGACAGCCGGGCCTGCTGCGCGGTGTAGTCGGCGGCAGCGCGCTGGTTGGCGGCCAGCAGCGCGGCCTGCTGCTGGCGAAGCGCCTCGCAGGCCGTGCGCTCGGGGGACTCCAGCGGCAGGCGGCACTGGATGGGGTGGGCCTGCAGCAGCGCCTGGCGTTCGGCCTGCACGGCCTGCCACTGCGCATACAGGCGCTGGTGATCCTGGCGCAGGCGCTCTAGCTCGGCGCGCTGGTGCTCGGCGCTTTGCGTGGCTTGCAGGCGCCAGCGCAATTCCTGCACATAGGCACGCTCCTGCTGCAGCAGGGCGATGTCCACGTCCAGCCGCAGGCCCTGCAGGTGGACCTGCACAAACGGGGTGCCGGGCTGGCCCAGCGCGCCCAGGTTGCCCAGGCCGGTGAGGCTTGCGCGCTCTTGCTGCTTGGACTGCAGGCGCGCATCCAGCGCCTGCAGCCGCTCGGTCAGCACGGCCAGCGGGGCTTGGGCGAGCTGGGCGGTGCGCTGGCGGCTGGCGGCGGCCTCGGCGTCAATGTGTTGGGATACGGCGCCCTGGGCCGCCTGCAGCTGTGCGGCTTCTGTCTGCAGCGCCTGCCATGCGCGCCACTGCGCCCAGCCCCACTGCGCCAGCAGCAGCACGCAGCAGATGAGCACGAACGACAGGAAGTGCCGCAGCACGTAGCGGCCAAGGGCCGCGGCCAGCGCAATCACGGGGCAGTTTCTCCCGGGGGCACCGCGCCCCCCGGCGGCAACTTACCACGCGTGTCGGGTCAGTTGGCCTTGTTGGCCGCCTGCGTCTTGGTGTAGACCTCCATCACCGTGGCGAAGTCGCGCTCGAACTGGATGGGCAGGAAGGTGTCGTTGCCCGGCAGCAGCTGGCGCAGCTTGGGCGAGAAGTTGTAGCTGTATGAGCAGCGCTTCACACGGTTTTGCAGGTCGGCCGATACGTCCTTGCCCATGGTCCAGGTCTCGGTCATGAACGGTGGGCTCTCCCACAGCGTGCGGATGCTGGAGCCCTTCACATCGCCCTTGAGCACCATGCGCTGGTACAGGTCGCTCGCCACAGCAGCGGCGGGGTAGAAGCCGTGCATCACGCCGGTCACCGATCGCTCGTGGCCGTTGGAGAACACCACCTCATAGTTCTTGTCGGGGTTCAGGCCCAGCGCCGGGAACAGCGCGCGCGGTGCCAGGTTGCCCGAGTTGGACGTGGGGGTGGTGTGCGCAATCTTCTTACCCACCAGGTCTTGCGGCTTAGTGAACGGGCTGTCCACGCGCGAAATCAGGATCAGATGGTAAGAATTGCGCTTGCCCGTGGCCTTGTTGCCCGGCACGGCAAACGGCGCGGGCTGGCCGGCGTTGACCAGTTGGGGTACCAGGCCGGGGTTTACCTGGGCCAGCTGCACCTTGCCGCTCTGGATGCCTTCGATCAGGTCCTTTTCGCCCAGCGTATCAATGTTGGTGCTTTTCTCCAGCGATTCGCCCTGGATGTTGTGCAGGTCGATGTTGCCGCAGCGTGCCAGGTGGTTGAAGTAGTCACCCCACAGCAGCATGGTCTCGGCCTTGGCGTAGGTCTTGGGCATGGCCACCACCATTTTTTCGCGGGGGCTGTTGGCAAAGCTGGGGGCTGCTGCAGCGGCGTTGGCAGCGGTAGCGCGGGCCGGGGCAGGGCGCTCGGTCTGGGCGGCCACGGGCCCCAGCATCAGGGTGGCGCCGGACAGCAGCGCGCAAAAACGGGTATCGAATCGCATGGTGGGTTTCCTCCTGTGTGTGCATGTGTGAGCGGGCTCACGCTCGGAGCGCCGAGTATGCATGAACGTTTTGTGACAATCGCGCACCCTGGCGACTTGTGCGGCGGAGGCTGCGGGTGGACGTTTTGTCCACCGCAGCGCCCCGGCCATGGACAAGCCCGCGAGGGACAAGCCCCGCCCCGCCGCCCACAATTCCTCTGCATCACAACGCTACTTGCCGCGCTTCCCATGTCGCAAAACACCCTTACCCTCCAGCTGTTCTTTCAGGACGCGATCAAGCTCAAGACCGCGCAGTTGGCCTACCAGTACCTGTGCGCAGACAACACAGAGCAGGCCCAGCGCTGGGCCGACAAGCTGGGCGCCACCAGCCTCGATGCGCTGTGGAATGCGGAGTGGTTCAACACCTCCGTGTCCGCCGAGCCCACGCACTTGGTGCTGCAGTTCGACACTGGCACCAGCGACGATCTGCCCCTGCGCCAGATCGAAGGCCTATTCAGCCACGGCCTGCGTGCGGCGGTGCTGGAGGTGTTCTATGACCAGGTTGGCGAAACCGAACGCATGCATTTCGACCAGGGCCAGTGGGTGTCGCGCAAAGACTTTATGGATGCGAACCCGCAGTGGCGCACGGTGGTGGAGCCGGTTGCAACCCCCGGTGAAGATGACGACGAAGGCGAAGAAGACGACCGCTACGCCTGCTCCAAAGACCCCGCCAAGCCGCTGGCCGTGGCCAAGCTGCGCCAGCAGGAGGAAAAGCGAAAGCGCGAGGCGCAGGAGGCCGCCGAGGCCTTTGTGGAAATGGCCCGCGCCATGGGCAAAAGCGGCAAATCGCCCGTCCAGGGGCTCATCGCGGTGCTGCTGCTGCGCGCAGGGTTCAAGGGCCTGGTGCACGCGGTGGTGTTCACCGTGGTCACCGTGCTGCTGTTCAAGGGCTTCTGGCTGTGGATGGGCCTGGGGCTGGTGCTGGCCGTGGCGCTGCCGCTGTACTACATCCTCACCGAATACAAGGAGCTGCACGGCGACGACGGGGATGACGGGGACGACGACCCCGGTGAGCAGGGCCCCGTCACGGTGATGGCGCCCCAGTAACAAATACCAAGGTCATCACATTTCAGGAAAACAACAACATGCTGACGCAGATCGAATGGTGGGGCGGGATTATTTTTGTGCTGGGGGCGTTGACCTACCGCATGGTCATGGGCGCGCTGGAAAAGCCTGCGCAAGGCATTCCCTGGTACCGGCTCATGATGCACGTGTTCTTCCTTGCGCCGGCCGTGCTGCTGGCGGGCTACTTTTACCCGCTTACGCAGCCCGCGCTGCAATACGGCTACCTGGCACTGCTGGGCGTCGCGCTGCTGGTGGTAGGCGTGATGCTGGTACAGGAGATGACGGGCGATGCGGGAGATGATGATGCAGCCGCAACTGACAAGACAACAAAGGGGGAGGGAGGAAAGGGCGAAGCCGGCGAAGACCGCGAAGACACCGAAGAGCCCGGCTGGCTGATGTCGGTGGTGGGGGCGACGGTGCTGTACAGCCCGGTGCTGACGGCGTGCGGTCTGGCCTGCACCAAGGCCTGGCCTATGTTGCAGCCGATCATGCGGCCGCTGTTGTAGCCCTTTGGGGCGGGTGGCTGGCACCGATGACAATCCCCGCCAGCCATCCGCCGCGTTTTTTTCAGGGCACCCTTTCGTGGGTGCCCGTTTGCCCACAGCTCCGTCCCCCATGGCCGCCACCGATTCCTTTGCCGACCTTTTGTCCATCTACATGCGCCGCATCCGCGCCAGCGCCTCCGGCGTGGCCACGGAGATCGGCCTCAGCCGCGAGGCCGTCAACAACTGGCGCAACGGCATCTCCGTGCCCAATGCGCGCTCGCGCGACAAGCTGGTGGCCTGCACCCGCTACCTGCGCTTGACCGAAAGCGAAACCAACCGCCTGCTCAGCGCCGCAGGCTTTGCGCCCGAGTTTCCGCTGCAGGCCGAATCCACCGGCGCGCAGCCCTTTGCCGTATTTCAGGACAAGGTGTTTGCCCAGCTTGCGCAGGCCGTGCCGTACCCCATCTCGCTGCTGCTTTCGCCCGCGCATTGGGGGCAGCCGCCATTTCGGCACGAGCTGCTGCAGCGCGCCCGCGCGCAGTACGGCGAAGGCTCGGTGCTGCACATCCAGCCGCCCTACAGCGTGAGCACGGTGCCGGCCGAATACTTCGCCGCCATCGGCCGCCAGTGCGGTCTGGGCGAAGTGGCGTCGGACTACGAATTCGAATCCGCTCTGGAGCGCCGCCTGCTGGCGGGCGAGCGCATCTTTTGCCTCGTCAGCCGCTTCGAGCAGGGCACGCCCGCGCTGCGCGAAACCCTGGCGGGCATCCTGCGCAGCCTGAGCGAGATGCACAGCGGCCGCCTGCATCTGCTGCTGTGTGGCGGCGAGGCGCTGGCCGACCTCAAGTACCGCAGTGGCGACCTGTCGCTGCTCAACATCGCGCAGGTCCACCATTGGCCTGATCCCACATTGGGCGACTTGATGCAGCTGGCCCGCCACCGCTGGCCCGACCAGCCCTGGACCGAGCCCGTGGTGGCCGCCTTGCGGGCGCTCAGCGGCGGCCACCCCGCGCTGTTTGAAGAAGGCTTGCAATGGCTGGTGGACCACCCTGGTGCCGACACCTGCCTGAACGAAGGACAAGCCGCCTGGAGCGCGCTGCGCACCCACCTTGCCAGCAGCGCCCGCCTGTGGCAAACGTTCCTGCCGCTGGCGCAGGCTCCCGCCACGCGCGCGCGCCTGCAGCAACTGCTGCACGCCGACGACCTGGGCCGCGCACGGCCCTATCTGCAAGACGACGAACTGCGCAGCCTGTTCTGGGGCAACCTCGTCCATGTGCGTGGCACGGGCGATGCCGCGCGCCTGCACTGGCGCTGCCCCACCGTGCGCGATGCCGGCTTGATGGTGCTGGAATCATGCTCGGCCGACTGAGCCCGCTGCTGTCCAAGCCCGTGGTGCGCGGCGTGGTCATTGCGCTGGTTACGCTGTTTGTGGCCAGCGCCCTGTTCACGCCCCAGCTCAACCCGGCCACACGCGGCCGGTTTTTGGCGGCCATGAACGTGGGCCCGGTGTGGGGCGAGCTGGTGCAGTGGCGCGTGGCCATGATCCAGGCGCGCAACGAGCTGGACGCCTGGCCCACAGACATCCACAAGTACGCGCCCGCCATTGCCAACCCGCAGCTGCGCGTCACCTCGCCGCGCCCCAACGTGCTGCAGGCCGACATTGCCCATAACCCCGAGCTGGGCAAGCTGTCGGGCACCCAGGTGGTGGTGGAGCTGCAGCCCGGCACGAACCAATGGTCGTGCCGCCCTGGCAACCCGCCCATCCCCGTGGGCTACCTGCCCATCAACTGCCAGGCCGGCAGCACCGACGACTTTGAGCCCGCACAACCTGCGCCAGACGCCGACCCTTTTGGCTGGATGCGCTCGCTGATCGCGTGGTGTGCCGTGATCTTTGCCGTGGGCGCCGTGGTGTGGGTGGTGCGCCACCCGCTCATCGGCGCGGGCCAGCTGCGCCCGCAGCGCCTGCGCCGCACGCCGTTGGCGCGCCTGCCGCAGATCGACCGGCTGCTGCGCTGGCTGCGCCGGCTGGAGCCCACGCTGCTGGCCGCCGACATCCGCATGGTGGACTGGCGCCGCGCGGTGGCGTGCGCCCAGGCCACCGGCAGCGAGCGCGCCCCGGCCCTCGCTCGTGCGCTGGCCGAACGCGTGTCGGCACGCTGCCAGCCCAGCACCGACTGGGCGCTGCCCGGCGAGGTGTTTGAATGGCAGTTCCCGCCCGACCTGCCGGTATCGCTGGACCGCTGCCTGGTCTTTGTGCCCACGCCGGGCATTGACGAGGCCACCGTGCTGCGCCAGCTGCGTGCCCTGCAGACCGGCAGCGACGTCCTGCTGATCCTGGGCCAGCACAGCGTGGACACGCCCTGGCCCTTGCTGCAGGCCCACGCGCAAGACCGCGCCAATCTGCATGTGATCGCCGACAGCGCCAGCCAGACCGAATGGTTGATCGGCGGCGACGCCCTGCAGGTGCTGCTGCGCCTGCTGGCCGCGCAGCTGCGCATCACCCGCATCTCGCCCTACCAGACACGCGGCGGCGTCACGCGCGAAGGCGCCTTTTTTGGCCGGGCGCAGCTGCTGGCCCGCGTCATCAACCGTGAGCCCGCCAACTACCTGGTGGTGGGTGGGCGCCAGCTGGGCAAGAGCAGCCTGCTCAAGGCCGTGCAGCGCCGCATGGCGGGCCACCCGCACACCGTGTGCCACTATGTCTCGCTGCGCGACCACCGGCTGGCGCCGCGCATGGCGCTGCAGTTTGGCCTGGCGGCCGACACGCCGCTCGAAGCCATCGTGGACCATCTGCAGGCACAGTACCAAGGCAAGCGCCTGGTGCTGCTCATCGATGAGGCCGACCTGTTCTTCCGCGCCGAGTCGGGCAGTGGCTACGTGCAGCTGTCCACCCTGCGCGCGCTCAGCGAAGAGGGCCGTTGCTGGTTTATGCTGGCGGGCTTCTGGGATTTGTATGCCACGGCCGTGCTGGACTACCAAAGCCCACTGCGCAACTTTGGCGAGGTGCTGGCCATCGGCGGCCTGGAGCGCGATGCCTGCCGCGAACTGGCCACCGAGCCGCTGCGCAAATTGCGCCTGGGCTTTGACAACGAAAAACTGGTGGGCCGCCTGGTGGACGCCAGCGGCCAGCGCGCCAACCTGGTCGCCATCCTGTGCCAGGAATGCCTGGAGGCGCTTCAGCCCAACGAGCGCGTGATCGAGAAGCGACACCTGGACCAGGCTCTTGCCTCGCAGGCCGTGCAGGACGCCCTGGCCGGCTGGGGGCGCCTCAGCCACGACGAAGCCGCCTGCCGGCTCGACCGCATCGTGGTCTACCACACGGCCCAGGCCGGGCAGGCCAGCCTCGTCACCCTGGCGCAGCTACTGCAAAGCCACGGCATCGAAGGCGATGCGCAGGCGCTGCGCCAGTCGCTGGCGCGCCTGCAGCTGGCCTATGTGCTGCGCAAGCACGAGGGCGGCGAATACCGCTTTGCCATCCCGCTGCTGCAAGACCAGTTCGAGCCCAGCGAGGTGGAGCTGCTGCTGCACCAGGAGCTGGCCGTGGCGGCCAAGGCCTGATCCGGCTCCGCTGCGTCATCTTTCAATTGAATGATTCTTTATGGTCACTGCATCGTCCTCTGTCACCCTTGAATACGACATCGGGTTCGACAAGCTCATCGCCGAGATAGAGCGCCTGGTCCGTTCCGGCGTGCAGCCAGACCGCATCAGCGTGTCCCAAGATGCCGCGATGCAGTGGGCGTGCTCCGCGCACTGGGCCTATTACGACCGCCCGGACGACACCAGCGTGCCCCGGCGGGTGGATGCTCAATTCGCGCTGCTGCGCCTGCTGCTGCAGAAGGGTGGCGACCCCAACCGGCGCAAGAACCGCAATTCGACCCCACTGGCCGTCTGCTGCGCGGAGTTTCCGAGCCACGCGGAACACCGCGCACTGGAGCGACTGGCGCTGGTGCTGGCCGCCGGTGGCGACCCGCGCAAGACCAAAGACCCGGCGTTGTGTATCGCCCTGGGGCTGGGTGCCATGCGCGGCGAGATCTTCAGCATGCCCTTTCGGGACGACGCCCCGGCCGGGCATGCCGAGACAGTCCTTCAGGCCATCGACCTGCTGCTCCAGGCCGGTGCCGACATCGAGGCCATGGACCACCGCGAGATGTTCAACCCGGTGCTCATGGCCGCCTCCATGGGCAGTGTGCCGCTGCTGCGCTTCTTGAAGGACCGCGGCGCCAACGTGCAGTTCACCACACCCGCGGGCACTAATGCGCTGATGCATTGCGCGGGCGACGTGGAGGGGCTGGACCAGAGCCGCGCGGGCATCTCGGTGGCATGGCGGCGCGAGGGCGATCCGGTGGCCGCCACGCGCCAACTGCTGGAGTGGGGCCTGGACCCCGCCGCCGCCAATGCGCGTGGCCGCACGCCGCTGCGCCTGGCGGTGAGCGCGGGCAACCTGGACGTTGCGGTGGTGCTGGCCGAAGCACTTGCGGCACGAGGTCAGCTGCTGGCGGCGGATGTGCGCTTGTTTCGCGGCACGCCCCAGCACGATGCGGTGGCGGCACTGGGCTCCAGCGCACCATCCCAAAAAGCCGGCAAACCAAAGCCTGCGAGCGACGGCGCCGCCCAGCGCGCCACTTGGGCACGCGCCACGGGCCTGATCGACGGCCCCACCGATTGGCAGCCCCGCCAGTACCCGCAGTGGCTGCGCGACTGCCTGAAGGCGGTGGTCGAGCAACTGGCTTGCGGCGCGGACCCGCGCGTGCCGCCAGGCCTGCTGTACCTGGAGTACGACGGGCACTTCCGCAGCCTGCGCCTTTCGCGCACCAAGTCGTACCTGAGCCGTAGCGGTGCTGTGGAACTGGAAGCACAGGTTGCTGACTGGAAAAAGATGACCGTGCGCTTCGCCCAGCTGGACGGTGACGACTGGGTGCGCCGCGAGGAGATCGACTTCCCCATGGAGCCCGGCGTGCCGCCCGCCACCGATCGACTGTGCGATGCCATCGGCCAGCTGTGCGCGCGCTACTTTTCCGCCAAGGCATGACTGCCCGAGTTCCTCCGCACCGCCACACCCACCCCGACCCATGCCTGCATCCACCACGCCGCTGCCTCACCCGATGACCGCCGCCAAACCCAAATGGACCAACCGCATTTACGGCCCCATCCGCGTGCTGAACCACGCCGATGGCTTGCATCTTGAAAAATTCACCGATGCCGACCTGGACCAGATCGCAGGCTGTGACGACGTACTGGAGATCGACCTGCGCAGCAACCGCACCGCGCGGCCGGTGGACCTGGTGCGCCTGGTGCACATCACCGCGCTGCGGCGGTTGAGCCTGGAGCGCGTGAAGTTCACCAACCTGCAGGCGCTGCGGGCACTGCCGCATCTGCAGTCGCTGCAAATTGCGCACTGCGACTTCCAGGACTTCGAGGCGCTGAACGGCTTGCAGATCGAAACGCTGTTCCTGTGGAACAACAAGATCAAGGCCTTCCCGCCCGGGCTGAACCTGCCCCGGCTGGACAGCCTGTACCTGTCGCACAACCGCATTGCCGACGTGGAGTTTGTTGCGAGCTACCCCACGCTGACCCAACTGCACATCAACGGCAACCAGGTGGCCGACCTTGCTCCGCTGACGGCCTGCACCGCGCTCACGCGACTGTGGGTGGATGACAACCCCCTGACCACGCTGGCGCCGCTGGCGGGCCGCCGCTTTGAGCGCCTGCATGTGGACAACGCCTTGTCGGCCGAGCGCGCCGCGCTGCAGCTGGAGCTGCCCGAGCCCATCTACGAGCAGGACGCCGAGAGCGCCGAGGCCTGGCGCGTGGCGCAGCTGATGGAAGCCCAGGACTGGCCGCAGCTGTACGCCATCACTTCACCGGCGCTGCTGGGCAGGGCCTTTTCCAACCTCGTCCACGGGCATGCCAATGCCGACATGATGCGTGGTGCCCTGGCGCATCCGGCACCCGGCGCGTTCGAAGCCATGGTGGCAAAGGGCCTGCGGCCGCACTACGTCTCGGTGCGCGAGCAGCTGGTGGAGGTGTTGAGCGCCTACGGCGAGCGGCTGGTACCACCGCTGGCCCGGGCGTTTGAGGATCTTCTGGCCCAAGGCTACGTGCACGATCCGGCGTTCTATGCGGGCAAGTTCAAGCAAGAGCACTTCACGCTGGCGCGCATCCTGCAGCAGGTGGCCAGCCCTGCCTTTGCCGACCTGTTTCTTGCCTTCTTCGCGCAACGCGAGAGCTTTTCGCAACTGCACCTGGAGCTGTACAAATGGCTGCTCGACGTGGTGGGCAAGACGCAGTCGCCCGCGCTGGTGGAGCCGCTCATCGACCTGCTGCGGTTTGAAAAGCACATCCTGGGCGGCGACGCGGCCTTCATGAAGAAGATCTTCAAGGCCATCGGCCAGTTGGGGAGCGCTGCGGACGCAGCGCTGCTGGCTGGCCGGTTTGATGTGTCTGCCGAGTTGCGGCCCGACGTGGCCGACGCGTACCACGCGACGGTGGCGCGTTTGCAGAAGAGCAAGAAGAAGGCGAACGCGGGGTGAACTCGGTGCCGGGGATTTCTCTGGCATTCAAAGTGCCGAATCGAACAGCGGCGAACGCCGTTTCGGGACCAACGCATTCGGCTCGTGGCCCATCAATTTTTGAATCAAATTGGGCGCTAGCGCTTTCTGGATAAGCGCTGACAGCTATGAATTTTGAATTTCACACCGGTGACCCCAGCACCACGACCGCACCGCGCTTGCGCCCGGTCTCCACATAGGCATGTGCTGCCGGCAGGTCGGCAAACGCGTAGGCGCAGTCCAGCACCGGCCGCAGCGCGCCGCTTTCCGCCAGGTCCATCAGCGTCTGCAGGTCTTGCGGCCGTTCGGCGGCGGGGCCGCCAATGCTGCGGCGCGTGCCGCGTGGGCGGGCCAGCACTTGCGCCAGGCTGCCTGCGATGCACAGGTAGCGCCCATGCTCGTGCAGGCGGGGCAGGCAGGCCGCAAAACTGCTGGCGCCCACGGTGTCGGCAATTACGTCCCAGCGCTGCGATGACTCGATGAAGTCGCGCTGGGTGTAGTCGATCACTTCATGCGCGCCCAAGGCCTTCACCCAGGCGGCGTTGGCGCCGCTGCACACGGCCGTCACCTGCGCGCCGCGGTGCACCGCCAGTTGCACCAGTGCGTTGCCCACCGCGCCCGATGCGCCTATCACCAGCACCGATTCGCCCACTAGCACCTCGGCCTTGTTCAAGAAATGCAGCGCCGCCAGGCCACCAAAAGGCAGGCTGGCCGCGTCGGCAAATGACAGGCGTGCGGGTTTGTGCACCAGCGGCCGTGTGGCAGGCAGCAGGCAATAGTCCGCATGGCAGCCCATGGTCACGCCCGCTACGCCCACCACCGCATCGCCGGGCGCAAAGCGCGTCACACCGCGGCCTACGGCCTCCACCACGCCCGCCACGTCCGTGCCCAGAACAGGCTGGCGCGGCCGTGTGATGCCAAACGCCAGCCGCCCCAGCAGGCCGAACCCGCGCGGGAGCTTTTGCGCACGTACGCGCATGTCGGCCGATGACACGCTGGCTGCATGCATGCGGATCAAAACGTCGTTCGGGCCGGGTGTGGGGCGGGGCAGGGTGCGCAGCTGCAGCACCGCTGGGCTGCCATAGGCAGTGCAGGCCCAGGCCCGCATGGTGTTGACGGTAGCAACAGAGGACATGGATGACAAACAGATGGAGGGCAGGCAGATGGAGGGCAGGCAGGTGGAGGGCGGGCAGGTGGAGGGCGGGCAGGTGGAGGGCGGGCAGGTGGAGGGCGGCGCGTCGACACGAATCCGGGCGGAGGCAGGGACAACCGCGCAGCCTAGACCGGGTCGTATGGCGTATGCAACCCTCCCGAGGGAGGGTAGGCTTGCGGCTGAATAGACCCAACTCCCCATCCAGCCCGCAAGACAAACGCCCCGCGCCACACCGCTCTAACAGCCGCCATGAACGCGACCCTGTACACCATCGCCTACCCCGACTGCGCGCACGCGGACCTGCGCACCATCGATGCCTGGCGTGCCGCCCACGACTCCGCCGGCCACGCGCTGGTGCGCCCGCATTTCACCCTGGTGTTTGCTTGCAACGCCGTGGACGAAGGCACGTACCTGGCGCATGTGGCAGCGGTGGCGGCGCGCTCAGCGGCCATTCCGTTTCACTGCCGCTACGCCATGCTGGGCGCAGACGCTCACAGCCCGCGCGCCCATGCCTATCTGGTTCCTGACGAAGGCCATGCCGCGCTGTCCCTGCTGCACGATGCGTTGTACACCGGCCCGCTGCATGACCAGTTGCGCCTTGATCTGCCATACACGCCGCACATCACGGTGGGCACGTTTGATTTGGCCGCGCACGCGCGCCAGTGGTGCAGCGACCGCAACCGGGAGGGCGTGTCGGTGCCGGGTCGCGTGACGGCGTTGTGGGTGGGGCAGGTGGTGGATGGCAGCTTTGTGCACCGCGGGCAGTTTCCGCTGCTGGGCTAGATCAAGAATTTGAGCAAAATGTCGCTCCAGCGCTTATCCAGAAAGCGCTGGAAGCTATCAATTGCATAGTAAACGCGGTGAACCCGCACCACGGTCCCCGCACCACGCGCCACACCTCAGCGCTCGATCATCTCCTGCACCTTGGCCGCCAGCGCGGCCACGTCGAAGGGCTTGGTGATCACTTCCATTCCAAAGGCCAGCAGGCCGTTGCCCACGGCAGCGTTTTCGGCATAGCCGGTGATGAACAGCACTTTCAGGTCGGGCCGCGTCACGCGGCCCGCGTCGGCCACCTGGCGGCCGTTGAGGCCGCCGGGCAGGCCCACGTCGGTCAGCAGCAGGTCGATGCGGCGGCTGGACTGCAGCACGTGCAGGCCCGCAGGGCCGTCGCCGACAGAGATCACGTTGTAGCCCAGGTCTTCCAGCTCCTCCGCAATCAGGCCGCGGATGGTGGCCTCGTCCTCGATCAGCAGCACCACCTCGCCGTCGGCCCGGTGGTCAAACGTGGGCGGGGCGTTGGCCTCGGTCTGGTCTGCCTCGCCCATGTAGCGGGGAAGGTACAGGCACATGGTGGTGCCTTCGCCGGGCACCGAATAAATGCGCACCTGCCCGCCCGACTGGCGCACAAAGCCGTACACCATCGACAGGCCCAGGCCAGTACCCTGGCCCATGGGTTTGGTGGTGAAGAAGGGGTCGAACGCGCGGGCGATAATCTCGGGCGTCATGCCCACGCCGGTGTCGGTCACGCACAGCGATATGTACTGGCCAGCGGGCAGGTCGCGCTCGGCGGCGGCGCGGTCGTCCAGCCACTTGTTGGCGGTTTCTATGGTCAGGCGGCCGCCGTTGGGTGCCATCGCATCGCGGGCGTTGATGCACAGGTTGAGCACTGCGTTTTCCAGCTGCGACGGGTCCACCCGCGTCAGCCACAGCCCGCCGGCGCCCACCACCTCGACCTCGACCGAGGGCCCCACGGTGCGCCGCACCATCTCTTCGATGCCGCCCACCAGGCGGTTCACGTCGGTCGGGCGCGGGTCCAGCGTCTGTCGGCGCGAGAAGGCCAGCAGACGCTGGGTGAGCGATGCAGCGCGCCGCACCGCACCCTGGGCCATGCCGATATAGCGCTCGGTGTTGTCAAACTTCTGCGCCTTCAGGCGCTTTTCCAGCACCTGCAGGCTCGCACCCATGCCCGCCAGCAGGTTGTTGAAGTCGTGCGCAATGCCGCCGGTCAGCTGGCCTATGGCCTCCATCTTCTGCGACTGGCGGAACTTGGCCTCCACCTCCATCAGCTCGCGCGTGCGTTCGTCCACTTTGCGCTCCAACGACTCGTTCATCTCGCGCAACTTCGCCTCGTTCTCGCGCAAGGCCAGCTCGCTGCGCACACGCTCGGTGGCGGTGCGGGTGCGGCCGGCAATCTCGCGCATGAACTCGATCTCCTCCTGCGCCCATTGCCGCACCTCGCCGCTGGCCACAAACAGCATGGCCACCAGGCGACCCTGTTCCACCACCGGTGCGCTCATCAGCGCGCGGGCGCGCAGTAGTTCCAGCCGCTGGGCGTGTGCGGCGGTGCGCGGGTCGGCACGCACATCGTCGATGGCCACGAATTCGTCGCGCTTGTGGTCGCTCACAAAGCTTCCGTACTTGCGCAGCGGCAGCAGCCCGTGCAGCGAGGGCACGCCAGGGTGCGTCCAGTCGCATTCCACCGTCAGCGTTTCCGCATCGTGGTCGATGGCGCCATACCCCGCGCGGCAGGCTTTCAGGGTTTCGCCCAGGATCCGCGCCGCCGCCTGGCTGATGGCGTGCACGCTGTCCAGTACGCGCAGCTGGTGGGTGAACTCGATGAGCGCATCGCGCCGCGCCTGCGCCACCACGCGCTCAGTCACGTCCAACCCTTCGACAAAGATCCCGGTCACGGCGCCCACGGCATCGCGGATGGGCTGGTAGACGAAGTCCAGGTAGCGCTCGCTCGGCGGCGCGTCGGGCTGCTGGCGGATGTCGAACCGCGCCCCGAACGCGGTGGCCGCACTGCCACTGGTATACACGCCGTCCAGCATGGCGACATAACCTTGCTCGGCGGCTTCGGGAAGCGCTTCGGCCACGGTGCGGCCCAACATCGTGCGGTCGCCTACCAGTTCCATGTATTTGGGATTGGCCAGCTCGATGCGGTGCTGCGGCCCCTGCAGTAGCACCATGAAGCTGGGCGACTGCTCGAACAGCTGGGCAAAGCGCTCGCGCTCCATCAGCAGGCGCCGGTCGGCCAGCACCTTGTCGGTGGTCTCCACCACAAGCGCCTGCACCCCCACGGGCGTGCCATGGTCATCCACCAAGGCCGAGTAGTAAAGGTCCACCCACAGCGGCCGGTACGCCCCGTCGCGGTTCAGGGTCAGCTCCTGGTTCTTGTAGTGCAACGTGCCGCCGGCCAGGCAGACCTTGAGCACCCTGTCGTTCAGGTCGGCTGCCTCGGGCCAGGCCTCGCGAACCTCCATGCCCAGCAGGCCCGGGTGGCGTGCGCCTGAAAAATCTGCATACGGGTCGTTGTAGATCAGCACGCCCGATTCGCCCCACAGCGTGGCTATTGGCATGGGACAGCGCAGCATGTTGGCCAGAGCGCTGGCCAGGTGGTGCGGCCATTGCTCCAGCGGCCCCAGGTCGGTGCTGGCCCAGTCGAACCGGGCAATCAGCTCAGCCATTTCGCCCCCGGTGGAAAGAATCAAGGCTTCGTTCGAAGGGGAGCCTATGGGCATGTGCGGCCTGTAACGGTTGACGGGGTTGAGGGATGCGGCTGGGTCACCCGGGGGTGCAGTGGCCGGGGCCATGATAGGAGGGCCTTGCGCGCGTGCTTGTAGGCGGGCGCCGCTGTGTGGGGCTGAATCGCAGTGCCGTAGGTCCGCAATTCCCTTGGTTCGACTAGTCCGGCCGCTGTTGCATGACCAGCGCATACAGCGCCTGCGCCGCAACCGACAGGCTCTCGTCCCGCCGCCGCACCAGGTAGATCTGCCGCGTGAGCCCCGGCAGCGACAGCGGCCGCGTGACCAGCCCCGGCTGGTCAAAGTGGAACAGCGTGAGCGCGGGCACCACGCTGATGCCCAGCCCGGCGCGCACCATGCCCATCACGGTGGCGAGCTGCTCCACCTCCATCAGCGTGTGCATGGCCTGTGGGTGCAGAGCGGCCTCCAGGTACTGGCGCACGCTGCTGGTGCGCGCGAGGTGGATGAAGGGCCAGGCGGCCAGGTCCTGCGCGGTGATGGCTTTGCGCTTGCTCGCCAGCGGGTGGTCGGCCGGGCACACCAGGTAGAAGTCGTCGCTGCAAAACGGCTCGGCCTGCAGCGCGGGCGTGTCGGCGCGGATGGCGGCCAGCGCAAAGTCGGCATGGCCGCTGGCCACGCGGTCGATGCAGGGCTCGGACAACACATCGGCAATGTCGATCTCGATGCCTGGGTGTGCGGTGCGGTACTGCGCCAGCACGCCTGGCAGCCAGCCCGCCGCCAGTGACGGCAGCAGCGCCACGGCCACACGCCCGCGCTGCAATGTGGCCGTGTCACGCACTGCGGCCAGGGCGCTGGTGATTTCGGCGCGGATGCGGCGGGCCGACTCCAGGAAGTTCTGCCCCTCGGGCGTCAGGTCCACATGCCGCGTGCTGCGGTCGAACAGGCGCAGCCCCAGGTCGTCCTCCAGCGCGCGGATGAGGGCGCTGAACGCGGGCTGCGACAGATGGCACAGCGTGGCGGCGCGTGTGAAGCTGCGCTGCTCGGCCAGCGCGAGGAAGGCGTCGAGCTGGCGGCTGGAGAGGTGGGGGGCGCTCATGCGGAGGGAGTTTGATTCATCTGTAGTTCAGATGGATTCATAAGAACAATCGATTTCACAGAATACAGGGATGTTTCTACAGTCGGCTGCAGGAGACAACGGATTCATGCCGAACGACCAAAAAAACAACCTGCTGGTGGGCTGCGCCGCCGGCTTCTCGGGCGACCGCACCGACGCGGCCCTGCCCGTAGTGCAGGCGCTCATCGCCAGCGGCCAGCCTGCGGTGCTCATCTTCGAGACCTTGGCCGAGCGCACGCTGGCGCTGGCCCAGCTGGCGCGCCGCACCGACTCCGATGCTGGATATGAGCCGCTGCTGGTGGACCTGCTGCGCCCCGTGCTGGCGCAGTGTCTTGCGCACGGCGTGCGCATCGTCAGCAACTTTGGCGCGGCCAACCCCCACGGCGCCGCGCGCCGCATCCATGCGCTGGCGGCTGAGCTGGGCCTGGCCCGCCCGCGCATCGCCGTGCTGCAGGGCGACGACCTGAGCGGCCTAGAACACCGCGCGCTGCTGCAAGGCGCGCTGGGCGCTGCGATGCCCACCGAGCCCATCGTCAGTGCCAACGCCTACATTGGCGCGCAGGCCATTGCCGACGCGCTGCGCGCGGGCGCCGACATCGTGGTCTGTGGCCGTGTGGCCGACCCTTCGCTGGTGCTGGGCCCCGCGCTGGCGCACTACGCGTGGGCATTCGACGACTGGGATCGGCTGGCCCGCGCCACCATGGCCGGGCATCTGCTGGAATGCGGCGCACAGGTCACAGGCGGCTACTTTGCCGACCCTGGCTACAAGGACGTGCCGGGCCTCGCCCGCCTGGGCTACCCCATCGCCGAGATCGACGCCGACGGCCACTGCACCATCACCAAGCCCCCCGGCACGGGCGGCTGCATCACCGAACGCACGGTAACGGAACAGCTGCTGTACGAGCTGCACGACCCGGCGGCGTACCTCACACCCGATGTGGTGGCCGACATCACCACCGCCCGCGTGACCACGGTGGGTGCCGACGCGGTACGGCTGAAGGGCGTGCAGGGCCACGCGCGGCCTGCCACGCTCAAGGTCAACGTGTGTTTTGAATCGGGCTGGTTTGCCGAGGGCGAAATCTCCTACGCCGGCCCGCGCGCCGAAGCCCGTGCCCGGCTGGCGGGCGAGGTGCTGCGCGAGCGCCTGCAGGGCCTGGGCCCGCTGCGCATCGACCTGATCGGCGTGACCAGCATCTTTGGCGATGACACCAGCCGCTGGCTGGATGCACCCGCCTGCAGCAACGATGAAGCCCGCGATGCCCCCCGCGATGTGCGCCTGCGCGTGGCCCTGCAGCACCGCGACCATGCCATCGCCCAGCGCCTGGTGCGCGAGGTGACCGCGCTCTACACCTGCGGCCCTGCAGGCGGCGGCGGCGTGCGCACCGCCATGCGCCCGCGCCTGGGCACCGTGTCGTGTCTGGTGCCGCGCGAGGCCGTGGCCGTGCGTTTTGAGATGGTGGATTGAGGACTCAAACTATGACCACAACACACCATACTGTGACTGTTCCTTTGTATCGCTTGGCCCACAGCCGCACCGGCGACAAAGGCAACCGCTCCAACATCAGCGTCATCGCTTGGCACCCGGCGCTGTGGGATGTGCTGGTCGAACAAGTCACCGAGGCCGCCGTGGCGCAGCAGTTTGCGCAGCGCCGCCCGCGCCAGGTCACGCGCTACCTGCTGCCCCAGCTGCAGGCCATGAACCTCGTGCTGGACGACGTGCTCGACGGCGGCGTGAACGACGCGCTCAACCTCGACAGCCACGGCAAGGCACTGAGCTATCTGTTGCTGGACATGCCTGTCACGGTGCCTGCCCACCTGGCGCCGCACTTTGGCGGCCCCACGGCCTAGACCTTTGATTTCGTTTTTCCATCCATACCAACACCAGGAGACAACATGACCCCTTCATCCCCCCGCCGCGCTCTGCTCGCCACTGTTGCCGCACTGGCGCTGGGCGCATTGCACGCCCCAGCAGCCTTGGCCCAGGCGGCCGGTGCCTACCCGGCCAAGGCCATTACCTTTGTCGTGCCCTTTGCCGCAGGCAGCGCCACCGACCAGTTGGCGCGCGCGCTGGGCCAGTCCATCACCAACGACACCAAGCAGCCCGTGGTCATCGACAACAAGGCAGGCGCCAGCGGCATGATCGCCGCGTCGGCCGTGGCCAAGTCGGCGGCCGATGGCTACAGCGTGCTCATCACCACCAACACCACACACGCCGCCAACGAGCATCTGTACAAGAAGCTCTCGTACGACCCGGTGAAGGACTTCGCACCCGTCACCGGCCTGGGCAAGGGCGGGCAGGTAATGGTGGTCAACGCCAATGCTCCGTACAAGAACGTGGGCGAACTGCTGGCGTTTGCCAAGCAGAACCCCGGCAAGCTCAGCTTTGGCAGCGGCAGCTCCTCCAGCCGCATGGCGGGCGAAATGCTCAAGCAGCTCGCGGGCGTGGACATCCTGCACGTGCCCTACAAGAGCAACCCGCTGGCCATCACCGACCTGCTGGGCGGGCAGATCGACTTGATGATCACCGACACCTCCACCGGCGTGCCGCAGGTCAAGGCGGGCAAGCTGCGTGCGCTGGGCTACTCCACGCAAAAGCGCAGCGCGCAATTGCCCGATGTGCCCACGCTGGACGAAGCGGGCGTGAAGGGCTATGACATGGGCTACTGGTTTGCGGCCTACGTGCCCGCAGGCACGCCCACGCCGGTGGTGGCGCGTCTCAACGAACTGCTGGCGGCCGCCACCAAGAGCGCAGCCGCCAAGAGCTTCTTTGACAACGCGGGCTCCGAAGCCTGGACCACCACGCCCGATGAACTCGCCAAATTCCAGGCTGCCGAAACACAGAAGTGGGGCCGGGTCATCAAGGCCGCAGGCATTGCGCCTGAGTAGTAAATCGGCCTCCAGCGCTTATCCAGAAAGCGCCGGTAGCTATCAATAGTGAAGCGTAGCAGCGCGCCGGGCAGCAGGGCGTTCACCCGCCCAGCGTCCGCACGATCTGCTCGTACATCGCGTCCACGGCCTGCGAGCGCTGCGACACCTTGCTGCGCAGCACGGCCACGTGCATGGCATCGAGCGGCGGCAGGTCGTACTCCGCAGGCAGGTTCTGCAGGATCTGCAGATGGGTCGGAACGCTGCAGCGCGTGAGAACGGCCACCGCCAGGCCGCTTTCCACGGCGGCCAGCTGACCCGCCAGGCTGGAGCTGTGGTACACGAGGCGGTAGGCCCGCCGCCGTGTGCCCAGCGCGGCCAGGGTGGCCTGCCGCGCCATGCTGGTTGACTCGTACACCGCGATTGGGAGCGGGTCGCGACGCCACACCTCGAACTGCGGCGAGCCCACCCACACCAGTGGCTCGTCAAACAGAAAGCGTCCACGCTGCGGCTTGTCCTGCGAGACCAGGGCCAGGTCAAGTTCGCCGCGCGTGATGCGCGGAATCAGCGAGGTGGACTGCTCGCAGGTCAGCTCAATCTCCACCCCCTGGTAGCGGTGCGCAAAGCTGCGCAGCACCGGCGTGAGGTAAGCCGACGCATAGTCGTCCGGCACTCCCAGCCGGACCCGGCCCGCCAGCTTGGGGCCGAACAGCGCAGCGTGCGCCTCGGCCTGCAGGTCCAGCACGCGGCGCGCGTAGGACAGCAGCTCCGCGCCCGCCGGCGTCACCTCCAGGTGGCGCGGCCCGCGCAGCAGCACAGGGCGGCCCAGTGCGGTCTCCAGCTTCTTGATCTGCATGCTCACGGCCGACTGCGAGCGGTGCACCAGCGGCGCCGCGCCCGAGAGCGAGCCCGCATCCACCACGGCCACGAAGGCGCGCAGCCAGTCGATCTGAAAGTCAGGGTAGTTCATGGGCGGTTTGCTTTGAATTCGTTTATCGAATGATATCTGTTCGATTTATCCGTTTTACAGCGTGACCAGAAAACGGGAGCATTGGCGGCATGAACCACTCCCCATCCGGCACTGCAGCATCGCCATCCCTTGCTGCCACCCCACTGCCAACCCACCAGCGCGAGCGTGACGGCCAGTGGCTGCTCATTGCCGGCGGCGTGCTGCTGGGCACCATCGGCGTGTTTGTGGAAGAGGCGGGCCAGCACCCGCTGGTCACCGTGTGGTTCCGCTGCGCCTTTGGCGCGCTGGCACTGCTGGCGTGGTGCCTGGCTACAGGGCGGGGGCGCGAGCTGTTGCTCAGCGGCAAGGCGCGTTGGGTGGCTTGCGCCACGGGCGTGCTCATGGTGATGAACTGGGCCATGTTCTTTGCCGCCATCCCGCGCACATCCATTGGCGTGGCCACGGTGGTGTTTCACATCCAGCCCATCTGGGTCATCGTGATCGGCGCGCTCTTTTTGCGCGAGGCCGTCTCGCGCACGCAGTGGCTCGCCACGCTGGCCGCGTTGGGGGGCTTGGTGCTCACCACCGGGCTGCTGGACGGCGCCGCTGCCACCGGGGCAAGCACGCAGGCCAGCAGTGGCAGCTACCTTGCCGGTGTGCTGCTGTGCCTGGGCGGCTCGCTCTGCTACGCGGGCGTCACGCTGCTGGCCAACACGCAAAAAACCATCAGCCCCTACGCGATGGCCATGTGGCAATGCCTGGTGGGCACGGTGGCGTTGGCGTGGGCACCCTGGGTGCTGGGCTGGCCGCCGCTGGGTACAGCCTGGGGCTGGTTGCTGGGCCTGGGCGTTCTGCACACGGGGCTGGCCTATGTGGTTTTGTTTGCCGGCATGGCGCGGCTGGGGCTGGGGCGCATTGCGGTGCTGCAGTTTGTGTACCCGCTCACGGCGGTGCTGGTGGACTGGGCGGTGTATGGGCGCACGCTGAGCCCCGTGCAGCTGGCCGGTGTGGGGCTGATGGCAGGGGCGCTGTGGACGATCCGTCGGCCCAGGCTCGCCAGCTGACTGGCGGCTACTGTGCCATCAGCCGCACCACCACCGGCAGGTGATCCGAGCCCAGGTTCGGTCCGGTGCTCGCATCCACCCTTAGCCACCCCGGCGAGGCCAACACATGGTCCAGCGGCAGTACGGACAGCCAGCCCCAAGCGTTGGGCCAGGTGGGCAATATGGGCCCTGCGCGGCGCATCTGCGCTTGCTCCGCCCCCCACAGGCCGCGTGCCCAGGGCGTGGTGTTCAGGTCCCCCGCCATCAGGCCCAGTCCGCCGGCCTGGGCGAGGTGCCGGGCTTCGTCCTGCAGCGCCTGGTCGCGCGCGCGGCTGAAAGCGCTGCTTAGCGGGGGCATGGGGTGCAAGGCACTCAAGTGCACTTGCCGGTCGTTCCATGTCAGCGTGGCGCGCAGGCGCAGGGTGTCGTGTTCGGTGCGGGGATGCAGCACCTGCGCGTCATTCAAAGGGTAGCGCGACACAATTGCCAGCCCAAACGGGTCGGGCTGCGGCGCCGTCAGGCGGTGCGGGTAGCGCGCGGCGATGGCGGGGTTGTGCGCCAGTGCGGCGTGGGCCAGCTGGGTGTACTCCACCAGCACCAGCACGTCGGGCGCGTCAGCCGATTCCAGCCACTGCGCCAGCGGCGTGAAATCGCTGGTGGCCAGATTCAGGTTGGCCGTTCCCAGGGTCAGCACAGGCGCATCGGCACGCCGGGCGGATGCCTGGGTCAAGATGGCCGGCTGCCACAAGAAGCACGTCGTCAGCACCAGCGCTGGCAACACCTGCCACCACGCGCGCTGCAGCGCCAGCAGCACACCCAGGGCCATCACACCCACGGCGGCATACAGCCATTGCCAATGTGCGGCCAGCTCCGCCAGCCATTGCAACATCGGCATCTGGTCGATGGGCAGCATGCGGGACACCGGGGCTGTCAGTGCGCCCAGGGCGCACAGCCAGGCCAGCCATTGGGCGCGGGCAGAGATGAAGCGGGAAACCGTCGAACGGGTGGGCATGGCTACGGACTACAAGCTGGGACGCGGCATTGTGCGCGCCACATCCTTCGTGGCCGCGTGTGCCGCTTCCGGTGGAGGTGGCCCTCATGCATTCAAAGTGCGCGTTCCGCCACGGGAACCCACACCACATTGCGCTGCGCACATTCCGCCTCGCCAGGCGGCTGCCACAGGTCGCTGGCCAGCTCAAAGATGTGCGGTGGCACCACCATCGAAAACGTTGCGCCCTGCTGAGTATTTCGCCGCAACACACGCTCGCGCCGCAGCTCGCGCGGGGCGTCCAGCACGTACACCACCACGGCATCCGTCCATGGTCCCATGCGTTCATAAAAGGCGTCGCGTTGCGCCTGCTGAATCAGGCCCACCTCCAGCACCACATCGCCACCCGCATTCAGCACGGCCTCGGCAGTTTTCCAGATCTGCGCAAGGCAGCGCAGCGTGCGCGGCACGTACCAGGCCATCACGTCCGCCGTGTCTGGGCTGCTGGGCCGGTCCGGCGAAAACAGCGTGGCCATCCAGTCGTCCAGGTTCAATGGCACAGCGCCGTGCTGCTGCACCAGTTGACGCACAAAGGTTGATTTACCCGCGCCGACCGGGCCAATGACCAGGTGAATGCGGGGCGGGGTGGCGCTGGCAACGCTTGCAGCGGCGGGTTGCGTGAAGGACGTGGGCATGAGAAACGGCTCCAGAAATGCAAAAAGCCCTCTCTGCAAGCAGGGAGAGCTTTCAAACGAAGGGCGAAAAAAAGCCCTCGACGGTGGTGGAGGGCTTTGTGGTTCGCTCCGACCCAAGGGATCAGACGCGATGAGGCAGTGTAGGTGCCCGCTGCGGGCTGCGTCAACCCAAGGGTGCCGCGGTGTGGCGATTTCCGAACAGCGCTCAAGGCGCTTTGGCTGCCGCGATGTGCCGCTGAAAAAAGGTCACCACCTGCGCGTTGAACTTCTGGTGAAAAGCCACCCGGTCAAACCCCGGTGCATCGCGGCAAATGTCCGGCGCTGCCTCGGCCAGCGCTGGCGAGCAGGGCGCCAGAAAGGCGAAGTGCCCGGCATTGGCCGCCAGATGCCAGTCGGGTGCGCTGGGCAGGCCCTGGCGCACCGTCTCCACGCTGTGCAGCGTGACGCCATCACCACCCAGGGCCGAGGCCCATAGCTGGACGGGGGTTTTGACGTGCCCCAGGCCCTTGGCATCGAAGACGCTCAAGGGGTCGAGGATGACTGCCGCCCGAATGCGCGGGTCCGGCGCGGGCGTGGCGGGGATTTCTTTGCGCCGGATCTCGCCGCACAAGGGCCGGGTGGATAGCGGCGAGCACAGGTCTTGCCGTGACGTCCAGTCCGGCACGGCGCCGATGGCCACCAGGCCCGTGTAGCCGCCGCGTGAAAAGCCAAAGAAACCGACCTTGCCCGCGTCCAGCTGCGCGCGCTGGGGCCAAGCGCCCAGCATGTAATTCGTCAGCCGCTTCATGTCCACCGGCCGCGAGGCAAAGGCCGACAGATAGCCCTGGCGGCTCAGATCCTGAAAGTTGTCACCCGGGTGGCTGATGGCGGCCACCACATAGCCCGCATCGGCCAGCGTGGCCGCCGTGTCGTGGTGCCCCAGGGCCGATCCGCCCGCGCCGTGCGACACCACCACCAGCGGCAGGCCCTGGCCAGCTACGGGGCAGTCACGCGTGCCTTGCAGCACCAGCGGCGCCAGGTCAATGCGGCCCGGCGGCGTGCTGCAGGGCGACCACACGGCGCCGCGCAGCGCGGGCCCGTCCTTGTCTGCAGGCACCTCGATGAAGGCAAAGCCTGCAGCGTGGGCCAGGGTGGCGGCGCAGCACAGCGCTGCGGGCAAAAGGGAACGAAAGAGCCAGCGAAAACGGGTCATAGGGAGGTGGTGGGGCGGATGGGAATCAGCAGGTCGGTGCGCAGGTCCGCCTGCGCGGCGTTGCGCGGGGAGTTGAGGTAGTGCTCCAGCGTGGGGCGGTCGTCCGGCTCATAGCCGCTGGCCGGGAGCCAGCGTGTGTGGATGGCCGCCAGTGCCGCGTTGATGCGCGTATAGGGGCCGGTGAGTGTGTGGCGTGCATACAGGCCTGCCGGGATGTCCAGCCGTTCCAGCCCGTTGTCTGCCGCTGAGGGCGCTTCGGGGAGCACCACGGCCGCGTAGTAGCGAAAGCTGCCGCCCAGGTCTTGCGGGTCTCCGCACGATGCGCCCAGCCGGTGGGCAGCGCGCTGCCCGCACTGCAGGTACAGCTGCCGTTGCGTGTGGGGAATGGTGGATGGCGGCCCCTGGTGGCGCAATGCATGCAGGCGCTGCGCCGGGCGCTCGACGATCTGCACGGCCAGCGTTTGCTCGGCCTTTGTATGCACGTTTGCGTGCGCGTTTGCGGCGCCGGGATCAAGGATGAGGCGGTGCATGTCCCGCTGGAACGCCCGTGGCGACTGCCCGGTGAACTGGCTGAACGCACGGGTGAAGGCCTGCGGGCTGTCGTAGCCCACCTCCAGCGCCACCTGCGTGATGCTCTGCCCGCCTTGCTCCAGCAGCCGCGTGGCTAACGCCAAGCGCACGCGGCGCACCGTGGCGGCCACGGTTTCGCCCGCAATGCTGCTGTAGACGCGGTGGAAGTGGAAAGGGGAAAAATGGGCAATGGCGGCCAGGTCCTCCAGCCGATGCGCTGCCAGCGGGTGCGCCACGATGTGGGCGACCACGCGGGCCACGCGATCGCGGTAGTGCTGATCGGCGCTCTGGTCCAGGCTCATGGCCGCAGAGTGTGCCGCAGCTTGCGCGCCGGTACTTAGCCGATCTTGCTAATTTGTGGCCTGGTGCCGCGGCAGTGCTGCGCTACTTGGAGCGGCTGACAAAAATCAGCGAAGCGGTTCTGGCTAGGCGCTGCGTCGCAGGCAGTACGAGCAGTACGACAAGACGCGGCAACAACGCCAGAGGAGTTTGGTTAGCTGCTCTTATTGCCCAAACACCAGCGCCTGGTGCGCCCCCACGCCCGCCAGCACGCCTTCGGCCGAGGCCAGCGTGGCGTTGTGCCGCATCAGCGTCAGGTCGCCAGCGGCATACACGCCGGGCACGGTGGTCATCTTGTTCGCATCGGTGCGGAGGTAAGGGCCCATGGGCCCATCGTCAAACGCGCAGCCCAGTTGCTCGGCCAGCGGGCTGGCGGGGCGGGTGGTGGCGGCCACATAGAGCGCATCCAGTGGCACCACGCGCGCATCGCCGCCGCCTGTGGGCTGCAGGCGCACACCCTGCAGCGCCTGGCCCGGGCCTTCCAGCGCGGCGATGGGTGCGGGCTCGACAGTGATGCCCAGCGCCAGCAGCCGCTCGCGCTCGGCGCTCTCCAGCGTGGTATCGCCGTTCAGGAAGAGGGTGGTCGGCCCCCAGTCGGCAATCAGCTGCGCGTGCATGGCCGAGCCTGCCGAGTGGTACAGCACGCCCAGCCGCTGGCCTGCAAATTCATAGCCATGGCAATACGGGCAGTGCAAAACCGATGCGCCCCAGCGCTCGCGCAGGCCTGCAATCTCAGGCAAGCCATCCTGCACGCCAAACGCCAGCACCAGCTTGTGCGCCTCCATGTGCGTGCCATCGTCCAGCACCACTTCAAATCCGTTCTCTGGTGACCCGGCGCGTTGCTGCGCCGTGGCCGACACCACCGTGCCCTGCACAAAACCCACCGTGGGGTAGGCCGCCAGCTTGCGCCGCGCCTGCTCGATCATTGCCAGCGGCGGCTCGCCGTCTTGCCCGAAGAAGCCGTGCGACGCTGCCGCAAACCGGTTGCGCGGCTGGCCTGCGTCCACCACGCAGACCCGCCGCCGGGCCCGCGCCAGCTGCATTGCGGCCGATAGGCCGGCAAAGCTGCCGCCTATCACGATCACCTCATACGTCTGGGTTGTTGTCATTGCCGCTGTCGCCATGCTCCATCTCCTTGTGACCGTGGCACCCGGCCACCATGCGTTCATGAAACTCGGCCGAAAGCTGCGCCAGCGTCACTGCGCCCAGCCGCGCCAGCAGCGCCTCTTCGGCCGCCTGGTAGGCATCGGTCAGCGCGCGATTCACCGCCTGCTCCACGATGCAGCCGGGGCTCTCCACGCGGTTGCCCACCGCCAGCAGCGTGGGCGCGCCCAGCGCCTCGTAGATGTCGCGCAGCGTGATGTCGGTGAGCGGGCACGACAGCACCCACCCGCCACCATGCCCCTTGGCCGACGACACAAACCCCGCATACCGCAGCCCCGCCATCAGGCGGCGCACCACCACGGGGTTGGTCTGCATGGCCTGCGCCATGGCCTCAGATGTAGCGGGCCCCTCCATCTCTGCCATGTGCAGAAGCGCGTGGAGGACATTGGAAAGTCGGCTATCTCGTTTCATGCAACATTAAAAGTTGCGTGATGCTAGCATGCAACCAGAAACAGTGCTGGCGCACGAACAGACAACTACTGAATTGATAGCTGCTAGCGCTTTAGGGATAAGCGGTAGAGGCCAATTTGGCTTGATTTCTTTGATACGTTGCCCACCCCAACCGTTCGGGGCTGAGCCTGCCGAAACCCTGCGCTGACCTGGCAATGCCGTTGGACAAGCTCAACGCAAAAGCGCGTATCCACCACACGCAACACACCATGACCCAACCCACCACGTCCCCCTTTACCGACCCCGCCGCCGTCGCCCGCTACGCAGAAGGCCCCCGCCGCAACGTGCCCGGCTACGACAGCTTGCTGCGCATGTCCCGCATCCTGCTGGCCGAGCGCGTGCCCGCCGATGGTCGCGTGCTGGTGGTGGGTGCAGGCGGCGGGCTGGAACTGGAAGACATGGCGTTTGCGCAACCTAGCTGGCGGTTCGACGGCGTGGACCCCAGCCAGCCCATGCTGGACCTGGCGGCGCAGCGGTTGCAGAGCGCGGGCGTGGCGGGCGACCACGTGGCGCTGCACCACGGCTACGTGCAGAGCGCACCGGCCGGGCCGTTCGACGGCGCGACGTGCCTGCTGACTTTTCACTTTGTGCCGCGCGAGGAGCGCGTGCCCATGGCGGCAGAGATTCGGCGGCGGCTCAAGCCCGGGGCGCCGTTGGTGGTGGCACATCTGAGCGTGGCGGATGGGAAGGGCGCTGGCGGCGAAGGCGGGGCAGCGGAGCGCGACTTGTGGCTGTCGCGTTATGCCGCGTTTCAGATCGCGTCCGGCGTGCCGCCGGAGCATGCGGCCAGGGCGCGGGACAAGGTAGCTGTGGAGCTGGCAGTGCTGACGCCGCAGGAGGACGAAGCGATCCTTCGCGAGGCCGGATTCAGCGAAGTGCAGTTGTTCTACATGGGATTTGCCTTCGCGGGCTGGGTGGCGCACGCATGAACGCTTCCCTGCTCGGGCGTTCAGCAGTCTCACCTAGCGCCCGGCTATGCAGGGGCAACAGGTCGCAGCGCCACCCCCGGACTGCGGCCCTGACAGGATGCAAAGCCGAGCCACGTGTGCGGATTGCCTTCCCAGCACCAGCCCAGGCGCGGGTGCTGGTTGCTCAGCCACAGCGCAGGAACGCGTCGGTCACCACAGCGCGAGCCCAGCATCATGAAGCAACGGTTGGGCTGCAAAAACTGCGGCCACTGCAGCAGCAGGCAAATGCCTTCCTCCACCGTCAACGGCGAGCGCTGCTGCGCCTCCAAGCGCTTTTGCGCATCGCTGGGCACGGCGTTCAACGTGGCGTTGCCACGGTCCACTCCCAGCAGCAAATAGGCCTCGCCCACGGGCAATGCGATATCGCTCGTTGGGTGAAAGTCCTCGGGCTGGCGGGGGTGTAGGCGCTCCATGGGCACCCTTCCGTTGCGGTTGACCAGGGGCAGCAGTTGCCGGGCGGGCAGGGCAGGGGTGTTGATCACGATCACCGCCTGGGCCGTGCCTGCGTCAATGTCGGCATCGCCAAGTTCTTCCGCATCCGGCGCATTGGGCGACCGGGGCAGGTGGACTTTTAGTTGCCCCAGCGCTTGGCGAAAGTCTTCCCCAGGTATCTCCAGTTTTTCGTGAATGCCCAACGCCACCAGCCGGTTGATTTGTGCGGACAGTGCGGTGGTCATGGCTGCACCTGTGCGCTGAGCATGGGGTGAAGCCGCAGCGGCGCCGCTGCGGCGAAGGCCTCGTTTATGCGCCCCAACTCTTTCTCGACCGCTTCCGCACGTGCGACGGGCAATGTAAACAACTGCACGGGTTGCGGCAACCGAAAGCGCGTGTGGTCATGGTGCAGCACTGTCACCAGCGTGCCCAGTGCGGCCTCGTCATCCTCTCGCATGACACAGCTCCAGAACCAGCGCTGCCGCTCGCTACCGTCGTCCCTGCCCCACTCGCGCGAATCGGCCAGATCGCCCGGCAAGGGCGGGTACACGGCCAGCCCGGCGGCGCGCATCGCCCGCGACAAGGGGCTGAACAACAGACGCAGGTACAGGCCATACGCTCGCTCGCCAGCCCGCGTAAAGGCTTGCTGCAGCCGGGCTTCGTGGGCGTGGCGGGTGGTTTGCCAGGCTCCTGCAAGCCACAGGGCCGAGGTTTCGCCCAGCCGTTCGATGGAGCTGGCGTCAATGTAAGGCTGTGTCAAGGTCCGCAAGAAAGTTCCTTTGTGTGTACGGTGTACGCATATCATTGCAAAAACAGCGTACACTGTCAACAAATGCGCAAAGAAGTCCGCACCCCGTCCCCCGTGTTGTCCTCCGTCTCGTTTCCCGGCCAGGCCGATCCGGAAACCACCCTCAACCTCTTGTGGGGAAGCCCCCCCGCCGCCGAGGCCGCCCGGCGCGGCCCCAAACGCAGCCTATCCGCCACCGTGATCGGCACCGCCGCGCTGGAGTTGGCAGACGAAGGCGGCCTGGCCGCGCTCTCAATGCGGGCCCTTGGCGCGCGGCTGGGGGTGGCGCCGATGGCGCTGTACCGCTACGTGCCTAACAAAGATGTGCTGCTGGAGCTGGTGCTGGAGGCCGCCTACGCGCAACTGCCGGACGACCTGCCCCCCGGCGCAGATTGGCAAACCTGCCTGCGTACCGTGGCGACCGATGCCTGGAACCACTACCGCCGCCACCCCTGGATACTGCAGATCGCCTTGCAGCGCCCGTCCCTCGGCCCCCATGCCATCCGCAAATACGAACGCGAACTGCGGGCGATCGAGGGCGCGGGTCTTACCGACCTTGACATGGACCTTATGGTCGCCGTGGTGTCCGACTACGTGCGCGGCAGCGCGCACAGCGCCACCGAAGCGACCAGCGCGGCATCGCAAACCGGCCAGTCCGACGCCCAGTGGTGGGCCGCGCATGCGACGCATCTGGAGCGTTTGCTGGTGCCCGAACAGTTCCCGCTCGCCGTGCGGGTGGGCTCGGCGGCGGGGGCGGCGTATGGCGGCCCCACCGACCCAGCGCGCAGCTTTGAATTTGGACTGGCTCGCTTGATTGATGGGCTTGCTCTGCACGTGGCAAAAGAGCGGGGTGGCGCTACCGGGCAGCGGGGAGCCCGATAGCTCACAAAGACCGTGCCAGGGCGGTCGTGCAAATCCTCAACGCACAGGCGCCAGCGCCCACCGGTCCTTCGACGCCTTCACCAGGAAATCAATCACCGCCTTCACCCTGGCCGCATTGCGCCGGCCCGGTGACGACACCGCGTACAGCGTGTGCACGGTGCGGGACGCAAAAGGCGCCAGCACCTCCACCAACCGGCCCTGCGCCACATCCGCCGCCGCGAGCGGGCTAGACAGCATGCCGATGCCCGCGCCGCCCACCAGTGCGTTGTGCACCAGGGCCGAACTGCTGGCGGCCAGGCGCGAGCGCACGGTCACCTCCAGCGGCTTGCCTTGTGGGTTGCGGAAGGCCCAGGTCACGGCAGGCCCCTGCGCGGTGTGCGTGACGGTGTGGTGCTGCTGCAGCTCGCTAGGCTCGGCAGGCGTGCCGTGCTGTTCCAAGTACGCAGGGGCCGCGTACAGGCGCCGCTCAAACCGGCCCAGCGCGCGCGCCACCACCAGATCGCTGTGGCCCACGGTGGTGCGCAGCGCCACGTCGATGCCCTCCGTCACCAGGTCGGCCACTCGGTCATCGGCCAGCAGCTCCACCCGCAGCGCGGGGTAGCGCGCCTGCAGGTCCGCCAGGTGGGGCAACACCAGCGCCTCGCAGATCTCCTGGCTGGAGGCCAGGCGCAGGGTGCCCGCCACGCGAATGCGCTGGTCCGACAGCGATGCCCCGATGTCTTCCAGCTGCGCCAGCAAGGCAAGCGCTTCCTGCGCCAGTTCTGCGCCCTCGGGCGTGGCCGACAGGCCGTGTGTGGACCGGCGCAGCAAGCGCACGCCGTAGCCGGCCTCCAGCCGGTCCACACCGCGCGCCACCACCGACACCGCCACATCCATCTCGCGCGCCGCTGCAGAAAACGAGCGCAGGTCGAGCGACCGCACCAGCCACCGCAGGTCGGCCGGATCGGGGAGGAAGGAGTGAGGTTCTTTTTTCATCGTGCGCGCCTTTGCGTGCGGAGCAAAAGCCATTATCGCCACGGGCGGTTTCCGTGGCGGGGCGCAATTTCTACAGTGAAGGCTCGTTCAACCCAATGCATTCAACAGGAGCCCACCATGCCCATCCTCAACGTCAAAGTGTCTGCCCAACGCACGCCCGAGCTGTCTGCCCGCATTGCAGAAACCCTGCTGGACCTGACCACCCGCGTGCTCGGCAAGCGGCGCGACCTGACCGCCGTGGTCATCACCTTTGTGGACCCGGCCGACTGGTACGTCGCCGGCCGGTCACTGGCCGACCTGAAACAGTCGAGCTTCTACTTCGACGTCAAGGTGGTGGACGAGACCAACACCAAGGCCGAAAAGGCGCGCTACATCGCCGAGGCGTTCGCGGCCTTCGAGGGCCTGCTGGGCGCGTTGCACCCCGAAAGCTACGTCTACGTGCAGGACGTGCGCGCCGCCGCGTACGGCTTTGGCGGCCGCACGCAGGAATACCGCCACCAGCACCCCGAGCAATAAGCGGTCAATCAATCAAGCAAGCCATCAACCAATAGCTAACCAGGAGCACCGACATGACGACGATGACGACAACGAACAATCACCTTGCCGATGTGATCGTGGCCCAGGCGCTGGAGCGCGCGGGCCTGGTGGACTGGATACCCGAAGGCGAAGGCAAGTGGTCCCTGCCCATCCAGTTCTTGCCCGACGATGCCGGTTGGGTGGAGCTGATGCGCCTGTCGCCCGGCACGCGGCTGGGCCTGCACCGCCACACGGGTGAAGTGCACGCCCTGACGCTGGCGGGCGAGCGCCGCCTGAACGATGGCCGCGTGGTGCGGCCGGGCGACTACATCCACGAGCCCGCCGGCAATGTGGACTGGTGGGAGGCGACGGGTACCGAAGAGCTGCTGGTGCATGTGGTGGTGAAGGGCAGCGTGGAGTACCTGGGGCCGCACCACACGGTGCTGCAGCGGATCACTACGGTTGATCGGCGGGCGGACTACCACCGCTGGTGCGAAACGGTGGGTGTGGGGCCGCGAGATTTGCACTGAGGATGGGCTTCACTTATCGCGCTCGCGGGTGTGCTGCGGTCCAGGGCGGGCTGAGAGAGAAATATGAATGAAACCAGGTGCCTGCGCTCTCCGGTCAACTTATTTGTTTCAATTTTCATATATGCCTGCTAATCTTTGGGGGCAAAGAATAGAAAGCAAAACAACTGGAGGCGACGGATGGCTGCGGATTTAGATATTGCTAAAGAGATCGAAGACATCTCCAAGGTGTGGGCCAATCCCGCAGCTAGAAATGGATTGTTTGGAAACCTCTTGAAATCGATACAGATTAGTGACGTACGGGGTATGACTTCGAATTTGGAGTTTACTTGGCCGGTTACAGCGATTGCGGGTACCAATGGTAGTGGTAAAACCACAATATTGCAGCTTTGCTCTGCAGCCTATATCAAACCCGGAGGTGGACGAAATTATAAGATCGGGGAATGGGTGCGAAATGCTCTTAAGGATGAATCCCCGGCATTTGGTGATCAATCGTCAGTTGCATTTAGCTTCTGGAACGATGCTCCGGGTTTTCAGATACCATATAAAAAAGAACGTACGCGTTGGGATTATCCTCGTCGAAATAATCCTGAAAGAGTGGTTCAATTTTTTGGAATATCTACATTTGCTCCAAGAATCGAAAGAAAGGATCGATTGCATGTCTTTCGTTCTCAGATTGAGGTTAAAAACAGCGCGCCTTTTGACAATAATTTAATCAGCTCTATGTCAAAGGTCCTTAGTGTTCCTTATGACTCTGGCACGATGCACACTGTTGGTTTGGCGAAAGGCAATTGGAGCGACGATTTGCCGCTGGTGAAGCGAGGGAGGTACGGATATGCAGAGCCGCATATGGGGGCTGGAGAGCAAAAAGTAATACGTCTAATGCGTGCTTTGGAGGCAATGCCCAAAAATTCATTAATCCTACTTGAGGAGCCTGAAATAACTCTCCATCCAGATGCTCAGAGAGGTCTTGCTTGGTATTTAATGAATCTGGCACGTCGCAAGGGTCATCAGATAATATTGACCACACACTCGGCTGACTTATTTGAAGCACTTCCTGTAGCCGCGCGGGCCTTGATAGTTCGACATAAGATAGGGGTTGATGTTATTCCTTGTGCCCCGTATATAGCGGCCGCTCGCGAATTGTCTAGCGTCGCAAAGACTAATAAGGATTTGATTCTGGTTGAGGATTTTGTGGCCAAAGCCTTTCTTACGGACATATTGGAACGATATGACAAGCCACTTCTCAGAAACGCGTGCATTGTTCCTGTGGGAAATACTCATGATGTGTATCAGTTGGTCCAAACTTTCAGGGATGAGCAGGTCCGCGCGATAGGTGTTCGCGATCCGGATATAGGGGAGGCGCCCGGCAACCATGTTTTTTCCTTGCCTGGAGACTCTGCGCCTGAAGAATTATTGCTCGCAGCCACTAATATTGCAGCAGCAGAAAATTTAATAAATGGTTTGAATGCGGCGTTTGATCGCGCTAAGGTCGCCGGGCTTGGTCTGCAGGGGAGTAAATGGGCGAAAAAGGTATTTCCTGCTTTGGCCGCAGAAATGAGCATTGAAATCGAAAAACTGCGTGATCGGTTGACTCTGGCATGGCTTGGGGGAAATGCCGTAGAGGCACAACAGCTAGTGACTCGAATGAAAGCAGCGTTTGGATGAGTAGTTGAAGTAACGTATTAATCACATCTAGGGACCCTCTTCACGAATCCCCTGCGTCATGTGCCGACGAATGCTTGAAGCCGAGACAATAGGCACATGAAGCAAAGCAGCCTGGGCCTGAGCAACACCACCAAGCGCACGCGCAAG
>NZ_JBKBKQ010000033.1:0-46313 GCF_046294525.1 Acidovorax sp.
CCTTCAGCGCCTTCCAGCGCGCCATGCGCGAAGGCATCTCGCGCGACGGCAAACACCTGTACCCCGCGTTCCCCTACACCTCGTTCGCCAAGATGAGCGACGACGACCTGACCGCGCTGTACGCCTATCTGATGGCGCAGCCCGCCGTGCGGGCCGAGGTGCCCCAAACCGCGCTGGCCTTCCCCTTCAGCGTGCGCCCCCTGATGGCGGGCTGGAACGCGCTGTTCCACGACGCCACGCCGTTCAAGCCCGACCCGACCCGCCCACCCGAATGGAACCGGGGCGCCTACCTGGTGCAGGGCGTGGGCCACTGCGGCGCCTGCCACACGCCGCGCAATGCGCTGGGCGCGGAGCAGGGCGGTGCTGCGTTCCTCTCGGGCGCCATGGTCGATGGCTGGGAGGCGCCTGCGCTCACCGGCCTGTCGAAAGCGCCCGTGCCCTGGACGGCCGATGCGCTGTATGGCTACCTGCGCCACGGCTACAGCCCGCAGCACGGCAGCGCCTCCGGCCCCATGGCGCCCGTGGTGCGCGAGCTGGCCCACTTGCCCGACGACGACATCCGCGCCATGGCAAGCTACCTAGCCTCGTTCACCACTGCGGAAGCCGCTATCCAGCCAGCCACACAGCCTGTGTCTGACCCTCAGCAACGCGCCCAAGCCGCAGTGGCCCAGGCCGCCGCGCTGGCCCCGCAGCCCGGCCAGGCCCGGCGCCTGTTCGACGGTGCCTGCGCCGCCTGCCACCACGATGGCGACGGGCCCAAGCTCCTGGGCGTGAACGTGCCCCTGGCACTCAACAGCAACCTGCACAGCGACCGGCCCGACAACCTGCTGCAGGTCATCGTGCACGGCATCCGCGAGCCCGCCACGCGGGACATCGGCTTCATGCCCGGCTTCGGCCACGCGCTCAGCGACGCGCAGATCACCGAGCTGGCGGGCTACATGCGCCAGCGCTACGCCCCCGGCCGCCCGGCGTGGCGCGATGTGCCCGAGGCGCTGGCACGCGTGCGTGCGGCGCCTGCGCATCCTTGAAGTTTTGGTGTTTTTAGGCTCTAGCGCTTGATGGGTAAGCGCTGGCAGCTATCAAAATGGTAGTGAATAAATACCCTGCCACGGTGGCTGCGCTGCGACCGCACCAAAGGAATGGCGGGCCATTACCCCATTCATCGCATCACTGCGTCCATGCCAGGTGGGCACAGTGGCAACCGGCCTGGCCGCCGCTGGTTGGGGGCAGGCCCGGGCGGCGGCAGGCATGCGCCGCGCCCGGCTCCGCAGCGGCTTGGTGCTGCGACGCAACGAACGCATGCTTCGAGGAGAACACCATGCCCCACGCCGACAGGGAAATCAACGCCATTCTTTTGCGCATGCTGCGCGAGGGCTACCACGCGCTCAGCGCGGCCCAGCGCAGGGTGGTCGACACGCTCATGGCCGTCTGCTGAAGGCGGCCCGGCGCTGCACCGCGCAGGCGGTACGCGAGCCGGTCGGTTTAAAAGGTGACCTTTACCGAAGGCGCACTGCGCTGCGCCTCGCCGTGGTACACCGCCTCGATGTTGTTGCCATCCGGGTCCAGCACAAACGCAGCGTAGTAGCCGGGGTGGTAGGGCCGCTCGCCCGGCGCGCCGTTGTCCTTGCCGCCGTGGGCCAATGCGGCCTGGTAGAAAGCGTCCACCATCGCCCGGTCCTGTGCCTGAAAGGCCAGGTGGTGTCGCCCTGTCAGGTGCCCCTGCGCGGCCACGCTGTCTGCGGTAGAGACGAACAGCTCGTCTGCCCAGAAGTAGTCCTCGGCCGTGCCGCCCATCGGCACGTCCAGCGCGTCAAACACGGCCGCGTAGAACGTGCGGCTGGCGGTCAGGTCGCGCACCACCAGTTGAATGTGGTCAATCAGCCGTCCGCGGTGCAATTCCTGTGCTTCCATTGTGGGTCTCCTTTTGGTGTCGATATCGGTGATCAGTTAAGGGCGTGCAAGCCCACACGGTTGCCGTCCAGGTCATGGATGTGCGCAAAGAATCCCAAACCCGGCGGCAGCGCCTGGCGGGGCAGGGCCACGCGGTCGCCCTCGGCCACGGCGCGCTCCAGCGCAGCGTCCAGTGAGGGCGACGCGTCCAGATACACCAGTGTGCCGCTGTCCGATACCCGCGGCGCCGTCGGGCCCATCAGCAGCGCGCCGCCCACACCGTCCGCCGCGCCATCGTAGGCAAACACGGCGCCTTCGCTCGGGCCCATGGCCTCGCGGTGCATGGGCTGGCCCAGCACGGCTTCGTAAAAGGCCTGGGCGCGGTCCAGCTGCGTGGTGGGGATTTCAAACCAGGTGATGGCGTTTTTCATGCAAGGCTCCTCGGGGTTAAAAACAAAGAGCCGCTATGGTCTGCGGGGGCTGCTGACAGCGGCGTGTCAGCAGGCTGGCAGGGCGTTGGCGGTGGGCTGCAACGCGCTGTGGCGCTGCGAGATGTGTGGCCTCAAGAGGCCTTCGGTGCCGAAGCGCGCGCCGCCACCTGCGCCCTGAAGCTGCGTGGCGACACCCCCGCATCGCGGGTGAACGCCCGCGTGAAATACGCCGGGTCCGCATAGCCCAGCGTGTACGCAATCGTGGCCACGCCCAGGTGCGTGTAGGCCAGGTTGCGCCGCGCCTCGCGCATCAGGCGCGCCTCAATCAGCCGCTGGGCCGACACGCCCGTGGCAGCCCGCGCCACGCGACTCAGGTGCGTGGGCGACACGGCCAGCGCCCGTGCGTAGTCGGCCACCTGCCAGTGCTCCAGAAAGTGCGCCTCGATCAGCGCCTCCAGCCGCTGCACCAGGCTGGACTCGGCAGCGGGCGCTTCGGCCGGGCGGTGGTGCAGGTCCATCGCCCGCGCCACCCATCCCAGCAGCGTCGCGCTCAGCCCCCGCAGCACCAGCGCGCGCGCCTTGTCGCGGCCCGAGAACTCGGCCCACACCTGGGCCATGGCCTGCGCAAGCTCCGGCGTGGCGGGTGCCACGGCAGGCCGCGCCAGGTCGCGCTGCACATCGCCCACCCGCACCAGGATCTCGTCCATCAGCTCATCGGCCAGCGTGGCCACCCAGCCCTGCGTGTGCTGCGTGAAGCGAAACGCATGCACATGCCCCGCCGGCACGTTGATCAGCGCGCCGGGGAACAGCGCGTGCTGCTCACCGTCCAGGTGCGCCACGCCGCCGCCCGACTGCACCAGCAGCACCTGGTGCAGCCGCGTGTGCCGGTGGGGTGCCAGCTCCCAGTCGTGCAGCACCGAGCGCGCGGCAATCGTCTCGCAATGCAGCACATCGGGCAGGTGCTGCGACTCGCCAAACAGGCTGTACGACTGGATGCCCTCGATGTTCGAAAAGTGCATGTTCTGGATCAATTTGCCCATTCAACGCGGCGACTGTGCCACGTATCTTTGCCAGGCCAGTTTGATCAAGGTCATGAACCACCCCACACGCAAGGAGACATCCATGAAAACCCAGGTTTGCATCATCGGCGGGGGCCCTTCGGGCCTCATGCTCTCGCAGCTCTTGCACCTCAAGGGCATTGAAACCGTCGTGCTGGAGCGCCAAAGCCGCGAATACGTGCTGGGCCGCATTCGCGCCGGCGTGCTGGAGCACGGCTTTGCCGCGCTGATGCGCGAGGCCCAGTGCGGCGAGCGCATGGACCGCGAAGGCGAGATCCACGACGGCTTCATGATCGCCCACGACGGCAAGATGGACCGGGTCGATTTGCACAAGTACAGCGGCGGCAGCTCGGTGGTCGTCTACGGCCAGACCGAGCTCACGCGCGACCTGTACGAAGCGCGCGACCGTATGAAGGGCGTCGTCATCCACAACGCCGAAGACGTGCAGCCGCACGACCTCAAAAGCGCCAACCCGTATGTGACCTACCGCAGTGGCGACGAGGTGGTGCGCATCGACTGCGACTTCGTCATCGGCGCCGACGGCTTCCACGGCGTGAGCCGCAAGTCCATCCCGCGCGACGTGCTCAAGGAGTATGAAAAGGTCTACCCCTTCGGCTGGCTGGGCGTGCTCTCGCGCACCAAGCCCGTCTCGCCCGAGCTGATCTACGCCAAACACGAGCGCGGCTTTGCGCTGTGCTCGCTGCGCTCGCAGGTGCTGAGCCGCTACTACATCCAGGTGCCGCTGACCGACACGGTGGAAGACTGGTCCGACGAAGCCTTCTGGGCCGAGCTGAAGCGCCGCCTGCCTGCCGAGGTGGCCGCCCAACTCATCACCGGCCCCTCCATCGAAAAGTCCATCGCCCCGTTGCGCTCGTTCGTGGCAGAGCCCATGCGCTACGGCAACCTGTTCCTGGCCGGCGACGCCGCCCACATCGTGCCGCCCACCGGCGCACGGGGCCTGAACAGCGCCGCGTCGGACATCTACTACCTGTACCACGCCATGGTCGCCCACTACAAAGATGGCGACAGCACCGGCCTCGACAAATACTCCGAGAAGGCCCTGGCCCGCGTCTGGAAGGCCCAGCGCTTCTCGTGGTGGATGACGACCATGCTGCACACCTTCCCCGAGTCGCTGGCCTACGACCAGAAGCTACAGGACACGGACCTGGCGTACCTGTTCTCGTCAGAGAAGGCGCTGGGGTCGCTGGCGGAGAACTATGTGGGGTTGCCGTTCTGAGCATGCGGTAGCGCATATGGGTGCGCTGCTTGCTGAGGTGACGGCGCGATTGGGCGCCTCATAGAGAAGGCACAGCAACCAGGTAAATGCTTGCATGGGGAATCACCCTTGCAAGCCTTTTTTGCGTGGGCGGGCCATTAACGGGCGCACCGTCCTCGCCGGGCGACCGGTGGAGGCCTGCTCTGAAATAGAAGCGGTCATTGCGATTTCTGCTGTGCGTCGGGGCAGCACCTTGAAATCTCAACGATCTTTTCGTTTTCTTGCCTTGTCGCCCATCCACGCCGTAAAATCGAAACCAAAGCTTCGATTTATGAAAAAAATTCCCATTCAAAGCGTTGCGGCCTTTGGCCAAGTGGTACGCGCCGTCCGCAAGGCCGGCGGTGTGCGCCAAGACGACGTGGCGGGCAGCGTGGGTGTCAGCCACGTTTACTTGCGCGACCTGGAGCACGGCAAAGAGACAGCGCAAATGGGTCGTGCGCTGCAAGTGCTGGCCGAACTGGGGATTCACATGGAACTCGAGATCCCGGACGAAGCCTTTGAGAGATTGCAAAGCGACGCCGCACGACTCGCCGCCAAAGAGGCCACTGTGGAGCAGCAGCCCGCGCAGTCGCAAGCGCCGAGGCGGGCCACAACCAAGCGCAAAAGCCAAGACGAGGGCGGCAACCCATGAGCCAGCGGCAGTTGCAAGTCCAGATCAACGGTCAGCTGGTCGGCTCGCTGTTCGATCAAAACAACGTTTGGGGATTTCAGTACGCCGAGAGCTGGCTGCAGCAGCCCAAGCCCTTCGCGCTGTCTCCGGCGCTGCCCCTCGGCCCCGAGCTTTTGCTGGACGGCGCCACACTGCGGCCTGTTCAATGGTTTTTCGACAACCTGTTGCCCGAAGAGCGTCTGCGCGAGGTCATTGGCAAAGAAGAGGGTGTTGAGGCTGCAGATGCATTCGGCTTGCTGCAGCGGCTGGGGTCGGAATCGGCAGGTGCCCTGGTGCTGCAGCCGCCCGGTGCACCGGATGCGCCCCAGGGGGCAGCAGAGCTGACGCGAGAGGCGTTGTCTGCACGCATCCGCAATTTGCCCCGGGCGTCCCTCACCCACCAGGCGCCCAAGCGCATGTCGCTGGCCGGGGCGCAGCACAAGATGGTGGTGGTTTTTGACCCGGGCACAGGCCAACTGATGGAGCCGCTGAAAGGCAGCCCATCCACCCACATCCTCAAGCCCAACTCCACCGCTGATGGATTCCCCCATTCCGTGGTGAACGAGCTTTTCACGATGCGCCTGGCAGGCGCCCTGGGGCTCAAGGTGCCAAAGGTGTGGCGCCTGTACGTCCCCGAGCCGGTCTACATCATTGAGCGCTTTGACCGCAAGACAACAGCGCCCGGCGCGGACGTACAGCGTGTTCACGCCCTCGATGGCTGCCAGTCTCTCAACGAAATGGCCTACGCAAAATACCGCAGCGCCACCTTCGACAAGCTGCTGCAGTTGATTGAGCTGTGCCGCAACAGGGCAGCTGCGCGCCTGGACGTGTTTCGTTGGATCTTGTTCAACACGCTCGTTGGCAACTCCGACTGCCATCTCAAAAACATTTCGTTCCTGATCGACGACGAGGGCACGCGCGTTGCGCCCTTCTACGACCTGCTGTGCACTGCCGTGTACCACACCAAATCCATGGCCAACGAGCAGGCTGTGTGGCCTGACGAAAAGCTGGCCATGCCCATCGTGGGGGCTCATTTCTTCAGTGGCGTGACCCGCGCCAGGCTGATCGAAACAGGCATCGCCCTCAAGCTGGGCAAAAAAACCGCAGAGCGGGAGGTGAATGCCATGGTGGGCAAGCTCGCCAACGCCGCCGACAGCGTGGCCCAGGCCATGGAATCCGAGCACGACAACTGGCCGCAGATGGGCAAGGCGTCTGCGGCCACGCGCGGTGCCGAAGCGCACCTGCTGAGGGCCATTCGGCATGTGGTCATCAAGGACATGCTCGACTTGGTACGCTGATCCCCGGGCAGCCGCCTTGCACAGCGATTTCCATCTCCATCTGCTACGGAAAATTTAGGCAGAACTGATGCTTACGCACGCGCAGCAGGCCCGATAGCATCGAGCCCAAGTTTTCAGATCATTGGCCCAATGGTGTCGATGCGCGATCCGACGATGAAGCTGCTGACGCAGCGTTTTGAGGCAGTGCACTTGACGGTAGTGGGTGCCCATCAGCAACTAGGAAAGCCAAAAAAATGGATTGGGTCCCGATAGTCTTTATCACCTTCAAGGTGCTCGTGTTCGGCACCGGCATGTTCTTCGCCATCAAGTGGCATTACGACCAAGGGAAGAAGGCGAAGGACGAGGCCAGCAGATCGCCACTTCCAACTGAACGCACGCCTGGCGTGTCGAAGTAGGCGCTGATTGCTGGCAAGGTCTTGGTTGCATCAGCCCAACCAAATGCAAACCACCTGAACTCCGGAGTTCAGCTCCGTGTTGGCTATGACTTTGCGAAACGTCAGCGCTGTGGACCTGCCGCTTGAGGCTGGTTGCAGTCGTACGCTTAGCGTTCCCGAATTTGTACTGTCATTGGGGGCCGTCAGGGGCTCCTAGGTGAAACGGATACCATCGACCCATGGCCGCCCGGAAATTCAGCTTCATGCTCCGCTTACTAGATCGGAATCCTGATCGAGTGCCCCTGGCGCACCTGGGCGAGTACCTTCAGGAATTCGCTGGGCTGTTAGGCGAAGAGAACAAGCCGGTATTTAAGGGCATCAAGAATGCCAGCATCGGTTGTTTGGCTGCCGTGCCTGTTGAGCGAGTTCACATGAGCCGCGCACGGATTACACAAGCAAAAAATGATGAGGCCAGCAGGCCTGGTCGGCACCTCCGCGCCATCGAAACACTGATGGGCAAGGACTCGATCAGGGAGGCTCAGATCCTCGATCAAGACGGATGCGTTATTCACACGATTTTTGGCATTAAGCCTGAGCCTGCCGCGTCTAATGAGCGGCTCTACCAAGAAGCCACGGTCGACGGATGGGTTACCGGGCTCGTGGGCGCTGACGATTCGATGCACCTTTACGTCCGCGACAACTTCGACCGCGACCTCCGCCTCATCGTGCGCGATGACGCAATGGCGCGCGAGATCCTAAAGCACTTCCGCGCCGGCACCATCCGCCTCCGAGTGCGTGGCGCTTGGCTGCGCAACGACAATGGGTGGGCTCCGGAAGCTTCCAAGTGCCAAGTCCTCAGCTTCGAGCCTCTGGACGACGCCCCGCTCGGTGAGGTGCTAGCTGCAGCTGCTCGTATACCCGACAACGGGTGGACAGAGATGAAGGATCCTATCGCCGAGTGGGAAAACATACGGGGGATCCATTGAAGCCTTTGCCCAAGGTCATTGTCGTCGACGCCAACTTCATCGTTGCGTACTGCACGGCTACAACGCCAGCGGATGACCGAGCCCGCATCGAAAACTTCATTGAAAGCGCAGAGAAAGCAAAGTCGAAGATCGTCTTCCCGATGGTTGCAGTCGCAGAATTTCTCGTAGGCGCAGACTTGGCCGGGATCGAATTTTTGAACACGCTCGATAGGAAGGCCTGCATATTAATGGCCGATTTCAATCGAGCCGCGGCATATGAACTTGCTCAGATTGACCGCGCAGCCAAGGGTGCAGGTGACAAGAAGGACGAGTCGGAAGAGCATTGGCAAAAGATCAAAGTTGATCGTCAGCTCGTAGCCACGGGCAAGTCTTTGGGTGCGACGCTGATCATCAGCAACGATAAGAACGTGCGGAACAACGCCTTGAGGATCGGGATGGAAGGCAGGCGCATCCAAGACCTCGAGCTGCCAGAGAGTGCAAGGCAGATGCACCTTGTGCCGCCACCAGTCAAAACTAGGGCGAAGCCAAAGGCGGTGCCACTGAAAGTGGTCAAGTCGAGCTCAAGATCTGCCCCAGAAGCAGAATAGAGATTGGCTTTTAGGCTAATCAAGAACAACTGGACGTCCAAAAAAAGAAGCGCAGGATTCTGGATCCTGACTAGCATAGAGTTGGCTATTGGGATTGGCGGGGGGGCTTCAGTGTGATTACGACGGTGATCGCATACAAGGCAAGTACACGTGCTTTTCGTGAAACTACAGCCGTCGCCCCACAGCTGGCAATGAATCTGCGCGATTCGCTTCAAGATAGTGTGTAGCCCGGGCCGTGAAGTCTGGAAATTGCAGTGCCTGCAGTGCCGACGAGTCAGCGCTTCTATTCGCTCAATCGTCTAGACACAACGCGGGCACCAGCCGGGTTTCCCACTTTCAATGCCCAATCACTTGCAGCGAAAACTGCTCGCACTCTCCACGTCGCCCGCCAGCTTCGGGTGCACACAGCGGCCGAGCTGGCGGGCGGCTCGTTGTTGACCACATTGGCGCCTGCACCGCGTGTCTTCGCCATCAGTTGTCTGGTGCCTTGCCGTGTTCTTCTCAGGCGACCACGAAAAGGTCCGCAGCCTTTTCCCCAGCACTGTCACAGCACCCTCACTTCACACGTCTTGTGAGCAGGAGGTCGATATACCCCTCCGCCCAACATTAAACGTAGAGGAACTGCTGTATGAATCGCGCTGTCTGGTTCAACGTATCGCCCGAGGGTGCCAAGGCCGTCGGGACGCTTCACCACTTTGTCACCCAAGGCACAGGCCTGCCCAGCTTGCTGACGCACCTGGTCTTCCTGCGCGTGTCGCAAATCAACGGATGCGCGCACTGCATTGACATCCACACGCGCGACCTGTTGGCCGAAGGCATGTCGGTGGAGAAGGTGGTGCTCGTTCCTGTGTGGCATGAGGCGGCGTATCTGTTCTCCGAGCAGGAGCGTGCCGCGCTGGCCTGGGCCGAGGAGGTGACGCGCGTGAGCGAAACGCACGCGTCCGATGAAGCCTATGCGGCCGCGTTGGCCGTGTTTGGCGAGAAGGACCTGGTGGATCTGACGCTCACGATTGCCACGATGAATGCGATCAACCGCATGGGCGTCAGCTTTCGCATGAAGCCTCGCGCCAAGGCGTAAAAGAGGAAAAGAAAAAAGGGAGCCCGGCTTGCGCCGGGCTTCCCGCTTTTCAAGCACTGAACTGATCACTTGCAGCTGAAACTGCTAGCGCTCTCCACATCCCCCGTGCCGTTGTAGCGCGCCACCTTGGGGTAGGGGCACAGCGGGCGGGTGCGGTTGGCGGACCAGCTGGCGGGCACGTCGGCGTTAACGCCGCCCGCATTGCCTGCGCCGCGCGCGCTGGCCAGTACGGTGTCGGGCGCCTCGCCCTTTTCTACCCAGTTCACCAGCGGGGTCAGCATGTCGAACTGGTCGGTGGCGGGGCCGCCGGAGCAGTGGTTCATGCCGGGCACGCGGTAGAAGCGCGCAAAGTTGCTGGCGTCGCCGTTGTTGGCGGCGCGCACGCTGTCGTACCAGGCGGTGGTGTCGTCGCTGGAGAAGATGGGGTCACTGGTGCCGTGGTAGACCATCATCTTGGCGCCGCGGTTCTTCATGGCCGACAGGTTGCTGGGGTTCGGCGGTGTCATGAACGACATGGCGCTTTCGGTGTACACGGCGCTGGTGGCGTTGACGCGGGCGACCATGGTGTCCACGTTGCCAGTCAGCGCAAACGCGGGGCCGTTGAAGGTGGCGGCGTCTTCGGGCGGCACCGACCAGATCAGGCCCACGCCGCCAGAGTCCAGCACCAGCGGGGCGGTGAACTCCCAGAACCCATAGCCCCCGCCTGCCAGCCCTGCGTCGTACGGAAAGCTTGTGTAGATCTTGCTGCCCGTGCTGGTGGTGGGCCCGCTGAAGATATTGGCGATGCCGGTCTTCTGCTCTGCCGACAGGCAGGTGCCGTCGCGGCCGCCGGTGCAGGTGGGCACGTCGCGGTCGAGGTTGAAGGCGGCCTGGCAGGCGCCGGTGTCTTGCACCAGGCCGTCAGTGCTGCCGTCCAGCGCGTCGCACTTGGCCAGCACGGCGTTGGACACCAGGGCACGCTCGGCCGTGGTAAAGCCGGTGGACAGGTCGCCCGGCGTGCTGGCCAGCGACGCGTAAATCTTGCCGCTGGCAATGCTGGCGATGGCCGCCTTGGGCAGGTTGAAGCCGGGGTTGCCCACCAGGTAGCCGTCGTACTGATCGGCAAAGCGGGATGCGGCCACCATGGTGTGGCGCCCGCCGTTGGAGCAGCCGCCAAAGTACGAACGGTCGGGGCCCTTGCCGTACGCGGTCTGGAGGGCGCTCTTGGCCATGGGGGTGAGTTTGGCCACGGCCTGGTAGCCGTAGTCCAGGCGCGCCTGCGGGTCGATGCCGAAATTGGGGCCCATAGAGCCTTCGTGGCCTGCGTCGGAGCTGATGACCGCAAAGCCCATGTTGAGCGCGTTGTTCAGCCCGCCGCCGCCGTTGACGGCGCCTGTGGCGGTCACCACGCTGCCGTCGATGCCGCCATTGCCCTGGTAGAAGAAGCGGCCGTTCCAGTCGTTGGGCAGGCGCATTTCAAAGCCGATGGCGTAGTTCTTGCCGTCCACCAGGCTCACGCGTTGGAACATCTTGCCGGTGACCTGGCAGTGCGCGCGCACAGGCTTGCCCGCCACCGTCAATGTGCCTGCCGCAACGGCGTTGGCGGCGGTGATGGTGGTGTTGGGGAAGTTGATGCGGTTGGCCAGCTCGCCGCAGGTCTGCAGCGTGGCCGGCGTGGCGGCCGCGAGCTGGGGCAGTGCGGGTTCGGACGAACCGCCGCAGCCGGCCAGCAGCGCAATCGGCAATGCCGACAGCGCGGTCAGGGCCAAAGGGTTGGTGCGCGTTCTCGCTTTTCTTTTGTCGTTCACGGTGTTGTCTCCTTTGTCAGAGGCGCAAGGAACCCTGCAGCGCGGCCTCAACACGCTGAGGGAGGGAGATCGGCAAAAACTTATGCGCTATTGAATTGGTAGCTATTGGCGCTTGTCCATCAAGCGCTAGAGGTCGATTTGGCTTTGATTTCTAACGCCTGGGCAATGCGCTGGCGCAGCATGGCCGCGCGCATGCCGAACTCGGGCAGCACCCACTGCGCGAAGGCCTGGGCAGGCTCTTGCCAGCGCGGCGTGTTGCTGGCGGTGGCAATGCGCTGCCACGCCCACTCCAGCAGCACCAGCGCCACCGCGCGCAGGTAGTCGTCGGCCACCCAGTAGGGCAGCTCGGAGTCAGTCTGTGCGGCAATGGCCAGGGTCTGCGTGATCTCCACCAGCGCATGGCGGCGTGCGCTGGCGGCGGGGCTGGGCGCCGCGCCGGGCAGCGTGGTCAGCAGCGTCGCCAGTCCCTGCCCGCCATCGGCCAGCACCTTGCGCACCAGCAGGTCGATGGCCTGGATTTCGTTGGTGCCCTCGTAAATCATGGCCACGCGCGCGTCGCGCACGATCTGCTCGATGCCCCATTCGCTCACGTAGCCGTGGCCGCCCAACACCTGCAGGCAGGCGCTGGCGCCGTGAAAGCCCTGGTCGGTGAGCGCAGCCTTGAGCACGGGCGTGACCAGCGCGCACCAGCGCTGCGCGGCGGCGCGCTCGCCCGCGTGGGTGCTGTGCTTGGCGATGTCCAGTTGCAGCGCGGTGTGGTACGCCAGTACGCGCCCGCCGTCTATCCACGCGCGCTGCGTGTGCAGGATGCGGCGGATGGCGGGGTGGTCGTGGATGAGGCTCACGGGCTCGGTGGCGCCGGGGGCGCGCATCTGGCGGCGCTCGGCCGCGTAGGCGCTGGCCTTTTGCCACGCGGCCTCCAGCAGGCCGATGCCTTGCAGGCCCACATGCAGGCGTGCGGCGTTCATCATCACGAACATGGCGGCGAGGCCTTTGTTCGGCTCGCCTACCAGCCAGCCGGTGGCGTCGTCAAAGCGCATCACGCAGGTGGGGCTGCCGTGCAGGCCCATCTTTTCCTCGATGCGTTCGCAAACGACCGCATTGCGGGTGCCGTCCTGAAGCATCTTGGGCACGAGGAAGAGCGACAGGCCCTTGGGGCCCGCTGGTGCATCGGGTAGCCGCGCCAGCACCAGGTGCACGATGTTGTCCGTCAGGTCGTGCTCGCCGCCGGAGATAAAAATCTTGCTGCCATTCACCCGCGCGCTGCCGTCCGGCTGCGGCACACCGCGCGTGCGCACCAGGCCCAGGTCGCTGCCCGCGTGGGCTTCGGTCAGGCACATGGTGGCCAGCCATTCGCCGGTGGCGACCTTCTCCAGGTACTGCGCTTTCAGCGCGTCGCTGGCGTGGTGCTTGATGCATTCGTACGCGCCGTGCAGCAGGCCGGGCGCCATGGTCCAGCCGTGGTTGGCGCCCGCCAGCCATTCGTACAGCACGCATTCGAGCACCGCCGGCAGGCCCTGGCCGCCATCTTCCGGCGCGCAAGCCAGCGCGGGCCAACCGCCCTGCCAAAAGGCTTGATAAGCGTCGCGGAAGCCGGGCGGCGTGTGCACCCGGCCTGCGTCGAAGCGGCAACCCACCTCGTCGCCCGTGCGCTGCAGCGGGGCCACGGCGGTGTCCACAAACTTGGCGGCTTCGTCCAGCACCTGCGCGGCCAGGTCGGCATCGGTGTCCGCCAACGGCGCCAGTGCCTGCCACTGCGCGGGGGCGTGCAGCACGTCGTTCATCAGGAACTGGATGTCGGCGAGGGACTGGCGTGCTGGCATGGTTTGATGCTCTTGTTTTGGTAGCTGGCGGCGCTTGTTGGATAAGCGCTGGAGCCTGTTTTGGCTTGAAATTTCTGAACTAAGCCGTTTGGCGTGGGCTTGTCGGGAAGGAGTGCACTGGCGCGTGCCCTGCCTTCGACAGGCTCAGCCCGAGCGGTTTGAGGAGGCCCCCATCCGCCGAAACCGGCGCGCCCCAATGCGCGGCAGCCGCGCAAGGGCCGCCCCGCCGCGCTGGCTGCGTCCCCCTGCCCGCATCGCGCAGCGATGCGAGAGCGGGGGGAAGGCGCGCAGCGCCTCAGGGGGTGTTCTCTAGCTTTCTGCGGTGAACCCGATCTGCTTGACCAGCGGACCCCAGCGCTCGAACTCGGCCTTCTGGTCGGCCAGCATTTCTTGCGGCGTGCTGCCGTGGGCGATCAGGCCGACGACGCCCAGGGCATCAACGACAGACTTGTCCTTGAGTGCGGCAGTGATGGCTGCATTGGCATTGGCCAGCGTGGCGGGCGCGATCTTGGCGGGGGCGTAGAAGCCGAACCATTCCTCCGACGTCACATCGGGGAAGCCCAGCTCGGTGAAGGTCGGCACGTCCGGCAGGTAGGGCGAGCGCTTCTTGCCCGAGGTGGCCAGCACGCGCACGCGGCCGGTCTTCATGTACTGCAGGTAGTCGCCGCTGGGGTTGACGGCCGAGGCGATCTGGCCGCCCACCAGGTCGGTGATGCTGGGCACGGTGCCGCGGTAGGGCACTTGCTTGAGTTCCACGCCCGCGCGGATGCCCAAGAGCGCACCCAGCAGGTGGGGCATGGAGCCCGCGCCCGGCGTGCCGTACATGGCCTTGTCGGGGTTGGCCTTGGCCCACTTCAGAAAGTCCGCCAGCGTCTTCACTTCGGCGGGCACGGCAGGCCCCACGGCCAGGCCGTGGTGCATGATCGCGCCGATCGAGACGGGCTGCACGTCATCGGGCTTGTAGCTGAGCTTGGGGTAGATGTGCGGGTACACGGCCAGGGCCGACACGGGCGCCAGCGTCAGCACCGAGCCATCGGCGGGCGAGCTCTTGAGCGTCTCCACCGCGATGCGGCCGCCCGCGCCGGGCTTGTTTTCCACAAAGCCGGGGTTCTTGCTGTAGGCCGTGCCGCCCAGCTTCTCGGCCACGCGGCGGGCCACGCTGTCGCCCGCGCTGCCGGCCGGAAAGCCGTACATGATCTTGACCTGGTCCAGCGCCTGCGCGAACGCAGACAGTGGGTGAAGGGCCCCGAGCGCGGCGGCCGAGCCGAGGGCTTGTACAAATTGGCGTCGAGTGGTCGTCATGGTTGTCTCCTGAGGTTTAGTGGTTCGATGACGGGGGCGGGAAAAAACGCGGTTCAGCGTGGCGCCATGCGCAGGGCGCCGTCCAGGCGAATGACTTCGCCGTTCAGGTGTCCGTTGGTCACGATGTGGCAGGCCAGCTCGGCGAATTCCTCGGGCTTGCCCAGGCGCGGGGGGAAGGGAATGCTGGCGGCCAGCGACTGCTGCACCGCCTCGGGCAGCTCCTTCATCAGCGGGGTGGCGAACAGGCCGGGCGCCACGGTGCACACACGGATGGCGTGCTGCGCCAGGTCGCGCGCCATGGGCAGCGTCATGCCGGCCAGGCCCGCCTTGGAGGCGCTGTAGGCCTGCTGGCCCACCTGGCCGTCAAACGCGGCGACGGAGGCGGTGAACAGCATCACGCCGCGCTCGCCGTTGTCCAGCACGTCGAGCTTGCTGCAGGCGGCGGCAAACAGGCGGCTCACGTTGTAGGTGCCGATCAGGTTGATGTTGACCACGCGCACGAAGTCTTCCAGTGGCGCGGCGCTGCCGTCGCGCTGCACCACTCGCTTGGCGCTGCCGATGCCGGCCACGTTCATCAGGATGCGCGCGGGGCCGTGGGCGGCGGCGGCCTTGTCGATGGCGGCCTGCACGCTGGCGGGGTCGGTGATGTCGCAGGGGCAGGCCACGCCACCGATTTCGCTGGCAACCTTTTCGGCCAGTTCGGCGTTGCGGTCCAGCACCGCCACCTTGGCACCCTGGGCAGCCAGTGCGCGCGCGGTGGCTTCACCGAGGCCCGATGCGCCGCCGGTGACGAGGGCGGCTTGTCCTTGAATCTGCATGTGCTTGTCCTTGGGTAGTCGTTCGGTTCAGTTCGCGTCAGTTCACTTCATTGCTGGGGCACGAGGGTGAATGGCAGCTTGCCCTCGTGCATGGCTTCCACCAGGTTGGCGCGGTGCTTGAGCACGGCGCGCTGGTTGATGGAGCCCTTGTCGGTGATCTCGCCCTTGTCCAGCGAGGGCGGCGCGGCCATCAGGTGCATGCGGGCCACGCGGGTGGCGCTGCCGGTGGCCTGGGCGGCGAGCTGGTTGAGCACTTTCTGAAAATGCTGCTGCACCGGGGCGCTCTCCAGCACCTGCTGCAGGCTCGCGTCGGCGGGCAGGCCCGCCAGTGTGCGCACGTGCGGCGTCGGGATCAGCAGCGCGCCCACTTCCTTGAGGTTGATGCCGGTGATGACCGCGTCCTGCACATAGGGCGCGCAGGCGGCGATGATCTTGGCGCGCATGGGGCCCACGCTGACGAAGGTGCCGGTGCTGAGCTTGAAGTCCTCGGCAATGCGGCCGTCGAATTTCAGGCCCTTGTTCAGGTCGTTCTCGTCGATCCACTTCACCGCGTCGCCCGAGCAGTAGAAGCCTTCTTCATCAAACGCCTCGCGCGTGGCCTCTGCATTGCGCCAGTAGCCCTGCGTGATGTTGGGGCCGCGGTAGCGCACTTCGACCTTGCCATCCACGGGCACCAGCTTCAGCTCCAGCCCGGGCGTGGGCACGCCGATGTCGCCGGCCTGCACGTTGGGGCTGTTCACGGCGATGCAGAAGGGGCAGCCTTCGGTCATGCCCAGGCCCGTGTTCATCACGATGCGCTCGCCCACTTCCTGCTCGGCCACTTCGAACAGCGCATCCCAGATGGGCTGCGACAGCGCGGCGGCGGCAAAGAAGAACATCTTCACGCGGCTGAGCAGGTTCTTGCGCAGCCGCTCGTCGGTCTTCATGGTGTGCGCGATCACCTCGAAACCCGTGGGCACGTTGAAGTACACCGTGGGTGCGATCTCGCGCAGGTTGCGGATGGTCTCGGCCATGCCGGCGGGCGTGGGGCGGCCCTCGTCGATGTAGAGCGTGCCGCCGTTGTAGATGATGATGCCGAAGTTGTGGTTGCCACCGAAGGTGTGGTTCCACGGAAGCCAGTCCACCAGCACTAGGTGGCCCTCGGCCAGCACGGGCATGGACTGGTTCATCTGCTGCAGGTTGGCCGTCCACATGCCGTGCGTGATGATCACGGCCTTGGGTGCCTTGGTGGAGCCCGAGGTGAACATGAACTTGGCAATGGTCTCGCGCGTGATGGCCGCGTGCGCTGCATCCACGGCGGGCGTGGCCTCGGTGGCCTGCAGCGCGCTGAAGGGCGTGGTGCTGCGGCCGGGCAGCGTGCCCTCGATCAGCGCCACCTCTACGTCGGCGCCCACCGTGGCGTTGATGGCGGCGGCATAGCGCTCGCCGCTGCTGGCAAACACCAGGCCGGGCGTGAGGGTGTTGATGGCGTGGCGCAGCTTGTCGTAGTCCTTGCTCACGGTGGAGTAGGCAGCCGACACCGTGCATTGCGGCACGCCGGCCACCAAGCAGCCCAGCGACAGCAGGGCGTGCTCCAGGTCGTTCTCGCTGAGCATGACCACGGGGCGGTCGGGGCTCAGGTTGCGGTCCAGCAGCGCCTGGGCGATGCGGCGCGCGCTGTCCCACGCATCGCGGTAGCTGATGTGGCGCCAGTCGCCCAGGCTGCCATCGGCGTTCTTCACGCGCTGGGCCATCCAGGTGCGGTCGGGCGTGGCCTCGGCCCAGTGCGCGAGGCGGTCGGTCAGCCGCACGGGATGGGGCTCCAGGTCTTGCGTGGCGCGCACGTAGAGCGTGCCGTTGTCGCCCGGGCGGGTGGTGACCTGGGTCACGCCAAAGCGCAGCGGCCGGTAGCGGGGGGGTGGGAGGTTTGCCGTCATGGAGCTTGTCTCGGGGCTGGTGCTGGCGCGTGAACGATGAAGGAGTTCGGCGGCTCAGTCTTGTTTCTTGACCTTGTTGGCCTTGCCATCCAGGAAGGCGCGCACGCGGGCCTTGGCCTCGGGCGCGCTCTGGGCGATGGCGGCCATCATGGCCTCGGCCATCAGGCCCTGGTCGGCGGGCTGCTCGGCAATGCGGGGCAGGGCATGCATCAGGGCGTAGTTGGTCAGCGGCGCGTTCTGTGCGATGCGCTGCGCCAGCTCGAAGGCCTTGTCGAATGCCGTGCCGGTGGGCACGAGGTATTGCGCAAAGCCCACCTTCTCGCCGTCCACCGCGTTGTAGACACGGCCGGTCATCATCATGTCGGTCATGCGGGCCGTGCCGATCAGGCGCGGAATGCGCACCGCACCGCCGCCGCCCACAAAGATGCCGCGCGAGCCTTCGGGCAGCGCATAGAAGGTGGTCTCGTCCGCCACACGGATGTGGCAGGCGCTGGCCAGCTCCAGCCCGCCGCCCACCACCGCGCCGTGCAGCGCGGCCACCACGGGTACTGGGCCGAACTGCACGCGGTCGAGCGCGGCATGCCACATGCGCGAGTGGTGCAGGCCCTGGCCGGCATCGCGCTCCTTGAGTTCCGACAGGTCCAGGCCTGAGCAGAAATGGTCGCCCTCGCCATCGATCACCGCCGCGCCCACGGTGGCGGGCAGGTTGTCCATCACGTTGCGCAGCGCAAGGATCAGGCCGTCGTTCAGCGCGTTGCGCTTGGCGGGGCGGGTAAGGCGGATGACCGCGATTTCCTCGCGTTCGCCGCGGATTTCTAGGGAGAGGTCGGAAGTCTTGGTCATGGTGGTGTGAGTGAGTTGAGGAAATTATGGTTATTGAAAATAACTAAAACAAGGCCGCCGAGGCGTTCTTTGCTAGGTGGTTTCCCTAGCTCTTCAGCAACGTGATTTGGTTATGATAAATAACTAAAATGCAGCGCGACGCGCCAAGGACCTGCCATGAACGCCTTCATCCCCTACGGTATCTACTGGTCGTCCCCCTTTGCCAAGTGGCAAGGCTCGCTGGCTAACCTCAACGCGCTGCCGCTGGCGGCCGCCGTGGGCAAGCAGGCGCTCACCGCGCGCGGCTACGACCTCTCGGCTGTGGACCTGGCCATCCTCGGCATCACCAACCCGCAAAAGGGCAGCTTCTACGGCCTGCCCTGGGTCACGGGCCTGATGGGCATCGACCGCGTGGCGGGCCCCACGGTGCAGCAGGCCTGCGCCACCAGCGTGCGCGCGCTGCAGATGGCCGCGCAAGAGGTGGCCTGCGGCACGGCCACCAGCGCGCTGCTGGTGATGGCCGACCGCCAGTCCAACGGCCCGGTGGTGTACTACCCGGATTCGAGCGGCACCGGCGGCTACGGCATCACCGAGCACTGGGTGCCCGACAACATGGGCCACGATCCCTACGCCAAGAACCCCATGCTGCAGACCGGTGAGAACGTGGCTGCGCGCTACGGCATCACCACCGAAGAGCAGCACGCCCTCAAGCTGCACCGCTACCACCAGTACCAGGAGGCGCTTGCCAACGACCGCGCGTTCCAGAAGCGCTACATGGCCGACGTGCCGGTGACGGACTCCAAGTTCCGCAAGCAGACCGGCACGCTGAGCACCGACGAAGGCATCTTCCCGACCACCGCCGAGGGTCTGGCCAAGCTCAAGCCCGTGAAGGAAGGCGGCACCGTGACCTTTGGCGGCCAGACCCACCCGGCCGACGGCAACGCGGGCGCCATCGTCACCACGCGCGAGCGTGCGCGCGCCGTAGCCACCGACCCCGGCATCGAAGTGGAGATCCTGGGCTTTGGCATGGCGCGCGTGGAGGCGGGCTTCATGCCCATGGCGCCATCGCCCGCCGCGTTCAACGCACTCAAGAGCGCGGGCCTGTCCATCAGCGATGTGGTTGCCATCAAGACGCACAACCCCTTTGCCGTGAACGACATCGCCCTGGCGCGGGACACCGGCTTTGCCTGGGAGCGCATGAACAACTACGGCAGCTCCATCATCTGGGGCCACCCGCAGGCGCCCACGGGCCTGCGCGCCATCATCGAACTGATTGAAGAGCTGGTGCTGCGCGGCGGCGGCGTGGGCCTGTTCACCGGCTGCGCGGCCGGTGACACCGGCTATGCGACCGTGCTGCGCGTGACCGACAGCAAGACCACCTCCAAGGCCTGACCATGACCAACGCTTCGAAAAGCTCCTTCTCCGCCCCCCTGAACGCCTGGCTGGTGGACGGCGTGCGAACGCCGCTGGTGGACTACTGCGGCGCGCTGGGCCATGTGTCGCCCACCGACCTGGGCATCAAGGTGGCGCGTGCCGTGCTGGAGAAGAGCGGCGTGCCAGCCACCGATGTGGGCTCGGTCATCACCGGTTCCATGGCCCAGGCGGACTTTGACGCTTACGTGCTGCCGCGCCACATTGGCCTGTATGCGGGCGTGCCGCTGGACGTGCCCTCCATCCTGGTGCAGCGCATCTGCGGCACGGGCTTTGAGCTGTTCCGCCAAGCCGCCGACCAGATCGCGCTGGGCTACACCGACGTGGCGCTGGTGGTGGGTACCGAATCGATGACGCGCAACCCGATTGCGGCCTACACGCACCGCACCGGCTTCAAGCTGGGCGCGCCCGTGGAGTTCAAGGATTTCCTCATGGAAGCGCTGATCGACACCGCAGGCCCAGTCACGATGATCGAAACGGCCGAGAACCTGGCCAAGAAATACGGCATCACGCGTGAAGACGTGGATGCCTATGCCTCGCAGTCCTTTGCCCGCGCGCTCAAGGCGCAGGAAGACGGCTTTCTGGCGGGCGAGATCGTGCCAGTGACCAGCGAGAAGTTTGAACTCGCAGGCTACGCCACCCGCGGCATCACGCTGCCCCGCAAGGTGGCGCAGCTGGACCGCGACACGCACCCGCGCCCCTCGCCGGTGGAAGCTTTGGCCGCGCTGCGCACGGTCTACCCCGGCGGCGTGCAGACCGCTGGCAACAGCTCGGCCCTGGTGGACGGCGCCGTGGGCGCCGTGGTGGCCAGCGATGCCTATGTGCAGCAGCGTGGCCTCAAGCCCCTGGCGCGCCTGCGTGGAGTCGCGGCGGTGGGCGTGGCGCCCGAATACATGGGCATCGGCCCGGCCCCGGCCATCCGCGCGCTGCTTGCGCGCACCGGCCTCACGCTGGATGACATCGGCCTGTTCGAAATCAACGAAGCCCAGGGCGCACAGACTCTGGCCGTCGGCCGCGAGCTGGGGCTGGACTTGAACAAGCTCAACGTGAACGGCGGCGCCATCGCCCTGGGCCACCCGCTGGCCGCCACCGGCGTGCGCCTGACGGTGACCCTGGCGCGCGAGCTGCGCCGCCGCGGCCTGCGCTGGGGCATCTCCAGCGCCTGCGTGGGCGGCGGGCAGGGCATTGCCTTGCTCATCGAGAACCAGGACGCTTGAAATCCAACACAAATAGGGCTCCAGCGCTTATTGAATAAGCGCTAGAAGCTATCGAAACAATAGTATTCATCGAAGGCCACCATGAAAATCATCACCGCCGCCGAAGCCGGCGCCCTGATCCCCGACAACGCCACCATTTTTCTGGGCGGCCTGGCCGTCTCCAGCCTGCCCGAGGAAGTGCTCAAGGGCATCGAGAAAAACTTCCTCGAACACGGCAGTCCGAAGAACGTGACCACCTGGGCCTGTGGCGCCATCGGCAACAGCAAGGACGCGGGCATGGTGCACTTTGCGCACCCCGGCATGATCAAGCGCACCGTGGCCGGCCACTTCGGCCAGACCGGCGCCGAGATGATGAAGATGGTGTTCGACGGCGAGGTCGAGGCCTACAACTTCCCGCAGGGCAGCCTCTCGCACCTCACGCGCCACATCGCCAGCCGCAGCCCCGGGCTGCTGACCAAGGTGGGCCTGGGCACGTTTGTGGACCCGCGCATCGAAGGCGGCAAGCTCAACAGCAAGTCCACCGAAGACCTGGTCAAGCTCGTCGAATTCAACGGCGAGGAGTGGCTGTTCTACCCCTCGCCCAAGGTCGATGTGGCCATCATCCGCGGCACGCTGGCCGACGAGAACGGCAACCTCACGCTGGACAAGGAAGGCGTGCTGCTGGAGCAGATCAACATCGCCCACGCGGCCAAGGCCTGCGGTGGCATCGTGATCGCGCAGGTGGAGCGCATCGTCAAGGCGGGCAGCCTGCACCCCAAGTCAGTCAAGGTACCCGGGGTGTCGGTGGACTACGTGGTGGTCAGCCAGCCCGAGAACCACATGCAGACCATCACCACGCAGTTCAACCCCGCGCTGTGCGGCGACGTGCGCGTGCCGGTGAACTCGCTGGCGCCCATGCCGCTGGACGAGCGCAAGGTGATCGCCCGCCGCACGGCGATGGAGCTGAAACCCGGCGCCATAACCAATCTGGGCATCGGCATTCCTGCGGGTGTGCCCTCCGTGGCGGCGGAAGAAGGGGTGTCTGACCAGTTCACCCTCAGCGTGGAAAGCGGCATCACCGGCGGCATCCCGGCGCAGCTGGGCGACTTCGGCACGGCCTACAACGCCGACGCGATCATCGAGCAGTCGCTGCAGTTTGACTTCTATGACGGCGGCGGGCTGGACGCGAGCTTTCTGGGCCTGGCGCAGGCCGACAACCACGGCAACGTGAACGTGAGCAAGTTCAACGGCCGGCCCGTGGGCTGCGGCGGCTTTGTGAACATCACGCGCTCCACCAAGAACCTGGTGTTCTGCGGCACCTTCACGGCCGGCGGCCTGGAGGTGAAGGTGGGCGACGGGCGGCTGGAGATTGTGAAAGAAGGCCGTTCGCGCAAGTTCATCGAGAAGGTCGAGCAGATCACCTTCAATGGCCTGGATGCCGCCAAGCGCGAGCAGAACGTGCTGTTCGTAACGGAGCGCGCGGTGTTTCGCCTGACCACTGAGGGGCTGGAGCTGATCGAGATCGCGCCCGGCATCGACCTGGAGCGCGACGTGCTGGCGCACATGGGCTTCAAGCCCATCATGCGCAACGTGAAGACCATGGACCCTGGGCTGTTCCAGGAAAAGTGGGGCGGGCTGGCGGCGGCGCTGGCGGCCAAGCCGGCGGCACATATCGCCTGAGGGACACGGCAACGATGAAAAAAGGGGGCGCACCGGCGCCCCTTTTTCTTTGTCCGTGCGCCTACGCCCCCGCCGGCAGATAGATCTTCTGCAGCAGCCGGATCAGCGTCTTGCGCTCGGTGGCCGTCAGGCGCGCGGTGGCGTCCACCTCCAGCTGCGCGGCGGTCTCTTCGGCCTGTGCTGTGAGGTCGGCGCCCGCAGCGGTCAGGTGCACGCCCATCGCGCGGCCGTCGCTGGGGTGGGGGCGGCGTTCTATGAGCCCGCGCTTTTCCAGCGACGCGATCAGGCCCACCATGTTGGGCGGCAGCACATTGAGCGTGGCGCACAGCTCGCGCGAGGTGACGCCAGGGTTGTGCGCCACCAGCGACAGCACCGAAAAGTCCACCACCTTCAGGTCGTACACCGCCATGCGTTCCATGAACACTTCGATGATGGCCAGCGAGGCGCGCCGCGTGTTGTAGCCCACCAGCGTGCGCAAAAAGCAGGTGTCCACCGCCGGGGTGCCGGTGGCGGCGCTGGCCGGCACTTCCACAGGGCCATCAACGGGGGGAGCGGATTTCTTGCGGGGAGGGCGTGCGCTGGACATGGGGCGATTGTGCCGAGGGCAGGGTGGGGGCTTGCAGATATAGATCAAATACGGCTCTAGCGCTTATTCAACAAGCGCTAGCAGCTATCAATTTGGTAGTTGCGCCGAGTGTGGCGCGTTTTGCGGCCGCGCGCCACAGGGCTTACGCGGGGCTTCGCAGCACGCGGCGGTACTGCACGGCCTCGGCCACATGGCTGACCTGCGTGGTGGTGGCGCCTGCCAGGTCGGCAATGGTGCGGGCCACCTTCAGCGCCCGGTGGGTGCTGCGGGCCGACCAGCCCAGACGGGCTGCGGCCGTGTGCAGAAACTTCGCTGCGGCGTCGTCCAGCAGCACGTGGGCGTCGATCTCCTGGCCCTGCAGCGCCTGGTTGGGTTGGCCCTGGCGCGCCAGTGCTGCGGCGCGGGCGCGTACCACACGTTCGCGGATGGCGTCGGTGGACTCGCCAGGTGGAGCCTGCACCAGCTGATCGGCGGGCAGGGCGGGCACTTCCACGTGCAGGTCGATGCGGTCCAGCAGCGGGCCGCTGAGCTTGGCCTGGTAGCGGCTCACTTGGTCGGGCGTGCAGCGGCAGGCGCGCTGTGGCGAGCCCAGGTAGCCGCAGGGGCAGGGGTTCATGGCGGCCACCATCTGGAACCGCGCGGGGAAGTCGGCACGCTGCGCGGCCCGGGCAATGGTGATGTGGCCGGTCTCCAGGGGCTCGCGCAGCGCCTCCAGGGCGGCGCGGGGGAACTCCGGGAGCTCGTCGAGAAAAAGCACCCCGTTGTGCGCCAGCGATATCTCGCCCGGCCGCGGTGGCGAGCCACCGCCCACCAGCGCCACCGCGCTGGCCGTATGGTGCGGCGCTGCCGTGGGCCTTTGGCCCCACTGGTCGGTCTTGAAGCGCCCGGCCAGGCTGGCGATGGCAGCGCTTTCCAGCGCTTCTTCGACCGTCATGGCGGGCAGCAGGCCTGCAAAGCGCACCGCCAGCATGGACTTGCCCGAGCCCGGCGGCCCGGCCATCAGGATGCTGTGGCCGCCGGCGGCGGCGATCTCCAGCGCGCGCTTGGCGCTGGACTGGCCCTTCACATCCGCCATGTCGGGCCCGCGCGTGGCGGCCGCCAGCGGCGTGGCCCGCAGGCGCACCCAGCCGCCGTTGGCGATGTCGGCATCGCCCCCTGCGGTGCTGCCGGGTGGCAGAAAGGCGCGCACCACGTCCAGCAAGTGGCTGGCGCGCACCACCTGGGCGGCGGGCACCAGGGCGGCTTCTTCGGCGCTGCCGGGGGGCAGCACCAGGTGGGCGTTGACCTGCTGCGTTTGCAGCGCCAGGCTGGTGGCCAACGCGCCACGCACCGGGCGCAGTTCGCCGGACAGAGACAGCTCCCCCGCAAACTCGTAGCCCGCCAGGCGGCTGGCGTCCACCTGGCCGCTTGCGGCGAGGATGCCCAGGGCGATGGGCAAATCGAAGCGGCCAGAGTCCTTGGGCAAGTCCGCAGGTGCCAGGTTCACCGTGATGCGCTTGTTGGACGGAAACTCCAGCCCCGCGTTCTGCAGCGCCGAGCGCACCCGCTCGCGCGCTTCTTTCACCTCCACCTCGGCCAGTCCCACCAGCGTGAAGCTGGGCAGGCCGTTGGCCAGATGCACTTCCACGGTGACAGAAGGTGCCTGCAGCCCCAGAAGGGCGCGGCTTTGCACCAAAGCAAGACTCATGAAGCGGTTTCTCCCCAGATGGGTGCGTTTTATGGTTTTTTAGCGCCGCCACGTGGGCAAATGCACCAGAAAAGTGCATGGCGTCTGCGCGCATCCCGCCAATGTACCGGGGATCGGCGTAACGCAATGCAACCTGTGGGGCCATAGCGCGTGGCCGCGTGGCACGGTCCGTGCTTAAAGCGCTTGTCCCTACTTTGTCCAACCCGGAGGAAACATGACCCGCGCCATCATCAAAACCCTGGGCGTTGCCCTTGTCGCAAGCCTGCCTCTGCTGGCCCAGGCCCAACTCAGTGCCAACGTCAGCCTGACCAGCAACTACAAGTTCCGCGGCCAGGACCAGGACGCCTCCAAGTCCAAGGCCGTCAAGCCTGCGCTGCAAGGCGGTTTTGACTACGCCTTCGGCGACACCGGCTGGTATGTCGGCAACTGGAACTCCAGCGTGGACTGGCTGGCCAACAACTCGCTCGAATCCGACCTGTACGGCGGCTACAAATTCAAGGCCGGCGACGTGGACCTGGACCTGGGTGCGCTGACCTACATCTACCCCGGCAACAGCAACGGCAACACCACCGAGCTGTACGCTGGTGCCACCTTCGGCCCCTTCACCGCCAAGTACTCGCACACCGTTTCCAAGGACTACTTCGGCTGGGCCGGCGCCAAGGCGGGCTCAGGCCTGAAGGGCCGCAACACCGGCTACCTGGGCCTGTCGTTCGCCCAGGAAGTGGCCCCCAGCATCACGCTGAAGGCCTCGGTGGGCTTCACCCGCTTTGCCAGCGACATCAAGGACACCGGCGTACCCAACTACATGGACTACAGCATCGGCGGTGCGTACGACTTCGGCAGCGGCCTGTCGCTGGGCGCGGCCGTGGTGGGTGCCAACAAGAAGGCCTTCTTCGGTGACGTGAACAAGTCGCGCCTCATCGTCACGCTCACCAAGACCCTGTAAGAGTCCGTCTCGCAAGTACTAGTCAGTCAGTCTCAATGGGCGCCGGTGGCGCCCATCCCGGAGGAATCCCAAATGAAAATGGTGACAGCCATCATCAAGCCCTTCAAGCTGGACGAGGTGCGTGAAGCACTTTCGGACATCGGCGTGCAAGGCATCACGGTCACAGAGGTCAAGGGCTTCGGCCGCCAGAAGGGCCACACCGAGCTGTACCGCGGCGCGGAGTACGTGGTCGACTTTCTGCCCAAGGTCAAGATCGAAGCCGCCGTGGCAGACGACCTGGTGGACCGCGTGATCGAGTCCATCGAAACCGCGGCCCGCACCGGCAAGATCGGTGACGGCAAGATTTTTGTGACCCACCTGGAGCAGGTGGTGCGCATTCGCACCGGCGAAACCGGCAAGGAAGCCCTGTAAGGGCCCGGCCGCATCAGAACAAGAGAAGAAATGCCATGAAAAAACTGCTTGCTTCTTTCATCCTGGGAATGAGCCTGTTGTCCGGCGGCACCGCCGCGCTGGCCCAGGCGCCCGCCACCCCTGAGGCCGCGGCCTCGGCCCCCGCTGCCGAAGCGCCGGCTGCCGCCCCCGTGGCTGCCGCCGCTGCTGCCGCACCTGCCGAGGCCCCCGCCGCTGAAGCACCTGCACCCAAGGTCGATTCCGGCGACACCGCCTGGATGTTGACTTCCACCCTGCTCGTGATCCTGATGACCATCCCTGGTCTGGCGCTGTTCTACGGCGGCCTGGGCCGCAGCAAGAACATGCTGTCGGTGCTGATGCAGGTCTTTGTCGTGTTCTCGCTGATCTCCCTGCTGTGGTCGTTGTACGGCTACAGCCTGGCGTTCTCGGGCGAGGGCAAGTTCTTCGGCGGCTTTGAAAAGATCTTCCTCAAGGGCGTGACGCAAGAGACCTTCGGCGCGCTGGCCACCATTCCTGAATACGTGTTCATTGCGTTCCAGGGCACGTTTGCCGCCATCACCGTGGCGCTGATCGTGGGCTCGTTCGCCGAACGCATCAAGTTCTCGGCCGTGCTGATCTTCTCGGTGCTGTGGTTCACCTTCAGCTACGTGCCCATGGCCCACATCGTGTGGGGCGGCGGCCTGCTGGCAGCCGACGGCGCACTCGACTTTGCGGGCGGCACCGTGGTGCACATCAACGCCGGTATCGCGGGCCTGGTGGGCGCCTACATGGTGGGCAAGCGCATTGGCTACGGCAAGGAGGCCCTCACGCCCCACAGCCTGACGCTGACCATGGTGGGCGCTTCGCTGCTGTGGGTGGGCTGGTTCGGCTTCAACGCCGGTTCGGCCGGTGCGGCCAACGGCAACGCCGGCCTGGCCTTCGTGAACACCGTGCTGGCCACTGCGGCTGCCACGCTGAGCTGGATCGCTGGTGAAGCGCTGCACAAGGGTAAGGCCTCCATGCTGGGCGCTGCGTCCGGCGCCGTGGCTGGCCTGGTGGCCGTCACGCCTGCCGCAGGTTTTGTGGGCCCCATGGGCTCCATCGTGATCGGCCTGATCGCCGGCATCGTCTGCCTGTGGGGTGTGGGTGGCTTGAAGCGCATGCTCAACGTGGACGACGCGTTTGACGTGTTCGGCGTGCACGGCGTGGGCGGCATCATCGGCGCCATCCTGACCGGCGTGTTCGCATCGCAAAGCCTGGGCGGCACCGGCGGTCTGAGCCCCGACACCTACGCCATGGGCGCCCAGGTGTGGATCCAGGTCAAGAGCGTGGTGTTCACCATGGTCTGGTCCGGCGTTGTGGCGTTCATCGCCTACAAGATCGCCGACCTGCTGGTGGGCCTGCGGGTGTCCGAAGAAGCCGAACGCGAAGGCCTGGACATCACCTCGCACGGCGAAACGGCGTACAACCGCTGAACGACCGACCGCCTTGCGCAGAACGCGCTGCGGTGTCTGGTGGCACCGCAGCGTCGCAACAAGAACAAGCGAGTCACTCCTTACGGTTCTTCCAGCCCGCCCCCCGGCGGGCTTTTTTCTTGGCCCGCCAGCAGTGCAGCCCCCGGCACCGCTGGCACACAGCGCTTTGCACGCGCGCTGTTCAAAAAATTCACGCCCGGCGCCTGCCGTGCGGCGCAAGCCTGCCGCTACGATGCAGCGTATGGATCACGCCCTTGCCCAGATCGCCGACCGCGTGCGCGCCGCCGCCGCAGACCAGACCCCGCTGCGCATCCGCGGCGGTGGCACCAAAGACTTTCATGGTCTGGCGCTGCACGGCGAGGTGCTGGACACCCGCGTGCTCAGCGGCGTCGTGAGCTACGAGCCGAGCGAGCTGGTCGTCACCGTGCGCGCTGGCACCCCGCTGGCCGAGCTGGAGGCCCTGCTCGCCGAACACGGCCAGTGCCTGCCCTTTGAACCCCCGCATTTCGCCAGGACCCCTGCAGACTCCGCCACCGTGGGCGGCATGGTGGCGGCGGGCCTGTCGGGCCCCGCGCGGGCCAGTGTGGGCGCAGTGCGCGACTACGTGCTGGGCGCCACGGTGCTCAATGGCCGGGCCGAGCTGCTGAGCTTTGGCGGCCAGGTCATGAAGAACGTGGCGGGGTATGACGTGTCGCGCCTCATGGCGGGCGCCTGGGGAACGCTGGGGCTGATTGCGGAGGTGAGCCTCAAGGTGCTGCCCGTGCCGCCCGGCGAGGCCACGCTGCGCTTTGACGACATCAACCAGGCCGACGCATTGCGCAAGCTGCATGCCTGGGGCGGCCAGCCCCTGCCGCTGAACGCCAGCTGCTGGGTGCAGGACGGCGGCGTTGGCACGCTGTATGTGCGCCTGCGTGGCGCCGTGGCGGCGGTGGAGGCCGCGTGCAAGACCATGGGCGGCACCCGCCTGGACAACGCCACCGTGGCGCCCGACTGGGTGGCCTGCCGAGAACAGACACTGCCCTGGTTTGCCGACCGTGCCGCGCAGCCGGGGCACGCGCTGTGGCGCCTGTCCGTGCCGCCCACCACTCCCGCGCTGGCCCTGCCCGGCGGCGCGCAGCCGCTGGTGGAATGGCACGGCGCACTGCGCTGGGTACAGGCGCCCGAGGACGCAGGCGATACGCTGCGGGCAATGGCCCATGCTGCGGGGGGTAGTGCTTCTGTTTTTGTAGCTGCTAGCGCATGTACATCAAGCGCTAGCGGCCAATTTGACCTCAAATCCCGTGCGCTGGAGCAGATCCACCTGCGGCTCAAGCACAGCTTTGACCCGGCGGGCATCTTCAACCCTGGCCGTGTGGCGCTGGGCTGGTAGGCGGTAACGCCGGCTGACCTGCCTGTCATCGACCTTCCCGCACACCCGCACACGCGCCCACCCCGCATGCGACGTCTTCGCCACCTCACCGGCCACCACCGCACCGTCGCCGGCAACCGGGTGCTGGGCCTGCTATTGGCGTTCAATGCGGGCGCGGTCAACGCGGGCGGGTTTCTGGTGGTGCACCTTTACACCTCGCACATGACGGGCTTCGTCTCCATGCTGGCCGACAACCTGGTGCTGGGCAACATGGCCTTGGTGCTGGGGGCCGTGGGGGCGCTGCTGGCGTTTGTGAGCGGCGCGGCCACCACGGCCGTCATGGTCAACTGGGCGCGCCAGCGCAAGTTGCACAGCAGCTACGCGCTGCCCCTGCTGGTGGTGGCGCTGCTGATGCTGGTGTTTGGCCTGGTGGGCGCGCTCACGCTGAGCTGGCCCACACCGTTTGCCGTGCCGGCCACCGTGCTGCTGCTGTCTTTCATCATGGGGCTGCAGAACGCCACCGTGACCAAGATGTCGTCCTCGCAGATCCGCACCACACACATGACCGGCGTGGTGACCGACCTGGGGATTGAGCTGGGCAAGATGCTGTACTGGAACCGCACGGGCACCGCCCCCGAGGCCCAGGTGCGCGCCAACCATGCGCGCCTGCGGCTGTTTGCGGGCCTGCTGACGATGTTTCTGGTGGGTGGCGTGGCGGGAGCGGCGGGGTTCAAGTACGTGGGCTTCGTGTTTGTGGTGCCGCTGGCGCTGGTGCTGCTGGCCCTGTCGCTGCCCCCGCTGTGGGCCGACCGCGCGCGCCTGCGTCGGCCGCTGCGCAAGGCGCAGTCCTCGCAACCGCCTTCGCACAGTCCGCCAGCGCTCTGATCGTTTTTAGTCTTCCAGGCATGCACCATGCAAACCCAACTCTCCCCTGAATACGCCGCCCGCGCCGACGGCCGCGAGGCCGAAGCCATCTTGCGCAAATGCGTGCACTGCGGCTTTTGCACCGCCACCTGCCCCACCTACCAGCTGTTGGGCGACGAGCTGGACGGCCCGCGCGGGCGCATCTACCTGATCAAGCAGGTGCTCGAAGGCGCCACGCCCACGCGCGCCACACAATCGCACCTGGACCGGTGCCTCACCTGCCGCAACTGTGAAAGCACCTGCCCCAGCGGCGTGCAGTACGGCCACCTGGTGGACATCGGCCGCAAGATCGTTGATGAAAAAGTGCCGCGCCCCCTGGGCGAAAAAGCGCTGCGCTGGGCGCTGAAGGAAGGCTTGCCCTCGCCCCTGTTTGCCCCCGCCATGAAGGCCGGCCAGGCCGTTCGCGGCCTGCTGCCCGCGTCGCTGAAGGCCAAGGTGCCCGCCCCGCAGGCGGCCGGCGCCTGGCCCACGCGCCAGCATGCGCGCAAGGTGCTGATGCTGGCGGGGTGCGTGCAGCCGGCCATGATGCCCAACATCAACACCGCCACCGCCCGTGTGCTGGACGCCGTGGGCATACAGACCGTGGTGGCCGCCAAGGCCGGCTGCTGTGGCGCCGTCAAGTTCCACCTCAACGACCAGGCAGGCGGCATGGCGCAGATGCGCGCCAACATCGACGCCTGGTGGCCGCTGGTGGAGGGCGGCGGCGTGGAGGCCATCGTGATGAACGCCTCGGGCTGCGGCGTCACCGTGAAGGAGTACGGTCACATCCTCAAGGACGATGCGCAGTACGCCGCCCGTGCCGCACGCATCAGCGCCCTCACGCGCGACCTGTCGGAGCTGCTGCCCGATGTGTTGCCCGAGCTGGCCGACAAGCTGCGGGGCCGCGTGAACCAGCCCGACACCCTGTACGCCTACCATCCGCCCTGCACCCTGCAGCACGGTCAGAAGCTGCGCGGAGGTGTGGAAGCGCATTTGAACCAGCTGGGCTTCAAGCTGAGAGCCGCGCGCAACGAGGCGCACCTGTGCTGCGGCTCGGCGGGCACCTATTCGGTGCTCAACCCCGCGCTGTCGTACCAGCTGCGCAACCGCAAGCTCGGCGTGCTGGGCGAAGCCTTTGGAGAACAGCCGCCCGACGTGATCCTGTCGGCCAACATCGGCTGCATCACCCACCTGCAAAGCGGCACGGGTACGCCGGTGCGTCACTGGGTGGAGGTTCTGGACGCGGCACTGCACCCTTCTCCCTGAAACGCGGCGCGCCGGTGCCCCTGCAGCGCCAGGGCCCGCGCGACGCAACCCGGCGCACAATATGCATGCCCGCCGCACCCGCTGCTGCCATGCACCAAGCCCGTGCAGGCCAACACTGGCATGATGGAGGGTTTTCCGGCCCACCAACCACCGCTCACCGCCATGACCGATTCCGCGTCCGCACTCGTACCACCGACCGCAGCCCCTGCCGCACCGGCCCCGGCAACGGCCCCGGTGCCTGCCGCCGCCATCGACGCCCGCGCGGGCGTGACCCGGCAGCGCGGCGACGCCCCCCGCCGCAGCGGCAGCGACCGCCGCAGAACCCCCCGGCGCGTGCCGGGTGCCGCCCCCGCTGCCCATGCGGTAGCGGCCGACGGCTCGGCGGCGCCTGAGCCCGCAGCGCGCGCCCCCCAGCGCACGCACCCCCTCCTCGAAAAGCTGGCCGCGCTGTACCCGGCGCTGTTCGGTGCGGTGTTTCGCCCGCTCAAGCGCGGCATCTTCCAGGACCTGCTGGCCGCCCACCCCGACGCCTTTGACCGCGACGCGCTGAAGGTGGCCCTGGGCATCCACACCCGGTCCACCCGCTACCTGCAAAGCGTGGCCGCCGGCGACCAGCGCCACGACCTGCAAGGCCAGCCTGTGGAGGACATGGCGCCCGAGCACGTGCACCACGCGCTGCTGGAGGTGTACCGCCGGCGCAAGAACAGCAAACACCGCCCCACCGAAGACCTGCAGCCCAAGCTGCGCAACCGCATGATCGCGGCGTTCGAGGCCTCGGGCCTCACCCGCGAGGCTTACATCGAACGCGTGCAGGGCCGCGACGAAGCCGCCAACGCCCTCCTGGAAGAAGCCCTGGCCGAATGGTCGGCCCGCAACGCCAAGGACGAAGCCCTGCTGCGCGCGTTTGAAGCCAGTGGCCAGAGCCTGGAGGCCTTTGCCGACATGTACGGCCTGGTGCCCCGCACCGTGGGCCAACAGCTGGAGCGCGCACGCCGCCGTCAGGCTCTGGAAGCGCAGGCAGCGGCTGCCGCAACCACGGAACCCGCCCGGTAGCGCAGCGCCCGCCACCCGGCACAGTGTGGGCCACAGGCGACACCGCGCAAGCCGTGCCAGGCTGCTGACACCAGGTTGTCAGCAGCACGGCGCGAGCATCCCTCTCCCAGTCCCCAAAACAGAGAGAGAAAGCGAAACGCCCATGGAAACGTCCACCGCCACTGCCATCCCCCTGGCCCAACTTGGTGCCGAGCCCGCGCCAGGTCCTCGCACTGTTCACATCGACGCCTTCCAGGTCACCGGCCTTTCTGTGCGCACCCGCAACAGCGATGAAAGCGACCCCGCCACCGCCCGCATCGGCGCCTTATGGGACCGGTTCTTCAGCCACAGCTGGGAGCGCCACCTGCCCGCTGCCGGCCATGACGGGCGCCTCTTCGGCGTCTACAGCGCGTATGAGTCCGACGCCCACGGCGCCTTTGACGTGACCGTCGGCGTAGCCACCGACCCTGGCGCAGGCGCAAGCACGGCGGGCGACGCGGGCGGCGAAAAAATCTGCATAACGCCCGTGTTGGCCGGCACCTATCTCGTGTTCACCGGCGGCGGGCCCATGCCGCAAATGGTGATCGACACCTGGGGCGCCATCTGGGACTACTTTGCGCGCAACCCGCAGGTGCAGCGGCGGTTTGGCACAGATTTCGAGGCCTACAGCGGCCCTGACCAGGTGGCCATTCACATCGGCATCACGGGCGATGCGGGCTGAAGCATGCAGCGAGGCGCTGCCACCACGGTGCGCCCTGTGCACAAAAGGCAACCCATGCAAAAATGATAGCTGCCAGCGCTTAATGGACAAGCGCTAGGGCCCAAAAACACCAAAAATCTCACATCCCCACCATGCGCCGCGCTGACCGCTTGTTCCAGATCGTGCAGCTCATCCGCGGGCGGCGACTGTCCACCGCCGCCTTTCTGGCCGAGCGGTTGGAGGTGTCGGCCCGCACCATCTACCGGGACGTGGCCGACCTGCAGCACCAGGGCGTGCCCATCGAAGGCGAGGCCGGCGTGGGCTACCGCCTGGGTGCTGGTTTCGACCTGCCGCCCCTCATGTTCAGCCAGGGCGAGGCCAACGCGCTGGTCGCTGCCGCCCGCCTGGCCCAGGCCTGGCTGGACACCGGCCTGGCACGCGAGGTGGAAGGCGCCCTGGGCAAGATCCTGTCCGTGTTGCCCCCCGCTGCCCGCGTGGCCGCCGAGGCCCAGGCGCTCTACGCCCCGTCCGTCGGCCTGGGCCCCCGCGCCCTCACCACCCTGCAAGCCCTGCGCGAGGCCGTGCACACGCGCAATGTGGTGCACATCGACTACGCGGACGTGCAGGGCCGCCCCACCCAGCGCCGCCTGCGGCCGCTGGGCTGCTTCTATTGGGGCAAGGTCTGGACGCTGTCGGCCTGGTGCGAACTGCGGGGCGACTTCCGGGGCTTTCGCATCGACCGCATCGTGGACCTGGTGGTGCTGGAAGAACACTTCCAGCCCGAGCCCGGCAAGACCCTGGCCGACTTGCTGCGCAAGGTGGAGGCGGAGATGGCGGACTGCGGGCCGGAAGGGGAGGCAGCGCGTACATCGCCAGCGGCCCCCTGAGGGAGGCCATTCCATGAGTCCCCATTGCCTGTCTGCCCTTTCCCGCGATGTCCTGGGGCAAGGACGCTGCCAGTGACACGTACTCTGATTGCCATCGGTTTGGTTGCGGCCGGCGCCTTGCTTGGCGCTGTGACCACCGCGGAACTCAACGAGGCTCGGCCCATGCTCGGGCCTATGGCCGTGGATGTTTCGCCTTTTTTGAACGGGGCTGCGCTGGCATTGGCCGTGACGCTGGTCTGGGCCGGGCGCGCCCTGCACCCGCCGTCTGTACGCCCCCTGGGGCACCTGCTGTGGACTTGCGCGCTCCTTGCGCTGGTAAAGGTGGGGCTCAATGCCTGGGAGTACCCGGCCGAAGACGGCGCCTACTATTTGCTCAAAGAAGCGGCGAGGGGCGGTGGAGGGGGTGGTGTCGCTTACCCCGGCTTGTATGCGCATGTGCTGGCTTTCGCCATTGGAGCCGCCGGGCTCTACATCGGCTTCGCGTGGAGCCTCAGCGGTCGCCGGCTGTTCACTCCCTGCGCCATGCGCGGGTGGACCTCGCTGGCGCGCCGCGCCGCAGTGGCCATCGCCAGCATGGCTCTGACCGGCGCGCTGGGTGCGTTTTATGTGGGGTGGATGACTGCGCTGCAGGCAAGCTTTCAGCCCGCGACCTATGGTCAAGCCGTGGCTGCCGCTGCGTTCACCCTGGGCACGCTGGGGCTGGCGGTATTGTTTGCATGGCGCGCCTCCTTGCGGCGCTTGGCGATGCTCATCGCTGTAGCGGGCGCGGTCTGGCTCTGGGCAATGGCTGCGACCTTGGGGGGTTACCTGAGCGTCATGTCCTGGGCGTGATCGTTATTACGCACCCACCGGTTATTGGCTGAGCGCACGCTAATAACCCATAAATCGCTCGATATTCACACGTTGTTGCAAAGCGTCTCCAATCAGCGATATTGGTAACCGATGTTACTTTTTGCGGTAATTTTGCTGAATTAATCGCGCTGACTGTCAACAGAAAATACCCGGGCCGCCGCTATCATGCGCTCCACTTTGCACCAACCGGCCGGACAGTCAGCAGCACATGAAACGTCGCGTCACCATTCAAACCCCCCTGGGCGACCAGCTCAAATTCAGGCAACTCCAGGGCAGCGAAGAGATCAGCCAGCTGTTCACGCTGGATGTGGACCTGCTCAGTGAGAGCAAAAGCATCGATCCCAAGGCCTTGTTGGGCAAAAACGCCACCATCGTGGTGGAAACCGAGGGCGGCGGCACGCGCTACATTGACGGCATCGTCACCCGGTTTGGCATGCAGGGGCAGGACCACCGCATGTATTCGTACCGGGCGCGCCTGAGCCCCTGGCTGTGGCTGGCCACCCGCAAAACCGATTTCAAGGTATTCCAGAACAAAACCGTTCCAGAAATCATTGAAGAGGTTCTGGGTAAATACGGTTACCCGCTGGATAAAAAACTCAATCGCAGTTATCGCACCTGGGATTATTGCGTTCAATACAACGAAAGCGACTGCCAGTTTGTGTCGCGCCTCATGGAGCATGAGGGTATTTATTATTATCACCAGCACTCTGCCGGCCAGCATGTGCTGACCTTGGCGGACGATATTGTCGCGTCCCACAGCCCGCTGCCAGGGGCTGCGTCCATTCCCTTCTACCCGCCTGAAAAGGCCGCCATTGCCGACCGCGAATGTGTCTACGCATGGGAATTGGCAGAGGAAATCAAGTCGGCCAGGCACTTTAATGACGACTATGACTTCAAGAAGCCCAAGGCCGATTTGTCGAACATGCGCAAAGACCCGCCCGGCCACGCGCACGACAGCTACGAAGTCTACGAATGGCCGGGCGGCTACACCGAATATGCCGACGGTGAAACCTATGTAAAGGTGCGGCTGCAGGAAAACCTCACCCGCCAGAGCGCGGTGCAGGGCAAGTCCAGCTGCCGCGCGCTGGCGCCCGGCTACACCTTCAACCTGGAGAACTACCCCCGCGGCGACCAGAACCAGCAGTACCTCATCACGGCGGTGCAATACCACTTCCAGGAGAACCCCGAGGTCAGCAGCGTGGCCAAGCCCACGCCCAAAACCACCAAGGAAGAGGTCGGCTCCATCCAGCGTTTTGTGCTCAAGGCCCAGCCCACCAGCCTGCCCTTCACCCCGCCCCGCGTGACGCCCAAGCCCCGCAGCCTGGGGCCGCAGACGGCTGTGGTGGTGGGCCCGCCGGGTGAAGAAATCTGGACCGACAAATACGGTCGCGTCAAAGTGCAGTTCCACTGGGACCGCATCGGCGCCATGGACGAGAACTCCAGCTGCTGGATCCGCGTGTCCCACCCCTGGGCTGGGGCGCGCTACGGCGGCATCTTCACGCCCCGCATCGGCCAGGAAGTCATCGTCGACTTTCTGAACGGCGACCCCGACTACCCTATCATCACCGGCCGCGTCTACAACGCCGACCAGATGCCGCCATGGGAACTGCCCAAGCACAAGACGCAGTCCGGCTTTCAGACCAACTGGAGCAAGGGCGGTGGCGGCAAACACATGCTGCGGTTTGAGGACCAAAAGGGCATCGAGCACATCGAGCTCTCTACCGACCATGGCAATACGCATTTGCACATGGGCTACCTCATGAACCAGAGCACCGAGGCCAAGCGCAGCTATGGCTTTGAGCTGCGCACGAATGAGTGGGGCGCGATCCGGGCGGACAAGGGGTTGTTGATCACGACTTACACGCAGGACTTCAAGCAGAAGGTGGCTCATGACAACCCGGATGGGTTTGACGGCTTAGGTGCAGGCCTTGCGAACACGGCTGCATTGATGGAAGAGGCGAACGAGGCCGTTTCCGCCATGAACAGTGCCATCGAGGCCATCAATGGCCTCAAGACCTCGCACATGATGGAGCTGAGCTCCGGGATTGCGGCAATGACCGGCGGCAAGGCTGCCATGGCAACGCTGTCAAAGGCGGCAGCCGCCATTGCAGCGCTTGCCGGCGGCGGAGGGGGGGGAGGCGGAGGTGGCGCTGAGACGCTAATGCCCACCAACACAGATCCGGCCATGCCGCAGTCGCAGGCCCTGCGCGAGCTGTCCAAGGACATCAGTAAACCCGTGGTTTCCATCGTGAGCCCTGAAGGCCACTCGATGATCAGCCCAAAGCCCATCGTGATCAGCTCCGGGCAAAGTGCATCCATGCATGCCAAGGATCACATCACCTTGTCCACGGGGGCACAACTCACACAGCTTGCCAAAGGCGGCATGCTCACCCACGTGTCGGAAGGTGGGCAGCGCAACACGGTGGCAAAAGGGGACGTGGCCTCTGAGGCGCAGACCGGCAACATGAACCTCACGGCGCAGCAAAACATCACGCTCGCCTCCAAGCAGGACACCGCCACCGTCGTTGGAGACCAGAACGTCAACATCCAGGCCACCAAGGATTCGGTCCTCGTCAAGGCGGCCAAGCACATCCGCTTGCAGGCGGGCGAGAGCATCACGCTGACGATTGGCGAGGGTGAAGGAGTTGCTTCACTCAAGCTCACCGACAAGGGTGAGGTGGTGATCAAGGGCAAGAACGGCTTGATCAAGCTCAGCGAACTGCTCGACGTTCATGGGGCGCCCATTCAGCTCAATTGTTAGGGGCTGCTTGGATGAACCCTGCCCACATATCTTCTTGAAGCCACATATGCAGTTCCATATCAACGAAGGCGTTTTTACTTTGCCGAATGGTGTCCTTGATAACAGTATGAACATGCTGATGACAGGGCACAGCGGACTTGACTTGAGTCTGATCATGACCCGTGATCGCCTGGAGCCGGGAGAGACGTTTGAGCAATTCGTAGAGAGACAGGCCAAAGCAGTCTCTCTGCAGGTGAGTGACTACCAAATCGCAGAACGGCACGTGCTGAAGTTGCCAGACAGTGCAGAAGCGACCGCCGTGGAGTTCGCTCAGCAATTCAAGCAAAACGGACAAACCATCTATCAGCGGCAACGTACATGGCTCTTGCCAGATCGCGCCCGGGTTCTCGTCTTGACGGCCGCGTCCACGGTCCCGATCACCGAGGCGCAAAAGAAGCAGTGGACTTCCATCTGCGCCAGCTTTCAGCCTCGCAGCCAGTAGTTCAACACCTCCTCTGGTGGGCTCATTCCCAAGCGGGTGACGTTCTGGACGTTCGTGGCCCCTTGGCCCTTCTGTAACCCCTCATCCGCCAGCCTTTGCCCGGCGGCGCTTGTTAAGTGGCACTCTTCCCATGAGTCAGTTCCCACCCGCTGCCCGCCTGGGCGACCCAATCGCCCACAGCAATGCGAACGCTCGCCTGCTGGCTAAGGTTGTCGGTATCGCCGCCGGTGCGGCTGCATTGGGGGCTCTATGTGCCGGCACGATCGCAGCGGGTGTCGCAGCGGGGGTGGCGGCAGTGGGCACGGTCGCCACGGGTGGGCTTGCCGCACCGATCCTTGCGGGTGCAGTAGTGCTGACGGGCGCGTTGGCATCTGCTGCGGTTGCATACGCGGGGGGCTCTATTGGCGAAGAAATTGCGGATTGGTTGGTACCCGAAACCTGGGAGGTTACCGGGGAGATTGCCACAGGCTCTGCGGATGTCTTTGTCAACCGCATACCGGCTGCCAGAGCAACCAACGCTGTACCGCTTGATGAGGTGGTCTGCGGCAAGCACACGGTCACTCCCGTCAACTTGATTGCTCAGGGCGCGGCTGTAGGGCCTAAAAAAACCGTCATCAACGCGGCACTGGCTGCTCGCAAGGGCGACAAGGTGGTGTGCGGGGCAACCATTCATGAGGGATCTCCCAACGTTTTTATCGGAGGAGAACCGGAGACCGTCCGCGACTTCGATAGCGAGGTGAATCCGTTCTTGCGGGCAGCATTGTTTGTGGTGCAACTGCGCAACCTGCGCCAGAACGCGAAATGTCTTTGGAATTTGGTGAAGGACCCGAAGGCCCTGATCAAGAGCGCCGAATGTCTGATAAAGGCAGGACAGGCCGCAGTCGGTGCAGCCATGGCGATACCAGCAATCCTGAGCAACCCCGTTCATATCGCTACGGGCGCCAAGTTGTTGGCGGGTGAAGAGGACCTCGACTTCGTTTTGCCAGGTGCGCTTCCTGTGGTGTGGCAGCGTGTTTACAACAGCCTTGATCTGCGCCCTGGGGGCATGCTTGGCGAGGGATGGAGTACCCCGTACTCCATGGAACTGCACCTTGGCCATGGAGCCCAGGGGCAGGAGCAGGTGGTTTTTTTTGACGCAGATGGTCGGGATATCACCTTCGATGCGCCCGTGCCTGGAGGGGGTACGTTCAGTGTGGCCGAGGGCATTGGAGTGCAACGCACGCCCGGCGGCGAATATGTTGTGGTTACCGCTGATGGGCGATACCAATGGTTTGCACAAGTCCACCCCGGGCGTCCACGGGTTCTCAGTCTGCTGCGGGTGGAAGATCACAACGGAAATTACCACTCCCTGCGCTACGACGATATGGGGCGTTTTACGCACATGGCCGATAGTGCGGGGCGCTTGTTAGAGCTGCAATATGCGGACGGTACGAATCGACTGCGGCAAGTAGTTCTTCGCGGCGGCGCAGAAGGAGAAACGCCGCACGTGCTGGTGCGTTATGAGCATGACAGCTCCGGTGGTTTGGCGCAGGTGCAAGACCGCTCGGGGCAAATCAGCCGCAGGTTCGCCTATGCCGGCGGCAGGTTAGTGAGCCATCAGCTACCCACGGGCCTGACGTGCTACTACGAGTGGGCTGAGTTCGAGTATCCGATGGGCGCCCGCCCCGGGCCGCATGCTCGCGTCGTGCGGCACTGGACCGACGATGGCGAAGAATACGTGTTCACCTACCAGTTCCATGCAGACGGCGGTGGAACAACGACCGCAAAGGATTCTTTATCGCGGACTCTTCAGTGGGAATGGAACAGCGACTATGAACTTACGCGCCACGCGGACGCTTTGGGTTCAGTGACGGTCCAGACTTGGAGTGAGACCAAGCATCTGCTGAGCCATGTGGACCCTTTGGGTCGCACTACCACTTACAGCTATGACGACGCGGGCAATCTGGTTGCGGAGACCGACCCCTTGGGACGTGTCCAAAGATGGCGCTGGAGCCCAGCACCCGCAAGCCTGCTGATCTCGACATCGGACGCTGCCGGGGCTGCTTGGACTTACCGATATGACGATGCTGGCAACCTAACGGCTGAGATTGATCCTCAGGAGAGCATTACCCAATACGCGAACAATCCCCAAGGCCTGCCTGTGGTGATAACCGACGCACATGGAGGACGCAAGCAGCTTCGTTGGGACAGCCGGTCGCTGCTGACCGAGTACACCGATTGCAGCGGCAAGACGACCCGCTTTGAGTATGACAAGTACGGCTTTCTCGAGTGCGAGATTGACGCCATGGGGCATCGCACCGCGCTGCAGCATGACCCAAAAGGCCGGCTATTGAGGCTGACACTGCCCGATGGAGCCGAGTACCGATACAGTTACGACGCTGCGGGCCAATGCGTCCTGGCCGTTGACGCGCTGGGTCACAGCACCAGCTACAGCTACAACCAGCGAGGCCAACTCACCGGGCGCAGCAAAACTGTCGGCAGCCTGAGCAGCAATATCCAGCTGGGCTACGACACAGCAAGGCGCCTGTCCGCTCTGATCAACGAAAACCGCCAGGCCTACCAGTTCACCTACGACACAGCCGACCGCCTAGTCACAGAGACCCGCATCGATGGCACACGCCAAGTGCTGCACTACGACGCTGCGGGCCAGGTCATCGGCGTCACCGAGCACCCGATGCCCATGGGGCAGGGCGACGCGGTGCCGGGTCATAGCGAGGTGCAGCCCATCCACACCCAACTGGTGCGCGATGCGGTAGGCCAGCTCATAGAAAAAAACATCTTCACCCCCGGCGTCGCGACCGGAACGCCCCATGCCGCACCGCCCGTGCTGCAAGCGCGGCTGGCCTACAGCTACGGCCCCACCGGCCACATCTTGCACGCCCAGCAATTCAGCGCGCAGGGTGAAGTGCAATCCCGCCAGACATGGCAGTACGACGCACTGGGCCAGGTGCTGAAGGAAGAGGCCGAGCACACGGTGCAAGGCCGCCTGCACAGCAGCACGTTGCAGTACCAATACGACGCCTTGGGCAACCGCACCGCAACCCAACTGCCCGACGGCCGCACCCTCAACCACCTGTACTACGGCAGCGGCCACCTGCACCAGATCAACCTGGACGGCGCCGTGCTGGCCGACATCGAACGCGACCACCTGCACCGCGAGGTGCTGCGCACGCAGGGCCGCCTGGCCAGCCGTTTCGCCTACGACCCCGCCGGCCGCAAAGCCGCCACCTGGGTGCGCCCTGCCATGCTGCGCGTGGGCCACGGCATCGGCAACGACCAACACGCCAGCGCAGGTTGGAGCCCCCAAAGCGCCGACTGGACCCAACGCCTGCAGCGCCGCAACCCCGAAGACACCCTGCTCAAACGCTACGGCTACGACAAGAACGGCGAACTCACCAGCGTAGAACACAGCCAGCAAGGCCAAACCCGCCACCAATACGACCAGGCCGGTCGCATCACGCATACGCTGGCAACCCAGCCCGAGCGCAACGAACACTTCCACTACGACCTGGCCGGCAACCGCATCAGCTCGCTGGAAGAAAGCAACCTCAGCACCCAGGGCCGAGGCTGGGTGCAAAACAACCGCGTCAAAGTGCTGCAGGACAAGCGCTACGACTACGACGGCTTTGGCCGTCTGATCAGAAAACGCATCGGCAGCCACACCGAACAGCACTACCGCTACAACCACCAGCACCAACTGACCCAAGTGGCGGTGGTACGCGCAGGCAAAGACGGCCAACCCCAAAGCCAGGTCTTCAGCTACCAATACGACGCCTTGGGCAGGCGCATTGCCAAGACAGACAGCTTCGGCACCACGGTGTTCACTTGGGAAAGGATGCGGCTGCTGCAAGAAAGCCGGGGCCAGCGCACCACCACCTATGTTTACGAGCCGGGCAGCTACGTGCCTCTAGCACGTATTGATGGAAGCGGCAGCGTAGAGTCGCACCCGGCGGGGGCGCATGCCCTGGGCGCAGACGCGGAACAAGGCAAGCAGGGAAGCGTGCCTCCCACCAACCCCGGCTGGAGCGACAGGTTCAACATTGCAACTGCAGCCAACGATGGGCCAACCCATACCCCTGGAAGAGCTGACGCAAAGGCCGCAGTAACAGGGGCGCAAACAGCGCAGGTCTATTACTTCCACACCCAGCCCAACGGCCTGCCGGAAGAGTTGAGCGACAACAACGGCCACCTGGTGTGGACAGCGCAATACAGCACATGGGGCAACACAGTCCGGGAGGAATGGCAGAGCTACGACGAAGCGGGAAGACCTGTCCAGCAACCGCAGCAGCACTCAGCCAATCAGACAGTGCAGCTTCAGCAGAACCTGCGGATGCAGGGGCAGTACCTGGACAGAGAGACGGGGCTGCACTACAACACGTTCCGGTACTACGACGCGGACTTGGGGGCGTTTACTACGCCGGATCCGATTGGGCTGGCGGGCGGATTGAACCTGCACCAGTACGCACCCAACCCGAATAGCTGGATTGATCCTTGGGGGTGGAGCTACTGTCCAAAGTCCGATCGTTATAGAAATGATCAGACTGGGAGATTCGATAAGGACCCTAGGGTAAAAACACCGTCGTCCATTCAAGATCGCATGACCATGGAGGCCGCCAAGAAAGGAGCCGGCACAAAAATCATGGATAACATGAAGAATGAGCGATATAAAGGATGGGAGAAATGGGAATACAAGGTTAAATCCGCAGATGGGCGGGATTCGGTCGTTCACTATGTACGGAATCCTCAAACGGGGAAGACTGCGGACTTTAAATTCAAGGCAAGAACCTCTGATAGCATCGGAAATTATGCTAAAAAAACTGAACCAAGAATCTCCTCTGGCGACGCACCCAGATAGCTTAAAAATATGAAAGTCAAGGCAATCACTCAAAAAATTGACGATATATTTTTCGAAGAAAATTTAATGGGCTTCGCATTTTCGAGTGTTTATGAAAATATTCAAATCGGCAGAGAATATGTTGTCCAAGCAGTGGTTTTTTGGAAAAGCATTCCCTTCTATTACATATATGAATATGATGATGACTCTTATCCAAAGCCGGTTTGTTATAAATATTTTGCGGTGATTGATGATAGTTTGCCGCAATGTTGGAAACTAATGGTGGATAGAAAGTTGATTGGCGGGTTTCAATCATTTCTGATTTTTAAAGAATGGGCGGAGAATATTGAGCTTTATGAGCGTTTAGTCGATGGTGATGAGCAAGCGCTGGAAATTTTCACAAAATACAGAAATCTGTTAAGTACGAATTAAATTGCATTGGAAGGATCACCTAAAATCATGCAGCGCAATCTGGGTGCAACGAACACTTCCACTACGACCTGGCCGGCAACCGCATCAGCTCGCTGGAAGAAAGCAACCTCAGCACCCAGGGCAGAGGCTGGGTGCAAAACAACCGCGTCAAAGTGCTGCAGGACAAGCGCTACGACTACGACGGCTTTGGCCGCCTGATCAGAAAACGCATAGGCAGCCACACCGAACAACACTACCGCTACAACCACCAGCACCAACTGACCCAGGTGGCGGTAGTGCGCGCAGGCAAAGACGGCCAGCCCCAAAACCAGGTTTTCAGCTACCAGTACGACGCACTGGGCAGGCGCATCGCCAAGACAGACAGCTTCGGCACCACGCACTTCACCTGGGAAGGCATGCGACTGCTGCAAGAAAGCCGAGGCCAGCGCACCACCACCTATGTTTACGAGCCGGGCAGCTACGTGCCACTGGCGCGCATCGACGGAAGTGGCGGCATAAAGCCCCACGCTGCAGCGGCGCATGCGCTGGGCGGGGCATCAGACAATGCACAAGGCAAGCAAGCCAGCGTGCCCACGACCAACCCGGGCTGGAGCGACCGGTTCAACGTGGGGGCGGCTGCGAACGATGGGCCCACCGATGGCTTGGCCAGAGCGGACGCAAAGACCACAGCCGCAGCCGCAACTCCAACCGCGCAGGCAGCGCAGATCTATTACTTCCACACCCAGCCCAACGGCCTACCGGAAGAGCTGAGCGACAACAACGGCCACCTGGTGTGGACAGCGCAATACAGCACATGGGGCAACACAGTCCGGGAGGAATGGCAGAGCTACGACGAAGCGGGAAGACCTGTCCAGCAACCGCAGCAGCACTCAGCCAATCAGACAGTGCAGCTTCAGCAGAACCTGCGGATGCAGGGGCAGTACCTGGACAGAGAGACGGGGCTGCACTACAACACGTTCCGGTACTACGACGCGGACCTGGGGGCGTTTACTACGCCGGATCCGATTGGGCTCCAAGGAGGCATTAACTTACACCAATATGCGCCCAATCCGATCTTCTGGATCGATCCATGGGGGTGGGCGGCGAAGGGATATGACGTGTCTGGCCAGACTGCCGGTCGCGATACTGTGAGTCGAGGGGCACACGTTAACGTTCACGGCCCAGGCCTGCCCAATGGTGGTGGACATGTGGGGTTCATTCCCAATGCAAGTGGAACGGGATTAATTTTGACCCGCGAAGATGGTGCCACCCGAAATCTCAATGAAAAACAGTGGGCCAAGGTCCAAGAGGCTGTTGCGAAACATCTGGACGATCCGAAACAAGTGGACCGAGTGTCGAAAATTGCACAAATGGGTGTTGATAACAATCCAAATGGAAATCGCGCTAGCGAAATGGCCAGGGTGCGAGATATAGCTAGACAACATCACACAGCAGGAACAAATCCGTGTCGCTAAATAACGAAATGCTTTCGCTGGTGGAAAATGTATCGACTGCATATAGGTCAAAATTATTTTCTCCAGGAAGCCTAAGTGTCGACATAGAAAATGCTTACTATGTTATTTGCATGGTCGATAATGAACTGGTCCGCGATACTAGACGATATTCTGGCTCATGTCTTGAGATAATTTTTGACAGAAAGCGAAATTTCGTGCTTGCCGGACATTTTTTGAAGTTTGCAGGTCGTCGAAAAATTAAATACCTAACGAGAAGAACTGACCTTGAGGTGGCGCAAGAAAATTTCTATTTTTCAGAGGATTTTAACGCTTTATACATTTCGGATGAGGAATCTGAAATATTAATCGAATTAAATTTTCAAGGAAGAAATTTTTATGTTAAAAATTTATCTTTAAAAACATCTGCAGGAAATGAATTGCATGACTCCTTAATTCTGGCCTTAGATTCAAAATATCTTGGTTATGCTGAGTTGATAAAATTTGGTGCGCGAAAACAGATTTCTGCGGCAAAAAAATTGCTCAACGGAGTGAATGGTGCACGCCGTAGAGGCGCAAGTTCTTACCGCGCATATGGGAAAGCACCGGCGGAAGTCGTGAGCGCATCGGCGACCTGAGAAGAGAAGGCCCACTTCAGCAAGTGAAGTGGGGGTCCAACAACCGCGTCAAAGTCCTGCAGGACAAACGCTACGACTACGACGGCTTTAGCCGCCTGATCAGAAAACGCATAGGCAGCCACACCGAACAGCACTACCGCTACAACCACCATCACCAACTGATCCAGGTGGCGGTAGTGCGCGCAGGCAAAGACGACCAACCCCAAAGCCAGGTCTTCAGCTACCAATACGACGCCTTGGGCAGGCGCGTCGCCAAGACAGACAGCTTTGGCACTACCGTGTTCACTTGGGAAGGCATGCGGCTGCTGCAGGAAAGCAGGGGCCAGCACACCAGCACCTACATCTACGAGCCGGGCAGCTACGTACCCCTGGCGCGCATCGACGGAAGTGGCGGCATAGAGCCACACGCTGCGGCGGCGCATGCGCTGGGCGGAGGATCAGACAATACACAAGGCAAGCAGGCCAGCGTGCCCACGACCAACCCGGGCTGGAGCGACCGGTTCAACGTTGGGGCGGCTGCGAACGATGGGCCCACCGATGGCTTGGCCAGAGCGGACGCAAAGACCCCAGCCGCAGCCGCAACTCCAACGACGCAGGCAACGCAGGTGTACTACTTCCACACCCAGCCCAACGGCCTGCCGGAAGAGTTGAGCGACAACAACGGCCACCTGGTGTGGACAGCGCAATACAGCACGTGGGGCAGCACGGTTCGGGAGGAATGGCAGAGCTACGACGAGACAGGAAGACCTGTTCAGCGGCCACTGCAGCAGTCAGCCAGCCAGACCGTGCAGCTTCAGCAGAACCTGCGGATGCAGGGGCAGTACCTGGACAGAGAGACGGGGCTGCACTACAACACGTTCCGGTACTACGACGCGGACCTGGGGGCGTTTACGACGCCGGATCCGATTGCGCTCGGCGGTGGCATCAACCTGTACCAGTATGCGCCTAACCCGATTAGCTGGATTGATCCTTGGGGGTGGGCAAGAGATTGCGGACAGCAGGTAAATCGCCCCAAACCTGTAAGCCTTCCAAGTGCTAGAAAGACAAAAGTTGACATGGTTCACGTTCTTGATCGCCACACGGTAACAGGCAAAACCGCCCAGCAAAGTGGGAAAAAAGACCTGTTTCCAGCAAATATGACACCTAGGGACCCTCTTCACGAATCCCCTGCGTCATGTGCCGACGAATGCTTGAAGCCGAGACAATAGGCACATGAAGCAAAGCAGCCTGGGCCTGAGCAACACCACCAAGCGCACGCGCAAG
>NZ_JBKBKQ010000034.1:0-45438 GCF_046294525.1 Acidovorax sp.
CCTACTGTGCCATAATTTGGGGCTTCACGAATTCCAGCCCGGGTGGTGAAATTGGTAGACGCAGGGGACTCAAAATCCCCCGCCGCAAGGCGTGCCGGTTCGATTCCGGCCCCGGGCACCATCGGCTATTTTTGCGGTCATTGAAGATTGCCGCTTTTTGCCGGTTTTCCTCGTTAGATCAAGCACTTACGGCGGCTTCCATCTCATCACGGAAGCCGCCGTTTTTGTTTTTCCTTCGCGGTTATTGCTACAGTCTCCCCACAAATTTACGCATCATGGGGAATTACGCATGGCATCCATCAAGCCGCACGGCGACCAATGGCGGGCCCAGGTTGCCCGCAAGGGTGTGCGCAAATCCGCTGTCTGGCCGACCAAGCGCGAGGCCCTGGCCTGGGCTACCCGTGTAGAGGCAGAAATTGACGCAGGCGCGCAACGCGGCCACACCCTGCAAGAAGCGATCAACAAGTATTTGGAGTCGGTATCACCCACCAAGGCGAACGCCACCCAGTGGGAGGCCCGGCGCTTTGCCGCGTTCGCGCAGCACTTCGGTGATGTGGCGCTGGCCGAGATCGACAGCGAGGCCTTGGGGAACTGGCGGGATGCGCGGCTCAAGACGGTGAGCGGGTCCACGGTCCTACGAGAAGTGAACCTGTTTCGCAACATGTTCAAGATCGCCCACAAGGAATGGAGATGGCTTGACACCTCGCCGTTTGATGGCGTGCGCCTACCGGAAGAAAACCCCGCCCGGGAAACCGTGTGGGGTTGGAAGGAGATTCGCAGGGTGCTGCAAGCGCCCAGGTCGGGCAAGACGGCGCAGATGCAGGCCGCGTTCAGGATTGCCCTGCACACGGGCTTGCGGATGCAGGAGGTGCTGACGTGCCGTTATGACCCAGTGCGCAAGGTGCTGGTGCTGCCGATCAGCAAGGGCAAGCGCAGGCCCGTGGCAATGCCAGTTGTCACCAGGGCGCGCAAGCTGCTGGATCCGCTACCATCTTTCACCGTTGGCGCGAATGAGGGGTCTGCGCTGTTCAGCCGGTTGTGCTCTGAACTGCTGATCAATGGCCTGACGTTCCACGATGCCCGGGCCACGGCGCTGACCCTGCTGTCACGCAAGATGGACGCCCTGACGCTGGCCCGAATCTCGCGCCACAAAGACCTCAACATCCTCATGAAGCGCTACTACAGGGAAACCCCGGAGCAGATTTCAGCGCGGCTGTGACGGCCACGCCTCCAGCAGCCCTACAGCTTCTTTACCCCAGCAGGCGCCACAACAGGCGCTGGCTGTGCTGGCTCCATGGTCGCAGCAGTGCACTGACCGCTTACCCCGTATGGGATGTAGCACCCGGCCCCGAGCTTAAAGCTGGAACACCCGACCAGAGCCAGGGCGCAGAGAGTGATTGCAAGAGCCTTCATGGCGCTTCCCTTTCGGCCTCGTTGGCCTGTTGATGAGACTGGTAATACGCACCCCCGCCGAGCCGCACGGCCCAGTACATGAGGCGCCTTGGAATGGCTCCAACTTCGTTTTCCATAGCGGCCAGGAATATCCTGTCGGCGCGCTTGCGGTCGACCTGTTGGGAATAGAGGTAGTCGTGCAGGATCGCCGAGCGCCTGCCCCTGTTGGCAAAGACCAGATAGGCCCCAGGCAGCCTTGGGACGCTGGCAAGGTCCGTGGTGAACCCATTGGGGACCGTGATGATTTCGGTGGTGTCGCCATCCTCCACCCGCACGGTGAATGGATCGCAAAGCTCCCACTCGTCGCTGTTTCCGATGGGCTGTAACTTGGGCTGGATGAGGAAGGTGACTTTCATTGCCCGATGCCCTTGAGGTTCTCGGCAACCCTTCGCGCCCATCCGCGCCCGAACGTGGGCCACGTTGGCAGGTCCGCCATGAACGACAGGCGCTCACCGTTGAAGCGGGCCTGTATCACGGCATCCGGCGTGCTGTTTACGGCTTCCAGCGTCTTCGGGCCAATCACCCCATCTGCGATGACCCCGGCAGCCCGCTGCAGGAAGATGGTGGCGCGCAGTACACCGCTATTTACGGCGGTGTCGAACACATCAAAATCCACCCCTTTCGGCAGTCGGCCGCACTTGGCCTTGTCCCAAAAATCTCGCTTGTAGATTTGCTTGGCGCGCTCAAGGGTCATGCCCTTGATGTCTTCCTGCGGGTAGGAGCGCTTGCTGATGCCGAAATTCGTTTCGCCGCCTGGGTCGTTTTTGTGGTTGACATAGCCGCCCTCATGGCCGATCAGCCGCTCGAAACAGGTGTCAAAGCGGGATTTCATAGCTTGTTCCACTCTGAGCCGAACTCGCTACGCATACGGATCTCTTGCTCTCGCGTCTCGCGGCGGTCTTTGCGCCAGGACCAGATTTGGCCTAGCACCAGCCCCACCACCGCCACGAAAATACCGACGATCACGCCTAGCTCGTTGAGGGTGAGCCCTGCCACCACGGCCCCACCTGCCCCGCCGTAGGCTGCCACCTTGCTTGCGACAATGCCTGCGTTCTCAACTGCGTGGTTGCTCATCTAACCCCCTGTGCCTCTAAAATGCCCCTTTGCGGGCGTAAAAAAGCCCGCTAGGAGCGGGCATGGAATTCACTGATTGGATGTGGCTCAAGGTTGCTGTGATTGGCTTCCTGGCCTTCCTTTACGGCATCTGGCGCGGCTTCACTGGGCGGTGAGGACCGGAACGGTTCTCTGAGTTGCGGTCAGCAATCCGGGCATCTGCGGGACATTGGCAGACAGCAGGCCACGCGCGAGCATGGGCGCGCCAAGAACCTGATTCAAACCCATCGCGGACGGAACAACAGCCGCCGCCACCAGTGGATTGGACATAGCCCCAAGACCAAGAGCCGCGCCGATTGCGCTGTTTTGGATGCCAGCCCGCAGACTACCCCCTGTCTGGGGCGTCCTGTCCACAAGGTACTTTGAACCCATCTTGCTCAGTTCAGCCAGTGGCGACCCTGCGGGGTTGGACTTGTACGACTGCAGCACAGCGCCCGGCAGCAATGCCGCAGGCACGTCGCCAGCTTCGCGCCCGGCAACCCCCAATTCACCCTTGTTCAGCAGCGGTTCGACCGTCTTGAAGGCCTTGTACTTCTTCTGATTCAACGCCAGTGCGGCGGCGTCATCTGGAGACACCGAGCGATTGAAAGCGCCGATCACGTCTTTGCGCAGGTTGGTCAGGTCGTTTTTCAAAAAGCCCTGGGCACTCTCTGAAGCCTTGCGAATCGATGATTGGTAGCGGTTTGCCACCTCGCCGGGGATGATCATGGACCCATCGGCAGCTTGTACCACTTGACCCTCCAGGTCATCCAGCATCGACAGGATGCGGGTGCGCTCTGCCTTGGGCAGCATGGAAGCGTTGGCGCGGGTCTTGGACAGCGTATTCAGCAGCTGGTTGTCCACCTTGAGGGCGTTGTTTGACCAAATGCGGTCAAATTCCGCACCCATCTTCTGCTTGGCTGCGTCCATCACCTGCGGGGTCAGCTTGTCATCAGCGGCGTCGAATACCTCGCCCACGGCACGGTTGAACCACTTCTGTTTCGCCTCGTTCTGAGCGGCGCCAATCCCACCCGTCAACGGCGCATCGTTGAGAACCGAGCGCACGGCCTTGGTGAACTTGCCCTCTGCGACATCTGCAATACCAAGCGGCGCGCCCATATCAAGGGCTTTTTGTGCAAGCTGCGCGCTTTCACCGCCCGGGCGGAGTTGACGGCCAATGGCTGAACCCACGGCCCCCAAGCCTCGGACCACGCCGGGCATTGCGCCACCGGCAAGCGCACCAGATATGGCATCCTCTGGATTCACCGTAGCGGCAGTAGCGCCGCCGGTTATGGCGCCGCCAGCCGTGCGCGTGAGCAGCCCGGCACCCGGTGCTGACATGCCGCCAGACTGGATTGCAGACAGCAGCGGTTGAGCACGCGGCAGAAGCTGAGGTGCAACAGTCACAAGCCCACGGCCTGCCACGTTTGCGATTGCCCCACCAGTACCGGCGGTGCCTGCAATTTCACCCGCAAGTTTGCCGCCTTTGTAGGCCCAGGAATCAGTGTCAGCGCCCAAGCTGCCCAGCGCAGCGTCCATGTCGGCGCGGCGCTGTCGGTTGGACTCCAAGGAAAGACCTTTCCCCGCGAGCGCATCGCGTGCAATGTCGACAGGCGCAAGAAGCGTCGCCCCGATAGACCCTGCACCACGCACAGCACCGGCAGCAAGGTTTCCCACACCCTCGGCAATGCCGCGCATGGTGCTCTTTGGCTGCTGCGAGGTGATGACCTGCTCCAGCTGGTCCGCAGTCGCCCCGGCTGGCCCCTCGATGTCATAAGTCTTGCCGTCAGGGCCTTGGACTGTGTAGACGGGCATTTAGCGTACTCCGATGATCTTGAATCCACCGCTGGATGGCTGCATCCCAAAAGATCCGCTGCCAATTTCTCCGGGCTTCGCTGGATCTTTTGGCATCTGTCCATTGACCGCGTTTTTCCAGTTCCCGTAGTGCTTTTCGATCTTGTTCAGCGACTGCTGGAGCTGCGCAGGGCTTTGCGCCTGGTCGAGCGAAGAAACGGTGGACTGCAGGGCGATTAGTTCCTGAACCGCCACAGCGCCCAATGCCCCGCCTGTCGGCGACATGTCGCGCATCTGCTGGAGACGGTCGAAGCCCAAATTGGCCTTGATGGTTTCCAGCTTGGCCTGAAGGTCGCGGGCGTTTGTTCCTGGCACTCCTGAAAGCACGGACCCCACGCCAGCAGTTGTCCTGCCGGTGAGGTTCTTGGCGTCGCGCACTGCGTCCAGCGTGTTGTCTGCCGCCGATGTTGCAAAAGCCGCCCGCTGCTTGGCCTTTTCCCCTTCCAGCCCAGCCTTCACATCTGCCGGGCCGCCGGGGATGGCTTCGGCGGTTCCATCCTGCTTCCATCGATAGCCGGGCGGTGCCTTGCCAAATTGTCGGGTCAGCGCAGCTTGGGCGCCACCACCTTCAGTGCCGCCGCTCATGTCGAAGGCAAGCCGTTGTTGTGCGAGGTTGTTGGATGCCCAGCCGCGTGCGGATGCGTCACGCTCGGCCTGGGACATGTTGATCCCCAGGCTGCCGATTGTTTGACGTGCCGCAGGGTCGAAAAGGGTTTGCCGGTCCCCCTGGTTGATGAGCATTGGCGCCTTCCACTGACCTACCCCATCCCCCACGCGCTGACCGAATTTGTCGTATTGGAACGTGGCCGGGCGGCCTTGAGCATCGACGCCCTCAACGGTGCGCGCGACCTCTTGGCGGCCCACGTTCTGCAGCTCTGCATATTGCTGAATTGCCTTGGGGTCCATGCCAAGTGCAAGCGCCTTTTGCACGTCGAAGCCACTCACACCACCAGGTTGACCGGGAGTGAACAGCGAAGGGATGGCAGCTTGTTGCGCGGCCTGAGCCTTGGCGGCGGCGTCCTTCATCTCCCATTCCTGGCGCTGGCGGTTGGCCTGCTCCTGGCGCAATGCTGTTTCGGCTTTCATGCGCGCCGAATCGTCCTGCGAAGCCAGCAACCCCATCAGCCCCTGAAACCCCTGGTTGCGCGGCATCTGGCCCAAGGCCAGAAGACCCAGCCCCATCCGCATCCCTGGGTCGTTGAAGTCGAGCAGTCCAGCCATGATTAAGCCCCCGATCCGATATAACCCATACCCGAACGCACCAGGCGCTCCCATTCCTCTCGGGCGAGGTCTTCGGGCGACTTCTCTGGCGGCTTTTCAGCGACGGGGGTTTGTGGGATTCCGTTGGATGCAGTGAACGGATTCAGCTGCGTCCAATCGAGCGTGCCGTATGTGCTACCAGCGGGGACGGAGAACGGGCCACGGTTGCCTGCTTGCGTTTGACCAAACCCATATTCCATCCCTGGCTGGCCGCCCAAGAGGCCGTTCCAGCTTTCTTGCGCTCCCATCAGCGACCTGCCGCCACCCTGCGCCATACCACCGAGCAGACCCTCAAGGCTGCCGCCTTGTGCCTGCATGGGCTTGGTCTGGTACACACCATCCGGGCCTTGCATGAGCATGGGTTTCTGCTGCCCCATCATCGGCTGGGATTGCATAGCCTCCACCTGCGAGTTGCGCGGGCCCCGCTGATAGTTCGAGGTCATCATGCCGTTGGCGAAGTTCATCAATCCCGGCGCCATCTGGGTGCGGAATGCGTCGATGTCGCCGAACAGGTTTTGATAGCCTGTCTGCTGCAGCTGGTTAAATGGATTGCGCTGGTAGTAGCGCTCAAGGTCTTGGCCGGTGTTTAGCGAGTTGATAAGCGGCTTGCGTGCGGGCTCCCACGGCTCTTTGGACGCGGTTTGTTGTTGTCCGCCATCGTCGCCGCCCAAGAGGCCACCAGCTAGCGCCCCGACGCCGCCCAAAATACTTCCCACTCCTGGCATATCAATCTCCTAGTTTTTTCCGAGCAAACACCCTAATTGGCTCGTAATCCTTGCGTCTGCGGGCCCAACCAATCCGGCCAGCGAAAATCGATTCGACGCACCCTTGCTCTGTCGCCCATACGTTGATTTCATCAATCAACACATCACATTCAGCCCCGCCAAGCGCCTCTATTGCAATCACTTTTCCGACCTTCGTGACGGCTACCACCGTCACTGCCCAGCAGTCTGAATTGCGCCACAACATCGCCCGCCCTTTGCGGCATAGATCCACCCACTTTTCTGCGGTTTCCGTGTACGAATACGCAGCGGCAGGCCGCAGCGCATCCACCGCCTCTGCGGGGATGTTTTGGGGCGTGTAGTGCATCAGAAATTCAGGCCGAGGTCTTGATTCCCGTACCCGGCGCCTGTACCCCAGCCTTGCGCATTTGCCCCGCCAACGGAATTGGTCGTCGGGCCTTGGCCTCCCCACATCGAGCCTATGCGACTACCCAACTGCGCACCACCGAGCGCGCTCATGAATGGGTTGCCCTGCTGGCTGGTAGAACCCGTAGTTGCGCCGTAACCCTGACCGATGGAATTGAACTGGTTGCCGAACTGGCTCCAGTAGTTCATCGGCGTGTTCTGGACGTTCGTCCCGGCGTTGATGCCCGTCTGGTTGTTGCCCATCAGGCGGTCAAAGATGCTCAGGCCGAACTGCGCGCCGGTCAGGTTGTTATTGAAGTTGTTCTGTGCGATCTGTGCATCCAGGCCAGCAAAGCCCAGGTCGTTGCCACGCAAGCCCAAGTCATAGCCGCGCATGGCGTTGAAGTCCTGTAGCCCGAGGCTTGCAAGGCTGTTCGCCAAACCCTGGTTCATGTCGCGCATGGCGTTGGCTTCGATCACGCCTTGGCGAGAACCACCGTAACCACCGGTCGCCATCATCTGACTGGAGATTTGTGGCATCACGTTCCGGTTGAAGTTCGTGGTGACCTGGTTGGTGATGCTGTCCATCATCGGCTGCAGATAGGGGTTTTGCCCGCCGAAACCGCCGCCAGATGTTTTCGTGTTGCCGTTGTAGACGCCACCAGAACCAGAGCTGGAGCCGCCGAACGTTGCGCCACCGGACGGGCGAACCGTTGCCGGGTCCACAAAGTCGGGAGGGGTGTAGCCCATCATGGATGCGGCTGCCGACCCGCTCACGCCCGGTGTGTAGCCGCCGCCAGGGTTTGCGGAGCCCAGGAAAGAGCCTTCCATGACCGAGCCGTTTGCATCGAGCATCACATTTCCAGATGCGTCGCGCTGCCACGGGCTTGCACCCATGGTGCCGTCCGAATACTTGTACATCCAATCGGCCATTTTTTCTCCTATCCCAAAAACACCCAGGCGCCCGCCCGGTAGATGTAAAGGCCAGCCCCCGATCCGGGGTTCCAGTTCGTGCCGTCCGCCTCAACCAAAAGACCGGCACGGGGCTTGGCCGGGGCGACTGATTGCGGCTGCAGCTGCACGGTGTCGGTCACGGTGCTGCGCGCGATGTTGTTGAGCTCTGACGAAAAAAAACCCGGCAACAAGGCCGGGTCTGCGGGGGGTTGGCGGGGTATGTAGGCCATCTAGTAGCCCCCCCTTAGTTCGTAGTTCACGCCGTACGAAACGATCTTGAAAGCCTGATTCCCTACCGAGGTAAACCGGACACCCATGAATCGCCCGGCCTTGGAAAACACGTTCACTTCGATCTTGCCGGACCCGTGCGTGTACAGAGCCGGTGCGCTCCAGGTCACGTTGTCCTCTGCCTGCATGGCAGACCCCACTTGCACCTGTACTTGCGTGCCTGCTGGGCCGTTGACTCGAAGGCGCACCCCTTTGATGACCTTCACGCGGTCGGGTTGATCCATCGTCCAGCCGGTGCGCTCAGCCACTGCGGTGAATGGCACCCCGTTGAATGTCGCGGCGGCATCCATGGCGGCGATCAGTGGCTCTGTGGTCGTGACCAGCAGGCGGGATTGATTGCGCGAGAACTCGTCTTCATCCCACGCCGTCACGTCGTCATCCCAGGCGTCGTTGTCACTGTCCCATGTCTGCGTGGCGGAGTATTCGATCTGTCCGGTCGCCCCGTAGGTGACATTCGGGAGATCGCGCACGCTCCACACGTCATCCACCCAATTCCATACACACGCTTTGTCGCACGCTGCAGAACCCAACGAAGGGAAGCACACCAGCACCTCATTGGTCGCCGGGTTGAGCGTCACAAAGGACATATCCCCGTTTGTGCTGTCGATCTGCGAGAACAGCCACCGACGCAAACGGGCGTTGATGATGGACCGTGGGCCTTGGCCGCTGTGAATGATCACATCACCGGGGGTCAGCACGACGTGCCCAAGCGGAGTATTTGCGATGCACCCCCGGGCCAGGGCCCCAACCTCGCCGGGCAAACGCTGGAAGCGGAAAATCTGGCTGTCACCGCTGGGCACCATCGACCACATGGACTGCTGCTTGTAGATGATGTTTGCATCACCCAATGTCAGCTGGTCCACCATCTCCGATGGCTCTTCGGCCAAGTCCAGTTCGCCCGCGTTTTTGGTCGGGTCTGTCTCATCCCAAGATGAAGGCACAGCACCGGGCACGGCCTGATCTGACCACTTGACCATGTGGGGGTATTCCACAGGCGTAGACCCGACCCCCTTTGTTACCCCAATGGCAACAGCGACGTTTTTGTATGGGCGGATGGACCGGGCGCGGACACCAGATTGCCAGCCGGGCAGGGTCTGCAATACCCCCGTACCCCCCCAATACCACGGCGCGTCCTTGCCGTTGTTCATGATCAGCACACCATTGAGAACACCACCGGTATATCGGTCCATGACACCGCCAGTCGGCGCAGACGATGGGGTGATGGTCGAGCGGCTCGTGCCGTCATCAGCAAACACCGCCGCCAGCCCGGCGTGAATCCACCACCGCTTCCCGCCCTGGTTGTATGCCTGCAGCCAGTACGGCGTGACGGATGGCGTGGTGTAGATCTGCTTGTGCCCAAGGATCTTCTCCATTGCCCCTTCGCGGAAACGGACGTTGTTCACGTCCGATAGCGCGCTGACCGGCAGTTCCTCGGCTGGCTGGTCGTAGATGACCCCTACCGAGCCGAGTTTAGGGACCTGGGTGATGGGCATCAGGACAGGTCCGGAGTGTGGGCCTCTGTCGCCGGGTTGGGGTTGTACCACTCACCCTCGGGGGTGTCACGGACCCAATTGACCCAGCAGTTTTCCGGAAACTGATTCTGTGGTGCCCAGGTTGTCCCAGGGTAGAACGAAGTCAGCCATGGCGTGAACAGAGCAATGTCTGACTCCTGTGCAAAGTTGATCGCGTAAAGAATGACGTGCCCTTCACCTTGGGCTGCGTAGCCAAAACCAATGACCATGATTAGCTCCCAGACTGCAGGAATACTGCAATTACGAAACCCTCACCACCAGCCCCGCTGGTGACGCCAGAGCCTGCGACGGCGGCAAAAGCACCACCACCACCACCGGCTTTTCCTGCACCGCCGAAAACCCCTGTGTGCGAAGAACCGTTGGTATTGACTGCGGCACCACCTCCACCAAACAGAATTGCGTTTCCACCGAAGTTTTGCCCGCCGCCGCTGTCTTGGCCGCTGCCGCCACCACCGCCGCCGCCAGGGGCGTCATTGGTTCCAGATGTTGTGCCTATGGTCGAGGTTCTTCCACCGCCAAACACATCAAGCCCAAACAGCGCAAAATTACTCAGGATGCTTGTCGGAGAGGCCGCATTGCTGGTCCCTACTGCGTTCGGGCCACCAGTCAATGCATCAGTAGCTGCAGCCCCACCATAACCACCGCCTCCAGAGCGGAAAACTGAGTTGGTTGTGAGGTCTCCACCATTCCCACCAGCGCCACCACCGCCTGTTGATGTGGACGTTCCAGCGCCTGTTTGTGAGTAGTTGCCGCCGCGCGTAATCGTGGAGCTGCTGGTTAACTGCAGATTGCACGCCCCACCGCCCGTGGCCCCGGTGCCGTTGTTTGCAGTGCGGCTTCCGCCATTACCACCTGCGCCACGCTGGACAAGTGATGTGCCACCAGTACCACCAGTACCGCCAGCGGCGCCGGTGATGGCGCCTGTTGTCGTGGAACGGACGCCGCCAGCACCGGGCGCGCAGGTCAGGCTATACGTGATGGACCCGCCGATGGAGACTGCTGATTGCGTCCCAGGATTTCCGGCGTTTATGCCGGTCACCGATGCGCCACCAGAACCCGGCGAGAGGATCACCAAATCACCCACCTCGATGTCGATCAAGTCAGTTGCGATTTCCCCGGCCGCACCACCGCCACAAAACCCGGTGTTATTGGTCGTTGCTGCCCCACTCCCAGAACCAGCCACACACAGCACAGCCAGCTTCCCGCGCACAGGGCTGGTGATCATCTGCATGGAGCGGGCAAAGACGTAGCGCAGAGGAATTAGGCTGCTACCCGCCCCGATGAATGTGTTTAGATTGCTCATGCGACAAGCTCCCAGCCGTAGCCAGTGCGGAATTCAAGGACGAGGGGGAAGTAGGGGTTGCCGATGGTCATGTTTTCAGCAAGACCACAGATGTTTTGCCCGTTGCGCGCCACCACGTTGTCTTTGCGGCGGTTGAGCGAGGCGATGCCGACCACATCACCGTCGGAAGGCGAGGCGGGCAGCGTGACCGTGGTTGCAGCGGCGTTTTGCAAGCGATACCGCTTCCCGGCAACTGCCGTAACGCTCGTTCCGGTCACGGACTCCGAAAAAAGAAACGGATAGCGCCAGCTCGCAACAGAGCCATCATTCGCGGTGAACTTGAAAGGGTTGCCGGATATGCCAGGCAGCGCAGACGAGAACGCCACGCCCGCTACAAAAGCTGTAGAGGCAGCCTTTGTGCTGGCATCCCCTGCCATTGCCGTTGGGACGTTGACAGAGCCCGCCGTGAAGTCATGCGCACCGCTCCACGTCTGCCCGGTGATGGCGCCTTTCCCATCCAGCTGAGTCTGGATCGCAGACGACACACCGGACAGGCGGGAAATCTCCGCATCCGTGACCGTGCCAATCGAAGTTGTCGAAGGAAGAACGACAGTGCCCGTAAAGGTAGGGCTGGCCGTGTTGGCCTTGTTCCCCAGCTGCACCTGCACGTTCGATGTGACGCCGCTCAGGTAGTTGATTTCGACGTGGGTAGGCGTGACCTGGCCGGTGATATTCGGGAAGGTGTTCTTTGTCCCGAATTTGATAATCTGCAGGTGGTTGTCACCGTTGGACTTGGGGTCGCTACCCAGCGGCCATAGCGGGTTGAAATCGCTGATGTAGTTTACGGTTTCGAGTGGCATTAGCGCCCCCCTCTGACGATGAGCCGCGATCCGCTGGATTGAGCGGCGCGGTCTTGGCTGTTGAGCGAGTTCACGGCGCTGGCGTAGTTGTTGGCCTCGCGTGCTGCGGCTTGGTCATCCATGGCCCAGCGGTAGGCTTCCACCAACAGCGATGCCAGGTAGACGGAAGGCGCGTTTTCCGTGAGCCAGTTGCTGTCACTGTCTGCGACTGGTGTGGTCAATTTGGCGTAGTACGTCAGGTCAAGCGGAAAGCCCTGGTCGTCGGACAAAACCAGCGTCTGGCCGTCCCAACTGAATGCGCGGCGTTCCAGAGACAGGCGGTTTAGCGGGCAGAAATCCAGCGTCTTGTCCGGGCTGCTGGCTTCGTTGACCTTGATTGCCTCAAGGAAACCTGATGGCCTGGTTCCATTGGCAAGGGTCGCAAACTGCCGCATAGCAGCCACTCGCACCTTTGGTGAGTTCACCTCACCGATGTAGATGCGCTGCTCTGCCAGCTGCAGAAACGTAGGGAACAGCGCATCCAGGTCGTCGCGGTGGGTGTAGCCCGCAACTGCGGCTTTGAGTTCACCCCAGTTCATTTGATGAAGGCGTCATACGCCAGAAATGCGGGGTTTTCGCGGAAGAATTGCTTTGTGGCGCGCTCGCGTTCGGCGTCGTCCTCAATCAAGGAAATCGGATGGCTGACCCAAGGCGGCAACACGCCCACCTCCTTGCCTTCACCCCAACGCTTACCCTCGTTGCGGGCCCGCATCTCTGCGGCGCGCTGGATGTAGGGTTCGGCGTCGTAGGTCTTCTGCACAACGACTTGATCGCCTTCGAAGTGAATGCGCGTGCGAATACCCGTGGCCGGGTTCACGCCTTCGTCAATCTGGAAGTTGCCGAACATCTGATGTCCCAATGAAAAAGGGGCCCCGAAGGGCCCCTCTTGTTGCTGCCGAGTTGATCAACCGCCTGTGAGGTCGGCGATCTTGAAGTTGGCTTTTTCAGCCTCGACGCGCAGGGTGGCATCCACCAGAATCTGCTCGCGGATGCTGTCGCCAGTCTTGGCCAGGGGGGTGGACTGGAATGGGCGCAGGTACGCGATCTTGATTTCGCTCACGTCCAGGCCGAACACATTGGTGCTGCCAGCCATCATGTAGTGGGGGACGTGGGTCATCGCGCCGAAGTCCGACACGTACACGTCAGCACCGCCGATGATGGCGCCCTGGTTCTCGCCCTTCACTTCGTAGCGATTCTGGGCAATGCCAGTGAAACCGGAAGCGACGGTCTTGTGAGCTGGGGACATGTACACAGCCTTTGGCACCTTGCCTGCGCTGATGTACGTGGCCTGAACAGCGGCGTCGTAGATGGTCTTGCTGAACGCACGGCCAGTGCCAGCAGTCGGGGCGACCGTGGCAAAACCAGATGTGTGCGCAACCGTAGAACCACCGGCACCGTGGTTGGCGTTGGTGTAGATCAGCGGGCCGAGACCGGCAGACTTCGCCGCAGCGGCACCAGAACCCAGCACGGCGACGTTGTTGGAGACCACCATCTTCTCCATGTCGCGCATGAGTTCCTTGTACATCTTGGCCTTGTTGTAGGCTAATGCGGACTTCATGCCTGCCTTGTCCACCACTTCGGCACGACCGGAGACCTGCACCGTGTCGGTGAAGATCTGGCAGTAGTTTCCGACGCGGGCGGGGGGTGTCTTGGCAGACGTGGTTGCGTCGTCGCCGTCGATGGCCGCGTTGTCTGCGTTGGGGGCGCGCAGCGAATCGCGGTTCCACTCGTGCGCCGTCTGCATGGCTTTGGCTTTGCCAGCGCTGGAGATGATGGGCGTGGTTTCGGGGTCCTGGCGGGCGATGAAGTCGGCCAGGTCTTCGCGCACGTTGGTCGATGCCGTGTAGCGCGTGTAGGTATTGGTTGGGACTGCCATTTGCAGACCTCCTTACAGATCGTGTTGTGCGATGAATGCGGCCAGGTCGTCACGCGACCCTCGACCGGAACGAAGCCGCTCTGCGCGCTTTTGCTCGGGCGCATTGCGGGGCACGGGTGATTTCTGAGGCAGGCGCGGTGCAGCCGCAGCCTTTTGGGTGACCTCGGATTTCTTCTTCTGCAGTTCCCGATAGGCAACCGCGTCGCGCATCACCATCACCGCCGCAGGGTCTGCCAGGGTGGCAAAGCTCTGCATGGGGATTCCGTAGTCTTTCGACACGGTTTCAAAGATGTGCTGCAGCTTGGGTTTGTCGATGCCTTTCTGGCCCAACACGCCCCAGCATTTGGCGAACTGCTGTTGCATGGCCGCTTGCTGTTCCTGCTGCTGCCGGAACTGCTCTTGCTGCCACTGGTTTTGCAGGCCAGCGATCATGCTGTGCACCTGCTGCTGCCGGGCTTGCTCTGCGACGTACGCCGCAGGGTCTTGGCGCGACAACTCCAGCATTTCTTCGGGACTGCGCAATCCAGCAAGACGAGCCACCAGCGCTTCGGCCATTTGCGCTTTTTGGACAAAGTGCTGCTGCGCCTCGGTGACCTTGGCGCGGACAATCTCTGTCGCTTGCTCCTCTCGCCGCGCAAGCTCTGCGGTTTTGCGGGAGTAGTCCGCGTGCCGCTGGTAGCCTGCTACGAGTTCCTTTTCGTCAACCTCTGTTTCGAGGTCCGCGCCGTCTTCGCCCTTGACGGTGACTTTGAACTTGCGACCGCTTGTCGGATCGGGCTTCTCGGCGGGGTCTTCCTCGCCATCATCCGGGCTGTCGTCTTCGGTTTCCGGCTCGTCCGTGTCCTCATTGGAGGGGGATTCGTCGGTCGGCTCTTGCGGTTCTTGTGGTTCATCGGCCCCGTCTGCTTCGGGGTTGTCGATCAAGAACTGAGCCAAATCATCAGCAGAGACCGGGGCCTGATCGGCTTGTCCGTCCATTAGATGCTCCTATCAAAACCCGCTCTCACGTCACCAGAGAGGGCTGCGGGCGCGCATCACTGCGGAGGCCCAAAAAGGTAGGTGACTACCGAAAAACCTTGCGCGCCGCCTTCTTCATGGCGCTTTCGTCGCGGTGCTTGTCCAGATTGGCCTGGGCAAACTTGCCGCCTTCAATCATTCGCTTGAGGATGGTCTCGAAGTCGTCTGTCACTGATGCGAACTGGCGGGCGATCTTCAAGCCCTCAGCATCCCGCAGGTCGGTTTGCTTGAACGCCTTGTGGGCCAGTTCGTGCATCTGCGCCATGGCCTGCTGAAACGCCGGGTTGTTCAGCACCTGGCGTGCGTCGTCGCCCATCTTGGCTATTTCGGCGTCGTTCATGGCCGCACCTCCCGGCCGATCTCGGCGGTGGCGGCAGCGGTCGCCTCGTTTGCCACCTTGGCCTTGCTGCTGATGTTGGCCGACTCGATCTTGACCGATGCATCCAGCTCAGCTTCCCATCGTTTGTAGGCCATCTCACGCACATGGCGGGCGTCGTCGTATTGCGCACGCAAGGCCTGCACTTCAGCCTCTTGCGCCAGCTTCATGCGATGCAGTTCGGCTTCCATCGCCTGCCGATTGGCATCCGTCTGCTGCTGGGCGCGCTGGCGGATCAGTTCCAGCTCTGCCTGTTGGCGGCGGTCCATCTCTGCCGCCTGAGCCTGGAATTGCAACTCCATCTGCTTGATCTGGCCCTGCTGCTGCATCTTGGCCTGCTCAAGCATCAACTGCGGAGGCGGGCCGGGCTGTGGCAAGGGTTGACCTTGCGGGTTGGCGATGAAGTCATTCACATTCTTCTGGCCGCCCAACTCCACCATCTTTGCGACGGTGTTGTAGATGTGCTGTGGCTGGATCATCAGCTGACCAAAGGGAGATTGAGCCAGGCCCATCTGCGTCTGCAGAAGGTTCGTAAACACGCCGATTTGCTGCTGCTTGTCACCCGTTCCCAGGCCGACATTCACGGTCATGTCGTACTGGTCCCGCCATTCATTGGGGTCGTATTGCACGAACTGCCCGCGCAGGCGGAAGGCCAATGGCTCCATTTCCCCTTGCGTCAAGAGCTTGAGGATGCCCATGAAGACCGGCTTCACCAGCGTCTCAGCAAAGATTCGGGCAATCAGCTTCACCCGTTGCTTTGCCGCGTTGGCCGTCATCATCACTTCGGCGGCCGTGCGGTCGGGGCGCAGGGCGTTCACATCAAGGCCCTGCTGCTGCTTGGACACACCCGTGCGCTTCTCGGCCATGTCATCGACATAGGCGAGGACTGGCAGCACTTGGCCTGGGTTGAATGGCGTTGGCTCTACGCTCAGCGCGTTTTCCCGAGTCTGACGGACGATCCCACCCACACGGAAGTCCAGCAGATCATCCACATCCACGTATGGGTTGCCGTTCGCATCGGTGAGAACTGTCTTGCGCGGGTTGACGGCAAGATTCGCGCCGTTGACCATCGCGCGGGTCAGATCGGTTTTCAGCCGCTGGATATCCGACACGCATTCGGCAATGGACATGCCGTCCCAGCGGTGCGTGTTGATGATCGGGCTGGTGGTGGCAATCTGTACCTGGTCGGTTTCCTCGTTCTCAAGGATCTTGTCGTGCAGGCGATAGATCAGGCGGCGCTCTGCAATGCCGTCGCCGTCATAGTCCACCAGCACGAACTCGATGCGCAGCCAGCCAGTAGCAAGGCTCTCGTCCTCGGTATCGACCGAATCACCGTCTTCGGTGAACTTGCCCTCGGTGCGCTGGATACGATAGTCCTCTTCCAGGCTATCAGGCAAGGCATCCTCAGAAGCCCGAAGCTCGGCGGCAGTCACATCCTTAAAGCCCATCTGCCGCAGGTCGGACAGCGTGACTTCCATCACCCGGGCGACATAGGGGCAGTCGGCCAACAGGGGGGATGTCCACCCCTTCTTGATGATCATTTGCTCAGGCGGGAATGCCTCTACCCGAATCTTCTTCTTCTCGACCGTGCGAGCTACAGACGCATTGAACAGCGGAACAAGCGCGCCCATCACAGGGCTGGCAGCCTCAATCTCGTAGCCCTCTGCCTCAAGCATGGCGAGCACCTCGATAGGTGCTCCATTGACCTTCTGAACCTCGCGCACTTGATCCGTGCAGGTGCGCCACATCACCGCGCAGTTCTGGGCGATCAGCGCATCCTTGAACGCCGTGTACAGCGTCAGGAAGCCATTGTTCTGCTTGTAGAAGATGTAGTTGCAAGTGTCGGTAGCCTGCTGGGCGCCCTGCACGTCTTCTTGCGTTGTTGGCTCGAATACCACCGCTTCATCGCTGGTGGTGAACACATCCAGCAGTTCGGGCAATATCCATTCGACCGTGTCCTGAACCTCGGACGTGACAATCTGCGACCAGCCGTCCAGCTCTTCATCGCCTGGATAGGGCTCGCGGTAATACTCGCGCATCGACGCGAGACGCGCATAACCCACGGCCTCGACGTACTGCGCAGCATCATCCTCGTTTGCCTGGAGGTGCTTTAGCAGCGTGTCGTCGGTCATCTTCGCCATTGGTTAGTCCTGCTTTGGCTTGGGGCCTGGTTTCGCGCGTGGCTTGGGCTCTGGTTCTTGGGTCGTCGGCTCACCACGCAGCAGGGCCGCTTGTTCTTCCAGTGGAGACAGCTTCGGGAATGGTGCGCATCCGACCCGCTGCGAGCCGTCTGCGTAGGTGTGAAGTTCGTTCATGCGAGCATCTTTCGCTTGTATTGGATGGGTTTATTCCCTGCTGCATTACCCATCTGGTCAACCGCCATGGCCGCGTAGCGGAACATGTCAGCGCCGTGGCTGTGTTCGTCGTGAAGTGGTGCGCCTGGCTCGTTCGTCCTGGCATTGATCGTCCGCTTGTAGCGCTTCAAATGCTCCAGCAGGGGCCCCGCCTTGTCCTGGTCAAAATACGTGCGCGGGAACATCATCCGCGTGGCCTTGATGCCCTCCTCCACGCTGAGCACTGGCAGAACCTCTACCGCCTTACCCATTCCCGTCAAGATTTCTTCTGTGCTTTTGCCGGTCTTGAAGTCCCTAGCCCTGCCGTCGTGCGGTATGAAGTACGTCCCTATGCGATAGGGGCGCTTTTCGACCTCCGCCACATACCAATCGAGCGTTCGGAATGAGTCCTCGATGTAGTCGATGCAACGCACCTCAGCGCCGGAGCGCTGGAAGAACCCGACAGTCATCGAGTCGTTCCAACCCAAGTCCCAAACGGTGTGCACTGAGAGCAGCGGGTCGTAGGGCACTGCCCGCACCCTGTTTTGTGCATACGCTTGGTCAATCTCCATAGCGTAGATCGCACCCTCTGCGACACGCTTTGGCTTGCCTTCCCAGATGTTTTCGTAACTGTCCGGGTCGCGGCGCATGGTCTCTTGCCGCTCCGCCTCCAGCACATCAGGGAACCACGGGTTATCGCGCCAGTTCACCTGCTCAACTAATGCATTTGGAGGCGGATTAGCGACAAACCTCTGGTAGGTCTCGTCCGTCTCCATATCTGGATTCAGGCTCAGCCACACCTCTGACCCATCCTTTCGAATTGTTGGCAGAAGCACGTCGTATGACCGCTTGCTGATGACCTGCGATTCCTCCAGCCAGCAGATGTCCACACCCTCAAAGGATTTGATGGACTCGACTGTGTGCTGGCTCAACCCGGCAAACAAGAAAAGGCTACCGTTCTTACCTCGGATCTCCGACTCAAGTACGTCGAACGACTGACCCAGGCCCAATGCCTGAATCTGATCGCTCAGGAGCCGGTGGACAGAATCCTTGATGGACTTCTGCACCTCTCGGCCGCACAGGATGCGCAATGGTTTCTGTGCGGCCAAAAGGATCAGCGCGCGGGCGAATGCCCAAGATTTGCCAGAACCACGCCCGCCGTGCGCTACCTTGTATCGGGCTGGCTTGAACAGAAATGCGAGCTTCCGTGGAAACTCAGCTTCGATCTGCATTCACTACCTTGATGACGATCTCGTTCAGGACCGGCCCGCCGCCTTCGCCAACATGCTCCACCCGCCCGAGCTTTGGAGCGGCGAACTCGGCCAGCTTCGCCAGCAGGTCAAGCGCCTTTGCCGGATCGGCTTTGTTCTCGCCGTGGCCCTCGGCTACTTGCGTGATCCACGTGCCTACGTTCTCTGCGTTGTCGTCCAGCAGCTTGCGGACAGTCTCGCGGAACTCACGATTGACCTTGTTGGGCGTGCCTTTGGTACGGCCTCCGGTCTTCTCTCGCTTTCTAGTGGGCTCTACAGTAGACATGGCTCGGGTTCTCTGTGGATTGTCCGAAGTGGTTAAGCGCCCATCGGTCTAGCTCATGCCTGGGCGTTGCCGTTCGCGCCTCCCCCTGTCGTATGGGCATACGAGAAAGAACCGACTGGTTTACCCGCCAGCCGCCACGCAGGGTTCGCGGTGTTCTCGGGGTCCGACTATTGGCACACCTCACATGTCCCGTCTTCTGACAGTTCGCAGATGACGGGCAGAGGTGTTTCGTCGTTCAGGTCAAGCTCAAAGGGCTCGTCCTGTTCTGGTTTGGGTTCTGGGGTCATGGCAGTGGGTTGCTCAGCGCAGGACGATCCAGGGCGGTGAAGGCTGTGTCTGGCGAGCCTGGCTGAGCGAACGAGACAGGGTGCCCGTGGCATTGCTACCAAAGGCGCCCGGATACTTGCTATCCACATGGGACACAAGCCAAACGAAAAACCCCGCCAGGCGCGAACCTGCGGGGTTAGAAAATTTAGGGCGAGCTCTCCCATCGAGGTCTTCCCACGTCGCTACAGGCGATGCCAGGCTGTTGCGTGGTGACGTTCAGCAGAGAGTCGCCGCGCGAGAGGGACAGCGCCCTCTGCAATCGACGGTTGCAATTCTAACTACATCCAATTGTGGTGTGCAAGCGCTTTTTTATCGAGTTGCGCGCGATGCCCACACAGTCGTCCATGAAGTTCGCCAACCTGCGCCCCGCCTCCCCGTGCGGAATCCGTAACTTTCCCGTCGCGCCGCAGGGCTTGCATTGCTTGCTAGACAGCCGGCCGGTGTCCGGGATCGTCTCGAACTTGCGGCCTTGGCAGGCGTGGCAGTTGGGGGCCAACCACCACCGCAGCAGCGCACCCGCCACCTGCTCGGCGTTTTCTACCTTCCATTTCAGCAACTGCAGAGTCAACTGCTCGCGGATGACGGGCATGGTCTTCAAGTGCGCCATCAGCAACTTGGCCTGCTGTTTGTTGTGCTCGGTCGCAAGCTTCTCGGCCCGCTCGACTTGCTCTCTCTTATCAAGCATGGGGCTGCGCGGCCCAACGTTCACCGCAGAACGCGGCAATGCGGCCTGCCCAAGAAAGTCGCTTGCGACAGCAGCGTGCCCTCGCTCGGATCCATCCCACTCGGTATGCAGGCGCAACAGTGCGGCTCCGATACGGCTGGGCGACCAGCCTGCGGCGATCAGCAGGTCGGTGTCGGAGCGCGGCGCACCATCGCGGGTGTCGCAGCGCAGGTCAGAGCTGGCAGTAGCAGAAGCATAGGATTCTTCAATGGTTCGGCGTTCGTCGTTCAGCATTTTTCCCCCTTGTTTACTCTGTGCTTGCATCCCTGGCATCTCTCATCGGCCTGGCCCAGCTCCGAATGCGTGTACTGGCATGCCGGGTTCATGACTGCGGGCCAGGACGACACCAGGCGCCCGTGGTGGTCCCGAAGCTCTGTCGATTGCTTGAACGGCGGGCGGTTGTGGCACCCGTTGAGCTTTGCTGGCTGGGTCATGCGGCCCCCAGTGCAAAGACGCTGTTTGCCATGCGCCATGTACGCGGCGGCGTGGGCTGTGGCTTTGGCTCAGGGCGGCGGCGTGATGGTGGGCGGGCGTCAATTGCCTCTCTCCAGCCTTCCACGGCGCGGTACACAATCGGGTGTTGCGTGCGATCGGCGGTGAGCAGTCCAAGGCCCACGGCGCGGGAGCAGTATTTCCCCACGTTGGCTGACTCGACATGGCCCTTCATTGCCAGGCGGATTTCGGTGGTGTTGGCCTGGCCACGGGCTTCGGTGATCTCCAGCACCTCGCGGATGCGTGCGCCTACTGGACGGCCTGCGTTATTTCTCACTCTTCATCTCCTTGAGCTTTGCCCTGTAGGTGTCGCGGATGGCCCTCAGTTCTTCGTGCGTCCACTTGTGAGGGGCGTTGCTGGCCTCCAGGGCCTCGACTCTTTCCAAACCGATGCGATTGATAAGGCCTCTGCGGTAATCAACTGCTCGGCCAGCACCATGGCGATTGCAAATGACAAGCTGCCGGTGGGCGTTGTCCTCGTTGAAGCGCAGGTGAGAAGCACTTCCGGTGCTTCGGTAGTGGCCGCAGTCCCATCCATGAGCCGCCGTGCCATAGCCATCCTCTTGCGTGCGGCCGCAACAGATGCACGGCTTGCCTGCGTCACGCTCACGGATGTAGGCGTTGAATTCACGTTGGGCCTCCTTGATGAGTGCGGGGATGGTCTTGATGGCTTCTTTGCGGGTGCGGACCTTTGCGCGCTCCTGCACCTTTTCCTGGCGCACCTTCTTCATTGCGCAGGCAGGACGGCAAACGACCTGGCCCATGCGGTCGGGAACGAATAGGTTCTGGCACACCTCACAGGGCTTGGCCTTGGGGTTCTTGTAGGTCAGCATTTCCCCGCCCTCCGCATCCCATCAGCCAACTTGACCAACTCCGCGACCTGGTCCCGGTTCAGCCCCGCCACATCCATTGCGCGGCGGTCCAGGGTGTATTCGACTTGGACGGGAATGGTTGCCAAGCCTTTGTCCACGAGGTGCCGGTAGAAAGATGGCGGGGTCTTCTTCATCCCTGCTATCACTTGGCATGCATAACCATGGGTCACCCCGATGGATCTAGCGAACTCGCAGACCTTCAAATCTGCGTCGATCATTGCCTTGCGGACTTCTTTGCCGAAGTTGGTCATGCCACCTCCCGATACAGCAAGTCCACTTCGCGCGCGGCAGCCGTCGCGTGCAGGAACTCAATGAATTCGCTCATCTCGCGAACGCTGAACTTCGACGTGCGGCAGCCCAGCATGACCACACCGCCATCCATACCCATGGCAACCCGGACAGACTCGCGCTTGTAGGCCGCGCTCAGGACATCCTTCCATTCGTCGGGCGTCATCCACACCATGGCGCCATTCACGGGCCACTGCAGCTGATCGGCGAAGGCTTGCAGGATGGGCCACATTGCCGCGTTCTGGTCCAGGCTGCGGGTGGGTTCCGAAACAGTTACGCAAAAGCCATCAGGGGCGGATTGCACGGCCTCCACAGCGCCACGACGGGCCTGGGCATGCACCAGCTTGAAGACGCGCTTTTCAGCCATGACGCCTAGCCTCCTGCGCGTCGATTTCCTCGATTGCGCGCTGCAGATAGATGGCCTGGTCTAGGGCTTCTTCCTTCGCGTGGACAAGCCACTCGCGCAGGCTCAGGGGGTTTTCGGCTACGGTGGTGCCGTACTTGTTGATGCCCATCTGTTGGCGTGCTGCAATCTCGGTGCAGATGCGGGCTTCTGTGCCCTCTGGCATGAATACACCGATGGTCATACGCCTCCCTTCTGGCCTCTGTCGCGGATGGCGGCGGCGCATTCGATGCCGTACAGCTTTTCCGCGACATTCGCCCACTGGCCTGCTGCAATCCGTGCGCATGCCTCCCGCTCCTGGGCTGCGGCCTTCTCGGCTACCAACTCAGCAAATCGAACCAGTGCCATTTGATCCTGTGGGCGCACACCAACAAAGGGGCTGCTCGGCAAAACGCCCGCCTCTTTCGCCATGGCTGTGATTTCTTCGGGGGTCATGCTGCCTCCTTCACAGTGCTGGGCTCTGGGAGCCATTGCAGGGTTTCGTCCTGGGCGTCGTCTCCAGGGTCGCGGATGGGGCGGAGGCAGCTATCAGGGACAAGGATTGGGTACTTCTCGTTACCGTCCAGGCTCTTTTCAGTACTCCAAAACTGCCCATCTGTTTCCACCACGCGCACCACTGCGCCGATGTATTTGGAAAACGCAGCGCCGCGAAAAATCACGGCCAAATCCCCAGGTTTGCAATTCATCACATCACCCTCCATTCCTTGGCCGTGAGGCCGACTGTTTGACTGGCGCAAGCTGCCAGTCGGCCTTGCGAGAAAGCTCCCGCACTTGCGGACCATTCAGGCCATCCGCCACGGCATCCGCCAGAGCCTTGCGGCACCGCTCCTGGCGCTTGTCCACAATGTGTTTCTTGTCGCCCTTGAACAGAACCCTTTGCAGGTACTGAATGCGCCTGGCCGCGCAGTACAGGCACCCCTGCGCGAATAGGCGTGAGTGCTCTGGCGTGGCTCTGGCTTCGCTGCAGGTGCTGCATGTCATGCCACCTCGCTGAACAGATCGCCAGTTACCCAAAGGGCAAACAGCACTTCGGACTCAGGAACGTCGCCGCCAGCGCGGACCAAGTCGAGGAGGTGATTGGCTTGGGCGCGGGTCATGCTGCGGACTCCTTGCGAGCCTGGGCGCGGTAGCTGTCGCCCTCAAAAGTGACGATGCGGGCGGTTTCCGTCAGCCGGTCATAGATCCGCTCGCCAAGCACTTCGCGCAGCCCTGCCGGGTCTTCCGGCTTCTCGCGCTTGAGCTTGAGGTTTGCCAGCAGGATGGTGGGCATCATGTCCCGGTAGCGGCGGTCCATCACGTCGAACAGGATGTTCTGTTCGCTGTCGGTGCCGTACTGGACGCCGATCTCGTCAATCACCAGCAGCGGGACGCTGAACAGGACCGACAGGACTTGGCTCTCGGTCTTTTCCGAGTTGGGGCGCCATGTCGCGCGCACCGTACGAATCACCCCTGAGCAAGTCGTGTAGAGACCGCAGTACTCTGGCAGGATTGCTTGCAAGATGGCGGCGGCAAGGTGGCTCTTGCCAGTGCCAGGGGCGCCCAAAAGGATCAGGGAATCACCACGCTTGGCCTTCTGCGCGAAGTTCTCCGCGTAGTCTGTAGCCACAGCCAGTGCGCGCTTTTGCTCCTGCGTGATGGCGTTGTAGGTCTGCAGGGTGCGGCCGATGAACCGGCGCGGAATGGCGGCGTCCTCAAGCAGCGCCTCCAGACGCTGGCGGGCAGCATTTGCCGCCTTCTCGGCCTCGGCTTGGCGCTCGCCAGCCACTCGGGCTTCTTCGCAGTCAGGGCAAGGCGTCCACACCTCTCGGTTCATGCGCCCGATCTTGTAGCGCACGCCGGTCGATGTGTACGCGCCATGCGTTGCGCACTCCTTGCCGACTTCGCCCAGGGCATCCTTGGACGTGTCGAGCAGTTGTCCAATGCTCTGGGCGGTGTTTTCAGGCGAATGTTCCATCTGCGTTCACTCCTGCGGAATAGTTCATTGATGACAAGCCGCTGTGGCGTGTCGGCTGGGTTGGTTGTGTGGTTCGTGGGGTTTGCCGGTCTGCCAGCCATTCGGCCTTCAGCGACTGCCACCCCCGTTCGCAGCAGATCGTCACGGCCTCCTCCAGCGTCTTGCCCGCCTTCTCCGCCTCGCGGATCAATCCGTTCACAGCGGTGGTGGTCAGCGGTCCGGCCTTCTTCGCTTTCCGCACGGCCATGTAGTCCGAAAACAGTTGGTCAGGAACTCCGGGCATGGACGCGCACGCGCTCTTTTCCTTATTCCTTCCTTGTTCTTTTCCTTGTTCTTTCCTTATTCCATCCCCCGTTTTTGGGGGAGTTACATGGGAAAAACGGGGGAGTTCCACCGGAAAAACGGGGGAGTTATCGGGAAAAACGGGGGAGTTAGGTTCTGGTGCAAGTGCCCCGTTTTTGGGGGTCTTTGCGGAAATTTGGGGGAGTTGTTCGGGCTCATTAACTCCCCCGTTTTTGGTGGTGTTCAGGCGGTAAACAATCACCTGCCCGGTCATGCCGCGACGGGCTCCGGTGTCCACAATCCAGCCAGCCTCGCGCAGCCGCACAACGCTGGTTTCGATGGTCTTTACGTCCTGGCCGGTGATCTCGGCCAGGTGCTTTGCGGACGGCCAGCAAACCATGTCGCCAGATTCAGCGTTCACGCAATGAGCCATCGCCACCAAGACGAACTTGGTAGACGACTTGCCCACTTGCTGCGCCATTGCCCAGCTCACCGCTTCGTAGCTCATTCGGTTCCTGTGCGGGCTATACAGCCGCCTTGCTCAAAGCCTGACGGCGCAACGTGCTTGCCTGTCCGGTCTGCTGGTTCTCCAGCACGAAGCCGGGGTAACGCTTGAGGGCCATGGATGGGCGCTTGATGCCAGCAGATGGGCCGGGGTTGGCCTTGGGGCGGATGGTGGGGAAGGTCATTGCGCCAGCCCTTCCACTTGGCGCATCAGCTCCGCAATCTGGGCCTTCACGGCTTCCACTTGCTTGATGCCCTTGTTCTGCAGATCGGGAGCAAGAAATCGCTCCACCAGATACAGCACCGGGGTCTTGTCGCCCGTCTTCTCGATGTACGTTTCCAGGCTGTCAACCGAGAAGCGGCGTGATGGGTCATCGCTCAGTTGGACAGACAGATTGCTGGGCGCTTGATCCAAGTCGATAGCCACGCGCTTGAGGCCGCGCTGATAGACACCGGTGGCGATGCAATCGCGCAAAGAACCGTAGCGCTCCACAAGGCCCGGCTCAAAATTCAGGGTGAGTTGAGAAGGGCTGATAGCGGCTGATTTCATGTCGTATCTCCGGGTATCGCTGGTTATCAATGGCGTGCCAAACAATGGACGCCATGAACACGAAAGAAAAAACGCCCAGACCCGAGGGCCTGAGCAAAGGCCACTGCGAAGTGGCACTGGAGGGATTGGGTAGCCATGGGTTAGGCCGCTTGGATGGCTTTGGCTTTGCGTTGCTTTGCCAGCTCGGGCCAGATGCCGAGCCAAGTGCGCTGGCACAGCATTTGCCGAGTGAGCTGCCCCTTGGTGGCGTCCTCAATGCGGCGCGCCTCCGTGGGGTTCATGTCACGCCGCCCGGTCAGGCACTGGTACAGGTACTGCTCATGCACGCCCACCTTGGCGGCGAGCGCGCGGCGGAGTTCTGGTGTGATTTGGCTGGTCATGGAGCGTCATTCTGTCGAAACGCTAGCTACTTGTCAAGCGTTTCGACAGAAGCGGAATGCTAGAAATCCGAATGAACACGACAGACCCATTTGTTTTGGCGCTACAGCGCCTGTGCGACCGCGTTGGGGGGCATGACGCCCTGGCCGCTCGGATAGGCGCAAACGGCCAATCCATCTATCAAATCGTTTCGCAGCGCAAGCTGCCAAGCGGGAACCCTAAGGGAGTCGGCCCAAACCTGCGCGCGAAGATCACCCAGGCTTTCCCTGACTGGTTAGATCAAGCTTTGGAATCCGACGCTTCCGTAATACCCTCTGCGCATTCGTTACAAAATGAAATCAGTGATGTTGTAATCCGGCAATTCGAGACCGGGGGATCAATGGGACGGGGGATCGTGTTGGCAGAGCAACCAGGTGTGATTAAGGAATGGCGGGTTTCCGACCGCTGGGCGCAGGAGAACGTGCATCGCATCACGGCCACCAAGAATCTAGCCATCGTGACCGGCTTCGGGCCATCCATGCAGCCTCTTTTCAATCCCGGCGACCCGCTTTTGGTGGACACGGGTATAAATCGCGCAGACGTGGATGGGATCTACTTCTTCCGCGTAGGCGAGGAAGGATTTGTGAAGCAGCTCCAGCGCATCCCGACAGCTGGCGGCTTGGTTCTGCGAGCCAAAAGCTACAACACTCTCTACGATCCGTTTGACATCGTGGCGGGGATGGATTTTGAGGTCTTCGCCCGCGTGGTGAAGGTGTGGAAAGGCGAGGAGTTTTAGGAGATTTCATGCAGGTAGTCAAAACATCTCTATTTACGCTCGGGCTGGTTGTTCTGACCGGTTGCGCAACCAACATGCCGACACCGGCAAGCCAGATCACCGGGGCCTACGTGTCGCCGCTGAAATACGAGCCATATGACTGCGCCACGCTATCTAACGAGCTGGCCTCCCTCTCACGGCGGGAGAACGCCCTGGTAGCAGCGCAGAACCAGCGTATTAAGACTAGCGAAACGCAAGCCTTTTGGATGGGCTACGGCACCGGGGACGGCGTAGAAGCAGCTGAGCTGGCAACGGTGCGCGGAGAACGTGAAGCCGTAATGACCGCCAGCGGCAAGAAAAACTGCAAACAGTAGAGGCGCATATGAAAAAGCTCTTGACCGTGGTTGCCTTCATCTGCATCTCCATAGGCGCAAGCGCCCAACAAGACGAAGCAGAAAGAGAGCGCGCGAGATTGGCTGCACTGCGAGCGGACTTTGATCGGCAGGCGCGCGAGGACGCCATGCAGGAGCAGATCCAGCGCCAGAACCAAGCATTGCAGCAGATGCAACAGCAACAGCAGCAACAACAGATCATCAACGGCTTGATGTTGATGGAGGCCGCAAGACCAAGGCCAGCGCCAAACCCGCTAATGGCGCCTTCCGTGTCATGTCAATCCCGCTATATGGGCGGTGCTGTTTACACGAACTGCAACTAGTCCGCCACGCCCAACAGGCCGCCCGCTGAGGCGGCTTTTTTTTGCCTACAGCGCAGTTACTGACCAACGGGTCATAAATAATCTAGCGCATAACTAGCGTAACGCTTGACGTGCTATGTCGTTTCGCTAGAATAACACCCATACCGCAGCGAAAGCCTAAGACGGTGTCGGGTGAGCGGATCGGCGGTCACTACGGAAACGGTTCCTTAACAACTGAGCGCAATCAGGCGGGGGCACTTGTCAGCAACAGTGAAAGCCATACGGGGCACCGTGGTGGCGAGGTCATTCGAGTGGGCAGGCCCATACCAAGTAGCTGCCAAGTGGCGTACCTCTAACCAAAACGTACATGCGGCGGAATGGCCCCGATGAGAGAGGTGGGGCGAAGTGCCTCCACCTGATTGCGCTCAAACACCCCTGCGGTTCGCGAAAGACGACAGCAGGCACAAGCCGGGAGTGGGGTAGCACCGAATCCGGATAGGCAACTGCAGGGCCGAACGCCTGCATACGCGGGATGCAACAGAGGCGGTCTCTCCCCCTCCCGTGCCGATCAACCACCAGGCAGCCAAGCGCTGCGAAGGAGAACACATGACCCGTCAATGAGATGAACAACCCGCCCTGCCAACGCGGGGCAATCCCAAAGCCTTGCGGGTCAGGGCTTTGGCATTCAAGGAGCACCAAATGATCGAACCAAGCCAACTGCAGCTGTTCACTGAAAAGCTCGTATCGCTGGGCATCCCGCACCACACGCTGAAGGTGTTCGGCAATCCCCGCCTGAGCGTGAACGTGGTGTGCAAGAGCCGCACTGCTGCTGACCGCTGGGCAATGGTCCTGGCCACCATCGAGCCAGGCAGAAAGATCGCCTGCGTCAAAACGCGAATTGAGCGCGTGGCTTTCAAGCGTGATGCAGCAAATCAGACATCGCTGCGCGGCTGGCTGGTTTCCCTGTAACCCCCCCCAATTCAACAAACTAGGAGAAGAGCATGGACTTGAACGCATATCTTATGGGCTTCCGAGACCATCGCGGCTACGGCCATGACGGAAGCCATTTCCCGCTTGCAAAACGCATCACCTGCAAAGATGGGTTTTCGCTGTCAGTTCAGGCAACGCACGGATCGTATTGCTCTCCAAGGAAAAACTTGGGGCCTTGGTACGAGGTTGAGGTGGGTTTCCCAAGCGCTGAACCAGAGCTGATCATGAGCTATGCGGAGCAGCCAGAAAAGCCAACGGACACAGTTTATGGCTATGTGCCGATTGAACATGTAGAGCAGCTGATTGAGCTACACGGCGGGATCGTTACCGATGCCTAACCCCCTCCCTGTCTTCCTATAGACAGGGCAAGCTACCTGGGCGTGATGCTCAGGGCCACCAATAGCGCCCATTGCGGATGACGACCGAACACAGCGCCTCGTCAGTGCTGTGGCAGTGGTCGCTATTGGTGGTGTCCGCATGACTGGATCTGGCTGGCTAGTACCCAGCCCGGAAGAAGTGACAACACCCCGGCCTGGCCGGTATCGAGATTGCGCTCAATCACGAGAGGTGAAGGTAGCCCGGCCACCACCAACTTATTAGCCCCGGATCGGATGGCGGCGCACTTGTCTATGCGTTAGTCGCCGGGTTCGACTCCCGGTAGGGGCGCCAACCAAACACACCACAAGCCCGCAACACGCGGGCTTTCTGCTTTCTGGAGAACAGCAATGAGCTTTGAAATCGACATGCTGGCCTGCGCAGCCGAAGAAGACCGCCGATCAAAGCGCGACGAGCTGATGCAGCGTGAAGAGGCGCGGCTTGCTGCTGTCGCAATCTTGGACGCCCGCCTGGGCAAGTACGACAGGCTGCTAGACGGACTGAGCTACCGCGACCACGACGAGCAGGTAATCGCGGCACTGATGGACGGTTGCGCCGCCGGTGTGCAGTCGTGCATTGCGGTGGTCAAGGCACTGGCAGACAAGCATGGTTATCACACAGCGGAGATTGACGAATGACCCGCACCGAACGCGACCGCCCTGCAGCACTGGCAGCGAGCGAGGCCAGCCAGGCGGCTATCAAGCGGGAGACCGCGCTACGTGATGCCGCGCCGGAGCTTGTTTTCCAGCTTTTATCGGCTGCCAACTACATCGACGCTCTTGGCGGAGATAGCAAGAGCTACCGCGCAGCCATAGCCAAAGCCACCGGAGACACCCATGACTGATTCCAACTGGACCCTGCGATTCCCGCGCACAACCAGATGCGACGGGCACGCGATCTACCACTACCGACAACCGCTCACGAAGCGGTTTTTTTACGCCTGCATTCGCCACGGCTGGATATTCGCCGTCGCCATTCTTGCCGCGCTGGTTCTCACCGGCTGCAGCGACATGGACGCAGAACAGCGCAGCGCTGACAGCCTTATGGATGCGGTTGCACAGGCACAAGGAGCAACGAAATGAGTGAAGCAATCAAGCCGCCAGCCCGGCCATGGGTGGCGCGCGGCCGCGACGTGTATGTCGGTCGCAAGCGGGTCGCTTTCTCGGTGAACGCCGCAACTGATGAGCCGCTGAGCATGAAAGCAGATGTGGAGCGCGCCATGCAGATGGCCGCTTTTATCGCAGAAGCCGGAACAGTCCACCACGAAACCGGCCTCACTCCCCGCCAGCTTGTAGAGCGGGTGAAGGAGCTGGAGGACACCCTAGACCACATGGCAAAGAGCATGACGCGCCAACTGGATCTGATTGCAGAGCGCGCGCCGGGTGCTTTTCTGGACAAGCAACCAGTGATCAACACGCTGCGCATGCACTCTCAGCGAGCACAGAAAGCCCTCTCCAAGTCTCTCCCCAACACAGTAGCGGAGGTGAAGGAATGACAGCACGCCACACGCCAGGCCCATGGACCATCGGCGACGAAAACAACGCTTGCTGCGACGTACTGCTTGGCACGGAGCACAACCTCACCTGCAGCATGGACCGCCGCGACAACAACACCTGTGCCGAGGTGATCTCGCGGGAAGAAATGCTGGCTAACGCAAGCCTGATCGCAGCCGCGCCTGATCTGCTGGATGCGCTCCGAATCGCACGAGAGTTCATGAGCATTGCGTCCGACTGGAATTTTCATGAGGCCGAGATAAACGGAGAGATGCGCAGCACTTTCGACTGGCTTGAAGTCGTTGATGCGGCCATCGCCAGGGCAACCGGGGAGCCATCCCCATGACCGACCGCTACCTATTAGAGCTTGCCGCAGGACTATGGACCATCCTGGCCCTATCCATCGTGGCGCTGATTGTGGTGCTGCCATGAAAACCACCGCCCTACTAGCCTGGCTCCTTGCCTGTGCTGCAGCTCTCGCACTCGCATGGGTGCGAGTTTATTCACCACCGATTTATTGAGAGACACCATGTCAAAGACGCACTACAAGCGCCTGATGAACCCGGACTACATCGGCGCCTATTCGCTCAACGAAGGCGAAGACCTGACGGTGGTCATCGCCCATGTTGCGCGTGAAGTCATCACCGGGACGGGTGGGAAGAAAGAGGAATGCACAGTGGCTCACCTCAAGAACCAGAAGCCGATGATCCTCAACAGCACGAACCAGAAGAGCATTGCGAAGCTCTACGGGCCGTATATCGAGGATTGGGCCGGGAAGCCAATTACCCTGTTTGCCAGCACTACAAAGCTCGCTGGCGACACCGTGGAGTGCCTGCGCATCCGCCCGACCGTGGCGAAGCGCACGCTACCCAAGATCACCGATGAACGTCTCAAGGCTGCTGTGGACAAGATCAAGGCTGGGGAATACACAGCAGAGAAGGTGCGCGGCAATTTCACACTGACACAAGAACAGGATGAATGGCTTACGCAAGAGCTGCAAGTCGCTGCGGCTGGCTTGCCAGAGGATGCGCCCGCATGAAGCCATTCAAGTTCCGCGCCTCCAGCCTTGGCCGGATCATGACGGATGCGCAGTCGATTGAACCAGCCCTGCTGACCGAAGATCTCGCGGCAATCTCGCGCAAGACGAAGAAGACCGACGAGGAAAAGGCTCTGTTAGCCCCGCTGAAAGAGCAGTCTCTGTCTGCAGGCGCCAAGACATACCTTGACCAGCTTGCAAAAGAGTTTGTCTACGGCTACGAACAGACGTTCTCCAGCAAGTTCACAGAGAAGGGAACGATGGTCGAGGATGACTCAATCGAGCTTTACAACTCGGTGTTTTTTTCGTCCGTCACCAAGAACACTGAGCGCCGCGAGAACGACTGGATCACCGGAGAGTGCGACATCGTGCAGCCGAACCGGATAACGGACATCAAGTCCGCGTGGTCGCTGGCGACGTTCCCGGTAACGGCCGCTCAGGCGCACGACAACGACTATGAATGGCAGGGCCGCGCATACATGTGGCTGTGGGACAAGCCGGAGTTCGAGGTTGCGTGGTGCCTTGTAGATACACCGCCCGATCTGATCGGCTATGAGGATGAATCGCTGCACTACGTGTCGCACATCAACCCAGCCCTGCGCGTGACCCGCGTGCTCTATCAGCGCGACCCGGCAGCAGAAGAGCGCATCAAGATCAAGGTGAAGGCCGCAAACGCCTACATCGAAAAGACCATCCGCGAAATCGTGGAGCAACACCCGGTTTAACCAACTCCTGCCGCGCTGGGCGGCGGGCAATTTGAAAGGGCCATCATGGCAAAAATGTACGGTTTGATGCGCCTCGGGCGCGATGCAGAAGTCAAGACGCTACCGAGCGGAAAACAGGTAGCGAATTTGTCGCTGGCCTACAACTACGGGCAAAAGGAGGGCGACGTCTATCCAACCCAATGGATTGACGCGGCATTCTGGGGCGAGCGCGCGGAGAAGCTGGCGCCGTATCTGGTCAAGGGCTCATTGCACTGCTTCACCCTGGGCGATGTGCACATTGAGGAATACGAGAAGGATGGATACGCGGCATTCAAGCTGGCTGCGCGCGTGGACGACGTGGAGCTTGGGCCAAAACGTGACAGCGGGGGCTCTGACGCCCCGCCACAACGCCGCCCAGCCCCGGCACCACGGCAGGCCCAGGCGCCCGCCCCGCGTGGCTCCACAGGATCCGGGTTTGACGACATGGACCCAGATATCCCGTTTTAGGAGGCGCCATGCACTGCAAGCAATGCAACACAACGAAGGGTGCTGCTGAGTTCTACAAAAGCAACCCAAACCGCTGCAAAGAGTGCATCAAGGAGCGCGTGCGGGCGCATCGGCAAGCGAACCTAGAAGACATTCGGGCCTATGACCGCATGCGCGGTTCAATGCCGCATCGTGTGGCAGCGAGAGTCATGTATCAACAGACGGAACAAGGGAAGCAGGCACTGACGCGAGCAAGGCAGTCATACAAGGCAAGAAGGCCGGAACGCCGGGCGGCACATATTGCTCTTGGCAATGCGGTGCGCGATGGCCGCGTGATCCCTTGGCCCGTCTGCGCAGTACCTGAGTGCTGCGGCAAACCTCACGGCCACCACCCCGACTACAGCCGTCCCCTCGATGTGGTGTGGCTCTGCGACAAGCACCACAAAGAGGCGCACTCGCTTGTGAAACGAGCCGCCTAACCACCCCGCACCCCACCCCCAAGCCCTCCCCGTGAGGGCTTTTTCTTTATGACCATGCCAAGAAAAGTGCACACGACAGAAAGCCTACTTGCCCGCGTAGATGAATTTGGGGACTGCCTGATCTGGAACGGCTACATGGCAAACAACACACCTTATGTCTTCCACGAAGGAAAGATGACCAGCGTAAGGGGTTTGCTGTGGAAGCTGTCTGGCAAGAAGGTCCCAGATGAAAAGGTGTACTACCGGGCAATCTGTCAACAGGACGGATGCGTCAACCCTGCGCACATCCGATGCGACACCGAGGCTGACCATATGAAAAGACTCGCGCAACCTGAACTGAGGACGGCTGCAGGCGAGGCTATCCGAGCGGCAAAGATTTCTCAGCACAAACGGAAGCTGAGCCGGATCACGGAGGAAACCATTCAGGAAATTCTCCACAGCAACGAAACAGGCCCTGAGATTGAGCGACGCCTGGGAATCAGCAGATCGCTGGTTAGCCAGTACCGCAGGGGCAGACTTGGAGCAACCAGGGCGAGCAACCCATTTCAGGGCCTTGGCGCCCGATAGGAGCAGGACATGACGGACGCAAAGGAGCCAACCTTAAAACAGTGGAAGCGCCGCGCCCTGCAGGCAGAGCAGCAGGTGGAGTTTCTGCAGGGCGTGCGGGCAATGGAAAGCGACAAGGAGATGCGCCAGTTCCGCGAGCTGGCTGCGTTGCGGGTTGCGCTCAAAGAGGCGCGCGAAATCATCAACTGGGCATTGGAGCAGCAGACATGACAGAGCACAACATCATCAGCGTGAGCGGCGGGAAAGACAGCACAGCCCTGCTACTGCTGGCAATCGAGCGCGGTGCGGAGAACCTGCAGGCCGTGTTTGCCGACACGGGGAACGAGCACGAACTCACGTATGACTACGTGCGCTACCTGTCAGATGCCACCGGGGTTCCGATCCGCTGGGTGCGCGCCGATTTTGCCGACCGCATCGCGGGCAAAAAAGAATACGTGCTCACAAAGTGGGCGGCAAAAGGCGTGCCGCAGGCCGACATTGACCGGGCCGCTGCCGCGCTGGTGCCAACGGGAAATCCTTTCCTCGACCTGTGCATCTGGAAGGGTCGATTTCCCAGCACCATGGCCGCGTTCTGCAGCGCAGAACTGAAACGCGACCCCATCGTGAAGCAGGTACAGACCCCGCTTCTGGCCGCTGGCGATGACGTGCGTAGTTGGCAGGGTGTGCGCCGGGACGAATCTCTCAAGCGCCGGTTTCTGCTGGAGCTGGAGCAAGTGCCCGTCAAACACCCAGGAGAGCTGTGGAACTACCGGCCCATCCTCGATTGGACCGCAGAGGATGCCTTCGCCATGCACCGCAAGCACGGCATCAAGCACAACCCGCTGTACGAAATGGGCATGGGCCGGGTCGGCTGTATGCCCTGCATCAACTGCCGCAAGGATGAGCTGCTGGAAATCAGCAAGCGCTTCCCAGAGGCTATCGACCGCATCCGCGAGTGGGAGGCCGCTGTAGCAAGCGCCAGCAAACGCCAAGCAGCAACCTTCTTTGCGGCAGCCAACCACGGCGACAACGTAACGCCAGCCGAGGCGGTTGCCATGGCCAACATCGACGCGGTGGTGGAGTGGTCGCAGACCAGCCGAGGCGGGCGGCAGTTTGATTTTCTGCGGATCGAAAACGATGGGCCGCAATGCTCATCCATCTATGGGCTTTGCGAATAGGAGCAGCAGACATGACCAATACAGACATGAGCAGGGAGCGCGAGGACTTCGAGGCGTGGGCGCTTTCGCAAAAGCTTGGAGAGTACACCGAGCAGATGGGGTTCAGGTTCTTCGACGCAGGCGACGGATACCCATCATGGAGGGCATGGCAGGCCCGCGCCTCTCTCGCAGCAAGTGCGCCTGCGCCATCGGCGCACATCAAAGAGCCCTACACACTGGCAGAGATCAAAGCCAAGATAGCCAGCAACGACTACAGCGCTGAGATGCTGTTGCAGCACGCAATGCTGCTGCTGGATAGCGCCTACCTCTCAGCAAATGCAGGGGAGCCGGTGGCGCACCTTTGGCAGCACTGCGAAACGGGCCGCACACGCATCGTGATGCCCGACATGATCGTTGACGCTGATGCAAGCTGGCAAGTAGTCGGCCCCCTGTACTTGGGCGCCGCCCCACCTACAGCACAAGCGGAAGGGTGGAGGCTGGTGCCGGTGGAGCCGACACTTGCTATGGGCTGGGCATACCTCGACGCCGCCAGGGAATCTGAGCCGGGGAAAACACACACGTTCAATTACGCTGGCTATCGCGCAATGATCGCCGCCGCCCCTCCCGCATCTGAGGCAAAGGGGGCGTAGTGCAGTACATCCTCACCCAGGAAGAGTACGACGCCCTGCGCCGCGATCAGGGCGTCCGCGTGACCAACAGGAAGGCCGAGCTGCAGAAACTCTGCACCGATGCAGCCAACCACATCCCCATCGTGCGCGACTGGGCGCCGAATGAGCCACCAGCCCCGTGGGGCTGCATCCTCGACGAGGGAAGCCCGAATTACCGTGGCTACTGTGACGACTGCCCTGCCAAACAAATCTGCCCACATGACGGCAAGGAATACAGCCAATGACCACCACATCCCCCACCCAAGGCGAACACGCCCAGCCGGAAGCGCTGCAGGATTTTGAGGTCCGCAAGCTGGCAGCAATCGGTGCCGTCAGCACAAGCAGCGGCCTGGTAGAGCGCCGCCCCATCGAGTACCGCCGCGAACTGGAAGACCAGTTTGTGCGAGGTTTCCGAGCCGCAGAAAAGCGACTTGCCGCCAAGGTTGCCGCGCAGCCAGCAGCGCCCCAGGGCGGGGCCTATGCTGAGCTGCCATACGCACTGACGCGCATGGACCAGGGGGCGCACATAGAGCGCTGGCGGGTTATCGACATGATGGAGGACTACGCCGACGCCACACACGCCCTGCGCGCATCCCATGGGCAAGCACCAGCCCCCACGCCCCAGGCAGACAGCCAGCCAGCGCCAGTTGGTGCGGATGTGAAGCGTCTCGATCCTTCGCAGCCGCTACATGTCAATTTGGCCCATTTGGCCAAGTCCCCGAAAGCAGCGATTGAGGCATTTGGCGCTGAATGGGCCGGTTGGTGTGCAGCCTCCGCAATCGACGCACTCCGCGCAGCCCGTGCCCCGGCAGACAGCGGGGCGGCACCCATGACGCCGAGCCTGACAGACGACCAGATTGAGAAGGTTTACAGCCTAATGAATCGACGATTGTTTGAAGGGAAGAGGCCTTGCTACGCCGAAGTGAGGGCCATGCTCTCCGCAGCGCCCACCCCACCCGCCCAGGCGGCAGACAGCGTGCTGGAGGATGCGGCGCGGTTGGATTGGTTGGATCAGCAGTGTGAAGCCTACGGATTTCAAGACATTCACGAGGGCAACCGCTGGGAAATCAGCGGCCCTTACGCAAACGTGCGCGTCGCTATCGACGCTGAACGCGCAGCCCGCAAGCAAGGAGCAAACCATGACTGAGCAAACACAGCCCACGGATGCGGAAATCAAGGAGATGATCCCCGACGGCGATGAATGGAAATATGGCGTTGGGTTTTCCGAAGCCATCATGTTCGCCCGCGCAGTCCTCGCCAAGTGGGGCACGCCGCCAGCAGTGGCGGGAGAGCCGGTGGCGTGGCAACAGGGATCCCTGACGACATTGAACCAAGACCCATACCCCGCACTTGGCAAATGGTTTGTTCAGTTTTGGGAAGGTGATGACGTTGCCGCAAGGGTCTATGGCAGCGATGCGGAGACTTTGCGGCGTCGATGCGCGGCGATCACCACCCCGCAGCCCACCCAGGCGCAGGCCGGGGCGGTGCCGCTGACACACGATGAGGCGTTGGATGCGTTCTGCCACACACCGGGCATTCATCAGTTTGTGCAGGCGTTCGTGGCGGGCGTGCGCTTCGCAGAGCAGCACCACGGCATCAAAGGAGGCCAGCATGGCGCTGAGTGACAGAGACTGCCGCCACGGCAGGCAGATTGGCAAATGCGCGGACTGCGCCCTTGACCACATGGAGATGGCGGCAGACGCAGAGGCGCGCAGGGTGGATGAACTCACTGCACTGCGCAAGCAGGACGACGCGCTGATCCGGAAACTGGTTGATGCGCTTGAGTACCACACCATGCAAACACGGCCAATCTCTAAAACTGAGAAGGTACTCACCGCCGCCCGCGCCCGCCTGGAGAAATCACCATGACCACCACAACCGGCTGGCCACCATCGGCACTGATGCAGGACGACTGCAAAGCGTTGAGCAAGTGGCTTGCACGCCGTGCCTGCTGCATTTGCTGGCGACTGAAAGCAAGGGAGACACCATGACCCCAGACCAAGTCAAAACCTTCGCCCACCAGGCCAACGTCTACGCCTGCCAGGCGTGCTTGAAGCTGGAGGACTGGCAGGGCACGCGAGACCAGAAATTTGCCGAGCTTGTCGAAGCGGAAACGCTGCGGCGGGCTACGGAGCCCGACCTCACCCAACTGACAGAGCGCGGCGCTACAGCCTGGGATGGTGTTGATCCGCAGAAGTTGAGAGAAAGGGGTGTGCTGTGACTGATCGTGAATTGCTGGAGGCGGCGGCGAAGGCTGCTGGTATTGCTGCGCGTTGGAACGAAAACCCACCTAGCACCGTGCAAATTGATGACTTTGGTGATGCGGGCTGGTGGAACCCACTTGATGACGATGGCGATGCGCTGCGGCTGGCGGTGAAGTTGGGCATGCAAATTTGGCGAAACACGGGCGGCACCGTTTCCGCAATGCCTCCGGGTGACGCCATCAACTTTTGGGAACGCCTCAAAGATGAGCTTACGCCCGACCCCTACGCCGCCACCCGCCGCGCCATCGTCCGTGCAGCCGCTGAAATCGGAAAGGCAATGCAATGATCAAACTACCTGAGTCAGCCCTGAAGCCGTTTGCGATGGGTGACTGCTACACCGCCGCCCAACTCAAGCAAGCCATGCGTGATGCGCTGGAAGAAGCGGCGCAGGTGTGCGACAACCTCACCAGCGAATGGACGCCGGAAGATTGCGCCAAGAAGATCCGCGCCATCAAGGAGACTATCCAATGAGCAAACATGAAGAACTGATCAAGAAGCTGCGCCGTCTGGCACTTGCGGCAACCCCTGGCCCATGGTCGTCAATCAGCCGGGCCTCGTACTGGGGCGAGGAAGAAGGTGATGTTGACGGCCCTGATGGCGAAGAAATACGCGGGGCAGAGCATGTAGAGCCACTGTCTAGCCAGGAAACTAGACGCGGGCAGGCTTGGCTGCGAGACACCGACTACATCGCCTGCGCTCATCCGCAGAACATCCTTGCGCTCATCGACCTCATCGAATCCCAATCCCGAGAGATAGCCGACATGCAACAGCAGGAATCCGAGCTTTGCACCCTGTATGCAATGGCTGAGGCTGAGTGCAAGAAACTGCGGGCGGAGATTGATGCCATGGAGCGGCAAGTGGAAATCCTCACCGATGCATTGGCGGAAAGCCGTAGGGAGGGCGACGGGTGGCGCAAGGATGCGGAGCGGTATCGCACATTCATTGATTGCGGCCAGCCGATTTGCTTTATGGGCGAAGAGTATTTCGGTAAGGAGGCGTTAGATGCCGCCATCGACGCTACCAAAGGAGCCAATCATGGCTAGCCACTCAAAAGAACGCCAAGAAGTCATCGAGGCCAAGCGCAACACAAGGGAGAGGGATGGCTACACAGAAATCATTGGCGCGTCTGGCGGCGCAACTCCTTACCCAGAATTCTGGACCGGAGCCAATCCACCAGATCGCACGCCAATAGAAGCAGAGCTAGATCGAATCATGAACGCAGCAAGACTGCACTGGAGTCACTCATGAGCCGCAGAGCCCGCACCTACCGCGAAGCCTACAACGCCAAGCACTACCCCGAGCGCTGGCAGGACGAGCGCGACACCGACGACGAAGACATACCCGACCGGGACGACGAGCCCGAGCCGGTGCATACCCTCAACTGAGCCCCTAGCGGGCTCTTTTTATTTCTGAGCCATGACCGCCTATTACAACGAGATAGACCCGTTCGCGGCTCAGTGGCTGCGAAACCTCATCAACGCTGGGCACATTGCGCCTGGCATCGTGGACGAAAGGAGCATCGAGGATGTCTACCCCAGCGATTTACGCGGCTTCACCCAGTGCCATTTCTTCGCAGGCATTGGCGTTTGGTCCCATGCCCTCCGGTCTGCCGGATGGAGCGACGACAGACCTGTTTGGACTGGTTCCTGTCCGTGCCAACCTTTCAGCGCGGCAGGCAAAGGAGCTGGGTTTGATGACGAGCGGCACCTGTGGCCAGCCTTCCACCACCTCATCAAAGAGTGCCAGCCTCCAATCGTCATTGGAGAGCAAGTTGCAAGCGCTGACGCAATGCCTTGGCTCGACCTTGTACAAACTGACCTGGAAGCCTTGGGCTACCCCTTCGGGGCGATCCCGTTCCCGTCTGCGGGCGTCGGCGCTCCGCACATCCGAGACAGGCTCTACTGGGTGGCCAACGCCAACGGCGGCACTGGCGGACAAGGGGGTGAGAACGTTAGCCGGCGGATTGATGGAAGCGATGCGCAGCCACGGGCCGGACTTGGCGGCGGCCGCGTGCTTGACCGGTTGGCCAACCCCACAAGCGCGGGACCACAAGGGCGCGAACAACCCGGGGAACGAGATGACGCACAACGCACGTCCGTTGAACGAGATGGTGCGGCTGGCGGGATGGCCAACGACGACAGCGACCGATGCGAGCCGCGGCGTGAAGGATGCGAGGCCATGGGACACGGGCAAGCCACTGGGGCAGATCGTGGCCCTGGCGGGTTGGCCGACACCACTGGTGGGCAGCACATCGCCAGCGGCGCATGGGCAGATCAGCGGGCAATGGCGGGAAGCCATGGAGCCCTGCAAACCTCACCCGGACCAACCAGCCCGACTAACGGCTTCTGGGCAGATGCTGACTGGCTCTTCTGCCGGGATGGAAAGTGGCGGCCAGTTGAACCCGGCTCATTCCCGCTGGCTCATGGGGCTCCCGCCCGAGTGGGACGCCTGCGCGCCTACGGCAACGCCATCAACGCGAAAGCCGCGCAAGTCTTCATTGAATGCGTGATGGACAGCCTCTAACCCACCGCCCCGCTAAGGGGCTTTTCTTTTTGGAGGTCAGGATGAGCGATCTGATGACGCTTGATGACATCAGCACGGCATTGAATCTATCCCATGCGTACACCAGGGATCGGCTGGTGAAGCGCCCCGATTTCCCGCGCCCGGCCCTTGCGCTTTCCCAAAAGTGCAGGCGCTGGAGCCGGGGGGATTTCGAGAAGTGGGTCAGCAAAAACATGAAGATGCAGGCCCGGTGATTACGCACGAAATTACGCATTCTGCGAAATTGCCTATGAGTTCGATTCCGGCCCCGGGCACCACAGACAAGGCCGCATGGTTTCTCAATCGTGCGGCCTTTTTATTTCTGTTCAGCAATCAAGACAGGCGCTGAACCCCAGTGGCAAAACAGGGCAACCATGCTCCGCGCCATTGGCTTTGTCGCCCTGTTGCAAGCGTAATTCTGGCCGTCAGAGCTAGGCGGAGGAGCGCACCTCCAGCCGAAAGCCAGGCGCTGTTCTTAGCCGGCGAATGCTGTTGATGATTTCGAGGTGAGGCAGTGACCCAACCTAGTCACTTGCTAACAGTTTGAGCGCAAAATCCCCGCCTTCATGATTCAGCCACAGCGAATGCTTGTACGCCTAGCCGAGTCAACGGACGCCGCCCCACTTCCTCGCATCGAGAAGTCCGCAAGCGAGCTGTTCGCATCGCTGCCAGGCCTTGGGTGGTTGGCCACCAGCGCTGTCACGTCCGTTGCCGAGCACCATCGGCTGATCAAGAAACGAACGGTGTGGGTCGCTCATCCGCTCTCAGGTGCGCTGGTCGGCTTTTTGGCGGCAGCGCAGTTTGGTGATGAGTTGCACATCTGGGAGCTGTCGGTACACAGTGATTGGCAGCGAAAGGGGATTGCCAAGACCCTGAGGCAGCACGCGACCGAACACGCCAAGGTCTGCGGCCTCCAAGCAGTGACACTGACCACTTTCACGGATGTGCCCTGGAATGGCCCAGCGTACGCAAAGATGGGGTTCCAGCAAGTACCGTCGCCTGACGAGCGCTTGCGTGGGATCCTGCAAGCGGAAGCTGCGCGCGGCCTGCCTGCGCACCGCCGAACAGCTATGCGCCTGCCGTTGCAGCAATAGGCACCAGGGCTGTCGCGCATGCAAGCCCTGCAGTTGCGGGGCGCTCTGTTCAACTTGCGCAAGATCACAAGGCGGTCGCCGCGTTGGGCTTGCTGTCAACGTGTGCATTCCGCGCTGAGCGGTTAACCGGCATGCGGTGCCGGTTTGCCACTCACAACCGAGGCGGTTTGCCCACCGGGTCGCCGGACTCGTCCTCTACCTCCCCCGCATAGGGCCCGGTGCTGGAGGCCGGGGGCAGGCTGGGCTGTGGTGGCAGGGTGGGTAGTTCCGTGCTGGGCGGCAGGTCTCCCGGGGGCAGCGGGAAATGCTCGGGGACTTTATGCGCGGGGTGTTCGTTGGGATCGTTGGGCATGCGGGGCTCCTTGGTGGTAGAGCCTTCATTGGGCGGCGCTGCGCTGCCGGTGCCTGTAGGAGGCCGCGCAAAGACAAAGCCCGCCCAGGGCGGGCTGTGGGCTACAGGTGGCAAGGCGCGGCGTGCGGCGTGCGGCGTGCGGCGTGCGGCGTGCGGCGTGCGGCGCATGCCCAGGTCAATGGCGGTGCGCCAGTTTCTCTGCGCCGTCGCCCATGGCGGGCGCCTGGCTGTACCCACCCATCGGCCCGCCAGGCGCGTTGTTGCCCGGCGCCGCAGGCGGCGCGCGGCGCACGCGGGGGACCACACTGAGCTGCACGGTGTCCAGCACGGGGCCGGGCACCACGCTCAGGCTTTTGCGGGGCAGGTCCACCAGCTGCTCTGCGTGCCACACGCGCACCTGGGCGGCGCCGTCGGGCACGGCGGGGAAGCGGGCGATACCGTCGGTGTCGGTCTTGATGGCCCAGGGGGAGTCGGTCACGAAGATGTGGCCGCGCATGGATCCGTGCAGATGGCACGACAGCAGCACCGCGCCGGCAGCGTCAAGCTTGACTTCGGCGGAGCTGGCCGGTTTGCCCTCGGACTTGCCCGCAAGGCGCAGTTCAAACCCACTGGCAGCGGTCGCGGCAGTCAGGCCTGCCGCAGCGCCGCGCACGTGGTGGTCCCAGCGGTCCTGGTTGGTGAAACGCACGGTGGTGCCGGGTTCCACCACCGTCACGGCGGGCACAAAGCGCATTTTTTCCTGCTCGATGGTGGGGCTGGGCTGCAGCAGGCTAGGCGGGGAGCTGGCCGAATTGCTGGGGTAGACGACCACCACGGCATCGGGCACGGGCTTGCCGTCGCGGTCCAGCACCTGGATTTGTACATTTCCGGCGCTAGCGCTTATCCATAGGGCGCTGCCAGCTAGCAAAAAGATAGTATTTTTCATCATGAATTTAACGGACAGTGATCACGTCGCGGTGCATGGGTGCCAGCAGGGCCAGCAAGCGGTTTTGCTGGGTGAAAGGTATGCCTTGGGCATCCATGGCGCTTTGCAGCACCTCCACCAGGGCGTTGAAATGGCCCTTGTTGATGTCCATGTCGGCATGGGCCGATTTCATGTCAGCGCCTTCATATTTGCAAGGGCCGCCGCTCAGTTGGCAAAACTGGTCGGTCAGGCTCTCTTTCAGGGCGGCGGGCTTGATCGACTTGAAGTGGCTGCCGATGCGCGGGTCCGTGACAAGCCGGTTCACAAAATCATCCACCAGCCGGGTGATACCTGGCTTCTCGCCCAGGGCCTGGTACAGGCCCGCCGGCGCCGCTGGTGTTGTCTTCGCTGCGCTTGGCTGGGCCAACGCTGGCTGTGCCATCAAGCCCGCCAGGGCGAGGGCAAGCGCTGCGAGGTTTTTGGAGTGCGTCATGAAGGTCTCCTCAGAAAGCAACTTGGGCCGACAGGTAATAGCCGGTCTGGCGACGGTTGTTGGTGATGCCAGGCACGATGCGGCCAAGGTCCACATAGGCCAGGGTCAGCGACACGTTCTTGCTGGGTGCCCAGGCAATGAAAATGTCCTTCCAGTCGTCTTCACGCAGCGCCGCGCCGAAGCCTGCAGCAGCGCCCAGGGCCTGCAGGTTGTTGGGCTTGACGCGATATTCGGCGCCAACGGCCAGGTTCTTGCTGATGAGGTATGCCACCGAAAACTCAGGCTGCAGGCTGCGGCTGCTCTTGCCCGGCGCGGCGGAGCCAAATCCCAGCAATCCGTTCTGGTTGGCGTTGGTATAGCGCAGCGTGCCGTTGACGAGGAGGCTCTGTGCCAGGAAGAGCTTGGTCGCGCTCACGTACACATCGGTTCCGCTCGTCTTGGTGCCCAGGAAACTCAGCACCGATCCGATCGTGCCGGGGTGCGTGCGCTTATGCTCCAGCCCTACGGCAATCTGTGGCATGAAACTGTCGGCGTCCAGCACGGCATCGCCTGCCACCCGCAGCTTGATGCCAACAACATCCATCTTGATGTGCTGGCCGGGCGCCACGCCAAACGGTGCGATGCCGTTCAGGGCCAGCGCTGGCGATGCGTCGAAATCCTGCCGAGCCAATGACAGCTCCACCCGGTCGTGCAGGCCCAGGGCCACGCCATAGCCATTGACGCTGTAGTCCTGCGTGGCCGCGCGTGTGGCATAGCCGCTGAATCCCAACTCCCCCGCAGTGGTGTTGGTCCCGATGACTGCCCACGGGGTGAGGCCGCCGCCAGCCGAGCCTCCAATGCTGCTGACGCCGCCCGTGAGCAACAACTTGCCGGTGTCAGCCTGCGCAAGGCCTGCGGCCATCGCAAGCGCGGCTATCAATGTGCTGTGAAGCCTGTATTCCATCGTGATCTCCAGGGACAGTGGGTAGGATGTAAGCGGATGTTGCTTCCGTACTTACGCACAAGGCCTCCGCCTGGATTCAAACTTTGGAAATATTTGTGAAGGCGGGCTGAAGCCGCCGCCCCTAACGCACACGCATACACGCTACAGCGTGCGCTGAATCACGGCCCCCTTGAAAAGCACCGGCCCTGTAGGCCCCGTCTCACTGGGTACGCCGCCTTTGGGTTCCAGGCTGATGGCCAGGGTGGGGACCCGGCGCACGTCAGACTCGCCCGCCACCAGGATGGAGCGGGCGTCTTCCCCCAGCACCCCCAGCGACCTTGGTCCTCCGGTCGGCGGCAGTGCCCACAGCTGCAATGACTTGTCAGCGCCCTCACGGAATTCACCCACACGCTCCAACACCAACTGGTTGTGCTTGGGATCGAATGTGACCAGCATGGACGCCGCGGCATTTTCATCCGCGAGCACCGCCACGTACTGGATTTGTGGCGCGGCCTCCAGCTGCTGTTGCAGTGCGGCGATCTGCTGGCCGGCACTGGACCGGAGCGCGCCATACGTCTGAACCCCCACCGCTACGGCGGCCAGCGTCGCCAGGGCCCCTGCCGCTGCAGCGCCGCGCCACACCCACAGGTTTTGCCACCAGCCCTGGGCCCTGCGCGCGGCATCGCCGGACGCTGTGGAGCCCTGCGCAGGGGCCGCACATGCAGCCCGCAGCGCCTGGTCGGCATCGACAAGATTGTGAATGCGGGTCCACACATGCGCCGACGGCACAGCCTGCCCCTGCAGCTCGGTCAAGCCCGACCAGCGGCTGTGCCAGACCAGGGCCGCCGCCCGCACCGGGGCCTGCTCGCGGGCCAGCGACTCGAAGCGGCGGCGCGCGCCGCCGCGCAGGGTGCCCAGCGCGTAGCTTGCCGCCAGGCGGTCCAGCAGTTCAGGATGTCGTGACAGATTCATGCGGCGGTCCGGCCTCAGGCATAGCGCGCCATGCAGACGCGCAGTTGTTCCAGCCCGCGCCGGATCCAGGTCTTGACCGTCCCGAGCGGCAGCCTGAGCTGCTCGGCCAGTTCGCCGTGGCTCAGGTCCCGCAGGTACGCCAGGCTCACCACCTCGCGCTGCCTCGTTTCAAGCCGCGTGAGGCACTGGTGCAACGCAAACGCCTGCTCGCTGGCCGCCGTGGCGTCCATGGGGCTCACGCCATCGCCTGCCATCGTTTCGGCGAATGTCTCGTCCCAATCGCTCATCAAATCGGCGCGGTCGCTGCTGCGCTTGCGCAGCGCGTCCAGCGCACGGCTGCGCACGATGAGCCCCATCCACGCCAGGGGCGGGCTGAGCGACGCACGGTAGCTGCCAGCAGAACGCCAGATCGTGAGGTAGGACTCCTGCAGCACGTCTTCGGCCGCGTCGCGGTTGCGCACCACGCGCAGCGCCAGGCCGAACAGGCAGGACGAGGTGCGCTCGTACAGGTTTTTCAACGCGTCGGCGTCCTCTGCGGCAATGCGGTCGAGGAGATTCATCAATTCGCTGTCTGGGGTGCTCATGCGCCCATTCTCTGGGATGGTGGGGTTCAAAGTGCTCGGGGTTTCCTGCACCTAGTCCACTGAATCCGAGAAATCGGCGGTGCGCCGGGGCTGCGGCGGGTGCGCGGCAAGGCGCCTGGTGCAGCCAAGGCTGGCTGCCTTGGCAAGGCGGGCAACGCCGCCGCGCGCCCGCCGCAGCCCCGGCCCGCAGGGTGAGGGTCTGGCGAGGGCCCCCACGTCGGTAACGGGGGGGCCCGGGGTGGGACCCCGCGGCGCCCCGCGGCCCGAATGGGGCCGAG
>NZ_JBKBKQ010000035.1:0-44360 GCF_046294525.1 Acidovorax sp.
TTGCGCGTGCGCTTGGTGGTGTTGCTCAGGCCCAGGCTGCTTTGCTTCATGTGCCTATTGTCTCGGCTTCAAGCATTCGTCGGCACATGACGCAGGGGATTCGTGAAGAGGGTCCCTAAGGGTTGGCTGTTTAATGGAAACAAAATGAAATAAACCGAAACTGGGTCGAGACGACGCGGCCCAGCAGGGTGGGCACCATCAGGGTCATGTTCAATACGTCCACGAAAGGACTGCATCATGAAACCCTGGATCAAGAAAACTCTGATGGCATTTTTTGGCGCCACCATTGCGCTGGGTGGCTTGACGGCATGCTCCAGCGGCTACCACCACCGTGGCCCTATGTCGGCCGACAAGATGGCCGAGGTGCGTGGCAAGGTGGTGCAGCGGGTCAGCAGCAAGCTGGACCTCAATGACGCGCAAAAGCAAAAACTCAACGTGCTGGCGGATGCCATCCAGGCGCAGCGCGCAGCCTGGGTGGGTTCTGCCAAGGACCCACGTGCCGAGATGCAGACAATTGTTTCCGGCGGCAAGTTTGACCGGGCGCGTGCGCAAGCCCTGGTGGAAGAAAAGACCCGCGCCGTCCAGGCCGGAAGCCCCGAGGTGATCAATGCGCTGGCGGACTTCTACGACAGTCTCAACGCCGAGCAGCAGCAAAAAGTTCGCGACATGATGCAGCAGCGCCGCGGCTGGATGCCGCGGGCCTGAAGCGGGGGCACAGCACGATGTCACCCGCACTCGAACCCATCCACCGGTTGGCGCAGGGGGTGCGCGCCCACGGCCCCGCCCTCCTGGCGGGCATGCCCGACCCCCATGACGAACTGATGTCCCTGGTGTGGGGGCCGCGGTTTGACCGCGAACACGCCATGGGGCTGCTTGCCCGCCGGCCTGATGTGGCGGCGCGTGCGTTGCCGGCGTTGCTGGCCGCCGCAGATCACTTTGATGCACTGCACGCACCGGCGCAGAGCCGCTTGCGCAGGCTGATCGTGCGGCACCGCGCATTGGGCGGGGTGTCGGCGCCGACGGCAGGAGCCACCGCCCGCGCTGCAAGGGGCAGCGCCTGACGGTGTAAGAATTGCTCATGCACCGCATTTTGTTGATTGACGATGACGAGCAGCTCGGCCCGCCGCTCACCGTGTACTTCCAGCGTTTTGAACTGGAACTGGTCCACGCGCTCCGGCCGAGCGATGGGCTGGCGCGCCTGGAGGCCGGCGGCTTTGATGCCGCCATTCTGGATGTGATGTTGCCGGAGATGGATGGGTTTGAGCTATGCCGCACCATCCGCAGGCAGGGCGACCTGCCCATCGTGATGCTCACTGCGCGGGGCGATGTGATGGACCGCGTGGTGGGGCTGGAACTGGGGGCCGACGACTATCTGCCCAAGCCCTTTGAACCGCGCGAACTGGTGGCCCGGCTGCAGACGGTGCTGCGCAGGCGCCGCGCGCCAGCGGCGGCGGAGGCAGCCACGTTACTGGAGTTCGAAGGCTTGTTCATCGATGCTGCGCGCCGCAGCGTTCTGCGCCAGGGCGCGGCAGTGGAGCTGACCGGCACCGAGTTCGACCTGCTGCACTTGCTGGCCCGCGAGCCCGGCAAGGTTTTCAGCCGCGACGACATACTGAACCAGCTGCGCGGCCACGAAGCCGAGCTGTACACGCGCGCGGTCGACATCGTGGTGAGCCGCCTGCGCAAGAAGCTGGAGCCGCTCGACTGCATCAAGACGCTGCGCAACGCGGGATATTCGCTCGCCCTGCGCAGGGCCTCTGCGCCCGCCAGCACCTCCGCACAGCCATGAAAAAACAGATCGATGGCGAACCGGGGCATGACCGGGATTGCCCTTGGCACCGCCGTGCGCGCGACGCGGTGGGCTATTCGCTGCGCATCCGTTTGGTACTGGTGTTCATGGCCCTGGCCGTGACGGTGGCCGTGGTCTTCATGGGCGGCATGCAAAAGGTGGTGGCCTTGGGCTGGAAGGAGGCTGCGCGCCCCCTGCTGATGGACTACGTGGACCGCCTGACGGCCGAGATTGGCAGTCCGCCCAGCGTTGAACGCGCACAGGCCATTGCCGACCGCCTGCCGGTCACGCTGCGCATTGACGGGCCGCAGGTGCAGTGGGATTCGCACCCTGAGCGGCCGCGCCCGGATTGGATGAGCGACAAGGTCCAGCGCCAGGACCACTGGGCCCGCGACGACACGGGCTACCGCTTGCTGCAGCGCACCACTGCAGACGGGCACCACATCGAGTTCGGCCTCAACGCGCTGTCGTGGGACAAGCGCCCGCGCATTGCCTGGGGCACGCTCACGGTCCTGTTGCTGCTCACGGCGTTGACCTTTGTCTACGTGCGGCATTTGCTGCGCCCGCTGGACGACATCCGCCGAGGCGCGCGCCGGTTCGGTCAAGGGGAGTTTGGCGAAGCCATTCCGGTGCGGCACGCGCACCGGCCCGATGAGTTGGGCCAATTGGCCGCCACCATCAACACGATGGGGGAAGACATCCATCAAATGCTGGAAGCGAAGCGCGCCCTGCTGCTGGCCATGAGCCATGAACTGCGCAGCCCGCTGACCCGCGCGCGGCTCAATACCGAGCTGCTACCTGAGAGCGCTGACGTGCAGGCCCAGCGCGCAGCACTGATGCGCGACCTGGGCGAAATGGCGCGGCTGATCACCGACCTGCTGGAAAGTGAACGCCTGGCCGGCCGCCACGCCGCACTGCACCGCGAGCCCACCGACCTGGGCACTCTGGCGCGCGAGGTGGTAACCGAGCTGGAGGCTCGCCACACAGGCGCGCACGCCATTGCGCTGCATGTGCAGCAAGGGCTTCCCTCCTGCACACTGGATCGCTCGCGCGTGCGTCTGCTGATGCGCAACCTGCTGGACAACAGCCTGCGCCACAACGACCCTGCCGCCGCGCCCCCGCAAATGCATCTGCGACTGACCGATGGTGTGGTGGAGATTGAAGTGCGCGACCACGGCCCTGGCGTGCCGCCCGAGCACCTGCCGCATCTGGCCCAGGCTTTCTACCGCCCCGACACTGCCCGCCAGCGCGCGACCGGCGGGGTAGGGCTGGGCCTATACCTGTGTCGGCTGGTCACCCAGGCCCATGGCGGAAGCCTGCAGGTGCGCAATGCCCAGCCCGGCCTGGCGGTAACGGCGCGGCTGCCCTGCGCCAGCTGATCCGTATCGCGCCGTCCCGACTCTGGCACGGCGTGGCCGGTAGCGCGGCACCACGTCGGTGCGGACCGCCTGCGCGGCGATGAGCTAACCGCAGTGGCGCACAGTGGTTTCCATCAAGTTGAATATGAATAAAATTGGCATCTAGCGCTTGTCTGTAAAGCGCTGGCAGCTATCAATTTCATACCATTTGGTATTTCTGAACTGCGTGGTCGAGTCTCCTGCTTGTCCAGTCAGGCCCCTGGCCTTGTTCTTGCTGTGCTGAGGAACCTCACCCACAACGGGGAGACATCTAGCGTTTACCCTGTATAGACAGGTATGCTCTGGCTGTCATCATCCAGGGCCGGGCGGTGGGTGCCGTCTGGCGGGTAGGCCACAGTATTGACTTTGAAATAGGAGCAGATGATGACTCGATCGGTTGTGAAGTGGACGTCGCTGGCAGCGGCTGCAGCATGTGTCGCGATGGGCTTGGCCGCGCCAGTCCAGGCACAGGAAACCAAGATTGTGCTGGGCATGTCCGGCTGGACGGGCTTTGCGCCGCTCACGCTGGCCGACAAGGCCGGCATCTTCAAGAAGAACGGCCTGGACGTGGAGATCAAGATGATCCCGCAAAAGGACCGCCACCTGGCCCTGGCCTCCAAGTCCATCCAGTGCGCCGCGACCACGGTCGAGACGCATGTGGCATGGAACACCAACGGTGTCCCCATCGTGCAGATCTTCCAGCTCGACAAGTCCTACGGCGCCGACGGTATTGCCGTGCGCAACGACATCAAGACATTTGCCGACCTCAAGGGCAAGACGGTGGCGGTGGATGCCCCCGGCACGGCTTCGTATTTCACGCTGGCGTGGCTGTTGTCCAAAAACGGCATGAGCGTGAAGGATGTGAAGACGCTGACGCTGGCACCACAGCCAGCCGCCCAATCTTTCGTGGCCGGGCAGAACGATGCTGCCGTCACCTACGAGCCCTATCTCTCCACCGTGCGTGCCAACCCCAGCGCCGGCAAGATCCTGGCAACCACGCTGGAATTTCCACACATTATGGACACGGTGGGTTGCGCGCCCGATTGGCTCAAAGCCAACCCCAAGGCGGCGAAGGCCCTGGCGGATTCGTACTTTCAGGCGCTGGAAATGATCAGCGCCGACACCGCCAAATCCAACGAGATCATGGGCGCTGCGGTCAAGCAGACGGGTGAGGCATTTGTCAAGTCATCGAGCTTCCTGCGCTGGCAGGACAAGGCCGCCAATCAGAAGTTCTTTGCGGGAGAACTGCAGCAGTTCATGAAAGACGCCGCGGCGATCCTGCTTGAAGCTGGCGTGATCCGCAAGCTGCCTGACAACTACACCGCCATGTACGACGACAGCTTCATCAAGTGAAGGTCTGACCGCCTGAACCCGACTCTCACCAACCCGCCACTTCGAGGATCCTTCGTATGAACCGCACCCTGGGGGCTCAGTCCCCGTTGGTCGAGTCGGTGCCGCTACCGCGGCGCCGGCTGCGACCGCTGGAGCCTGTGAGCACGCGCACAAGATGGGTGCTCGGAGTGGCGTTCTTTGTGCTATTCGTGGCCGCGTGGGCTGTGTTCACGCTGGGCGGGTTTGTGTCGCCCACCTTCCTGGCCAGCCCGGTCACCATGGTCCAGGAAGGCTGGCTTCTCTTCACCGAGTTTGGCTTTCTGCACGACATCGGCATGACGGTGTGGCGCGTTGTGGGCGGGTTCACCATGGCCGCCATCATGGCGGTCCCGCTGGGCATTGCCATGGGGGCGCACAAGGGCGTCGAGGCTTTTCTGGAGCCCTTTGTCTCGTTTTGCCGCTACCTGCCGGCGTCGGCCTTCATTCCGCTGCTGATCCTGTGGGCGGGGCTGGGCGAACTGCAGAAGCTGCTGGTCATCTTCATTGGGTCGGTGTTCCAGATCATCCTGATGGTGGCCGTCACGGTGGGCAACGCCCGCCGCGACCTCGTGGAGGCCGCCTACACGCTGGGCGCGACACCCACCGGCATCGTGCGCCGCGTGCTCATACCGGGTGCCGCGCCCGACATTGCGGAAACCCTGCGCCTGGTGCTGGGCTGGGCATGGACGTACATCATCGTGGCCGAGTTGATCGGCGCGTCATCCGGCATTGGTCACATGATCACCGACAGCCAGGCGCTGCTCAACACAGGCCAGATCATCTTCGGCATCATCATCATCGGCCTCATCGGGCTGGTGTCCGACTTCGCCTTCAAGGCGCTCAACCACCGTTTGTTTGCCTGGAGTTTTGTGCGATGAGCAGCGTATCCATCCAAGCCGTCTCGCGCACCTTTGAAGGGCGCAAGGGCCAGCGCACCCAGGCGCTGCTGCCGGTGGACTTTGAAGTGCGGGACAACGACTTCGTGACCATCCTGGGCCCCTCGGGCTGCGGCAAGTCCACGCTGCTGCGCATCGTCGCCGGGCTGGACCACGCCACCAGCGGCCGCGTGCTGCTGGATGGCGTGCCCGTGGAAGGCCCCGGTGCCGATCGCGGCATGGTGTTCCAAAGCTACACGCTGTTCCCCTGGCTCACCATCGAGCAGAACATCCGCTTCGGCCTGCGCGAGCGGGGTATGCCCGAAGCGCAGCAAAAGGAACGCGCCGCGTACTTCATCGCCAAGGTGGGCCTGCGCGGCTTTGAGCAGCACTTTCCCAAGCAGCTGTCGGGCGGCATGCAGCAGCGCACCGCGATTGCCCGCGCTCTGGCCAACGACCCCAAGATTTTGCTGATGGACGAGCCCTTTGGCGCGCTCGACAACCAGACCCGCGTGCTCATGCAGGAACTGCTGCTGGGCATCTGGGAGGCCGAACGCAAGACGGTGCTCTTCGTCACCCACGACATCGACGAAGCCATCTTCATGGCCAACCGTGTGGCGGTGTTCAGCGCCCGGCCCGGCCGCATCAAGACCGAGCTGGCGGTGGACTTGCCCCACCCACGCCATTACACGATCAAGACCAGCCCCGAGTTCATGGACCTCAAGGCGCGCCTCACCGAAGAGATCCGTGCCGAATCCATGGCGGCGGACCTGCACTGATCTGAACCTGCACCAGCCCCGCATCCACCCATGAGCGCCCGTCCATCCCGCCGTACCGCCGCACCGCGCAGCGCCACGCCCGCCAAGGCCGTGGCCGCTGCGGCGGCGCCCGCGCAGGCCATGGCGCTGTACGAGCAGGTCAAGGACCATATCTCGCGCAAGATCCAGGAAGGCCTCTGGCGCGCGGGCGACCGCCTGCCGTCCGAGAACGAGCTGGTCACCCAGTTCGGCATCTCGCGCATGACGGTGAACCGCGCGCTGCGCGAGCTGGTGGAGCAGGGCCGCATCGTGCGCGTGGCGGGGGTGGGCAGCTTCGTGGCCGAAGACAAGCCCCAATCCACGCTGCTGCAGATAGCCAACCTGGCGAGCGAAATCCGCCAGCGCGGGCATGACTACCGCTGCGACGTGCTGACGGTAGAGCGCACCTCTGCCACGCTGGAAGTGGCGGCCGCGCTGGACCTGCGCACGGGCGAGTCGGTGTTCCACTCGCTGTGCATCCACCGCGAAGACGGCCTGCCCGTGCAATTGGAAGACCGCCACGTGAACCCGCGCCAGGTGCCCCAGTTCGCCGCGCAGGACTTCACGCAGTTGCAGCCCTCCGAATACCTGGTGCGCAACGTGCCCTTCGACCAGATCGAGCACGTGGTCGATGCCGTCATGCCCACCGCCGAGCAGGCCGCGCTGCTGGAAATGTCTCCGCAGGAGCCTTGCCTGCTGCTCACCCGCCGCACCTGGTCGCGCGGCGTGCCCATTACCGTGGTGCGCTGCCTGCACCCTGCCACCCGTTACCGCCTGGGCAGCCGCTTCCGAGCAGACGGCAACCCCGTCGCCGGTTGAAAGTTTTCGCCAAAAGCACAGAGTTTTTTCGCTTGCACCTACTTGTATATACAGGATCAACGCCATGACAAAGAACGCATCCCCCATCACCCTGCACCCCGGCCGCGTCACGCTGGCTGAGCTGCGCCGCATTCATGCTGGCCCCGTGGAGCTGGTGCTGGATGCCTCGGCCCGCGCGGGTCTGCAGAAATCCCTGGCCACGGTGCAGCGCATCGTCGATGAAGACCAGGTGGTCTATGGCATCAACACTGGCTTTGGCAAGCTGGCCAGCACCAAGATCGCGCACGACCGGCTGGCCGAGTTGCAACGCAACCTGGTGCTGTCGCACAGCGTGGGCACGGGCGACCCGCTGCCTGATGACGTGGTGCGCCTCATCCTCGCGACCAAGGCCGTGAGCCTGGCGCGCGGGCACTCGGGCGTGCGGCCTGAGCTGGTGGATGCCTTGCTGGCGCTGGCCAATGCCAATGTGCTGCCGGTGATCCCGGCCAAGGGCTCGGTGGGGGCATCCGGCGACCTGGCGCCGCTGGCGCACCTTGCCTGCGTGCTGATCGGCGAGGGCCAGGCCAAGGTGGACGGAAAGGTGGTGCCGGGCGCGGAGGCCATGCGCTCCATCGGTCTGCAACCGTTTGTGCTGGGCCCCAAGGAAGGGCTGGCGCTGCTCAACGGCACGCAGGTGTCCACCGCGCTGGCGCTGGCCGGGTTGTTCGGCGCCGAGAGCGTGTTTGCTGCCGCGCTGGTCGCGGGCTGCCTGTCGCTCGAAGCCATCAAGGGCTCGATCAAGCCGTTTGACGCACGCATCCACGAAGCACGCGGCCAGGCCGGGCAGATCGCCGTGGCCGCCGCTGTGCGTGCGCTGCTGGATGGCAGCGCCATCGACCCCTCGCACCCGAACTGCGGCCGCGTGCAAGACCCTTATTCGATCCGCTGCGTGCCGCAGGTGATGGGCGCGTGCCTGGACAACCTGCACCACGCTGCGCGTGTGTTGACCATCGAGGCGAACGCTGCGTCGGACAACCCGCTCGTTTTCGACAACGGCGATGTAATTTCGGGCGGCAACTTCCACGCCGAGCCCGTGGCCTTTGTGGCCGACATCATCGCGCTGGCGGTGGCCGAGATTGGTGCCATTTCCGAGCGCCGTCTGTCGCTGCTGCTGGACCCGAGCCTGTCGGGCCTGCCCGCGTTCCTGATCCGCGACAGCGGCGTGAACTCGGGTTTCATGATCGCGCAGGTCACCGCCGCCGCGCTGGCCGCCGAGAACCAATGCCTGGCCAACCCCAGCAGCGTGACCAGCCTGCCCACATCGGCCAACCAGGAGGACCACGTTTCCATGGCCACCTACGGCGCGCGCCGCCTGGGCGACATGGTGCGCAATGCGGCGGTGATGGTCGGCATCGAGGCCATGGCCGCCGCGCAAGGCATGGAATTCGACCGCAGCCTCAAGTCCTCCCCCCTCATCGAAGCGCAATTCGCCGCCATCCGAGAGCGCGTCGCCTACCTGGAACAGGACCGCTACCTCGCACCCGACATCGAAGCCATGCGCGCCTGGGCCCAGCAGTCCACATGGCCTGCAGCCCTCACGCAATGCCTGCCCAGCTTCGCCTGATTTTTCCACGCACACCCACTGATTCACAGGAGCCCACCATGAACGCCAACGACGCCATCATCGCTGCCGCAGCTTCCTCCGACACCGACCCCCGCCACGATGCCAGTCGCGTGATCCGCGCGCCGCGCGGCAGCCAGCTTACCTGCAAGAGCTGGCTCACCGAAGCGGCCTACCGCATGATCCAGAACAACCTGGACCCCGAGGTGGCCGAGCGACCGCAGGACCTGGTGGTGTACGGCGGCATTGGCCGCGCTGCGCGCAACTGGGAATGCTTTGACCAGATCGTCGCCTCGCTCAAGGACCTGAATGACGACGAGTCGCTGCTCATCCAGTCCGGCAAGCCCGTGGGCGTGTTCAAGACGCACGCCAACGCACCGCGCGTGCTGCTGGCCAACTCCAACCTGGTGCCCAAGTGGGCCAACTGGGAACACTTCAGCGAGCTGGACCAGAAGGGCCTGTTCATGTACGGCCAGATGACCGCTGGCAGCTGGATCTACATCGGTACCCAGGGCATCGTGCAGGGCACCTACGAGACCTTTGCCGAGGCAGGTCGCCAGCACTACGGTGGCTCGCTGGCGGGCAAGTGGATCCTCACGGCCGGGCTGGGTGGCATGGGTGGCGCACAGCCGCTGGCCGCCACGTTTGCGGGTGCGGTGTCGCTCAACATCGAGTGCCAGCAAAGCAGCATCGACTTCCGCCTGCGCACGCGCTACGTGGACAAGCAGGCGCGTGACATCGACCACGCCATCGAACTTATCCAGCAGCACACGGCCGCCAAGGAGGCCATCTCCATCGCGCTGCTGGGCAATGCCGCCGAAATCCTGCCCGAGCTGGTCAAACGCGCCAAGGCGGGCGGCCTGAAGCCCGACCTGGTCACCGACCAGACCTCCGCCCACGACCTCGTCAACGGCTACCTGCCCGCAGGCTGGACGGTGGCGCAGTGGCGTGCCGCGCAGCAGGACGTGACCCAGCGTGAAGTGCTGAAGAAGGCCGCCGCCAAGTCGTGCGCCGTGCACGTGCAGGCCATGCTCGACTTCCAGCACATGGGCATCCCGGTGGTGGACTACGGCAACAACATCCGCCAGGTGGCTTTCGACGAAGGCGTGAAGAACGCCTTCGACTTCCCCGGCTTTGTGCCCGCCTACATCCGCCCGCTGTTCTGCGAAGGCAAGGGCCCCTTCCGCTGGGTGGCGCTCTCGGGCGACCCGGAAGACATCCGCACGACCGACGCCAAGATCAAGGAGCTGTTCCCCGAGAACAAGCATGTGCACCGCTGGCTCGACATGGCGGGCGAGCGCATTGCCTTCCAGGGCCTGCCCGCGCGCATCTGCTGGCTGGGCCTGGGCGAGCGCCACATCGCGGGCCTGGCCTTCAACGAGATGGTGAAAAACGGCGAGCTGAAGGCCCCCATCGTCATCGGCCGCGACCACCTGGACACCGGCAGCGTGGCCAGCCCCAACCGCGAGACCGAAGCCATGAAGGACGGCACCGATGCCGTGAGCGACTGGCCGCTGCTCAACGCGCTGCTCAACACCGCAGGCGGCGCCACCTGGGTCAGCCTGCACCACGGCGGCGGCGTGGGCATGGGCTACTCGCAGCACTCGGGCATGGTGATCGTGGCCGATGGCACCGATGCAGCGGCCGAGCGCCTGGCGCGCGTGCTGGTGAATGATTGCGGCAGCGGCGTGATGCGCCATGCCGACGCGGGCTACGAACTGGCCGTGGAGACGGCGAAGAAGCAGGGCCTGAAGCTGCCAATGATCAAGTAAGCCCGCCGATACTTGCGGGATCTATCGAGCTATCTGTCTGTGCGTTTGATCTGGAGGTAAGGCGCCATGTCCGATGTTTCGTCCGGGGATTTGCAGCAGCCATGGCAGGCGCGCCTGCGCGAGCGATTGAGCGACCAGCAGGTGGCAGACTTCGCCCGCGATGGCGCCGTCTGCATTAAGCAGTTGCTCACGCCCGATGAAGTGGGGCTGCTGCGCGATGGCATTGACGCCAACCTGGCCGCGCCCAGCCCGCGCGCCAAGGTGGCCAGCAGGCCGGATGACCCGGGCCGCTTTTTCGAGGACTTCTGCAACTGGCAGGACATCCCGCAGTTCGGCCGATTCGTGCGCGAGACGCCGTTGGCGCTGGCCGCGCAGCGCCTGATGCAGTCGCGCACCGTGCGGCTGTACCACGACCATGTGCTGGTGAAGGAGCCGGGCACGCGCCAAAAGACACCCTGGCACCAGGACCAGCCGTACTACAACATCGACGGCATGCAGAACATCAGCATGTGGATACCCGTGGACCCGGTGTCCCGCGCTGCGACGTTGGAGTTTGTGGCCGGCTCGCACAAGGGGCCGTGGCTCATGCCGCGCACCTTCATGGACAACCAGGCCAAGTGGTTCCCCGAAGGGAGTCTGCAGGACCTGCCCAACGTGGAGGCCGACCGCGATGCCTTCCCCATCGTGGGCTGGGAGATCGAGCCCGGCGACGTGGTGTGCTTTCACATGCTCACGCTGCATGCAGCCGGTGGCGTGGAAGGGCCAAATCGCCGCCGCGTGTTCTCGGTGCGCTTTCTGGGTGACGACATTCGCCACGCGCCCCGGCCGTGGAAAACCTCGCCCGAATTCCCTGGCCTGGCCGATGCGCTGCCCGCCGGGGCTGAGATGGACCACCCGCTGTTTCCCGTGTTGTGGCCTGCGCACCATGCTGGATGAGTGCCTGAACGTGGTGGAGTTTTTCGACCGCGCGCAGGTCGCCAGCGTGCCGTGGAAGAACGGCGGCGGCAGCACGCGCGAACTGGCCTGCTGGCCGCTGGGTGCAGGCATGGATGGCTTCGAGTGGCGCGTGAGTGTGGCCACCATCGCCACGCCGGGCCCGTTCTCAGCCTTCGCTGGCGTGGACAGGCAGATCATGCTGCTGGAGGGCGATGGTGTGCATTTGCAGAGCGCGCCGGGGCTGCACGGCGGATGGGCGCACACGTTGGACCAGCGCTGGCGGCCGTTTGCCTTTGCGGGTGAAGCACCTGTGGACTGCAGCATGCTGGGCGGCACTTCCACCGATTTCAATCTGATGCTGCGCCGTGGCGTGTGGGCGGGAGCGCTGCAAGTGGTGCAGTCGGCGCAGTCTGTTGCCGCGCCGCACAGCGCGGGCCTGTGCCTGGTGCTGGCGGGCATATGGCGTTGGGGATTGGGTGAAGCTGCGCGCACGCTGGCTCCAGGGCAGGGCGCATGGTGGGTGCGGGAAAGCGATGTTGCTTGCGGCGCCGAAATGCGCCATCCGAATCCCGACCGTGACGCACACTCGCTCACGCCTGTCGCGCCCTTGCTGCAAGCCGAAGGGGAGTGCCCTCCGACATTGGCCTGGATTGCACTCCACCGGGCAAGTTAGTTTGATTTTTGAATGAAAATGGCCTCTAGCGCTTATCTATAAAGCGCTAGCAGCTATTTTTTATATAGCAAAAGGTTTCAACACGACATGTCGCTTCAACCCCCTTCGCAACACCTTGCGTCGTCCGCGCCGTCCGCCGATGGCGTGTGGTGCCACCTGCGCCCCGTGCCGGATTTGTGGAAATACGACGTGTCCGTGGCCGAAGACGCTGAGGCCTGCATTGCGGTGCAGGATGGCGTGATCCGCTGGGTAGGCCCTCAAGGCCAGTTGCCTGAGGCCTTTGCACACTTACCGCAACGAGACGGGCAGGGCGCTATCACCACTCCCGGCCTGGTCGATTGCCACACCCACCTGGTGTATGGCGGGCAGCGCGCCAACGAGTTTGCGATGCGGCTCGCAGGCGCCACGTATGAAGAGGTGGCCAAGGCGGGCGGGGGCATCGTGTCGTCGGTGCGCGCCACGCGCGAGGCCAGCGAAGACGAGCTCTTTGCCCTGGCCGCGCCGCGCCTGCAGGCGCTGCTGGACGAAGGCGTGTGCGCCATTGAGATCAAATCCGGCTACGGCCTGGCGCTGGAGCACGAACGTAAGCAACTGCGCGTGGCCCGTCGTCTGGGCGAGGCCTTTGGCGTCACGGTGCGCACCACCTTCCTCGGCGCACATGCGCTGCCACCCGAATACGCTGGAAAACCTGGAGGTAGCCAGGATTACACCGACCTTGTTTGCAACGAGATGCTGCCTGCGCTGGCGGCCGAAGGGTTGGTCGATGCCGTGGATGTGTTCTGCGAACGCATTGCCTTCACGCTGGCGGAGACCGAGCAGGTGTTCCAGGCCGCGCGCAAGCTCGGCATTCCCGTCAAGCTGCATGCGGAGCAACTGTCCGACATGGGGGGCTCGGCGCTGGCCGCGCGCTACGGTGCGCTGTCATGCGACCACATCGAGCACCTGTCGGCCGACGGCATCGCTGCGATGAAGGCCGCAGGCACCGTGGCCGTCCTGCTGCCCGGCGCCTACTACACGCTGCGTGACACGCACCTGCCCCCCATCGCGGCACTGCGCGCGGCCGGTGTGCCCATGGCTGTCTCCACCGATCACAACCCTGGCACCTCGCCCGCGCTCAGCCTGCTGCTCATGGCCAACATGGCCTGCACGCTGTTCCGCCTGACGGTGCCCGAGGCGCTGGCCGGCATCACCACCCACGCCGCGCGCGCGCTGGGCCTGCAAGACACCCACGGCCTCATCGCATCCGGCAGACCGGCCAACTTGGTGCTGTGGCCGGTGGGCGAGGCGGCCGAACTGGCCTACTGGCTGGGCCAAAAGCCCGCCTGCACCATCGTGCGGCAGGGCCGTATCGCCAGTACAGAGGGTGGCGCATGACCATGGTGGCGCAAGACTTGCAGGTTGGCGCCATGCCCGCGCGCCAGCAAGGGCAGGGGGCACCAGTGCTGCTGGTGCATGGTGCCCTGGCCGATGCACGCATGTGGACGCGCCACCAGAGCCAACTGGCTGCGCGCTGGAACACGCTGGCCGTCACGCTGCGGTACTTTGGCCCGCATACCTGGCCGGAGGACGGCCCGCCGTTCGGACTCGCTGCCCATCTGGATGACCTTGTCCATGCCATCCGGGCGTGGGGCCAGGGGCCGGTGCATCTGGTGGCGTGGTCGTATTCGGCGCATGCCGCGCTCTACATGGCACGGCATCACGCCACGTTGCTACGCAGTGTGTTTGTGTACGAGCCGGGCTTTCCGACCTTTGTGGAAGAGCCTGGGGCCTTGCAACGCTTTCAGGCCGATGCGCAGCAGATGTACAGCCCGCTGGCCGAAGCCTTGTCACACGGCGACCTGGTCGCAGCTACCCGCAGCCTGATGGACGCCTCGGGCCAGGCTGCGGGGTACTTTGACCGCCAGCCCGCCCAGCGCCGCGCGCTGCAAATCGACAACGCGCACACGTTGCCCCGTCTCATGTCGCAGACGCCGCCTTTGCCGCTTTCAGCGACCGACCTGGCAACCATTGCGGTGCCCGTGTGCATTGCGCAAGGTGGGCAGACGCGACCTGTGTTTGCCGAGGTGGCCAGCGCAGCGGCGCGTGCCATGCCGCAGGCGCAGCATCTGGTGGTTCCCCAGGCTACACACATGTGGCCGGATGAGGCGCCGGAGGCGTTTTGCGCGGCGCTAGAAGCCTTTTGGTGCAGTGCCACCCCCTTTGGAGACTGATGGAATGGATGCGCTGTTTGCACCCCATGCCTTGCTGCCCAACGGCTGGGCGCGCAATGTGCTGTTGCAGTGGGACGCGTCGGGCCGCCTGCAGGGCGTGACCCCTGACGCGACCGCACCGCATGGCGCCCCTGTGGCCCCGGGCCCCGTACTGCCCGGCATGCCCAACCTGCACTCACACGCCTTCCAGCGCGCGTTTGCGGGCCTGACCGAGTACCGGGGTGAAAGCCAGGACAGCTTTTGGAGCTGGCGCAACCTGATGTACCGCTTTGCAGCGCGCATCACGCCCGAGTCGCTGGAGGCCATTGCGACCTGGCTGTATGTGGAGATGCTGGAGGCCGGCTACACCAGCGTGTGCGAGTTCCACTACGTGCACCACGACCATGACGGCACGCCCTATGCCGATGACGCCACGCTGTCGCTGGCACTGCTGCGCGCGGCGCAGCATGCGGGCATCGGCATCACGCTGCTGCCGGTGCTGTACCAGACGAGCGGCTTTGGCGCCAAGCCACCGCGTGCGGACCAGGCGCGTTTTATTCGCAGCACGGACAACATGCTCTCATTATTGGAGCGTCTAGCGCCCGCTACAAAAGCGCAAGGGGGCGTTTTGGGCCTGGCACCGCATTCATTGCGTGCAGTGCCGCCAGACAGTCTGGCGGCTGCCGTGCAGGGCCTCACGGCACTCAATGCGCAGGCGCCCATCCACATCCACATCGCCGAGCAGACGCAGGAGGTGGATGACTGCATGGCCTGGAGCGGCCAGCGCCCGGTGCAGTGGCTGCTGGAGCACGCACCCGTGGACGAGCGCTGGTGCCTCGTGCATGCCACGCACATGACCCCGCAGGAGTACCAGGACGCAGCGCGCACCGGCGCCGTGGCGGGCATCTGCCCCACCACGGAAGCGAACCTGGGCGACGGCATTTTCGACATGCCGCTGTGGCTGCAGCACGGTGGCCGCTGGGGCGTGGGCTCTGACAGCCATGCCTGCGTGAACGCAGCCGAGGAGTTGTTGATGCTCGAATACGGCCAGCGCCTGTCGCTGCGGCAGCGCAATGTGCTGGCCACCGCTGCGCAACCCGAGGTGGCCACGGCCATGACCTTGCAGGCCGTGCAGGGCGGGGCGCAGGCCGCAGGCCGCGCCGTTGGTGGTCTGGCCGTGGGTGAGCAAGCGGATCTGGTGGCGCTGAATGCGCAGCATGTGGCGCTGCGCGATTTGCCCGCAGCCAGCATGTTGTCGGCCCATGTATTCGGCAGCCACCGCACCTCGGCCATTGACAGCGTGTGGGTGGCGGGCCAGCAGCGCATCACGGGCGGCCGACACGCGCTGCACGATGCGGCGGTCCATGCGTTTGTGGCTGCGCGCTCGGCCACCATTGCACCCGATTGAAGCGTCCGATTGAATTCATACCTGTGAGCTTGTGATGAGCGATACCTCTCCACCTCCTTTTGTCTTTTACCCCGGCACAGCGCCGCTCCTGGTGTCGATGCCCCATGCCGGCACCTATGTGCCGCCCGCGCTGGCCGCGCGCTTCACCGATGAGGCCCGCCAGGTGCCCGACACCGACTGGTACATGGAGCGCCTCTATGCGTTTGCCAAAGACCTGGGGGCCTCCATCCTCGTGGCCACGCACTCGCGCTATGTGGTCGACCTGAACCGCCCGCCCGATGGCGCCAGCCTGTACCCGGGGCAGAGCGTCACCGGCCTGTGCCCGGTCGATACGTTCGACGACACGCCCATCTACGCAGCAGGCGATGTGCCCGATGACGCAGAGATAGCCGCGCGCCGTGAGGCCATCTGGGCGCCATACCACGCGCAATTGCGTGCCGAGCTGGATCGCATCCGCGCGCTGCATGGTGTGGCGGTGCTGTGGGATGCCCACTCCATCCGCTCGGTTCTGCCGCGCTTTTTTGAAGGCAAGCTGCCTGACCTGAACCTGGGCACAGCCAACGGTGAGAGCTGCGACCCGGCGCTGGCGCAGGAACTGCTGGCCATCGCCAAAGAGGCCCAGGGCTATACCGCCGTGCTCAATGGCCGCTTCAAGGGTGGGCACATCACGCGCCACTACGGGCAGCCCGCGCAGAACATTCACGCGGTGCAGCTGGAGATGACGCAGTGCAGCTACATGCAGGAGGCCCTGCCGTTTGATTACCTGCCCGAGGTGGCTGCGGGCGTGCAACCCACCCTGCGCCGCATGCTGGAAGCTGCATTGGCGTTTGCAGACGGCCACCGCAGCGCTGCGTAAAAGGCGTTGTCTGATACGGCGCAAGCTGAGGGTATTGCGCGGTCCGCTGACAAGGGTTCGGTGCTAGGATGGCCCGCGGCCCTTGCTGGGCCGCGGGACCGGCCCCTGTGCCAGTCCTCTCGCGGAAGGAGCCGCGCCGCCATGGACCCGACCGCTTACTACTACATGCCCCTTTTCAAGCCGGGCACCAGCGTGCACTGGAATCAGCAGCCAGAGACGGTGAGCCACGTGGTCGTGCGGCGCAATGCGCTGATGGTTCATCTGGTGGGCCACGAAGCTCCCGTGCACCCCGAGGCACTGCAACTGGAGCCCACCGCGTTTCACCTCACCCGGGTGCCGGACCGGTTCTGACAGCTGCGTTGGCGGCACATTGCGCCAGGCCATTGCCGCCAGACGCAGCGGCGTCAATCCCCTGAACGCTCCCCCATGGCTTCGCCCAAGCGGATCGCTCGCGCGGGCGCCCAGGCCGGGTTGAACTGCAAGGGGCCCTTGGGGAACAGCATCACCACGGTAGACCCCAGCAAAAAACGGCCCATTTCTTCACCCTGCTGCAGCGTCACCTGACCGGGTGCGTAGTCCCACTGGCGCAGCGTCCCCGTGCGGGGCGGGTTCACCTGCCCGTGCCACACCGTGGCCATGCTGCCCACGATGGTGGCCCCCACCAGCACCAGCACGAACGGGCCGCGGGCCGATTCGAAAAAGCACACCACGCGCTCGTTGCGCGCAAACAGCCCCGGCACACCGCGTGCCGTGGTGGGGTTCACCGAAAACAGATCGCCCGGCACGTGCACCATGCGCGTCAGTTCACCGGCGCAGGGCATGTGGATGCGGTGGTAGTCGCGTGGGCTCAGGTAGAGCGTGGCGAAATGGCCATGTTCAAACCGCGCTGCCGCTGCTGCGTCCCCCCCTATCAGGGCGGTGGTGGAATAGCTGTGGCCCTTGGCCTGAAACACTTGGTCTTTGTCGATGGTGCCGAACTGACTGATGGCGCCGTCTACCGGGCAGATCAGGTCGGCAGTTGCCAGAGGGCGTGCACCCGCCTTCAGCGCCCGGGTGAAGAAATCGTTGAAAGAAGCGTAGCTGGCGATGTCGGGGTTGGCCGCCTCCGCCATATCGACTTGGTAGCGCGTAACAAACCGGCGGATGGCCGAGGTGGTCAGGCCTCCCATCTGCGCCGCCGCGAACCTGCCTGCCAGTGAAGTCAGAGCGCGTTTGGGAAGAACGTATTGAGGCAGTACGGCAAAGCGGTCGGACAAAACGGTCTTCCTGTTCAGGTAAAGCGAACGATTCTAGCGAGGGGTGAGCGCCAGGCTTAGCGGGTTTGCAGGGGGAGCGCCAGCCTTCAGCATCGGTTGGACGGCCCGATGGGCCGGGTTTGGTCTTTACAAAATTAGCATTTAAAAAGTTTTTATCAAATTTCATTTGATTTAAATGTTGCAAAGAATTGCATTTATCACTTAGGCACACCCGCGCGAAAGCCGGGGTCGCAAAGCCACCGGCCTGTAGCCCTGCGATTGCAGGGCCACGGCAGCGGGGTTGCCACGGACCTGCGGGTGTTTCGCAGGCGCACAGCATGTGCGGCGGCAGCCAAGGCGCGTTCAGCGGCCCGGGTTCTTCGGATGGGGTGTTCCTGCCCGAACACTTTCTTTGGAGAGACCTGATGAACACCCACATGCCCCGCCGCCGCAACGCAGTCAGCGCGCCGCACCGCCGGTGGGCTGCGCTGGCGGCCCTTCCGTTTGTGCTGGCGGCCTGCGGCGGCGGTGGCGCCGACCCCCAGGCGCCTGGCGAAGTTGCCTCCACCACCGCCACACTGCAGTTGGAGCCCGACGCCCTGCCAGCAGGTGCTGAGGCCCTGGCAGCGCAACCCACCTTTCACATTGCACCAGTGGTGCTGGAGGCGCCAGACGACCTCGATGCGCAGGACGCAAACCGATCAGCCTCCCTGGCGCCGAAGTTCCAGCAGGTGCCGCAAGAGTTCAAGGCACTGTCGACCCAGCGGCTCACGCCGTCGGTGCTGGACGAAACACTGGCCAAGGCCGTCCGCCTGGGTCCGGCGCCTCAGGCGAAAGCGCTCCAGGATCCGGTGGCCGCGCCCCTGGCTGGCACCGGGGTGGTGACCACCTATTCGGTCGCACAGGTCCGCGCTGCCTACGGGTTTGGCGCGCTGCCCGCCGTGGGCACCTTGCCAGCGGGTGCCCAGGCCGCGCAGTTGGGTGCCGGGCAGACGGTGTATGTGGTGGCAGCGCGGCACAACCCCAACGTGGCTGCCGAGCTGGCGGCCTTCAACCAGAAATTTGGCTTGCCCCCTTGCACACCGCGCGTTCTGCCTGCCGCAACGGCATTGCCACTGGGTGCAGCACCCGTCGGTGGCTGTGAACTGTTGGTGGCGTATGCCACCGCCGCAGGCGGGCTGGCCCCGGCGGCCCCGGCTTACGACGAGGGTTGGGCCACAGAAATCGCGCTGGACGTGCAGTGGGTGCATGCCATAGCGCCGCTGGCCCGCATTGTTTTGCTGGAGGCACCCGACCCGTCGCTCAACAGCCTGCTGGGGGCCATCCGGCTTGCCAATGCGATGGGCCCGGGCGTGGTGTCCATGAGCTTCGGCGCACAGGAGGGCGCCTGGACGGCTTCGGTGGATTCCGTGTTCACTGCGTCAGGCATGACCTATCTGGCGGCCACGGGAGATTCGGGCGCAGGCGTTAGCTGGCCGTCGGTTTCGCCCAACGTGATCGCCGTTGGGGGTACGACGCTGACCTACTCGGGCACCGGTGCGCGCAGCGAGGTGAGCTGGTCGGGCACGGGTGGAGGCACCAGCACTTTCGTCGCCACCCCAACCTACCAGCAGGCATTGCTGCCCGGCGTGGGCTCTGTTGCTCGCCGCACGGTGGCCGATGTGGCGATGAATGCCGACCCTTCCACCGGCCAGTATGTGGCGGTGATCAAGCCCGGCAGCACGGCCGTGCAGTGGCTCAGCGCAGGCGGTACCAGCCTTGCAGCACCCATGTGGGCAGGCCTGAGCGTGCTGGCCAATGCCAGCCGGGAGCAGGCCAGCCTTCAGAAACTGGGCAGCGGCCATGCGCTGCTGTACGGCCAAGTGGGCGCAGTGCCGGGCAACTACGCCAGTGCGTTTGCCGACATCCGGCTGGGCAGCCATGGCACGTGCAGCACGTGTTCGGCCCGCGCGGGCTATGACCAGCTCACCGGCCTGGGCACGCCCAATGCGGGCGCGTTGCTGCCGCTGCTGGCAGGCGCCGCAGCACCCGCGCCAGCGCCGGTCGTCACCCCGGCCAACATCACCGGCCTGGTGGGCACACCGCTCACGTTCACGGCCTCCGTCACAGCGTCCAATCCCGTGACGTTCAGCCTGTCGGGCGCGCCTGCGGGCATGTCCATCAATTCCGCTGGCGTGGTGTCGTGGCCAGCGCCGGTGGCGGGCGCCTACGCGGTCACCGTGGCGGCCAAGGACAACAAGACCGGGCTGAGCGGGCAGGGCGCCTACAGCATCAGCGTGGCTGCGCCGGTGGCGCCTTCCGTCACGGGTGCGAGCATCGCGGGCCGCCCCGGCGTGGCGCTGTCGTTCAAACCGGTGGTGGTAGCAGCCAACCCGTTGAACTACACGCTGGCCGGCGCGCCCTCGGGCATGGTGGTGGCGGCCGATGGCACCGTGAGCTGGCCCAAGCCAGTGGCCGGCAGCTACAGCGTCACGCTCACGGCCAAGGACACCAAGACAGGGCTCACGGGCCAGGGCGTGTTCAAGGTGCAGATCGCTGCAGCCGGGCCCGTCATTACCGCCGCAGCCATGGTGGGGACGGCCGGGCAGCCGCTGACGGGCACGATCACCATCAGCGCGCCGGGGGCTACATCGCTGTCGGTGTCCATCTCGGGGGTGCCGCTGGGCATGGGTTTCTCGGCGGCTGGAAGCACCATCACCGCCATCTGGCCCAAGCCGGTGGCTGGCAACTACCAGTTGGTCGTTACCGCGAAGGACTCGGCCGGGCTGTCTGCCCAGGTCACGGTGCCGGTGACGATCAAGTAGCCGCCGGGAAATGGGGGCCGTGCGGGAAGAGGGTGGGGCTGGTAGTTGGGAGCGTAAACTACCAGTCAAATTGGCCTCTAGCGCTTGATGGTACAGCGCTGAAAGCTATTAATAGAGGAGTGGTTGGGGCGCGCTTAGAGTGGATGGATCGCTGAGGGGTTTACCCCACGCGCCGCGACATCACTGATCCCGCAAATGGTCACCCATGCCCCTGCACCTCGCACAGAGTTGACTGGTTTGGGCCACAGCTGTCTTCCTCTTCGCGTGCGTGTCCGTCACACGCCCAGATACTGTTCCAGGAGTTGGGGCTGCGCATGCAGCGCGTCCGACGTGCCTTCGAACACGACCTGTCCTTTCACCAGAATCACGTTTCGGTCGGTGATCTGCGTGACGTGTTTCCAGTTCTTGTCCACGATCACGCTGCTGATGCCGCTGTCCTTGATCAGGCTGCAGATGCGCCAGATCTCGCGCGCGATCAGCGGCGCCAGGCCTTCGGTGGCTTCGTCGAGGATGAGTACATCGGGGTTGGTCATCAGCGCGCGGCCGATGGTCAGCATCTGCTGCTCGCCACCGCTGAGTTGCTGGCCGCCATGAGAGAGGCGCTCTTTCAGGCGCGGAAAAGTCTCCAGAACGCGCTCATAGGTCCAGTCGCGCTGGCCGCGTGTGCCCGCGCGGGCGGCCATCTGCAGGTTCTCCACCACGCTGAGGTTGCCGAAGATGCCCCGGCCTTCGGGCACATAGGCGATGCCCAGGCGTGAGACTTCGTAGGGTGGCTTTCCGGTCATGTCCTGGCCTGCCACCGAGACGGTGCCGGAGCGCGGCTTGACCAGGCCCATCAGCGACTTGAGCAAGGTGCTTTTGCCCATGCCGTTGCGTCCCATGAGGCCGATGGTTTCGCCCTGGCCCACGGTGAAATCGATGCCGTGCAGGATGTGGCTGCTGCCATAGAACGTGTGAATGCCTCGGGCGTCGATCCAGGGTGCGCTGCTCATCAGTGGTCTTCTCCCAGGTAGGCGGCTTGCACGCCCTCATCGGCGCGCACCTCAGCAGGGGTGCCGTGGGCGATGACTTCGCCGTTGACCATTACCGTAAGCCGGTCGGCCAGCGCGAAAACCGCGTCCATGTCGTGTTCCACCAGCATGATGGCGTGTTCCGGCTTGATGCGCAGCAGCAACTCGACCATGCGTTCCGCTTCGGCCACCCCCATGCCCGCCAGGGGTTCGTCGAGCAGCAACACGCGGGGCTCGGTGGCCAGTGTCATGGCAATTTCAAGCTGGCGCTGCTCGCCGTGGCTCATGGCGCCCGCAATCGCCATGCGCCGGTCTTTCAAGCCAGAAAGCTCGATGGCGCTTTCCAGGCGTGCGCTGGTAGCTCTGTTTTTGATAGTGGATGCGCGCGTGTCCGGCCACCAGCGCAACGGGTTCCAGGGCTGCTGCGGGTCGCGCGACTGCGCGGCCAGGCGCACGTTTTCGTGCACCGTCAGCGGCAGGAAGATGTTGGTCTTCTGGTAGCTGCGCCCCAGGCCCTGGCGCGAGATGCGTTCAGGCGCCCAGCCGCTCACATCGGTGCCATGCAGCAGCACCTGGCCAGAGCTGGGTGGAAGGTCGCCCGAGAGCAGGTTGGTCAGCGTGGACTTGCCGGCGCCATTGGGGCCGATCACCGCGTGGATTCGGCCCTTCCACAGATCCACCGATACGCCGTTCACGGCGGCCAGGCCGCCAAAGCGTTTGGTGACCTGCTTTGCAGACAGCAGGACTTCAGCCATGGTGCGAGCCCTCCGACGCAGCTGTTGCCGTGCCCTTGCGACGTGCCAGCATTCCAAGCAGGCCACGCGGTGCGGCCACAACCACCAGCACGATGAAGCCGCCCATGAGCAGTTGCCAGTGTTTGGTGATGTCCTTGAAAACGTGCAGCAGGTACTCAAACGCGAAGGCCCCCACGATGGCGCCCGCAAAGTTGCCCATGCCTCCCAGAATCACCATCATGATGGCGTGCGCGCTCATGTGAAAACCCATCAGCTCGGGGTTGACGTAACCCGTCTGCGCCCCCCACAGGTAGCCCGCCAGACCGGCCAGTGCGCCTGCCACCGTGAAGGCGGTGAGCTTGTAGCCCTGTGTGCCGAAACCCATGGCACGCATGCGGTGCTCGTTGATGCGGATGCCCGCCAGCGCCCGGCCGAGCGGGCTCCAGAGCAGGCGGCGCAACAGCGCATAGACGATCACTACCAGTGCGAGCGTGAAGTAGTAGAAGGTTTTGCGGCTCTCCAGATCAAACGGCAGCCAGCCCAGAATGGAAGCATCGGGCCGGAAGTTGATGTACAGCCCGTCGGAGCCACCCAGCACCTTGTTGTCGAAGAACAGATAGAACACCATCTGCGCAAACGCCATGGTGACCATGATGAAGTAGATGCCGTGGGTGCGAACCACGAAGAAGCCGATGACCAGCGCCGCCAGTGCCGAGCCCGCGACTGCGGCGGGCAGCGTCCACCACAGGCTCACAGGCGCATCGGCAGGCGTGAGAAAAGCGAGCGCGTAGCCTGCCACGCCAAAGTATGCGGCGTGGCCCAGGGACACCAGGCCCGTCACGCCCTGCAGCAAATCCAGGCTCATCGCGAAGATGGCCATGATCATCATGCGCGTGACCATCTGCACGTAGAAATCGCTGCCCACAAAAGGGAAGGCGAGCAGGGCCACCAGGCCGAGCACAAGCGTGAACTGCGCGCTGCGGGGCAGCACTTCGATGTTGGCGCGGGGCGAGCTCATGAGCTGCCGCCGGGCCGCCCAAAGGCAGCGAAGGCCCCCTTGGGGCGAAGCGAAATACACGAAGCGATGAGCGTGGGGGTAATCATTGCTTGAAAAGACCTTCGGGTTTCCACAGCAGCACCGCTGCCATCAACATATAGACCAGCATGCCCGCCACCGACGGCAACAGCACCTTGCCAAAGGTGTCCACCAGCCCCACGAGCAGCGCCGCGATGAGGGCGCCGCGCACCGAGCCAATGCCGCCGATCACCACCACCACAAAACACATGATCAGCACCGACGAACCCATGTTGGGGTACACGCTGGACACCGGCGCGGCCACCATGCCCGCCACGGCTGCCAAGCCCACGCCCAGCGCAAAAACGATGGCGTGGATGAGCTTGATGTTCACGCCCAGCGACTCCGCCATGTCGCGGTTGAATGCACCTGCCCGTATCTTCATGCCCAACCGGGTTTTGGAGATCAGCAGGTACAGCGCGGCCGCCAGTGCCAGGCAGATGCCCGAAATGAACAGCCGGTAGACGGGGTAGGACAACGTGTCGGTCAGGGGAATGGACCAGTTGAGCATCTGCGGAATGGCTACGCCGTGCACATCGTCACCCCACAGCAGCGAGCGCAGTTCTTCAAAGATATAGATCAGGCCGAAGGTCAGCAGCACCTGGTCCAGGTGGTCACGGTGGTAGAAGTGGCGAAACAGCAGCCATTCCAACGCCAGCCCGAACACCACGGCCAGCACCGCACCGCCCAGGATGGCCAGCGTGAGACTGCCGAATTGCCCCGATAACGAGTAAGCAAGATAGGCGCCCAGCATGTAGAAGCTGCCGTGCGCCAGGTTCACCACGCCCATGATCCCGAAGATCAGCGTGAGGCCGGCTGCCAGCATGAACAGCAGCAGCCCGTATTGAACACTGTTGAGCAGCTGGATCAGGAAGGTGGCGAAGTCCATGGTATGTGGCGGGCCCCGCAGGTTTACGAAGCGCGGCGCGACGCCAGCAGCAAGGTGCCCATCAGCGCAAAGAGCCCCCCGCAGACACGGTTGAACCAGCGCATGCGGCTGCCCTGTCGCAGCACCGGCGCAAGGCCCGCCACGCCCACCGCACACAGCGTGAGCACGGTGAATTCAATTGCCACAAACGTGGCGGCGAGCACGGCAAACTGGGGCGCCCAGGCCGCAGCCGGGTTCAGAAATTGCGGAAAAAAGGCGGTGAAGAACAGCAGGGCCTTGGGGTTGCTGCCGCCCACGATGAGGCCTTGCACATACAGCTTGTGGGCTGGCACGGCGGCACGTACGGGCGCGTCGGTGGCAGGCAACTGGTCGAACACCGTGGCCCGGCTGCGAAAGGTCTTGAACCCTAGCCAGATCAAGTAGGCGGCGCCAGCGGCCTTGAGCACCCAGAACGCGGTTTCAGACGCCGCCAGCAAGGCGCCAAGACCCAAGGCCGACAGCAGCATGGTGCCCAGAACGGCCGTGACGCTGCCCGCAACTGCAGCCATGGCTTTGCGCGGCCCGTACTGCAGGGCGTGGGTCATGCACATGAGCATCGTTGGGCCGGGCGAAAGGACCAGCAGCGCGACGGCAGCCAGGTAGAGCAGGTAGGTACTGAGTGACATGGGGCACAGGAAGATGGAAGGGGGCTACCGCTGCGAGAACTGCGGCAGGACGCACCCGCCCCGCGGGGCCGGCGGTGCATTGTGTCAAAGCCGCAGAGCGGGCACGCTGCCCGCCCCTGCGCCCCGTTGAGCGTATGGTCACCGGACCGGATCAGCGCGGAGGAGTAAGCGTTCGTGCCGGCCCGCGGTCGTCAACCCATGCGGCACCCGGCGCCGCTGTCGGCCAGCGCCTTGGCAGCCACGCCGATCACTTTGTTTTCCTTGTTTTCCACCTGGCGCAGGTAGATGTCCTGCACGGGGTTGTGCGACTTGCTCATGGTCCACTTGCCACGCGGGCTGTCGATGGTGGCGCTTTCCATGGCCTTGATGACCGCAGGCTTGGCAGAAAGGTCGCCCTTGACGGCGTTCGCGCCCTGCACCAGCAGCAGGCCGGTGTCGTAGCCCTGCACGGCATACACGTCGGGCTGGGTACGGAAGGTCTTGGCGTATTCCAGGCGGAACTGCTTGTTGCGCGGTGTGTCCAGCGAGTCGCTGTAGTGCATGGTGGTGATGATGCCGTCGGCCGCCGGGCCAGCTGCGTCGAGCACGCCTTCAGTGAGGAAGCCGGAGCCGTAGAGCGGAATCTTGTCCTTGAGGCCTGCAGCGGCGTAGTCGCGGATGAATTTGGCAGCGCCGCCGCCGGCAAAGAAGCAAGCCACGGCGTCGGGTTTTAGCGCGGCGATTTCGGTGAGCAGCGCTTGAAACTCTACGTTCGGAAAGGGCAGGCCCAGCTCCTTGATGATGGTGCCGCCAGCCTTGGTGTAACTTTCCTTGAAGCCCTCAAAGGCTTCGTCCCCGGCCGCGTATTTCCAGGTGATCCACACGGCTTTCTTGTGGCCCCTTTCGACCATCGCTTTGCCCAAGGCCAAGGTGGGCTGCGAGTTGCTGAAAGAGGTGCGGAACACATTAGGCGCGCAAAGAGCACGCGTCGCGGCATGGACGCCCGCATTGGGGATGAGGTTGAGCACTCCCGTATCGCGCGCTACTTTTTGAATGCCCATCTGCACGCCGGAGTGCACGGTGCCGATCAGCACATCAACCTTGTCGCGCTGCACCAGCTTGCTAGCGTTTTCGACGCCTTTGCTGGGCTCGGATTCGTCGTCCACCTTGAACCATTCGATGTCACGCCCACCCAGCTTGCCGCCTTGCTGATCAATGGCCAAGCGCACGCCGTTTTCGATGGCGACCCCCAATTGGGCGAAGGTGCCGGTGTAGGGCAGCATGAATCCCACGCGCACCTTGCCGCTTTGTGCACGCACGATGGAGGGCAGCAGCAAGCCCGAGGAGGCCGCGCCCACAAGGGCGGCACTGCGGGTGAGAACGAGGCGGCGAGTCGTCATGGAAGAGGCTCCTTTGTTTAGGCTTAAAGTAATTTACTCCATGCGTCCGGCAGTGCACACCTATGGCTTACCCGTACCGTTCCGAAGGGAGCGTCACGGACACCGAGTGCGGCAATCTGCCCCGGCACAAAAGCACGAAGCGTGAGAATATGAATTAAAGTGCATGTCATTAATTTGATCAGTATATGTTGTGCATTTAAATTCGTGTCTCAGGTTTCGGGTTTTGGCGTAGGTAGTTTCCAGAGGGGGCGGTGCACGTGATGGCGGATTTCGAAATTCCCGATCAGTCACCTTTGTCGCTACGGTCGGTTGCAAAATGGGAGCACCGGCGCGCCTGCGCCGTTGCCGCGCATTGATTCCGTCCCTCCCGAGGCCGGATGGTTTTCCATCAGGGTATCTCAGCCTGCTCGCCCTTCCTTCGTCCGCATGCCTACATCCTCATCCCAGTCCACGCCTTTATTGCTTTCTACGGATCTGCGCGCCCGGGTGGTTCGGTGGCTTCGCGCGTTCTGGCCCGCGCCCCTCGAGATCGACGGGCGCGAGCGGGTGCGGTTCATCGCAGGGGCGGTCGTTGGGGTGCTTCTTACGGCGGTGCTAAGTCGGTGGTGGGGCGAGGGAGGTACCAGTGGCCCCTGGATGATGGCCTCGCTGGGAGCCAGTGCCGTGCTGGTGTTCGGCATGCCCTCCAGTCCGTTTGCGCAACCCTGGCCTGTGTTGGGCGGCAGCACCTTATCGGCCCTGGTAGGAGCAGGGTGTGCCGCGGTCATCCCTGACGTGGCCCTGGCCGGTGCGCTTGCGGTGGGGTTGGCCATTGCACTGATGGTGCCCTTGCGGTGCCTGCATCCACCCGGAGGGGCGATGGCGCTGTACATGGTGCTCAACGCAGGCGGCGGCTGGCGTCTTGCCGCTTTTCCCATCCTTTTCAATGTGTTGGTGTTGCTGGTGGCTGCGGTGGCCTACAACACGCTCACGGGCCGCAGATATCCGCATCCGCAGCGCACGCGGCCCAGTGGGGAGATCGCTGGCGGGGCTTTTACCTCCGCGGACGTGGATGCGGCTCTGGCGCACTACAACCAGGTGCTGGATGTGAGCCGCGCCGACCTAGAGGGCTTGCTGCACCTGGCGGGGCGGGCCGCATTCCAGCGGACGCTGGGCGACTTGCGCTGCTCGGACATCATGTCGAAGCCGCCGTTTGCCGTGGAGGCTGGGGTGTCGCTCAAGGAAGCCTGGGCCCTCATGCGTGCGGAGGGGATCAAGGCCCTGCCGGTGGTGAATGCTGAGCGTTGGGTTGTCGGCATCATTACGGTGGCTGACTTCATGCGGCTGGCGAACCTGGATGTGCACGAAGGGCTGGGCCAGCGCCTGCGGACGTTGGTCAAGGGCCGCAGCGGCCAGCCCGGCACGGTTGGCGAAATCATGGCGTCCCCAGTGCAGGTAGCGCGCGTAGGCCAGCACGCCATGGACTTGGTGCCGCTGTTTTCACAAGGCGGCCATCACCACATTCCCATTGTCGATGTGGAGGCGCGTTTGGTGGGCATGATCACCCAGACCGACCTGGTGCGTACGCTGGCCGCCACAGTGCAGGGGCATGACGAAGAGCGTGTGGCTCAGGGCCGTAACGCACCACAGTTCGCACCTGCCGAGCCCCCGCTGCCCTGACCATAGGCACGACAGGGTACATCGCGGTACAATTGACAGGCTTTGCACAGCGCTCACGCTGTCCATTGAAGCCGTCTCCCCGGCCCTCTGCCTGATCTGCGCCCCGGGTGCAGCGACTCCCACCGCCTGCCATGCACCGTGTGCCTCTCCCAGGCCACGCTGCCTCTGCCGTGGTGGAGGTGCACCAGCAGCGCTCGGGCGCCGATCACAGAATATTTGTTTGAAGAGATAGATAGAACATGGCCAAAGAAGAACTGATTGAAATGCAAGGCTCCGTCACGGAAGTCTTGCCTGACTCGCGTTTTCGCGTCACGCTGGACAATGGCCATCAATTGATCGCCTATACCGGTGGCAAGATGCGCAAGCACCACATTCGCATCCTGGCGGGCGACAAGGTGTCGCTGGAAATGTCGCCGTACGATCTGACCAAGGGCCGCATCACCTTCCGTCACCTGGCCGGCCGCGGCCCGGGTCCTGCTTCGCGATAGCCGTCGTTAGCCGATCGGCAATCTCGCAGTGTTCGGCGACGTCGCTCCAAAAATATTTCAAAAAGTGGTCGTTCAAACCAAAATGAGAAATTTGCCGGGTTAGAATACGAGCTGTCGGAGCGTAGCGCAGCCTGGTAGCGCATCTGCTTTGGGAGCAGAGGGTCGCGAGTTCGAATCCCGCCGCTCCGACCAATGTTTGAAGGCCTTGCAGCAGTGCTGCAAGGCCTTTTTTCATGCCGTGTGGTATCCAAGCCGCCCAGTATTGCGACACACACCCGTAGCGCAAAATGCGGTGCTTCACCTGTGTCGCGCCCACCGCCTGCATGAAGACCTCCGCGCTTTCCTCCTTCGCCTCTCCTCTTCCATCCGCACCCCATCGCGCAGTTCATCGCTACGACGCGGTGGATGCCTTGCGCGGGTTGGCCATGGTCTGGATGACGGTTTTCCATTTCTGTTTTGATCTGAGCCACTTTGGCTACTGGCCGCAGAACTTTCGCGCCGATCCGTTCTGGACGACGCAACGCACGGTCATCGTCAGCCTCTTTCTCTTCTGTGCCGGGCTGGGACAGGCTATCGCATGCCAACAGGGCCAGGGATGGTCGCGTTTTGGCCGCCGTTGGGCACAGATTGTGGGTTGCGCGTTGTTGGTCACCGCGGGGTCGGTCGTGATGTTCCCGCAGAGCTATATCTATTTCGGGGTGCTGCACGGCATGGCGGTGATGCTCATCGTGGCAAGACTCACGGCGGGATGGGGACGCTGGCTCTGGCTGGCCGGGCTGATTGCGGTGGCGCTGCCAACGGTCGCGCACGCGCTGCTGTCCGGGCCTTGGGCGGAGGCGTCTGCTGCGTTCAACAGCAAGCCACTCAATTGGCTTGGCCTCGTCTCCCGCAAGCCGTATACCGAAGACTACGTGCCGGTTTTGCCCTGGCTGGGGGTGATGTGGTGGGGGCTTGCGGCAGGGCAGTGGGCGCTGCGCCACCAGAGCGCCTGGTTGCGCATGCCGGTGCCTGCGCTCTTGGCGCCCCTTGCAGTGCTGGGACGCTGGAGCCTGAGCTATTACATGGTGCACCAGCCGGTCATGATCGGCGGGCTCATGGCAGCGGGGTGGATGCTGGGGCGGTGAGCGCGTGGCCCCGCGCTGCGGTACGTTGGGGCATAAAAAAACGCGGCCTGGGCCGCGTTTTAGTTGGGTAGAGCGCATCGCAGCCCGGGACGGGCGTCGCGCGCGCTCGTGAGTTCTTACTGGATCTTGGCCTTGGCGCGCAAGTCTTCCTGGAACTTCACCAGCTTTTGCTGCTGCAGCTGTTCAGCCACTTGGGGCTTCACTTCTTCCAGCTTTGGCAGCTGGGCTTCGCGCACGTCGTCCAGGCGGATGATGTGGTAGCCGAACTGGCTTTTTACCGGCACTTCAGTCATCTTGCCCTTTTCCAGCTTGACCATGGCGTCGCTGAACTCGCCCACGTAGTTGGCGGGAGCCGCCCAGTCCAGGTCGCCGCCCTTAGCGCCGGAACCTGGGTCCTTGGATTGCTTCTTGGCGATGTCTTCGAACTTGGCGCCCTTGTTGATGGCGGCAATGATCGCCTTGGCGTCGTCTTCCTTCTCCACCAGGATGTGGCTCGCCTTGTATTCCTTGCCGCTGTTGGCGGCCACGAACTTGTCGTACTCGGCCTTGATGTCCGCGTCGGTGACGGGGTTCTTCTTCTGGTAGTCGGCGAACAGCTCGCGGATCAGGATGGTCTGGCGGGCCAGTTCCATCTGGGCCTTGTAGTCGGCCGAGGCTTCCAGGCCGCGCTTCTGGGCTTCCTGCATGAAGATTTCGCGGGCGATCACTTCTTCCTTGATCTGGCCTTCGATTTCCGGCGTCACGGGGCGGCCCGAGCGTTCCACTTGCTTCTTGAGCACTTCGGCGCGCTCTTTGGGCACGGCCTTGCCATTGACGATGGCGATGTTCTGGGCGGAAGCGGGCAGGGCCACGGTGCCCAGCACGGCAGCGGCCACAAGGCCGGACAGGAGCTGTTTCTTCATGCGAAATCCAAAAAGATAAGGGGGTAGTTTTAGGCTGATTTGTGCCGAATGAGTTCCGGCAACATGAAGCAGAGATGTGCCGGCTCAGAGAACTTCAATGGCGAGGGCGTGGACGCCTTGGTCAATAAATTCTTGCAGCGCATCATACACAAGGCGGTGCTGGGCGACTCGGGGACGGCCGGTAAACAAAGGTGACGAAATGCGCACCCGGAAATGGGTGCCAAAACCGGTGCCGTTGGCGCCTGCGTGGCCCGCATGGGCGGCGCTTTCGTCAATGACTTCGAGCTGGGTGGGGGCCAAGCGGTCGTGCAGCGCCTGCTGCATCTGGGCGGCGGTAGTGGAGATCATGAAGAGGAGCTTGTCGTGCGCGCTGTTGCCGGTCCGTCATGCAGCGGGCTCATCGCTGTCGCTCTTGAGGTGCGGTGCGATGTAGAAGCCCTGGGCCACCAGAAACACCAAGGGGAAAACATAGCCCCACAGCTTGAAATCCACCCAGGCTTCGGTGCTGAAGTTCATGACCACATAGGCATTGATGGCAGACATGAAAGCGCAATAGGCAATCCATGCCACGTTCAGGCGGTTCCAGACGGTGTCCGGCAGCTCCAATTGGCTGCCGAGCAGCATCTTGAGGAAGTTTTTGCGAAGGCCCCACAGCGCCACGGCCAGCGCCAGCGACATGGCCCCGTACAGCACCGTCGGTTTCCATTTGATGAAGCGGTCGTCCTGCAGCACGAGCGTGAGGGTGCCGAACAGCAGGATGAGCACCAGCGTGGCCTTGTGCATGGTTTGCAGGCGGCGGTCGATGGCGTAGATCAGGCCCATCTGCACCACGGTGGCGGCCATCAGCACGGCCGTGCCGACGTAGATGCCGTAGAACTTGTAGGCCCCAAAAAACAGCAGGATGGGGAAGAAGTCGATCAGAATTTTCATGGGTCAGGAGAGAGTCTCGGCCGGCAATACGCCAAACATCAGTCAGCTAGTCCTTGCCGGACTCGAAGTCGAGCGATGCCGAGTTCATGCAGTAACGCAAGCCGGTCGGGGCAGGCCCATCTTCAAAGACATGGCCCAGGTGGGCCCCGCATTGTGCACACACCGTTTCGGTACGGACCATGCCATGGCTGCGGTCCACGATTTCGGTGATGGCGCCGGGGACGGCTTCCGAGAAGCTGGGCCAGCCGCAGCCCGCATCAAACTTGGTGACCGAGTCGAACAACTTGGCGCCGCAGCAGATGCAGTGGTAGCTGCCGTCAGCCCAGTGGGCTTCGTACTTGCCGGTGAAGGGTCGCTCGGTGGCGGCATGGCGCGTGACCTGGAAGGCCACTGGTTCTGCGCCTTTTTCGCGCAGCACGGCTTGCCATTCAGCGTCGGACTTCTGGATGGGGTGGGTCATGATGAACAGCTGATCTCGATGGAAGATGCCCAGTCGGGCGGGAAGGCAGCATAGGCGTCGTGCCCGGGGTGCTCTTCAAACGGGCGCTCCAGCAGTCGCTGCAGGGTTTGGAGTTCGCTGAAGTCGCCGAGTTTCGCGGCGCGGATGGCTTGCTCGCCCAGGTGGTTGCGCAGCACGAACTTGGGATTTGTTTTTAGCATCAAATCGGCGTCTAGCGCTTTACCATCATGCGCTGGAAGCTCTGAATATGATAGCAGCCAGACATCGAAAGCCGCGCGGTCGGCAAACAGGTCGCGCACGGGTTCAAAGTCGTTGCTGCGCACCGCATCAGAGAGGCGGCGCCAAAAAATGGTGTAGTCCACCCCGTTCCTGGCTAGCAACAGAAGAATGCCGTCAATCAGGGAGGCGTCCTGCTCCCGCTGCACCGTCAGGCCCAGCTTGGCGCGCATGCGGGCCATGAATTCCTGCGGGAACACGCTCTTGTACGACTCCAGGGCTGCCTTGGCCTGCTCCTCGTCTCCAATCAGAGGCAACAGAGCCTGAGCGAGGCAGAACAGGTTCCAGTACGCCACATTGGGCTGGCGGTTGTAGGCATACCGCCCTTGCGTATCGCTGTGGTTGCACACATGGCCGGGCACGAAGGCGTCCAGAAACTGGAAGGGCCCGTAGTCGATGGTCAGGCCCAGGATGCTCATGTTGTCGGTGTTCATCACGCCGTGGCAAAAGCCAACGGCCTGCCACTGCGCCATGAGGCGCGCGGTGCGCTCGCTCACCGCCTGCAGCAAGGCCGAATTCGCATTGCCTGCCGACGCACCACTGTCCCGGCATTCCGGGTAGTAGCGGTCGATGACATAGTCGGCCAGGGCCTGCAGCTGCGCCTCCTGCCCGTTGGCTGCGAAGTGCTCGAAATGCCCAAAGCGCACAAAGCTGCGCGCCACCCGCGTCACCACGGCCGCCGTCTCGATCTCTTCGCGCCGCACCGGCGCGGGTGAGCCGGTGATGCACAGTGCGCGCGATGTAGGGATGCCCAGGCCATGCATGGCCTCGCTGCACAGGAACTCACGGATGCTGGAGCGCAGCACTGCGCGGCCGTCGCCCATGCGGGAATAGGGCGTGCGGCCCGCGCCCTTGAGTTGGACCTCGTGGCCGTTGGCCGTTTCGCCCAGCAGAATGGCGCGGCCATCGCCCAGCTGCCCGGCCCACACGCCGAATTGATGGCCGCTGTACACACTGGCCAGGGGCGTTGACCCGGCCAGCAGCGTATTGCCGGAAAAAGCCTGCAGCGCTTCGTCTCGGCCCAGCCAGGCCGGATCGAGCCCGATCTGGCGCGCCACGTCGGCGCTGGTGCCCACCCAATGGGGCGCGGGCAGCGGGGTGGGGCGCAGTTCGGTATAGAAAGCGGGGCCCAAGGCGGCGAAACCGTGGTTCCAGCGCAGGTCCAGGTTGGCGGCGGTCTCGCTGTGGTCGGCACTCGGATGCATGGCCGCCATTGTCTCGCACCGTGGATGGCACAAAGCCGGCAAGGCCTTGCGGTCCGGGTGGCAGGCTCAGGAGGGCGCTTCAGATGCGGCTTCCAATAGCTGCAAGCGGTACTGCCCCGGCGGCATGCCAAACCAGCGCTTGCAGGAACGGAACAGGTTGCTCTGGTCGGCAAAACCCAGCAGGTCGGCAATCTCCGCCAAGCTATGGCGCTCGTCGCCCAGGTGTTGGCGGGCCAGTTCGCGGCGGGTGTCGTCCAGCAGCTGCTGATAGCACACCGACTCGGCCTGCAGGCGACGCTGCAGCGTGCGGTCGGTCAGGTGCAGGCGCGCGGCGATGTCATCGCGGCGGGGTTCTCCGCGGTGAAGCACGCGGGCAATTTCGGTGCGCACGCGGGTGCTGGTCAGCGTCTGGCCGAGCTGGTTCAGTTCGGTCTCGACGAGCCGCTCGTGCAAGGCCCACAGCACGGGGTTGTGGGTGGGAATGGGCGAGCGCAGGGCCGCTTCGGACAGCAGGAAGCGGCTGGTGGGTTGGCCAAACCGGGGCAACACGCCAAAGGCCTCGCGGTAAGGTCTGTCGTCCTGCGGTGGCTGCGTCGTCAGGTCCATGGCCAAAGGCTGCAGTTCGCGGCGTGTCAGCCAGCAGCACAAGGTGAACAGCGTCAGCACCGCGAACTCGATGCGCTCACGCGGCACGGGCCGCGTGGCGCCAATATGGCTGATCGTGAGCCAGTAGCCCTGGCCGCGCGGGTCGCGCGCCATCTCGAAGCAGGTGGCGTCCGAGATCAAGGCCATTTGCCGCTGCAGGTGTTCAAACCCTACGAGCAGGTTGGGGCCTGAAGCCAGCGCATAGCCCACGAGATCCACATTGCCGTAGCGCGCCGCCAGGTCACGCGACAGGCCCAAACCAGGCTGCCCGTGACGCAGTGCTGCAGCCTCCCACAGGCGGCTTACGCGGTCCACGTCCACGCGTGTCTGCGGCTCTTTGACCAGCATGGGCAGATCGATGCCGGCTTCTGCGCACAGCGCGGCCGCTGGCAGGCCTTGCGCTGCGAACATGTCCGCAATGCCGCGCACCCACGCGGCGGAGCTGGTGCGTTGGGTCATGGTTGGTTCATGGGGTGTTGAGGGGGCACAAGGCGTTGTATGCGCTCAGGGTTAACGCGGGGGTGGTGGTCTGAAGTCACTGTGTTGGCGCGGTTGCGATAGTGGGCCAGAGGCAATGCCTTCACACAATCGTCGCCGAGGTCGGGCCCTGCCGCAAGTGTGACGCTTCGCAAAAAAGGGCTGACCCTAACCAAAAAACACAGGAGACAAGACATGGCTGATTTTCACAAGCGTTGGCGGTGGTGCGCCGCCTTGGCGGCGGTGCTGGCGGGCGCGGCTGCGTGTGGTGGCGCTGGCTCGGCACCCGAGGTGCGCCAGACCGCGTATGGCACGGTGCGCGGCGTGGATGACAGCGGCGCAAGCGGCACTTACGCCTGGAAGGGACTGCCCTTTGCCAAGCCGCCAGTGGGCGATCTGCGCTGGCAGCCCCCAGTGGATCCTGCTGCCTGGACGGGCGAGCGCGACGCCACCCGCTTTGGCAATGCTTGCCTGCAGATGGGCCGGCTGTATGGACCGGGTGCCAACAACAGGTTTGACGACACCATCGGCCAGACCTTGGGCAAGCCTGTCGGCAATGAAGACTGCCTGACCCTGAACATCTGGCGCCCGGCCAACGCGCAGGACAACCTGCCCGTGCTGCTGTTCCTGCATGGCGGCAGCGGTATCTCGGGCTATACGGCCGACCCCGTGTATGACGGCGCCGCGCTGGCCCGCAAAGCCAACGCGGTGGTGGTCACGGCCAACTACCGGCTGGATGTCATGGGCTTTTTTCAGCTGCCCGCATTGCACACGGGCAGCCAGGCCTACAGCGGCAACTATGCGCTGCTGGACAACATCCAGGCCCTGCGCTTTATCCAGGGCAACATCGCGCGGTTCGGCGGCAACCCCGCCAACGTCACGTTGATGGGGCAATCCGCCGGGGCTACCAATGTGCTGGCCTTGCTGACGGCGCCGGCAGCGACGGGCCTGTTTCACAAGGTGCTGCCCATCAGTGCGGGGATTTCGCTGCCCGGCAATCTGCCGCCGGGCGCCATTCCAACGCTCAACCCGGAATCCCGCTACGCAGCGCAGGCGGGGGCGTTGCTGGCGGCGCTGGCCGTGGCCGATGGACTGGCACCCGACGCTGCCTCGGCTGCCACGCTGGTCGCGGGCTGGACGCCCGCACAGACTGCGAGCTACCTGCGCGGCAAAGATGGCCGTGTGCTGCTGCAGACCGTGCTTGCGAGCGGGCTCACCGGCTCGGGGCCCATCCCCGATGGCGTGGTGATTCCGGTGGACCCGATGGCCGAGATCGGAGCCGGCCGCTACCACAAGGTGCCTGTCCTGTCGGGCTACACGCTGGACGAGGCCAAGCTCTTTGCGCCTTTTCTGGCCCTGCTGGGGGGCAAGCCGGGCATGAAGATCAGCGATGCCGAGCGCTTTGCGATGACGCAAGCATTTAACCCCGATGCGCCCACGTCGCTCACGGTGGCGGACATCCTCGACCCCTCGTACCTGCCCGTGACGACGCCCGCTACCGGTTACAACGCCCGCATGCGCATGCTGGGCGCGGCTTTCATCGACCCGAGCCGGGACAACTTGCTGGGCAGCTTGCGTGCGCAGCAGTCTACGGTGTGGAGCTACCAGTTCAACTGGGCCCAGCAGCCCGCACCCTGGAACGATGTGTACGGTGCGGCCCACGGCTTTGACCTGCCGTTTGTGTTCGGCAACTTCGGCCCGTCGCTGCTGGCCAAGGCGGCCAACAGCACCGCGAACCAGCCGGGTCGTCTGGCGCTTTCCGCTGTGATGATGGACAGCGTGCGTGCCTTTGTGCACACCGGCAATCCCAACCACGCGGGGCTGGGGCAGGAATGGCAGCCCTGGCCGCGCAAGTTCATCTTCGACGCGGACCAAAAGGCCACGCGCCTGAGCGTTCAGTGAGGATCCGGAGCCTGATGCCTTTTCCCATGTCACGCCAGTGTTCCTTTGCGCGTCTATCGCCAGTCAGCCACGATCCTGGCGCTGCCGGGGCCAGCGCCCCCGTGCAAGGACCGCCAAGCCGTGCGGGCGACTCCGGGGGAGCTCTATCTCATGTTGCAGCAGTAGCGGCGAGATATGCACCCAGCGCGTCGTCATCCACGATGGCCACCTTGCCAAAATCCAGCGACACGATGCCGAGCTCTTCCAGCGAGCGCAGCACGCGGTTCACTGTCTGGCGCGACAGGCCCACCAGCTGGCCCAGCTCGTCCTGCGTGAGGTTGAGCCGGCGCGTGCTGCGCCAGAACAAGCGACTCAGGTACAACGCCACCCGGTGCTCGGTGGACTGTGTGCGCCCGGCCTCTATGATGGTCATGGCCTGCCCGAGCCGCATGTTGAGATGCAGCACCAGAAACTGGTTGAACGCCAGGTGGGTATCGCGCAACGCATTGAACAGCGGCAGCGGCAGGCAGAGCAGGGTGGTGGGCCGCAGGGCCACCACGTGGTACCGGCGGGGCTCGGGCTTCATGGCCGAGCCCTCGCCAAACCACTCGCCATCCGGCACGCCGATGAAGGCGGACGACCGGCCCTTGCTGGCCGGGCTTTGCAGCATCACCAGCCCCGACAACACCGCGTGCCAGCCCAGCACGGGGCTGCCGGCGGGCATCACCACTTCGCCCTTGTCGGCCTGGGTGGAAAACACCTCCGCGCGCAGCCGCGCCTGCAGCGCGCTCGGCACGCTGGCAAACCAGGGTTGGGATTCGATAAATCGCTGGGCGGTGGGCGCAAAGCAGAGCATGTGCCGCATTGTCCCCGTTTGGCTGTGCGGGGAGGGTATTCCCTGTGCGTTTGTCAACGGGGCGACAGGTGTTGGCAACCCAGCACACGCAGCGCACACTGCCGCGCTACGATGATCTTTCCATTCACTACAACATCCAAGGAGCATTCATGCTGGGCCTGATGCAGAGCCAACCGCTTTTGATCTCGTCGCTGATCGAGTTCGCTGAACGCCACCACGGCGATTCCGAGATCGTCTCGCGCCGCGTAGAGGGCGACATCCACCGCTACACGTATCGTGACCTCGCTGCACGAGCGCGCCGGCTGGCCAATGCGCTGGATGCCCTGAAGCTGCAGTTCAGTGACCGCGTGGCGACCCTGGCCTGGAATGGTTACCGGCACATGGAGATGTACTTCGGCGTTTCCGGTTCCGGCCGCGTGCTGCACACGGTGAATCCGCGCCTGCACCCCGACCAGATCGCCTGGATCGTCAACCACGCGGAAGACCAGGTGCTGTGTTTCGACCTTACATTCCTGCCTCTGGTGCAGGCCGTGCATGCCAAGTGCCCCAGCGTGAAGAAATGGGTGGCGCTGTGCGATGCCGACAAGCTGCCCGCCGACTCCGGCGTGCCAGGCCTCGCGAGCTATGAAGAATGGATTGGCGCGCATTCGTCTGACTACGCGTGGCCGGAGTTCGACGAGAACTCCGCATCCAGCATGTGCTACACCAGCGGCACCACGGGCAACCCCAAGGCCGCGCTGTACAGCCACCGATCGACCACGTTGCACGCCTATGCCGCCGCGCTGCCCGACGTGATGTGCCTGTCTGCGCGCGACTCCGTGCTGCCCGTGGTGCCCATGTTCCACGTCAACGCCTGGGGCATTCCGTACTCGGCCGCGCTCACCGGCTGCAAGCTGGTGTTCCCGGGTCCGGCCATGGACGGTAAGTCGATCTATGAACTCATCGAGGCCGAGAAGGTGAGCTACGCCGCGGGTGTGCCTACCGTGTGGCAGATGATGCTGGGTCACATGAAGCCCGCGGGCCTCAAGTTCTCCACCTTGCGCCGCACAGTGATCGGCGGATCGGCCTGCCCACCGGCCATGATCCACGCGTTCAAGGAAGATTACGGCGTGGAAGTGCTCCACGCCTGGGGCATGACGGAAATGAGTCCGTTGGGTACGCTGTGCACGCTCAAAAACAAGCACCTAGCGCTGCCCAAGGACGAGCAGATGAAGATCCTGCAAAAGCAGGGCCGCGCGATCTACGGTGTGGACATGAAGATTGTCGGCGGCGACGGCAATGAGCTGCCCTGGAACGGCAAAACCTATGGCGACCTGCTGGTCAAGGGGCCCTGGATTGTTGACAGCTACTTCAAAGGCGAAGGCGGCAATCCGCTGATCAAGGACGCCCAGGGCCGCGGCTGGTTTCCCACGGGCGACGTGGCCACCATCGACGCCGACGGTTTCATGCAGATCACCGACCGCAGCAAGGACGTGATCAAGTCTGGCGGCGAATGGATCAGCTCCATTGACATCGAGAACATCGCCATGGCGCACCCCGCCATTGCCATGGCGGCCTGTGTGGGTATGCCGCACCCCAAGTGGGACGAACGCCCCATCGTGGCCGTGGTCAAGCGCCCCGGTGCAGAGGTGACGCGCGAAGAGCTGCTGGCCTTCTATGAAGGCAAGACGGCCAAGTGGCAGATCCCCGATGACGTGGTGTTTGTCGATGCCATTCCGCTGGGTGCCACGGGCAAGATGCTCAAGACCAAACTGCGTGAACAGCTCAAGGATTACAAGCTTCCCGGCCTGTGATCAGGGTGGGGCAATGCATGTGTGCGCATCGTTTGCGATCGCCATTTCTTGCACTGCCCCAGGCTGGTGCGCGCTCGGGGGAGCGCTGCGCCAGTCACGTGTGCGACGCTGGTAGGGGCAATCCCTGAGCATCGCTTTGTTGCAACGCGGTACGCTGCGTTGTGTCGATTTACAAGGAGACAAAAGCATGAAGTTCGCTATTAAGGCTGTAGCAGCCTCGGTAATCTTGGCAAGCGCTGGCGGGGCCTTCGCCCAAAAGGGCGAGACGGTCAAAATCGCCTGGCTCGACCCTCTGTCTGGCCTGATGGCAGCCGTGGGAACGAACCAGCTCAAGAGCTTCCAATTCATCGCTGAAGAGTTCAACAAGAAGAACCCTGCCGGCGTCAAATTCGAGATCATCGGCATCGACAACAAACTGAGTCCGCAGGAAACCACCAGCGCCCTGCGCTCTGCCATGGACCAGGGTGCGCGCTATGTGGTGCAGGGCAATGGCTCGGGGCCCGCACTGGCCATCATGGACGCGCTGGAGAAGCACAACGCGCGCAATCCCGGTAAGGAAGTCCTGTTCCTGAACTACGCTGCCGTGGACCCAGACCTCACCAACAGCAAGTGCAGCTACTGGCACTTCCGCCTGGACGCAGACACATCCATGAAGATGGAAGCGCTGACGACCTACATGAAGGACCTGCCGGATGTGAAGAAGGTCTACCTGATCAACCAGAACTACTCACACGGCCACCAAGTATCCAAGTACGCCAAGGAGATGATGCAGCGCAAGCGCCCCGACGTGCAGTTCGTGGGTGACGACCTGCACCCCCTGGCCCAGGTGCGTGATTTCTCGCCCTACATCGCCAAGATCAAGCAGTCGGGTGCTGACAGCGTGATTACCGGCAACTGGGGTTCTGACCTGGCGCTGCTTATCAAGGCGGCCAACGATGCGGGCCTGAACAACGTCAAGTTCTACACGTACTACGGCTCCGTGACCGGTAGCCCCACCGCCATGGGCGCCGCAGCCGCCGGCCGCGTGTACATGGTGGCGTATGCCCACATGAACCTGCCCGGCCCGCTGAACCAGATCGTGGTGGACTACAAGAAGAAGTTCAACGACGACATGTACACCGGCGCCGTGTACCACGCCTTCACGATGCTGTCTGAAGGCTTCGTCAAGGCCAAGTCCACCGACCCTGTGAAAGTGGCTGCTGCTTTTGAAGGCATGAAGTTCAAGAGCTTCAACGGCGAAGTGGAGATGCGCAAGAGCGACCATCAGTTGCAGCAAGGCCTGTTCATCTCCAAGTGGGAGAAGACCGATGCCAAGCACCCTATCGACTCTGAAGGCACGGGCCACACCTTTGTGCCTGTGAAGTACTACGAGCCCTACGTGGCCAGCACGCCCACCTCGTGCCAGATGAAGCGTCCGTAACCTCCTCGGTCACTGACCTTCCAGGCCCGACCTCATCGGGCCTTTTTTTTACCTTGCAATGAAAAATTCCAATGAATCCTGAGTTTTTCGTGATCTCTTTGCTGAACGGCGTGAGCTACGGGCTCCTGCTGTTCATGCTGAGCTCCGGCCTCACGTTGATCTTCAGCATGATGGGCGTGCTCAACTTTGCACACACCAGCTTCTACATGCTGGGGGCCTATTTCGCGTTCACCATCTCCGGGGTGGTGGGTTTCTGGCCGGCGCTTGTGCTGGCCCCTCTGGCGGTGTTTGCGCTGGGGGCCGCGTTCGAGCGCTACTGCCTGCGTCGTGTGCACAAGTTCGGCCACGTGCCTGAACTGCTGGTTACTTTCGGTCTGTCATACCTCATTCTGGAAATTGTGCAGCTGGTGTGGGGCCGCTCGACAGTGCCCTACGGTCTGCCTGAGCAGTTGCAGGGGCCGTTGTTCTCACTCTACGGCACGCAGTTCCCCAAATCGCGCTCCTTCGTGATGCTGGTGGCGCTGGTCATGCTGGTGTCGGTGTGGCTGTTGCTCACGCGCACCCGCATTGGCCTGGTGATCCAGGCCGCACTCAAGTACCCCGAGATGGTGGAAGCGCTGGGACACAACGTGCCGCGCGTCTTCATGCTGGTGTTTGGCGGTGGCGCCGCGCTGGCGGGCCTCGCCGGCGTCATCGGCGGCAACACCTATGTGACCGAACCCGCCATGGCGGCGTCGGTGGGCTCCATCATTTTCGTGGTGGTGGTGGTGGGTGGCATGGGGTCGCTGGCAGGCGCCTTCCTGGCATCGCTGCTCATCGGGCTGGTACAGACCTTTGCCGTGGCGCTGGACTACTCGCTCATCCATGCTTTCCGTGCCGTAGGTGTGGCCGTCACCGAGCAAACCTTCGGCTACCCGTTGCTCAAGCTCACGATTTCGCAGGTGGCGCCCATCCTTCCCTACCTGTTCCTCGTGCTGATCCTGATCTTCCGCCCCAAGGGCCTGTTGGGCAAGCGGGAGGACTGACACCATGAATTCCACAACCACCCATCCTGCTGTCCATACGGCCACGTCGCACTACCGGTTCAAGCCATTCAACGTGGGCCGGTTCGTCATCTGGACGCTGTTTGCAGTCATGCTCATCGTGGCGCCCATGCTGTTTCGCAGCAGCCTGGCGCTCACCATGTTGTCGCAAATTGGCTATCTCATCATCATCTGCCTTTCATACAACATCCTGCTGGGGCAGGGCGGCATGCTGAGCTTCGGTCATGCGGTGTACACAGGCTTGGGCTCGTTCATTGCCATCCATGCGATGAACATGGCGACCAAGGGCACGGTCAATATTCCGCTGGTTCTGATTCCGCTCGTGGGAGGTCTGGCCGGTGCGTTCTTTGCCATCATCCTGGGCTTCGTTACCACCAAGAAATCGGGCACGACGTTTGCCATGATCACGCTGGGCATCGGTGAACTCGTGGCCTCCATGGCGTTGATGTTCCCCGAGTTCTTTGGAGGCGAGGGCGGCATCACCACCGATCGCGTTTACGGCAAGCCGTTCTTCGGTATCAGCTTCGGCCCCGCCATCCAGGTTTATTACCTGATTGCGGCGTACTGCTTCGTGTGCACGGCCGCCATGTTCGCGTTCACGGGTACACCGCTGGGCCGCATCTTGAATGCGGTGCGCGACAACCCCGAGCGTGTGGAGTTCATTGGCTACAACACGCAGCGCGTCCGCTATTTCGCCTTCATCATCGCGGGCTTCTTTGCCGGCATCGGCGGCGGGCTGGCCACGATCAACTTCGAGATCATCACCGGGGCAGACAGCCTGAGCGTCATCCGCTCCGGTGGCTACCTGCTGTTCACCTTCCTGGGCGGGGCCACGTTCTTCTTCGGCCCGATCATTGGCGCGGTGCTGCTGGTGCTGGCGTCGGTGCTGCTGTCCGAGCTGTCGATGGCTTGGTTGCTGTACCTGGGCCTGGTCTTCTTGTTCATGGTGATGTACGCCCCGGGCGGCATCGCCAGCCTGATCATGATGAACCTGCGACTGGCCAAGTATGGAAAGCTGGGGCAGCTGTGGACGTCGTACCTCGCGCTCGCGGGCACCGGCCTGGTGGGCGCCATGGGCGCGGCCTGCATGATCGAGATGACCTATCACCTGCAGCTCAACGCCGCGCTGGGTTCGCAGCTCAGCTTCATGGGCGCAACGATTGACGCGAAAAGCTTCACCAGCTGGTTCGGTGCCGTGTTCGTAATGATTACGGGCTTTGGCCTGTTTGAGTTGTGCCGGCGCCAGTTCGCCAAGCAGTGGAGCCGCATCCAGGAGGAAATAGAACATGAAATCAAGCGCGGGGAGGCTGCGTGACCATGGCCGCTGAAAACGCTACCTATGCGCTCGAACTGCGTGACTTGCGCAAGAGCTTCGGCAAGACGGAGATCATCCGCGGTGCCAATCTGGCCGTGGCGCCCGGAGAACGGGTGGCCATCATCGGCCCCAACGGCGCGGGCAAGTCCACCTTGTTCAACCTGATCAGCGGGCGCTTCGCCCCCACCAGCGGCGACGTGATCCTCAACGGCCAGCGCATCAACGGGCTGCCACCTTATGAGATCAACCGCATGGGCTTGTCGCGCAGTTTCCAGATCACCAACATCTTCCCCAAGCTGTCGGTGTTTGAAAACCTGCGCTGCGGCGTGCTGTGGAGCATGGGCTACAAGTACACCTTCCTCCGGTTCCTGTCGAACCTGCGCGACGCCAACGAGCGCGCCACAGAGCTCATGGAGATGATCAAGCTCGACAAGAAGCGCGACACGCTGGCCATGAACCTCACCTACGCCGAGCAGCGCGCGCTGGAGATCGGCATCACCATCGCAGGCGGCGCCAACGTGATCCTGCTGGACGAGCCCACGGCCGGCATGAGCAAGAGCGAGACCACACGCTTCATCCACCTCATCAAGGAGGTGACCGAGGGCCGCACGCTGCTCACAGTGGAGCACGACATGGGCGTGGTGTTTGGCCTGGCCGACAAGATCGCCGTGGTGGTGTATGGCGAGGTGATCGCCTTCGACACCCCCGAGAAGGTGCGCGCCAACCAGCGCGTGCAAGAGGCCTATCTGGGCTCGGCGGTGGCCGACGAGCAGGGGGCGGGACACTGATATGCTGAAAATCGAAAATCTTCACGCCTACTACGGCAAGAGCCATGTGCTGCATGGCGTCACGTTCGACATCCAGCCCGGCGAGATCGTGGCCCTGCTCGGGCGCAATGGATCGGGCCGCTCCACCACTGCCAAGGCGATCATGGGCCTGGTGGACTGGGAAGGCCGGCTCGAATGGAAGGGGCAGCCTCTGAACGGCAAGAAGGCGTATGAAATCGCCCACCTGGGATTGGGCTACGTACCCGAAAGCCGGGATGTGTTTCCCAACCTCACCGTGCACCAGAACCTGCTGCTGGGGCAGAAGGGCAGCGGCAAAGGTAGCCGCTGGTCGTTTGACGACATGTACGAGCTGTTTCCGCGCCTCAAGGAGCGCCAGCACACCGAGGCAGGTGTGATGTCGGGCGGCGAGCAGCAGATGCTCACGCTGTGCCGCACGCTCATGGGCGACCCGGACCTGATCATCATTGACGAGCCCACCGAAGGTCTGGCGCCCAAGATCGTGGAGCTGGTGGGGCAGTACCTGCAGACCATCAAGACCCGGGGCATCTCGGTGCTGCTCATCGAGCAGAAGCTCACCATTGCCATGAAGATCTCCGACCGCGCACTGGTGATGGGCCACGGCGCCATCGTGTTCCAGGGAACGCCGGACAGCCTTCGGGCGGATAACTACATCCGCAAGGAATGGCTGGAGGTGTAGCAGAGCGATCCCCCTGAGCAACCGTCTTGGAAGTCAAGCGCAATGGTGATTTGGATTCCATGCGGAGCCTTGCTTAGCGATGGCGTTAAGCATCGTCAGCAGCTTGCGCATGCAAGCCACCAAGGCGA
>NZ_JBKBKQ010000036.1:0-38986 GCF_046294525.1 Acidovorax sp.
CAAGATCGACGAGGCCAAGGCGCGCGAGGAGTTCATCTACAACCCCTTCAGCCTCACGCCCGAAGAGCCCGAACCGCTGCAGCGCCTGCCGCACATCGTGGTCATCATCGACGAGCTGGCCGACCTGATGATGGTGGTGGGCAAGAAGATCGAAGAGCTGATCGCCCGCCTGGCGCAGAAGGCCCGGGCCGCGGGCATCCACCTGATTCTGGCCACCCAGCGCCCCAGCGTGGACGTGATCACCGGCCTGATCAAGGCCAACATTCCCACCCGCATTGCGTTCTCGGTGGGCTCCAAGATTGACAGCCGCACCATCCTCGACCAGATGGGCGCCGAGGCGCTGCTGGGCATGGGTGACATGCTCTACATGGCCAGCGGCACGGGCCTGCCGATCCGTGTGCACGGGGCCTTTGTGTCGGACGAGGAAGTACACCGTGTCGTCAGTTACCTCAAGGAACAAGGGGAGCCGGACTACATTGAGGGCGTGCTCGAAGGCGGAACTGTGGATGGCGATGGCGATCTGTCAGGGGACGGCGGCGGTGGTGAAGGCGGCGAAAAGGACCCCATGTATGACCAGGCCGTCGAAGTGGTGCTCAAGGACCGCAAGGCGAGCATCTCGTACGTGCAGCGCAAGCTGCGCATTGGCTACAACCGCTCGGCGCGGCTGCTGGAAGACATGGAAAAAGCCGGTCTGGTCAGCGGCCTCACCGCCAGCGGCCAGCGTGAAGTGCTGGTGCCGAACCGCAGCGAATGACCGGCTGGCGGCTGCCGATGCAAGGCGGCCCGAGGCCGTGCCCCCGGATCAGGAGTTTTTGTTGAAAAAGATCGCTACTGCAATTTTGATAGCTGCCAGCGCAAGCGTGGCAAGCGCTGACGGCCTGAAAAGTCTGGAATCCTTCATGAAGGGCACCCAGACAGGCAAGGCCGACTTCACGCAGACTGTGACGTCGCCGCCCAAGGACGGGCAGGCTGCGCGCACCAAGCAGTCGAGCGGCAGCTTCGAGTTCCAGCGCCCCAATCGTTTCAAGTTCGTCTACAAGAAGCCTTTCGAACAGACCATCGTGGCCGACGGCCAGACGCTGTGGCTGTACGACGTGGATCTGAACCAGGTCACGCAGCGCTCGCAGTCGCAGGCGTTGGGCACCACGCCCGCCGCGCTGCTGGCATCCGCACCCGACCTGGCGGCGCTGAAGGCCGAGTTCACGCTGGAAGCCGGCCCGGACAAGGACGGGCTGCAATGGGTGCTTGCCACCCCCAAGGCCAAGGACGGCCAGCTGCGCAGCGTGCGCGTCGGCTTTGCGGGAGAGCAACTGGCGGCTTTGGACATTGAGGACAGCTTCGGCCAGCGCTCCAACATCCGCTTCAATGGCATGCAGGCCAATCCCGGTCTTCCAGCCGGTACCTTCCAGTTCAAGCCGCCCGCAGGAGCGGATGTGGTGAAGCAGTAATTGCTATTGATTGCGTAGCTGCCAGCGCTTGCTGGATGAACGCTAAAGGCCATTTTGGCTTTAAACCCAGCAGGGCCGAGTAGTACGGGCCTCCTTAGAACACATACCACCATGGCCGCACGCAGCGCAAACACCGCGCAATCCGCGCACCAGCCCCTGGCCGAGCGGCTGCGTCCGCGCACGCTGGGTGAGGTGATCGGCCAGCAGCATGTGCTGGGCCCCGGCATGCCGCTGCGGCTCGCGTTTGAGTCCGGCCGTCCGCACAGCTGCATCCTGTGGGGCCCGCCCGGCGTGGGCAAGACCACCATTGCACGGCTCATGGCTGACGCCTTTGATGCCCAGTTCATCAGCATCAGTGCCGTGCTGGGTGGGGTCAAGGACATCCGCGAAGCGGTGGAGCAGGCGCAGGCGGCGCGCGACGGGCTGATGCAGCAACGCACCATCGTGTTCGTGGACGAGGTGCACCGCTTCAACAAGAGCCAGCAGGACGCGTTCCTCCCGCATGTCGAATCGGGACTGTTCACCTTCATCGGTGCGACCACCGAGAACCCCTCGTTTGAAGTGAATTCCGCGCTGTTGTCCCGTGCGGCCGTGTACGTGCTGCAGCCGCTGTCTGAGGCGGACTTGAAGCAAATTGTGGCCCTGGCGCAGGCAGAACAAGCGCTACCAGCTATTGAAAGCGTAGCAGTCGACCGCCTGGTGGCCTATGCCGACGGCGACGCGCGCCGCCTGCTCAACACGCTGGAAACGTTGGCCATGGCGGCGGCGCAGGAAAAGCTCACCGAGATCACCGACGTGTGGCTCCTCAAGGTGCTGGGCGAGCGAATGCGCCGCTACGACAAGGGTGGCGAGCAGTTCTACGACACCATCAGCGCGCTGCACAAGTCCGTGCGCGGCTCCGACCCCGATGCCGCGCTGTATTGGCTGGTGCGCATGCTCGACGGCGGCGCCGACCCGCGCTACATGGCGCGCCGCCTGGTGCGCATGGCGGCGGAAGACATCGGCCTGGCCGACCCGCGCGCGCTGCGCCTTGCGTTGGATGCGAGCGAGGTATACGAACGCCTGGGCAGTCCCGAGGGCGAGCTGGCACTGGCCGAATGCGTGGTCTACCTGGCCGTCGCGCCCAAGTCCAACGCCGTCTACAAGGCCTACAACGCCGCCCGCGCCTGGGTGAAGCAGGACGGTACGCGCCCCGTGCCCATGCACTTGCGCAATGCGCCCACCAAGTTGATGAAAGAGCTCGATTACGGCAAGGGCTACCGCTACGCGCACGACGAAGAGGGTGGTTTTGCGGCGGGCGAGAACTACCTGCCAGAAGGCATGGCCGACCCCGGCTTCTACCAGCCGGTGGAGCGGGGGCTGGAGATCAAGATCGCCCAGAAGATGCGCGAGCTGCGCGACCGCAATGTGGCTGCCACCGGGGCCGCCGACCTGCCAGACGCCGACGCCTGAGAAGTGCGTATTGGGGTTGCATGCCGCAGTCGCGCAGCGGCATGGTTCAGAAGTGTGGGTTCGGCACCATATGCTGATAGTGCATATATTTGGTAATAAGTTTGCACATCAATAAACTTGCGTCTATCAATCCATCTTATGGAGTGCGTTCCGCGCTGATGTGGCCCAAACCCGAGGGAAAACCCCGCCCAGCTTGAAGAGGGCCGCTTGTGACTACTCGCTACAATCCCGTCCACAAACCCGCACAGCTGCATTTCTGGCGGGTTTTTTGCTAGATGGCAGTCGGGCCCACAAGGCTGTACCGATTCCGGTGCCAAAGCGGTGGGTACGTCACAAACGAAGGACTTCTCTTATGGACATTTTGCTGCAGCAGATCATCAACGGTCTGGTTCTCGGCAGCATGTACGCCTTGATAGCCTTGGGCTACACCATGGTGTACGGCATTATTCAACTGATCAATTTCGCCCACGGCGAAGTGCTGATGATCGGTGCACTCACCAGCTGGAGCTGTATCGGAATGATGCAGGCTGCCATGCCCGGCGCTCCGGGCTGGGTCATCCTGCTGCTGGCCACCATCATTGCGTGCGTGGTCGCTGCCACCCTCAACTTCACGATCGAGAAAATCGCCTACCGGCCGCTGCGCAACAGCCCGCGACTGGCCCCGCTGATCACCGCCATCGGCATGTCCATCCTGCTGCAGACGCTGGCGATGATCATCTGGAAGCCCAACTACAAGCCGTATCCCACGATGCTGCCCAGTTCGCCGTTCCAGATCGGCGGCGCCTTCATCACCCCCACCCAGATCCTGATCCTGGGCGTCACAGCCATCTCTCTGGCGTCGCTGGTGTACCTGGTCAACCACACCAACCTGGGACGTGCCATGCGCGCCACGGCCGAAAACCCCCGCGTGGCCTCCCTCATGGGGGTAAAGCCCGACATGGTGATCTCCGCCACCTTCATCATCGGCGCCGTGCTGGCGGCCGTCGCCGGCATCATGTATGCATCCAATTACGGTACGGCGCAGCACACCATGGGCTTCCTGCCCGGTCTCAAGGCCTTCACGGCGGCCGTGTTCGGCGGCATCGGCAACCTGGCTGGCGCGGTGGTGGGCGGCATTTTGCTGGGCCTCATCGAAGCCATCGGCTCTGGCTATATCGGCACGCTCACGGGTGGCCTGCTGGGCAGCCACTACACCGACATCTTTGCGTTCATCGTGCTCATCATCATCCTGACGCTGCGCCCCTCGGGCCTGCTGGGTGAGCGTGTGGCGGATCGCGCCTGAGGAATTGCACACCATGAAGAACACCAAAACCAACTGGATCATCGGCGCCGTCGCGCTGCTGGTGCTGCCGCTGATCCTGCAATCCTTCGGCAACGCCTGGGTGCGCATCGCCGACCTGGCGCTGCTGTACGTGCTGCTGGCCCTGGGCCTGAACATCGTGGTGGGCTACGCCGGCCTGCTGGACCTGGGCTACGTGGCGTTCTACGCCGTGGGCGCCTACCTGTTTGCCTTGATGGCTTCGCCGCACTTGGCGGATAACTTTGCGGCCTTTGCTGCCATGTTCCCCAACGGGCTGCACACCTCGTTGTGGCTGGTCATACCGTTGGCGGCGTTGCTGGCGGCGTTCTTCGGGGCGCTGCTCGGGGCGCCCACGCTCAAACTGCGCGGCGACTACCTGGCCATCGTGACCTTGGGCTTCGGCGAAATCATCCGCATCTTCCTGAACAACCTGGACCACCCCGTCAACCTGACCAACGGTCCCAAGGGCCTGGGCCAGATCGACTCGGTCAAGGTCTTTGGCCTGGACCTGGGCAAGCGGCTGGAGGTGTTCGGCTTCGACATCAGTTCCGTCACCCTGTACTACTACCTGTTCCTCGTGCTGGTGGTGGTGTCCGTCATCATTTGCTACCGCTTGCAGGACTCGCGCATCGGCCGCGCCTGGATGGCCATTCGTGAAGACGAAATCGCCGCCAAGGCCATGGGCATCAACACCCGCAACATGAAGCTGCTGGCCTTTGGCATGGGCGCTTCGTTCGGCGGCGTGGCGGGCTCGATGTTTGGTGCGTTCCAGGGCTTTGTGTCGCCCGAGTCGTTCAGCCTGATGGAGTCGGTCATGATCGTCGCCATGGTGGTGCTGGGCGGCATCGGCCACATTCCGGGCGTGATCCTGGGTGCAGTGCTGCTGTCGGCCCTGCCTGAAGTGCTGCGCTATGTGGCAGGCCCCCTGCAGGCCATGACGGACGGCCGCCTGGACTCCGCCATCCTGCGCCAGCTGCTGATCGCGCTGGCCATGATCATCATCATGCTGTTGCGCCCCCGTGGTCTGTGGCCTGCGCCCGACCATGGCAAGAGCCTCACGCAGAAGACCTGAACACCGCAGAAAGTTAGAACAACATGGCAGAGAACATTCAGACATCCGCCAGCGATGTGGTGCTGCGGGTTGCCGGCATTTCCAAGCGCTTTGGCGGCCTGCAAGCCCTTTCCGATGTGGGCATCACCATCCAGCGCGGCCAGGTGTATGGCCTGATCGGCCCCAACGGCGCGGGCAAGACCACGTTCTTCAACGTGATCACCGGCCTGTACACGCCCGACAGCGGAACGTTCGAACTGGCCGGCAAGCCGTATGAGCCCACGGCTGTCCACGAAGTGGCCAAGGCCGGCATTGCACGCACGTTCCAGAACATCCGCCTTTTCTCCGACATGACGGCCCTGGAGAACGTGATGGTGGGCCGCCACATCCGCACCAAGTCGGGCCTGATGGGCGCGGTGTTCCGCACCAAGACCTTCAAGGAAGAAGAAGCCGCCATCGCCAAGCGTGCGCAGGAGCTGCTGGACTACGTGGGCATCGGCAAGTTTGCAGACTACAAGGCCCGCACGCTGAGCTACGGCGACCAGCGCCGCCTGGAGATCGCACGGGCCCTCGCCACCGACCCCCAGCTCATCGCGCTGGACGAGCCAGCCGCCGGCATGAACGCCACCGAAAAGGTGCAACTGCGCGAGCTGATCGACCGCATCCGCAACGACAACCGCACCATCCTGCTCATCGAGCACGATGTGAAGCTGGTGATGGGCCTGTGCGACCGCGTGACGGTGCTCGACTACGGCAAGCAGATTGCCGAGGGCAACCCTGCCGAAGTGCAGAAGAACGAAAAAGTGATTGAGGCCTATCTGGGCACCGGAGGACACTGAGAATGGCCGAAAAATCGAACAAGGTACTGCTGCAGGTCAAGGGCCTGAAGGTGGCCTACGGTGGTATCCAGGCCGTCAAGGGTGTGGACTTTGAAGTGCGCGAAGGCGAACTGGTGTCGCTCATCGGCTCCAACGGCGCCGGCAAGACCACCACCATGAAGGCCATCACCGGCACCCTGGCCATGGGTGACGGCGACATCGAATACCTGGGCCGGAGCATCAAGGGCAAGGGCGCCTGGGATCTGGTCAAGGAAGGCCTGGTGATGGTGCCGGAAGGCCGGGGCGTTTTTGCGCGCATGACCATCACCGAAAACCTGCAGATGGGTGCCTACATCCGAAAGGACAAGGCGGGCATTCTGGCGGACATCGAGAAGATGTTCACCATCTTCCCGCGCCTGCGCGAGCGCAAAGACCAGTTGGCCGGCACCATGTCTGGCGGCGAGCAGCAGATGCTGGCCATGGGCCGCGCTCTGATGAGCCAGCCCAAGGTGCTGCTACTGGACGAGCCCTCCATGGGCCTGTCGCCCATCATGGTGGACAAGATCTTTGAAGTGGTGCGCGACGTGTACGCCCTGGGCGTGACCATCGTGCTGGTGGAGCAGAATGCCAGCCGTGCGCTGGCGATTGCCGACCGTGGCTACGTGATGGAGTCAGGCCTGATCACCATGACGGGCCCGGGCCAGCAACTGCTGAACGACCCCAAAGTGCGCGCTGCCTATTTGGGTGAGTAAAGAAAAATGCCAAAAGATGGGTGGTGAGCCTTTGGGTTTGCTTGCCCCACAACGACAAAAAAGGCGCGGTCCGAAGGGGCCGCGCCTTTTTTTATCCCAGCCAGCGACCTAGAAGCGGTACTGCACGCCCACCGTGGTCATCTTCACCGGGTCGGTACCGTCCGCAAAGCGGAAGTTGTGCCGCTCCCACTCCACCACGGCCGCCCATTGCGGGCTGAAGGCCCAGCGTGCACCCAGGCCGTAAGACAGGCCGAACCCATCTTCGCGGCCGGTGCGCACGCCTGTACCTTCCACACCCGAGGTGCGGGTGCGGCCATAGGTCGTGCCGACCTTGCCGAATATGTCGAACTGCTCGCTCAGCGGCGCCCGGCCCACCAGGCTGAGGTTGAAGCCGTGGGCTTCTGTGTCGCCACCCAGGCGGCGGGCCTTGCCCGCATTCAGATATCCAAACTCCACGCCCAGGTTGGGGTGGAAGAACCCGCCGGTGTAGATCTTGAAGCCGTTGTCGGAATCGTCATACGGCAGGCCGCCGGTGCGCAGGTCGTAGTTGGTGCGGCCGGCGCTGAGGCCCACATAGCCATCTTGGGTATACGGCAGCACAGACGTGCGGTTGCCCAGGCCAGTCCCTGAAGTGCTGCTGGTGGTTTGTCCCTGGGCTGCGGCGCTGCCCACGGCGCAGGCCAAGGCGACGACGGCCAGAGGCGCCCAGCGGCGCGCGGGCGCAGATGCCAACCCGGAAGCGGGGGACAGTGAGCGAGAGTTGTGGAGGTTGCGGAGAGGCATGGGGCAGTCCTTGGTTCGTGGTGTGCACAGACAAATGGTGGAATGAGCGCGGTGGCGGGGGGCTTGGAGAGGCTGCAAGCAACCGCCCTGCAGAACGAAAATTCAATGTAGGCCGGTGCAACAGACCCTCCTGTGGGATCGGAAGGCCGCGCCTTGTAGGAAGGGGCTGACCTTTTCGTGCTGCAAGGGCCCAAATGTTTTGCTACCATTTTTGTAGCTTCCGGCGCTTGTTTGCAAAGCGCTGAGGGGCGATCTTGTACATAATCGCACCCGTTCGTCTGCTCCCGGGTCCCCGCCCGCCTCCTCATGACTGCGCTGCAATCCTTGCCCGTTTCTCTCCAGACCATCTTGCTGCTGGTGGCCAGCAATGTTTTCATGACTTTTGCGTGGTACGGCCACCTCAAGAACCTGGCCGCCTCGCCTTGGTATACCGCCGCACTCGTCAGCTGGGGCATTGCACTGTTCGAATACCTGCTGCAGGTGCCCGCCAATCGCATCGGCTTCACGCAGTTCAACGTGGGGCAGCTCAAGATCATGCAGGAGGTGATCACGCTGGCCGTGTTTGTGCCGTTTGCGGTGTTCTACATGGGGCAGCCGCTCAAGTGGGACTACCTCTGGGCCGGGCTGTGCTTGGTAGGCGCGGTCTATTTCATCTTCCGCGGCGCCTGACAGCGCTCCTGGGCCGCCAGCCGCGGCGGGGCGTTAATCCCCCAGCAGGCGCACGGTTAAACTCCGCGGGTCATTAAAAAGTCATGGCTTTGTCATGGCTTTGTCTTTTTTCATTCAGAACCCGACCCCGCACCAGGAGCCTCCATGCTGTTTGCCAAGCTGTTGCCACGCGAAGGCAATTTTTTCGAAATGTTCAACCAGCATGCGGACCGCATCGTGGAGGCCGCACGGGCTTTTTCGCAACTGGTGGCCAACTACAACGACCCGCATCTGCGCGACAAGTACAACCAGGACGTGGACAACGCCGAGCGCGCAGCCGACCGCGTGACGCACGAGGTGAACAAGTCCATCCACAAGACCTTCATCACCCCCATTGACCGGGAGCAGATCCACGCGCTGATCAACACCATGGACGATGTCGCCGACCTGATCCAGGACTCGGCCGAGACCATGGCCCTGTACGACGTGCGCCACATGACGGAAGAGATCACGCGCCTCACCGACCTGAGCCTCAAGTGCTGCGAGCGTGTGCGCGACGCCGTCAAGTTGCTGGACAAGATCGCCGACCCGGCCGTGGCCGAGGCTGCACTCAAGACCTGCGAAGAGATCGACAAGCTCGAATCCGATGCCGACCGCGTGATGCGCAGCGCCATGAGCAAGCTGTTCCGCGAAGAGCCTGATGTGCGCGAGGTGATCAAGTTGAAAGCCATCTACGAGCTGCTCGAAACCATCACCGACAAGTGCGAGGACGTGGCCAACTGCATCGAGGGCATCGTCCTCGAAAACTCCTGAACCCGGCAGGCCGATCAGCATGGAAACCGTACAAACGGCCCTCTGGGTTGTGGTGATGCTCGTGGCGTTGGCGATCCTGTTCGATTTCATGAACGGGTTTCACGACGCAGCCAATTCGATCGCCACGGTGGTCTCCACCGGTGTGCTCAAACCCGGACAGGCGGTCCTGTTCGCGGCGTTTTTCAACTTCATCGCCATCTTCGTGTTTCACCTGAGCGTGGCGGCCACCGTGGGCAAGGGCATTGTCCAGCCAGGCGTGGTCGATACCCATGTGGTGTTTGGCGCCCTGGTGGGGGCCATCAGCTGGAACATCATCACGTGGTACTACGGCATCCCCAGCAGCTCCTCGCACGCCCTCATCGGCGGCATCGTGGGCGCGGTGATCGCCAAGGCGGGGGCAGGCGCGCTGATCTCGGCGGGCATTCTGAAGACTGTGGCGTTCATCTTTGTCTCGCCACTCTTGGGCTTCACGCTGGGCTCGATCATGATGGTGGCGGTGGCGCACATCTTCCGGCGCACGCGGCCGAGCCGTGTGGATAAGTGGTTCCGCCGCCTGCAACTGGTGTCGGCCGGTGCGTACAGCCTGGGGCACGGGGGCAACGATGCGCAAAAGACCATCGGCATCATCTGGCTGCTGCTGATCGCCACCGGCTACACCTCGGCCAGCGATGCGGCGCCGCCCACTTGGACCATCGTCTCGTGCTACGCAGCCATCGGCCTGGGCACCATGTTCGGCGGCTGGCGCATCGTCAAGACCATGGGCCAGAAGATCACCAAGCTCAAGCCCGTGGGCGGCTTCTGCGCCGAAACCGGGGGGGCGCTCACGCTGTTCCTGGCGACCGCGCTGGGCATTCCGGTGTCCACGACGCACACCATCACCGGCGCCATCGTGGGTGTGGGTTCTACCCAGCGTGCCAGTGCCGTGCGCTGGGGCGTAGCCGGCAACATCGTGTGGGCGTGGATTCTGACAATTCCGGCCAGCGCGTTTGTGGCTGCCGTGGCGTACTGGATCAGCCTGCAGATCTTCTGAGGCGGGCTGCAATATGCAGAGCATTGCAGCATCGCTATGAATTAAATAGCTGCTAGCGCTTTTCCATCAAGCGCTAGCGCCGGATTTCATTGTGAAATCTTGCGGGCTTCCTCGATCTGGTACTCGAAGTAGCGCTGAAAGCTGAACGCAATGCTCGCCATGAGCACCGCCGTGCCGATCATCAAGGACGCGACGATGGCCGCGATGGTGATCCAGCCGGTGCGGCCGGGGGCAGCGTCGGGAGTGGCCCCGGGGTTGTAGCGCGCGTTCCACGCCTCGGGCGTCTTCAGCGCGAACAGGATGGCCTGCAGTGCACACCCGGCAATGGTGAAGCCCAGCAGCGGAATCAGCATCCAGCTCATGTGGTCATCCTGGCCCAGCTGCTGCACCCGCTGGATGCCATACACGCCCAGCGCGGTGGGCAACGGCAGCAGCCAGCCGATCAGATCGCCCAAACCGTGCAGGTAGAAGCGGTGCAGGCCCAGCGGCCCGCCCAGAAAGGCCAGCCAGGCCGCCAGGGTCTTGCTCTTCATGTGCATCACCGGCTTATTCGGGCGACGTGGTGTCGCCTGCGCCCAGGGTCTTTTCCATGAGCACGATGTCGCGCCAGGCGCCGAACTTCCAGCCCACCGAACGCATGACACCCACATCGGTGAACCCGAGCGCCCGGTGCACACCGATGGATCCGGCGTTGGCCGAGTCGCCGATCACGGCCAGCAGCTTGCGCACGCCCACGGCCTCGGCCTGCACGGCCAACTCGCCCAGCAGCTTGCGGCCCAGGCCCATGCCTCGGGCCTGGTCAGCCACGTAAATTGAATCTTCGGCCGAGAAGCGGTAAGCAGGGCGTGGTTTGAACCAGTTGGCATAGGCAAACCCCAGCACCTGGCCGTCCTTCTCGGCCACCAGCCAGGGCAGGCCGCGCGCGCGCACGTCGGCGCGGCGGCCCGCCATGTCGGTTTCAGACGGGGGATCGATCTCGAAAGTGCCTGTGCCGTGCAGCACGTGGTGTTGGTAAATGGCCGTGATGGCTGGGATATCGGCGTCTGTGCTGGGGCGGATGGTAGGCATTGGAGGGGATAGGGATATAATCGCGGGCTTTGCAGCGTGTCGCTGGCCGGGTGGCCATGTCGCGTGTCTCAAACGTTGCGAATGTGGTTGCGAACACTGTGGCTTGCGGCAATGTTGCCGGAGTTCACCACCCGAAGGATAAATCATGGTCGTCATTCGACTCTCCCGCGGCGGCTCCAAAGGCCGTCCATTTTTCAACATCGTCGTTGCTGACAAGCGCGTGCGCCGTGACGGCCGCTTCATCGAGCGCATCGGCTTCTACAACCCCACCGCTAAGGAATCCGAAGAAGGCCTGCGCATCGTGCAAGACCGTCTGACGTACTGGCAGAGCGTGGGCGCCCAGTCCTCGCCTACCGTGGACCGTCTGATCAAACAAGCCGCCAAGAAGGCTGCTTAAAGGTCCCTGAAAAGGGCGGGTTTCGCCGGCATGCCTGGCGAAACCCGCCCTTTTCCTATTCTGGAATGACAAACACCATGGCCACCACCTCCGTCACCTTGGAACCCGCAGAGCTGCCTGCCGACGCGGTCGAAGTGGGGCGCATCGCCGATGCCTGGGGGGTCAAGGGCTGGTTCAAGGTCCAGCCCCACAGCAGCAGCCCTGAGGCGTTGTTCTCGTCCAAGCGCTGGTACCTGCAGCCGTCCGAGCGGGGTGCCAAGACCTTTTCCGGCACGGTGCTGCTGCCCATCCGGCAGGCCAAGGACCATTCCGACACCGTGGTGGCCTGGGCCCAAGGCATTGACGACCGCAATGCGGCGGAGGCGCTGCGCGGAGCGCGCATCTTCGTACCGCGGTCGAGTTTTCCTTCCACCACCGAAGATGAGTACTACTGGGTCGATCTGATCGGCCTGGCGGTGGTCAACCGCGAGGGCGTGGCGCTGGGGATGGTGCGGGAGCTGATGTCCACAGGCCCCCAGACGGTGATGGTGCTGGGCTACGAGCAGGACGGCAAGGCGCAGGAACGGATGATTCCCTTTGTCTCCGCATTCGTCGACAAGGTGGATCTGCAGGAAAAACGCATCACCGTTGACTGGCAGCCCGATTACTGACCCTGGCTGCTGCTGCCCATGCGCTTTGACGTCATCACCCTGTTCCCCGAACTGTTTGCGCCTTTTCTAACCAGTGGCGTGACGCGGCGTGCCTACGCCAGCGGCCAGGTGGACGTGCGGCTTTGGAACCCGCGAGACCATGCCGAGGGGAACTACCGCCGGGTGGACGACCGCCCCTTTGGCGGTGGACCGGGCATGGTGATGATGGCCGAGCCGCTGCAGCGGTGCCTCGCTGCCATCCGTGCAGACCGCGCCGAGGCGGTTAGCGAACAGGCGCCGCTGGTGCTGTTCTCGCCCATTGGCGAGGTTCTCTGTCACGCCGCAGTCGAGCGCTGGTCGGCCGGCAGCGGCGCCGTGCTGCTTTGCGGGCGCTACGAGGGCATCGACCAGCGTTTCATCGACACGCATGTGGACCTGCAGATCAGCCTGGGCGACTTCGTGCTCTCTGGCGGCGAGATTGCCGCCCTGGCCCTGCTCGACGCCGTGGCCCGCCTGCAGCCTGGAGTGTTGAACGACGAGGGTAGCCACCAGCTCGACAGCTTCAACCCCGCGCTCGACGGTCTGCTCGACTGTCCGCATTACACCCGCCCTGAAGAATGGGCGGGCCAGCAGGTGCCGGCCGCGCTGATGTCCGGGCACCATGCGCAGATTGAGCGGTGGCGGCGCGACCAGCGTCTGGCGATGACCGCCCGGCACCGGCCCGAATTGATCGAGGCCGCCCGGCGCGAAGGGCGCCTGGGGCCGCTCGACGAAGCGGTACTGGCCAAGCTCGCCTAACTTGCTATAATCAAAGGCTTTTCGATCCTCTGGCCGGCCGTTTCGCAGGATTTCTTTTCTGCAAAACACTGAGACGTCAATCCCGACGCAGCCATTTTTGGCGCGGACACGATCACTAGGAAACTCACATGAACCTGATCCAGACCCTGGAAGCGGAAGAAATCGCCCGCTTGAACAAGACCATCCCCGAATTTGCCCCCGGTGACACCGTCATCGTGAGCGTGAACGTGGTGGAAGGTACCCGCAAGCGTGTGCAGGCTTACGAAGGCGTGGTGATTGCCAAGCGCAATCGCGGCCTGAACAGCGGCTTCACCGTGCGCAAGATCTCCAGCGGCGAAGGCGTGGAACGTACGTTCCAGACCTACAGCCCCCTGATCGCCAGCATCGAAGTCAAGCGCCGCGGTGACGTGCGCCGTGCCAAGCTGTACTACCTGCGTGACCGCAGCGGCAAGTCGGCACGTATCAAGGAAAAGCTGCCTTCGCGCGTCAACAAGGCTGCAGCCACCGCCGCATAAGGCGCGGGCCCGCCCTGCTGACAAGCCGCTACAGCATCCGCCTGTAGCGGCTTTTTGTTTTTTTGCCGCGGGCCTTGCTCCCCGCTGCTGCCCGCTCCCCTTCCCGTGATCCCTCCTGCTCCTGGTCCCGCCGTCTCTCCCGTCATCGCTCCGCTGTCGAGCCTGCCGGACTTCGATCCCCGCCGTGTTCCGGTGGTGGGCGTGGACGACCATCTGCCGGCCGTGCCGCACGAGGCCCTCACCCCAGTTGCTCTTCGCGCGCGGTTTGCCACGCCGCCAATGTGGGAGCCCGAGGTGCTGCTGGAAAAAAAATTCATGGACCGGGAGCCGGCCCATGCTTCCGTGCTGCTGGGCATCGTGCTGCGCGAGCAGCCCATGGTGCTGCTGACCGAGCGCACGGCCCATCTGTCCACGCACTCGGGGCAGGTAGCCTTCCCGGGTGGTCGGGCCGACCCTGAGGATGCGAGTCCTGCCGCCACGGCCCTGCGCGAGGCGCAGGAAGAGGTGGGGCTGAGCCCCGCCTTTGTCGAAGTGCTGGGCAACCTGCCCACCTATGTCACCGGCTCATCGTTCATCATCACGCCGGTGGTGGGGCTGGTGCAGCCCGACTGCGTGCTGCAGCCCAACCCCTATGAAGTGGCCGACCTGTTCGAGGTGCCGCTCGCGTTTTTGCTGAACCCGGCCAACCACCGCCGCCATGTGTACGACCGCGACGGCGTGCACCGCGAATGGTTCTCCATGCCGTACCACGACGGTGCCAAGACCCATTTCATCTGGGGCGCCACGGCGGGCATGCTGCGCAATTTCTACCGCTTCATGCGGGCCTGAGTCAGCCGGCTGGCCATTGGGAGGCGTGGGCTCGAAGCGCCCTTATCATTGCCCCCCATGAGTTTCTTCGCCATCCTGTTCGCTCTGCTGATCGAGCAGGCCCGCCCGCTGGCCCGCAGCAACCCCATCCATGCGGGGCTTCGCGCATGGGCGCTGTCCGTCAGCCGCAATTTCGATGCGGGCAAGGCGCACCATGGCTGGGTGGCCTGGAGCTTGGCAGTGCTTGTTCCGTCGCTGGTTACCCTGGCCGTTCACTGGGCTCTCTTGTGGGGGCTGGGCTGGCCTTTTGCGGTGGTGTGGAGCGTGGCGGTGCTGTATGTCACGCTGGGTTTCCGGCAGTTCAGCCACCACTTCACCGGCATACGCGACGCGCTCGAAGAGGGCAACGAAGACGCTGCGCGTGAGCGCTTGGCCCACTGGCAGCAGGTGGACGTGGGGATGTTGCCGCGCAGCGAGATTGTTCGCCACGTGATCGAATATTCCGTGCTGGCCGCACACCGGCACGTTTTTGGTGTGCTGGCCTGGTTTTCGGTGCTGGCCGCCCTGGGCCTCGGGCCCACTGGCGCGGTGCTGTACCGGCTGGCCGAATTCGTGGCCCGGTATTGGCACTACAAGAAGCGCACCGGTGCGCAACCGGCGAGCGAGTCGTTGCAGCGGGCCTCGGTGCAGGCCTGGACGGTGATCGACTGGCTTCCGGCCCGCCTCACCGCGCTGAGCTTTGCCGTGGTGGGCAGCTTTGAAGAGGCCATCGAAGGCTGGCGCTTTCATGCCCAGCGTTTTCCCAATGACAACGACGGCGTGGTGCTGGCCGCCACGGCGGGCGCCATCAACGTGCGCCTGGGTGGCGAAGCCCTGAAGGCGCGCACCGACATGCACGCGCCACAAGGCCTGGAGATGGATGCCGACATGGCCGACAGCGATTCCACGCCTGGCCGTGCGCCGGAGGTGGGCCACCTGCGCAGCGTGGTCGGGCTGGTGTGGCGCTCCGTGGTGGTGTGGATGCTGCTGCTCGCGTTGCTGACGCTGGCCCGTTTGCTGGGTTAGTGGGAGAAAGCTCCCGAAGCCATTGCGCGGCTTCCCCCGGAGGGGACGCACCCGGTGGCTTGGCAAAGCCAGTTGTACGGGTGCACTGGCGTCCTACCTGCCTGCGCAGCGCGCGGTGCGCCTTGATGCTTGCAGGTGCCGGGGGCTTGTACCGCGGGTGGCATCAATACCGGGTGTGGCTCAGCTCTTCAAATAGTTCACTATAAATTTTGTAGCGATTGGCGCTTATTCCGCCTGCGCCAGGGCCTTGTTTGACTGCTTCTATCACTCCACAGCCCGGCTCATGCAGGTGCGTGCAGTTGTAGAACTTGCAGCCGGTGGCGTGTTCGGCGATGTCGGGCATGCAGGCCGCCAGTTGCATGGGCGCAATGTGGTGCAGGCCAAATTCCTGAAAGCCGGGCGAATCGATCAACGCCGTGGTGCGTGCTTCGTCCATCCAGTACCAGTGTGTGCTGGTGGTCGTGTGCTTGCCGGAGTTCAGGGCCTGGGATATCTCGCCGGTGAGCACGGTGGCACCCGGCACCAGCAGGTTGATCAGCGTGCTTTTGCCTGACCCGGAGGGGCCCAGAACCAGCGTGGTCTTGCCCGCCAGGTGTTGCATCAGCAAAGCGCGGTCCACCTCGCTGGAGAGCGCCAGCGACAGCGGCAGCACACCATAGTGCGCACCCGCGCCCATGTGCCGGTAGGGCAGCAGGCGCTCCCAGGCGCGTGCAAACGGCTCGACAAGGTCGCTCTTGTTGAGCCCGATGAGGGGCTTGATGCCTGCAGCCTCCGCGGCGATGAGCGCGCGTGACAGCTGGCTTTCTGAAAACACGGGCTCGGCGGCGATCAGGATCAGCACCTGGTCCAGATTGGCCGCGAAGGATTTGGTGCGGATCTCGTCCTGCCGGTAGAAGAGATTGCGGCGCTCCAGCACCTTCTCGATGGTCCCCTCGTCGCCCTGGCCGGGCGGTGGGGCTTGCCACATCACGCGGTCGCCCACCACGGCCTGGTTCTTCTTGCCGCGCGGGTGGCAGATGCGGCGGGCCCCGTCCGGAGTTTCCACCATGCAATGGCGCCCATGGCTGGCGACCACGGTGCCTTCCAGAAGGGCGCTGCGCTCAGCCATGGTGCAGGGGACGGATCACGGCGTCACGCCACCAGGGCGTCAAACTGGGCCGCGCACTCGAAGTCGGTCGATGAGATGCCGTTCACATCGTGCGTGTTCAGCCGCACCACGCAGCGGTTGTAGTGCACCGACAGGTCAGGGTGGTGGTCTTGTGCGTTGGCGATGAAGGCCAGCGCGTTCACGAACGAAATGGTTTCGTAGTAATTGGCGAAGTGGTAGGTCTTCTCGATGGCCACATCGGCACCGTCGCCGCTCAGGCTCCAGCCTACGAGCTTGGCAAGGTTTGCTACAACTTCCGTAGCTGTCAGCGCACGTCGGGTCTGCGTAGACCAGTCTTTTTTCTTCAACATCGTGGAGGTCATGGGTGGGCGGGAGTAGGGTGCATGCGCGCCAGGCGTTCGCTGGCGGGCGGATGCGAGTAGTAGAACCTTACGTACAACGGGTCAGGGGTGAGGGTGGAGGCGTTGTCTTCGTACAGCTTGAGCAGGGCCGACGACAGATCGGCACCGCTGGCCTGCGCCACCGCATAGGCGTCGGCCTGGAACTCGTGCCGGCGGGACTGTTGCGAGAACAGTGGCGAGATGAAGAACGTGAACACCGGCACCACCAGCATGAACAGCAGCAGCGCCAGCGCGTCGTTCGGCGCTGCGGCGAGGGCGGGGTCCAGCGAGACGTTGGGTCGCACGCCAAGGCCGGTGTAGAACCAAATCTGGTTGGAGAGCCAGCCCAGCAGCGCGAAACCGGCCAAGCTGAGAGCAAACATGGTCACCACGCGCTGAATGATGTGGCGGTGTTTGAAGTGGCCCAGCTCATGTGCCAGCACGGCCTCGACTTCGCCCGGCGCCAATTGCTTCAGCAGGGTGTCGTAGAACACCACACGCTTGGCGGCACCAAAGCCGGTGAAGTAGGCGTTGGCATGGGCGCTGCGCCGGCTGCCGTCCATAACAAACAAGCCCTTGGCAGAGAAGCCACATCGCTGCATCAGCGCGGTGACGCGGGTTTTGAGCGATTCGTCTTCCAGCGGCTGGAACTTGTTGAACAAGGGCGCAATGAAAGTGGGGTAGATCACCATCAGCAGAAGGTTGAACCCCATCCAGAACGCCCAGGCCCACAGCCACCACAACGGGCCTGCCGCGCCCATCAGCCACAGGATCAATGCCGCAATCGGCAAGCCGATGACGGCGCCCACCGCCATCCCTTTGAGCGCGTCTGCCAACCAGAGCCGCCATGTCATCTTGTTGAAGCCGAAGCGCTCTTCCACCACAAAGGTTTGATACAGCGACATAGGCAGGTCGATGAGTCCGCCAATGGCAACAAACGCCACCAGCAGTGCCAGCTGTTGCAGCATGCCGGGGCCCATCACGTCCAGCAGGCTGCGGTTCAGTGTGTCGAGTCCGCCGAGCAAGGTCCACCCTAGCAGCACCGCACCGCCAATAGCCATTTCCACCATGCCCAGGCGCGTCTTGGTGATGGTGTAGTTGGCGGCTTTCTGATGAGCAGCCAGCGGAATGCGCTCGGCAAATGCGGTGGGCACGGCGCCACTGTGGCGGGCCACGTGCCGCACCTGGCGCGTGGCCAGCCAGAACTTGAGTGCCATGCCCAGGGTCAGCGCGGCCGCAAAAACCGCTGTGAGCAGCATGGAAGGGGAAAAATCGTCGGAAAAGGGCATGTGCGGCGAGTTTAGGCCATCGGCGACAATGCGCGCCATGTCAGAACCCCTCAACCCTACCCCGCCCGCGCTGGCCAAGTCCGACCAGAATCTCGTCTGGCTGGACTGTGAGATGACCGGCCTGGAGCCCGATACCGACCGCCTGCTGGAAATCGCCGTCATCGTCACCGGCCCCAGCCTCGAACCCCGCATCGAAGGCCCTGTGTTTGCCATCCACCAGTCCGACGAACTGCTGAACAAGATGGACGCCTGGAACAAGGGAACCCATGGCCGCAGTGGCCTCATCGACAAGGTGAAAGCCTCCACAGTCACCGAGGCCGATGCCGAGCGCGAGATACTGGAGTTCTTGGCGCGGTATGTGCCCAAGGGCACGGCCCCCATGTGCGGCAACAGCATCGGGCAGGACCGCCGCTTTCTGGTGCGTTACATGCCCAAGCTCGAAAAGTTCTTTCACTACCGCAATGTGGACGTTAGCACGCTCAAGGAGCTGGCCAAGCGCTGGAAGCCCGTGGCCTATACCAGCTTCAAGAAGGCCCAGAAGCACACGGCGCTTGCCGATGTACACGAGTCGATCGACGAGCTTGCGCACTATCGTCAGCACCTGTTGTCTGTTTGAACAGTGAGACAGCCCTGCGCAATGCCCAGTCCATCCATTTGGATGGTGGGTCTTGCGGGGAAACCCTAGTCGTGCCATAATTGCTGGCTGCGCAGGAATACCGCCGCGCAGTTTGTGCATCTCCCCTCACACACCGGGCTTGCCAGCCACTGTGGCCCCACAGTGCAGATCTGGCGAATGACAGCCCACCCGCATCGGCCTGACCTACCAGAGCCAGCGCAGGTTTCGTTTGATGGTTGATGTTTTTTAACCATAAACGAAGCCAATCGTGGGCAGCGCCCGCGACCGTCTTCGCGAGAGAAAAATTCATGACCGACACCTCTTTGGTGCAGGGCGAGTTCGCGCCTGCAGATACCTCTATTGCTGCCGACATTTCCGTGCAGTCTTCTTCTCTGGATGCTGTGGTGGCTGCTGCCAATGAAGGCGATGCTGGCGTTACCGCCGAACCCAATGGCTTCATCGAACTGGGTCTGGCGCCCGAGCTGGTGCGCGCCGTAGCCGATCTGGGCTACACGCAACCCACCAGCGTGCAGCGCAAGGCCATCCCTCTGGCCATGGGCAGCGATGCCTCCAAGTTCATCGATCTGATGGTCTCCAGCCAAACGGGTAGCGGCAAGACCGCCGCCTTCCTGCTGCCCGTGCTGCACACGCTGATCCAGCAGCAGGCTGTGGCCGAAGCCGAAGAGCGCGCTGCATTCGACCGCGCTGTGGCTGAGGCTGCCGCTCGTGGTGAGCCAGCCCCCAAGCGCGCCAAGCGAAAGGACCCCACCAGCTCGCGCAACTTCAAGGCCGCCACCCCTGGCGCACTGATCCTGTGCCCCACGCGTGAACTGGCCCAGCAGGTGGCGCACGACGCCATCGACCTGGTCAAGCATTGCCGAGGCCTGCGCGTGGCCAATGTGGTGGGCGGCATGCCTTACCAGTTGCAGATCGCCAAACTGCAAAACGCCGACCTCGTGGTGGCAACGCCAGGCCGCCTGCTGGACCTGCAGCGCTCCATGCAGATCAAGCTCGACAAGGTGCAGTTCCTGGTGGTGGACGAAGCCGACCGCATGCTGGACCTGGGCTTCTCGGACGACCTGGCCGAACTGAACCAGCTGACCAGCCAGCGCAAGCAGACCATGATGTTCAGCGCCACCTTCGCGCCACGTATCCAGCAATTGGCGATGCGTGTGATGCACGACGGTGGTTCGTCGGTGCAAAAGGTGACCATCGACTCTCCGCAAGAGAAGCACACCAACATCAAACAGGTGCTGTACTGGGCCGACAACGCCCAGCACAAGCGCAAGCTGCTGGACCACTGGCTGCGTGACACCACGATCAACCAGGCTATCGTGTTCGCCAGCACCCAGGTGGAGTGCGATGGTCTGGCCAATGACCTGCAGCAAGACGGTTTCTCGGCTGTGGCCCTTCACGGTGCCTTGAGCCAAGGCCTGCGCAACCGCCGCCTGATGGCGCTGCGCAGCGGCCAAGTGCAGATCCTGGTGGCGACCGACGTGGCCGCCCGTGGCATCGACGTGCCCACGATCACGCACGTGTTCAATTTCGGCCTGCCCATGAAGGCCGAGGACTACACCCACCGCATCGGCCGCACCGGCCGTGCGGGCCGCGACGGCCTGGCCGTCACCTTTGCCGAGTTCCGCGACCGCCGCAAGATCTACGACATTGAGTCGTACAGTCGGCAGCAGTTCAAGGCTGAGGTGGTGCCTGGCATGGAGCCCGCCCAGCGCGCGCCCCAGGCGCCCCGCGGGGGCGATTTTGGTGGCCGCGGCCGTTCGGGCGGCTATGACCGGGACAGCCGCGACCGCAAGTTTGGTGGCCCCGCCCGTGGCGGCCACGACCGCGGTGGCTTTGGCGGCGGTTTCGGTGGCGGCTTTGCCGGCCGGGGTGACAACCGCGGCGCGCCAGCCCGGGGCGATGGTGGCAGCTTTGGCGGCCGTGACGACCGTGGCTTCGCGCCCCGCCGCGACGCGGAGGGCTATGGCCGTAAACCCGGCTTTGGCGATACAGGGCGTGGCGGATTTGCTCCCCGTAGCGACGCAGGTGCACCGCGCGGCGACTTCGCGCCGCGCAAGCCCGCGTTTTCCAAGCCTGCAAGCGGTGGCGGCAAACCGTTTGTGGCGCACGACGCACGCAAGCGCCCCGCACGTCCGGCGCGCTGATCGCCGGGCAAAACGGAGTGCATTGAGCGCTCCGGGGATCAAGGGTTGGTACTGCAAGGTGCCGGCCCTTTTTTTTGGCCGCAGTGTGCGCCGTCCTCATTTGCCCGGCGGGCTCGTCAATAATGGGTCACGGAGGAATTTGTCGTGGTGTCTTCTCTTTCCTCGGGGGCTGATTACGAGCACATGTTCGAGCTGGCGCCCGTCTCGCTGTGGCTGGAGGATTTCAGCCAGCTCAAGCAGCTTTTTGACAGCTGGCGCGCTCAGGGCGTCAGCGACCTTCGGGTCCACCTCGCTGCAGACCCCGATCGCCTGCGCCAATGCAGTGCCGCGCTGCGCGTGTTGCAGGTCAACCGCCGCACGCTCGACCTGTTTGCAGCAGACAGCCTGGCGCACCTAGAGGCCAACCTGGACAAGGTCTTCCGCGACGACCGGCACGACACGGCGGCGCACGAACTGGCGCAGCTCTGGGACGGGCAGCTGGAGTTTTCGAACCAGACAGTGAACTACGCACTGGATGGGCGGCGCCTGGATGTGCACGTGCGTGCGCGCATCCTGCCGGGCCACGAAGCGGATTGGCGCCGCGTGCTGGTTTCGCTGGAGGACAACACGCAGCAGCTGGAGGCCGTACGCCGGTTGGGGCGCAGCGAGCAGTATGCGCGCGACTTGTTCGAGCATTCACCGGTTTCGCTGTGGGTGGAGGATTTCAGCGCTGTGAAGCGGCTGCTCGACGGTGTGCGGGCCCAGGGCATTGGCGACTTCAAGACCTTTCTCAAGGTGCATCCGGATTTTGTGGGCCGCTGCATGCAGGAGATTCGCGTCATCGACGTGAACCAGCAGACGCTGCGCATGTTCGGTGCGGCCAGCAAGGACATGCTGCTCAACAACATTGGCCGCGTTTTCCGCGGCGAGATGCACGAATCGTTTGCCGAGCAACTTCAGGACCTGTGGGACGGCAAAACCTTCCAGCAGCGCGAGGTGGTCAACTACGCGCTCTCCGGCGATGCGGTCCATATCCACATGCAGTTCTCCGTGCTCGACAGCCATATGCATGACTGGGGGCTGGTGCTTTTGTCCCTGGTGGACATCACGGCCCGCAAGAAGGCCGAGGCTTACCTGGAATACCTGGGCAAGCACGACGTGCTGACCCAGCTGCGCAACCGTGCCTTCTACGCCGAGGAGCTGAATCGGCTTACGCGCAAGGGCCCCTGGCCGCTGTCCATCATTGCCATCGACCTCAACGGCCTCAAGGCGGTGAACGACGATCAGGGCCATGCGGCGGGCGATTCGATGCTGCGGCGTGTGGGCGAGGTGTTGGCCAAGGCGGTGGACGCCCCCGCGTGCGCGGCACGCATCGGTGGCGATGAGTTCACGGTGCTGCTGCCCGGCACCGAGGAGCGGGGCGCCCATGCGCTGCAGGAGCGCATCATCTCCATGCTTGACCTGAACAACCAGTTCTACCCCGGGCAGCCCCTGAGCCTGGCCATGGGCATCGCAAGCTGTCAGTCCGGCGACGGGGTCGAGGCGGCGATTCACCGGGCGGACCAGGCTATGTACGCAGAGAAGAACCGCTACTACCAGCAGAAGAACAACGACCGCCGCCAGCCCTCTGGGGCCTGAGCATCGGGGTCAGGGATTGGCCGCAACGCGGCGCCCAATGTCGGGCCAGCGTCGGTGCAGGACCAGCCAGGCCACAAGGCCCACGCACATCATCAAGAGCGAGGCCAGGGCCAGCAACACAGTGGAATGCATGACCAGCGGCGCAATCACTCCGGCCACCAGACCGTTAGCGGTGGATCCCACAAACGCTTGCATTGATGATGCCATGCCACGCCGCTCCGGATGCAGGTCCAGCACCAGCAAGGTCACCACCGGCACCATGAGCGCCCATCCAAAGGCAAACACCGCGATGGGCAGCAGCGCCCAGCAGGCCTGCGCGGCAAAGACGCTGTTGGCCGCCAGGTTGAGCACAGCCACCACAAACATGATGAGAAAGCCGTGGCGGATCTGCCGCTTGGGCGGGATGCGGCCCGCCAGTCGGCCGCTGAGCCAGGCGCCGCCCATGATGCCGGAGATGGTCAGCACAAAGAACCAGAAGAACTGCGTGGGCGCCAGGCCCAGGTGCTCTCCCAGGAAGGCGGGGGCTGACAGCACGTACAGGAACATGCCGTTGAAGGGAACGCCGCTGGCCAGTGCCAGCAGCAGGAAGCGGGGACTGGAGCCCAGTTGCACATAGCCACGCAGGAGATGGCGCACGTTGAAGGGTTGGCGATGCTCTGTGTGCAGTGTCTCGGGCAGCAGCCGGTAGTTGGCCGACCACAGAGCGACACCGACCAGGGCGAGAAACCAGAAGATGCTGTGCCAGCCCGTGTGCACAAACAGCCATCCGCCGATGATGGGGGCAATGGCGGGCGCCACGCCAAAATAGATGGTGACCTGGCTCATCACCTTCTGGGCTTCGGCGGGTGGGAACATGTCGCGGATCACCGCGCGCGACACCACGATGCCCGCACCGGCCGACAGGCCCTGGAGGGCGCGAAACGCCACCAGTTGTCCAATGGTCTGCGAAAGCGCACAGCCGACCGATGCCAGTGTGAACACTGCAATACCCCACAGAATCACCGGCCGGCGCCCGAAGCTGTCGGCCAGTGCTCCATGGAACAGGCTCATGAACGCAAAGCCAAACAGGTAGGCCGAGAGGGTTTGCTGCATTTCCACCGGCGTGGCTCCCAGGGCGGTGGCAATTCCGGAAAACGCAGGAATGTAGGTATCGATGGAAAACGGCCCCAGCATGCCCAGCACGGCCAGCAGCACCGCCAAGGCCCAGCGGGGGGCTTTCCAGAGCAGATGGGCTTGTGGATTCATGGCGAGGTGATGGTGGCAGCAAAAACAAAAAAGCCTGCTACGTGCGGTAGCAGGCTTCATGTGCCCGAGGGCTTTGATTTGGTGGGTCCTGAGTGACTCGAACACTCGACCTACGGATTAAGAGTCCGCTGCTCTACCAACTGAGCTAAGAACCCAAATCTTTGAATGCGTCTGCATTGCTGCAGAGCCTTGAATTATGCACCAATTTTGGCGGGGCTTGCAAGCGCGCCCAAAAATTATTGCATCGCGTTGCGACTGGCCAGCTCTACAAACAGACCGCTGTGGTCCAGCTCGCCCAGGCCGTGGTCAACGCCTTCGGCGTACAGGGTCTCGAAGAGGGCGGTGATGGGGGCGTCGAACCCGATTTCGCGCGCGGTGGCCAAGGCGTTGCGCATGTCCTTGAGCTGCACAGCCATGCGGCCGCGCGGAGCGAAGTCGCGTTCTACCATGCGCTGTCCGTGCAGTTGCAGGATGCGGCTGTCGGCAAAGCCGCCGGTGATGGCTTCGCGCACCTTCGCCATGTCGGCGCCGCCCTTGGCGGCAAACAACAGCGCTTCGGCCACGGCGCCGATGGTAATGCCCACGATCATCTGGTTGGCCAGCTTGGTGAGCTGGCCTGCGCCATGTGGGCCGACGTGCGTGGCCCGGCCGAGCGCGGCAAACACGGGTGTTGCGCGTGCGTAGTCTTCAGGCCGCCCACCGACCAGGATGGCCAGTGTGCCGTTTTCCGCGCCCACTGTGCCCCCGGAAACCGGAGCATCCAGGTGCGCCAGACCCATCTCGCCCAGGCGCGCCGCGTGGTCCCGGGCCTCGCGCGGCTGGATGGAGGCCATGTCCACAAACAGCGCCCCCTTGCGCATGGCCTGGGCCGTGCCCTGTTCAAATAAAACCCGGCCGACCACCGGGCCGTTTTCCAGCAGGCTGACGACCACATCTGCGCCGCGCACTGCGTCTGTGGGCATGGAGTGCACCGTGATGCCGAAGGCCGCCAAGGGGTCCGCCTTGGAGCGGGTGCGGTTCCAGGCGTGCACTTCGTGCCCCGCCTCACGCAGGCGGCACGCCATGGGGCGCCCCATCATCCCAATGCCCAGAACGGCGATACGTAGCGGTGTGGTGGTTGTCATGGCGTCACTCTTTGAGGTGTTGTCTCTGAGCACATCATGTGCCTTTTTGGTGCATCTCCCTGTCATGCAGCTTGCAGCTTGCGGCATTCGAAAATTGCAAAGATGATGACAGCTGGTCGGTTACAAATTACGGAGACATCACCCATGACCTTGCCCCTGCACGACCCCGCCTGGCTGGAGCGCATGTACAACAACCGGGCGCTGGTGCCCGACCACATGGCCTACTTCCAGCGGTGGGCGCAGGACTCTGCCTATGTGCGCGCGCACCAGCCCTGTGTGCTGGATGTTGCCTATGGACACGGGCTGGGGGAAACGCTGGACATCTTCCCTTCCGGGCGCGAGACGCCGCCGGGCGGGGTGCCGGTGCTGGTCTTCATCCACGGGGGCTACTGGCGCTCGCTTGACAAGGCCGATCACTCGTTCATCGCGCCGCCGTTTACCCAAGCGGGATTTTGCGTGGTGGTCGTGAACTATGCGTTGTGCCCCGGAACGCCCGACGCGCCCGTTACCATCCCGCACATCATGCGGCAGATGGAAAAGGCGCTGGGCTGGGTCTGGCGGAACATTGCAGCGCATGGCGGGGACCCGGGCCGCATCACGGTGGTTGGGCACTCTGCGGGCGGGCAGCTTGCCGCCATGCTGCTCACCAGCGTGTGGCCGCTGCTGGGCAAGGGGCTGCCTGACCGGCTGGTGCGCAGTGCGCTGTCAATCTCTGGTGTGCACGACCTGGATCCGATCATGTACACGCCCATGTACCAGTCGGTGCTCAATCTGACGGAGCAGCAGGTGCTGCAATACAGCCCCGCGCGCCTGCTGGAGCCGCCGGGCGGCACGCTCTACTGCGTGGCGGGGGCCGACGAAAGTCCGGAGTTTCTGCGGCAGAACCAGCTCATGCAGGATGCGTGGGGCAGCCACTTCGTGCCGCGCAGCCAGGCCCTGCCGGGGCTCAACCATTTCAGCATCGTCGACGCCCTGGCCAAGCCGGGGCACGACCTGCACCACATGGCGCTCAATCTGTTGCGGATGTGAGCGATGGGTTGCAGCTTGGGTTTGCACGTGTCCGCGCCCACCCATGCGGCGGACGGGGACGGGGCGCATTTCATGCTTACATCAGCAGGTGTTCGCCCGCGTTGTCGCCGCCCAGGATCACGTAGTTCACCTTGCGGATGTCCATCAGTTTCTTGCCACCGGCATAGCTGATGGAGCTTTGCACGTCCTGCTCCATCTCGATCAGCGTGCTGGCCAGCTTGCCCTTGATCGGCTCCAGGATGCGCTTGCCTTCAACGTGCTTGTATTCACCCTTGTTGAAGTCGCTGGCCGAGCCGTAGTACTCCTTGTACAGCGCACCATCCACTTCCACCGTCTGTCCGGGCGACTCTTCGTGGCCCGCAAACAGCGAGCCGATCATCACCATGCTGGCGCCAAAGCGGATGCTCTTGGCAATGTCCCCATGGCTGCGGATGCCCCCATCGGCAATGATGGGCTTGGTGGCCACGCGTGCGCACCACTTCAGCGCCGACAGCTGCCAGCCGCCCGTTCCAAAACCTGTCTTGAGCTTGGTAATGCACACCTTGCCCGGGCCCACGCCGACCTTGGTCGCATCGGCGCCCCAGTTCTCCAGATCAATCACGGCCTCAGGCGTGGCCACATTGCCTGCAATTACAAAAGACTTGGGCAGCTTGTCCTTCAGATAGCCGATCATGTTCTTCACGCTGTCGGCATGGCCGTGGGCGATGTCGATGGTGATGTACTCAGGCGTCAGTCCCAGCGCCACCAACTGGTCCACGGTGTCGTAGTCGGGCTGCTTCACGCCCAGAGAGATCGACGCGTAGCATCCTTGCGCGTGCATGTCCTTCACGAACTGGACGTTGTCCAGGTCAAAGCGGTGCATTACGTAAAAGTAGCCGTTCTTGGCCAGAGAGGCGCAGATTTTCTCGTCCACCACCGTCTTCATGTTGGATGGCACCACAGGCAGTCGAAACGACCGCCCGCCCAGCTCCACACTGGCGTCGCATTCCGAGCGGCTTTCTACCCGGCATTTGCGCGGCAGCAAAAGGATGTTGTCGTAGTCGAAGATTTCCATGAGATTCCAAGCTCCTTTGAAGAAAGGCGCTGCCAAACCATTTCGGCAGCGTGGGGCGCTTGGCTTGGGACCGGTTTTGTGGGGGAGGGCGTACAAGCCGTCACCGAGCCCTGGTTGCACAGGCACAAAAAACCGGGCGTCAAGAAACTTGGGCCCGGTGACTGATTCTACCCGCCTGGGAAAACCGCCCTATAACGCCGCAGGTATTACCGGCATACGGATTGGGCTGCTGCGACGATGTGGCCTGCAGCGTCCTGCACCCAACCCACCATCTGCAGGCGCTCGGTCTTGGCGCCTTCCGGGATGCGCATGGGGCGTGCCTCCATCCACCGGGCCCAGGCAGAGCGGGCGTTGCGCTTCTCGTGCGGCTGCCACACGCCCTGCAGCACATTGCGCACGATCTGGCGCGGCACGGTGGTGCCCTCGGTGCCCGCAGGCACGGCTTCCACCAGAACGAGGTAGTACGTCCATGCCGTATTTGCGGCGGTGCTGGGGTGGGCGTTGCGACCCGGCGCGAACTCGATGGCCGTGCCGAGGTAGTCGTTGAAGGGCAGTCCCAGCGCCACCCGCAGCCGCGCGGAAGAAGGCCTTGTTGTCGGGTGCGGCTCGACAGTGCCGACATGGAAATCTGTGCCGGCACGCAGCGTGCGGCCCAGCGACTGCAGGCGGTGCTCTGCATCGCGGGTGGCCGCCGCCGAGAGAGGGGCGTCGTCTCCTGCGGCGCTGGGCACAATCCAGTCCAGCACGGTCGCAGTGCCGCTGGCGGAGGGCGAGGGCGTGGTGGCATCAGTCCAGCATGCTTCGCAGTCCGCATGGATAAAGCGCTCGAACACTGCCGTGGGGCGTGGCGTGCCGTCGCTGCTGCAGGCAGCTTGTGCCCAGGCGGAAGGCGCTTGGGCCAGCGCCAGTGTCAGCGCGGCCAGGGAGTGGGCAGTGTTTTTCATGATGGGCTGGGCCTTGGGCGCGGGGCGCTTTCTACAATGCCACCATGTTCCCACAAGACCCGTTCTCGGTCGCGCCAGATGACGCGGCGCCCCCACACGCCGGGGCGCCCGCCGCCTCTTCGCCCCTGTTAGCCCACCTCAACGACGAGCAACTCGCCGCCGTCACACTGCCCGCCGGGCACGCGCTCATCCTCGCCGGCGCGGGATCTGGCAAGACGCGGGTGCTCACCACCCGCATCGCGTGGCTGCTGCAAAACGGCTATGCCACGCCTGGCGGCATCCTGGCCGTCACCTTTACCAACAAGGCGGCCAAAGAGATGGTGGCCCGCCTGTCGGCCATGCTGCCCGTGAACGTGCGCGGCATGTGGATCGGCACCTTCCACGGCCTGTGCAACCGGCTGCTGCGCGCGCACCACAAGGCGGCGGGGCTGCCGCAGTCGTTTCAGATTCTCGACACGCAAGACCAGCTCTCGGCCATCAAGCGCCTGTGCAAGCAGCACAACGTGGACGAGGAGCGCTTCCCGCCCAAGCAACTGTCGTACTTCATCGCCAGCTGCAAGGAAGAGGGCATGCGTCCTGGCGATGTGCCAACGCACGACAGCGACAGCCGCAAGAAGGTCGAGATCTACCAGCTGTACGAAGAGCAATGCCAGCGCGAAGGCGTGGTGGACTTTGGCGAGCTGATGCTGCGCAGCTACGAGCTGCTGCGCGACAACGACCCGATCCGCGAGCACTACCAGCGCCGGTTTCAGCACATCCTGGTGGACGAGTTTCAGGACACGAACAAGCTGCAGTACGCCTGGCTCAAGCAGCTGGCGGGCAATGAGGTGAACGGGCACTACGAGGCGCGGGGCAGTGTGATCGCCGTGGGCGACGACGACCAGAGCATCTACGCGTTTCGCGGCGCGCGCGTCGGCAACATGACCGACTTCGTGCGCGAGTTTGATGTCAGGCAGCAGATCAAGCTGGAACAGAACTACCGCAGCTACAGCAACATCCTCGACTCGGCCAACCACCTCATCAGCCACAACAGCCGCCGCTTGGGCAAGAACCTGCGCACCACGCAGGGCGCGGGCGAGCCCGTGCGTGTGTACGAGGCCAGCTCCGACCTGGCCGAGGCGCAGTGGATGGTGGACGAGATCAAGCAGCTGGTGCGCAGCGACGGCTTTGAGCGCAAGGAAATCGCCGTGCTCTACCGCAGCAATGCGCAAAGCCGGGTGATCGAATCGGCATTGTTCAACGCCAGCGTGCCCTACCGCGTGTATGGCGGCCTGCGGTTTTTTGAGCGCGCTGAAATCAAGCACGCGCTGGCGTATTTGCGCCTCTTGGAGAACCCGCACGACGACACCAGCTTCACCCGCGTCGTCAACTTTCCGCCGCGCGGCATTGGCGCGCGCAGCATCGAGGTGCTGCAGGACGCGGCCCGCGCCTCAGGCTGCTCGCTGCACGATGCGGTGAGCGCCGTGCCCGGCAAGGCGGGCGCCAACCTGGGCGCGTTTGTGGCCATGGTGGATGTGCTGCGTGAGCAGACCCAGGGCCTGAACCTGCGCGGCATCATCGAGCAGATGCTCGAATCCACGGGGCTGGTGGAGCACTTTCGCACTGAAAAGGAAGGCGCCGACCGCATTGAGAACTTGCAGGAACTGGTCAATGCCGCCGAGAGTTTTGTCACGCAAGAGGGCTTCGGCCGCGACGCGGTGGCGCTGCCGCTCGATGAGCACGGCACGCCGCTCACCCAAAGCATGGTCAGCCAAGGGCTGGACCCCAATGCGCCGGTGCTGGATGAACCCCTGAAACCTGTGGTGCCCGGCATCGTGGACGCTGACACCGGCGAAACGCTCTCGCCACTGGCTGCGTTCCTGACCCACGCTGCGCTGGAGGCGGGCGACAACCAGGCCCAGGCTGGGCAAGACGCCGTGCAGCTCATGACCGTGCACGCGAGCAAGGGCCTGGAGTTTGACTGCGTGTTCATCGGCGGTATGGAAGAGGGCTTGTTCCCGCACGAGAACTCCGCCAGCGACCGCGACGGCCTGGAGGAGGAGCGCCGCCTCATGTACGTGGCCATCACCCGCGCCCGCAAGCGCCTATACCTGAGCCATTCGCAAACGCGCATGCTGCACGGCCAGACGCGCTACAACATCAAGAGCCGTTTTCTTGACGAACTGCCCGAGCCGGCGCTGAAATGGATCACGCCCAAGCAGCAGGGCTTTGGCTCGTTCGCGCCTGGCAGCTCTTACGGATCTGCTCCTTATTCAGGAGCTGCTAGCGTTTATGGATCAAGCGCTAGAGGCGGTTTTGGCACTAAATCTGACTCTTTTGCCAGCCCCCCGGTGCCACCGCAGAAGGCGGCCCCATCGCACGGCCTGCGTGCCGGCCTTGCGGTGTTCCACACCAAGTTTGGCGAAGGCAAGGTGCTGGCGATTGAGGGCACGGGCGACGACGCGCGTGCACAGGTCAACTTTCCGCGCCACGGCACCAAGTGGCTGGCGCTGTCGGTGGCCAAGCTGACGGTGGTGGATTGACGTGACGGAACGTGGGCCGCAGGCGTGTGCGCCCGCGCGTGCGCGCTGGTGGCTGCGCCCGCGCACCGTGGTCATTGCAGTGGCGTGCGCGGTGCTGCTGCCCGTGGCGTTGATGTGGGCCGCATTTCTCTTCCTCATTTCGCAAGAGGACTACCAGCCAGCGCCGGGCACGCTCACCTATTACCTCGGCATCTCTTCGCTGGTGCGGGGTGTGGTGGTGCCAGGCGCTGCAGGGGCCCCGCATTACTACGGCACCGTGGGCGACGGCAACAAGCCGGCGCGGTCGGAGGTGGCTTACGAAGTACCGCCCGAGCACCTGGAGGAGACTGTGGCCGCCGTCCACGCGTACCTGCTGCGCAATGGTCTGCATGAACGCGCGGTGGACGCAGAGGGGCGTGCCATGGTGCAGGCGTACTACGGAGAACTGGTGCGGTATACCGAGTACGAGGCACCGCAAGGTGGGCTTGTGGTGCTGATTGTCGAGCCGCTGCGTGGCGGGCCGACCCATCGCCTCAGCGTGTCGGACTACGACTGAGCATGGGGCGCGGTGGAGGCACGCGTTTTGCAGTGGCGCTGTTCACCTGCATGGCGCTGCGGGCGGAGGTCTTGGTGCTATTAAGTTAATAGCTATTGGCGCTTATCTAACAAGCGCTGGGGCTGTTTTTAATCAAATATTCTGGCTGGGTCGGAGATCTGCCACCACCCAGTGGTTGTCCAGTCGTGCCGTCTGCAACCCACCGCCGTGCAGGTGTTCCAACGGCGCCCCATCCTGCGCGGCTTGCAGGCTGCCGGCAAGCCCGCCCGCCCACAGCATGCCATCGTGCACGGCCAGCGGGCAGACTTCGGGCAGCGGCACCAGGCCCATCCATTCGCCTGGGAGCGAAAACGTGGCAATGCCATGGGCGCGCGGGCAGCTCACGGCCCAGCCGGTGGGCGTGGCGGCGATGCTGCCGCCGTAGCCTTGCAGGCGGGGGGCGGTGCCTTCCGATGCGGGCACTGTGCGCAGCGCTTGCCCGTCGAACAGCGCCAGCACCGGGGCCGTGTTCTTGCGTGAGGCATCGTCGTGCTCGGCCTGCAGCGCAATCCCGAGCGTGCGCCCATTCGGGCTCCAGGCCAGATGGCGAAGGCTCAGGCGCTGGTCTGGCAGGCGCCACTGGCCCAGCAGGGCGCCGGTGCTGGCGTCCAGCCGCACGATGGACGAATCCATGGTGTGCAAATCGCGTTTGACGCGGCCGGTTTCGGGGACTGTGGGCACGCCGCCGTTGGCGACGATGAGGGTGGGTGCGCCGCTGGCGGTGTGGTGCATGTCCCAGACCAGCTCATGCGCGTCGACGCCGTGGGTGGGCCATTCGGTGGTTTTTTCCAGGGTGCGCGCATCGCGCACGGCCACCCAACTGGCGCCCGTTTCGGTGTCGGTTTCGGTGGTGTAGAGCTGGCGGCCGTCGGGGCTCCCCAGCACGTGGCCGTTGAAGGTCCGCTCTCCGCCCTGCCACAGCCATTGCGGCTCGGTGCCCCGCCAGGGTTGCCAGCGCACCAGCCAGTCGCCTGGGCGCCGCGCCGCAGCCACCACATCACCACCCGGCAGCACGCAAAGGCCGTGCGCGCGGGTGGGCACGCTGAGGCTGGTGTGGACCTGCAGCGCCTGCCCGGCGCCTTCACGGGTGGTCAGCATGCCGATGTGAAAGCTGCCCTGTTGCTCCCAGGCGGCGGCCAGTTGCACCACCCCGTCTCCGGCGGCCCTGGCCCAACCGGTGCGCGGCGCCAGCGCCCAGGCGCCCAGGCCTGCCAGCCCTGCCAGCCCTGCCAGCGTTTGGCGGCGATGAATGGGATCAGTCGCCATCGGCGTCCGAGAACCCAATGCTCACCTGCAGCGCAGGCGCCACTTCAGACTCGGCCAGAAACTTGAGCGCGGCCAAGTCCTTGGCGGTTTGCTGGATGGCACCTTTGTCCTTCAGTCCCGCCTTTTGCACTTGTGCCATTGATGCGTCCACCTTGTCGGTGGCCTGGCGCAGCTTGTCGGCCAGCGGGTTCAGGCCCTTGCCGCGAAGGTACATCTCGAGCGGCACCAATGCTTCGCCGGGGGGGGGTGTGGCGGCGCCTGCGGGCAGGGTGGTCACGCTGCGCAGGCCTGCCCAGGTGGCGGCCCAGGCACTCAGAGTGCTACCGCTGGCGGTGCGGGGGTAGTCCGGCGTGCGGGTTCCCGAACCCGATCCCGCTGCGCGCAGCGGCTTTTCCATCTGTGCCCAGCGCAGGCGTTCGATGCCGCCCACCCATTGGTTCATGAACTCGCTCATGGCCTGGGTGGAGGCTTCCTGCTCGTCCTCAGCGCCCCAGTCGGTGGCGGCGGCGTCGGCAAAGGCTTGCTGCAGCGCGGCGGATTCGCGGGCCACGTCCTGGGCCACTTCGTACGTGTAGCGGCAGGCGGGGCTGCCGGGCTGCACGGGGCGTGTCCACAGCAGCCATTCCAGCGCTGGCAGGCCCTTGGCGGGGGTGCCTATGCGCTCAAAGGCCTTGGCGCCCTGCGGTTGGGCCACGATGGCTTTCTCGATGAGCGCGGGGCGGGTGGGCGTGAAGTCGATGGCCCGCTGACTGCGGCGCGCGATGACGGGGCCCACGGACACGGCGGACAGCTGCTCCCACGCGCGGGCGGTGGCCAGCCAGGCGCTGCGGGCAGCGTCCAGCGCGGCCTTGCCATCGGTGCCTTGCGCCTCGCACAGCGTGCCGATGGCTGGCGCCAGCGCCCGGGCGCTGCGGTCAAAGTCGTGTGCGCGGGGCAGCGCCCAGTGGCTGTAGATGCCTTGCAGGGCGTGCACCGTGTCGAAGAACGGCACGGCGTTGCGTTGCCAGGCCGGTCCGGTCGTCGCCTGGGCTTGCGCCGCCGTGGGCAGTGCCCAGGGGGCCAGCGCGGCCAGCCACAGGCCTGTGCCCAGAATGCGCGAAGTGATCCTCCTGTTCATAAGGACTCCACAAACTTCACCAAGGCATCCCGGTCGGCCTTTTTCATCTTCAGCACTTGGTCTTTGGCCGCCTCGGCCTCGCCGCCGTGCCACAGGATGGCTTCCAGCACGCCGCGCGCGCGGCCGTCGTGCAACAGGCGCGTGTGGCCGTTCACGTCCTTGATCAGGCCGGTGCCCCACAGCGGGGGCGTCTTCCACTGCCGGCCGTTGGCGCCAAAGTCGGGACGGCCATCGGCCAGGCGTTCGCCCATGTCGTGCAGCAGCAGGTCGGTGTAGGGCCAGATGCGCTGGCCGTTCAGAGCCTTGCTCGTCAGCTCGGGGAACGGCCCGCTCTGGGTGACGTAGCTGGGCCGGTGGCAGGTGGCGCACTGGGCCTGCGCAAACAGGGCCTGGCCGCGCAGCACCTGCGCGTCGTTGGCGTTGCGCCGCGCGGGCGGAGCCAGGGTGGCCTGGTAGAAGACCACGTCGGCCAGGGTCTTGTCGTCGATCTCCACACCGTCGGCGCCGCTCTTTCCGCTCGGCGCAGTCAGGCAGTCCTTTTGCGCGGGCGTACAGACCTCGTTGGGAAAATGGCGCGATGTAATGCCCATGTCGCCCTGAAACGCGCCTCCTGTCTGGTGCGCGATGGTTGCCACGTTGGCCTTCCATCCAAAGCGGCCGGTCATCATGCGGCCCGATGGCGCGTCCCACACCTTGTTCGGCACACCCTTGATGGGACCGGAGGAGGCGGCCTGGTCGGCCGCGTTGGCCAGGATGTCGGCCTCTGCAATGGCTTCCAGCAGCCCCACGCCGATGATCTGCGGCGCAATGCGGGGGCTCACCATCACGTCGGGGTGCATGGGACCATAGCCCAGGTCGGCAAAGCCGTACACGGGCTTTTGCAGCGCGTAGGGCGTGCCGTCGGCGAACTTACCTTTGATCGTTTCGTAGCGCAGGGTCACGCGGCCCTCGGGCTTGACGCCCTGGATGGCGGCGTTGTTGAACTGGTCGCCGTACACCGGGTCGGGCTTGGGGCCTCCGTGCGCGTCCTTGCCGGGGATGGACAGGCGGATCAGAAGCGCCACCGTGGGGTCCTGGGTATCGCCCAGCCGGTTGAAGATGGCTGGCGGCTCGCCGCGCCCGTCCTGCACATGGCAGCCGCCGCACGAGCGCGCGATGAAGTGCGGGCCCAGGCCGTCGCGCGCCTTGGTCGATGCAGGTGCCTCCACCCAGTTGCGCTTGAAGAACGAATTGCCGATGACAAACCGCGTGCGCTCGTCGTCGGGCAGATTGGCGGCGGGGAACGAGAACGCGTTGCGCCCGGTGGCATACACCGTGGTGTCGCCGCCCGTTTTTTCGCCCAATGCGTCGGGCTGCGGGGCGGCCACCAGGGCGCCCATGCCGAGGGCGCCGATCCCGATGCTGGCGGCCACCACACACAGGATGCGCTGGCGGCGGATGGCTTGCACAGGCTGCATGTTCAAGGCTGCACCAGCGTGAGCTTGGTGATGCCAATCGCGTTCGCGGCCGCCACCAGATCCTTGCTTTGCTGCGTGAGGCTGTCGATGGTCTTCTGGATGCGCAGGCGACCGGGGGCGTCCTTGCCGCCGATGATCTCGCGGTCGAACGGCGCCTGGATGGCTTCGGCGGCAGCCACCGAGGCCGCGATCTGCTGCGTGGTCTTGTCGGCCAGGCCAGCATCCTTGGCGGCCACCAGGTCGCGCAGCGACGGGCCTTGCAGCACGGTGCCGTCAGCCTGCTGGTACTGGCCCAGCCACACGTTCTGGATGCCTTGCGCGTTGGTCACCGCGTCGCGGTGCGTGTTGTCCGAGAAGCACGAGTGCTCGTCCTCCTGGTCCTGGCTGTTCAGTGCCACCTCCAGCCGTTCGCCGGCCAGTTCGCCGCGCGACAGCGAGCCCAGGCCCACCAGCATCTTGCGCACCGATTCGCGCCCCCCCTTGGCAAAGCGCGCGCGGTAGTTGTTCTTCGCATCGGGCGCCCAGGCCTTGACCAGGGTGGTGAGGTCGTCGATCAGCAACTCGGTCACCACGTTCAGGTACTGGCGGCGGCGGTCAGCGTTTTGGGCCTTGCCGTCCACGAAGTCTTCAAAGCTGCGCTCGCCCGGGCCGGTTTCCGACAGGTCCTGGCCCCACAGGAAGAACTCGATGGCGTGCCAGCCGGTGGCGATGTTTTCCTCGCCGCCGCGTTCGTTCTGGGCCGACAGGTTCTTTTTGGTGATGGCGAATTGGCGGTTGTTCACCAGGCCTGCATCGGGCTTACCCTGCACGCTGTCCACAAACGACTCGTCCATGGGCCAGGCGTTGATGCGGCCTTCCGGGCCCTTGTCGTCGTCGATGGGCCCGCCGTAGAAGCGGAAGGCCTCTGTCTGGCCATAGAACTCGCGCGCGGCCAGCCACTGCTTGCGGGCCTCGGCCAGCGTTTGCGCCGACGGCTGCGCGGTAAAGGCCTGGATGGCGGCCTGCATGGTTTTCGCGGCGGCCAGGGTGTCGGCATAGTTGGCGTGCACCAGCTGGCCGTAGTGCGCGGCCACGGTCTGGAAGCTGGCGGCAGAGGCTTGCGCGCCCGCTGTGGCCGGCACGGCTGCGGGACTGGCAGCTTGTGCATGCGCACTGTGGGCCCACAACCCCAGCGACAGGGCGGCGATCAACACGGATTGCTGGAACAGGGAACGGTGGGAATGTTGGGTCATGCCGGGGTCTCCGCAAAAGGCGTGCAGGCCACGCACCGCCGCACAGGGTGCGGTACGGCAGCAGGGCACTGCATCGGAAGGGGTGGTTCAGACGGTTCGCACTGGCTTTGACCGGGCTTGCGTGTCACGCGGAGCAGGCACGCTGCAGGCCTTCATGGCTGGCGGATGATGAAGCGTTGATTATACAAATGCTAGTGATTCGTATTTGAAAACTGCTCAAGACCGCAGTAGATGGGGCCCTGTCATCAAAACGCCGCAAAATCTTCATGGTCACGTCATGCCGTGTTTCTACGCTGCAGGGGCTTTGTAACAACCCACACCCCCGAGGAAATCCGATGACCCACCGCGTGGACACGCCCGAGCAGGCGATCGACTTCAACAACGAAAACTCCAACACCTCCGCCAACCCGACGTTCGACGATGTGCTGGGTGCACGCCTGTCGCGCCGCGGTCTGCTGCGCGGCGGCGTGGGTTCGGTGGGCACGGCCATGCTGGCCGGCTTTGGCGTGACGGCCTGCGGCGGCAGCGACGATCCCGCCGTGGTGGAGCCGCCACCGGCCGGCCCCAAGCTGCTGGGTTTCGGCGCCGTGCCCAAGAGCCTGGCCGACGTGGTGGCTGTGCCTGCGGGCTACACCGCCAGTGTGCTGTTTGCGCTGGGTGATCCCCTCGCCGCAGGCGTGCCCGCCTACAAGAACGACGGCACCGACACCGACTTTGACAAGCGCGCCGGCGACCACCACGACGGCATGGAATGGTTTGGCCTGGGTGCGGACGGCAAGCGCAATGACAGCGCCGCCGAGCGCGGCCTGCTGGCCATCAACCACGAAGCCACGACGGACGAAAAGCTGTCTTCGTTCTTTCTGCACGCCAACGGCGGCACGTCCACGCTGCCCCGTCCCGCAGCCGAAGTGGACAAGGAAACCGACATCCACGGCATCGCCGTGATCGAAGTGGCCAAGTCCGGCGGCAAGTGGGCCTATGTGCCCGGCTCGTCGCTCAATTTCCGGCTCACCTCGCTCAGCCCTATCGAGATTTCGGGCCCCGCACGCGGCAACGCGCTGATGATCACCAAGTTCTCGCCCACCGGCGTGATGACGCGCGGCACGCTGAACAACTGCGGCACGGGCAAGACGCCCTGGGGCACCTTCCTGACCGGTGAAGAAAACTGGTTTGGCTACTTCACCCGGGGCGCAGCCGACGACGCGGCCCGCGGCAACGACAAGAGCGTGACGGCCCTCAAGCGCTATGGCCGCAACCAGGGCGCGGCATCGCGCCACGGCTGGGAAACCGGCGGCGCCGACGACAAGTACCAGCGCTGGAACAACAGCAAGACCGGCACCTCGGCCGACGGCAGCGATGACTACCGCAACGAGATGAACGGCATGGGCTACATCGTCGAGATCGACGCCTATGACAAGACCCGTATGGCCAAGAAGCGCACGGCTCTCGGCCGCTTCGCGCACGAGAGCGCGGCCTTTGGCAAGGTGGAAGCCGGCAAGCCCGTGTCCATCTACATGGGCGACGACTCGCGCGGCGAGTACATCTACAAGTTCGTCTCCAACGCGCTGTGGAACGCAGCGGACGCCAATGCCGCCGACCGCATGGCCGTGGGCGACAAGTACATGGACAGCGGCAAGCTGTACGTGGCCAAGTTCAACAACGACGGCACGGGCACCTGGGTGGAACTGAGCCTGTCGAACACCGCCATCGCCAACTACGCCAACTACAAGTTTGCCGACGCGGCCGACATCGCCGTCAACACCCGCCTGGCCGCCGACGCCGTGGGCGCCACCAAGATGGACCGCCCCGAGTGGAACGCGGTGAACCCCACCAACGGCGAGATCTACTTCACCCTGACCAACAACAGCGCCCGCAGCGTGAACCCTGGCAGCGGCCAGTACCTGCCCGACGCCGCCAACCCCCGCGCCTACACCGACATGAAGGGCAGCAGCGCGCAGAACGGCAACCCCAACGGCCACCTGGTGCGCCTGAAGGAAGGCAACTCGGCCACCACGTTCACGTGGGACGTGTACCTGTTCGGCGCCGAATCCGGTGCCGACAAGTCCATGGTCAACATTTCTGCCCTTACGGCCGACCAGGACTTCTCCAGCCCCGACGGCCTGGTGTTCAGCAAGGCCACCGGCATCTGCTGGATCCAGACCGACGACGGCGCCTACACCGACGTGACCAACTGCATGATGCTCGCCGCCGTGCCCGGCCAGGTGGGCGATGGCGCCAAGAAGACGCTGAGCTACACCAAGACCGACGGCAGCAAGCTGGACATCGTGACGCCCGTGGGGAAAGCCGCCACCGAGACCACGCTCAAGCGCTTTCTGGTCGGCCCCAAGGGCAGCGAAATCACCGGCCTGGCCGAAACGCCCGATGGCAAGGCCATCTTCGTGAACATCCAGCACCCCGGCGAAACCACCGCCATGGCCGACATTGGCGACCCCGCCAAGTACACCAGCCAGTGGCCCGCCAATGCTGGCTACGGCGCCGGCAAGCGCCCACGCTCGGCCACCATCGTGATCACCAAGAACGATGGCGGCGTGATCGGTACCTGATCGCTGCGTGAGCGATTGTTCACGGGTGGGAGAAGAACGCAGCCGCTGCCTCCTTGGGCGGTGGCTGCTGCGTTGAATAAGGATGGGAAAGGGCCTGCAGCCCAGGGTTGCGGGCCCTTTTCTTTTTGCTGCGTGCTGCGCAGCAGGTATCAAGATACTATTAAATTGATAGCTGTCAGCGCTTGTCCTGAAAGCGCTAGGGACCCTCTTCACGAATCCCCTGCGTCATGTGCCGACGAATGCTTGAAGCCGAGACAATAGGCACATGAAGCAAAGCAGCCTGGGCCTGAGCAACACCACCAAGCGCACGCG
>NZ_JBKBKQ010000037.1:0-37435 GCF_046294525.1 Acidovorax sp.
GCTCTCGGTGAAGGTGTCGGCTCCGCGCATGGATGGCTTGTCTTGTGGTCGGGGGCCTTGATTGTCGTGGCTGTGTCTCAGCGGCGGAGGGACTGCGAGAGGTATTTCAGCAGCCTGCTAAAGGATCAACCCAGGTGGTAGGTTTTTCTGGATATATAAACTTATTGATCCCACCAACAAATCCAACCGGATCCTGCACGATATACCCTCCAATACAGGGGTCGTAGTATCTGAACCGGTTGTAATGCAACCCCGTCTCCTGGTCGAGCTGCTGCCCCTGGAACCGAATCGGCTGTTGGATTTGGTTTGGGTTGTATTCCTCTTCGACTTGCCCCCAAGCTGTGTACCTGGCCGCCCAGGCCACTTGCCCTCGTTGCTCTCCATTCGCATTGACCAGCGCCAGCGGCGTGCCCAAGTGATCCGTGAGCACGTGTCGGATCGTCAGCGGGTTTTGCTCTTCGATTTTTGGTATGGGCGTTCTTCAGCGCCTGGATCGATTTCTGCACTTGCGCTCGCATTTCCTGCGGCATCAGTTCTGAGAGCCGGTAGCTTGGCTGCAGGGCTTCTTTCAAGGCCTGATGCAGGAGCTCTCGTTCCTCTCGGGGTAGTTCTTGCTCCAGTGTGTTGCTGGCTTCGCTGTTGCCCATGCCCAGCAAGGTCTTGACCGGGTCGGTGTTCCCCTCTTTGTCTTTGCTTCTCTGCACCTGCAGCAGCGGCACAAAGCTGCCTGGCTCATACACCGTGTGGTGAATGTGCTCTGCGGTTTCCGTGTGCACCAGCCGGTCCCCGTCCCAGCCGTAGTGGGTGGTTTGGCTTTGCTCTCCCGTCTTTTGGTGTGTCTTGCTCACCCGCCGTCCGAACGCGTCGTAGCGGTACGTAGTGTTGCTTTGTGCTTTCCCTTGGGCATCGATCTGCACGACTTGTCGCAACTGGTGCAGGCTGTCGTAGTGCAGCGCGGTGATGCTGCCGTCGCTGTGCAGGGCCTGCGTGCGGTTGCCCCAGCTGTCGTAGCGGTAGCGGGTTGCACCTTGGCTCTCAGCGTCTTGGCTCCAGCCGATGCGGTTGTCTCGCCAGCGCTCTACGTTCCGGCCTGCGGGGTTATCCGGGTTCTGGTCGAGATGCAGCAGGTTAAAGCGCGGGTAGTGCAGGTTTTGCTTGGGCGTTCCACTCAGCGCCGGGTGTTGCGGTCGCTCCTGTGGGTTTGCCTGCCCGATTCGCCAGTTCCGCGCGGCTGTCAAATTAAGGCTTCTAATTATTCCAAGCGCGCGCCGCAATTTCTACAATTTCTCCGAAACATATGATTAAAAATAACACCAAAAAACTCACCTCGAACTGGCCCGATAGGGTGACCGCATCGAGGACAAGAAATATTTCGCAAATACAAGCCAAATACAATTAGATTCATAAATGCCGCATACAAAAAATCTTCGCTTACATAAACCATAAGCACTCCAAATATCATGCTAACAAAGAAAAATAACAGAAAAATTATCCTGTACTTTTTTAGCGGGCCCATAAATCAAGTCACTTTCCACCTAGATATTTTTCAAACGCACGTCCCAATGCTTCTCGCATACTCCAAGCCCCTGTCTCAGCATGAGTTATCGACCCGCCGACCTCCGTGCCTGGGCCAACTGTAATCCCTGCTATTCCATTATCATCTTTTGCTACAGTCATGCATACCGGCCCAACACAGCCATTAATGTTTTTGGTAACCCCACGAAGCCTGTTTACATCGCCAAAAATAACGCCCGCCTGAGCAGAAACGCCAGGAATTTGATACCCAGCCGACAGACCACCTTGGCTAAACACGCCAAGATCAGCCCCGCCTTTGCCGAGTGTCAAGAACCCTCCTAGATTCCCTTCAACTCCGCCACCCAACACGGCAGAGCCGCCTATCTGCCCAACCGCAGTTACCTGGAGGCCAAGAGGATCAAGCCTAGAAATTGGGTTAACGGGATACAGAGAGTTATTTACCCCACCATTTAACCCAATGGGGTCTTGAGTCACGTACCGCCCGACTGATGGATCGTAGTGCCTGAACCGGTTGTAGTGGAGGCCCGTTTCCTCATCGAGCTGCTGCCCCTGGAACCGTATCGGTTGCTGGATTCGGTCTGGGTTGTATTCGTCTTCGATTTGCCCCCAGGCCCCGTACCTTGCAGCCCAGACCACTTGGCCTGGTTGTTCTCCGTTTGCGTTGACCAACGCGATGGATGTACCCAGGTGATCCGTGAGCACGTGCCGGATCGTGAGCGGATGTGCATCTTCGCTTTGGGCTTGCGTGTCCTTGAGCGCCTGGATCGACTCCCGCACTTGCGCCCGCATTTCCTGCGGCAAGAGCGCTGACAGTTCGTAGCCGGGCTGTAGGGCCGCTTTCAAGGCTCGGTGCAGCATTTCTCGCTCGTGGCGCGGCAGGTCGTTTTCAACGCTGTTGCTGGCTTCGCTGTTGCCCATGCCCAGCAAGGTCTTGACCGGGTCGGTGTTCCCCTCTTTGTCTTTGCTTCTCTGCACCTGCAGCAGCGGCACAAAGCTGCCGGGCTCGTACACCGTGTGGTGAATGTGCTCTGCGGTTTCCGTGTGCACCAGCCGGTCTCCATCCCAGCCGTAGTGGGTGGTCCGGCTTTGTTGTCCGGTCTTTTCGTGGGTCTTGCTCACCCGCCGTCCGAACGCGTCGTAGCGGTACGTAGTGTTGCTTTGTGCTTTCCCTTGGGCATCGACCTGCACGACTTGCCGCAGCTGGTGCAGGCTGTCGTAGTGAAGCTGGGTGATGCTGCCGTCGCTGTGCAGGGCCTGCGTACGGTTGCCCCAGCTGTCGTAGCGGTAGTGCGTTGTCCGTCCTCGTTCGTCATTGTTCCAGCCGATGCGGTTGTCGCGCCAGCGCTCTACGTTCTGGCCTGCGGGGCTGTCCGGGTCCTGCTCGGGCTGCAGCAGGTTGAAGCGCGGGTCATGCAGGTTCTGCTGGACTTGGGCGCTCCAGTTGGCGCCGGGTGTTGCGGTCGCTCCCGCGGGTTTGCCTGCCGGAGCGCTGGTCAGACGGTTGCCCGCCGGGTCCAGGCGCCATCGGTGCTGGTGCTCCCCCTGGGCGCTGGCGTGTGTCTGGCCGATCAAGCGCTGGCGGTCGTCGTATTGGTAGACGTTGGCTTCCGTGGGGGTTTGGATGCCGATGAGCTGGCCCAGGCTGTCGTAGGTGTAGCGGCGCTGCTGCAGGTCACCGATGAGCGGGGCTGCACTTGGGGGTGCGCTGGCTGGTCCCGGAAGTCCTTGCCAGCGTTGGTGCAGCAGGCGGCCCAGGGGGTCCAGCTGGCGGGTCTGGGTGATGAGGGGCTGATGCTGATGATGATCTGCTCCGTTTTGCAGCAGGTGCAGGCTGCGTCCCACTTCACGGTGCAGCTTGTCGCGCTCCAGGGCCAGCAACGGGGTTTGGTTGAGCAGCACGCCGTGCACATGGCCTGAGCCGTAGGTCAGCCAGTCCAGCTGGCCGATACCTTGCAGCTCGCTCGTCTGGCGTTCGCCCAGTGCGCCCAGGCGGTGGTGGATGCGGTGTTCAAACTCGATGGTGGATGTTCCTGGCCGGTGCAGGGTTTGCACTTCGCCCGTGGTCCGCCCCAAGGCGTCGCGCTGCAGATCCACGCGGCTTCTGTTATGCAGGTGCTGGACTTGCAGGCTTTGCAGCCAGGGGCTGTTGGCGAGGGCTTGCGGGTCGTGCTGCTGGTTGAGCACGGTACGGAATTGTTCGGTGCTCAGCTGCAGCCAGGCGCTGATCAGCGCGGTGGTCGCCTTTGCGCTCAACTCCCAGCCTTGGGTGCTCAGGAGTTCGCCGCTGTCGCCGTAGCTGAACTGGTGGATTTGCAGGTCGGTGTTTGGGGTGGTTGTTGTTGATGCTGCTTGGTCAGCTGCGTTGCGTGCCACTTCGGCCTTGGCGGTGATGCGGTACGTCAATCGCCCAGCACTGTCGTAGTGGTAGCGGCTGCGTACGGTGCCCGCGCCTTCGGTGGCTGCGGCCAGGCTGCTGTCTTGGCTGTCGGTCTTCTCGATGAGTTGGCCTGCGGCGTCGTAGCGGTAGGCCTGGCTGCGGCCATCGAAGCCCACTTCCTGGATCAGGCGGTCCTGGCTGTCGTAGATGAAGCGGGTAGTGGCGTGGTTCTCGTTGATGAGTTCGGTGATGCGGCCTGCTGCGTCGTAGCGCAGATGCAGGCTGGCGCCGGCCTGGGTCTGGGCGGTGACGCGGCCCCACAGGTCGTGTTCGTAGGCGACGGTGGTGGTGACCGGTGCCAAGCCGGTGTCGCTGGTTCGGTGGGCTACGGCGCCCAGGGTGATGGCTTGGACCTGGCCGTTGTCGCCCCAGCGGTATTGCACTAGGCTGCCGTCGGCCTGCTGGGTCCGCAGCAGCCGTCCCAGGGTGTCGCGCCGGTGGCGGGTGTGCTGGCCCAGGGCATCGGTTTCTTCGATGAGCTCGCCCCAGGCGTCGTACTGCCAGCGGGTGGTGTGGCCGCTGCAGTCTGTGTAGCTGGTGAGCTGGCCGCAGGCGTTGTAGCCCAGGGTCTTGCGTCCGCCTTTCGGGTCGATGATGGCCTCGGGCTGGTCCGCCCAGGCGCGGGCGGTGGGGGGCAGTGTGTGTGGGGCGCCTTCCTGGTATTGCAGCCGGGTGGTGGTGATCAGGTCTGCGGCGGTGACGGTGGTCTCGGTCAGGCGACCCCATTCGTCATAGGCGTAGTGGGTTTGGATGCCGCTGATGCTGGTGCTTTGCAGCAGCAGTCCGTCTTGCGCTGTGCCGGGCAAACCCCAGCGTTGCTGGCTGCTGCGGCCATCGGGGCCTTGCACGCCCAGCAGGTTGCCCTGGCCGTCGTAGCGCCAGTGGGTGGTGCGGCCCAGGGGGTCGGTGGCGGCGATGCGCCGGCCTGCGCCGTCGTACTGGAACTGTTCTTCGCTGCCGTCAGGGTTGACTTGCCGGGTGATGCGCTTGAGGCCGCCTCGGCCTTGGTGGTGGTACTCGGTGGTGCGGCCCAGGCTGTCGCGCACGGTGGTGCAGCTGCCGGCTTGGGGGTCTTGCGGCAGGGCGTCCTGGTAGCTGAAGTGGTAGCTCAGGCCTTCTTGGTTGTGGTGTTCGATGACGCGTGCGCCGGGGGCGGGGCTTTCGTAGACGTAGCTGTGCTCCGGGCCGCTGCGCACGCGGTGGGCAAGCATGCGGTGCTGGCTGTCGTAGCGGAATTGGCGGGTGCGTTGGCCGTCGCGGGCATGGACGGCAATGAGGTCGCCTTGGGGGCCGTAGTGGTAGCGCACCAGGGGGACGGGGTGGGAGGTGCTCGGGATCGTGCCTGCGTGGGTGGGGTCGATGCTGCTGTCGTGCGGGTTGTAAACACAGTCAACGCCCAATAGGCGCAGCCCGGTGTCGGTTTCGGTGCCGCTGTGTGGCCGTGGTTCGCTCTCGCGGTTGTACAGCAGGGCGTAGCGGCGGCCTGCGCCATCGGTGATGGCATTCAACCGGCCGTGTTCGTCATAGTGGTACTGCTGGCTGCGGCCGAAGGCGTCCATGAGGCCGATGAGGTGGCAGGCCCCGCTGGCTTGGGATTTAAAGATCCACAGAGTGCGACCGGTCTGTGTGGCGGCCAGGATGTAGTTGGCGTCAGTCTTGGCGAGGGCGGGGACATGGGCCCAGCGCTCTTGGTGCACCCAGGGCAGGAGTTCCTGGGCGAGGTTGGCGGGGGTGCCGCTGTGGTGTGCCTCAGCGCCGCCGCCGCGAAGCAGCAACAATGCTTCGCTGTCGCTTTGCAGTGTCTGGCCTGCACGCAGGGGTTCGTCAAAGGTGATGACGCGGCCACCGGCGTCGTGCAGCAGGGTTTGGGTGGGTTGCAGGTCGATGCGCAGCTCGTGCGGCAGGCGCCAGCCCCAGCCCAGCAGGCCGCATTGCGGGCCGTGCGCAGGGCTCACATAGCTGCTGTACTGGCGTTGCCAGACCAGGGGCATGGGGCCGGGCAGCGCGAAGTCCAGGTCTTCGGGGCCCAGCAGAACTTTGGCGCCCAGGGTGGGGTTGACGGGGCTGCCGATGGCTTTGCCGCCCGGGCAGGTGGAGCACGCTATGCCGCCTTGGGAGCCGATGAGAACCGTGTTGGAGCCCTGAATGATCGGGCCTCCGGATTCAGTCAGGTCTCCTCGCCTGGCTGCGTTCTTGCCCATGGTGTTTCTCCCTCAATTGAATGTGTTGTTGTTCAGGTGCTTGCGCCGCATGAGGCGCAACGAGTAGGGCGGCGCCCGCGCCGCCCTATTCAGCGGGAAGTGCTTGTCTAGCAGTTGAGCTTGTCCAACGGCGAAAGCACTTCGATCTGGCTGGGGGTGAGCTTGATGGTGCTGCTGCCGACGGTGAGAAGGATCTCGTCCTTGGCGTTGAGATGAATCTTCTTGGACTCCATGAAGATCTGGCTGGCGTCGATCTTGATGCAGCTGGGGGCATCACCACCACCGCCGTCGCCGGACCCGCTGCCCGACGGAGCTACAACGTGATCCACACCAGCGCCTGTGGCCACAGATCCACCGCCTCCACCCCCGCCACCGGCGCCCACCTCCAGCACATAGTCCTTGCCGACTGTGGTCTTCTGGCTTTGGCCGACTTTGGTGGTCTGGGTCATACCCACGATGGTGGACATCATCATGCCGATGTTCTGGCTGTACGCGACACCCACGTTCATGATGCGCACCAGGCCCACGTTAAGCATGGACATGATGCCGATGGTGTGCTGCCGGGTGAGGCCGATCTTCACGGTCTCGTTCTTGCCCACGGTTTCTTTGCGGTTGTCCCCGATGCTGATTTTTTCGTCGTGGTCCACCCGCTCTGAACGGTTGCTGTGGATCGTGATGGTCTCGTCGCCATCGACTTCCTCCGTGCGCCAGCCGTGTATGGTGATCTTTTCGTTGCGGTCCACCGTTTCGGTGCGGTCGCGATGGATGGTGCTGGTCTCGTCCCGGTCAATGGTTTTTTTCCGGTCTCTACCGACCCACTTCTCCTCGTCGTTCTCGACCTCGGTCAACTGGTCCTTCTGCGCGTGGATCCACAGCTGCTCCTCGCCTGCCTTGTCCTCGAAGCGCAGGGCGTTGGCGTCGCCGGGGCCGTTCTTCATGCCCGCTCCGGCTGCGCCACCTTTGCTGGACCGCGTGAGGATGCCGCTCTGCGTTGCGTTGGCTGGCAGCGCCCACGGCGGCATATTGACCGCGTTGTACACGCAGCCCGTGAGGATGGGATAGTCAGGGTCACCGTTGAGGTGGTCGATGATGACTTCCATACCGATGCGGGGAATGAACACCGCCCCAAACTGCGGGCCCGCCCAGCTGGTCGATACCCGCACCCAGCAACTGGAGTTCTCGTCCATCGCGCCGATGCGATCCCAGTGGAACTGGACCTTTACCCGACCGAACTTGTCGGTCCAGATTTCTTCACCCGGCGGCCCTACCACCACAGCCGTTTGCGGGCCGAGCGCCCGGGGCTTGGGCGTCACGCGCTTGGGCCGGAATTCAATGCTGGTGGGCTGAGCCCGAATCTCGAACTGCTGGACGGAGCCCGCTTCCTGAGGGTTCTTTGTAGGCGTGGCGCCGCCGGTCCGGCTGCTGCTGACTTCTGGGTTTTCTTCGAAGTGATAGTGCGTGCTAACGATCAGGTACTGGCGGTTCTGGTCTTCGCGCGGGTAGTTTTCCAGATTGATGGTGTAGCCAGTCGCCAAGTTGCGCTTGTTGCCACGGCCCAGCACGCGGCTGTGTTTGGCCAAATGCTCCTGCAGACGCAGCTTGGCATAGGTCTCGCCATCCGGAAACTCTGTGAAACCGCCCGGCCACTCGTAGATCTCGTACTTGTCATGCTCATGCCCAGGCGGGTTCTGCCGCATGTTCGAAAGATCGGCGCGGGGTTTCTTGAAATCGTAGTCGTCGTTGTAGTGACGGCCGGGCTGCACCTCCTGGGTGAGCTCCCAGGAGTGGAAATGCTCCTTGTCGGCGATCGCGGCCTTACCGGGCGGATGAAACGGCACAACGTGCCCCCCAGGCAAAGGGCTGTGCGAACCCACGATATCGTCTGCCAGCACCAACGTGTGACTTCCCGCGCTGTGAGTGAAGTAGTAGTAGGCGCCTTCATGCTCCAGCAGCCGGGCGACGAAGTTGTAGTCGCTCTCGCCGTACTGCGTGCAGTAGTCCCAGGTGCGGTACGAACGGGTAAGCTTTTGCTCAATGGGAAAACCGTATTTCCCCAGCACTTCCATGATGATGTCCGGCACGGTCATGTGCTGGAAAATCTTGAAATCGGTCTTGCGCGTTGCCACCCACAGCCAGGGCCGCAAACGCAGGCGATAGCAGGCCCAGCGATGGTCCTGCCCCTGCATGCCGAAGTGCGTCACAAGGCCGCTGAGGTAGCGCTTGCCCATGCCCTCTGTTTCGACCGCCACGGATACGGACTTACCCAACAGCGCCCTGGGATCAATGGTTTTGCTCGGGCTGACCAGATCCACTTCAAGGGAAAACAGCTCGCTGAGCGCTTCGATCCCGTCGAGCTTGCGAAACTGCAGCTGCTCGCCCAGGGGGGTTTGGATGGTGACGCGACGGGACATGGCAGAAGATGAAACAAATGTCGGTGTGACCGCAGAACGCGCGGGCGATACGACGAGCTACCGACAGGAAGCAGACACAAAAAAAGGAGCCGCATCCGCAGACACGGCTCCTGGTTGCGCACGCAAGGTGAGCGCAACCGCAAGCTCGGCGATTAGGCTTCCTTGTTTTCCTTGATGCTGAAGCCCATCTGGCTGGTTGCACCCTTGCCACCCTGATTGGTCTGCTCGGAGTACTCCGTCTTGATCTTGGCAGCCTGGAAGGCGTAGTTCACCACCACGGTGTCGCCAGAGCTGGTGCCGCTGACCGTCACATTGGTCACCATCACGTCGGTCAGGGTGATCTTGCCGAACTCAATCTGCGTGCCACCGGCCTTGCACATCGAAATTTCCACCTGCCCCAAGTGCTTGCCGGTCGCGCAGTGCTTGAGCACTGCGGGGTAGCACTTGTCGATGTTGGCGACGACGTTCAGGTTCTGAAAGTCGGCCTTGCCCGCGCCCGCGCCGCCACCTGACGACATCGAGTGGGGCTGGGTCACACCCCAGGTGAACGACTCAACGTCGGTCCAGTCCTTGTGCGCCGCGTCTTTCGATTCACCGCTGGCACCCTCCACCTTCATAAAAATCGCAACTGTCATTCCGATACCTCTTCTTGGTTCAAAAAAATGCGCAGAGAACACCGCCAAAAGCAGCGTGCTTGCGCCCTCAATTTCCACAAGAGCCGAGCGCCCTCGCAGAAGAAACAGCCAAGAGGAGCAGGAAATCGTTCGCGATGAAGAGCGCTCACAGACCAAAGCAACCATGGCCCTGGTCACAGCGTCAGGCGCTTCTCAAGCAATGCATCCACTAAGGAATGACCCGCTGCTTGCTCGCATTTCCCCTCCCTCGCAAGCTTGTTTGCGGGCGCATGATAAGTGCGTGATTTCGATTCAGGGGTATCAACTGACAGCAAATGAGCCAAGCTCCGCAACATTAGAAACAGTGTGTTTCTGACACCCAAAACACGCCGTTTCGTGCGGTGTTTCGCAATGTGTGCACGTTAGACTCCGCCGCGATCGACCCACCCCTGCCGCCGTATCGCTGAGCCGTTCGGACTTTCGTACTCAGGCATGTGTACACGTCACCAAGGTCGTGACGTCAGGCAGTTCAGTGCGAGGCTCACGTGTTCGCGATGACGCGCACAGGGATTGATCCAACGCTGGATGAAATGAATGGGCGACGACCCATGCGCTCAACAGTGGGCTGATGCTGGCCATAGTGCAGCCCTGGCATGGCAGGGCGTAGAGCAGATATCCGAGAACGAAACTGAGGGCGTCGCGTGATGATTGAAACTGTGGGAGGTTCTGCCAATTGCCTTGCACCGGGCGTGCATATCGGCGAGTACCGGCTGCTGGACGTCATTGGCGAGGGCGGGTTTGGCATCGTCTACCGTGCGCGCGACGTTAGCCTGGATCGCATCGTCGCGATCAAGGAGTACATGCCCGCAACGTTGGCCGGGCGCAAGTCCTCAAATGAGATTCACGTGCGCTCGCAGCACCGGGGAGCGTTCGATGCCGGACTGCGCAGCTTCATCAATGAAGCTCGGCTGCTGGCCAAGTTTTCTCACCCCGCCCTGGTCCATGTCTACCGGTTTTTTGAGTTCAACGGCACGGCGTACATGGTGATGCGCCACTACGAAGGCCAGACCTTCCGTACGTTTCTCACCAGCCAGCCTGGGCGCATGAACCAACGCACGCTTGCGGCAATCATCAGCCCCATTCTGGACGTGGTCGAGATGCTGCATGCAGCCGACTGCTACCACCGCGACATTGCCCCCGACAATGTATTCCTTCAGAACTCGGGCATGCCGGTGCTGCTGGACTTTGGTGCGGCCAGACGAATCATTGGAGACATGACGCAGGCGCTGACGATGGTTCTCAAGCCGGGCTTCGCCCCCATCGAGCAGTACGTGGATGACGGCGCGATGCCCCAAGGCGCCTGGACAGACATTTACCAGATCGGCGCGATGCTCTATCTGGCCATCACCGGCAAGCCGCCGGCGACCTCAGTGGCTCGGATGATCAACGACCCCGTGGCGGCGTTGTCCCCCACCCATTGCCCGGGGTATTCGGCGCAGTTTCTGCACGGGGTCCACCGCGCACTCGCTGTAAAGCCCCAGGACCGGCCCCAGGCGATCGGAGAGCTCAAGGAACTTCTCGGCGTATCCACCATGACGTCGCCAGTCTTCGCGCCATGGGCAAGCGCCGGGGCTATGGCACCCGCATCACCCCTGCCTCCTGAGACCCGCAGCGACATGGGCGCGCAGCCCCACGGAATAAACGTGGGAGGCGCGCGCCACCAAGGCCCGGAGGCAGGGGCCAGAACCACCGGCGTCCCCGCCCAATACCGTGTGGAGATCGATGCAGCAACATCTCCCCAAGAAGCGGCGACTGCGCCCCCCGGCGCACCCTCGTCCAGCAATGCCCCTGTCCTCACGACGCAAGTTCCAGACGACATCTTTAAGTTCAGCGGCCCCATGTCGGCGCCGGGTGCAGCCCATGAAATGCCCTCGCGTGGGGCTGCGTTTCAGGATCCCCCCTCAGCCCCCTCAGCCCCGTCAGCATCGGGCAGCGCAGCCCCCGCTGTGATTTTTCCAGTACCCGAGGCGCCTCGGCCAAGCAATTCGGCTGCGACCACCCCTCCACGAGACGCCCGAAAAAATACCGCTGCAGCCGCCCGGTGGATATCCATAGCGGTGGTCGCCGTGGCTGCCGTCACTGCGGCTGTATGGTGGGGAGGCCGAGATACGTCCGCTTCGCCACAGGACACCGCCGCCACGGTCAGCCCCGATGAACAACAGTGGCTGCAAGCACAGGCCGCAGGGACGGTGGCGGCACTCGACGGCTATCTTGAGGCACATCCGTCGGGCGCCTACCGCAGTCAGGCTCTTGCCTTGATCAATCGTCTAGAGGTGGCGGTGCCTGCCGCGTCAGCGCCCACGGCTTCGGCAGCAGCAGCCGCCGACGTCGCCGCAACACCTGCGCCCGAGCGCCCCTTGGTACAGGAGGCCATGCCGAAGGCTGAAGCCCCGCCTGCGGCCGCAGGTACCCAGGTCTCTGCGCTGGGCGACCCTGCTGTGGCAGAGAAGCCTGTTGCCAAGCCGGTCGGTGACACCGGCAGGGTTGTGCTTCGAGTCAGTCCGTGGGGGCGGATTTCCGTCAACGGGGCTGCGCAAGGCACCACACCGCCCCTCACCCAACTCGAACTTCCAGAAGGCGCCCATCGCATCGAAATCAGCAACCCGGCAGCGGCTTCCGTTGTACGGACCGTACAAGTCAAAAAAGGAGAACCGGTGGTTCTGAGCCACCAGTTCGAATAGCCCGTTTGAGCCGTGGATGCCATGTCTATGAACGCTTCATTGCGCTGGATCGCTATTTGCCTGTGGCTGGGTGCTACAGGTGCGGTGGCGTCAACGGAGTGCGAAGAGCCCCTTGCTGCTGACACGCGCGGACCCGACGCTGCGTCGGGCCGTCAGCTTCTTGCGCAGGGAATTTCCCTTTACGAGTCGCGCCGATTGGACCAGGCCGAACGGGCTTTGCAAGCATCGCTCTTTGCAGGTCTGCCAGACCGCAGGGAAAAGGCCACCGCTCACAAATACTTGGCCTTCGTGTACTGCACCAACAAGGAGTGGGCGCGGTGTGACACAGCCTTCGATGCAGCCCTGGACTCGCGGCCGAGTTTTGCATTGGAAGACTATGAGCTGCAAGGCACCCCTTGGCGGGATGCCTATCTGAAGGCTCAAAGCAAGCGGGGATGGCGTTGCAACCGCGCAGGGCCTAACCCTGCGGGCTCCCCGCGCCCCCCCAGTACGCCAGCCACTAGCTTCGTACTCAATAGCACCGTGATTACGGCAGTTACACCTCTGCTGCCCGTCCTCGCAACTCAACCCAACAGCAGCGGAGCCCTGCCGAACGGGGCGTTTTCGAGGCATCGGCCACGGTCGGAAAACAACCTGCAACTGCGCGTGGCGCCGTGGGCCCATGTTGCCCTCAATGGCAAGCGTCTGGGAGTTACCCCGCCACTGACGGAGCTCAAGTTGCCGCCGGGTGCACACACGATTGAACTCACGAATCCGGGTTTCGAGACTGTGCGCAGGACGTTGAAAGTCGAATCCGACGACACGATCACCATCACCCATGACTTTGACGCGAGGTAAACAATGTCGCCCCGTTTTCTGAACCATTTGTTGATTGTTTGCGCAGGCACCCTGCTTGCCGCTTGCCAGACGACCCCCGAGGCCCCTCCCGCGAAAGTCGAGGCCGTGCAACCCGCGCCACCGCCAGCGCCCGTCGCGCCGGTAGACCCCCGTGCCGAAAAGGAAGCCTTGCTGACGGAGGCGCTGAATATCTATGCGGAGGGGCAATTCGAAGATGCGATCGTGAAACTGACCCCGCTGGCAGAAGCGCCCGAGCTCACGCTGACTTCCCAGATTAAGGCGCGGAAGTTCATGGCCTTCAGCCACTGCGCTCTGGGACGTGTTCGCCCCTGCAGGCAACAATTTGATCTTGCGCTCGAACAAGATCCCACGTTTCAGCTGACGGAGGCCGAGAAGGGCCATCCTGTGTGGGGACGTGAGTTCAACAACGCCCGCAACGCTGCACGTAACAAGCGCGCGACACGTAAGGCATCTTGACTTCGGACCTCTCACGAGCGCAAATCAGATGGAGAAGATTGAACTGGTGGTCACCCACCAATCGGGCGCACCCGCAGACCGCGTGGTGTCGGCGATTTTTGGCATGGCCGGTGGCACCATTGGGCGATCAGGACAGAATAAGCTCGTTCTGCCCGACACGGATGCCCAGGTCGCCCGCGTCCATGCCATGGTGAGGCTGGACTCTGACCACGCTTATCTCGCCAATCTGTGCGAGCGCCGCTCCGTTCAGGTCGACGGCCTGGATGTAGTTTCTGGCCAGGAAGTACCCCTGGGGCACGGGGCCGAGATCGTCATCGGCGCCTACCGAATCCTTGCAACGGTACCGGGAGCAGAGCACCGCACAGCGGCGAGTTCGCTGGAAGCCCATGATGGACAACTTCACCACGGAGTAGACACCTCGCCGCAATCTCTCAAAGTGGCACCCGAGTCGTTGCAGGGAAGTCCCCACGCGCTCGGACTGGCCTCTTTGCCCAATCCATGGGCTGACATTCCGCCCATCGTAGGCGGTGAATTCACCATCCCTGAGCTGGTCGATGGGCAAACAGCGACAGCGCGAGCCGATGGCGATTCAGTTGTGTCAGCAGGCGACAACCCGTTTGCCATGCTGGGCCGTGTGGAAAGCCTGGGCTCTAACGCCCCCGCCGCTACGGCAGCGGCATCCATCCCTCCTGCTTGCGCTCGGAGCCTTGACGAGGGTTCCGCATTGGTGTCCAGCAACCCCGAGCCTGCTTCCGCGTGCAACCCACTCGCGCCTGCTGCGACTGGGCCAGCGCCTGCCGCCCACCACAAACCGCAGGTACATCGCGCCATGGTGATACCGGACGACTTTGATCCGTTCGCGGCGGATCCCAAAGATCTTGCGAATCAGCGGGACGCATGGAGCGGAGATCTCGCAGCGAAAAGCCTTTCGGAAGTGGCTCAGTTGAAGAATGACGAGCTGCTGCAGTCGCTGCCACCTACAGCTCACTTTGCGGGGGACATGGACAATCCAGCGCACACCGGCCTGCCCAGGCAGTTGGACCCCCATGTAGAGCTCAACCCGCTCAAGCTGTTTCGCGAACCCGGCGAGTCGATGTACAGGGAGGCGGAGGACCACGGACTCGCACGGGGCTCAGACCTGGCCCAGGTCTTCAGCATGCCCCGCGGCACAATTCGCCACGCTGATATCACCACGAGCGCGCAGCTGGCAGAACACGCAGCTCCCCCCGCTGGCCCCGGTGCGCTGGCCCGCGCATTGCCAGAGGAACACGAGGCAGCAAAGGTTGCGCAGGCAGCAGGTCTTCAAACCATGCAGGGCCTGGATCTTGACTTGTTTGACGCTCCCGCACTGGATGCAGCCGCCACAGATCCTACCGGCGGATTGGCTCAACGAGACCCGGGCGAATTGCCCGTTCTCCTTGGCAGCCAAGCACCTCGCCTTGCGCCGCGCGTGCCCTCTTCAGAGCCAACGCCGAGTCACCACACCGCCAATGATTCAGCCCCCACCGTAACCGCGCCGGAGGGCTCCGAGACGCTTCAGACCTTGCTGCAGCCGGCCTTGCGCACACAGCCACATCCTGCGCCCGTGAACGATGGGCAAGCATTGGCTGCCGCTTTCCTGGAAGGTGCGGGACTCGCTCTGGATCGCGCTACCTTCGCCATCACGCCTGAGTTCATGCGCCAATTTGGCGAGGTGCTTCGCGTTGCAGTGCAAGGCTCCATTGATCTACTGTCCGCCCGCTCTGAGATCAAGAAGGAATTCCGGGCCGACGTCACCATCATTGCGTCCGGCAAGAACAATCCACTCAAGTTCCTCCCAACCGCGGAGGGTGTGATGCTCCAACTGGTGGGTCAGAGTTTTCCTGGCTTCATGCCCCCAGTCGCGGCGCTTCAAGAGGCTTTCAATGATCTGGCGGTGCATCAGATTGCGCTCATGGCGGGCATCCGTGCGGCCTATGCCGAAGCGGTGACGAGCCTGAGTCCAGCCGAACTGGAGAAGAAGTCAGCAAGCTCGGCAGGCATGCTGACCAAGCTGTCGTCCCTGCACCGGAAGGCTGCGCTGTGGGACGAGTACCAGCAAAAGTACGATTCCATTCGCCAACACGCGGAGGACGACCTGATGGCGTTCTCGGGCCAGACTTTTGTGCAAGCCTACGAGAACGCGGCGCGATCCGCCGGGGGGACGCCGTGATTACCCATATCGCGGGCGAATCGCACCGGCTGCAACTCACCGTCTCGGCCGTCACCGAGCGGGGCGCACGCGCCACGAACGAAGACTACCTGGGCATGATTGATCTGGGCCGCCAGGGTTTCTGCTGCACCCTTGCAGACGGGGCGGGAGGCCATGGCAACGGTGCCCTGGCAGCCCGGCTTACCGTGGATGCGGTGCTGGGCGCATACCGCGAGAACCCCTTGTTCGCGCCAGCAAGCCTCGCCTCCCTCATTTCCCGCGCAGAACACACAGTTTCCGAAGAGCAGCCCATGTCCAAGTCCCGGATGCACATGAGTGCGACGGTGGTCTTGCTGTGCATCGACCCGCTCACCGGCAGGGCGCTATGGGCACACTGGGGCGACTCAAGGCTGTACTGCTTTCGCGACGGGAAGGTTCTTCGCATGACGGAGGACCACAGCGTCGTGCAACAGTTGTTGCATGCGGGCGTCTACCCACGCAGCGACCCGCGCACGCTTCCGAACCGCAGCGTGCTCGCCGGTGCCGTCGGCGCCGATTCACAGGTCCCACCCACCGTGCTGCATGAGTCCATGGATTTGTTGGAGGGCGACGCCTTCCTGCTTTGCTCCGACGGACTGTGGGAGAACCTGCACGAATCCGAAATGGAAAGCGCGCTCCAAACGTCTGAACGTCCGGACGCATGGCTACACAACATGACCACCTCGGTCATGACTCAAGGCCGCCCCCACCAGGACAACCTCAGCGCGCTGGCGGTATGGGTGGGCGCCAACCCGGCTGTGAACTGACCTTGCAAGGACCTTCCCAATGACATCAACCAAATATTGCGCTCAAGCTGTCGTTCGCATCACGCTTCTTATTGCAGCGGGGTGGGGCCTATTGGGCTGCGGCGTTGTGAACACGCTCAATAGACCCACCGAGACACCGACGGCCGTGCCGTCCGCCATCATTGAGATCGTCTCCGAGCGAAGCCTCAATCCAGACATCGACGGCATACCGAAACCAGTGCTGTTGCGCATCTACGAGTTGCGGGCTCCAGCGGCTTTTGAGCGATCCAGCTTTTTTGATCTTCAGGATAAGGACGAAAGTCAGCTGGGCGGCGATTTTGTCCGGCGCGAAGAGTTTCTGATCACGCCCGGCGAGCGCCGCATCATCGAGCGCAAGGGCAACCCAGATGTGCGGGCGTTCGGTTTCTTTGCCGCATACCGGGACCTGGAGCGCAGCACTTGGCGCGCATCTGTGGACGCCCCCAACTCCGTGGAGATGCGACGCCGCTGGTGGGGCCTGGGCCAAACGGAGCGCCTCAAGCCGGTGCACTACCTCGTCACGGTTTCACGCGACGCGGTCCGCGTCCAGCATCAAATTTCAACAAGGTAACACCATGGTTTGGCAGAGAAAAGTGGTGTGGGCTGAAGGCATGTTCCTGCGCCCACAGCACTTTCAACAACAAGAGCGATACATCGACTTTCTGGTGCAAGGCCGCAGCCTGCCCGCCCAAGCCTTTTACTGGGGGTTCTCCGAACTCACGCTGGACTCGCAGATGCTGGCCCTCGGCAAGATTGCGGTGCTCTCGGCCAAGGGCGTGATGCCGGACGGAACGCCATTCGACATTCCCCAGGTTGATGACGCGCCCCCGCCGCTGGATGTGGGAAAAGACCTCAAGGACGCCATCATTCATCTGTCGCTGCCGCTGCGCCGCCGCAGCGGCGCAGAAGTGACGTTGAGCGAAACCGACACCGGGATGACCCGCTACCAGGCCGAGGTGTTGGAGGTCTCTGACGTGAACGATGTGGGCGCGCAGCCCGCAGAAGTTCAAATTGGCAAGGTCCGCTTCAGCCTCCGCCCCACACGCGAACTGTCGGACGGATGGGTTTCGCTACCCGTCGCCCATGTGGTGGAGCGCAAATCTGATGGGGCGGCGTTCGTGGACCGCTCGTTCATCCCGACCGTTGTCAACAACTCCGAGACCTCGGTCCTCTTTCAGTATTGCAAGGAGCTGCATGGCCTGTTGAAGCAGCGCGGCGCCGCGCTGGAGGAACGTCTCATACAACCCGGGCGCGGCGGCGTGGGTGAAGTGGGCGACTTCCTGATGCTGCAGTACATCAACCGGTGGGAGCCGGCCGTTGAGCACTGGGTGCGGACCAGGACGATCCATCCGGAGCGTCTGTTTGACGACCTTTTAAAGATGGCAGGCGAACTGGCCACATTCACCCGCGAGCAGCGCAGGCCGGCCGCCATGCCCGCTTACGACCATGACGACCTGCGCAGCTGTTTTCCCCCCTTGATGCTTGAGCTGCGCCGCGGCCTGTCCTCTGTGCTGGAGCAGAACGCCATCCAGATCGAGTTGCAGGAGCGCCAGTATGGCGTGCGGGTTGCACTGATTCCATCGACCGAACTGCTGACCACCTGCGATTTCGTGCTGGCCGTGCACGCGCAGACCACCGTGGAATTCCTGCGCACCCACTTTCCCACCCAGACCAAGCTCGGCCCGGTGGAGAAGATCAGGGATCTGGTCAACCTGCACCTTCCCGGCGTCATATTGCGCTCGCTTTCGGTCGCACCGCGCGAGATCCCCTACCACGCCGGCTATTCCTATTTCGAAGTCGATACGACCCACGACCTGTGGCGCCAGTTGAACAACTCCGGTGGCTTGGCCATGCACGTATCTGGCGAATTTCCGGAACTGCAGCTCGAGTTCTGGGCAATCCGCAGGTAATCCATGTCTATGACCATGCAAATGACGGACAACTTTTTTGCCTCGTCCGCTGGCGGTTTGGCTACCGATGGAATTCCGGGGCTGATGGATTCCTCCATGCCCGCTGCGCCCGCCGCGCGCACCGATCTGCCCGATGTCATCAGCGGGGGCAACCCACTGGTCGCATCGGCCAACGCGCTGCTGAATCTGATTCCGCAAATTCGCGCCATGGCCTCCAATTCGGACCCGGAGGGATTCCAGCGTCTTCTTCTGGCCAATATCCGTGAATTTGAGCGCGGCGCCGGAGCGGCCGGAGTGCCTATTGAAACGGTGATCGGCGCACGGTATTGCCTGTGCACCGTGGTGGACGAGGCCGCAGCACAGACCCCATGGGGCGGATCGGGCGTGTGGCCCAAATACAGCCTGCTGGTGGCCTTGCACAACGAGACCTGGGGCGGCGAGAAGTTCTTCCAGCTGCTTGCCAAGCTGGTCCAGACGCCGCATCAGCATATTGACCTCATTGAACTCATGTATTTTTGCCTGATGCTTGGCTTTGAAGGCCGCTATCGGGTGATAGAGAACGGCCGCAGCCAGTTGGAAACGCTCAAAGCCCGGCTGCTGGCACTGATTGAAAGCACGCGCGGAGACCGCAGCAGCGCGTTGTCTTTGCGCTGGAAGGGTGAGGACCGCAAGGCCGCCCCTCCATGGACGATGGTGCCGCTGTGGGTGGCCGCGGCGCTGACCTTGCTCCTGGCATTCCTGCTGTTCCTCTGGTTCAGCTACCGGCTGGCAGCGCAGTCCGACGCCTTGTTCGCAGCCATCAACGGCATCCGGTTCCCCAAAGCAATCGCTGCCGTCGCCACAGTGGACAAACCACGGCTGCGCCAGTTCCTGGAGCCGGAGATCAGAGAGGGCCTGGTGGAAGTCATCGACCAGGCAGATCGCAGCACCATCATCCTGCGCGGTGATGGACTGTTCGATCCCGCCTCTACGGTAGTGAAGCCCCGTTATGTCCAGGTGATTGAGCGGGTCGCCATCGCCCTCAACGAGGTCCCTGGAAAGGTGGTGGTCAACGGATATACCGACACATCCCCCATCCGCACAGCGCGCTTTCCCTCCAACTGGCACCTGTCTCAGGAGCGCGCCCAGTCCGTCTCCGACATGCTGCTGCGCACGGTGCGCGACAGCCACCGCGTGCGTGCGGAAGGCCGCGGCGAAGCGGACCCCGTCGCTCCCAACACGACCAGTGAAGGCAAGGCAAGGAACAGGCGCGTGGAAATCATTCTGATGGTCGCCCCACAGGTGCGCGACAGCGAGCTTCAAGCCATTGGCAATCCCCTCCCCCGTGTCGAAGGCACCCGGAAATGAGCATCCTGAGAAAGATGGCCGCACTGCTTTTCAACCGGCACACGCTGGTGTTCTGTGGGCTGATGCTGCTGAGCCTTGTGATCTGGTTCATTGGTCCACTGGTCTACATCAAGCCCTATCAACCACTGGAGAGCGAAGCCGTTCGCTGGTCCTTGATTGCAGCGTTGTTTGTGGTGTGGTTCATCAAGCTGCTGCTGCAGTGGTGGCGAGCCAAGCGCATGAACGACAAGCTGCTGGGCCAGCTGGCAAAACTGACTGCAGGCCGGGACACACCTGAGAGTCTGTCACCCGGCCATGAAGAAGTGGCGGAACTCGAAGGCCGCTTCCAGGAAGCCATCCAGGTACTGTCCAAGACGCGCTTCGGCGAAACGGAAAGCGGGCTCCTGGGTCGCTTCACCAAGCGATACGTCTATCAGCTGCCGTGGTACCTGATCATCGGCTCACCCGGCTCGGGCAAGACCACGGCGCTGGTCAACTCGGGACTGAACTTCCCATTGGCGGACCAGTTTGGAAAAGGCTCCATCCGGGGCGTCGGAGGAACACGCAACTGCGACTGGTGGTTCACGGACCAGGCAGTGCTGCTGGACACGGCGGGCCGCTACACCACTCAGGAAAGCGATGCCGTTCAGGACAAGGTGGCATGGTCGGGCTTTCTGCAACTGCTAAAGCGCTTCAGAGGGCGGCAGCCGATCAATGGCGTCATCGTGACGCTGAGCGTGCAAGAGTTGCTGAGCAGCAATGAAGCCGAGCGTGCGCATCTGGCCAAGACCATTGGTCTGCGGCTGGGCGAGTTGTGCGAAGAGCTCGCCATCAAATTCCCTGTGTACGTGCTCGTCACCAAAGCGGACTTGCTGGCAGGTTTCAACGAGTTTTTTGGCCAGATGACCCGAGAGGAACGGGCTCAGGTCTGGGGCTTCACCCAGCCCTACAAAGAATCTGCGACCAGCCTGGCTCCCACAGCGCAGTTCACATCTGAATTCGACGCCCTTGTTTCCCAGATCAACCGGCTGCTTCCCCAGCGCCTGCTGGCGGAGCCCGACCTGGCACGGCGCGGGCTGATCTACGCCCTGCCTCAACAGTTCGAAGGCTTGCGGGACGTGGTGAGGCAGACCCTGGAAGGTGCTTTCTCATCCTCGCGCTTCAAGGAGAAGCCGCTTTTCAGAGGGGTGTACTTCACCAGCGGCACGCAGGAGGGGATGCCGTTCGATCGGGTCCTGTCCGCACTGAAGCGTCGGTTCGCGGTCAGCAGCCCTACAAAGCCGCTCGGCGGACACCAGGGCAAGAGCTTTTTCATTGAAACCCTTTTCAAGGGAGTGATGTTCAACGAGGCCGGGCTGACGGGCCGAAACGCAAAAAAGGAGCGGCAACTTCGTCTGCTCCAGGCCGGCGGGTTGATCGGCCTGGCACTTGCCTTTGCTGGCGCCGCCTTGGCATGGAGCATCAGCAACAGCAACAACCTTGCGTACCTGGACGAGGTCAAAGACAGCGTGACAACGCTGCGCCAGGCGGTGGAGGAAGCCAAAAACGCGGATCTCGACAATCTGGTGGCCTTGCTGCCGCTGCTGGACCACGCTGAATCGCTGGCAGCCAGCGAACGCTACACGGGTTCGCCGCCCATCAGCTGGCGTTGGGGACTGCTCCAGGTGCCCAAGGTCCAGACTGCCGCAGACACCACGTATTTGCGCCTGCTGGAAGATGCTTGGTTGCCCGGCATCGTCCGGCAGCTGCGCAGTTCGCTGCAGCAGACGTCCACCACCAATCCTGAGGCAAGCTACGAGGCGTTGAAGGCCTATCTGATGGTCCATGATGCGGAACGCTTCGACGCGCGCGCCGTCAAGGCCTGGATCCGGCACGAATGGGAGTCCCGCCTGACCCCCGAGCTGGTGCAGGCGGGTGTGGGAGAGAGGCTCTCCCATCATCTGGACCGCCTGATGGATGAGCGCGTGGTTCTAGCCACGACGCCCATCGACAACGCCCTCGTGGCAGAGGTGCGGCAGCGACTCGCGCAAATGTCGCCAGCACAGCGTGCATACAGTCGCCTCAAGCAGATGCTCGCCTCCGGCAACAACCTTCCGGCCGATTTCAATGTCGTCCGAGCGAGCGGCCCTGAGGCGCCCCAGGTATTCAGCCGTCGCAGCGGCCGCCCTCTGACGCAGGGCATATCTGGACTGTTCACATACGACGGTTACCACGGAGTCTTTCTGCACGAAGTGCCCAAAGTGACCACCCTGCTCTCCAAAGAAGAAGGCTGGGTGATCGGCCAAGCAGATGGTCGCCGAAGCACCACCCAGGAAGTTCTGACAGGCCAGATGGCCAACGAAGTTAAGCGCCTGTATCTGATGGAGTACGCCAAGCTGTGGGAAGACTACTTGGCCGACGTGCGCCCGACCCGCATCGGCTCGCTGGACCAGGCAGGCGAGCAGGCCCGGCTGTACTCGGCTGCCAACTCCAGCCTGGAACAGTTCATTCGCGCCGTTGCTCGCGAAACCACCTTGGCTAGGCGGCCCGATGTAGATGGCGGCAACAGCGCTGGCACCAGCAGTTGGCTGGGCGAAAAGCTCAACCGAATCCGGGAGGAACAGCGACAGCTGAGCCGGCTTACCGGAAAACAGGTCAATGTGGGCGGTCTGACACCCAGCGGAACGCTGGAGGCGGACATCGTGGATTTCCGGTTCCGCGAGTACCGCCGCCTGGCCACCAGCAATGGGTCCGGGCCCACACCACTAACCCAGAGCCTGCAGGTTCTCAACGAAGCTTCCGCAGTGATCGCGGCAGCGCGCCAGCAGGTGAAAGCAGGCGGCACTGTACCACCCACCCTGTCGTCCACGCTCGAAAGGGTGCGGGCCGAGGCGAAGCGCCTGCCTCCACCACTGAATGTGATGTACGACGACTTGGCGGAGGCGACCTCCACGATGGTGGGTCGGGACGTGCGCAGCACCATTGGCGGAAACCTGAACGCCACCATCGGGGATTTCTGCCGCAGAGCCATCCTGGGACGTTACCCGTTCACCCGCAGTGCCGGACGCGACGTGACGGCTGATGATTTTTCCAAACTCTTCGCCGCAGGTGGAACGATGGACGAGTTCTTCCGCAGCACGCTGCAGCCCATGGTCGATATCTCCACCGCCACCTGGACCTTCAAGCAGGGTGTTGACGGCACCCCGGTGGGGGGATCGGGTTCGCTCGCCTCGTTCCAAAAGGCTGCAACGATACGGGACGTATTTTTCCGGGCAGGCGGGAAAGCGCCCGGTATCCGCCTGGATGTGAAGCCCATCGAGATGGACGCTTCAATCTCGCAGATGGTGCTGGACGTTGACGGAGACGTGCTGCGCTACCAGCACGGCCCCCAGATTCCAAAATCCATCAGTTGGCCCGGCACGCGCGGCACAGGCCAAGTGCGCCTGCAGATAACGGCGGCTGGCGCCGAAAACTCGGGACTGGTGACGGAAGGCCCCTGGGCCCTGCACCGCTTGTTTGATCGTGCGCAAGTTCTGCCCGGCAACGCGCCCGAGAAATTCACGGCCATCTTCAACGTAGATGGGCGAAGGGTCCGGTTCGAAGTCACCACCAGCAGTGTGCTCAACCCGTTTCGCCTGAAGGCCATGGAGGAGTTCGAATGCCCGAACAACCTCTGAGCGACTGGGCAGGTCAAGGGGCTGGCCATGTGGCGGCCGGGTGGTACGGGAAGCTCCCCAGCCTCGGGGATTTCGTCGGCCGCCGCATGCCCCACGCGCTGGAGTCGGAATGGGACAACTGGGTGCGGGCAGGCATGGACGAACTCCGAAGCGTGAGCCCTGAAACGTGGTCAGAGGTGTTTGTGTCTGCGCCCGTGTGGTTCTTTGCGGCAGCCGCCCGCGTCACCGGCAGTGCCGTGGTGTTGGGAGCCCTAGCGCCCAGCATGGACCGGGTCGGCCGCTACTACCCGCTGACCATTCTGGCCGCAGCGCCCCACACGGACGCTGCGCTGGCGGACGACGCCAGACTGAGGACTTTTTTTGCCGGAGCCCGCGCCGCCATCGTTGACGCCCGGCGCCTGGCATGGTCCGCAGAAGAGTTGGACGAACGCGTCTCCTACCTTACGCCCCCTTATGAAAGACGGCGCGCGGACGTGCGCAAGCCCTCTCTGATTGACGACATCCTTTCCAACCTCAGCGAGGCTTCGTACGCGCAGCAGCCAACGGAAGACAAGGTCGAACTTCCCCGCAGTGAATGGCGCGACTACCTGCTCGGCCAGGCTGACCGCAGCCTTTGGTGGGTATCTCCCACCGGACGTACGGGATACCGGGACCTCATGCACCGCGGTTCGCTCAACAGGGATCTGTTCTCTCAATTGTTCTCGAACCAGTCGCACTTCGAACAGAAACCCGCGGCCACACCCTCCTGAACGCAATATTCCCATGATCGACATCGAAGCCCTTCTACACGAAGCGGAATCCAACCCGCCCTGCGGCCCCGAAATGACCTATGCACCGGAGTTCCTGGCGCTGGAACAGGCGGCGCGAGGGAAACTTGAACAGCAATACGGCGACACCATCATTCCGGCGGAAGAGCCAGACTGGCAGGCTGTCGAAAACAGCGCCGGGCAATTGCTGCGCCAAAGCAAGGACATGCGGATTGCAGGCCTGCTGTGCAGGTCGTGGACGAACACGGCTGGCCTGCAGGGTTTGGCGCAGGGCCTTGAGCTGATGGCCGCGCTACTGGAGAGGTACTGGGACACCCTACACCCGGTGGCAGAAGACGACGATTACTTCATGCGGATGAACGCCATCGCCATCCTCAACGACGTGGCAGGCCTGCTGCGCGAGCTGCGGCAGACAGAGTTCATCAAATCCACGTTCGGCAACTTCACCGTTCGCGACGCAGAGGTACTTGCCAGAGGCCAACGGGCAGACTCCAACCCCCAGCTCACCGTTGAGCAATTGCGACTGGGTCTAGACGATGCGCTGAAACGGGAGGATCCACGCTTGATGGCCCTCCCTGGCGCGAAAGCGTCTTTAGAAAGAATCCATCAGATCTGCTCAGACAAGCTGCCCCACCACCAGCACCCTGACCTTGGGAACATTCAATCGCTGATCGCTTTACTGGCCGACCTTCTCCCCCAGCGAGGCACAGAGATCGATGGGATCACACCGGTCGAGCAGGCAAGCGCAAGCATTCCTGTGCCACCACAGCGCACGGATTCCCTTGAGATCCGAACAAGGGATGACGCCATCCGGCAGTTGGTAAAGATCGCGGAATTCCTGGAATCCACGGAGCCGACCAATCCCGCATCGCTACTCATCAGGCGATCTGCCCGGCTCATGGGCATGGGGTTCATCGACATTCTGCGAGAGCTCGCGCCGCAAAGCCTGCAGCAGATCGAAGTGATTACCGGTACTCAAAGCGACGGTGCCCACTGAGCGAACCTACGAACTGTAACAGTCAGGACCTTGAAGCCTCAGATACTGAACTACGTCTTTACAGGGACGACGCTTCACGCAAAGTTCTCAGAAGTTTCGCTTGTAACTGTTCACAGGAGTGGTAACTCCCGCTGAATAACTTTGCGCTTGCAGTGTCGGGCAAACAAGCCCTCTTTTGAGGACGCAAAACGGTATGTCGGCTGTTGTGGACTGTGGTGGTTACACACAATTTTGTAAGCATTTGAACCAGGGAAAGGTCCAGGCCAGTCACCCCGTCAATGGCGGACCCAGGTTTTTAGATTCAGGCAACTTGAGAGGTGAACATGTCAATTACCAAGGTGGGGAAGAGCGGGCAGAAATTCATTGCAAGAAACCGGGCTCCGCGGGTGCAAATTGAATACGACGTCGAGATCTACGGCTCCGAAAAGAAGGTGCACATTCCCTTCGTGATGGGGGTGATGGCCGATTTGTCCGGCAAGCCGCTGGAGAACCTTCCTGAAATCGCAGACCGCAAGTTTCTCGACATCGACATCGACAACTTCGATGCGCGCATGAAGTCGATCAAACCGCGCGCTTCCTTCCTCGTACCCAACACGCTGACTGGCGAGGGCTATCTGAGCGTTGACCTGACGTTCGAGAGCATGGACGACTTCTCTCCCGCCGCCGTGGCGCGGAACATCGGCCCGCTGAACAGCCTTCTGGAGGCACGCACCCAGTTGCACAACCTCCTGTCCTACATGGATGGCAAGCAAGGCGCCGAGGAGTTGATCCGCAAGGTGTTGCAAGACCCGGCCTTGCTCAAGTCCCTGGCCGCAGGTGCCAAACCTGCCACGGACACCGTGGAAGGCTCTGTACAAAACGACGCCGCTTGAGGCAGAACAGCGAACGGAACTCACCCATGAGCGCACTTCCCATCACCGAATCCAACGCGGCCCACACTCTGGAGGGGCACGAATTCGCCTCTTTGCTGAACAAGGAGTTCAAGCCCAAGACGGACCAGGCCCGCGACGCCGTCGAGGCTGCTGTTCAAACGCTGGCCCAGCAAGCACTGGCCTCGGTGGCCACCATCTCCAACGATGCCTATCAAACGGTGCAGGCCATCATCGCGGAAATTGACCGCAAGCTGTCCGAGCAGGTGAACTTGGTCATTCACCACGCCGAGTTCCAGAAACTGGAGGGCGCATGGCGTGGCCTGCAGCACCTGGTGACGAACACCGAGGTGGACGAAATGCTCAAGATCCGCGTGATGAACATCTCCAAGAAGGAGCTGCATCGCAACATGCGCCGATTCAAGGGCGTGGGCTGGGACCAAAGCCCCATTTTCAAGAAGGTCTACGAAGAAGAGTACGGCCAGTTTGGCGGCGAGCCTTTCGGGTGCCTGGTGGGAGATTTCCATTTCGACCACAGTCCGCCGGATGTTGAGTTGCTGGGGGAAATGGCCAAGGTGGCCGCCGCGGCGCACTGTCCTTTCATTTCAGGTGCATCGCCCGCGCTGATGCAGATGGACTCCTGGCAAGAGCTTGCCAACCCCCGTGACCTGACCAAGATTTTCACTAACACGGAGTACGCAGCCTGGCGCAGCCTGCGGGAGTCAGACGACTCCAAGTACATCGGTCTGGCCATGCCCCGCTTCCTCGCGCGGCTGCCCTATGGCGCCAAGACCAACCCGGTCGATGAATTTGATTTTGAAGAAGAGACCGCCGGCGGCAACCACAGCAAATATTGCTGGGCCAACTCCGCATATGCGATGGCAGTGAACATCAACCGCTCATTCAAGTACTACGGATGGTGCACCTCCATCCGCGGTGTCGAGTCGGGCGGTGCCGTGGAAAACCTGCCTGCCCATACCTTCCCCACCGATGACGGCGGCGTGGACATGAAGTGCCCTACGGAAATCGCAATCAGCGACCGCCGCGAGGCCGAGCTCGCCAAGAACGGTTTCATGCCCCTGGTGCACCGCAAGAATTCCGACGTCGCCGCCTTCATCGGCGCCCAGTCGCTGAACAAGCCTGCGGAATACTACGATGCCGACGCCACGGCCAATGCAAACCTGTCGGCGCGCCTGCCATACATGTTTGCCTGTTGCCGTTTTGCGCACTACCTGAAGTGCATCGTGCGCGACAAGATCGGTTCGTTCAAGGAACGCAGTGACATGGAGCGCTGGCTCAACGACTGGATCATGAACTACGTGGACGGAGATCCTTCGAACTCTTCGCAGGAGACGAAGGCGCGCAAGCCGCTGGCCGCCGCAGAGGTGGAAGTGAACGAAGTGGAAGGCAACCCCGGGTACTACACCTCCAAGTTCTTCCTGCGCCCTCACTACCAGCTCGAAGGCCTGACGGTGTCGCTGCGACTGGTGTCCAAGCTCCCCTCGGTCAAAGAAGCCGGCAACTGAGTGCTGACGAGGCTCTGGCAAACCCGTTTGCCAGAGCGCTTGCGCACTTTGCGTGCCGCACACATATCGGTTGCAATAACGGCCAGCGCCAGAAGGTGGCGGGCAGAGTTGCCGCCGCCTGCTGGTCACGCACGCCTCGCAGACCGCTGAACACGTTTCTGCCAAGCATGTACGTGCACGCGCCGTCTTGCTACCGAGAGCACATCCCGCCCGCCCCTTTTCACAACAGCCTCGCATTCATGAGCAACTCCGTGACCACAGCACTTTTCGACTCTCACCTGCCTTTGGCCCAGCAGCTCGACCAAGTCAAAGAGGCCATACGTTCCGATCCCTCCAAGGCATCGCTGCGGACTTTTTACTTTCAGCTGCTGGCGGTGCTTGGAGACTGGACCAAGGCGCTGGCCCAGTTGCAGGTCTGCGCGCAGCTGGACCCCAAGGCCCTGCCCATGGCGCAGGCCTACCGCGAAGCCATGCGCTGCGAGATGCTGCGCGCGGAGGTATTTGCCGGCACACGCACCCCGTACATCATGGGCGAGCCGCCCGAGTGGCTGAGCTACATGGTGGATGCACTGAAAGCGCAGACGGAATCCTCAGCCCAGGCGGCTTGCGAACTACGTGCACGCGCTCTGGAGATGGCGCCTGCCATCTCCGGCGCCATCAACGCAGAGGCGTTTGAATGGCTGTGCGACTCCGATTCGCGCCTTGGGCCCATCTTCGAGTTCTATACCAACGGCTGCTACTACTGGATTCCTTACTCCGCACTGCGCAGCGTGGTGCTGGAGAAGCCCCAGGATCTGCGCGACGTCGTATGGCAGCCCGCCGAGTTGACGCTGGTGAACGAGAGCACGCTGCGAGGCCTTGCGCCGGCGCGCTACCCCTTGCACGCCGAGGACGACGACGGACTGAAGCTGGGGCGCCGGACGGAGTGGACCGAACTGGGCGAAGAGCATGTGGCCGGCCGAGGCCAGAAGGTGCTGATCACCGACCAGGGTGACCATGCCGTTCTCGACGTGCGAACCATCTCCTTCAACGTTTGACGACCACACGCCATGTTGTCCCGGCGCATCAGCGGAACAGGCACGGAGAAGGACCGCCTGCAACCGGCCCTGCTCGACCGACTCACCGACCATGAGCCGACCCAACGCACCGAGCAGGCCGACGCCGTCTACGTGACAGATTCAAGGCTGCGCGCTGCCCTGCTGCGCGATCTGGGCTGGCTGCTGAATGCGAGCAATGCATCGGGCCACATCGATTTTGATGGTCTGTCCCACGCTGAGCATTCCACGCTCAACTACGGCATGGCTCCGCTCGCCGGCAAGCTTCTTTCAGACCTCGACTGGAAGGATGTCGAGCTCAATGTGACGCAAGCGATCCTGACTTTCGAGCCGCGTATCTTGCCGGAAACCCTGGCCGTCACGCTCCTGCCGTCCTTTGACTCCCTGAACCACCACAACACCTTGCAATTCGAGATTCGCTGCCAATTCTGGTCCATGCCCTATCCGCTGGAACTCCTGCTCAAGACCAGCCTGGACCTGGAGACCGGCCAGGTCGTCGTTTCCGATCTGAGGAGCTGAGTGTGGGAGCCGCCCGATGAATCCCCGCCTGGTGGAGTACTACAACCGCGAGCTGGCCTACCTGCGCGAAGTGGGCGCGGAGTTTGCCGCTGCGTTCCCCAAGGTGGCGGGGCGCCTCGCGCTGCGCGACCTGGACGTTGCGGATCCTTACGTGGAGCGGCTGCTGGAGGGTTTCAGCTTCCTCACGGCGCGGGTACAGATGAAGATGGACGCCGAGTTCCCGCGGCTGTCCCAGCGCATCCTGGAGATGGTGTGCCCCCACTACTTGGCTCCCACACCGTCCATGGTGGTGGTGCAGATGTCCCCCAGTGAAGTCGAAGGCAACGTCGCGGACGGTTTCTGTCTTCCCGCAGGAAGCATGTTGCGGTCTCGCAAGGCTGCGGAGGACCAGACGCCCTGCGACTTCCGTACCGGCCATGACGTGACCCTGTGGCCTATCGCATTGTTGCGTGCCACGCTCGGAGGCGCCCCCCTGGACCTGCCGCTGTCCCGCATGCGCCTTCCGGCCGACGCGCCGGGTCATCTGCGGTTTGAGCTGGCGACCCAGGGTGCCATGGAGTTCGCGCACCTGACCATGGACCGCCTTGACCTCTACATCCACGCGACAGATGCTGTAGCGTCCCACCTGCAGGAATTGCTGCACCAGTCCGTCCTCAGCATCGTGGTGCACGACCCGCAAGATCCCGCCAGGGTGTACGGCCAACTGCCCGCACATGCCTTGCATGCCGAGGGCTACGAGCAATCGCAGGCGCTGCTCCCGTATTCGCACCGGGCCTTCCAGGGACACCGGCTATTGCACGAATACTTTGCATTTCCGCCGCGGTTCCGATTTTTCTCAATCCGCGGCCTGGCCGAAACGCTCCGCAAAGTCCCGGCCAAGCGCGTGGCTATCACGCTGCTGCTGCGCAAGGCCCAGCCAGACCTGGAAGCCGTGGTGGACCATCAGAAATTCCTGCTGCACTGCACCCCCGCCATCAATCTTTTTGAGCGGATGGCGGACCGGATCCACGTATCGTCCGATGTGAACGAATACCACGTGGTGATGGAGCGCACCCGGCCACGCGATTTCGAGGTCTACAACGTGCTCAGCGTCACGGGCCACCAGGAGGGCAAGGTCAACGACCGCGAGTTCGTACCGCTGTACACCTCGGTGCACGGCATACGTCCGGAGGACCAGGCCTACTTCGCTGTGCGTCGCGAACCCCGTCTCTTTTCGGAGCACGCGGTGCGCTTTGGCCCCCGCACGCAGTACCTGGGCAGCGAGGCGTTCCTGTCGCTGGTGGATCAGCGGGCCGCACCCTTCTCCGACGACCTCAAGCAGTTGTCGGTGCGCACCTTGTGCACCAACCGGGACCTTCCGCTGCTCATGCCCGTCAATCGGCCTGAAGGCGACTTCACGACCATCGAATCGGCCCCCATCGGTCACATTCGCACCGTGACCGGCCCCTCGCGTCCCGTGGGCAGCATTGCCGAGAACGAAATCACCTGGAGGCTGATATCCCACCTGTCCCTCAACTACCTCGCCATGACGGACCTTTCCGACGAGGAAGGTGCCGCCACCTTGCGCGAGTTGATGGGCCTCTATTTGGCATTGGGAAACCACGCCTTGGCTGGCCAGGTGGCAGGTCTGAAGGAAATGAGCGTCCGCCCCATCACCCGCCGCCTGACACAGCATCGGCAGTTGGTGTACGGCCGGGGTGTTGGCATTGAACTGACCGTCGACGAAGCGTCTTTCGCGGGGGTCAGCGCATGGCCCCTGGTGTCAGTGCTGGAGCGGTTCTTTGCACGCCACGTCGGCGTGAACAGCTTCACGGAACTGTCCCTGCAATCGCGCCAGCGCGGCAAAGTTGCGCAGTGGGAAGTGCGTCCCGGCCAAAGGCCCGCACTATGAACGCGCGCACGCTCTTCCCGCAGGTTTCGCTATCGCAAGAGCCAGCGGCACCGTCCTCGCCTGTGGCCGCTTCCGCCCGCTCTTCCGACCTGTGGCAGCGGCTGCGGCGTTCACCGCATTCGTTCGATCTTTTTTTCACGCTGCGGTGGCTGCAGGCCCGCCACGTCGACATGCCGCGTCTGGGCCGGGCAGCCCGGCCCAAGGCGGAGCCCATCCGGCTGGGGCAAGACCCGTCGCTGGCATTTGCACCAGCCACGATTGCAGAGATCCTCCCAGCCATCGGTGGCCACCCCGAACGCATGACGGTGTGGAGCTTCGGCCTGTATGGACCCAATGGCCCGCTGCCCACCCACCTTACGGAATACGTGCGTGAACGCCTTCGGCAACACGACGACCCGACCCTTGCTCGCTTCTCCGACATCTTTCACCACAGGCTGCTGCTGCTGTTCTTCCGCGCCTGGGCCGATGCCCAGCCTACGGTGTCGCTGGACCGCGTGGGCGACGACATGTTTGGGCGGCACCTGGGCAGCATCGTCGGCATCGGTGAGCCTTCTGCGCGCCAGCGTGACGCCGTGTCGGACCATGCCAAGCTGCACCACGCGGGGCATCTCACGCGGTTCACCCGCAACCCTGAGGGGCTGCAGCGCGCCATTGGCAGCTACTTTGGCGTCAAGGTGGACTTGCAGGAGTATTGCCTGCACTTTCTGGCGCTGGAACCCTCGCAGCAAACACGCCTGTCGCGCCTGCCATGCAACTCGCAACTCGGCGTGGACACGGTGGTTGGCGCACGCGTGCCCGACGCCCAAAGCAAGTTTCGCCTGCGGATAGGCCCCATGACCCTCACGCAGTACGAACGCTTCCTGCCCGGCCAGCCGGACTTCAAGGCGCTGGTCGACTGGGTTCGAAACTATCTGGGCATCGCGTACGCCTGGGATTTCGAGCTGGTACTGCGCCGTGAAGAAGTCCCTGCCGCCCAGTTGGGGGGCGGCGCCCGCCTGGGCTGGACCACATGGGTAATGAGCGCGCCTGCCACCCATGACGCGGACGACTTCCGCATGGACCCTGAATCCTGGATACAGCAGCGCGGCCGCCCTGTGCGCGGGCATGCACCCCTGCGCAGCCGCTCTCCCTGACCGCACACATCGTGCCCAACCCGTATTCTTTTCAACGCTTCGCATCACGTCCCATGTCCGAAATCAGCCGCCTGGCCCTGTTTGGCAAACTCAATCCTCTTCTGTTCAAGTCGCTGGAAGGCGCCACCGTATTCTGCAAACTGCGCGGCAACCCGTATGTAGAACTGGTGCACTGGCTGCACCAGCTGCTCCAGGAGAACGACTCCGACCTGCTGCGAATCTTTCGCCACTTCGACGTGGATGCGGCGCAGCTCGCGGCCGACGTGCTGCGCAGCCTAGACCGGCTGCCGCGCGGCGCCACATCCATCAGCGACTTCTCCGACCAGATCGAAATGTCCATCGAGCGCGGCTGGGTGTACGCGACCCTGATGTTCAACGAGTCGCAGATCCGCAGCGCGTACTGGCTCTCCGGCATGCTGCGCACACGCACCTTGGCCAACGAACTGCGCGCCATCTCCAAGGAACTGGAGAAAATCAACGAGCCCGCACTCAGCGACGCCTTTGCAAAGCTGTTGCCCGGCTCACCCGAAACGGCGCTCAAGGCGTCTGACGGCTCCGGCCTGCAAGGGGTGCCCGGCGAAGCCAGCGGCGCCACGTCTGCGCCGGGCGCTGGCAAGCAAGAAGCGCTGCAGCGCTATACGGTCGATCTGACCGAGCGTGCCCGCAAGGGCGAGCTGGACCCGGTGACCGGCCGCGACGAGGAAGTGCGCCAGATGATCGACATCCTGATGCGGCGGCGGCAGAACAACCCCATCCTGGTGGGAGAGGCCGGCGTCGGCAAAACCGCCGTGGTGGAAGGTCTGGCACTGCGTATTGCCGGTGACGACGTTCCGCCGCCCCTGCGCGGAGTACAACTGCGCGTGATGGATGTGGGCCTGTTGCAGGCCGGCGCCAGCATGAAGGGCGAGTTTGAAAACCGCCTGCGCTCGCTGCTCGACGAAGTGCAGGCCAGCACCACCCCCATCGTGCTGTTCATCGACGAGGTCCACACGCTGATCGGCGCAGGTGGGCAGGCAGGCACCGGCGACGCAGCCAATTTGCTCAAGCCCGCGCTGGCGCGCGGCGTGCTGCGCACCATCGGCGCCACCACGTGGGAGGAGTACAAAAAGTACATCGAAAAGGATCCGGCCCTGACCCGGCGCTTTCAGCTGGTCCACATCCATGAACCGGACGAACCCAAGGCCGTCCAGATGCTGCGCGGCGTGGCCGCCAAGCTCGAAGGCCACCACAAGGTGCGCATTGCGGACGAAGCCGTGCAGGCGGCCGTCAGCCTATCGCACCGTTACATTCCCTCGCGGCAGCTGCCGGACAAGGCCGTGAGCCTGCTGGACACGGCCTGCTCCCGGGTGGCCATGGCGCTCACGGCCACGCCCGCCCGCCTCGAAGCAGTCACGCGCCAGCAGGAGGCCTTAAGGGTGGAGCGTGAGGTCGTGGAGCGGGAGGCCGCGCTGGGCGTCGCCCATGAAGATCGGCTGGCCGAGCTGCTGGCCCAGCTGGAGCGGCTGGACACCGACCACGCCGCCCTTGCCCAGCGACTTGCGCAGGAGAGCGCACTGGCCGAACGCATCGTTGCCGCTGAAGCGGCTCTGCTGGCCGGGCGCCAGGCCGCCACCTCGGCCGCGCCATCGGATTCAACGCTGCCAGCAAGCACCCTGGCCGATGGCAATCCGCCTGCGGAGCGTGCACACCCATCGTCCAGCACAGCCCTTGATGCGCCCGCCTCTCTGTCTGCGCAGGAGATTGAAAAGCTGCGCCTGGAGCTGGCCGCACTGCAGGGCGATGACCCGCTGTTGCACCCCGTGGTGGATGCCAACGTCATCGCTGCCGTGGTGGCAGAGTGGACGGGCATCCCAGTGGGCCGCATGGTGCGGGACGAAGTGCAATCCGTGCTGGGTCTGGCGCAGACGCTGGAGCGCCGCGTGATCGGCCAGCGCCATGGCCTGGAGGCCATCACACGCCGCATCCAGACGGCTCGCGCGCGCCTGGACAACCCTGGCAAGCCCATCGGTGTGTTCTTGCTTGCAGGACCCTCGGGCGTGGGCAAGACAGAGACCGCGCTGTCGCTGGCCGAAGCGCTGTATGGCGGCGAGCAGAACCTCATCACCATCAACATGAGCGAGTTCCAGGAGGCGCACACGGTGTCCACGCTCAAGGGCGCGCCGCCCGGGTATGTGGGCTATGGCGAAGGCGGTGTGCTGACCGAGGCCGTGCGGCGCAGGCCTTATAGCGTGGTGCTGCTGGACGAAATTGAGAAAGCGCATTCCGATGTGCACGAGATGTTCTTTCAGGTGTTCGACAAAGGCTGGATGGAAGACGGCGAAGGCCGCTACATCGACTTCAAGAACACGGTGATCATCCTCACATCCAACGTAGGCTCCGACCTGATCGCGAGCATGTGCAACGACCCCGAACTGATGCCTTCGCCCGAGGCCCTGACCAAGGCCGTGCGAGAGCCCCTGCTCGGCAAGTTCCCCGCAGCACTGCTGGGCCGCCTGACCGTGGTGCCTTACTACCCCATCTCGGACGCGATGCTGGAGCAGATCATCCGCCTTCAGCTGCGCCGCATCCAGACACGCATCCAAGCCAATCACGGTGCGCAGTTCGAGTTTGACGACAGCGCCGTGCAGCTAATCCGCGAGCGCTGCAGCGAGGTCGAGTCCGGGGCCCGGATGATCGACGGCATCCTCACGCAGAACCTGTTGCCCCGCATGGCCATGGAATTCCTGCAGGCCACCGTGGACGGGAAGTCCATTGAAAGAATCGAAGTGCGCGCCGTCGACAACGATTTCGCCATTCGCTACGCCTGAAGGCCTGGTGTCCCGAGCGAGAGGTTCGTTAACTCGGGACACCAGGAACTTGTCCGTGCCGTCCGCACGCCCGCTCATGCCTTGAATCCTTCGCCATGAACACCCTTCCCTGCCGCCCACTCCCCCCCTTGTCCGGCTCTGGCGCCACCGGCCCCGGGATGCACGCAGAGTCGCCCGCGCGCCGCAGCGCATGGCTGCGCCAGCGGACAGCAGCATGGGCCGGCATGTCCACCGGTGTGACTGCCGCGATGGCTGCGGCCGCCATGCTGATGGCATCTGCTTCGGTGGCCCAGGCGCAAGGCTTTTCCTTTGGCGACATCGGGCGTGCGGCCGAGGTGGTGAACCGTGGAGAGGCCGCGCTTTCTACCGGCCAGCAGGTGCTTTCCACGGGCCGCCAGGCGGTGGATACCGGGCGGCAGATGTGGAACAACCGCGGCTACGCCCCTACACAGCCGCCGTCTGGCCCGGCCGTCATGGCGCGCGACGAAGGGGGGCCAACGCGGCTGATCGCGGTGCTGGAACGCAACGCGGGCGACGCCATCTCGGTCAGCAACACGCTGGTCGGCCTGCTCGACCAGGGGGCGTACTTTGTGCAGCGCCAGCCCGCCCACACCACGCCGCCGCAAGACCAGCTGCTGGCCAGCCCGCGTGCCGACAGTTCCGCCGTGTCGTTGGATCTGCCGCACACGCCCCCCGGCACGCTGTTCGACCTGAGCACCGGGCGCACGCGCTCGGCGGGGGCCGGGGTGAAGGTCTACGCCCTGTCCGTGCACTCCAACCTGCCGCGCCGTGCCGGCCGCCGCGCACTGGATGCCATCGAGCAACATGCCATGCTCGCGTCCAGCTCGGTCCAGCTGGAATGGCCGCTGCAACCCGATCTGGCGCTGGAGCCCGTGGGCGGCAAACTGCTGGTGTGGGCCAGCGAAGCGGGCGTGGCATTTCCCTCCGGCTTTGGTGCCGACGGCCGGCTCTTCACTTCAGACGACCCCATGGTGCGCCTGCCCCGGGGCTACACCGTGGTGACGCTCGACAGCCGAGGCTTCAGCTTTGACCGCAGCCGCGAGGTGGCCCTGCCGCAATACAGCGTGCAGTCCACCACGGACATCGACCTGGCGCGGCTGGCGCCCGGCGATGCCTTCAAGGCATTCACCAGCCTGATGCAAGAGCGCTACCCCTTCCGCAACAACCCAGCCACAGACTGGAACAAGCTGCAGGCAGAGTGGGCGGAACGCATTCGCCAGGCCAGCGACCAGCGCGACCGCAGGGCGCTGGGCCAGGCCTATGCCGCCCTGGGCGCCCAGCTGCAGGACGGCCTGTTCCGCGCCGACCTGCGTGGGGGCGCCGCCTCTTCCGCCAGCTGGCAGCAGGGCGTGGACGTGGGACTGTCTGAACAATGGCGGCCGCGCGGCACCATGCCCCTGCCCGTGCCGGGCGTGTGGTGGCTGCCGGACGGGCGCGCACTGGTGAGCAGCGTCACGCCGGGCTCACCTGCAGCGCTGGCAGGTTTGCGGCCGGGCGCCGAGATTCTGGAGGTCAACGGCGAAAGCGTGTCCCGCTTCTTGGGCCGCGTGTCGCGCACTTCCAGCCGCCCTACCGAGGCGGGCCGCCGCCACGACGCCCTGCGGATGATGGCCAACGACCGCGATGCAATGACCCTCAAGGTGCGCCAGGACGGCAACGACTTGACGCTGGACCTGCGCCAGCGCATCGCCGAGAGCCCCCAGCCTCCTGCCCGCGCGCCCAACAACGAGTCCCTGTCGGCCTTTCAGCTGCGCAGCCACACGGGCAGGCAATACGGCTACATCGCCTTCAATTCGTTTGCGGACGGCGGGGGCAACCTGGAGACGTGGGAACGCAGCCTGGCCGCCGCCAACCAGTCGCGCCTGCGCGGGCTGATTCTGGATCTGCGGGGCAACAACCACAGCGCCTACCAGCTGGTGCCGCACTTCGCGGCGTCCTTCTTTTCGTACGACCGCCCGCTGCGCCTGCAGGCCTATGCACAGCGCCAGGTGGATGCGACCACCAAGGTCTGGCGCACGCGGGGCAGCCTGGGCCTGCCGCCCCAGTTGCCTCTGTACACCCAAGGCAGCGACCACTACGGCGCGCCATTGGTGCTGCTGACGGGGCAGGAGTGCACGGGCCCCTGTGAAGTGTTCTCGGCCTGGCTGCAAAAATCCGGGCGCGCCCACATCGTGGCCACGGAGCCCACCCCCGGCATGGTGGGCCTGACCACGCGCGTGCTGCTGCCCGGCGAGGTGGTGCTGCATGCGCCCACCGTGGCCGAGATCGGCGCGAACGGCGAACATTACGTGCACGGCAAGGGGGTGGAACCCGACCTGCGCGTGCCCGTGGACGCGGGCTTCGTGCAGCGCATCATGGGCGGGGGCGACCCGGTTCTGGACGCCGCCGTGCAGTGGCTGGACGGCAAGACCTGAGGCAGCGGGGTTAGGAGTCTGCGCGGCAGAAGGCATCGAAGCGAAACGCGCGAAAACCGAGGATCGCGTGGTGCTACCGACAAGCCCAGGAAAGACCCCTGGGCGCAGGCGGTAGTACTGCGCGAGACCGGTTTATCGCACGTTGCAGCCGATGCTCCTTCTGCCGCGCAGACTCCTAGCAGGCTGCTGAAATACCTCTCGCAGTCCCTCCGCCGCTGAGACACAGCCACGACAATCAAGGCCCCCGACCACAAGACAAGCCATCCATGCGCGGAGCCGACACCTTCACCGAGAGC
>NZ_JBKBKQ010000038.1:0-36155 GCF_046294525.1 Acidovorax sp.
CAGCGCCTGCTGGGGGCGATCAATTCTCGAAAGCAAGGGCTGTCTTAGTTCGGGCATCACTACGGCACTGCCAGAACCGATTCGTGAAGAGCTTCCCTAGCGCTTATCCATCAAGCGCCAGCAGCTATCTTTTTTGAAGTGAACCACACCATGAACGCACCCCAGACCCGAGAGCGCTTTGCCCAGGCCCGCGCTGCCGGCCTGCGCCATAAGGACGCGGCCGCCCGCATCGGCCTGAGTGAGGGCGAAGCCATTGCCGCCCATGGCGGCGAACACGACCACCCGCTCAAGGCCGTGCCGCTGCGCGGCCCGTGGCTTGCGCTGCTGCAGGCGCTGGAGGCCTGCGGCCCCGTGCTGGCGCTGACCCGCAATGAATCCACCGTGCACGAGAAGACCGGCGTGTACCAGAAGCTCTCGGCCACCGGCCCCGTGGGCCTGGCGCTGGGTGCGGACATCGACCTGCGCCTGTTCTTCAACCAATGGCACGCAGGCTTTGCAGTGACCGAGCACGCGGCCAACCCCGGCACGCCCGCCTCGCTGAGCCTGCAGTTCTACGACGCCAGCGGCCTGGCCGTGCACAAGATCTTCTGCCGCGAGGCCACCGACCGCGCCGCGTTCGAAGACGTGATGCGCCGCTTTGGCGAGCCCGCGCTGGGCTACCTCTTCCGCCCCAAGCCGCCGGCCCCCGCTCCGCGGGCGGATGAAGCCATCGACGCGCCCGGCCTGCTGGCGGCCTGGGCGGCGATGAAAGACACGCACGATTTCTTCGGCATGCTCAAGACCTTTGGGGCCGAGCGCCAGCAAAGCCTGCGCCTGGCCGAGGGCCGCTTCACACGCCGCGTGGCGCCCACGGCAGTGCGCGAGCTGCTGCAAGAGGCCGCGTTCGACGGCGCGCCCATCATGGTGTTTGTGGGCAGCCCCGGCTGCATCCAGATCCACAGCGGCCCCGTGGCGCGCATCGAGCCCATGGAAATCCGCGGCGCGCAATGGCTCAACGTGCTGGACCCCGGCTTCAACCTGCACCTGCGCGAAGACGCTATGGCGTCGGTGTGGGTGGTGGAGAAGCCCACCGTGGACGGCATCGTGACGTCCATCGAAGCGTTTGACCACGGCGGCGAGCTGATGGCCATGTTCTTCGGCGAACGCAAGCCCGGCCAGCCCGAACGCGAAGACTGGCGCGCCATCGTGCGCAAGGTCTCCCCCTTGACGGCAGAAGCGGCATGAACCCGGCAGACATCACCGCCGCCACCACCCGCCGCGCCCTGCTCGCCGCTGCGTTGGGCGCACCCTTTGCGGCGTCGGCACAAAACCCGTCCAAGCTCCCCCTCCTGGTCACCGTGAGCGGCGCCATCACCGAGGTGGTGTACGCGCTGGGCGCCGAGGCCCAGCTGGTGGGCACCGACACCACCAGCCTCTACCCCGCTGCCGCGCTCCACACCCCCAAGGTGGGCTACCTGCGCCAGCTGTCGGCCGAGGGCGTGCTCTCGCTCAAGCCCGACGCGGTGATCGCCACCACCGAAGCCGGGCCGCCCGTGGTGCTTGACCAGCTGCGCAGCGCCGGCATTGAGGTGAACCTGGTGAAGTCCGAATACACCTGGGACGATGTGCGCGCCAAGGTGCAGGCCGTGGGCCGCGCGGCCCGTCGCGAGGCCGCCGCGCGCGAACTGCAGGCGCGACTGGATGCCGAATGGGCGCAGCTGGGCCAGCAGATCGCCGCGGCCAAGGGGGCCAAGCCGCGCGTGCTGTTCATCCTGTCGCACGGCCCCTCGCCCCAGGTAGCGGGCAAGGGCACGGCGGCCGATGCGCTGATCCGCTTTGCGGGCGGGGTGAACGCGCTCACGGGGTTCACCGGCTACCGGCCCATGACGGCCGAGGCCATGGCCAGCGCCTCCCCCGATGCCATCCTGACCACCGACGAAGGCATTGCCGCGCTGGGCGGGCTCGACAAGTTCTGGCAGCGCCCCGAGCTGGCGCTGACGCCCGCCTACCAGCGTCGTGCCGTGGTGTCGCTGGACGCGCTGCTGTTGCTGGGCTTTGGCCCGCGCCTGCCCCAGGCCGTGCGCATGGCCCACCAGCGGCTTACCGCATGAGCGCCGTGCCCCAGCCGGGCTCCCCGCCCGGGGTTGCCGCACCGCGCGGGGGCGCTGCCAGCGCGCGCCATCGCCCCTCGGCATCCCCAAAGCACCGCCTGGCCCCTGCCACCACGCTGGCCCTGGGCGGTGTGCTGGTGGTGCTGGCCTTTATCGCGGGCAGCGCCAGCGGCGCCTACCCCATTGCGCCGTCCGATCTGCTGCAGATGCTGACGGGCGCGGGCGGCGCGCCCGGCGCCGGTAGCACGCCCGCACAACTGGTTTTCCTCAACATCCGCCTGCCGCGCTTGTTGCTGGCCATGGCCGCAGGCGCCGGGCTGGCGCTGGCGGGCGCGCTCATGCAGGGCCTGTTCCGCAACCCGCTGGCCGACCCGGGGCTCATTGGCATCAGCAGCGGTGCGGCGCTGGCGGCCGGGGGCGCCATCGTGCTGGGCCAGCAGTGGTTTCCGGCCCTGCCCCACGCGCTGGGCAGCTGGACCTTGATGCTCTCGGCCTTCATCGGCGGCACCGCCGTCACCCTGCTGATCTACCTGTTTGCGCAGGGCGTGGGCGGCACGCACATCGGCCTCATGCTGCTGGCCGGCGTGGCCGTGAATGCGCTGGCCGGCGCGGGCCTGGGGTACCTCAACTTCGTGGCCACCGACGAGCAGCTGCGCAACATCCAGTTCTGGCTGCTGGGCAGCCTGGGCGGCGCGCGCTGGAGCGCCGTGGCGCTGGTGTGGGCCCTGGTGGGCGCCGCCTGCGCCGCAGCCCTGGCCTGCGCCCGCCCGCTCAACGCGATGGCCTTGGGCGAAGCCCAGGCCGCGCTGCTGGGCGTTCCTGTCGAGCGCACCAAACGCGCCGTGGTCGTCATCGCCGCGCTGGCCGTGGGCGCCGTCACCGCCACCACCGGCATCATCGGCTTTGTGGGCCTGATCGCGCCCCATTGGGTGCGCCTGATCGCCGGGCCTGACCACCGCGTGGTGCTGCCGGGCGCGGCCCTGCTGGGCGCAGCCCTGGTCCTGGCCGCCGACGCCGTGGCCCGCACCGTGGTGCAGCCCGCCGAATTGCCCCTGGGTGTGCTGACCGCCTTCATCGGCGGCCCCATGTTCTTGTGGATGCTGCGCCGCTTCAGGAGCCGTGTATGAGCGCCCCCGCCGCCGGCCTGCAATGCATCAACGCCCGCGTGCAAGTGGGCGGCCGCACGCTGCTGGAGGGCCTGACCGCCACGCTGCCCCCCGGCCGCTTCACCGCCATCCTGGGCCCCAACGGCGCCGGCAAATCCACCCTGCTGTCGCTGCTGTCCGCCCAGCGCAAGCCTGATGCCGGCCAGGTGCTGCTGGACGGCATGCCGCTGTCCTCGCTGCCCGCCGCCACCCTGGCCCTGCGCCGCGCCGTCGTGCCGCAAGAAAGCGCCGTGGCTTTTGATTTCACCGCCCGCGAAGTGGCCGAGCTGGGCCGCTACCCGCACCGCCAACAGCCGGCCCCCCACGAAGCCGCCATCGTGGACGGAGCGCTCGGCGCCACGGGCGTGATCGCCCTGGCCGAGCGGAGCTTCAACACCCTCTCGGGCGGCGAAAAAGCCCGCGTGCACCTGGCCCGCGCCCTGGCCCAGGTCTGGAGTCCCCGCCCCGACGGCGCAGCGCGCTGGCTGCTGCTGGACGAGCCCACCGCCGCGCTCGACCTGGCCCACCAGCACCAAGCCCTGCGCCTGCTGCGCGACTGGGCGCACGGCGAGGGCTGCAGCGTGGTGGCCGTGCTGCACGATGTGAACCTGGCGCTGCGGTATGCGGATGATGTGCTGCTGCTGAGCCCGGACACGGGTGCACTCCATGGGGCTGCGGGGGAGGTGCTGACGCGGGATCGGATCGGGGAGGTTTGGGCAGTGAGGTGCCGGGAAGTGCTGGCTGATGGGGTGGCGCAGTATGTGTTTGGGTGATATTGCCGGTAGTGCGGCTCCGGGCACTTTGAGGCCATGCCGCGCATCCGACACAAGCATCCTGAGTCAAACTCGACGTTCGCCTCCGCCGCCTCATACAACGCCATCGCGCTCATCTCACTCTGCACAACCCATGAACGAAGCCGAAATCGCAGCAGGCCTGCCGACCACACCGCACTACCAATACGCACAGCACGTAGGTAGGCAGCTTTTCGTTGCAGGCCAAGTGCCGCAGGCGGCTGATGGTTCCATCGTGGCAACAGGAAATCCCCACGCGCAGGCTAATCAGTGCTTGGCGAATCTGAGTAAGTTGCTGGCGGTTCACGGCTTCGCCATGCCGGATATACGCCGTCTCGTCGTGTACGTGGTGGGCGAGCAGGCTGATCTAGCAGCCGCGTGGCGCGCCGTCACCGAGTACTTTGGTGGGCAAGTGCCTCCTGCGACGCTTCTGGGCATTGCATGTTTAGGGCATGCAGAGCAAGTGGTAGAGATCGACGCGACCGTCATCAAGGCTTAGGCGGCATCCAGACGTTGCGGCGCGCTTCGCGCAGCCCCATAGCCAGCCCATCACCCCCGGTTCAAAAACATCCGCGTAGCCAGCAGCCCCACAGGAGTCCAATGCAGCGCGGGTGCCATCGCCTGGACCAGCATGGCCTGCTGCTCCGTGGCGCTGAGGGTGGGGTAGCGTTGCTCGAAGATTTCCAGGTCGGTGTCCAACGCAGCGGAAGACGGTACCGCTGCGCTCCCAGCATCAGCACGCGGGCGGCGTGCCGCCTGCAGACGCTGGGCCACCCGAAAACTCATTTGCCGTGCCGTGCCGCCGAGTGCTGCGCCCGCATCAAACGGAGCACCATCCACGCTGGCAGGGCCACGGATCCAGTCGTGGATGACCTGCAGCTCATACGGCGAGAACACACCGAACATCTCTGCGCGGTCACCCTGCAGCAGTCGCCAGAAGCGGCTGTCCTGCGCAGGCTGGTTGCGTTTGATCCAGCCGCCCTGCTCCAGCGCGGCCAGAAACGCGGGCACGTCGTCGGCATTTGCCAGCCAGTCGTTCACGCTGCGGCCGGCGACTTTGCAAAAGTCCGAATGGGCACCGTGGCCGGAACTGGCTTTGCGCGCCAGGATGGTGATGACTTCGCTGTCGATGTCGAAGCCGTGAATCACGTCCAGGGTGCTGAGCCCGGTGTTACCCAGCTTGGCACCGGCGCGCACGCGGCGCCAGTATTCGCCCCCGTCGTCAATGCGCGGGGCAGCCTCCAGCGCTGCAACGCACGCGCGTTTGGCATGTCCGGTGTCAGCGTTGTCGACCGTCACGTGCAGGGTGAAGTAATAGGGGTCGATGCCCAGTTCGTTCAGTTCGTACGCCGTGATCAGCAGGTGCAGGGGCAGCTGTTCATAGCCCAGGTTAAACCCCACGACCTCTGGCAAAAACTCCTCCGCGTTCCAGCCCAGCGCCAACTGCACCAGGCCCTGGCGGTACAGCGGGTCTTCCAGGTCGTCCACCGGGTCCAGCCCGTGGCGTGCCAGCAGGGTGCGATAGAGCTTGACGTGGTTCTTGTCGGCCTGTCCGTCGCCCAGCTCTTCGACATAGGTGGTGATGAGATCGGAAAGCCGCGCGTTGCTGCCATGCGCGCACAGGCCGTAAAGCCACGATCCGTCCACGAGCTTGGTGGGCGCGACCTGGCGCAGGAAGTACAGCGCATGTGCGCGGTTTAGAAAATAGCGGCGGGGCGCGCCGGCCTTGCGCGATTCCAGATAGCTTTGGTACTGCGCGTGGACGTTGGCAATGTTGGCTTCCATCCAGGCCGTCAATTGCTGGGGGTCTTCGGGCAGTTCGTCTGCATCGTGCGCAACTTCGTCCAGCACGGTGCGCAAAAAAGTCGCCGCTTGCGCGCGCTCTTCCATGGAGGGCAGGTGGTTGGCCAAGCGGTCGTACAGCGGTGCGTGCAGGGCGGTGGCGGCGGAGGTCTCTTGCGCTGCGACGGGCGCGGCGGTGGCGGGCGAATCGGAAAGCAAATGGGGCGGCAAAGCGAAGCGCGATGCTGGGCATTCGAGCAGGGTCAGGTGCATGGTGTGTTGTCGTTTATTGATATCACCAGAATCGGGCGCGGCCTGCACTGCCGGTATCAGGGCATGGCGCCCCCACTCGTGGGTGGCTTCCTACGTAGGCGGGGCGCGGCCTAGAGGTAGCCCCACAGGCGCAGGTCGGCCAGCACCTTGGGCGACACGCGCTCGCCAATGTCGCTGCGGTAGCGCAGGTTGGGCACGTACACCTTGCGCGCCAGGTCCAGAGCACGGCTGCGCGCGCTGTCCACGCTGGAGCCGCAACCCGTGGCCACGCCCACATACCCGCAGGTCCCGCTGGTCAGCAGCGTGTGGCCGCGCAGTTCCACTTCTGCAAAAGACAGCCCCGCGCGCTCGGCGGGCGACAGGCTGCTGTCCGGGATGACGGGCAGGCCTTTGGACAGTGCGGCATAGCCGTGCGGGTGCGGAAACGGCGGCACGGTGAGCACGATGCCCACGGCAAAATCCCGCGCCGCCTCGAAGCCGGGCGCGACGGCTGAGCGGAATGCGCCGGCATGCTGCGCGCCGGGGCGCTGCAGGAGCTTGCGGAAGATGGCTTCCCATGGCTCGCGGTGCAGGGCTTCGCAAATCGCATAGCCCGGGTAGCCGAAGCGGCTGGTGAACTCCAGCGGCCACAGCCCGTCTGCGTTGGCGATCAGGTTCACGTTGATGTAGCCGCAGTACCCGCCGTCGCGCAGCACGTCGGTCAGTGGCAACAGCACCTTGACGCGCAGTGCGCTGCTGTGCGCGTAGCTCACCACCGTGCCCATCTCGCCCGTCAACTCGCCCAGCTCTCCCGCAAAGAAGCGCTTGTGTTCAAAGTCGATGCAGGCCGTCTCCAGAAACTGCTGGCCGTTGAAGTAGCCGCCCACGCCAATCTCGACACCGTCGACGTGCTCCATGAGCACGAAGTCGGGCTGGGTGTCGGCTGAGGCCTCGTGCTCGCAGTAGAAGTCCAGCAGCGCGGCCAGGTCGCGGCTATCGGCCGTCTGGGCGATGTAGTTGCGTGTGCGCGGGTTGTGGGCCCCGTTGAACTTGAGCACATAGCGTTGGCGGCGGGACCGCACAAAGTCCAGCGCCTGCCCATAGCTGGCAAAGCTGTGGCTCGCTGCCGTGCGCAGGCCGGCGTCGCGCAGCACCTGCTGGCCATAGGCGCGGTCGGCCTCCAGCCGGTCGCCCAGCGCGCTGCCGCCAATGACCTGAAAACCTTCTGCACGCAAGGCGTCCTGCACCGTGCCCTGGTCCGCCGTCTCAAAAAGGATGAGTCCCTGGTCACCGGCCTCGCGAACCCATCCCAGGTCCTGCTGCCAGTCGTCCGTGCGCTTGACCATGCCCGCAAACACGCTGTGGCTGGCGGGGTCGCGCACATACGCCCGCACGTCGTGGCCGCGCGTCTGCATGCCGGCGTACATGGCAGCCAGGTCGTTGCAGTGGCCAATGCCCAGGACTCTCATCGCAACACCGGCCTTTGCACCACGATGCCAATGGCCGCGATGCGGTCCACGCCCGCGTACTCGGGGCGGTCCAGCTCTTCGCCGAAGACATCGGGATCGATCTCGCGCTGCAAAAAGGTGCACCCCGCCCGCTGGGCCACGTCGCCCGCCCAGCCGGTGAACGAGTCCGTGCCCCGCACCACGGCGCTGCCGGTGTACAGGATGAGCCGGCCGCCGGGCGCCAGATGCGCGATGGACTCTTGCACGATGCGTTGCGACAGCCCCTCGCCCCATTCGCCACCGCCGTGGCGGTACGTACGCCGGGCCGCATCCACCAGGTACGGCGGGTTGGACACGATCAGGTCGAACGGGCCTTCGGGGACCTGGCTGAAAAGATCGGACCCCACGCACATGCACCGGTCCATCTGCGCGATGCGCACGTTGGCCTGGCTGAACAGCACCGCCTGGGAGTTGATGTCGGCCAACACCAGCTCTTGCACCGGCCCCGCTGCCGCGCGGACTGCCGTCATGCCACCTGGACCGCCACCGCAGCCGATGTCCAGCACGCGGCTGCCCTCGGCCAGCGGGCGGACAGCCAGCTCTTCGCGGATCAGCCCGGCAAACCGGTAGGTGTCTGGGCCGAAGAACACCGCGTCCTCCTGGTCCGTGGGGTACCTGGAATGCACGTACACATCGCCGCCCAAGCTGCTGAAACGCACACGGCTGAGGTACGTGTTGTTGCCTTGCGCCGAAACGACCTGTGCCGACAACAGCGTGTCCAGCAATGGCAGCGGCAGCAGGTCGTGCGCGAACGGCAGGTTCCAGCCAAAGGCGTCGCGCAGATCCGGTGCCGGTGCATCTGGGCTGCGAGGGCGGCTGCGGTTGCGCAGAACGCGCTGGTGCGTGAGCGGCGTCACAGTCACGAAGGTGTAGTGCCGCGCCTTCAAGTACGTGCCCAGTTCGACCAGCGCTGCGGCACGGTCTGCAGCGTCGGGACGCGAGCGCGGTGTATTGCCCATGGTGGATGAGTTTTTCAGCGAATGTGGTCGAGCCATCATTGAATGGGCCGCGGGAGAACGCCTGTAGGAAAACCGCCAAGAACGTTTTGCGGTTTTGTCTCGCCAGCGTGAGACACCCTTGCGGGGAGTAAGCTGCACAAGCCTCGGCCCGTGCGGGATGAACGCAGTGGCTGTCACCATCTCGGCACGCAGTTGCAAAATCAAGGACACCCATGGGCCTTCTCACCTTCAGCCTCAACCTCACCCTGGATGGCTGCACCGACCACCAGGAGGGCATTGCCGATGACGAGACGCACGGCTTCTTCACCCGCCTGATGGACGAGTCCGGCGCCATGCTCTGGGGGCGCGTGACCTACGAGATGATGGAAAGCTACTGGCCCGCCGTTGCGCGGGGCGATGTGCAGGCAGCGCCCGCAGTACGCGAATGGGCGGTGAAGCTGGAGGCCAAACCGAAATACGTGGTGTCGTCAACGCGCACGGACTTCCCGTGGACGGGCAGCCACCACATAGCCGGCGACTTGCGCGCAGGCGTGCAGCTGCTGAAGGACGCCACACCGGCTGGCGTGCTGCTGGGCAGCGGCCAGCTTGCCACGGTGCTGGACAGGCTGGATTTGATCGACGAGTACCAATTCATGGTGCACCCACGCATTGCGGGCCATGGCCCCACGCTGTACCAGGGGGGGCTGGCGCAGACGCGCCGGTTGAAGCTGGTGTCGGCCACGCCGCTTTCCAACGGCGCGGTGGTGATGCATTACCGGCGCGCGGGCGGTTGATGGTCCTGCACAGCGGAAAGCTGCGGGCTGCGCAGGCCCTCTGAAGCGGGTGACCGCTCAAGCACAGCTTGATTCACTCACCTTTTGATAGCTTCCAGCGCTTATTCATCAAGCGCTAGAGCCACTTTTTACTTCAAATTCATCACACAGGAACAGCCACCGGCTGGGCTTGCGCTGGCGCCGCAGCCGAAGCCACCACCGGCATCCGGATCAGATGGTCAAACGCGCTCAGTGCCGCCTTCGATCCCTCGCCTGCCGCGATCACGATCTGCTTGAACGGCACGGTGGTGCAGTCGCCTGCAGCAAACACGCCGGGGATGTTGGTGCGGCCGTGCGAATCGACAATGATTTCGCCGAAGCGCGACAGCTCCACCGTGCCCTTGAGCCATTCGGTGTTGGGCACCAGGCCGATCTGCACAAACACGCCCTCGAGCTGCACGGTGTGCTCCACATTGGTGGCGCGGTCCTTGTATTTGAGGCCGTTGACCTTGCCATCGGCGCCGGTGATCTCGGTGGTCTGCGCGTTGGTGTGGATAGTCACGTTGGGCAGGCTCTTGAGCTTGTTCACCAGCACGGCGTCGGCCTTGAGCTGGTCGGCAAACTCGATGAGCGTGACATGGGCCACCACGCCAGCGAGGTCAATCGCAGCCTCCACACCACTGTTGCCGCCACCGATCACGGACACGCGCTTGCCCTTGAACAGCGGGCCGTCGCAGTGCGGGCAGTAGGCCACGCCCTTGTTCTTGTACTCGGCTTCGCCAGGCACGTTCACGTTGCGCCAGCGGGCGCCAGTGGACAGGATCACCGTCTTGGCCTTGAGCGAGCCGCCGTTGGCCAGCTGCACTTCAATCAGGCCACCGGGCTGCGCGGCGGGGATGAGCTTGTCAGCGCGCTGCAGGTTCATGATGTCCACGCCATAGGCGCGGGTGTGGGCTTCGAGCGCGGCGGCGAACTTGGGGCCGTCGGTTTCGAGCACCGAGATGTAGTTCTCGATGGCCAGCGTGTCATTCACCTGGCCGCCAAAACGCTCGGCCGCCACGCCGGTGCGGATGCCCTTGCGGGCGGCGTACACGGCGGCTGCGGCGCCAGCGGGGCCACCGCCGACGATGAGCACGTCATACGGGTCCTTGGCGCTGAGCTTGGCGGCTTCACGGGCGGCAGAGCCGGTGTCGAGCTTGGCCACGATTTCTTCAATCGTCATGCGGCCCGAGCCGAAGACCTGGCCGTTCAGAAACACCATGGGCACGGCCATGATTTCACGGTCGGTCACTTCCTGCTGGAAGGCGCCGCCTTCGATGACGGTGGTTTTGATCTTTGGGTTGACGACGGCCATGAGCGACAGCGCCTGCACCACGTCCGGGCAGTTGTGGCAGGTCAGGCTCATGTAGACCTCGAAGTTGAAGTCTCCGTCTAGCGCTTTGATGGAGTCGATCACGTCCTGCTCGACCTTGGGCGGGTGGCCGCCCGTCCACAACAGGGCCAGCACCAACGAGGTGAATTCATGGCCCAGGGGCAGGCCGGCAAAACGCAGGCTGTTGGTGGCACCCACACGCTGCAGGCTGAAGGATGGCTTGCGCGCATCGTTGCCATCGGTGCGCAGGGTGATCTTGTCGCTGCGCAGGGATTGGATCGTTGTCAGCAGCTCGCGCATGTCGCGCGCCGTCTCGCTGTCGTCCAGGGAAGCCACCAGCTCAAACGGCTGCTGCACGCGCTCCAGGTAGGCGGCGAGTTGGGTCTTGAGTTGTTCGTCGAGCATGGTGGTGTCCTTTGAATTTGGAGTTGTGATGTGGGGGAGGTTGAAGCCGATAGGGCTGCAGTTCAAGCCTGCATATCAACGTCCGGGCGTAAAAAAGCCGGACGGCATGGCGCACAGGCGCCATGACGCTGTCCGGCTTTGGGGCCGAAGAACCAGATTGCTTAAATCTTGCCGACCAGGTCCAGCGAAGGCTTCAGCGTCTTTGCGCCTTCCTTCCACTTGGCGGGGCAGACCTGGCCAGGGTTGGCGGCGGTGAACTGGGCTGCCTTGAGCTTGCGCAGCGTTTCCGAAACATCGCGGGCGATTTCGTTGGAGTGGATTTCCATCGTCTTGATCACGCCATCAGGGTTGATCACGAAGGTACCGCGCAGGGCCAGGCCTTCTTCAGGAATGTGCACGCCGAATGCGTTGGTCAGTGTGTGCGTGGGATCGCCCACCAGTGGGAACTTGGCCTTGCCCACGGCGTCGGAAGTTTCGTGCCACACCTTGTGCGAGAAGTGGGTGTCGGTGGTCACGATGTAGACCTCGGCACCGGCCTTCTGGAACTCAGCATAGTTGTCCGCAGCGTCTTCGATTTCTGTGGGGCAGTTGAAGGTGAAAGCTGCTGGCATGAAGATCAGCACGGACCACTTGCCCTTCAGGCTTTCTTCCGTCACGGTGATGAATTCACCCTTGCCGTTGCGGTTCACAAAAGCTTCGGTCTTGAAAGGCTGGACTTGCGTATTGATCAGGGACATTGCTGTTTCCTTAAAGGGTTGGTTGACAGAACAGACTGAAGTCTAGGCGTTTTGCACCCATCTATCCAATTAATTGATTTGATTAAACCAATTGCCTGACGCTATTATTTGACTCGCTGATTGCTCCCAAGGCAGCGAACGCAACGCGGTTGGATGAGCACCATGCCGGCCGCGTTGCATTGTCACCAACGCATAGCGGATCGAGTTGTAACGGCCTGTGCCGACCGTACGGCCAACCTCCAGCGCGGCGGCCCACGCAAGCATCCACACACTTTTACAGTTTTGTTCCGGCTTCCGCCCGAGCCCAATTAGGCTTCGACCGCGAGCGGAAATCCATTCAAAGGGGCTGCCCCGCCCGCATGACTCCCGTTTTCTGGCGCCAAAGCAGAACGGACGCCGTGACGCACTCCTTCAGCATCAAGGGCTGGCGGGTGCGCCCAAGGCCGGCCTTTGCCGCCAGAGCGGGTAACGACAGGCAGCTCTCAACAGCAGGCAGCATTGCACTGCGATTCAAGAGAGGTTTCGATGAGGTTGAATCCCACAAAACTGGGCACGCTGGGCTTGGCCCACGTGCTGATGGCGGCGGCGCTGACCGCATGCGGCGGCTCGGGCGCAGACAATGCCGAGCAGCGCGCTGCCACGGCCGGCGACAACGAAACGCTGCAGGAAAAGGCCAGCAACACGGCAGCCGCGACGAGCACGGTGGTTGTGCGCGCATGGGGCAGTCTTGCAAACGGCACGGGGCCGCTGGTCGACCTGCGCGTCAACGGTGTCGTGGTCGCCAGCGCAGAAGTGCGTGCCACCGCCTACCAAGACTACTCGTTCACCGTACCCGCGGTGCCTGGCGGAGCCCGTGTGGATGTCGTGTTCACCAACGACGCAATGCTGGACCGTGACCGCAACCTGTTTGTCGAGTCCATCACCATCGATGGCGCCACCATCCCGGCCACAGCCGAAGGCGTGGTGCTCGATCGTGGCTTGGGCGACAAGGCGTTCGACGGCATGGACGTACTCCCCGGCCAGCGTTCAGTGCTTTGGAACGGCGCATTGCGCTTCGTCGCTCCCGGCGCCACTGTGCTTTCACGCCTGAGCCCCGGTTGCACCACGTTCTATGAAAACCGCCCAGGCTTTGCGTTGAGCACCGCACGGAGCGTGGACACCGCACCCACCCTCAGCAGGCCAGCCAAAGGCGCGGCGCTGGCCGAGCCGAACTACCAGACCTGCCTGACACGCGCGGCAGACCACCAGGCAGACCGAGTCAGCGGTTTCGCTCGCAACGACTACTCTCGCCGCCAAGCCTTCAACGCGGACAGCTCCAAGCATCTGGTCGCCGCCATTGACGGGCACTGGCACCTATACGACGCCCTCACGCATACCCGCGTGAAGGTGCTCCCGTATTTGGCGGGCGATGCCGAGCCGCAGTGGCATGCAACCCAGCCCGACCTGCTGTACTACCTGCCCACCAACGGCATGGGCATGCAAATCAACGAACTCAACACAGCCACCGGCGCGACCCGCGTGATAGGCGACCTGGGTGCGCGCCTCAAAGCACGTTGGCCCGGCGCTAACGCTGCCTGGACCAAATCCGAAGGCTCGCCCTCCAAAGACGGGCGCTATTGGTGCTTGATGGTCGACGACAGCAAGTGGAACAGCCTGGGCGTGATCACCTGGGATCGCGACAGTGACACCGTGGTGGGATGGATGAACACCAACGGCGAGCGTCCAGACCATGTCAGCATGAGCCCAAGCGGAAACTACTGCGTGGTCTCTGGCGATGGCGCACGCGGCACTGTTGCCTACTCGCGTGACTTCAGCCAGCAGACAAGGCTGCTGCACAAATCAGAGCACTCTGACTTGGCCATCGATGCCAACGGCGACGACGTCTACGTTGCTGTGGACTACCAATCGAATGCTGGCGACATCTTCATGACCAACCTGCGCACGGGCGTACGCACCGCGTTGTTGAGCAGTTATGCGAATGGCTCCGCCACCGCGCTGCACATCTCGGGCAAAGCGTTCAACCGCCCAGGCTGGGTGGTATTGAGCACGTACGGCGGCACCGGCAGCACACAGTGGTTCCACAAGAAAATAATGGCTGTCGAGCTCAAGCCAAATCCACAGGTCTATAACCTTGCGTTCTCACGCACCGCCTCAAATGGATACTGGACTGAGCCTGTCGCATCGGTCAACCGCGACTTCACCAAGGTGCTGTTCAACTCCAACTGGGGCAATGGCAGCAGTACCGATGTGGATGCGTACATGGTGCAGATTCCGAGCGGCGCACTGAAGGCGTCCGCGGCCACGCCCACCAACCCCGGGACTCCGACGACCCCAACGCCAACGCCTGTGCCCAACACGCCGCCGACCATCACGGTGGGCTCCGCCACGCACTCGGGCTACAACGCGAGCTACGTGCTGACCACCAACGAAGCAGCGGCGTGCCGCGCGTCCTGGAGCTCAGGCAACGCTTATGGGGCGCTTTACGACGAGATCCCGAGCAGCGCCAACGGGCTCACGCACTCCAAGAGCTTGTCGCTCGGCAGCACCGCCGCGCAAACCGTCTATGCGGTATGCAAGTCCAAGGCGTCGGGGCTTGAAAAAGAAGTGGCGATCCGCCTGCCGTAAGCCATTCGCCCAACGGCTGAGCGCCTGCCCCCCCCTTGCAGGCGCTGCCGATGCAAACGCAACTCAACATCACACGCAGCCATCGCGCTGCCGCGGGGAATTGCCTTGCAAGCGTTGACGGAGCTCACGACAATGGGCTCCGAATCAACACAACAAGGAGTCCCCCATGAAAGGCGACGCACAAGTCATCGCGCACCTGCAGGCGCAATTAAAAAACGAGCTCACCGCCATCAACCAGTACTTCCTGCACTACCGCATGCTCAAGCACTGGGGCTTCGACAAGCTGGCCAAGAAGGAATATTCCGAGTCCATCGGCGAGATGAAGCATGCTGACTGGCTGATGGACCGCATCTTCACGCTGGACGGCCTGCCCAACCTGCAGGACCTGGCCAAGCTGCAAGTGGGCGAGGATGTGCCCGAGATCCTGGCATGCGACCTGCGGTCGGAGTTGGGCGCGCAGGCCACCATCAAGGAAGGCATTGCCCACTGCGAGACGGTGCGCGACTATGTCTCGCGCGACCTGCTGCAGAAGATCCTGGACGACACCGAGGAGCACATCGACTTTCTGGAAACCCAGATCGATCTCATCGACAAGGTGGGCCTGCAGAACTATCTGCAGTCGCAGATGGGCGAGGCGGAGTCCTGAGGAGATTCACGTGGAGCGCCCTGCTGCGCTCCGCCCCGCCAAGAACCATCAACGGGCTGCGGCCCGTTTTTTTATGTCCGTACAGTTGCCGTGCTCACATGCGGCCAGGCGTACATACCGCGCCGCGGCCCTCACTCCACGGCCCAGCCGCCTCCAAATTGCTCTAGAGCCAGCTCCAGTTCAATGATCTGCGCGACGACGGCGCGCACGTCTTCCTGGGCTTGGTCCAGCTCCCAGCAGGGCTCGACCAACGCCGGCTGAACGCATGCAGGGCGGCTGATGCGACCCCAGAGGCCCTGACGGCGGGCCATGTTGGCAGTTTCAACAGACACGGTACTGAGGGACGCCCTGTAGATCTCTCCGGTGGTCATGAGCTCATGGATGTTTTCTCTCTCCTCCGCCGTAGGGCTGTCGATGTGCAGTCTCTGCAGGTCCACGAGCGCCAAGCCGATGAGTCGTTCCACCGACGCCGATACCTGCACGGCCAACTCGGCTAGATGCCGGACCTGATCACGCAGGCCCAGTCCCGCCCACTCGCCGTCCGTACCCAGACGCGCAATAGAGACGATGGCCAGCGTCCCCGTCACTGCAGTGAGCGTGTGAGAAGCCAGCGCAAACAGGTTCACGATTCCCAACGCGCCGGTGCGCTGCGCCAGCGTTTGCATGTTGGGCAGATAGTCAAAACGCACGGCGGTCAGCTGCTCGATCAGCTTGCGGGTTTCCTCGGTCATGGGAATTTGAGCTGTCCGCTTCATTTGATTAAAATGATAATTTTACACCATTCGGCATCATGCTGCTATTTTTATCATTTATGCATTCATCAGGATTTGCCGCGTAGTCGATTCGCCACACTCTCTTATCGCAAACCAGAATCATTCCCATCCGCAATGTAAAATTGCGGTCTCGCAAGCCACAGCCCGTCCCCTTCCAGCGCTTTGAACATGTCGCAGGGGCTGCAGCCAGCACCCATCGTCCCTTTGATGTTTCCGGGTTGTCTGGCTTGATTTCCTTCGTCTTCCGTTGGTCCAGTCTGGTGCTGCCATTGCGTGCGCATGGCGCCGAAGGATGGGCGCGCCCGCTGCGTGCTTGGCCTGCGCACGTCGGCAGCCCGCCCCGCCATACCTTCGTCACATGCTGAGCCCCACCGCCCTGCGCCGCTGGAGCTGGACCCACAAGTGGTCCAGCCTGGTGTGCACTGTCTTCATGCTGCTGCTGTGCCTCACTGGCCTGCCGCTGATCTTTCACCACGAAATCGGCCACCTGCTGGGCACCGAGGTCGAGGCGCCCGCCATGCCCGCCCACACGCCGCGCGCCAGCCTGGACCAGGTGCTGACGGCCGCCCATGCGCTGCACCCCGAGCGCGTCGTGCAGTTCGCCTCGCAGCCCGAGGACGACGATGCGCTGTGGTTCGTCACCCTCACGCCCACGCCCGCGCCCACGCAGGATTTCAAGTCCATCGCGGTGGATGCGCGCACGGCGGCGGTGCTGTCCGAGCGGCCGGTGAACGAGGGCTTCATGTACGTGATGTTCCGCCTGCATGTGGACCTGTTCGCAGGGCTGGCGGGCAAGCTGTTCCTGGGCTTCATGGGCTTGCTGCTGCTGGTGGCCATCGTCACCGGCGTGGTGCTGTACGCGCCCTTCATGCGCAAGCTGGCGTTTGGCGAGGTGCGGCGTGAGCGATCTGCCCGCGTGAAGTGGCTGGACCTGCACAACCTGCTGGGCATCGTCACGCTGGTGTGGGCGTTGGTGGTGGGGGCTACGGGCATGATCAACACCTGGGCCGACCTGATGATCAAGTACTGGCAGCACGACCAGCTCTCCACTTTGCTCAAGCCCTACGAGGGCCAGCCCGTCGTGCCCGTGGCCGAGCGTGGGCCGCTGCAGCAGTCGCTGCAGGCTGCGCAGGCCCTTGCGCCGGGCATGAAGCTGTCGTTCATCGCCTTCCCGGGCACGGCGTTCTCGAGCCCGCACCACAACACCTTCTTTCTGCGCGGCGAAACGCCGCTCACCTCGCGCCTGCTGCAGCCGGTGCTGGTGGATGCGCGCACGGCGCAGGTCACGGCGGCGCCGCAACTGCCGTGGTACCTGACGGCGCTGCTGGTGTCGCAGCCGCTGCACTTTGGCGACTACGGCGGCATGCCGATGAAGATCCTGTGGGCCCTGCTCGACATCGCCACCGTCGTGGTGCTGGGTAGCGGGCTGTACCTGTGGCTCAAGAAGGGCGCGCAGGCAGCAAGCCCCGCGGTCCCCGCCGCAGGCAGCGCCAGGGGCGGCTTTGCGGGAGAAGCGCCGCTGCCCGCACCCGGCGCCACACGATCCACCGAAGGTGCCGCATGAACAACCAGCCCAGCGCATTCTGGAACCTGTGGGGCTGGCCCATCGTGATGGGTGTGCTCACCACCACGGGGCTGCTCACGGCCCTGGTGTCCGACACCTGGGGCGACTGGTGGTCGTGGGTGGCCCTGGGCGTGCCCGTGGCGGTGATGGGTTGGTACAGCTGGCCCCGCAGATCCGCGGCGGCAGCCGCTGAGACCCCCGCCGCCGATGCATCCGGGGCGCCCTCCTCCGCACCGCGCTGAGTTCTCTGCTTCCTTTTTGATCTTCTTTCCCATGCGTTCCGTACTCTCATCCCACACCGCCTCGCTGCAGCGCCCTGCGCTGCCTGCCTTGACCCCCGTTGCACTGGCCGCAGCCATGGCATGGCTGGCACTGGCCACGCCCGCGCTACATGCGCAGCCCACCCCTGCCCCTGCCGCGGAAGGTGAGGCCAGGACCTTGTCCACGGTCACGGTGAATGCCAGCGCCGATGCCTCGGCCCAGGGCCTGTCGCCCGCCTACCCCGGCGGCCAGGTGGCGCGCGGCGGCCGCGCGGGCATCCTGGGCACGCGCGACGCCATGGACACGCCGTTTTCCATCACCAGCTACACCAACGAGCTGATCCAGGACCGCCACGCGCGCAGCGTGGGCGACGTGCTGCAAAACGACCCCACGGTGCGCGTGGCACGGGGCTTTGGCAATTTTCAGGAGGCGTTCTTCATCCGCGGCTTCATCCTGGATTCGGACGACACGGCCTACAACGGCCTGTATAGCCTGCTGCCGCGTCAGTACATCGCCACCGAGCTGTTCGAGCGCGTGGAGGTGCTGCGTGGCGCCTCGGCCTTCCTGAACGGCGCAAGCCCCAACGGCGGTGGGCTGGGCGGCAGCATCAACCTGCTGCCCAAGCGCGCACCCAACGAGCCTTTGAGCCGCGTGACATTCGGCGTGGCCAGCGGCGGGCAGACCCAGATCGGGGCAGACATTGCGCGCCGCTTCGGACCCAACGGCAGCACCGGCGTGCGCGTGAACGCCGCGGCCCGCAATGGCGGCACGGCGGTGGACCACGAAGACGTGAAGCTGGGCGTGGTGGCCGTGGGCCTGGACTGGCGCAGCCGCGACGTGCGCCTGTCGGGCGACATCGGCTGGCAAGACCACCAGCTCAAGAACACCCGCACCAACGTGACGCTGGGCGGCGCGGTCACCACCGTACCCGCCGCACCCGACAACCAGACCAACTTTGCCCAGCCCTGGAGCTATTCGAACGAGCGCGATACCTTCGGCACGCTGCGCGGCGAATGGGACCTGTCACCCACCACCACGGCCTGGGCCGCTGCCGGTGCGCGGCGCGGCGAAGAGGCCAACTCGCTGGCCAACCTGACGGTGTCCGACGCCAGCACGGGCGCGGCCAGCACCTACCGCTTTGACAACACCCGCAAAGACAGTGTGAACACCGGCGAGCTGGGCCTGCGCGGCCAACTGCAGACCGGCGGCGTGGGGCATGAGTGGGTGGCGGTGGCTTCGCACTTCAGCGCCGACAAGAAAAACGCCTATGCCATGGACTGGGGCAACACCCAGGCCACCAACCTCTACACGCCCGTGGGCAGCAGCCTGCCGGGCTTCAGCGCCGGCACATTGTTTGGCGGCGACCTGGCCCACCCGCTGCGCACCGGCAGCACGCGCCTGACCAGCTTTGCGCTGGGCGACACGATATCGCTTATGGACAAGCGCCTGCTGCTCACCGTGGGCGTGCGCCACCAGACAATGGAGATTGCCAACTACGCCTACGGCACTGCGCTGCAGACCGACCGCTACGACCAAAGCCGCACCAGCCCGCTGCTGGCCGCCGTGTACAAGGTGGACAAAGGCCTGTCGGTGTATGCCAACTATGTGGAGGGCCTGAGCCAGGGCCAGACGGCCCCCAGCACCGCCGCCAACCGGGGCGAGATGCTGGCGCCGTATGTCTCCAAACAAAAGGAAGTGGGCATCAAGTTGGACGCCGGCCGCATGGCTGGCAGCGTGGCGCTGTTCTCCACGACCAAGCCACGTGCGTTTTTGAACGCCGCCAACATCTTCAGCACCAGCGGCAAAGACCGCCACCAGGGGATCGAGCTGGCCGTGCAAGGCGAGGCCACCAAGGGCCTGCGCGTGCTGGGCGGCCTGACCTGGCTCAACGCCAAGCAGCTGCGCACCGGCGCCGCCGCCACCGATGGCCAGCGCGTGATTGGCGTGCCCAAGCTGCAGGCCAACCTGGGGGCAGAGTGGGATGTGCCCGGCGTACCCGGCCTGGCCGTGGACGGCCGCCTGGTGCACACCGGCGCCAGCTATGCCAACGCCATCAACACCCTGCGCGTACCGGGCTGGAACCGGCTGGATGTGGGTGCCCGCTATATGACGGAAGTGCAAGGCAAGCTCGTCACGCTGCGCGCGCGCATCGACAACCTGACCAACCGCAACTACTGGGCGTCGGTGGGCGGCTACCCCAGCGCAGGCTACCTGGTGGTGGGCGCGCCACGCACGCTGTCGCTGAGTGTGAGCGTGGATTTCTGACCCGTCCCGTTTCTTCAAGGCCCTTGGGCCCTGGGCGCTGAGATCAGGCCCAAAACGCCACCTAGCGCTTGACCACCAAGCGCCGGCAGCTACTGAAATGAGAGCACACGCATCGCCCCCCCCGCGAGGGGCTGCGCCGTGCCGCGTGTTTGTTGCAATCTTCGAAAGGAAACCGTCCATGTCTTTTACCTCGACCCTTCATCGCCCCTTGCTCGCCACCCTGCTGGCCAGCGCCGGCCTGGCCGCCACCCTGACCACGGCTGCCCACGCCCACCAGGTGTGGCTGGAGAACGCGGGCGGCCAGGCGCGCCTGCACTTTGGCGAGTTCAACGAGAACCTGCGCGAGACATCGCCCGGCCTGCTCGACAAGTTCAAGGGCGTGCCCGCGCTGGAGCAGCAGGGCCCAGGCGCCAGCGCCCCGCGCGTGGATGGCCAGCGGGGCAAGGATGCTTTCACCTACACCGTGGCCGGCACGCCGCGCACGCTGTTTGCCGCGCCCACCTACCCGCTCCTCGACCGCAGCAAGCGCAACCTGCCCGCCATGGTGTGGCAGCCCTCCGCTCGCTGGGTGGCCGACCTGGCCCAGCCCGTGGCACCCACCGCACCGCTGGACCTGGTGCCCACCGGCAAGCCGGGCGAACTGAAGGTGGTCTACCACGGCAAGCCCCTGCCCAGGACGAAGGTGCAGCTGGCCGCGCCATCAGGCTGGACGCGCGAGGCCGAAACGGGCGAAGACGGCACCGTCATCTTCGCCACGCCCTGGAAGGGCCAGTACGTGGCCGAGGTGAAGCACACCGACAAGACCCCCGGCGAAGCCCAGGGCGAGAAGTACGGCGAAGCCAGCTACGTGACCACGCTCACGTTTGTGCTGGCCGACGGCATGGCGTCGCCACCTCTGCCTCCGGCCGCCACGGCGGCCGCCGCGCAGTAAGCCAGACCGTTCAGCGAAACACGCCAACGAGCCCCGCTGCAACAACCGCAGACGACCGCCAGCCGACCGCGGCCCGCCGCCGTCGGCTGCGGGAGAGCGGGATCGCACCGCACGCCCCCCGCGCCAGTGGCTCTGCCAGAGGGCGCCCGTTGCGACCAAATTTCTAACAAAAACCGGCTCCAGCGCAATACCAGAAAGCGCTGGCAGCTATTAATTTGATACTTGATCATGCATTCCAGCCCATCGGCACCGGAGGCTGCGCTCCGCGCACCACGCACCGCCATCGCCCAGGCCGCACACGCAGCCCTGCTGCTGCTTTGCGGCGCTACCGCCCATGCACAGACGGCCGGTCCGGCCGCCTTGGAGACCACGCTGGCCCCGGTCACCGTGACCTCCGGCACCGAGGCACAAAACCCCACCGCCCCCGTCACGGGCTATGTGGCAAAGCGCGCCCTGAGCGCCACCAAGACCGACACCCCGCTCATCGAAACCCCGCAGGCCATCAGCGTGATCACGCGCGACCAGATGGAAGCCCAGGGCGTGCAGACGCTGCGTCAGGTAACGGCGTACACGGCCGGTGCGGTGTCGAACTATTTCGACAGCCGCGTGGACAGCTTCAACGCACGCGGCGGCACCGTCAGCCAATACCAGGACGGACTGCTGCGCACCTACGGCACCTACAACACCAGCCGCCCCGACCCGTACACGTTGGAGCGGGTGGAGTTTCTGCGCGGTCCCACATCGGTGCTGTATGGCCAGGGCAGCGTGGGCGGCGTGCTCAACCTGACCAGCAAACGCCCGCAGTCCGAAACGCTGCGCGAAGTGCAGGTGCAGCTGGGCAACAACAACCGCAAGCAGATGGCGGCCGACCTGACCGGCGCGCTCGACCAGGACGGCCAGTGGCTCTACCGCCTGGTGGCCGTGGGCCGCGACAGCGGCTCGCAGGTGGACCATGTGGATGACGACCGCATGGTGCTGATGCCATCGCTGACGTGGAAGCCCAACGCCGACACGTCGCTGACGCTGCAGGCGCTACACCAGAAAGACAAAAGCGGCTCGCTCATCGGATTCTTCCCGTGGCAGGGCACGCAGCTGCCCAGCCAGTACGGCCAGATTCCGCGCAACACCTTTATCAGCGAGCCGGGCTGGGACGCGTATGACACCACCAACAACTCATGGGGCTACCTCTTCAGCCACCGGCTGAACGCCGACTGGACCGTGCGCCAGAACTTGCGCCGCACGGTAAGCGAGGTGGACTACCGCACCATCTACACCAGCTTCACCGCCAACGCCGCTGCGGGCCGCCCAGCACGCCCCGTGTTCAACGCAGACAACCGCACCGTGGTGCGCGACGCGGTGTGGAACATCAACACCGGCCGCATGTTGCTGATCGACACGCAGCTGGAAGGCAAGCTCAAAGCCGGCAACACCGAACACACGCTGCTGGCGGGCCTGGACGTGCAGCGCAACCACACCGGCCAGCAGGCCTGGCGCGCCGTGGCGCCCGCCATCGACGTGTACAACCCGGTGTACGGCAACTTCACACCGCCGACCGCGTCGCAGCTGGTGCGCCAGCCCAGCGTGGTGCAAAAGCAGCTGGGCTTTTACCTGCAGGACCAGATCAAGTGGGACCGCTTCACTGCCACAGTGGGCCTGCGCCACGACAACGCCAGGACCGACACCGAAGGCCGCCCCGCCGCGGCCGTGGACGACAAGGCCTGGACCAAACGGGCGGGCGTCACCTACCAGATGGACGGTGGCTGGGCCCCGTATGCGGGCTACTCCGAGTCCTTCCAGCCGCTGGGCGGCGCCAATGCCTACGGCACGCCCTTCAAACCCCAGCGCGGCGAGCAATGGGAGGCTGGCGTGAAGTGGCAGCCTCCCGGCCAGGGCATCAATGCCTTTGCCGCCGTCTACCAGCTGCGCGAAAAGAACCGCAAGACCACCGACCCGAGCCACCCGCTCAACAGCCTGCAGATCGGCGAGGTGAAGGTCAAAGGCTTCGAGGCCGAGGTGCAGGCCAGCCTGGCGCGCAACTGGGACTTCACATTGGGCTACGCTTTCACCGACGCAAAAATAGCCCGCAGCAACACCGGCGACCAGGGCCAGCCCGTGGCCAGCGTGCCCAAACACACCGCATCTGCCTGGCTGAGCCACCGCTTTGCAGCGCAAGGCCGCGGGGGCTGGACGGTGGGCGCGGGCGTGCGCTACACAGGATCGCAATGGAGCGGCACCAGCGCCATCAGCACCCCGGCCGCCACGCTGGCCGATGCCATGGTGGCGTACGACGCAGGCGACTGGCGCGTGGCGTTCAACGTGGTCAACGTGACGGACAAGGTGCACATCACCCAGTGCCTGGCACGGGGCGATTGCTTCTATGGGCAGGCGCGGACGTATACGTTGACTTCGACGTACCGGTTTTGATCGGGTGGTTGCAACAGGCAGGCTCTCGACAGCTGAAACGCCTGGCTATTGAAAAATTTCAAGCCAAAATGACCTCTAGCGCTTAACCATCAAGCGCTATCAGCTATCAAAAGATGAGTATCCAGAAGCCCCGGCATGCAAGGCACCGGGGCTTTTATGTGCCTGGACCGATGCGCCAAAGACGGCACTTGGCGCACGCCTAAAAATCCGCTTGACCTCAACTTCGCTTGAGCTTTTAGCATGCCCCGCACCGCACATTCTTCTGCGGGCGCATCCTTTTACTACGACCACCCAACCAAGGCCCTCCATGCCAGCCAACCACGCCAAAACTCACCGCGCCACCGCCCGATTTCGCATCGACAAGTTCGCCGCTCCCACGCCAGCTGTGGACGAATTTGTCGCGCAGATGAAGCATCTGCAAACCACACTACAAGCCCAACCCGGCTGTACCCACGCCGCCGTGCTGACTGACTTGGGCGGTCCGGGCCGGTTCAATGTGCTGACCTGGGTGGAATGGCAAGACCAGGCGTCGGTGGACGCGGCAGCGGCCGTGATGCAAAAGCAATTTGCCAGCAGCGGCTTTGACCCGAAGGCATTCATGCAGCGGCTGGGGGTGGACGGAGACTTGGGTGTGTATGCAGCGGTGTGAGCCGCTTGAAATCCGCTGTGGAACCTACCGCCCCAGCACCATCACATGCACCGCCGTGCGCACCCTGAATCCCAGGCTCTCATACAACGCAATCGCCGCCGCATTCGTCGCCCACGCGTGCAAAAACGCCTGGTCGCCGCGCTGCTGAATAGCGTGCGCCACCACCGATGACAAGCGGCGCGCAAAGCCGTGGCCGCGAAAGTCGGGGCGGGTGCAGACGCCGCTGACTTCGGTGCCGCCTGCAAAGCGCATGCGCTCGCCGACCATCGCTGCCAACTGGCCACCGACACGGATGCGACGAAGCAGCCCACGGTGTGGGTGCGCGGCAGAAAGGGCCCGGGCTCCGTCAGCTGGGCCAGGGCGAGCATGTCTGCGGCATCGGCATCGCCCAGTTCGATCACTTCCTCAGCGCCCGCCCCTGGCTCCACTGGCCTCAATGCCAGCATCTGCACCCCCTCTGCGCGGCGCAGCGCTTACAGGCCTGGCGGCACAGGGGCGGGCTGGGCCTGCAGGATGAACACGGTCTCACCAGGGGCGACCAGGGGCGTCATCGCTGCCACGCTGGCCGCATCGCTGTCGTCGCGGGTGACGCGAAAAGGTGGATGTCGCGCCGGTAGCGGCGGGCCAGCGCGTCACCTTCCGCAAGCGCCGGTGCGTAACACAGCGATGCCCATACCGGGCTGGCGAATGGATCGGTGGTCGTCGTCATGCTTTCTTCTCCCGGGACGGATGCGCGGCGGGTGGAGTGCGGGCCTTGTCCCCTTTGGTGCCAACACCCTTGCGGGTGCCGTTTTTGCCGCCCGCTCCGGGGCGCGCAGCGCGCTCGGTGGCGATGGTGGCTGCAGAACGCTGCAGCAGCGAGGTGCGCGCAAGCCCAGCCTCCAGCGCGGCAAGCTGCTCAAGCAGCGGACCTTCCAGGGGTGCGCACACCTGGGCCACCGCGGCTTCGATCAGCGGCCCCACGTCGCGCTGGGCACGGTTCACCAGCGCATGGCCTTGGTCGGTCAGCACCACCTTGCGCACGCGCCGGTCGCTTTCCACGGACTCGGACTGCACCAAACCGCTGTCTGCCAGACCTTTCAGTGACCGGGTGACCACGGGCTGGCACACACCCACGGCCTGGCTGAGTTCACCAACGCCAAGGGCGCCGTGCCAGTGCAGCGCAGCCAGCAGGGGGAAGTGGGCGGCCGGCATGTCAATGCCGTGCTCGGAGAGCAGCCTGAGAGGGCATCCTCTCAATGCCCGCCAAACCGCGCCACCTGCCGTAGCCCGCCCGTCAGGCCCCACAGCGACACGCACCAGCCGTCACACCCCTCCGACACCACCAGCCCCGGCAGATCGTTGCCGTCGATGTCCACGTAGCTGTCGGGCTTGCCGGGCACCTCGCCCATGTAGGCATAGCCGCTACTGCCACGCACAAAAACATGGTGCCGCTGGGCTCCGTAAAAAGCGTCCCGGTCGCGCACCACCCTGCCAGGCACCACCACGGTGGTGCGTGCGCCCTGGGGCTGCTGAACCGTGCGTGCAGCACCCCATTGGAGCTGGCGGCGCAGCGCGCCAAACCGGCGGTCGTCCGACTGCACAAACGACTGCAGTGCGCCCAGCTGCTCGGCGTCGGGTTCTGCAACCAGCCACTGGGGCGTGCGCGGCGGCGTGAGGGCGAAGATCCGGTACTGCCGGGTGTCTGATTGCGGCACGGGCCCTTGCACGGTCATGCCTGCAGCGTAGGGCTCCTCCTGCCCGGCAGACTTCGGCGGCAGTTCCGCCTTGCACTGGTAGCGGGTGCCAGCCTGCAGCGCAAACACTGGCGCGCCGGTATGGCAGTGCCGCACCATTTGCTGCAGGTGCGCGGGGTTCTCAAAAGTCGCCCACACCGGGCCATCGTCGGGCGACAGCCACGCAAAGAACAGCCCAGGGCGCTGGCTGGAGCCTTCCTGATCCATGCCCGCCCAGGCAGGCGACACGCAGGCCAGCGCAACGATGAGGGCAAGGCATTGCCGGGTCAGCATGGGCGGGGCACTCCTGAATTGGGGGGGGCGCTGGGTAACTGCCACCTACGATGGCCTCAGATCTTCAAAGCCACGCCATTGTGCCGCCCCATGCAGTCTTCCAAAAACAAACAGGCCCCCGATGCCCATGGCACCGGGGGCCTGCGAACCACGCGCTCAGAACCTGTTCAGAAAGCGCGGTGGTCACACTCACACGTTCATGATCGACACCAGGCGCGTGTTCAGATGGGCCTCGATGGCCTCGGGGCCACCTTCAGAGCCGTAGCCCGAGTCCTTCAGGCCGCCAAACGGCAGCTCTGCGGCCGGAGCGGCCGCCTGGTTGATCCACAGCATGCCCACCTCCAGCCGCTGGGCCAGCAGGTGCGCGTTCTTCAGCGACGAGGTGAAGGCGTAACCGGCCAGGCCAAACGGCAGGCGGTTGGCTTCAGCGATGGCGTCTTCGATCTTCTCGAACCCGCGCACAGCGGCCACGGGGCCAAAGGGCTCTTCGTTCACGATGCGGGCCGACAGGGGCACGTCGTTCAGCACGGTGGGCTGGAAGAAGTTGCCTTCGGTGCCGATGCGCTCGCCACCCGTGACCAGCTTGGCGCCCTGCTGCACCGCATCGGCCATCAAGTCGGCCATGGCGGTGATGCGGCGCGGATTGGCCAGCGGGCCCATCTGCGTGCCTGCCGTGAGGCCATCGCCCACCTTCAGACCTTGGGCGTACTTGGCGAACGCGGCCACAAAGTCGGCACGGATGCTTTCGTGCACCAGGTAGCGCGTGGGCGAGATGCAGACCTGGCCCGCGTTGCGGAACTTGGCGCCGCTGCTGATCTTGATGGCCAGCTCCAGGTCGGCGTCTTCCGCCACGATGACCGGCGCGTGGCCGCCCAGTTCCATGGTCACGCGTTTCATGTGCTTGCCCGCCAGCGCGGCCAGTTGCTTGCCCACGGGGGTGGAACCGGTGAACGTGACCTTGCGGATGATGGGGTGCGGGATCAGGTAGTTGGAGATTTCGGCCGGGTCGCCATAGACCAAGCCCACGGTGCCTGCGGGCACACCGGCATCGGCAAACGCGCGGATCAGCTCGGCGGGGCTGGCGGGGGTTTCTTCGGGTGCCTTGACCAGAATGGAGCAACCGGCGCCCAGCGCGGCGGCCAGCTTGCGCACCACCTGGTTGATGGGGAAGTTCCAGGGCGTGAAGGCCGCCACGGGGCCCACCGGGTCCTTCAGCACCATCTGCGTGGCCTTGAGGTTGCGCGAGGGCACGATGCGGCCATACACGCGCAGCGATTCGTCGGCAAACCATTCGATGATGTCGGCCGACGCCATGGTTTCGACCTTGGCCTCCGCCAGGGGCTTGCCCTGCTCTTGCACCATGATGGCGGCAATGGCCTCGGCGCGCTCGCGCATCAGGGCCGCTGCGCGGCGCATGGTCTTGGCGCGCTCGGCGGCAGGCATGTCGCGCCAGGCTTCAAAACCCTTTTGTGCGGCGTCCAGCGCGCGGTCCAGATCGACCTTGGTGGCATGGGCCACGCGGCCGATTTCCTTGCCCGTGGCGGGGTTGAACACGGCAAGGGTCTTGCCTTCAGCGGCGTCTTGCCACTGGCCTGCGATGAAGAGCTGGGTGTTGGGATAGGTCATGAGCGTTGGTTGGTCAGCCAAGGTGGTGAAAAAATCAAAAAAACGACTATACGCCTGCGATGATGGCTGTGTATTTCAAGGAGATTGCATGCGAGAAATAGTCCAAAGCCTCGAAGAGTCGCGCATCCGCGAAGTGGCCAATGAGGGCCTGGGGCGCAGCGATGTGCTGAAGTTCTGGTTTGGCGAGAGCGACGAGGTGACGCCCGGCTTCATCCGCGAGGCGGCCATTGCCTCGCTGCAGCACGGCGAGACGTTTTACGCCCACAACCTGGGGCTGCCCGAGTTGCGCCACGCGATTGCGGGCTACATGCACGGCCTGCATCCGCAGGTGCACACCGATGCGTGGTTCGACCGCGTGGCCGTGACCTCGGGCGGCGTCAACGGCCTGATGCTGGCCGTGCAGACGCTGGTGGATGCAGGCGACGAGGTGGTGCTGGTCACGCCCGTGTGGCCCAACCTGGTGGCGCAGCCGCGCATTCTGGGCGCGCGGGTTCGCACCGTGCCGCTAGTGGCCGACGCGCAGGGCGCATGGCAGCTGGATATGGATGTGCTGCTGGCGGCCATCACGCCCGGCACGCGCTTGCTGGTGGTCAACGCCCCCAACAACCCCACGGGGTGGACGCTGACGCGGCAAGAGCAGGCCACCATCCTGGCGCACTGCCGCAGCACCGGCACCTGGGTGCTGGCCGACGAGGTGTACGAGCGCCTGTACTACGCGGGCGACACGGCCAACGGCGCCGCGCCCAGCTTTCTGGACGTGGCCGAGCCGGAGGACCGGCTCATCGTGACGCACAGCTTCTCCAAGAGTTTTCTGATGACGGGCTGGCGCCTGGGCTGGCTGGTGCTGCCGCCCGCGCTCACCCACGCGGTGGGTAAGCTGATCGAGTTCAACACGTCATGCGCGCCAGTGTTCGTGCAGCGCGGCGCCACGGTGGCGCTGCAGCGCACGGCCGAGGTGACACCGGGCCTGGTGGCGCACCTGCACCGCTGCCGCGATGTGCTGGTGCCGTTGCTGGCCGATGTGCCGGGCGTGTCGGTGGCTACGCCACGCGGCGGCATGTACGCGTTTTTCCGCATCGAGGGGCACGACGACTGCCTCACGCTGGCCAAGCGGCTGGTGCGCGAAGCGGGCCTGGGGCTGGCGCCCGGCAGCGCGTTTGGCGGTGAGGCGAGCGGGTGGCTGCGCTGGTGTTTTGCCAGCCAGGATGTGGGTCGGTTGGACGAAGGCGTCAAGCGCCTGCGCGGCTGGCTGCAGGCGTGACAGCGCTGCGCTGAGTGTGGACGAGCAAGAACTACCAAAAAAGATAGCTACCAGCGCTTACTGGGTAAGCGCTAGAGGCCATTTTTGCTTGGATTTCACCCCGCCGCAGGTGCGGCAGAGGCCGTAATGGCATCCAGCGGCCAGCGGGGCTTCACGTCGAAGGCGTAGTCGGTGTTGGTCTCTTGCTGCCCGGCTTGCAGGCGCATGGCGGCGGCCATGGCGATCATGGCGCCGTTGTCGGTGCACAGGTGAAGCTCGGGATAGTGCACGCGCACCTTGTTCTGCGCGCACGCGGCATTCAGCTGCGCGCGCAGGTGCCGGTTGGCACCCACGCCGCCCGCCACCACCACGCGTTTCAAGCCGGTTTGCTTGAGCGCGGCCAGCGTCTTCTTCACCAGCACTTCCACAATGGCGGCTTCGGTGCTGGCGGCCAGGTCGGCCTTGTGGGCCTTCAGTTCGTCGCCCAGCTTCTTGGCCTGCGTGAGCACGGCGGTCTTGAGGCCGGCAAACGAAAAATCCAGGTCGCCGCTGTGCAACAACGGGCGTGGCAGCTTGAAGGCCGTGGCACTGCCCTGCTCTGCCAGGCGCGACAGCGCCGGCCCGCCGGGGTAACCCAGGCCCATCAGTTTTGCGGATTTGTCGAACGCCTCGCCCGCGGCGTCGTCGATCGTTTCGCCCAGGATCCGGTAGCGGCCCACGCCGTCCACGCGCATCAGCTGGGTGTGGCCGCCGGACACAAGCAGCGCCACAAATGGAAACTCGGGCGGATCGGCACTGAGAAAGGGCGACAGCAAATGCCCTTCCAGATGGTGCACGCCCAGCACGGGTTTGCCCAGCGCTGCGCCCAGGGCGCAGGCCACGCCCGCCCCCACCAGCAACGCGCCCGCCAGGCCCGGTCCACGCGTGTAGGCCACCACGTCCACATCGGCCAGGGTCTGGCCGGATTCCGTGAGCACCTGGGTGGCCAGCGGCAGCACGCGGCGGATGTGGTCGCGGCTGGCCAGCTCGGGCACCACGCCGCCATAGGCCTGGTGCATGTCGATCTGGCTGTGCAGCGCGTGGGACAGGAGGGTGGGTACGGCATCGCCGGTGGATCGGACCAGGGCGACACCGGTCTCGTCGCACGACGATTCGATACCAAGGATCAGCAGACTCATGATGGCCCGAGTGTAAAACCCGGGCCCTGCGGCCGTCCGGTGCGGGGTCGTTCCGCTTCGCCAACGGTGCGCGACCGTCGTGCTACCAGCGGTCGGAGCGCATGCGCAGCTCCCAAGCGCCCGCGCGCAGCTCGTACACGCCTACGGCGCCGTAGCGCTGCTCGCCCTTGTCGTCCCAGGTCATGGTGCCAATCACCGGTGCATAACCGTTGATGCTGTGCATGGCCTTGGTGATGTCCTTGGGGTCGGCCGACTTGGCTTTCTGGATGGCGGCCGAGAGCACGTAGGTGCTGTCGTAGCTGTAGTGGCCGCCATATGCGGGCGGCTTCTTGTACGCCTCGATGTACTTCTCCAGGAAGGGCTTGCCGGTGGTGAACTCCTTGGCCTCCAGCACGGGGGACGTGGCGTAGATGCCCTCCACCATGCCCATCGCCTTGGTCATGTCGGTGGTCTTGATGGTGTCGCCGCCCAGCAGGCTGATCTTGGTGTGGTCCACCTTCCGCAGCGCCTCCAGCAATGCCAGCGCCTGGAAGTCGTTGAGTGTGGAGACGATCACCTCGACCTTGGCTGCCTTGAGTTCGCCCGCCAGCGCCTCGAACGCCACCGTCTTGTCGTCAAACGATTTGCGCACCACCACTTCTTTTTTCTCGGCCTTGAGCTGCTCGGCAGCGCCGTCGGCCAGACCCTTGCCATAGGGCGTGCCGTCGTCCAGTGCGGCATAGCGCGTGGCGCCCAGCTGGGTGGCGGCAAACGAGCCGATGGCACGCGCCTGCAGGGTGTCGTTGGCCACCATGCGGAAGGTGGTGGGAAAGCCCAGTTGCGTGAATTTGGGGTTGGTGGAGATGGCAATCTGCGGGATGCTTTTGGCGGCGTAGATGGGGGCCGTTTCAATGCTGACGCCCGAGTTCAGGTGCCCGATGACGGCGACCACCCCCGCATCCACCAGCTGCTGTGCCACGGTCTTGCCCGTGGCGGCATCAGCCTTGTCGTCCACCGACACCACTTCCAGCGTCACGCGCTTGCCGTCCACGGTGTAGCCGCCCTTGTTCAGCTCGGCGACAGCCATGTTCACGCCGTTCAGCAGGTCCTGTCCCAGTGCGCCCAGCGGGCCACTGAGCGGCTGTGCCACGCCGATCTTGATGGTGTCGGGCACCTTGCCACACCCCGCCAGCACCACGGCTGCCGCCGCAGCCAACCCCGTCAACGCCAGTCGCGCCACAAAACCGCGCCGGTCCATGTGCTTGTTCATGCAAAAACCCTTGTGAATATGTCAATGTGTCTGGATGTATATGCGACGCCGCCGAACGGGCGCTATCGGGTATGCCCTGCCCACCTTCAAACTATTAGCAAGTTTCAGGCCGTACAAACCCCAACACGCTGGCAGCACTGCGACGGGCCCACACACGCACCGCCTTGATGCACCAATTTGCGGCGTAAAAATTGCTTATGCTCGGGCCATGACCACCGACGCCCTGCGCATCGTGGTGGTGGCCCCCGACCTGGCCGTCACCGACCCGGACGACGAGCACGCCCTGCTGCAGGCAGAGCGCTCGCGCGCGCTGCGCATCGGACTGCTGGAGAACAACTTCAACCTGGTGGCCACGCTGCCGGCCGATGTGTTCCTGAGCGAGCGCCTGGCCCAGCTGCAGCCCGACCTCATCATCGTGGACGCCGAAAGCGAGGCCCGCGACGCGCTGGAACATGTGGTGATGGCCACACGCGACGAGCGCCGCCCCATCGTGATGTTCACCAACGACGAGGACACCTCGCACGTGAAGGACGCGGTGGCCGCAGGCGTGTCGGCCTACATCGTGGCCGGCCTGTCACCGCAGCGCATCCGCCCCATCCTGGATGTGGCGATGGCGCGGTTTCAGCACGAGCAGGCGCTGCGCGCCCAGTTGGACGAAGCGCGCAACGAGCTCAAGGACCGCAAGGTGATCGACCGCGCCAAAGGCCTTCTGATGCAGCGCCAGGGCCTCACCGAACAGGCTGCCTACGAAAAGCTGCGCAAGACCGCCATGGACAAGGGCCTGCGCTTGGCCGATGTGGCCCAGCGCATGCTGGACGTGATGGATCTTCTGGGCTGACACCCGCCCGGCTTGTGGGCCCAGCCCACGGCGTCACAACGGCCGCAATTGACGCCTCCAACAGCCCTGCCGGGATGCTTCCCGCACCCTGCTGCGGTTCGCCCACCCCTCATTTCGGCACCCTGCATGGTGCGCCGCACAAACCAAGTGCAGCACCAAGAAAAGGCTGCACCGTTTTGTGATTCATGAATTGAATCACGGCTCAGCGCTTGTGCAGCAAGCGCCAGAAGCTATCAATATTGAAGCAACCATGCGCCATGGTGGAGCAAGAAAGCGCTGGCACGCCGCTTGCGTAGCACGGTGCAAGACCAACGTAGGTCGAACCCGGCAGCCCCCACCCAACGGCGGGTAGGAGTTGCCCGGGGCAGCATCGCCAGGCCCATGGCCCGGCGGCAGCCCCACACCGGACAAAGGCGTCCCCACCCGCACTGCGCGCTGCCCTCAGCGCCGGTGCGGCGTGAGGACGCCTTTTTTGCTTTTTCACCTCATTGACAAGGGATGCGCTCCATGACCGATCTGCTCAAAACCAGCCTCAACCGCCGCACCGTGCTGCAGGCCGCCAGCGTGGGCGCCGTGGGCGTGAGCCCCGCCCTGCGCGCCCTGGTGCATGCCCAGGGGTCGGACGCCCCCGAGAAGAAGGAAGTGAAGATCGGCTTCATTCCGCTGACGGACTGCGCCAGCGTGGTCATGGCCTCGGTGCTGGGCTTTGACAAGAAGTACGGCGTCACCATCGTGCCAAACAAGGAAGCCAGCTGGGCCGGCGTGCGCGACAAGCTGGTCAACGGCGAACTGGACTTTGCACACGTGCTCTACGGCCTGGTCTACGGCGTGCACCTGGGCACGGCCGGCCCCAAGAAGGACATGGCCGTGCTGATGTCCCTCAACAACAACGGCCAGGCCATCACGCTGTCGAAAGCGCTGGCCGACAAGGGCGCAGTGGACGGCCCCTCGCTTGCCAAGCTCATGGCCACCGAAAAGCGCGAATACACCTTTGCCGGCACCTTCCCCACAGGCACGCATGCGATGTGGATGCACTACTGGCTGGCGGCGGCGGGCATCAACCCACTGTCGGGCGCCAAGCTCATCACCGTGCCGCCGCCGCAGATGGTGGCCAACATGCGCGTGGGCAACATGGACGGCTTCTGCGTGGGCGAGCCCTGGAACCACCGCGCCATCATGGACGGCATCGGCATCACCGCCAACACCACCCAAGACCTGTGGAAGGACCACCCCGAAAAGGTGCTGGGCACGACGGCCGAGTTCGTCAAGAAGTACCCCAACACCACGCGCGCCGTGATGATGGCCGTGCTCGAAGCCAGCCAGTGGATCGATGCCAGCCTGTCCAACAAGATGAAGATGGCCGAGACGGTGGCGGGCAAGGCGTACGTCAACACCAGCGTCGACGCGATCAACCAGCGCATCCTGGGCCGCTACCAGAACGGCCTGGGCAAGACCTGGGACGACCCCAACCACATGAAGTTCTTCAACGACGGCGCGGTGAACTTTCCGTATCTGTCGGACGGCATGTGGTTCCTCACCCAGCACAAGCGTTGGGGCCTGCTCAAGAGCCACCCCGACTACCTGGCCGTGGCCAAAGAGGTCAACCAGGTGGACCTGTACAAGTCCGTCGCCAGCGCCATGAAGATCAGCGTGCCCAAGGACGTGATGCGCACCAGCAAGCTCATCGACGGCGTGGTGTGGGACGGCAAGGACCCGGCCAAGTACGCCGACGGTTTCAAGATCAAGGCTTGACCATCGGCCTCCATCGCGCCCTGCACCCGCCCCGCACACCCGGCCCCCTCACAGGAGAACACCATGGTCAGTGCCGTCTTTCACTCCCCCTTGGACGCGGCCCCAGTGGCTGCCCAGAACGCTATGAATAACGTAGCTAGCAGCGCTTATCCAGCAAGCGCCATAAGCCCAAAAACATCACAAACCGCTGCAGCCGCAGCCGCCAGCGCAGCTGCGCCAGCGCCCGCCGCCGCTGCCCCGCGTCGGGACTGGGCCGCCCTGTCGCGCAGCTTTTGGATGGCAGTGCTGCCGCCCCTGTGCGGCCTGGGCCTGCTCATCGGCCTGTGGGCCGTGGTGTCCACCACCACGGGCGGCAACATCCCCAGCCCCAAGGACACTTGGGTGCAGGCGCTGGAGGTGTTCAGCAACCCGTTCTACCGCAACGGCCCCAACGACCAGGGCGTGGGCTGGAACGTGCTGATGAGCCTGCAGCGCGTGGCCATCGGCTTTGGCATGGCGGCGCTGGTGGGCATTCCCGCGGGCTTTGTGATCGGGCGCTTTGCGTTCCTCTCGCGCATGTTCAACCCGCTCATTAGCCTGCTGCGGCCCGTGTCGCCGCTGGCTTGGCTGCCGATTGGCCTCCTGGTATTCAAGGGCGCCAACCCCGCGGCGATCTGGACCATCTTCATCTGCTCCATCTGGCCCATGATCATCAACACCGCCGTGGGCGTGCAGCGCGTGCCGCAGGACTACATGAACGTGGCCCGCGTGCTGAACCTGAGCGAGTGGAAGATCGCCACCAAGATCCTCTTCCCCGCCGTGCTGCCCTACATGCTGACCGGCGTGCGCCTGGCCGTGGGCACCGCGTGGCTGGTGATCGTTGCGGCCGAGATGCTGACCGGCGGCGTGGGCATCGGCTTCTGGGTGTGGGACGAGTGGAACAACCTGAACGTCAAGAACATCATCATCGCGATCTTCGTGATCGGCATCGTCGGGCTGGTGCTGGAGTTCGCACTCATCAAGCTGGCCACCGCATTTACTTTTGAAGAGGTGAAAGCATGAACACGACCACCACGGCAGCATCCGTACACCCCTCCATGAGCACCAAGTTCATCGAGATCCACGGCGTCGAGCAAACCTTCAAGACGAACAAGGGCCTGTTCCCGGCGTTGCGGGACATCAACCTGACCATCGCCAAGGGCGAGTTCGTGGCGCTCATCGGCCACTCGGGTTGCGGCAAGTCCACGCTCTTGAACCTGATCGCGGGCCTCACCACGCCCACCAACGGCGCGCTGCTGTGTGCCAACAAGGAGATCAAGGGCCCCGGCCCCGAGCGCGCGGTGGTGTTCCAGAACCACTCGCTGCTGCCCTGGCTCACCTGCTTTGACAACATCTACCTGGCGGTGGAGCGCGTGTTTGGCGGCAAGGAAAGCAAGGCCCAGCTCAAGGCCCGCACCGATGCTGCGCTGGCACTGGTCGGACTGACCCACGCGGGCCAGAAGCGCCCCGGCGAAATCTCGGGCGGCATGAAGCAGCGCGTGGGCATCGCTCGCGCCTTGTCGATGGAGCCCCAGGTGCTGCTGATGGACGAGCCCTTCGGTGCGCTGGACGCCCTGACCCGCGCCAAGCTGCAGGACGAGCTGCTGGAGATCGTGGCCCGCACCCAGAGCACCGTGGTCATGGTGACCCACGACGTGGATGAAGCCGTGCTGCTGTCCGACAAGATCGTGATGATGACCAACGGCCCCGCAGCCACGATTGGCGAAGTGCTGTCCGTGGACTTGCCCCGCCCCCGCAAACGCGTGGAACTGGCTGAAGACCCGCAGTACGTGCACTACCGCAAGGCGGTGATTGACTTCCTCTACACGCGCCAGGGGCACGTCGAAAAAGCGGCCTAGTTTCGCGGCCCCGCCAGCGCCAAGACAAAGAGCCCTCCCCTTATTGGGGCAGGGCTCTTTTTTTACGGGGTGCCTTAGCGGGAGGGCGTCCGCACGCGCGCGACCCCAGACCAGTGCACCCGCGCAAGGGCCGCCCCGCCGCGCTGGTGTCGTCCCCCTTCCCGAATGGCGCAGCCATTCGGGAGAAGGGGAAGGCGCAAAGCGCCTTGTATCTTTGAAGCTCGGACTGGCACAGGTAGCCCGACGCGCCTCTGGGCTGAATTCGATTTTGATTGAAGCCCGCCCCTGAGCTATGGGCGCCTGCGCCGGACCGTCCTTGCTTGCAACCCGAACAGTTGTAGGAACTTTCAGTTCGCATAGACAAGGATGGGAGCGAAAGGACATGTCCGACTCTGTTTTTATCGGTATCGATGTCTCCACTCAGACTCTGCAGGTGGCCAGCAGCGCACAGGCCA
>NZ_JBKBKQ010000039.1:0-33824 GCF_046294525.1 Acidovorax sp.
ACTGCGAGCGACCGCATCTGTCGCTGAAAATGCAAACGCCCGATGCAGTGCATCGGGCGTCGTTGGCCGGATAGTCCGGCTGGAGTTTTTAACCGTCCTGGGTGTCAACGCTATTCAGGACAGGTCACGGCCGCGCGTCGGGTGAAGCGGCCTCAAGGGCTTGCACTACTCTCCGAACTCGCGCGCCACCCAGGCAGCGAACACCCCGTCCGGCATTCGCTCCCATAGGCAGCCTCGCGGCTGTGGGCTCTTCGCTTATTTGCGCAGCAAGGTTTTCAGCGCGTTCTGCAGGCGCCGCGCGCTCGCTGCATCGCTGGCCGTGGCCAGAACTCGCGCAGCATCCTGGCCCCAGGTCTGGGCGGGTGCGGGGTCGTTGCGGCGGGTCAACAACTGCAACTGCAGCATGCGCCGGGCGGCGATGTGCTCCGCAGGCGTGGGCACCTCGGCCGCCATTTCAAGGCGCAGCAGCGCTTCTGAAGCGTCACCTTGCGGAACGGCCGAAAGCGACTGCGACCATGCGCTACGCACTTGTTGTGTGACGCGGCCGCCCAGGTCCTGCGCCGACGGCAGCTGAGCCGCGTCGCGTTTCTCCCAGGCGCCCAGCAGCTGGGTCAAGGCTTCGCCATGGGCTTGGGCCGCCAGCTTCTTCAGAGCCAATTGAGCGTGTTCCATGGCCTCGCGCTGCGCGCGGAATGCCGTGTCACCAAGGCGCGGACCCCGGTCTTCTTGCGGCGCGCGGTCACTGAACCGGCCGCCTCGGTCATTGCGGTCGCCAAACCGCCCTTCCCCCCGCGGTCCACGCCCTGCGTCGCGGTCGCCGGACCGGCCGTCGCGGCGGTCCCCAGGGCGGCCACTTCGGCCGGGCGCGGCGGGGGCATCCTTTTTCATGCCGGGCCGGTCATCGCCACGCACAGCCACCACGGGGCGTGCGGGCTTGGGAGGCGCGGGCGCGGGCGCGGCAACCTCGCCGCCACCTTCCTCGCCCGTGCCAATGGCATCACCAGACGCAGAGGCAGATGCTTCAGATTCAGGCGCACCCTGCTTTTGGTGCACATCGTTTTGGGCAGATGCCACCGCAGCCGCTGCCTGGGCCTGACCGCGCAAGGCGGCTTCCAGGGCCTGCATGGCCGCGCGGATCTGCTGGGCGTCGCCCGAGGCATTGGCCGCCTCCAGTGCTTTGGACGCCTCCAGCACGACGCGGTCGCGCGCGCTCAGTTCCGTGGCTGCGCGCTCGCGGTCTGCAGACTTGCGGTTGAAAGCTTCATCGATTGGCTTGCGGAAGGCGTCCCACAGCTTTTGTTCATGCTTGCGGTCCAGCGGCACAGTTTGCGCCTCGGCCTGCCAGCGCTGCTGCAAGGCCTTGACGGCGTCGATGCGCAGCGCTGGGGCGGCGCCCAGCGCCGTGGCCTCTTCGATCATCGAGTGACGTCGGGCCAGGCTTTCCTTTTGCGCGGCTTCCAGCGGCGCAGCAGCCAGTGCGATGGCCTGTTTCCATTGCGGCTGCAGCTCTGCAAAGAGCTTCTCGCCCACGTGTCCACCCTCGCGCCAGCGGTCGCCAAACTGGTGCAGTGCGCGGTTGATGGCCTTCCAGTCACCCGACGCAGCGTGCTCCTGCGCCCACGCTTTCACTTCTTCAATCAGCGCCAGGCGCTGGGCCTTGTTCTCGGCTGCTTCGGCGCGGATCTTGTCCAGCCACGCTTCGACCACTTTGTGGGCTGCATTGCAGGCCTCGTCAAACTTTTTCCACAGCGTGTGGTTTGGTGCACCACCCTGGTCGGCCTGCTTCCACTGCTCGCGCAGGCTTCGCAGGGTTTCCTGCATCTTGCGGCCGCCCAGCCCCTGGCCTTCAGGCCGGTTGAGCAGTGCTTCGGCCTTGGCAACCAAGTCTTCGCGCACCTGGTCGGCACTCCAGCGCTGCCAGCCTTCGAGCTCGCCCGCGGCGACCAGCGCAGCATGCACCTGCTGCTCCAGCGCGTTGTCGATGTATTTGCCATGCACCTTGAGCACGGCACGCAATGCGGCGGCCGCGCCAGCACTGGCTTTACCGTGGCCTTCTGCGGTTTCCTTCTCCAGCGTCGCCAAAGCGTCACGAACGGTACTGGCTGCTTTCTCCAGCACCTCAGGCGCGACCTTGGGCTTGGCCGCACGGGCCGGCTTGGCGGCAGCCGTCGCGGCCGCGTTAGCTGCGGCCTCGGTGGGCAGCCCGCGCGCTGCACGCAACTCATCGGCCCACACCGGCACGGGCGGCAGCGGTGCGTTGGCATCTTCTGCAGCGGCTGCGGCCTGCGCCACGGCGGGCTGGAAGGCCTCCCACACCACGAGCAGCTGCGTGCGCGACGCGTCCAGCAGCGGAGGAAAACGCGCTTCGACGCTGGCCCAGCTGGCATCGCTCGTCAGCTCTTGCGCCTGGTCCTGCCAGCGCGCCACGTCAGCGCGCAGCACATCCAGCGCTGCATGGGCGTCGCGCCAGGGCTTGGTGGACAGCACTTCGATGCGCTGGGCCAGCAGCACAGCGGCCTCGCGTTGCACTTGCACGCGGTGCTGCAGGTCTTCAATCACCTTGACCCGGTCTGCCACCTGAACCTTGAGCAGCGACAGCGGTTCGCGCGACAGCGGAGCACCCGCCTTGGCGGCGTCGCGCTGCCATGCCAGCGCGTCGGCAATATTGAGCTTGGGGGCGGACAGCAGGGCCTGTGCCTTCTCAGCCCATTCGGCAGCAATGGCCTCCTGCCCCTTGGCGCGCCGGATCTCGTCCAAGCGCTCGCGCACCGCGCGGGCGGCGCCCTTGTCGCGGCCGCTCAGTTCCTTGAACACCTCCTGCAACTGCTCCGGTGCAGGCTGGGTGGCCAGCCAGTCGCGGATGCGGGACGCGCGCTCGCCCGAGGTCGCGGCAGAAAAGGCGCCGCCGGTCAGCGCGTCGAGCGGATGCGGCTCATGGGTTTTGGCCGGAGCCGGATTCACTTCAGGTGCGTCGGACATTTTGCTGCGGGAAAAAAATGGAAACATGGATCCAGTGGAGAACAAAAGGCGGTCACAGGCGCTAGGCCTCAGGACCTGCCGCAGCGGACGCCCATGGACGAAGCGCGTAGCGGCAACAAAGCGGCTATTTTGACCGGTAACAGCAGGCGCGCGGCGCATCCACCTTAAGCGAAGTCCCGCGACAGAACTGGTACAAGGCTGTGGAGGCGGCGCGCGGGGCTGCCAGTCAGCCCACTGATCCACCCGGACACCGCAGTAGCAGACCGCATTATCTATATATAGACACCCTGCTCTATTCCAACGCCTTGGCATGCAGTGCGTGTGTGAGCTGCATAAGCAAGAAAGCCCGGCGGACAGTGCCTGAAGGCCTGCCTGCCGGGCTTGACGGCTGACACAACGGTCTTTGCCATCGGTCGACATGCGGAGATAAAGGTCCGCATGGCGGGGAGGCAAGGTATTGCCTCCAAGGGTTGCCGTGAAAGCGGCATCTGCTGCACCTTGGCACTGAATGCCCTCGGCGGGAGACTTCGCTTCGTCTGGCGATGCCTGAAAGAACAGGCACCTGAACCTTACCAAAGTCGCGCCAGCAACTCAAACTGCGTTCTCAATGGTTCTAAAAAGGACGATTGAATTTGACATCGATGCAGTCACATCGTGGCTGTTGGCCGCACCGGCGTAGACCGCCAAAACCGCCGAAAACCTGTGAATTTTTACAGATTTTTCATAACAAATACATATAACAATCTTGTTTATTAGTATTGACTAAGCATTTAGTGAACTTCTAGAATCCGCCAGCCCCAAAAACGGGGCTAGTAAAAACCCCAACCCGCTGCCGAACCCGGCTAATTCAAACAGGGCAATCCAAGCACACCACAGACGTGCGGGCCCACTTGATGGCGTACCAATCCAGGCGACTTGCCGGGCAGGCGCAGTCACACAGACTGTCCTCTTCCCCCGCTGTGCCTCAGAAAGGAAGAGCTATGACAGCGTCAGGAAAAATGGTCTCCGGCGTACGAACCTTCGTGGCCGACGTGACCGAAGGTTTTCTTGAAATCACCCACAACAGCTTTGCCCTCATCGGGCTGGCCGTTGCCTTCGTCGTTATTGCGCTCACTGCGCGCCCCGACCTGCGCCAGGCGGGCGAGGAGCAGTTGATGGACTGGCTGCGCACGCGCCAGGTCGAGGCCCTGGGCATGCCCGTGGAGCCGGAGGCCAGCGAGCGCGCCACAGCCGCCAACCCCAAGGACCTGCCCAAAGAGCAGGCGGCCGTCGCCTTCTGGCTGAGCAAGAAGTACCGCGTCGCCCCCGAGCCACTGAGCGTGCTGGTGGCCGAGGCCTACGACATTGGCGAGCGCGCCAAGATCGATCCCACGCTGATCCTGGCGATCATGGCGATTGAATCGAGCTTCAACCCGTTTGCCCAAAGCGCCGTGGGAGCCCAAGGCCTGATGCAGGTGATGACCCGCGTGCACACCGACAAATACCAGAGCTTTGGCGGCCACTTTGCCGCGTTTGACCCGGTGACGAACCTGCGCGTGGGCGTGAAAGTGCTGCAGGAGTGCATCGCGCGGGCAGGTTCGGTCGAAGGCGGGCTGCGCTACTACGTGGGTGCAGCCAATCTGCCCGACGACGGCGGCTATGCGGCCAAGGTGCTGGCCGAGCACTTCCGCCTGCGCCAGGTGGCAAATGGTCGCACCATGCCCACCAATCCGCCTCCCACGCTGTCCACCCAGGCTCCCGCACAGGTGGTTCCAGCCGTAGCGCCAGCGCAGACGCCGGCTGCCGCCAGCGGCGAAAAAGTCGCTCTGCTATCGGGCCTTTGATTCGGGCAATCTCCAGCGCGGCGGTTGCTTCGACGCCCCGCTGCGGCGGCTGAACCAGCACCGGCTCAGCTACACTAGTGGGGTACGCGACTGGCGATAGGCGCTGCATTCAACCACTGAATGCAGCCGCTGACGTGGAAACCAGCAAGAACCTACTTCTTGTGAACCACTGGGAAGCGTGCCGCACGGGGCCCACCCGTTGCGTTCAGCCGTTCGCCTGGGCAGCCCTTGTTTCAAGGGACACAAGTTCATAGGACTGCCAATCATGTACGACCGCAAAATTCTTGTCGAACAAACCGACCCCGAGCTGTTTGCTGCCATCCAGGCCGAAAACGCCCGCCAGGAACACCACATCGAGCTGATCGCCAGCGAGAACTACGCCTCCCCCGCCGTGATGTGGGCGCAGGGCACCCAGCTGACCAACAAGTACGCCGAGGGCTACCCTGGCAAGCGCTACTACGGTGGCTGCGAGCATGTGGATGTGGCAGAGCAGCTTGCCATCGACCGCGTGAAGAAGATCTTCGGCGCAGACGCCGCCAACGTGCAGCCACACTGCGGCGCGTCCGCCAACGAAGCCGTGTTTCTGGCTTTCCTCAAGCCCGGCGACACCATCATGGGCATGAGCCTGGCCGAAGGTGGCCACCTCACCCACGGCATGCCGCTGAACATGTCGGGTAAGTGGTTCAACGTGGTCTCTTACGGCCTCGACAAGAACGAAGCCATTGACTACGACGCAATGGAAGCCAAAGCGCGCGAACACAAGCCCAAGTTGATCGTGGCTGGTGCATCCGCCTATAGCTTGCACATCGACTTCGCCCGTTTTGCCAAGGTCGCCAAGGAAATCGGTGCGATCTTCATGGTGGACATGGCCCACTATGCTGGCTTGATCGCAGCTGGCGTGTACCCCAACCCCGTGCCCCACGCCGACGTGGTGACCAGCACAACGCACAAGAGCCTGCGCGGCCCCCGTGGCGGCATCATCCTGATGAAGGCCGAACACGAGAAGGCCATCAACAGCGCCATCTTCCCCGGCCTCCAAGGCGGCCCGCTGATGCACGTGATTGCAGCCAAGGCCGTGGCGTTCAAGGAAGCGCTGACACCCGAGTTCAAGGTCTACCAGGAACAGGTCGTGAAGAACGCCAAGGTGGTGGCCGAGACGCTGACCGCACGCGGCCTGCGCATCGTGTCGGGCGGCACGCAAAGCCACGTGATGCTGGTGGACCTGCGCGCCAAGGGCATTACTGGCAAGGAAGCCGAGGCCGTGCTGGGCGCCGCCCACATGACCATCAATAAGAACGCGATCCCCAACGACCCTGAGAAGCCGATGGTGACCAGCGGCGTGCGCATCGGCACCCCCGCCATGACCACACGCGGATTCAAGGAAGAAGAAGCCCGCATGACGGCCAACCTGATTGCCGACGTTCTGGACAACCCGCGCGATGAGGCCAACATCGCCGCCGTGCGCGAAAAGGTCAACGCGCTGACCGCACGCTTCCCCGTCTACGGCTAAGGGCGGAGCTCGGCCACTGCCATGAAGTGCCCTTTCTGCAGCCACCTCGAAACGCAAGTCGTTGAAACGCGGGTGTCTGAGGACGGGGTCTTCATCCGCCGTCGCCGCCAATGCGGCGCGTGCGACAAGCGGTTCACCACCTACGAGCGGCCGGAGGTGAGCTTCCCCGCCATCGTCAAGAAGGACGGCCGCCGCATTGAATACGACCGGGGCAAGCTGCTGGCCTCGTTCAACCTGGCCCTGCGCAAACGCCCTGTGAGCACGGTGCAGATCGACAGCGCCATCGAGCGCATTGAAGAAAAACTGCTGAACCTGGGCCAGCGCGAAGTGCTCTCCGGCCGCATTGGCGAACTGGTGATGCGCGAACTCAAGAAGCTGGACAAGGTTGCCTACATTCGCTTCGCGAGCGTGTACCGCAGCTTTGAGGACATCGACGACTTTCGCGCCATGGTGGACGAGGTGCGCAAGTAGCCAACGCCGCGCAACGCGGCGGTGGAGCACTCCTCAGTGCCTACGCCTGCGGCCGACCCCTCCTGCGGATTCATTTTTTAGGTCTTTTTGGGCTCCAGCGCTTATTCAGCAAGCGCCAGCAGCTATCAATTTGTTAGCAAAACGACCTCGGCCCATGGTCGCGGAAAGGCCCGCGGACTCCCGTGTCACCCATGCTACAGCCTGAATCGCTCTTGTTTTGATAGCTTCCAGCGCTTGAAGGATCAGCGCTAGAGGCGATTTTCATCAAGAACATCCGTTGTTCTGTAGCCAGCGCGCCCCACGCCGGTGCCGGACAATGCGCCCGGTGAAAACCCGCCACTTCCTGCAGCTGGTGCTGCTGTCTGCCCTGTGGGGCGCATCGTTTCTCTTTATCCGCATTGCCAGCCCGGTGCTGGGCCCCAACGTGATGGCCGCGTTGCGCATTGGCCTGGCCACGCTGACGCTGGTCTGCATCATGCGCGTAGCCAACGAGTCCTGGCCGTGGCGCCACTGGCGCGAGCTGTTTGGGCTGGGCACGCTCACCGTCGCCCTGCCCTTCTTGTTGTACGCCTGGGCAGCCCTGCACCTGCCCGCCGGCTACAGCTCGCTGCTCAATACCATGGCAGTTCCGTTTGGTGTGATCGCGGCGGCGTGGATGAAGGAAGACACGCTGAGCGCCCGCAAGTGGCTGGGCTGCCTGTGCGGCTTTGCGGGGGTGGCGCTGATCGTGCAGCTGGGCCCGGTGGAGCCCACGCCAGCCTTGCTGCTGGCCGCGGCCGCCTGCGTGACAGCTTCGGCGTGCTACGGCATCTCCACCACCTGGATGAAGCGCGCTACCCACCGCATGTCGCCGCTTTCGATTGCAGCCGGCATCCATGCGGCGGCGCTGGTGCTGCTGCTGCCAGGCGCGGCCTGGAGCCTGCCCGAGGCACGCTTCACGCCGGGAGCGCTCGGCGCCGTGGCGGTGATGGGCATCGTGACATCGGGGCTGGCCTACTGGCTCAACCTGCGGGTGCTCAAGCACGTCTCGCCCGTGGCGGCGATGAGCTCGGCGTTCATGATCCCGCTGTTCGGCGTGGCCTGGGGCCACGTGTTCCTGGGTGAGGCGCTGGGGCCAGGCATGCTGTGGGGCGGCACCCTGGTACTGGTGGCCACGGGACTCGTGACGGGATTCAACCCGCTGCGCTGGCTGGTGGCGCTGCGCGCGCGCGAGGGTTAGCGGGGATCAGCCAGTCGGCAATCAACCGGGCCGTCAGAGAAACGACGCCTGGATGGGGGGCACGGGCGGCACCACGTCGCCACACTGCGCGCGGTGGCGCAGGGCGTGGTCCATCACCACCAGCGCCAGCAGCGCCTCGGCTATGGGCGCTGCGCGAATGCCCACGCAAGGGTCATGGCGGCCCTTGGTAATGACCTCGGTGCTGTTGCCATGCACATCGATCGATTCACGCGGGCTGATGATGGAGCTGGTGGGCTTGATGGCGATGCTCACCTCCAGATCCTGCCCGGTGCTGATGCCGCCCAGCACGCCACCAGCGTTGTTGGTGCGAAAGCCCTGGGGCGTCATCGAATCGCCGTGCATGGTGCCGCGATGCGCCACGCTGGCAAAGCCCGCGCCAATCTCCACGCCTTTAACAGCGTTCAGGCCCATCATGGCGTGGGCGATGTCGGCGTCGAGCTTGTCGTACAGCGGCTCGCCCAGGCCCACCGGCACGCCCGTGGCCTGCACGCGGATGCGGGCCCCGCAGGAGTCGCCCGCCTTGCGCAGGGCGTCCATGTAGTCCTCGTACTGCTGCACGTCGGCCACAGGGGCGAAGAAGGGGTTGGCGCGTACGTGGTCCCAGCTCTCGAACGGGATGGGCAGCTCGCCCAGTTGGGTCATGCAGGCGCGGAACTCGGCACCATATTGCTGCGCCAGCCACTTCTTGGCCACGGCGCCTGCAGCCACCGTGGGCGCCGTCAGGCGGGCGGAAGACCGGCCGCCGCCCCGCGGGTCGCGGATGCCGTACTTGTGCCAGTAGGTGTAGTCGGCATGGCCGGGGCGGAAGCTCTCGGCGATATTGCTGTAGTCCTTGCTGCGCTGGTCAGTGTTTCGGATCAGCAGGGCAATGGGCGTGCCGGTGGTCTTGCCCTCGTATACGCCAGAGAGGATCTCCACGGCGTCGGGCTCGTTGCGCTGCGTGACGTGGCGGCTGGTGCCAGGACGGCGCCGGTCCAGGTCGGCCTGGATGTCGGCCTCGGTAAGGGGCATGCCCGGTGGGCAACCGTCGATCACGCAGCCAATGGCTGGGCCGTGGGATTCACCAAAGTTGGTGACTGCGAATAGGGTGCCGAAGGTGTTGCCGCTCATGGGGCGCGATTATCCCAGAGGCCCAGCCACCGCCGCGGTGGGCCAGGCTCTGCCCCGGGCACTTACTGCTTGGCACGGTGGCGCACGCTTGCTAGCATGTTCAGACGATCACTGGGATGTTCATGCCCGCCTCTGCCCTGCCCTCTTCCGATCACGTTCCGCCATTCGCAGCCCCTCTGCCAGCCCCCATGGCTGATGCGCCCCTGCGCCGGGCGCTGGATGCCAGTGACGACGCGATCGTGCTCAGTAACAGCCAACGCAGGGTGGTTTACGTCAATGAGGGCTTCAGCCGGCTGTTCGGCTTCGGGCCAGAGGAAGTGCTGGGGCAATACCTCAGCAACGTGCTGTTCGGACCGCACACCGACCCGGGCCTGCTCGCCCAGATCCGCGACGACGTCACGGCGCGCGGCCACTGCCGCGTGGATACCCTACTTTACAGCAAGACAGGCCACCCGCTGTGGGTGTCGATGGTCATCAACGCCTCCACCGAGGATTCGGGCGGCCCCGGCGGCAGCATTACCGTGATCACGGACATCACGCTCACCAAGATGCACGAAGTGCTGCAAAAGCGGGTACTGGAGGGCATGGTCAACGAGCTGCCGCTGGCCAACCTCATGACCCTGGTGTGCCGCGAGGTGGAACGCATCGCACCTGAAGTCACCGCCTCCATCCTGGGGGTGGACGAACGCGGTCTACTCCACCCACTTGCCGCGCCCGGTTTGCCGCCGGATATCTGCGCGGCCATTGAAGGGCTCCCCATCGGGCCGCTGGCCGGCTCCTGTGGCACGGCCGCTTTCACCGGCGAGCCGGTGGTGGTCACCGACATAACCACCGACCCGCGCTGGGCCGACTACAAGGCCCTGTTCGCGCCCACCGGGCTGCGAGCCTGCTGGTCGAGCCCAATCCTCGACCACCACGGCAAGGTGGTAGGTACCTTTGCCTTCTACTTCAAGGACGCGCGCGGCCCTGATGCCTTGCACCAGCGGCTGGTGGGCGCGTGCCTGCACCTGTGTGCACTGGCCATCGAACGGGACGCCACACGCCAGCGCATCCACCAGCTGGCGTTTTTCGACATGCTCACCGGTCTGCCGAACCGGGCGATGTTCTGCAGCAGTGCCGAGCGCACGCTGGCCAGCCTGCACAGCGAAGGAAAGCCCGCAGCGCTGCTGTTTGTGGACCTGGACCGGTTCAAGCAGATCAACGACACGCTGGGCCACGCCGCAGGCGACGCCCTGCTGTGCGAAGTGGCAGCGCGTCTGACCCAGGGGTTGCGGGCGCTGGACCTGATTGGCCGGCTGGCCGGCGACGAGTTTGTGCTGCTGCTGTCCGAATGCCCCACGCGCCACGCGGTGCAGACCGCGCACCGCATGCTGGCCACCATTGCGCAGCCCATGGACATTGGAGGCCAGTCGCACGTGCCGCATGCCAGCATCGGCATCGCCATGTTTCCGGACGACGGCGACACCATCGACACCTTGCTGCGCCACGCAGACCAGGCCATGGCCCAGGCCAAAAGCGACCATCGGCACAGCCTGCAGCTCTTCAGCGCCGAGATGAACCAGCGTGCCCAGGAGCGCGCGGGCCTGGAACGCGCGCTGCGCCACGCGCTGGCAGAGCGCAGCCTGCGCCTGCATTACCAGCCGCAAGTGCTCAGCAGTGCTACGGGCACCCTGCACGGTGTTGAAGCCCTGGCGCGCTGGACAGATGCCCACTGGGGCGTGGTGCCACCCAACCAGTTCATTCCGGTGGCCGAAGAAGCGGGCCTGATCCACGAGCTGACACTGTGGCTGCTGGACGAGGCCTGCCGCCAGTTGGCCGCATGGCGCGTGCAGGGCCACGATGTGCCGTGCATATCGGTCAACCTGTCTGGCCGCAGCTTTCACCGGCCCGAGTTCGCGCAGGAGATCAGCGACGCCCTATCGCGCCATGGACTGCGTACCACCGACTTGCTGCTGGAGATCACGGAAAGCGTGATGATGGACGCGCGCCCTGTGACGCTGTCCAACATCGAGACCCTGCACCGCAAGGGCTTCAAGCTGTCGCTGGACGACTTTGGCACGGGGTATTCGAGCCTGAGCTACCTGCACCGCCTGCCCATCTCGGAATTGAAGCTCGACATGGCTTTTGTGCAGGACCTGACCACCAGCCCCACCGCGCGTGCGTTGACGGTGTCGGTGCTGAGCATCGCGCACAGCCTAGGCATGGTGGTGGTGGCCGAGGGCGTGGAGACCAGCGGCCAGCAGCAGTGGCTGCAGGCCCACGGCTGCCCCGTGATGCAGGGCTATCTGTTTGGCAAACCCATGCCTGCGCAAGAACTGGAAGCCTGGTTGCTTGCCAAGAGCCCGCTGGTGGCGCAGGGCCACCGCTGAGGCGCAGGCTCAGGAGCGGGGTTCAGGAACGGGGTTCGTCTTCAGGCCAGTCGCGGATGTAGGCCTTGAGCATCTTGTTCTCGAAGTTCTGGCTGTCCACCACGGCCTTGGCCACGTCGTAGAAGCTGATCACGCCCATCAGCATGCGACGGTCCATCACGGGCATATAGCGGGCGTGGCGGTCCAGCATCATGCGGCGCACCTCGTCCATGTCGGTTTCGAGCGTGCAGGTCAGGGGTGCATCGTCCATGGCCGTGCGCACCAGCATCGTGCCCACACTGCCACCGTTCTTGACCAGTGCCTGGATGACTTCGCGAAAGGTGAGCATGCCCACCAGGTCGCCGTGTTCCATCACCACCAACGAGCCGATGTCGCGCTCGGCCATCACCGCCACCGCGCCTGCCAGCGGTTCGTCCGGCGTGGCGGTGTACAAGGTGTTGCCTTTGACGCGAAGGATATCGCTGACTTTCATGGTGCTGGGTCTCCGAGGGGGCGGCGGCGCTGCCGCAGTCTGAATGATCGATGTGAATATAGCCCACAATCTCCCGCTGCACTGACAACATGGGAGACACCCGATGCCCGGCTATTCCGACCCCGGCTTTGACACGCTGGCCCTGCACGCAGGGGCGAGCCCCGACCCCGCCACCGGCGCGCGCGCCACGCCCATCCACCTGACCACTTCGTTCGTCTTCGAGTCGAGCGACCACGCAGCGTCGCTCTTCAACCTGGAGCGCGGCGGCCATGTGTACAGCCGCATCAGCAACCCCACCAACGCAGTGCTGGAGCAGCGCGTGGCGGCCCTGGAAGGTGGCGTGGGCGCGATTGCCACCGCCAGCGGCCAGGCCGCGCTGCACCTGGTGATTGCCACGATCATGGGCGCGGGCAGCCACATCGTGGCCAGCACGGCGCTGTATGGCGGTTCCCAGAACCTGCTGCACTACACGCTGTCGCGCTTCGGGATCGAGACCACGTTCGTCAAGCCCGGCGACATCGACGGCTGGCGCGCTGCGGTGCGCCCCAACACCAAGCTGTTCTTTGGCGAGACCGTAGGCAACCCGGGCCTTGATGTGCTGGACATCCCCACCGTGTCTTCCATCGCGCACGATGCAGGCGTGCCGCTGCTGGTGGACTCCACCCTCACCTCCCCCTGGCTCATCAAGCCGTTTGAGCATGGCGCCGACCTGGTCTACCACTCAGCCACCAAGTTCCTATCGGGCCACGGCACGGTGGTGGGCGGCATCGTGGTGGACGGCGGCAGCTTTGACTGGGACGGCCCAAAATCCGCCGGCAAGTTTGCCGAGCTGACCCAGCCCTACGATGGCTTTCACAACATGGTGTTCACCGAAGAGAGCACCGTGGGCGCCTTCCTGCTGCGCGCGCGGCGCGAGGGGCTGCGCGACTTTGGCGCCTGCATGAGCCCGCACACGGCCTGGCTCATCCTGCAAGGCATCGAGACCCTGCCGCTGCGCATGGCGCAGCACATGCGCAACACCGAGAAGGTGGTGGAATTTCTGGCTGCGCAGCCGTTTGTTTCGCGCGTGGGCCACCCCATGCTGGAGTCTCACCCGAGCCACGCCCTCGCGCAAAAGCTGCTGCCGCGTGGCGCAGGCTCCGTGTTCAGCTTTGACCTCAAGGGCAATCGCGAGCAGGGCAAGAAGTTCATCGAAACCCTCAAGGTCTTCAGCCACCTGGCCAACGTGGGCGACTGCCGCAGCCTGGTGATCCACCCCGCGAGCACCACGCACTTCCGCATGAGCGACGACGCGCTGGCGGGCGCAGGCATCAGCCAGGGCACGATCCGTCTGTCCATCGGCCTCGAAGACGCCGACGACCTCATCGACGACCTCAAGCGCGCGCTGAAAGCGGCCGAAAAGGCCGCAGAAAAGGCGGGGGCCTGACCATGCACATCCAAGTCAACGGCGCCGCCATCTACTGCTACACCGGCGGCAAGGCCTTCGATGCCGCCAAGCCCACGGTGGTGTTCATCCACGGCGTGCTCAACGACCACAGCGTGTGGGCCCTGCAAAGCCGCTACATGGCCAACCATGGCTGGAACGTGCTGGCCATCGACCTGCCCGGCCACTGCCGCAGCGGCGGCGATGCGCCCGCTACCGTGGAGCAAGGCGCGGACTTCATCGGCGCGCTGCTGGATGCCGCGGGCGTGCAGCGCGCGGCATTGGTGGGCCACAGTTGGGGATCGTTGATTGCCATGGAAGCCGCTGCGCGCCTGAAGGGCCGCATCAGCCACCTGGTACTGGTGGGCACGGCGTTCCCGATGAAGGTGTCGCCCGCACTCATCGATGCGTCGCAGACCGACCCAGAAAAAGCGATGCGCATGGTCAACGTGTTTTCACGCAGCACGCTGGCAGCGCCGCCCTCCGCACTGGGCCCAGGCACCTGGGTGTTTGGTGCGGGCATGGCACTGGGGCGCAAGGTGCTGCGCAGCAACCCCCACGTCAACGTGTTCCACCGCGGGTTTGTGGCCTGCGATAGCTACACGGGTGGCGAGGCGGCCATGGCGGCAATCACCTGCCCTGTGCTGTTCGCGCTTGGCGGCCAAGACCAGATGACGTCGCCCAAGGCTGCGCAGGGCCTGATCAACGCTGCGCGCGCTGCCGGCAAGCAGGTGCAGGTCGCGCACCTGCCCGTGGGCCACAACCAGATGACGGAGGCGCCGGAAGAAACGTTGTTTGCGTTGCGCGACTTTCTGGCGCGGTGACGGCACGCACGCGCAACAAACAAGATCGGATTGATATCAATTTGATAGCTGCTAGCGCTTGATGGACAAGCGCTGGAGGCCAATTTGACTGATATTTACCTTGCAATGCGGTGCGGAGCACCGCTGCGCGGCCGAATGTCGTGCACGCGACGGAATGCACCGTCCGGCGGTTCTAGACTGTTTCCCTGGCCGGGGCGCCGCGCACAGCGCCCCGGCCACAAGATCCTGACCACAGGACATCCCAGGGCACAAGGAGACAACACCATGGACATAAGCACGCCCCACGCGCCACAGGACTCAGCCGAGAGCAAACCTGACCCGCGGACCTTCAAGCGCTTTGCGGACTTCTATCCCTTCTACCTCACCGAGCACAGCAACCGCACCTGCCGGCGCCTGCATTTTGTGGGCTCCACGCTCAGCCTCGCATGCCTGGCCATGCTGATCGCCACCGGCAAACCGCAGTACTTGCTGTACGGCCTGCTCTGCGGCTACGGCTTCGCGTGGCTCGGGCATTTTGTCTTTGAAAAGAATAAGCCCGCCAGCTTCAAGCGGCCGCTCTACAGCTTCATGGGCGACTGGGTGATGTACAAGGACATCTGGACGGGCAAGGTTCCGTTCTGACGGGCCGCATCAGCGGTTGCCATCCGACCGCACAGGCAGGCCCGGCGCTTGCCGATTCAGCCCCGGGGCCTGGACAGGTGCCCACTCGGGAGCGCTGATGCCCGAGGCCAGCGCGCGCGGGGGCACCAGTTCTGCCAGCGTCACCCCGTCCAGCACCGCCAGGTAGGCGTCCATGGCCTGGCTCAGCACGCCCTTCAGGCGGCAGTGGCTGCTCAGCCGGCATGCGTCCGTAGCGGGGTCAAAACATTCAACCAGGTGAAAGTCGGTTTCGGTGGCGCGCACCACCTCGCCGACGTTGATGGACGCGGCGGGCCGCATCAGCCGCATACCGCCTCCACGCCCCCGCGTGGTTTCCAGAAGACCCTGCGCGGCCAGCTGCTGCACGATCTTCATGAGGTGGCTGCGCGAGATGCCATAACCCTCGGCCACTTCCGAGATGGTGACAGGCTTCGCGCGGCCCTCAGTAGCTGCGCAATACATCAGCACACGCAGCGTGTAATCGGTCCATTGAGTCAGTCGCATGGTGAAAGGCCTTCAACGCGGGGCGGGTGGCGGTGGTTTGCCGCAGGTCAATAAAAGATTCTTGCCGGATGCATTTTATTGAATAAAATATTCACATCATATGAATCTTTAAAGGACCCTCATGAACGCCCGTATCGATTCCCTCCATGCCGCCACCGCGACAACCACAGCGCCCGGCGCCTTCAGGCCCAGCGCGGACCAGGCCATCGGCCAGATCGCCGTGCAGCTGCCCGGTGCCACTGCGGTGTTCCGCCGCCTCAAGCTCGACTTCTGCTGCGGCGGGCAGATCAGCCTGGCCCAGGCCGTGGCCGACAAGGGGCTCGATCTGGAGACCGTGCTGACCGAACTGGCGAGCCTGCAGCGCAGCAGCGACGTGCCCGAGGCCGCCTCGCCCGGCGCATTGATCGACCACATCCTGGCCCGCTACCACGAGGTGCACCGCCAGCAGTTGCCCGAGCTGATCCGCATGGCCCGCCGCGTGGAGGCGGTGCACAGGGACAACCCCCATGTGCCAGTCGGGCTGGCAGACCACCTGGAAGCCATGCACGAGGAGCTGCTGTCGCACATGCTGAAGGAAGAGCAGGTGCTTTTCCCCATGCTCAAGGCAGGCGGCAATCCGTTTGTGGGGCAGCCCATCGGCGTGATGCGCGCCGAGCATGTAGACCATGGTGAAGCCCTGGACCAGCTGAACGCCCTGACGAATGACGCCACGCCGCCCCCAGGCGCCTGCAACACTTGGCGCGCGCTCTATGCCGGCATTGCGCAGCTGGGCGACGACCTCGTCAACCACATCCATCTTGAAAACAACGTGCTCTTCCCGCCGTTCGAGTCCGGTGCTGCGCCCGCTGCACAAGGTTGCGGTCCGTCAGGTTGTGCATGCAGCGGTGGGGGCACACTGGCGCAATGAGCACGCACGCATCTACCGCCGCAGAGCCCGTCGGCCTCGCCACCCAGCCCACGGCGGACACCATAGCCCAACTGGTGCACGACTTTTATGCTGACGTGCGTCTGGACCCGTTGCTGGGGCCGGTGTTCGAGCGCGCACTGCACGGCCAGTGGGACGCACACCTGCAACGGCTGGTGGACTTCTGGAGCACCGTGGCGCTAGGCACGCGCAGCTTCAAGGGTGACGTGTTTGGAAAACACATGGTGCTTACGGGCGTGACGCCGGCGCACTTTGCGGCCTGGACGGGGCTGTGGCAGCAACACACCAACCGGATGTTCGCCCCCGACGTGGCCCGCGACCTGCAGGCGGCTGCGCATGGCATTGCGCGCAATCTGTTTCGCGGCTACTTTGGCCACGAGCCCGCATTTGCCACGCCTCGTCACACCCACGACGGCGTTTGATGGCCTGCGGCTGGCGGAGCGCAGACTATTTGCGCTTGTCGCCCGGCGTGAAAAACAGTGCAACCCCCAGCGCAATCAGCGCCACGGGCCACCACACACGCAGTACCTCCCGCAGGCTGATGTCGATGAGCCCCAGGTTGCTCAGCAGGAAGAATGCGCCCAGAACGACCAGCACGATCGCAGCGATGTTGCCCTTCATATTGCGGTCCCTCGAAATTGTTGTGAATGGATTGTGCGCGGGATTATGGAGTGGACGCGTCCTTGCCAGCCCGCGGCGCCCCGCCCGTGCGCAGAGGCGCCAGCAGGTGCGACAGGCCGTTGTGGTCGATCTCGTGCATCAGCGCCAGCAAGCGGCCCAGCTCGCCTTTCGGGAAACCCTCTCGCGCAAACCAGTTCAGGTAGTTGCCGGGCAGATCGGCCAGCACCGTACCCTTGTATCTGCCATAGGGCATCGGGGTGGACACCAGTCGCTGAAGTTGCTCGACATCCATCGCCGTGCCCTCAGCCACCCGCGCGCTTGACCTTGTGGCCCAGATTCTGCAGCGTTGTGATCACGCGGTCCACATGGTCGCCCTGCACTTCGATGACACCGTCCTTCACCGTGCCACCGCTTCCGCAGGCCGTCTTGAGTTGCTTGCCCAATTGCGTGAGCGCCGCTTCGTCCGCCAGAACGCCTTTGACCAGCGTCACGGCCTTGCCGCCGCGGCCCTTGGTTTCGCGAGACACTCGCACAATGCCGTCCCCTGTGGGCAAGGGTTTGTTCTGCTGGCAGGTGCATTGCGCCACGGGCTGCCTGCAAGCAGGGCACATGCGGCCCGCGTCGGTGGAATAGACCAGGCCGCCCAGGTCTGCAAACGACTTCATGGCTTGGAACTCCCGGCGATCTGGATCTCCTGCTGCAGCAGATGGAAGTTGAGGAGTCGCGTGGCAATCACCGTCTCGGCCAGAAAACACACGAGCGCCAGCAGGAAGGACACCACGCCCGCCAGGAATCCCGCCACCGCCAGATGGTTGGCGCGGAACTCCGTGGTTTCTCCCAGAAAGAGCAAGATGATGGTGATGCCGATGAGAAACGCGCAGAACGTGAGCAACGCGATGCAGCCATTGGCTAGGCGCCCGCGCAGCCGCAGTTCGGCCAGCTCTGCGTAGGCGCGCGCAACGAACTCGGGCTCGGCGTTGGCGCGGGCACGGTCTTCCACCGCCCGAGCGCGGTCGATGATGCGGGCCAGCCGCCCGGCCACAGCGCCGATCATCCCGGAGACAGCGGTAAGCAAAAACACGGGAGCCACGGCGAGCTGGATGCCGTGGGTGATGACGGAAGAATCGAGGGATAGAGCCATGGGCGGGGGCGTGGTGCGACAACGCGAATTGTGGGTTGGCCGATTATCCTGCTGCCGGGCACACCCAAGGGGCCAAGCCCCAAGGCGCGACAATGCAGGCCTTGCCACCGGCTGCCCGCTCTCCGGCCCACCTCACCTGCCCGCGCTCAAATAGTCCATGCCTTTTGCTTCCCTCGGTCTTTCTCCCGCCCTCTCCCACGCTGCGGCCCAAGCGGGTTTTTTGGCGCCCACGCCCATCCAGGCGGCTGCCATCCCCGCCGTTTTGGAAGGGGCGGATGTGCGGGGTGCCGCACAAACGGGGTCGGGCAAGACCGCTGCTTTTGCCCTGCCGCTGCTGCAAATACTGTCATTGAGCGACGTGGGCGCCAAGGGACCGCGCCGCGTGCGCGCGCTGGTGCTCGTGCCCACGCGGGAGCTGGCCGCCCAGGTGGGCGAGGTGTTGCGCAGCCTGGCGCAGCATGTGCAGCAGCCGCCGAAGGTGGCCGTCGTTTTTGGCGGCGTGTCCATCAACCCGCAGATGATGGGCCTGCGAAGCGGCGCAGACATCGTGGTGGCCACACCCGGCCGATTGCTGGACCTGGTGGACCACAACGCCCTGCGTCTGTCGGCCGTGGCGCACCTGGTGCTGGACGAGGCTGACCGCCTGCTGGACCTGGGCTTTGCCGAAGAGCTGCAACGCGTGCTGGCCCTGCTGCCCGCACGGAGGCAGAACCTGTTCTTTTCAGCCACCTTTCCTGCAGCGGTGCAGACGTTGGCCGACAGCCTGCTGAATAACCCGGTCCATGTGGACGTGCCGGGCACCCCCGGCAACGAGCCAGCCATCGAGCAACGCGCCATTGCTGTGGACGCGAGCCGCCGCACGCAACTGCTGCGCCACCTGGTCAAGGAGCACCACTGGTCTCGCGTGCTGGTGTTTGTGGCCACCCAATACGCCGCCGAGCATGTGGCGGAAAAACTGTACAAGGCTGGCATCTATGCATCGCCCTTCCACGGGGGCTTGAGCCAGGGCGCACGCAAGCAGGTGCTGCAGGAGTTCAAGGACGAGCGCTGGCAGGTGGTGGTGACAACCGACCTGGCGGCACGCGGAATCGATATTGCACAGCTGCCTGCGGTGGTCAACTACGACCTTCCACGCTCTGCGGTGGACTACGTGCACCGCATTGGCCGCACGGGCCGCGCGGGAGATAGCGGTGTGGCCGTGAGTTTTGTGACGGCCGATGCCGAAGCGCATTTCCGCCTGATCGAAAAGCGCCAGAACCTGACCTTGCCGCGCGAACAGATTGCGGGTTTTGAGCCCACAGAGACGGCCTCGACTGCCGCAGTGCCCGGCTCCGGCACCGGCGGTATCAAGGGCACGCGGCCCAGCAAAAAGGACAAGCTGCGCGCAGCTGCTGCTGCAGCAGCTGCGGCCGCAGGGGCCGCAGACAGCGCGGCGCAAAAAAAAGGCTCCTGATCGGAGCCTGGTGTCGGCGAGCCATGCGGCTTGGCTCAGAGGCTGAAAGTTTTTTGGTCGGGCCCGAAAGGCGCGCCAAAACGCTTCGAATGGAGACGCAAAGCACAGCCATAGCTCGGGCTATGGCGAGCATTTGCAACGATCAGCCGGAGCGTTTTGGCGTGCAGGACGGGCCGGGACAAAAGACTATCAGCCTCTCAGGAGTCGTTGCCCAAAGCATCTGACAGATCGGTGTCTTGCCCGCCAGCTGGAGTCTCGCCCGCCTGCCTCGGTCTGCGCTGACCCGTCTTGGCCAGGATCTCGACGTAGAACTGCGCGCCGCCCTCTGCCGCCACCGCATTGATCAGCCCGGTCAGCGCCGAGAGGTGCACCTCCACCGCATCTTCTTTGGTGACGCCAAACCGGCAATCAAAATCCCAGAAGTCGGCGCCCGCGGGCAGCTCGCGGCGCCGCTCACGCTTGATGTACTTGCGGATTTCGTGCTTGACGGCATCCAGAACGCGGTCGCGATTCCTGCCTTCAACGTGGAGTGGGAAAGTTTTTCTCATGGGGGATGGTACCGCGCGCGACACAGAACCATTTCCATGCACCAAGGCCGGTGCCACAATGGCGCATTACTTTTGGTTACCACGCGCCGATGCCCCATGACCTTCATCTGCTGCAGCTGCTGCCAGCGGCGGTGCTCGTCACGCAGGACGGCGCGATCCGCTTTGCCAACAGCGTCAGCGCTGAGCTCCTGGAAGCGCCCAGCGCCGACAGCCTCATCGGACGGCAGTCGGGCGACTTTGTGCACCCCATGGACCAGCCGCGTTCCACCAACCGCATTCAGCAGGTGGCGGTGGCCGAGCAGGCCGGGCGGCCCAACAAACCGGCGGAGTTCCGCATCCGCACCGAACGGGGCAATCTGCGCATGGTGCTGATCAGCAGCGTGGCCATTGACTGGGACGGCGCGCCCGCGGTGCTGATGTGCGCGCTGGACATGACCCATCAGAGCGAGATCGAGGCCCAGCTGCGCGAGAGCGAACAGAACTTTCGCCGCCTGTTCGAGAACATGCAGGACGTGTACTACCGCACAGACGCCCAGGGCGTTGTACAGCACGTGGGGCCGGGCGTGCGGCGGGTGCTGGGCTACGAGCCGCACGAGATCGAGGGACGCACCGCCGAGTCGTACTACCCGCACAGCACGGACCGAGACGCCTTCAAGGCGGCCATCATGGAGCATGGCGAGGTGTCGGACTTTCCGGGCCAGATGGTGCGGCGCGATGGCACCGTGATCGACATTTCCATCAGCAGCCACGCGCTGTATGACCACGCCGGCAATTTTGCGGGTGTTGAAGGCATCTACCGGGACGTGACCCAGCGCAAGAACCTGGAGCGCGAGTTGCAGCGGCTGGCGACCACCGACATGCTGACTGGCATGGCCAACCGGCGGGCATTTCTGGAGTGCGCCGAATCGGTGTACACCCGCTCGCGCACCAACGGCGAGCCGTTGACGTTGCTGATGCTGGACCTGGACCATTTCAAGACCATCAACGACCGCTTTGGCCACCTGGAGGGCGACCGCGCGCTGGTGGCCTTTGCACACGCCGTCAAGGGCCAGCTGCGCGCCAGCGACGCCGTGGGGCGGCTGGGGGGCGAAGAGTTTGGCGTGCTGTTGCCGCTGACCAGCATGGACGAAGGCATGGAGGTGGCCAAACGCATATTGCACGGCGTGCGCGCCCTGCAACTGAGCGACGAAGCAGGCCACGCCTACGGCATCACAGCCAGTCTGGGCCTGAGCACCTTCCGCCAGGCCGACCGCAGCCTGCGCGACATGCTCGACCGCGCCGACCAGGCACTGTACTTGGCCAAACGCCGAGGGCGCGACCAGATCGCTTCGCTGGAACCCGTGGGCGATTAGTCCACTGAATCCGAGAAATCGGCGGTGCGTGAGGGTCTGGCGTAGCCTCGGCGCACCGTCGATATCTCGGATTCAGCGGACTTGCCTGCCTGCGCGAGCGCGCTACAGGCGCATGCGTTCCTGCTGCAGGTTCCACAGGCAAGCACCGATCCCGAGCAGCATCTCCATCACCTGCTCAGAACCGCTGGTGGACAGCTCCAGGCCATCGATGATCATGGCCAGTTGCGAGATGGCGTCTTCGGGCGCAGAGGCACGGCCCGCTTGTGCGACCTCGGCAATCGCGATGAGCACGTCCGTGCGGTTCATGGCGCGTATGCCCACTGCAAACGAATCTGATGACTTGCACCTACTGGATTGGTGAGGCGAATCAGCGCGGCGCCAAGGACAATTGCTGGGGGGACGAAGCACCCGGCGGCAAGGCCTGCAGCGGCTGCATGCCGCGCTGCCCCGCCGCGAAGGCATCCCCAGCGCCGTCAGGCGCCAGCCGGAACTGATGAACGACCTCCAGCAGACGCCGGACCTGGTTCTTCATGCCGGTGGATGCCGACGAACTGTCGTCCACCAGCGCGGCGTTTTTCTGGGTGGCGGCATCCAGTTGCCGTACGGCCTCGCCGATCTGCGCAATACCGCGGGCCTGCTCCTGCCCTGCGTCCTTGATCTCGCTGATGAGTTCCATCACCTTGTCCACCCGCTGTACTGTGCTAGCCACCCGTTCGCCCGCCTGGCCTACCAGGGTAGACCCACGCTCGACACCACGCACACTGGCGGCAATCAGGCCCCGGATCTCACGGGCGGCCGTGCTGCTACGCTGGGACAGCCCGCGCACCTCGCCCGCCACCACCGCAAAGCCTCGGCCCTGCTCACCCGCGCGGGCCGCCTCCACCGCCGCATTGAGGGCCAGCAGGTTGGTCTGGAACGCGATGTCATCGATCACCTTGATGATGTCGGTGACCCTTTGCGACTGCAGGCTGATCTCCTGCATGGTGGTGATCACGTCGCGCATCACGCTACCACCCTCGTTGGCCACCTTGGCGGCCTCCTGGGCCAGCTCGGTGGCGCGGTGGGCGTTGTCCGTGTTGTGCTGCACGGTGATGGTGAGCTGCTCCATCGAGGCGGCCGTCTCCTGCAGGTTGGACGCCTGCACCTCCGTGCGGCGCGCCAGGTCTTCGGTGCCGCCTGCAATCAGCACGGCCTCCTGCGCCACCGTCTCGGTGCTGGCGCGCACCTCGGTGATCACTCGCACCAGCTGGTCGTTCATCTCGCGCAGGGCGCCCAGCAACTCGGCAGTTTCATCGGTGCCGCGCACATCGATCTGTGCGCTCAGATCGCCACCGGCCACCGTGCGGGCCAGCACCACTGCCTGGCGCAAGGGCCGCGAGATGGACCGGGTGATGACCCAGGCCATCGCGGCCCCCGCCACCAGGGCCAGCCCGGTGGCCGCCAGCATCCACCAGTGAATCGTGTTGCTCATCTCCCGCGCTCCGGCAAATTCTGCGGCCGCCACGTTGATCTGCAGGGCCACTAGTTTCTCGATGGCATCTTGCACCTTGGCCGCGTTGGGGCGGATCTGCGTGATGTAAAGCTCGGAGCCATCGTCGTACTTGCCGCCCACCAATGCGGAGGCGGCAGGGGTGAGACCCTTGTCCAGATAAGTGGCATTGGCATCGGCAAAAGCCTTAGCCAGGCCCTGCTCTTCAGCACCCAGCGCCTTGTCGGAATACGCCGCCCACAGCATTTGGATGCGCTGCACATTGGCCGTCAAGGCCGCGTGGCTGGCCTGCAGGTTGCTCGTCCCGGGGTCCATGAGCATGTCCATCACCAGCACCCGGTTGCGCTGCGTCAAGTGACTGATCTCAGCCAGCACTCCCAGGGGCACCGTGCGGTCACCATACAGCGCCGCGCTGCGCTCGGTCAGACGCTTGGCGCCGCTGATTCCGCCAGCAGCCAACGCAGAAATCAGCAGCAACAGCACTGCAAACGCGAGTGCAAGCCGGGTTCCTATCTTGATTTTTTGAAGCATCTGAATCTTTCGGAAGGGTTTACATCGGCGGGTGATCGTGGCCCGCCATTTGCATTCAAATCTGCCGATAAGATACTAATTGTTTCAAATGACAAAATAATGACGACAGAGCTGCAACTTCACATCACCCATAACGCCAGACGAGAGAATATAAAACCCCATCCGGCATGGCATTTAATATTTATGCAACGGAAGAAACCAAGCTTTATTCACCTCATCCCTAAAAATAAGAGGAAAACCAATTCATACACATGATATTTCGTGCGCAAAAATTATCAACAAGCGCTGCCCCTCGGTATTTCTTGCCTGCCCAAACTTCTACCAATATAAAATATCGCAAAATCAATAGCCGATAACTCATGGAAATCGAATACAAGTTTTGCATCCCATCCCAGCGCCTGGCTGCCCTGCAAGCTGCGGTGCTGCGGGGTGCCCACGCGCAAATCCGCATGGAGGCCCGCTACTTCGACACTGCCGATGGAGCACTGTCCTCGCGTGGCATTGCTTTTCGGCTGCGCCGTGAGGGCGACCGATGGGTGCAAACCGTCAAGGCCCTCGGTAACGGCCCGTTGGACCGCGAGGAACACAACTTGGACCGTGGCCAAGCCCACGCCACCGGCTCCGCCCCAGAGCCCCAGCCTGAGCTGCACGCAGACACCGTGGCGGGCACGCGGCTGCTGGGTGCGTTGCAGGCTGCCAGCGGCCCTCTGGCCGAAACCTACGGGACTGAGATGGACCGGGTGACGCGGGACATCGCCTTCCAGGGTGGTGTGGTCGAGATGGCGCTGGACACCGGCCGGGTCATCGCCCATCGCGGCACGCCGCAGGAGAAAGAGGCGCGCATCTGCGAGCTGGAGCTGGAACTCAAGGCCGGCCCGCTGGCGGGCCTGGCGGTCGTCGCCGCCCGGTGGGCTACACGGCATGGTCTGTATCTGAGCACCATCTCCAAGGCAGAGCGGGGCGAGCGTCTGCTGGCCCCGCAATGGGCCCGGCCCGCCACCAAAGCCAGCCCGATGAAGACCAGCGGCTCTCTGAGGCACTTTCTGGACGGCCGCGCTTTGCAGCGCGCTGCGGTGGCCCATTGCCTGCATCAGATACTGGGCAATGCGAGCGAGATCGTCGAAGGCGGAGGCCATGCAGAGCATGTGCACCAGTTACGCATCGGCATCCGCCGCTTGCGCACCGCCTTGCGCGAGTTGGCACCGTTGGCGCCGGGTGCGTTCAACCCCGCATGGGAGCCACCGCTGGTGGACGTTTTCCAGCGCCTGGGCCAGCTGCGCGACCAGGGCCAGGCTTTGCAGTCCATCGTTGCCGATCTGCGCGACGCCGGGGCACCGGTGTCGGACGTGTGCACGACCACGAACGGTGCCCCCGGTGCCTCCGCCGCTGCCATCGTGCGCACGCCAGCGTTCCAGGCGGCACTGATCGAACTCATGGCGTTTGCAGCCCAAGGCCGCAATGCCCCGGCGGCGAACGGCGAGGACCAGGCCCTGGACGCCAAGGACAGCCGCCGCATGCTGCAAAAGCGACTGCGCAGCCTGCACGCCCAGGTGCGTCACGACGTCCAAGACTTTGCCGCTCTGCCGGTGGAAGAACAACACCGCCTGCGCAAGCGACTGAAGCGTTTGCGCTATTTGGCGGAGTTTGTCGCGCCTGCGCTGGATGCTGAAGGCGAGTCGTTCCTCGCCAGCCTGCAACCTGCGCTGACGGCTTTGGGCCGGCTGGGCGATGAACGTCTGGCCCACACGCTGTACAGCAAGGCTACCGCCACAGACCCGAGGGCCTGGTTTGCCGTGGGCTGGCTGGCGGCGCGGCAGGGGCTGGCGGTGGCGGACTGCGAAAAGGCCTTGGCCCACATTGCCGACATGCCCCGCCTGCGCAAAGCGGGCAAACGCTGAAAGGCCGAGACATCAGCAGATGCGCCGCCGCCCGGGCGTGCGGGGCACGGCAGGGCTTGAAAGTCGGCACGGCACAATGGCTCCATGACGGTATCTCCCCCACCCCCGCGCCCCCACCCACCTTCGCGCCCCGCCCACCGCACCACGCCCGACAAAGACCAGATTGCCCTGCTGGAACCTTTTGAGCGCCTGGGCATGGACCGTATCGCCCTGGTTGCCACACCCAAGCAGGCCGACATGGCCTGTGATGCGCTGGCGGCGGCCAGTGCCTGGGGGTTCGATACCGAGTCCAAACCCACTTTCACGCAGGGCGAGCAGTCCGACGGGCCACACATCGTGCAACTGGCCACGCTCGACGCGGCCTGGGTGTTCCAGCTGCACGACCCCGGCTGCCGCGCCCGCGTGGCAGAGTTGCTGGCGTTGCGCGGTGTGACCAAGGCGGGCTTTGGGCTGGGGGACGACACCAAGCGCATCCAGCACAAGCTGGGCGTACAACCGGCTGATGTGCTGGAGCTGAACACGGTGTTCCGCCAGCGCGGCTACCGCAAGGACATGGGCGTGAAAGGCGCCGTGGCCGTGCTGTTCAACAAGCGCTTCATCAAGTCCAAAAAAGCCGCGACATCGAACTGGGCCAACGCGCGGCTCACCGAAGCCCAGCTGGTGTACGCCGCCAACGATGCGTGGGCAGCACTGCGGGTGTTCAACGCGCTGGAAGGTGCTGACATCCACCGTGGCGCGGCGCCTGACATTCATCGATAGCTACCAAAATAATAGCTGCTAGCGCTTATCCAGCAAGCGCTATCGGCCAATTTCGCTCAAACTTTGGTGCAACGCCTCACAGGCGCGCCGCCAGCCGCGCTGCCTGGTCGATGGCGCGCTTGGCATCCAGCTCGCCCGCCTCCAGCGCGCCGCCGATCAAATGCGGCTTTTGCCCCTGCGCCTCCAGCGCCTGCGCCAGGCTGCGCAGCGGCACCTGCCCCGCGCACAGCACCACGGTGTCGCAGGGGATCCAGGTGGGGTCTTCGCGCTTTTCGCCGTACGAGACGAGCAGGCCCTCGTCTCCGATGCGCTCGTAGTTCACGCCGCCCACCATCTCCACCTGTTTCATCTTGAGCACCGTGCGGTGGATCCAGCCCGTGGTCTTGCCCAGGCCGTTGCCCAGCTTGCCCTTCTTGCGCTGCAGCAGCGTTACCTGCCGTGCGGGGGGCGTGGCGCGGGGGCCGCCCGGGGCCAGGCCGCCGCGCGCCTCGGCCGGGTCGGTGATGCCCCACTCGGCCTTCCAGGCGGGCAGATCGAGCGTGGTGGACGGATGGTCGCCGTGCGTCAGGAACTCGGCCACGTCAAAGCCAATGCCGCCCGCGCCGATGATGGCCACGCGCTCGCCCACGGGCTTGCCGTGCTTGAGCACGTCGATATAGCTCAGCACCTTGGGGTGGTCCTGCCCGGGGATTTGAGGGTCGCGCGGCAGCACGCCGGTGGCGACCACCACTTCGTCGTAGCCCTTCAAGTCCGCCGCCTCGACCTTGCGACCGAGGTGGAGCTGCACGCCCGTGTCCTCCACACGCGTGGCCAGGTAGCGCAGCATTTCGTGGAACTCTTCCTTGCCCGGAATCACCTTGGCCATGTTGAGCTGGCCGCCGATGGCAGGCGCCGCGTCGAACAGGTGCACCTCGTGACCACGCTCCGCCGCCACCGTGGCGGCCGTGAGGCCCGCGGGCCCGGCCCCCACCACGGCGATGCGCTTGCGGGACGACACGGGGCGGTACACCAGCTCCGTCTCGTGGCAGGCGCGCGGGTTCACCAGGCAGCTGCTGGTCTTGTTCTGGAACACATGGTCCAGGCAGGCCTGGTTGCAGGCGATGCAGGTGTTGATGCGGTCGGGCCGGCCTTGTGCAGCCTTCTTCACGAACGCGGCGTCGGCCAGAAGCGGGCGCGCCATCGAGACCATGTCGGCGCAGCCGTCGGCCAGCACCTGTTCGGCCACCTCGGGCGTGTTGATGCGGTTGGAGGTGACCAGCGGCGTGGCAATGCCTGCCGCCGCAAACTCGGCCTTCATTTTCTGCGTGACCCAGGCAAACGCCGCCCGCGGCACGCTGGTGGCAATGGTGGGCACCCGCGCCTCGTGCCAGCCGATGCCGGTGTTGACGATGGTGGCGCCGCCCGTTGCCACGGCTTTGCCCAGGGTGACGATCTCGTCCCAGGCGCTGCCGCCGGGCACCAAGTCGATCATCGACAGGCGGTAGATGATGATGAAGTCCTTGCCAACGGCCTCGCGCATGCGGCCGATGATTTCCACCGGCAGGCGCATACGGTGGCTGTAGTCGCCGCCCCAGGCGTCCGTGCGCCGGTTGGTGGCTTGCGACAGGAACTGGTTGATGAAGTAGCCCTCCGAGCCCATCACCTCCACACCGTCGTACCCGGCCTCGCGCGCCTTCACAGCGCAGTTCACGAAGGCGCGGATCTGCCGCTCCACCCCACGTGCCGACAGCGCAAACGGCGTGAACGGCGAAATCGGCGACTGCAGCCGCGACGGCGCCACGGCCAGCGGGTGGTAGGCATAGCGGCCCGTGTGCAGGATTTGCAGCGCAATCTTGCCGCCCGCCGCATGCACCGCCTCGGTCACCACGCGGTGGCGCTTGGCCGCGCCCGAGGTGGCGAGCGTGCCCGCAAACGGCTTGGCCCAGCCCGCGATGTTGGGCGCAAAGCCGCCGGTCACGATCAGGCCGACGTCGCCCTCGGCCCGCTCGCGGAAGTAGGCGGCCATGCGCGAGAGGTCGCGCCCGTCCTCCAGCCCGGTGTGCATGGAGCCCATGAGCACGCGGTTCTTGAGGGTGGTGAAGCCCAGGTCCAGCGGCGCAAGCAGGTGGGGGTACAGCGCCTGGCCGGGCGGCGAGGGAGCAGTCAGGGTGGTGGTCATAGACGAGCGTGGAACTAGAAAAATTTTCTAGAACTTTATTCTAGAATCTGCCCCCATGGCAAGCCGCTCCCGTTCCGCCCCACCCATCCCCGCCAGCGAGGCGCCCGAACCGGCCGACCGCCGCCAGGACATCCTGAACGCCGCTCTGGCCTGCGCGGCCGACGGCGGCGTGGACGCCGTCACCATCGACGGCGTGCGCGCCCGCTGCGGGGCCAGTGTGGGCAGCATCTACCACCACTTCGGCAACCGCGACGGCATCGTAGCGGCGTTGTTCTTCGACATCTTTCACGACCAGTCGCGCAGCGTGCAGGCGCAGCTGGACGCGGCACGGGGCGTCGAAGCCGGCGTACGCGCCCTGGTCACCGGTTACCTGGACTGGGTGGTGGCGCAGCCCGAGCAGGCGCGGTTTTTGTTCCAGGCCCGCGGCGCCGTGGCCGCAGGCCCGCGCACCCCGGACCTGGCCGAGGCCGCGCGCCGCCGCAACCAGGCGCTGGTGGCGTGGTTCGAGCCGCACCGCCAATCCGGCGCCGTGCGCAACCTGCCTTGCGAGCTGATGCCTTCGCTGGTGATGGGGCCAGTGCAGAGCTATTGCCGGGCTTGGCTCTCAGGGCTGGAGGGGCCCAGCGCCCTGCCCTCGCCGACGACGTACCGCGAGGAACTGGCCGATGCTGCATGGCGGGCGGTCAAAGCGTGATAGCGGCCGGGGCGAACGCCACAGCCACCCGTTCGATCAGCGGCGCAGGCCGCCCGACCGCCGACCCCACGCCCAGGAAATCAGCCCGAACACCAGCGCCCCTGCGGGGCCGATGATGAGCAGGTTCCACAGCGGCATGAACAGCAGGCCGAGTGCGGCCGTGGAACCCTTTGGCGCGATGAACACGCTGTAGTGCATGAACAGGTCTGCTGCCAGCGATGCCGCGGCAGCGCCCCCGCCCCACACCGGCCTGCGCCACCGCACCAGTAGTACGCAGGCGCCGTAAGGCGCGCAAGACCAGATCCACAGGCCCACCAGGAACGCGATGGCGCCGGCGTCTGCCGAAGCCTTGAACACGCCCGTGTAAGCGTGCAAAGCCATGCCGGCTGCGCACAGTGCCAGGGCCGATTTGGCGGGCAGGGAGGATGGCATGCGCGGGAAGTGACCAGTGCGCTTCTTCAGTAGTGCGGCGGAATCTCGTCCCGCAAGTTGCGCGGGCCCTGCGCTGGGCCTTCGGACGCCTGCTGGCGCAGCTGGATGACCTCGTGCGTGAGGCGGTCGATGAGTTGCTGCTGCTGGTAGATGGTCATGTTCAGCTGGTCCAGCAGGTCTTCGGTAAAGCTGGCCTTGACCTCCAGGGCTTCCAGGCGCTGCACGATGTCGTCGGTGGGGGATGAAGTCATGGCTCGGTGTGGGGTTCAGTTTCGCGTCTCGACCACGTGGAGCTGGCTGGGCCGCTCCAGCAGCCACTCGGTCAGCGCCAGGTGGCACACGATGTCTTCGTTCAGCGGCAGATCCTTGCCCAGCACGAAGCGCAGCAGGATGTAGCCGCGCTGGCCCGCGCGCTCGGCGGGGCGAAACGCGTCGCCCCAGGAGCGCGTTGTGTATTCAAACCGCGACGCGTAGCCTTCCCGCCGGTCGGGCGGCCAGCACATCATGCGCACGCCGGGGCCTCCAGATGTCCAGGGGCGCGCGTCGGCGGGGTCGATGTACAGCTCCACCTGAAACGCCGTGGGTTGCGCGCGCCGCAGCGGTATGCCCCACACCCCGCGTGTGTCGTTGATGTGGGGCAGCGTGCGCGAGAACACGGGCGAGAAATCCTCCCCCTCCAGCACACGCACCGCGCGGTTGGCCGCCTGCAGTTCTTGGGTGCGGCGGGCGTACGCCGTGGCCACGCAGGCTACGTTGTCGCAGCGGTTGCGCTGGCGCAGCCACCGCAGTTGCGCCGCGCGCAGGGCCGCCAGTGCGGCGTCGCCATCGGGTTTGGCCTGGGCAGTCTGGTAGACCTCGTTCAGGCGCAGATCGGCCTGCATCAGATCGGGGCTGGCGCAGATCCAGTGCTCCACGGTCTTCTCGGCCGCAGCACAGTCAAAGCTGGGGGTGGGGGCCGGTGGTACGTGAGGCGCCTGCGCGCCTGCACCGCTGCACAGGCCCAGGGCAAGCCAAGCCAGCGTGTGCAGCCCGATCCGCATGGTGGCCGTTCAGTATCCGCGGGTCAGACCGCCTGGCCCAGGCGCGCCACGCCTTCGCGGATCTTGTCCACATCGGCCGTGGCAAAGGAAAGGCGCAGCGTGGCGTGGTCGGGGTTAGCGCAGAAGAACGGTGTGCCGGGCACAAAGGCCACGCCTCTTTCAATCGCGCGCTTGGCCAGCACGTTGCCGTCGGCCACTTTGCCGCCCGCGCCGGTGAGACGCGCCCACACGAACAGGCCACCCCGGGGCTGCACGAACTCGATGGCGTCGCCCAGCTCCTTGCGCAGCGCGTCGCCCATGGCCTGGGCGCGCTCGGCGTACACCTTGCGCACATGGGCCAGCGTGGCGGGCATGCGGCCGGCCTTGAGGTACTGCGCGGCCGTGGCTTGGGCGAAGGTGCTGGTGTGCGCGTCGCTGAACTGCTTGCACATGGTGGCCTTGGCCAGCAGTTCGGCCGGGGCAATCATCCAGCCCACGCGCAGGCCGGGCGAGAGCACCTTGCTCAAGGACCCGCAGTGCACCAGCAGCTCGCGGCTGCCGGGCACGCTGGCCGACAGGTTGAGCAGGCTGGGCGGGGGGGCGTCGCCAAAATACAGGTCGCCGTACGGGTCGTCCTCGACGACCAGCGTGTTGTGCTTGACGGCCATCTCCAGCACGGCCTTGCGGCGCTCGGCGCTCAGCATGGCGCCGCTGGGGTTGCCGAAGGTGGGGATCAGGTAGACGAATTTCGGCTTGTGCTCGGCAATGAGTTTTTCCAGCTCGTCGGTCTTCACGCCGTTGCCGTCGATGGGGGCGCTGATGAGCTCGGCACCGTACAGACGGAAGCACTGGATGGTGGCCAGGAAGGTCGGGCCTTCCACGATCACCTTGTCGCCGGGGCTGATGAGGGTCTTGCCCAGCAGGTCCAGCGCCTGCTGGCTGCCGGTGGTGACGATCAGGTTGTCGGCCGCCACGCCCTGGGCCGCCTTGGTGGTCATGAAGGCGGCCAGTTGCTCACGCAGCGGGTTGTAGCCCTCGGTCGCACCGTACTGCAGCGCGGCGCCGGGTTCTTCGGCCAGGGCGGCATTGCTGGCGGCGCGGATGCCCTCCACATCGAACATCGCGCTGTCTGGGAAGCCGCCCGCAAAGCTGATGATGCCGGGCTTGCCCAGCAGCTTGAAGAGTTCGCGGATGGCAGAGGTTTCTACGTTGTTCAGGCGGTCGGCAAATTGCATGGCGTGGACAGGAGTGGTGGTTGGCAACAAACGCTGCATTGTCGCCAATTGGCGAGCAGGTTTCCTGCGGCTTACACTGGCCCGCGACGTTTCACCCACCCTTCAGAACCTTCAGGACGTTCCCATGCCGCTTGCCATCCGCACCCTGCCCCGCATGCGCCTTGCCTACATGCGCCACACCGGCGCTTACGGCCACCCCGGTCTCACGGAGCTGTGGGAACGTTTTGGCACCTGGTGCGCGGCCCACCGGCTGAACGAGCCCCGCCCCAAGTTCTACGGTTTCAGCCACGACGACCCCAGCTGCACGCCGCCCGAGCAGTGCCGTTACGACGCCTGCGTGCAGATCGGCGTGGGCCTGCGCACCGGCCCTGATGTGCAGGTGATGGACTACGAAGGCGGCGACTACGCCTGCATGCATTTCGTGGGCACCGGCCCCGAGATCGGCGCAGCCTGGGCGCAGATGATGACCCCGGGGCAGATTCCCGAAGGCTGGGAATGGGAGCCCCGCGCGGCGCTGGAGATCTACGACGAGGACTTTGCGGTGGACCCGGCAACGGGGCGGTTTCCCTGCTGGCTGTGCATTCCGGTGCGGCGCAGCCGCTGAGTGGCCGCAGCGGCGGGCACCGCATGGGGGACAATCCGCCCGCCTCCCGCTGAGCCTTCCATGAAAACCGCCGACATCGAGCCCTTCTTCGCCACCCTCAAGGCCGCCAACCCCACGCCCAACACGGAGCTGGAATACACCACCCCCTTCGAGCTGCTGGCCGCCGTGCTGCTGTCCGCCCAGGCCACCGACGTGGGCGTAAACAAGGCCACGCGCAAGCTGTTCCCGGTGGCCGGCACGCCGCAGGCGATTCTGGACCTGGGCCTGGAAGGGCTGGAGGGCTACATCAAGACCATTGGCCTGTACCGCACCAAGGCGAAAAACCTGATGGAGACCTGCCGGATCCTGGTGGAGCGCCACGGCGGTCAGGTGCCGCGCACGCGGGAGGCGCTGGAGGCGCTGCCCGGCGTGGGCCGCAAGACCGCCAACGTGGTGCTGAACGTGGCCTTCGGTGAGCCCACCATGGCGGTGGACACGCACATCTTCCGCGTGAGCAACCGCACGGGCCTGGCGCCCGGCAAGAACCCCCTAGCGGTGGAACTGCAGCTGATGAAGCGTGTGCCTGCGGAGTACGTCGTGGACTCGCACCACTGGCTGATCCTGCACGGCCGCTACGTGTGCCAGGCGCGCAAGCCGCGGTGCTGGGAGTGTGCGGTGGTGCAGTACTGCGATTACGAGCCCAAGACGCGGGCGCCTTGAGCCGGGGTCTGCGAGGCGTTACGCTTCAATTTTGATAGCTGCCAGCGCTTTCCAGGTAAGCGCTAGCAGCCAAAATGATTCAAACGTCCATCAACGGGCTACGGCGTGGGCCCGCAGCCACGCCGCAAAGGCCTCTTCGGTGATTTCGCCGGCGGCGACGGCGAGCATGGTCAACGTCGCGTCTGTCTGAGTGGCCTGCAAACGCAAGCCATTGAGGTACAGGAACAAGCCCACGGCCAGGAAAGCCGCTCGCTTGTTCCCGTCCACGAAGGGGTGATTCTTGGCCAGACCCACCCCATAGCTCGCGGCCAGGGCCGCTGCGTCCGGGGGATTGCCGGTATCCGCATAAGCCAGGATGTTCTGCGGCCGCATCAGGGCGGAATCCAGCAAGCCCTCATCGCGCATGCCTTCGCGCCCGCCGTGCGTGGCAAGGCTCTCACCGTGGAGTAGAACCAGCGCTTGCTTGCTCACCCAGCGCCAGCTCATTTGGCCAGCTGGTGAAAGGTATCCCGAAAGTCGTGCATGAACTCACGGCCAGCCTTGATCTCTTCCTCAAGAGTGGGGTCGTACGGCGTCAGCGCATAGCCATCGGGCGTTTCAGTGAGGAAGATGGATTCGCCTTTGCCTAGCTTCAAACGCGCCAGGGCTTCTTTCGGCAAAACAACACCAACAGAATTTCCGATCTGGGTCAGCTTAAGCATGTGCATAGGAAGAACTCCGAGTAATTACAAACGTAATACTAAACTTCCCCCTGGGCGCAGTCAAACCACCCCCGCCAGCCCTAACAGGCTGTTGAATTTCACCCCCGTATAACCTGGCGTTCAAGAGCATCGTTGTAGATACTGACGACTCTCTCAACAAGGAGTCCAGACGATGCGGGGATCAGATGTGATGCAGGAGTC
>NZ_JBKBKQ010000040.1:0-32588 GCF_046294525.1 Acidovorax sp.
GCTTTGCGCTCGATGACTTTGGCACCGGCTACTCGTCCCTGTCCTACCTCAAGCGGCTGCCGCTGGACCAGGTCAAGATCGACCAGAGCTTTGTGCGGGACGTGCTGACGGACCCGAACGATGCGGCGATTGTGCGCACCATCCTTGCGCTGGCCAAGAGCCTGGACCTGGAGGTGGTGGCTGAGGGGGTGGAGACCACGGGGCAGCTGGGATTCTTGCGGCTGCACGGGTGCGAGGGGTTTCAGGGGTATCTGTTTGGACGGCCCGGCTCCATCGAGATGTTTGCGCGCGAGTACCAACTGGGCCCTGTGCCCCCAGCGCAGCCGGCCGCGCCCGGTCCCGGGATTGAAGGGAGTTCGCCATGACCGGGGCGGGCGTGCTCTGGGTGGACAGCGACACGCTTCACGCTGCTGCCGCGCGGCGCATGATCGCCGGGCGCCACCCAGACTGGCGGGTGGTGCACAGCCCGACGCCTGAAACCGCCCTGGCGCCCTTGGCCTCGCAGGCGTGGGCTGCCGTGGTGCTGTGCTTGCGCCCTTCGGTGCAAGAGCTGCCGAGCTTGCTGGAACTGTGCGCAGGTCGACCCGTGTTCATGTGCATCGACGCGGCGCAAGAAGCTCTGGCAGCACGCGCGTTCCGCTGCGGGCTGGGGGACTACGTCTTGCGCGACTCCGAGCCCGACGGCGTGGCCCACCTGAGCGAGCTGCTGCACCGTCTGGCGGCCCTGATCCACAGCGCCCAAGGCAAGGGCCAGCCCGTGCGCATGGTGGATGCCCGCATCTGGCAAGAGGCGCTGACTATGTTGCAGGAGCAGCGTTCGGCCCTCCAGGCCACGCTGGCCAGCATGAGCCAGGGGATCTTCAAGACCGGGCCCGATGGGCGGATCACCGTATACAACGAGCGCGTGCTGGAGCTGCTGAACCTTCCCGAGTCGCTGATGGCCACTCGCCCCACGCTGGCCGACCTGACGCGCGTGCAGGCAGAGCGAGGCGACTTTGGCGAAGGCTACAGCCTCGTGGATCGGCGCGGCCAGGGCTACGTTGCCGGGGGCGCCAAGGACTCGGCGCCAGCCGTGTACTGGCGCACCACGCGCGACGGGCGTACGTTCGAGGTACGCACGTCCACTCTGCCCGACGGAGGGCTGGTGCGCACCTTCACAGACGTGAGCGACTACGTGCGCGTAGAGAACGAGCTGCGCGAGAGCGAGGCGCGCTTCCGCTCCTTGTCCGACCTGTCGTCGGACTGGTACTGGGAGCACGATGCCGAAGGGCGGTTTGTGCAGCTGGCGGGCGATCTGAGCGTCAATGGCATTCCGCTGTCCAGCGTGATGGGCCGCACGCGCTGGGAGATTGGTGCGCTCAACATGAGCGAGGCCGACTGGGCGGCACACCGCGCGGTGCTGAAGGCGCAACAACCGTTTCGCGACCTGGAGCTGCAGCGCCAGCGCCCGGACGGCAGCATGCATTGGATCACGGTCAGCGGCGTGCCGGTGTTCGGCGCCGATGGCACCCTGCGCGGCTACCGCGGCGTGGGCCGCGACATCACCGAGCGCAAACGTGTGGAAAGCCAGATCGAGCAGCTTGCATTTTTTGACGTACTGACAGGCCTGCCCAATCGCCGCCTGCTGGTGGACCGGCTGCAGCGCGCGCTGGCGGCAGTGCAGCGCAGTCATGCACAGGGGGCTCTGCTGTTCATCGACCTCGACAACTTCAAGGACCTGAACGACACCCTGGGCCACGACATCGGCGACCAGCTGCTGGTGCAGGCCGCGCAGCGCCTGAAAGGCTGCGTGCGCGAGGTGGACACCGTGGCCCGCTTTGGCGGCGACGAGTTCGTGGTGCTGGTGGAGGGCCTCAGCCAGGATGCCAGCCATGCCAGCGCCGAGGCTGCGCTCGTGGCCAGCCACATCGCCACCACGCTGGGCAAGCCCTATGTGCTGGGCGACACCAGCCACCACAGCACGCCCAGCATCGGCATCGCGCTGTTCGGCCTGCAGGCCTGCACGGTGGACGAGCTGCTCAAGCACGCCGACCTGGCCATGTACCAGGCCAAGGCCGCAGGCCGCAACACACAGCGGTTCTTCGACCCCGACATGCAAGCCGCCGCCACGCAGCGCGCCGCGCTGGAGGCCGACCTGCGCCGCGGGCTGCAGCAAGGCGAACTGGTGCTGTACTACCAGCCGGTGGTGGATGCCAAAGGCCGCCTGCAGGGCGCAGAAGCCCTGGTGCGCTGGCAACACCCGCGCCGCGGGCTTGTGTCGCCCGCGGAGTTCATCCCGCTAGCCGAACAGACCGGCCTCATCCTTCCACTCGGGCATTGGGTGCTGGAGGCGGCCTGTGCGCAGTTGGTGGCCTGGTCGCGCAGCGCACTCACGCGCCAGTTTTTCCTGTCGGTGAACGTGAGCGTGCGACAGTTCCGCCAGCCGGATTTTGTGGAGCAGGTGTTGGGCACGCTGAATGCCAGCGGTGCCAATCCCGAGCGACTGAAGCTGGAGCTGACCGAGAGCCTGCTGCTGGCAGATGTGGAAGACATCATTGCGCGCATGGAGCAGCTGCGCCATTTCGGCGTGGGCTTCTCGCTGGACGATTTCGGCACGGGCTATTCGAGCCTGAGCTACCTCAAGCGCCTGCCCCTGGACCAGCTCAAGATCGACCAGGGCTTTGTGCGCGACCTGCAGACCGACCCCAACGACGCGGCCATCGTGCGCACCATCCTGGCACTGGCCGACAGCCTGGACCTGGCCGTGGTGGCAGAGGGGGTGGAGACTACCGGCCAGCTCGAATTCCTGCAGCGCCACGGCTGCAAGGCGTTCCAGGGATATCTGTTTGGCCGGCCCATGCCGCCTGAGGTGCTGGAGCGCGCGCTGCGCCCTGCGCTATGACAAAAGCTTGCGGGCCGGCCCGGTTCACAATCGGCGCATGAAGAAACAAGTGTTGGTGGCGGGTGGCGGCATCGGCGGCTTGGCCGCAGCGTTGGGCGCCACGCGTGCCGGCTGGGACGTGCGGCTGTACGAGCGGGCCGCTGCGTTCAGCGAGGTGGGCGCGGGCGTGCAGATTGGGCCCAATGTGGTGCGCCGCCTGCAGGCCTGGGGCCTGCAGCGGCCACTTCAGGAGGTAGCCGCTTTTCCCAGTCGCCTGCAGGTGCGCAGCGCACTGAACGGCAAGGAGCTCGCTCAGATGCCGCTGGGCCCCACGGCGGTGGAGCGCTACGGGGCCGCCTACGCCACCATTCACCGCGCGGACCTGCACGGGCTGCTGCTGGCGGCAGTCACCCAATACACCGACACCCAGGTGCACCTGGACCATGCCATTGACGCCTTCACCGATGCCGATGGCGTAGTGACCGTGCGCACCAGCCGCAGCAAACAGGTGGAGGGCGACGCGCTCATCGGCGCGGACGGTCTGTGGAGCCGCACACGCACCCAGTTACTGGGTGCAGTGCCGCCCCGCGTCACGGGCCATCTGGCCTACCGCGCGCTGGTCCCGCAGCAGGCGCTGCCCGATGCGCTGCGTACCGCACAGGTCACCGCCTGGCTGGGCCCGCGCCTGCATGCGGTGCAATACCCCGTGCGAAGGGGCGAGCTGCAGAACCTGGTGGTCATCGTGCAGGGTCCCGCGCCGCAGGACCTGGAAAGCTGGGACCACGTTGCCAATGCAGCGGGGCTGGAGCATGCGCTGAAAGGTACCTGCACTGCTCTGCAGGACGTGGTGCGCAGCGTGAGCGCCGTGGGCGGGCCGGGCTGGCGCCTGTGGCCGCTGTGCGACCGCCCGCCGGTGCGCAGCGCCGACGACATGGCCCGGGGCCTGGTGGCCTTGCTGGGCGATGCGGCCCACCCCATGCGCCCGTATCTGGCGCAGGGCGCGGGGATGGCCATCGAGGATGCGGCCGAGTTGCAGCGAGCACTGTCCATGCACGACCTGGAGGTGCCGCTGCGCCTGCGTCGTTACGCCCTCAACCGCTGGCAGCGCAACGCGCGGGTGCAAGCGCGGTCCACGCGCAACGGGCGCATTTTTCATGCCACAGGGCCGGTGCGCTGGGGGCGCGACTGGTCGCTGCGGCTGCTGGGAGAACGGTTGCTGGATGTGCCCTGGCTGTACCGGGGCGATGGCTCCAGCGCGAGCTCGCTGTAGCTTTCGCTTAACGCGCAAGCGGTGCGCCGGCGTCGGGGCAATCCGGTAGACGTTGTCAGGATATTCCCCTATGCCATCAGGCAGTTGCTGCCGCGAAACAGGGTGAACTTGCGCAGTGTGCCACGCTCTATCGGTGTGTGTGTAATGCGCCGAAAAGGCAACGGATGTGTCCACGAATTCGCTGTTCAAGCGCAGGCCGTGGTGCTACAAAGAGCCAAGCCGGTTAGCGAATTCCCGTCCAACACCGCGGCGCTGCCTGATCCCGCCAGGCCCGTGCCGCCAAAGGAGGCCGTATGGATGCCATCAGCAATTTCGCCGCGCGCTACGCCCGTTGCCGCGAAGAGGAAATGTCCGTTGACGAGTACCTTGCCGAGTGCAAGCGCGACCCGATGGCCTACGCCACGGCCGCCCAGCGCATGCTGGCCGCCATTGGCGAGCCCGAAATGGTGGACACGCGCAACGACCCGCGTCTGTCGCGAATCTTTGCCAACAAGGTCATCAAGCGCTACCCCGCGTTCGCCGAGTTCTACGGCATGGAAGACGCCATCGAGCAGGTGGTGAGCTTCTTCCGCCATGCCGCGCAGGGGCTGGAAGAACGCAAGCAGATCCTCTACCTGCTGGGCCCCGTGGGCGGGGGCAAAAGCTCCATCGCAGAGCGGCTCAAGTACCTCATGCAGAAGGTGCCGTTCTACGCGCTGAAGGGGTCGCCTGTGAATGAGTCGCCACTGGGCCTTTTCGACGCGATGGAGGACGGGCCCGTCCTGGAAGAACAGTTCGGCATTCCCCGCCGCTACCTGCAGCGCGTGCTGTCGCCGTGGGCCGTGAAGCGGCTTGAGGAGTACGGCGGCGACATCCGCAAGTTCCGCGTCGTGAAGCGCTACCCCAGCATTCTGAAGCAGGTCGGCATTGCCAAGACCGAGCCCGGGGACGAGAACAACCAGGACATCTCCAGCCTGGTCGGCAAGGTGGACATCCGCAAGCTGGAGAGCTTTGCGCAGGACGACACCGACGCCTACAGCTACAGCGGCGGCCTGTGCCTGGCCAACCAGGGCCTGCTGGAATTTGTGGAAATGTTCAAGGCGCCCATCAAGGTGCTGCACCCGCTGCTCACGGCCACGCAGGAAGGCAACTACAAGGGCACCGAAGGCTTTGGCGCCATCCCGTTCGATGGCGTGGTGCTGGCCCACAGCAACGAGAGCGAGTGGAAGGCGTTTCGCAACAACAAGAACAACGAGGCGTTTCTCGACCGCATCTACATCGTGAAGGTGCCGTACTGCCTGCGGGTGAGCGAAGAAACCCGCATTTACGAAAAGCTGATCCGTGAATCGTCGCTCGGCAACGCCGTGTGCGCGCCGGGCACGCTCAAGATGATGGCGCAGTTCGCCATCCTCACGCGGCTGAAGGAGCCCGAGAACTCCAGCATCTTCAGCAAGATGCAGGTGTATGACGGCGAGAGTTTGAAAGACACCGACCCACGCGCCAAGAGCTACCAGGAGTACCGCGACTACGCGGGTGTGGACGAAGGCATGACGGGCATCTCCACGCGCTTTGCGTTCAAGATTCTCTCGAAGGTGTTCAACTTCGACAGCGCCGAGGTGGCGGCCAACCCCGTGCACCTGATGTACGTGCTGGAGCAGCAGATCGAGCGCGAGCAGTTCCCTGCCGAGCTGGAGACCAAGTACACCGGCTACATCAAGGAGTTTTTGTCGCCGCGCTATGCCGAGTTCATCGGCAAGGAAATCCAGACCGCGTATCTGGAAAGCTACAGCGAGTACGGCCAGAACATCTTCGACCGCTACGTCACGTATGCGGACTACTGGATCCAGGACAACGAGTACCGCGACACCGACACCGGCGAGGTGTTTGATCGCAGCGCGCTCAACGCCGAGCTGGAAAAGATCGAGAAGCCCGCAGGCATTGCCAACCCCAAGGACTTCCGCAACGAGATCGTCAACTTCGTGCTGCGGGCGCGCGCCAACAACCAGGGCAAGAACCCCAGCTGGACCAGTTACGAAAAGCTGCGCCTGGTGATCGAGAAAAAGATGTTCTCCAACACCGAGGAGCTGCTGCCGGTGATCAGCTTCAACGCCAAGGCCAGCGCCGAGGAGGCGCGCAAGCACGAAGACTTTGTGACCCGCATGGTGGACAAGGGCTACACGCCCAAACAAGTGCGTCTGTTGTGCGAGTGGTACCTGCGCGTGCGCAAGAGTAGCTGAAGGCCCGGTAACGCCGCGGGTGCGGCGCCCGGAGGCAGAGGAGCAAGGAGATGCCGTTGCAGATCATCGACCGCCGGCTCGCAGGCAAGAACAAATCGGTAGGTAACCGCGAGCGCTTTGTTCGGCGATACAAGGAGCAGATCGCCGACGCGGTGCGCCGTGCTGTCTCGCAGCGCGACATCCGCAACATCGAGCAGGCCGAAAACATCACCATTCCCAAAAAGGACATCAGCGAGCCGTTGTTTCACCACGGCCAGGGTGGCATCCGCGACACCGTGCACCCCGGCAACACCGACCATGTGCGTGGCGACCGCATCCAGCGGCCGCAGGGCGGAGCAGGGGGGCGCGGCTCGCAGGCCAGCGACAGTGGTGAAGGCGAAGACGACTTTACCTTCACGCTGACCAAGGAAGAGTTCATGCAGATCTTCTTTGAAGACCTGGCGCTGCCCCACCTGCTGCGCACGCACATTGGCGAGAACCCGCGCTGGAAGTCGCGTCGCGCGGGCTACAGCCAGGACGGCACGCCCAATAACCTGGCCGTGGTTCGCACCATGCGCGGCGCTCTCGGCCGGCGCATTGCGCTGGGCAAGGCGCACCAGGGCGAGCTGGCGGGGCTGCAGGCGCAGTTGGACGCCCTGCTGGCGCAGGACGACGGCACCAGCGAGGTGCTGGCCGAGCTCCAGGGCCGCATCGCAATGCTGCAAAAGCGCGTGGACCGCATTCCGTTTCTCGACCCCATCGACCTGCGCTTTCGCGCGCGCACGCCCGTGCCCGTGCCCAGCAGCCAGGCCGTGATGTTCTGCCTGATGGATGTGTCGGGGTCCATGGACGAACAACGCAAGGACCTGGCCAAGCGCTTCTTCATCCTGCTTTACCTGTTTCTCACGCGGCACTACGAGACCATCGACATCGTTTTCATCCGCCATCACACGCAGGCGGCCGAAGTGACTGAAGACCAGTTCTTTCATTCCACCGAGAGCGGGGGTACGGTGGTCAGCAGCGCGCTGGTACTGCTCGACCAGATCATCCGCACGCGCTACCCGGTGGGTGACTGGAACATCTACGTGGCCCAGGCCAGTGATGGCGACAACTTCACCAACGACAGCGGCAACTGCAGGGACCTGCTCGCAGAGCGCATCCTGCCCGTGGCCCGCTACTTTGCCTATGTCCAGGTGGCGCAGGAAGAGCAGAACCTGTGGGACGAATACAGCCAGCTGCTGCCGCTGTACCCGCACTTTGCGATGCGCAAGGTGGGCCAGCCCAGCGAGATCTATCCGGTGTTTCGCGAGCTGTTCAAAAAGGAAGGCGTGCAGGCATGAATGACCTTACAGCGCGTGACACGGCCTCCAACATGGCGCACGACCCGGCGCACAACATGACCCACTACCCGGTGCTGGAGCGCCGCGTCAGCGACAACCCCTGGAAGGCGGCCGCCGTGGGCGAACGCCGCCACCGCACGGTGCCCGGCGAGCCCCTGCCCGCTGGCGCGCGCCCCAGCCAGCCGTTGCCCGACCCCAGCGACTGGACTTTTGAGCTCATCGAGCGCTACCACGCCGCCATCGCGGCCACGGCCGAGCGTTTTGGCCTGGACACCTACCCCAACCAGCTGGAGATCATCACCGCCGAGCAGATGATGGACGCCTATTCCAGCGTGGGCATGCCGGTGAACTACCGGCACTGGAGCTATGGCAAAGAATTTTTGGCCACCGAACGGCGCTACCGGCGCGGCCACATGGGACTGGCGTACGAGATCGTCATCAACTCCAACCCCTGCATCAGCTACCTCATGGAAGAAAACACCACCGCCATGCAGGCGCTGGTGATTGCGCACGCCGCCTACGGGCACAACAGCTTCTTCAAGGGCAACTACCTGTTCCGCATGTGGACTGATGCGTCCAGCATCATCGACTACCTGGTGTACGCCAAGGACTACGTCGCCCAGTGCGAAGAGCGCTACGGCCTGGCCGAGGTGGAAAAACTCATGGACTCGTGCCATGCGCTCGCCAACTTTGGCGTGGACCGCTACCGCCGCCCCTCGCGCAAGACCCTGGCGCGCGAGCGGCAGGAGCGGGAGCAGCGCGAGGCCTATGCGCAGCAACAGGTCAATGAGCTGTGGCGCACCCTGCCCACGCGCCCCGGCAAGGAAGGCGCTGCCGAGGAGAACACCCGCTTTCCGCAGGAGCCGCAGGAAAACATCCTGTACTTCATCGAAAAGCACGCGCCGCTGCTGGAGCCCTGGCAGCGCGAGATCGTGCGCATCGTGCGCAAGATCGCCCAGTACTTCTACCCGCAGCGCCAGACCCAGGTCATGAACGAAGGCTGGGCCACCTTCTGGCACTACACGCTGCTCACCACGCTGTATGACGAGGGCTACCTGAGCGACGGCGTGATGATCGAGTGGTTGGGATCGCACACCAATGTGGTCTACCAGCCGCCGGTGGGGCACCGGGCCTACAGCGGCATCAACCCGTATGCGCTGGGCTTTGCGATGTACCGCGATATCCAGCGCATCTGCCAGAACCCCACGGCGGAAGACCGCCGCTGGTTTCCGGACATGGCGGGCAAACCCTGGCTGCCCACGCTGGACCACGCCATGCGCAACTTCAAGGACGAAAGCTTCATCGGCCAGTACCTAAGCCCGCACCTGATGCGCGAAATGCGTCTGTTTGCCGTGCACGACGACGCGCGCCAGAGCGAGCTGCTGGTGAGCGACATCCACGACGAGAACGGCTACCGCAGCCTGCGCCAGACGCTGTCGCAGCAATACGACCTGGGCACCCGCGAGCCCAACATCCAGGTGTGGAACGTGAACTTGCGCGGTGACCGCAGCCTGACCCTGCGCCACACCCAGTATCAGGGCCGTCCCTTGGGGGACGACACGCAAGAGGTCCTCAAGCACGTGGCGCGGCTGTGGGGCTTTGGCGTGCAGATCGAGAGCGTGGACGCCTATGGCAACAACGCCATGGTGCTGCACCAGGTGCCGCCACCGGCGGATTGAAGAAGATAGCTATATAAAAGATAGCTACTAGCCCTTGATGGGTAAGCGCTGGAGCCTTGTTTTGCTCAAAATGTGACGGTCCGCCGTTTGCTCAGGCGCCCGCCGTGTCGCCCAGCGCCCACCGAAGGATGGCGGTCTGCACCGGCAGCAGCAACTGCTTTTGCGCGTACCCTACAAAGCCCGGGTATTCGATCGGGTCCACCGTCAGCTCTCGGCCCAGCCTGAAGGGCGGCGTGGGTAGCAGGGCGGGGTTGCCCAGGGCGGCCAGATGGTCTTCGGTCAGCGGCGTCATGTCGGCCTGGGTCTCGGCGTCGGCCTCGGCGCCTGCGGGCCAGCAGTCGGTGATCACCACGTCCACCGCGCCTGGCAATGCGGAGGGCTCTACAAACGTGACGTGTGGCAGTACCTCATGAAAGCGCCGGTGGCATACCTGCACCAGCTCCAGCTCCAGCACCTGGGCCAGCCCGTGCCATGAGCGGAACACGTTGGTGCTGGCCCCCCACAGGCATACGCGCGCCTGCGCCAGTGGTTTGATCTTGGTATCGACGAAGTAGGCGTCGGTCAGCACCTCGCACGGGTGGCCCTGGGCGGACATGGCGTTGATCACCGGGCGCTGCGACGTCGCAGCAAACTCCGACAGGCGCGCGTGGTTGCTTTCGCGCACCACATATGCGGCGTAGAACGGGTCCAGGTAGCCCGCCAGGTCGCAGGCGCGTTCGCCGGTCTTGAGCAGGTTGGGCAGCTCGACAAACGCGAGCCCGAGCTGGCGGAACGCCTCGATGAAGGTCGTGCGGGTGCGGATGCCGTTGCCTTCAAACGACCACGCCACGGTGCCTTGCAGTGGTGCACCGGGCGCGTTGACCAGGGCCCAGATGTGCCGGATGTCTTCGGGGCGCAGGTCGGTCAGCTGGATGAGATTCATGGGTGGTGCTTCCGTGGAAGAGGGGCGGGCAGAGACGCCTGTTTGATCCTGAAGCGTACTTCAGGAGCGGGCGCTGCGGTGTTCGCCCACTTAGGTGCCGCGCTGCCCGCGCGTGTCAGTGTGCAGGCGCGGGCAGACACCTGAAGGCCAGGGCACCGGTTGCCAGCATGGCCGCAATGGTCAGCATCACCGCCACGTACGGGTCTGCGCCTTGTGCGGCGGCGATGGAAGCTGCCACGCCGGTCACCCACTGCATCAGCGCCACTCCCAGGAACAGCGCCATGGTGAACACCGCCATGGCCCGCCCCGTGACGGCGGGGGCATAGGCGGTTCGCACGTCTGCATACTGCAGCACCATGTAGCCCGACAACAGGCCCACGGCGACGGAGCCGGTTACATCCAGCCATTCGGCATGCAGCAGGCCGATGGCGCCGAACAGGGCTGCGAGCAGCACCGTGAAGCCCGTGATCCACCGTCGGCGCCGCCCCGGGCCGGGGTCGATGCGCCCGAACAGCGCAGGGGTAAACAGCGACACCAGCGACGCCAGCATGGCCACGTTGCCGCTGGCCACCAGGCTGTAGCCGTGTCGCTCGATGAGCAGCGGTCCCAGCCACAGCCCGCGCAGCGTGAGGAACGAGGCGTACGTCGTCAGCGCCAGCAGCATGATGCCGGCCGTGTGCGGCAGCAGAAACAGCGCACCGAAGCCGCGGACCGCGGCACCCACCGACTCGCGCGGCGCTGTGCTGTGGGTGGCTTGCGGAGGCTCGTGCACCTTCCAGTAAATGAGCAGCCAGGCCAGCACCGACAGGCCCGCCAGCACGGCAAAACCCATGCGCCAGGATGAGTGCTGCACCAGCCACGCCAGCGGCGTGCCGGTGAACAGCATGCCCAGCCCGCCCACGCCCATGGCCACGCCCGACACCATGGCAAAGCGGCTGGCGGGAAAGTGCCGCGCAATGAACACCGTGCACACCAGGAACGCGGGCGCGCAGCCCACACCGATCAGCACCTGGCCCAGCAGCACCGCGCCATAGCCCGGTGCCACCGCCGACAGCACCGCGCCCGCAATCGCCAGCGGAAACGCCACCAGCAGCGTGCGCCGCACTCCGAATAGGTCGATGCCCACTCCCATGAAAAGCTGCATGGTGCCAAAGGCAAACGCAAACGCGCCTGCAAACACGCCCAGCGCCTGCGCCGAGAGCTGGAACTCCGCCTGGAGCCCCGTCGCCATGATGGCCGTGATGGTGCGAAACGCCTGGCTCAGCCCAAAGCCCGAGATCAGCGCCAGCAGCATGATCCAAGCCGAGCGCGCGGAAAGCGTGGAGTGCGGCCTATGGGCGGCAGCAGGGGACGATGCGGGAGACGGGGAGGAGGCTGGCGCGGACACGGGGCAGTAGGCAGTAGTGAGAAGGATGCAGCCCGTCGAACGGGCGGATGCGTTGGGGGACGGGTGGGTAGCTCGCCAAGCGTAAACCCTTCATCCTCCCCCGTCCGCACCGGCGCGACATCTCCATCCCCGGGGGCTGCCCTCGCGACTGGCGGGCGCGGGCTGCATTCCTGTGCGTTTGGGTGCGGTACTGGCGGTGTAATCGACGTGCCATTGCGGCGCGCCAGACTCTGGGGCTTTCGCATGGAGCCGCCCGTCTGCGGGATCCGGGGCGATCTGGAGGGTTATGGCAATCCCTAGGAGGGATCACCCCAATCGACGCGGGCGGTGACGTGGGGCACCCTTTGGGGTGTGTCCCGCGGCTACTGCGCGGCGTTTGTTCCCATTGGTGGAAATTGGCAAGCTTTGTGCTTGTGCGCTGTGCAGGGCCCGTCGGCGGGCCCCCGGCCGGGCTTGGCAGTGAAGGAGTTTGACGGATGAAGAAGTTGGTACCACTGGGTGCGAGCGTGCTGGTTGCCTTGCTGGCCACGGGTTGCGCCACTGCCCCGGCAGAGAAGGTCTCGTTCAACGAAACAGGCAGCATGCAGTTTGCCTGCGGCAATGGCGACAAGGTGGAGATGCAGTTCTTCCCCGAACAGAACATGAGCGTGCTGGTGCGCAACGGCTGGACGGTGGGTCTGCCCGCGCAGGCCACTGACAGCGGCTACGCCTACAGCAACGGCCCCACCACGGTGCGTGGCGAAGGCAACGAGATGACCATCCAGATCGGCTACCTCACCCCCATCTGGTGCCGCGGCCGGCCCACGCTGGTGTCGGGTCGCTGACCGCTTGGCGGTCTTTCATCCTCCACCCTGCGTCGCATACGGTGTGGTGATGCAGTTGGGTAGTGGCCCGCTTTGTAGGGCATTGATTCAAAAACAATAGCTGCCAGCGCTTGTCCAGCAAGCGCTGGCAGCTTTTTTTGTGCTTAAAGCTGTCTTTGCCGCGGCGCGACGCCCTCCGCGGCAGAGCCGGGGCTTGCCTACCGCCCCGCGCTGCACCCACTGGGTGCGGCGGTGCGCGTGCCCTGCGCCAGCGTGATGGGCATCACCAAGTTGGCGCCGGTGGCGTCGCGCAATGTCAGGGCCACTTGCTGGCTGTCGGTGCTGCCGTCGCTGAACTGCAAGCGCAGGACGGCAGGGCTGCGGGTGGTCTGGGGCTGGCCGTTCAGCCACTCGGTGGTTTCCAGCGTGCCTTCCAGGAGCACAGCGCCTGCATCGTCTGGCTGCCAGGGGCCGTCGTACACAAAGCGCAGGCACAGGGCGGTGAACACTATGCGCTCTGCCTCCAGCTGCAGGGTGACTTGGGGGCAGTCGTCCGCGCAGGGGGCTCCGGTGGAGAAGCCCGGCCCTGCGTAGTTGTAGATGCCGGTGATGGGCCCGGTGCCCGTGCCGCCGGTGCCGGGTCCGCAGGCTGCCAATGCCAGCGCCCACAGCAGGGTACAGGTGCGCACGGCGCGCAGCGCCAGCTCAGGAAGAAGGGTGCTCATCGTTGTCCGCCGCATAAAAGTAGCTGCCAAACCGCGCGCGGTGAATGCGGTCTTCGGGGGCAGTGTGTTGCTGGTCGTGGTCATACCGCGCCTGCGCTTCGGTCATCACGGTCTTGAAGGCTTGGCGCCAGGCCCGGGCCGCCACAACGTGCAGGCGGCGGGTGGATTCGTCGCTGAGCTGGTCCACAAACACCGACTGCTCCAGATAGTTGTGCCCGCCCTCCAGATTGAGGGCGGCGGCGGCCAAGTGGTCGTGCACGTTGTCCTGCAGCAGCTGCGCCATTTCGGCAAAGCCTTGGCGCGGCACAAAGCCAGTGGCCAGCAGGCGCACCTGGCCGCTGTCCGGGTCTTCCTCGGCCATGCCCAGGCGCAGCAGTTCGTCCAGCACGGCGCGCGGGCGCACGTCGCTGCTGATGCTGGCCACCAGCGCGTCAAAGTGCGGCCCTTCGCTGGTACGGGGCAGGGGACGGGGCTGGCCTTCGTCGTCCAGACAGTCGGCCTGGCTCAGCCAGCGCGCCACCACCTGGCTGGCCATGTTCAGCGGGGTCTCGCCTTCGACCTGGGTGTCGGCGGGTTCTGCCAGGCGGCCCAGGTTGCGCACGTCGCGGCGGTGCACGCCGGACATCAGGCTCACCGCGCTGTCGGTGGGCTTCTTGCCGCTGTCCTGCAACTCGGCATGGGCAGCGTCCAGAAACACCTTCTTCATCGCAGCGGCAAACGCGGGGTAGGCCACGCCATTGCGCAATAGCAACCGCGCCAGCGGCCGCAGCACGTGCAGGGCGCAGGCCAGAACGATGGCGGAACGGGAAGGCATGGTGAACGAACGCGAAGACAACAAAAAAAAGCGGCGCCGCGCAGGCGGGCAGAACAGCCGCCATTGTGATGTGGTTGACCGCTGCAAATTGTGTGGGATATTATCCCACTTATCTGTGGCGGGTGCATACCGTGTAACGCAACGCCGGATTGAGAGGATCGCTTGATCGCGCACCGCGCCACAGATACCTATCTGGACGGAGAAATCACACAATGACGAATCGCGGAATGACATGGGGGATGGGTTGGGGCGCGCTGTGCGCTGCGGCCTTTGTGGCGGGCTGTGGCGGTGGCGCGGGCGAGCCCGGCGGGCCGCAGACGCCGAACGAAGCGCGCCTGCAGGCGGTGCGTGCAGGCGACCTGGTGGGCTTTTTCAAGACCAAGGTGGCGCAGCGGGTGGCCGCCGGGCTGCCGGGCACGGCCGTCACGGTACCCACGGTGAGCGACCCGGCCCTGGCGGGATCGGTGGTAGTCAACACCGGCACGCCGCTGGTGGGCCCGCAGGTGGAGGAAGATGGCTTCGTCCGGGCCGACGGCGGCATGCTGTATGCGCTGCACCGCGCCTATTCCGCAGGCACCGGATCGGCGCTGGAGCAGCACCCGCCCCGCTTCTCGGCCATGGCGCGGCTGCCAGACCACAGCCTGCGCAGCGTGGGCCGCGTGGCGCTGGACGACAAGTTCGTGCCCTACGGCTTTTACGTGGCCGGCGGCGGCACCCGCGCTGCGGTGATCTCGCAGCAGAACCCGTACGCTGACCGCCAGCCTGGCGTGCCGTTCGCGACACCTGGCGAATCCACCACGCCCGCCAACGCCCAGGCACGCACGGACGGCACCGCTGACACCACCGTGGTGCCCGAGTACAGCCGTACCCTCTCGCTCGACGTGTTTTCCATTGGCAAGGACGTGGTGCCCGCGCAGCTCAAGCGCATGCGCATCGACGGCCTGGTCGTGGGCAGTCGCCTGGTGGGCAACACCTTGTACCTGGTCACCACTTGGTCGCCCGACCTCACCCACTTCGCCGTCCCCGCAGGCGCCAACGCTGCCGCGGTGGAGGCCGCGCTGAAGGACCTGAAAACCGCCGACATCCTGCCCACGCTGCGTGTGGACAACGGCCAGCCCCAGCCGCTGGTGACTGAGGCCGACTGCCTGCTGCAGCCAGGCAATGCGTCGCTGGACCTGCAGGTCACCACCATCACGGCCATCGATCTGGCGTCGGCGGGCCTGGCGCGCAGCAGCCGCTGTTTTGCGGGCGGCAGCGAAGGCCTGTACCTGGGCGCCAGCAGCGTGTACCTGGCCAGCTCGCGCCAGTACCACTATGGCGGCGACGTGATCAACATGGTGTTTCCCACCGGCAGCCGTACCGACATTCACAGGTTTGCGCTGCGCGGCAGCCAGGTGGACTACAGCGCGTCGGGCACAGTGGACGGACACCTGGGCTGGGATGTCACGCGCCTGGGCCAGCGCATGAACGAATACCAGGGCGACCTGCGTGTGGTGACCTTTACCGGCCAGACGGGGCAAAGCGGCGCGCCGCCCGTCACCATCCAGTCCAAGCCCGTGTCCACTGCCGTGCTGTCGGTGCTGCGCGACCCGCCGGGCGACAACCGCCTGACGCTGCTGGCCAAGCTGCCCATCCGTCAGCGGCTGTCGCCCACGGGCCAGGCGGGGCAGCAGATCGACACCGTGCACTTTGCCGGCACGCGCGCCTATGCCGCCACCTACCTGGCGTCAGACCCGGTGTATGTGATGGACCTGGCCGCTGCCAACAACCCTGCCATGGCAGGCGAGCTGGCCGCGCAGGGCTACACCCGGCATCTGTTCCCGCTGCCCAACGGCTGGCTGCTGGGCGTGGGGCGCGACCTGACCGATGGCGGGACTGAGGCCGGTGTGCCGCTGGCGCTGTTTGACGTGCGCAACCCCGCGCAAGGCCGCCGCGTAGCCACTGACAAGCTGGGGCGCGAAGGCAGCAGCACCGCGCTGGGCGTGGGGCGCCCGGTGCTCAACGTGCAGCAGGTGGGTTCGCGGGTGCTGCTCGCGTTTCCGGCGCGGGCCATGCATGCGCCCAGCCTCATCGGCACGCCGCCGCCGGTGCGCGGCCTGCAGGGCGCCGCGCGCTGGGAGGTCAACACCACCCAAGGCACGCTCACGCAGCGGTCCATGCTGGTCACGTCCACCCTGCTTTCAACGCCGCCGGACAGTGGCTGGAACGCGCAGTTCGACCTGTACAACGAGCGCAGCCTGCAGGTGGACGCGGCGGTGTACCAGGTGTCGGGTGGGCAGACTTTCTACAAGGTAGGTGATTGACGTAGAAAGACATCAAAAATGATAGCTGCCAGCGCTTTATGGATAAGCGCTGGCAGCTCTTTTTGCTTGAAATTGAGGGCGCGTCAACCCGCCCGCAGCCGCTGCAGCTCGGCCTCGGCCACGTCGATGCGTACCGTGCCCTGTGCCACCAGCACCTGCGCCACGCGGTCGATCTCGTCGCCCACCGCCCCCGCCATCATCGCGATGTTCTGCGCATGCAGGGCCATGTGGCCCTTCTGGATGCCGGTGGTGGCCAGCGCTTTCATGGCCGAGAAGTTCTGCGCCAGGCCCACGGCCGCAATGATCTGGGCCAGCTCGCGGGCAGACGTTACGCCGAGGATCTTGAGCGCGGTCTTGGCCGTAGGGTGCAGCTTGGTCGCGCCGCCCACCAGGCCCACGGCCATGGGCAGCTCGATGGAGCCTGCCAGATCGCCGCTGTTGGTGATCTCCCAGGTCGTCAGGCTGGTGTAGTGGCCACCGTGTGCGGCGTAGGCGTGGGCACCGGCTTCTACCGCGCGCGTGTCGTTGCCGGTGGCCAGCACCACGGCGCTCACGCCGTTCATGATGCCCTTGTTGTGCGTGGCGGCGCGGTACGGGTCGGCCGCGGCAAAGTGGTAGGCCGCCAGCATGCCGTCGCGCACCGCTTCGCCGCCGATGTCGGCCGTGCGCCACACGCAGCGCGCGCGCGCCAGGCGCCGGTCGGCCAGGTTCGACAGGATGCGCAGGTTGGTCTGTCCGCCCGTCCATGCCGCAATCTGCGGCGCAATCTTTTCGGCCATGGTGTTGACGGCATTGGCGCCCATGGCGTCGCGCGTGTCCACGATGAGGTGCGTGATCACCATGGTGCCGCCGCGCGTGTCGATGACCCGCACCTCCAAATCGCGGAAGCCGCCGCCCAGCTTGACGAGGATGGGGTCGCAGGCATCGCACAGCGAGCGGATCTCTTCCCTGTGCTCCAGGATGCGGATGCGTGCGTGCTGCGGGTCAGACACCTGCGTGAGCTGGATCTGCGCAATCATCTCGGTGCCCGACATGGACGTGATGAAGCCACCGTGGTCATAACACTGGCGTGCCGCGTTGCACACCGCGGCCACCACCGACGATTCTTCGGTGGCCATGGGGATCAGCCGGTCCCGCCCGTCGATCTTCATGTTGGTGGCAATGCCCACGGGGATGTTCATCGTACCGATGACGTTCTCGATGAGGTGGTCGGCCAGCTCGGCAGGCAGGTTGCCGGTGTTCAGCAGGTGGGCCTTGTCGTCGTCGCCAAGGCCCGCAAACCGGGCCACGGCGTCGATGCGTGCGGGAATGGCGAGCTTGTGAAAACCGCCGATGCGGCTGCTGGGGTGTACGGTGGAAGTCATGGAAGTGTTTGGGATAAATGGGTGAACAAGCGGCTCAGCGCGACGCCATCAGCCGGGGCAGGTAGGTGACCAGATCGGGGAAGGCCGCGCAGATGAGCAGGCCGACGAACTGCAGCGCAAAGAACGGCAGCACGCCCCAATACACGGCGTTCATGCCGATGTGGGCGGGCAGCGTGCCCTTGATGTAGAACAGCGTGTAGCCAAATGGCGGGCTGATGTAGCCCATCTGGATGGTGATGGCGAAGAGCACGCCAAACCACAGCTCGTCAAAGCCCAGCAGCCGCACGATGGGCAGAAACACCGGCACGGTGAGCAGGATGATTCCCAGCTCGTCCAGCACCGTGCCCAGGAAGACGAGCAACAGCATCATGGCCGCTAGGATGAGCCAGCGGTTCACGTCCAGCCCCTGGATGAACTGCAGCAGCGTGTCCGCCCCGCCCAGGCCCGTGAAGATGGCCACATAGGCCTTGGCGCCCAGGGTGATCCACAAGATCATGGCCGTGGCCTTGAGCGCATCGGTGCCCGCACCGCGCAGCATGTTGAACTGAAAGCGCCGCTTGATCAGGCTGGGCAGCAGGGCGCCCGCCACGCCTACCGCGGCGGATTCCGTGGGGGTTGCAATGCCGAAGAAGATGGACCCGAGGATCATCACGATCAGCATCGCGGGGATGATGAGCGCCTTCAGTGCCAGCAGCTTTTCGCGCAGCGGCGCCTTGCGGGTGCTGGGGTCAATGGGCACCCATTCAGGCTTTATCCAGCCGATCACGATGATGTAGGCGATGTACAGCCCCGCCAGGATGATGCCGGGCACAATGCCCGCAATCAGCATCTGCCCGATGGAGATCTGCGCCGTGACGGCATACACGATGGTCAGCACCGACGGCGGAATCAAAATGCCCAGCGTGCCCGACGCGCAGATGGTGCCCAGCGCCAACTCGGGCTTGTAGCCGCGCTTGAGCATCTCGGGCAGCGCGAGAATGCCCATGGCCGTCACCGCCGCACCCACCACGCCCGTCATGGCCGCCATCACCACGCAGATGATGACGGTGCCGATGGCCAACCCGCCTTTCAAGCGCCCAAACCACAGCTCCATCGCGCGGTACAGGTCTTCGATGACGCCCGAGCGCTGCAGGATGCAGGCCATCAGGATGAACAGCGGGATCGCGAGCAGCGCCTCGGACTTCATCGTGTCGAAGATCTGCAGCACCAGCACGATGACCGCGTTGGGCTCCCACAGCGTCACGGTGAACAGCAGCGACAGGCCGCCCAGCACAAAGGCAATGGGCAGACCGGTGAGCATGAACAGCGTGAGGCTGCCGAACATCAGCACCAGGATCATGTTGGAGGTCATGGGTGGGCCTCCGCGGGGGATACGTCAGCGGTCGTTTCGCCAAACAGCGTGCGAAAGAACTCCACCACGGCCTGCAGCAGCATCAGCGCCAGTGCCAGCGGCACGGCGGCCTTCACCGGCCAGATGGGTGGGTTCCAGGCTGAAAAGCTGGTCTCGCGGTAGGTAAAGGCGCTGTAGGCTGCGGGTGCGCTGAAGTACAGCAGGATGGCGCAGAACAGCACGATGATGGGAAAGTTCACCAGGTCCAACCGCCGTTGCCATGCGGGGCTCAGGCGCTGGCGTGCCACGTCGAGCGCCACATGGCCCTTGAGGTGCAGCAGGTACGGGCCGCCCAGCAGAAAGTAGGGGCCGAACAGCAGCACGGCCAGCTCCATGCCCCACACGGTGGGAGCGTTGAAGAAATAGCGTGCGGCGACTTCGTAGAGCATGACGGGAACCACGATGGCCATCAACCACACCGTGGCCTGGAAGATCCAGCGGTTGAGTGTGGTGATGGCAGACGTGGAGACAGAGAGCCATGACGGCATGGGGTGACTCCTTGGGGGCGAGGGACAACGCGCAACGGCAAGTGCGCCCTGGCACTCATTGCGGGCGCCAGGGTCTTGGGGCTTGCGCCCGGACCTGCTTAGGCCAGCAGGCCCAGCTCTTTCATGAAGGCCACCTGGCTGTCCAGGATCTTGGTGGCCAGTGCGTCGCCCTTGGTGGCGGTGCGCCATGCGGCCATCGCCTTGGGCCGTGCGGCGGCCACGTCGGCGGCGCTGAATCGGATGATCTCGCAGCCCTTGGCCTGGTACTTGGCCAGCACCGCAGCGTCGCTCACCAGGATGTGCTGGCGCAGCGCCGCCGAAATCTCGCGCGCGGCCACCGCCAAGGCCGCCTTGAACTCGGCGGGCAGCTTGTCGTGCGCGGCGCGGTTGGCCACGTAGCTGGTGGCGGTGGTGGGCTGGTGAAAGCCCGGCACCACTACAAACTTGGCCACCTCGGCCAGGCCGGCTTCAAAGTTGGCTGTCAGGTCGCCCCGGTCGGCCATGTCGATCACGCCCTTGTCCAGTGCGGAGTACACCTCGCCCGTGGGCAGCGGTGTCACCGATACGCCCATGGCGCCCATCACCGCCGAGGCCAGGCCCACAAAGCGGCCCTTCTTGCCCGTCAGATCAGCGATCTTGCGAATTGGCACCTTGGAGTGCAGCGGCTCCTGGCCGTACACGGTGGGGGCGATGTAGTGCAGGCCTGCGGGCGCATACGCCTGGCGCACCAGGTCAAGCCCGCCACGCTCGTAGAACCAGGCTTCGTATTCGTCGCTCTCGGCAAAGCCGAACGGAATGGTGCTGGTGAAAGCGAATGCGGGGATCTTGCCAGCCTCGTAGCCGTCGAAGGTTTTCATCAGTTCGAAGGCGCCGCCGCGCACGGCATCAAACGCTTGCGCGGCAGGCACGATCTGGCCAGCCGCAAACAGGTTGATCTTGAAGCGTCCACCGGTCAGCTCGGCCACGCGGGCCACAAAACGCTCTTCAAACTTTTGCGGCGTGGTGCCGCCGTCCCACAGCGCCTGCATGCGCCAGGTGAGGGTGGCCTGCGCGTGGCTGGCCAGGGGCGCCGCTGCGCCCACGGCAGCGGCTGCGGCCAGGGTGGATTTGAGGATGTTGCGTCGTTGAACGGCTTTGTCTGCCATGTCTTGTCTCCGGTTGGTTTGAAATGTGTGCCCCATCGCCGTGGGGTTGCTGCCTCGGCCCAATGCGCAGTCTGGGCTGCGGGCGAGTTCGAAAAGTATATGGACAACGCGGCGGTTGGTTGGATACAGTTTGGGCACAGATAAGAAAACTGTACCCAGCAATGGATGGGTACAGATAAGGAGACAGACCCCCATGCCTCACCCCGAAGAAGACGCATCGCCCGACAGCAAGGTCGAAGCACTGGCGCGCCGCATTGCGCAGTCCATCGAACAGGGCAGCGTGCTGCCTGGCACCCGCCTGCGCTCTATCCGCGACGCCGCCGCCAAGGACGGCGTGGGCCGCAACACGGTGGTGGAGGCCTACAACCGCCTGGCCGCGCGCGGCTATGTGGAGGCACGGCCTGGGTCGGGCTATTACGTGCGCAAGCCCAGCAGCGGCAGCGTGCATGCCCAGGCCCCTGCGCCGCACGTGACCGAGGCGGTGGACGTGGTGTCGCTGCTGCGTGAGCAACTGGAGCAGCACTACGAGGTGCGCGTGGGCGATGGCCGCCCGCCCGCGTCGTGGATGGAGGGCTCGGAACTGGGCAGCTCGCTGCGCCGCGCACGCTCGCAGGGGCTTTCAGATATCGAGCACGGTTACGGCACACCCTGGGGCTACCTGCCACTGCGCGAGACCATCGCGCGCATGCTGGGTGAGCGCACCATCCCGGTCAATCCGCGCCAGGTTTTGCTGACCCAGGGCGCCAACCACGCGCTGGACCTCATCGTGCGGCACCTGCTGGATGCGGGCGATGAGGTGCTGGTGGATTCACCCGGCTACTACCCGCTGTTTGGCAAGCTCAAGCTCGCCAAGGTGGAGATGCTGGGCGTGCCCCGGCTGGCCGATGGCCCCGACCTGGATGCGCTGCAGGCGCTGCTGGAAAAGCACCGGCCCAAGGTGTTCTTCACGCAGTCGCTGGCGCACAACCCCACAGGCGGGTCGATCAGCCTGCCCAAGGCCCACCGCCTGTTGCAGATGGCTGCGGCCCACGGGTTTCTGGTGGTGGAGGACGACCCGTTTGCCGACCTGCAGCCGCCCAACGCCCCGCGCCTGGCCGCCCTGGACCAGCTGGAGCGCGTGATCTACGTGAGCAGCTTTTCCAAAACGCTGTCAGCCGGTCTGCGCGTGGGCTACATCGCGGGGGCGGCGCACCGCATCAATGCGCTGTGTGATTTGAAGATGGTGACGGTGGTGTCCACGTCCGACTTTGTCGAGCGCGTGGTGCACCAGCTGATCTCGGCGGGCCAGTACCGGCGCCACCTGAACCGGCTCAAGGCCCGGCTGGACGGTGCCCTGGGCCCCGCGCAAAAGGCTTTGGCGCGCCTGGGCCTCACGGTGCACCCCAGCCCGCCGGGTGGCTACTACCTGTGGGTGGAGTTGCCTCGTGGCATCACCGAGCTGGGCCTGGCCCGCAGCGCGGCAGAGCGGGGCATTTTTCTGGCGCCGGGCGCCGTGTTCTTTCCGCAGCGGCAGGGCCAGCAGCAGCCTTTGCAGGCCATGCGGGTGAACGTGGCCTATGCCAACGACCCGCGTTTTTTGCGCTTTCTGCAGGGCGCGCTCAAGGCGGCGTCTTGAAGGCGCGCCGAACCCGGTTCACAAGTCCGTGCGCAGCTTCCAGATTTCGGGGAACAGCACCACGTCCAGCATCTTGCGCAGGTAGCTCACGCCGCCCGTGCCGCCGGTACCGCGTTTGAAGCCGATCACGCGCTCCACCGTGGTCACATGGCGGAAGCGCCACAGCCGGAAGGCGTCTTCCAGGTCGGTCAGCTCCTCGCCCAGCTGGTACAGGTCCCAGTGCTTCTCGGGGTTGCGGTACACGGTGAGCCAAGCCTGCTCCACTGCATCGTTTTCTACATAAGGCTGTGTCCAGTCGCGTTCGGTGTGGCTGGCGGGCACGGCCAGGCCGCGCCGGGCCATCAGGCGCAGGGCCTCGTCATACAGTGAGGGGGCTTCATACGCGGCCTGCACCATGGCCAGCAGGTCGGCACGGTGCTCGTGGGGCTTGAGCATGGCGCGGTTCTTGTTGCCCATCGAAAATTCAATGCAGCGGTACTGGTAGCTCTGGAAGCCGCTGGACTGGCCCAGGTACGGCCGCATGGCGCTGTACTCGGGCGGCGTCATGGTGGCCAGCACGTCCCAGGCGTGCACCAGCTGCTCCATGATCTTGCTCACCCGCGCCAGCATCTTGAAGGCGGGTGGCAACTCATCACGCGCAATGTGTGCAATGGCGGCGCGCAGCTCGTGCAGCATCAGCTTCATCCACAGCTCGCTGGTCTGGTGCTGCACGATGAACAGCATCTCGTCGTGCGCGGGCGATAGCGGCTTTTGCGCGGTGAGGATGGCGTCGAGCTGCAGGTAGTCGCCATAGCTCATGCTTTGGCTGAAGTCGAGCTGAGCGCGCTCTTCGTGCACGATGGATTCGGGCAGGGCGGCAGATGCCGCGTTGTTGTCGTCACCCGCAGGGGTTTGCGAGAAAGGGCACATGGTGGTTTGCCTTTCCGATCAGGTGACGGCGTGCGTCTGGTTGAACTCGGCCTTCTGCCACTCGCCGCTCTCCAGCACCTGGCGCAGGTGCTCCACGGCATTCCACACGTCTTCAAAGCCCAGGTACAGCGGCGTGAAGCCAAACCGCAGGATATCCTTGTGGCGGCCCGTGCCGCCATCGCCTTTGCGGAAGTCGCCGATCACACCGCGCGCAATCAGCGCCTGCACGATGGCGTATGCGCCGCTGCCCTGGCCGTTCACGCCCGCGCCTTCATCGCGCGTCAGGCACACCTGCGAGCCACGCTGTGCATGGTCACGCGGCGTGGCCAAGCCCAGGCCATGGCCTGCGCAGCGCTCTTCCACTAGCCGGATGAACAGGTCGGTGAGCGCCAGCGACTTGGCGCGCAACGCGGCCATGCCGCCCAGGCTTTGTGTAGCGGTGAACACATCCAGCCCGCATTGCAGGGCCGAAAGACTGATGATGGGCTGCGTGCCGCACAGGTAGCGTGTGATGCCGGGCGCTGGCTGGTAATCAGGGGTGAAGGCAAATGGTGCGGCGTGGCCCCACCAGCCCGACAGCGGCTGCCAGAAGCGGTCGGCATGGCGCGGGTGCACCCACACAAAGGCCGGGGCGCCGGGGCCGCCGTTCAAATACTTGTAGCCGCAGCCAATCGAAAAATCTGCGCCCGCGCCGTTCAGATCGACCGGCACCGCGCCCGCGCTGTGCGCCAGGTCCCACACGCATAAGATGCCCTGAGCGTGCGCGGCAGCGGTGATGGCGGCCATGTCGTGCATGGCGCCGGTGCGGTAGTTCACGTGGGTGAGCATCAGCACGGCCACGTCGCTGGTGAGTGCTGCGGCAATCTCCTCCGGCTCCACCAGCACCAGCTCCAGCCCGCGCTCCTTGCACAGGCCTTCGGCAATGTAGAGGTCGGTGGGGAAGTTGCTGCGCTCGCTCACGATGCGCTTGCGCGCGGGGCTGTCTTCGCGGGCGATGTTGAGCGCGGCGCTCAGCACCTTGTAGAGGTTGATGGAGGTGGTGTCGGTGCACACCACTTCATCCTTGCCCGCGCCGATCAGCGGGGCCAGTTGGTTGCCCAGGCGCTGGGGCAGGTCGAACCAGCTGGCCGTGTTCCAGGATTGGATGAGGTCCGTGGCCCACTCGCGGTTCACCACATCCGCCACGCGCGCGGCGGCGGCCTTGGGGGCCACGCCCAGCGAGTTGCCGTCGAGGTAGATCACGCCCGAGGGCAGCGCGAAGTGGTCGCGCAGGGGGCGCAGCGGGTCTTGGGCGTCGCGCGCCCGGCAGTCTTGCAAGGTGGTGGTCATGGTGTGTTTTGCTTCTGTTTTGATAGCTGTTGGCGCTTGCTGCACAAGCGCTGGAGGCCAAAATGTTTGAAATCGTTGCTTTACAGCGCTCGCAGCACGGCCCGCACGGGTGAGGCATCGGCGGTGGTCAGCTTCAGCGGCAGGGCGATCAGCTCGTAGTCGCCCTCGGGCACGGCGTCGAGCACCAGGTTCTCGAGCACGCGCAAGCCCCGGCGGCGGATGACCTGGTGGCTGTCCAGGCTCTTGCTGTCGGCCGGGTCGATGCTGGCGGTGTCGATGCCGACCAGCAGCACGCCCCGGTCGGCCAGGCGCTCAATGGTGTCCGGCGCGTAGGCGGCCAACTGGGCGTCCCACCGGTCCGCGGGCATGTGTTCGTAGGTGCGCACCAGCACGCGCGGGGGCAGGGTGCCGTCCACCGCGTGGGCGATGTGTTCCCAGGTGACGAGCGGCCCGCGGCCGATGGCGTGGATCACGCGGCAGGGACCCAGGAAGGCGTCGAGCGACACCTCGCCAATCGTGGCGCCCTGCGCGTCGTAGTGCAGCGGCGCGTCGGCATGCGCGCCCACGTGGGGCGACAGGGTGATCGCGCTCACGTTCACCGGGCAGCCGGGGCCGATGGTGGCGCACCACTGCTGGCTGTAGGCCGTGTCGCCAGGGAACACGGGGCTGCCCGCATGCACAGGGGGCGATATGTCCCAAAGCTGGCGCGCGGTAGAAGAGGAAGGCGTTGGCATGGGAGAAAGTTTGCATCTCCCGAAAAACCCGTGGTGTCGGTTATTTCCAACACTGCCGCGAATTTTGTTGAGGCCTAAACTATCTCCAGGCGCGCGCAATGAGAGGCCACCGATCAGCCGTACAGCCGCGCGCCTGCCCGCAGCACCTCGTGCGCACGGCTCGTGCCGAGGGCGTCTTCCACGGGCGTCCACACGCTGCGGTAGGCGGGCATGGCCGCTGCGTCAAATGCCGTGTGGGGCCAGTCCGAACCCCACACCAGCCTGCCGGGCGCTATCGTCGCCACGCGCTGGATGTGTTCGGTGATACGGATATAGGGCGCATGGTCGCCCAGGCGGTACCAGCCCGACAGCTTGACCCATGCGCCAGCACCGGCCAGGCGTTGCAGTGCGTCCCAAGCGGCATCGCGGGCGGGCAGCTGGGTGTGCAGGCCAGCCAGGTGGTCGAGCACGCAAGGTAGCCCTGTGCGCTGGTGTACGTCGGCGATCTGGCCCAACTGTTCCGGCCGGGCGTACCACTGCAGATGCCAGCCCAGCTCGCGCAAGAGACCGCTCAGTCTCGGCAGCGCGTCCTGCCCGTTGCCCACGGGCGAAACCAGGTTGAACCGCACACCCCGCACCCCCAGCGCGTGCATGGCTTGCAGGGCCGCAGCCTGCACGTTGCCATCGACCACCACCACCCCGCGGTGGCGCCCGCCGCTGGCGCGCAAAGCGTTCAGCACCAACTGGTTGTCCGTGCCGTACACGCTGGGTTGCACCAGCACCAGGTGGCCCACGCCCAGGCCCGCCGCCTCGGCCTCGATGCGGTCGATGGGGTGGTGGGCGGGCTGGTAATGGCCTGGCTGCGCCTGCGCGGCGCCGTCAAAGATGTGGACGTGGGTGTCCCAACCGTCCAGCGCTGCTGTCGAAGGCGCCGAAGCCGTCGATGTGCCAAGGGGCGGTGCACTCATTGCTCAGCCGGCCACGATCTTGCGCTCGCGGATCACTGTGGCCCACTGGGCCTGCTGCGCCTGGATGAACTTGCCCGCGCTGGCCTGTGTGGCGTCGGCAAAGGTATCGCCGCCCAGCGCGCGGATGCGGCCCAGAACCTCGGGGTCGGCGAGCGCCTTGCGAATGCCTGCAACGAGCAGCTTGCGTGTGTCGGCAGAAATGCCAGAGGGCGCCAGGATGGGGTTCCACTCCAGCACTTCATAGTTGGTCACTCCCGTCTCGGCCATGGTGGGCACATTGGGCAGCGAGCGGGCGCGCAGCGTGCTGGTCACCGCCAGCGGGCGCAGCTTGCCGGCCTGGATGTGCCCCAGGGACGAGGCCACGTTGGCGAAGAACAGCGGCACCTGCCCACCCATCACGTCGTTCATGGCGGGGCCGCCGCCGCGGTACGGGATGTGCGACAGCTTCACGCCCGTGCGCTCTTCAAACAGCGCGCCCGCCAGGTGCTGTGCCGAGCCGTTGCCGGAGGACGCATAGGCCACGCCGTCGGGCTGTGCCTTGGCCTTGGCGATCACGTCCTGCACCGTCTTGGCATCGAACCCCGGGTGGCAGACCAGCACGTTCGGGAACGTGGCCAGCACGGCCAGCGGCACAAAGGCGGTGTTGCTGTCGTAAGGCAGCTTGGGGTAGAGAGAAGGGTTCACCGCGAAGGAGGAGGCATCCAGCAGCAGCGTGGTGCCATCTGGCGTGGCGCGGGCCACGGCCGCTGCCGCCAGCTGACCGCTGGCGCCCGGTTTGTTGTCCACCACCACCGACTGGCCCAGTGCCTCCGACAGGCGCGGCGCCATGATGCGCGCCATGAGGTCGGCGCCACCGCCTGCGGGGTACGACACGACCAGCGTGATGGTGCGCCCGCCCGCAACACCGTTGGCGCGTGCGCCCACCCATGGCGCGGCGAGCGTGGCACCCACCGCAGCGAGCGCAGCGCGGCGGGTGGGGCGCGTCAGCGTGGCGCGTGTGGATGCGCTGGGCGCGGCTGTGGAAGCTGGGGTATTGCGGGTCATGGTGTCTCCTTGAAATGTGGTGTGGGTTTGGCTTGGGCGAGCACAGGCGTCTTGCGTTGCCTTGTGTGTCTCCCAGGCCCGCCGATGGTTCGTCAGGTGATCGTGACCGTGTAGTGAAAGGCGTGGGCATCGCCTCGGGTAATGCGCCATTCCACGCAGCGCCCGCCCAGGTCGTGGGCCGCGCGCTGCACCACCACGCAGGGGTGGGCGGCGGCCAGCTCCAGGTGGCCTGCCTGCGCAGCGGTCAGCACGCCAAAGCCGATCTCGTCCACCGCGCGGTGCACATGCACGCCGGTGCGGCGCGCGAACATGGGGTAGAGCAGGTCGTCCCACTCCGCCGTGCTGCCCTCGGCCAGGGGGCCGAAAAGGTCCAGCGGCAGCCAGATCTCTTCCAGCAGGCAAGGCCGGTCGGCCAGCAGGCGCACGCGCAGCAGGCGCAGCACTGCCTCGCCCGTGGCCAGGCCCAGGCGGCGAGCCACGCCGGCCGGGGCCGCCATTCGCTGGCGCGACACGATGCGGGAGCGCGGAATTTCGTTGCTGCCGGTGTCAAACCGGAAGAAGCGCAGCATGGACGCGCCAGAGATGCCCTGCCGCACAAACGTGCCCCGGCCCTGCAGACGTTCCACAAGGCCCTCGGCCACCAGCAGCTCCAGCGCACGCCGCATGGTGCCCAGCGCCACCTGGTGCTCGCTGGCCAGCAGGCTCTCTGCCGGCAGCGCCGTTCCGGGCGGCCATTCGCCGGACACCACACGGGCGCGCAGTGCGGCGGCCAGCGTGGCGTAGCGGCTGACGCCGGGTGATGTATCCAGAGACACGACGACGGGTTGAATATGCATGTTTATAACTCTAGTCCTCTATAGGACTAAATGCATTGGGGTTACCCCGAGGGATGGCCTGTAGAACTCCCTGCGGGCCGTGATAGCGCGGCCTCGGGCGGTCCGCTGCGTCTGCCGGGAGAGTTGTCAGTTGTGGGGTTGCTCGCCCAGCGGTGCCAGACCGTGCCGCGCACGCGCCTTGTGGCAGGCGTAGTCGCCCGCCGTGAACTCGCGGCACGGCGTGGGGCGTGCGTCGTAGATGCTGCAGGCCACCATCGCACCTACCTCGCCGGTCAGCGCTACGCAGCGGATGGGTACCTGCTCGGTGCCGCGCATGCGGCAGGTGCTGCCGTTCACATCCATCGCCAGGTGTGTGGGCACGGTGCCGCCCATGTCCACCATTTCATAGACGGCAAAGTCCACGCGAAAGCTGGCGCAGCAGGCGCCACAGGCGAGGCAGGGGTGAGCGGATTCGGACATGCAATAACAAGCGCGCTATGGAGGCGGGCCGCTCGCCCGGCTGGGCACGGCGGAGGTGGGGAATGCTAGCGAAGATCGGCCAGCGTTCCCGGTGAGTCTCGCTTAAAGGGCAGGGGCTCAGGCGCCTGCGACTGCCGGGCGGCCACGTCTATGCGTTGCTGCGCGCCGATGAGCCCGCCGCCGTCGGCTCAGCCGGGCCCATCGACCGTGGACAGCCCGCCGTCCACTGCCAGCTCAATGCCGGTGCAAAACGTCGCGTCAAAGCCCAGAAACAAGGCCGCGCTCGCGATCTCCGCCATGGTGCCGTGGCGCTGCATGGGCGTGATGGCGTCGCCCAGGGCCGAAATCTCGGCGCGCGCGGCGGGTGTGAGGTCGGGCAGCCCCAGGCTGGGCGTGTCGATGAAGCCTGGGGCGATGGCATTGACCCGGATGCGCCGCGACAGCAGTTCCGCCGCGAAGGAGCGCACAAACGAGCCCACGGCCGCCTTGCTGCCCATGTAGACCGACATGCCGGGCGTGGCGGTGGCCGGGGTCACCGTGGTCATGGTGATCGAACCCCCATCGCGCACGCAGGGCGCCAGCTTTTTCATCGCAAAGTACGCGCCGCGGGTGTTGATGGCGAAGTGGCGGTCGAAGCTGGCTTCGGTCACCTCGTCAATCGGATCGAAAGCGGCGATGGCCGCGAACACGAACACCGCGTCGAGCGCGCCGAAGGCCTCGCGCAAGGTGGCGACCAGCTGGTCCATGTCGGCCAGGCTGGCCACGTCCGCCTGCTGCACCAGCGCGCGTTCGCCCAGGCGCGTGCGCGCGGCCTGCACGTTGGCCGGGTTGCGGCCTGTCACGAGCACGCGCGCGCCCTGGTCCACCAGGGCCTGGGCCGTGGCCCAGCCCATGCCGTGGGTGCCGCCGATGACGGCGACGTTCTTTCCTGCAAATCGATGGGTCATTGGGATTCTTTCGTCTATGAATGCGGCCCTGCGGGCACGCTGTGTCAGGCCGCAGCCAGCATGGCTGGCTGTTTCGCATCATTTAGAATAAATTCATATAAATCAATTACTTACGAGAAGGTAAGTGCCCCAATGCGCGACGTGAATGACTCCTTGCCGCCCGCCGCTCCGGCCGACGAATGCGGCTTTGCGCACGCCATCGGGGTCATCAAGGGCAAGTGGAAGCCCACCATCATCTGGGAGCTGCACGCGCAGCCCATCCGCTTTGGTGAACTGCGCCGCCGGCTTGGCGGCATCAGCGAGAAGATGCTGTTCGAGCAGCTGCGCCAGCTGGAGGCCGACGGCATCGTGCACCGCCAGGCGTTTGAAGAAGAACCCACGCTGCGGGTGGAGTACTCGCTGACCGAAGCGGGTGCCGCGCTCAACGACGCAGCGCACCGGCTGGCCGAATGGGGTGAACGGCACCGCCAGCGCCCCGCCGCAGCGTCCTAGGTGCTTTTCCGGACGCTACCAAATTAATAGCTGGTGGCGCTTTTGGGATAAGCGCCGGAGGCCGTTTTGATTAGAAACCTGGGGCGTTGGGGATGCTGATGAAAAAGCCCACACCCCGGCCGCCCAGCCCCGCGCCCACGTGCACCTGCCCGCCCATGCGCAGCACGGCCTGCCGCACGATGGCCAGGCCCAGGCCCGAGCCGTTGGCAGCGTGGCCCAGGCCCCGGTAGAAGCGCTCGAACACCCGCGCGTGCTCGCTGGCCGCAATGCCCGGGCCATCGTCTTGCACCGCCAGGTGCAGCATCGCGCCATCGCACCGCAGCACGACGGCCACGTTGCCGCCGGGGGGCGTGTAGCGCACCGCGTTGTCGATGAGGTTGTGTGCGATGGACTCCAGCGCGGGCAAGTCCAGGCGCGCGGGCAGGCTGTCGGGCGCGTCCAGCGACAGCTCGATCTGCCGTGCCAGCGCCCCGGGCACGGCCTGGGCCAGCACGCCCCGCAGCCACTGCGCCACATCCAGCTCGCGCGGCGCGGGGCGCTGGGCATCGTCCAGCGCGGCCAGGTCCAGCAGCTGCTGGGCCAGGTGCGAGGTGCGGGCGATGGCCTGTTCCAGGTGGGCCTGGGCCTGCGTGCGCTCGGCCTCGCTCTGCGAGCGCGCCATCACATGCGCCTGGGCGTTGATCACGGCCAGTGGCGTGCGGATCTCGTGCGCGGCGTCCTGCACAAAGGCGCGCTCGCGCTCCACCTTCTGGCGCAGCTGGGCGAAGAGGTGGTCCAGCGACTGCTCCAGCGGTTTCAGCTCGCGGTGGCGGGCGTTGAAGCCCACGGGCTGCAGGTCGTCCTTGCCCCGCTGGGCGATGCGGCGCGCCAGCTGCTGCAGCGGGCGCAGGCCGTTGCGCACCGACAGCCAGACGGGCAGCAGCACGAAGGGGGCGGCCAGCAGCAGGTAGGGAACCAGGTTGCGGCCGCTCGATTGCAGGAAGTGGGAGTCTGCGCGTTTCGGCTCGACTACGCGCAAGGTCCAGCGCGCGGTCCTTCCGGCGTAGGCGCGGTATCGCTGGCCTTGCGAGACGGGCTCCGAAATTGCAGACGCGCCGTTCAGAAGGTCGGGCAGGGCGATACCCAGTTCTTGCAAACCAGGCGGCGAATAAACGACGTCGCCCGTGGCACTGTCGCGCAGCTCATGCATGGCCACACCGGGCAGCAGGCCGTTCTGGCGTCGGCGGATGTTGACCCAGTGGTTGGTGGCCGACACCACTGCCGCGGCCTGCGCCGGGTCGGTGATCAGGTCGAGCGAATCCAGGAGCGCGTCGCCGTATTTCAGCAGCCCCGGGTCGTTGGTGATGGTGTGTTTGTAGTTGACGAAGTTGTAGCCCAGCAGCACCGCCCACACCAGTACAAACGCCACGGTGACCGACCACACGCTGCGGCGTACCAGTGTGGGCTCGGCCAGCCGGCGCCAGGCTGCACGCAACCCGGGGGCGAGGCGGGCGGTGCGCGACGGGGGCGATGCGGTGGTCATGCCTGCAGCAGGTAGCCCACGCCCCGCACAGTGCGGATCAGCTCCGCTCCGATCTTGCGCCGCAGGTTGGAGACATGCACCTCGATGGCGGCAAAGTCCACCGGTTCGCCCAGCGGGTCGAGCCGCTGCGAGAGCAGGCTCTTGGACACCACCACACCGGGTTCGCGCGCCAGCTCCAGCAGCAGCTGGAACTCGCGCGGCGACAGCTCCAGCGCCATGCCGCCGCGCTGGGCCGTGTGGCGCCGCGGCTCCACCACCAGGTCGCCCAGCACCCAGCGCTCGCTGGCCTGGCGGGCGCTGCGCCGCAGCACGGCGCGGATGCGCGACATCAGCTCGGCCGTGGCAAAGGGTTTGATCACAAAGTCATCCGCCCCACCATCCAGCCCCGCCAGCCGGTCTTCCACGGCGGACCGCGCAGTGATCACGATGATGGGCACCTGCCCGCCGTCACCCGTCTGCGCCCGCCAACGCGCCAGCAGGTCAAAGCCGCTGCCATCGGGCAAGGTCAGGTCCAGCAGCACGCAATCGACGGTGCGCGCATCCACGGTGGCGGGCGCGTCCACGACGCGGCGCAACCACTCGCTGGTCAGGCCCTCCACCTTGAGCGCGGCCTGCAGCGCACGGCCCAGGTCCAGGTCGTCTTCGATGAGCAGGATGTGCATGAGGTGGGATTGTGGCGGGAGTGGTGGTTGTTGCGCGGTGCGAGAAGCGGCGCCTTTGGCTGGCGTTAAGGCAGAGGTTTGCACAATGGCAGGCCGCGTGGCGCAACGTGGCTTGCCTGTGGAGCGAAAAGAAGAATACGTTGAACCTGTGAACAAGCTGGGAGGATGCCCTTGTGGCTGAAGATCGTAGGCGCGACGTTGCGCTGGCGCTGTGCTCTGCTTTCCTGCGGATGCATCGGTTCACGACACCGTGGGGCGAATGACTCGGCTCTTTGGCTGCGCTTAACAGGCTGCTGAAATACCTCTCGCAGTCCCTCCGCCGCTGAGACACAGCCACGACAATCAAGGCCCCCGACCACAAGACAAGCCATCCATGCGCGGAGCCGACACCTTCACCGAGAGCCTGT
>NZ_JBKBKQ010000041.1:0-31526 GCF_046294525.1 Acidovorax sp.
TTCTATTTTCAAGAGAGCAATGAGACGCTTGGCGCTATTCGAACAGGCGACGCCTAACCCTTCCATCGAGAGGGACGTCCAAGGGCTATCGCCCTCGGCCGCCCCTCATGTCAAACGTTAGGCGGCATGAATACCTCGCTACCTGAAATCGTTGCCTTCGTTGTTGAAGCCGTTGGGTGCAGTCCGAGCGAAATCCAAGCCGATTCCGATCTGTTCCTTTGCGGCGTCGATGGCGACGACTTCTTTGAACTCATTGCCAAGTTTGAGCGCCAGTTCTCCATTAGCATGGCTGGCTACCGCTGGTACTTCCATCACGGTGAAGAAGGCTTCCTCACTCCTGGCCGGCTCTTGTTCCCGCCGCCATACAAACGGGTCGGGCGCATACCGATCACACCACGCCTTCTTCATCAAACGGTTGCACGAGGGCGCTGGCCAATCACCTACCCTGCCCATCAGCTTCCTCATCAGCGCCTCGATGTCCTCACGGATCAACTGCTGTTTGGCGCCATCGGCCTCTTTGGCCTGGCATTGCTTCTCCGTGAGTTCTGGCACTAACACCATGGCCTGCCTGCAAATCGCCCTGCCGCCTAACCCCTCCGTCAAGGGGACGTCCCGCAAGCGGGCCGCCCCTTACGTCGAACGTTAGGCGGCATTCGTTGAGCGTCGAGCAACATTCTTCGATTGATGCAATAGGCATCGACCGGGCATCAGGCAAGGTCCATCTCACGGTATCGGATCATTTGCCTTGGGACGGCGAGCACCTCGTAGTGCTACAGGCGAAACTAAACACCTACTTGGCGTTCCTCGAATCTGGAGAGGTTTACGTGAGTTACCCGAATGCCAAGGGACGCGACTTTGTCATCGACGTGCTGGTTCGCTATAGGCCCGACGCGGCAGCGCTGGAATTTCTCGTCAAGGCGCAGTGCGCAGTGGAAGGTGCTGGCTTTGCGTTTCGCTTCCGCCCACTGGACGGCTACGCTAAGGATGCCGCCTAACATGCCGTTCGAGTACCGATGCCCTTCGAGCCCGGCTCGACTTCAACCTTAAGGCTCAGGCATGGAAGAGCTCTTCGCGCTAATAGTTGCTCCGGCGGTTCTCGTTGGCGTGGTCGGTGCAGTGGCGCTCGCGGTGCTATTTCATTTACTTGCGCCTGCCGGTACGGACACGGTTTCAGCGGGCGCCTGGCTCGTCGGCATCGGCGCGGTCGGGGGCCTGCTGTGGGAGTGGCGCTTTCGCGCGGACAAGAAGAAATGAGCCACCGTTTTTTCTGGCTTAGCCTTAACAGGTCGGCCCAGTGGCGCTTGGATACTGGTTTCAGCCCGAGTGGCTGTCCGTATTGCGCGGTGAGTTCACTGAGGATTTCTACGCCTCGTTAAGAATGCTTTTTTTCCTGGTGCTCTGCGGCGGCAGTACATACCATCATTGATGGCAAGTTCTTCACGCCAGTTGGAATGTGAGTTTTGGGCTGGGATGCGCAGTCGGCGGTCTCTACGGGTGTCCAACTGTTTTACAGGATTGCCTCCGGCATGACCACCGCAAAGTTCAGTGAAATCCTGGATGGCTATGAGTTCTGCGCCCTCGCCGATCTGATGGACACGCAGGCGTTCGTCAGCCTGGAGCGCGGGACCGTGCATATCGTTTCCGGCGACTTGGAGTTGGACCAAGAGCTGCCGGAGGATATTGAAACCGGCCCCTACCTGGCACTGCCGGGAAAGCGCGAGCTGGACCTGGGCTGGGACCTGGCGATGGAGTTTTCGGAAAAGTACCTTCAAAACGATGCGGAAACCGTCCGGGGTTTCTTTCGCCGGCGCGGCGCGTACGCACGCTTCAAGGAGTTTCTGGAATGCAGAGGTCAGCTGGCCGCGTGGTTTGAATTTGAGCGGTCTCCCACCGAGTCTCGCCTTCGCCAGTGGTGTGCGGACCATGGCATTGATCTTGTGTAGTTCAGCCTGAGCCTGTCGAAGCATTGCGCGGCGCGTCGACAGGCTCAGCGTGAACGGTCTCAAAGGGATGAAGGAGGCCGAAGCATTGCCCGGCCCACTCCTTCAATCCCCCATCACCACCCCTTCACGCCGCGGGTCGGCCCCACCCATCCACAGTTTCTTGCCATGCGCGTTGCCCAGGGTGATGGCCTGCAGGCCGCTCGTCATGTTCATCTCGCGCACCTCGGCGCCGCGCGCGCGCAGGGCCTCCACCGTGGCGGGCGGGAAGCGTTTTTCCTCCAGCAGCGTGGGGCCGTTCATCGAGCCGAAGTTGGGCAGGTTGATGGCCTGCTGGGGCATGAGGCCCCAGTTGAAGACGCCGTACAGCGTCTTGGCCGTGTAGTGGATGATGGCTGCGCCGCCGGGGCTGCCACCGCTCATCAGCAGCTCGCCGGTCTTCTTGTCGAACACCAGCGTGGGCGCCATGGACGAGCGGGGGCGCTTGCCGGGTTGCACGCGGTTGGCAATCGGCTGGCCCTGGGCGTCGGTGGGGGCAAAGCTGAAGTCGGTGAGTTCGTTGTTCAGCAAGAAGCCCTTGACCATCTGGCGCGCGCCGAACTGGTCTTCGATGGTGGTGGTCATGGCCACGGCGTTGCCGTAGGCATCGACGATGCTGATGTGGCTGGTTCCGTATTCAGGCTGGTCGGGCATGGGCGCGTGGCTGGTGCGAACGGCGCCGGGCTTGCCGGGCTGGGCGACCTTCATGCTTTGCGTGCCGATGAGCTTGGCGCGCTCGGCCAGGTAGGCGGGGGCGATCAGGCTGGTCCAGCTGCCTGCAGGGGGCTGCACGAAGTCGGGGTCGGCCACGTAGAGGGCGCGGTCGGCAAAAGCCAGGCGGGCGGCTTCGGTGTACAGGTGCAGCCAGTCGGCGGTGGGCAGGCCATTTTCGAGGGGTATGGCGGCAGCATCGGTGTTCTTCAGGATGCCCAGGATCTGGCCGATGGCGATGGCGCCGGAGCTGGGCGGCGGGAAGCCGCACACGCGGAAGTCCTTGGCTTGCACTTGGTAGTCGTGGCACAGGGCTTCGCGCTTTTTGGGCTGGTAGCCGGCCAGGTCGGCCATGCTGAGCTTGCCGGGGTTGGTGGGGTGCTTTCGCACCTTGTCCACGATGGCCTGGGCGATCTCGCCTTCGTGCAGGGCCTTGCTGCCTTCGGCGGCGATGCGGCGCAGCACGGCGGCCAGCTCGGGGTTGCGCAGGTTGAAGCCCACGTCGCGGGCGTCGCCGTCGGGCTTGTAGAAGTAGGCGGCAGCGACGGGGTCCTTCTTGAGGTGCGCGTCGGCCTTCACCAGGGTGTTGAGCCGCGCGCTGACCTTGAAGCCGCCTTCGGCCAGCGTGATGGCGGGCTGGAACAAGGTGGCCCAGGGCAGCTTGCCGTGCTGCTTGTGGGCCATCTCCAGCATGCGCACGGTGCCGGGCACGCCAACCGAGCGGCCGCCCACCACGCCGTCATAAAACTGCACGGGTTTGCCGTCGGCGCCGAGGAAGAGTTTTTCGTCGGCCGCCGCCGGTGCGGTCTCGCGGCCGTCAAAGGCCTCGACGACTTTGCCATTGCTGTGCAGCAGGAAGGCGCCGCCGCCGATGCCGCTGGACTGGGGCTCCACCAGGGTCAGCACCATCTGCACCGCAATGGCGGCATCGACGGCCGAGCCCCCGGCCTTGAGGATCTGGTAGCCGGCGTCGGTGGCCAGCGGATTGGCTGCGGCCACGGCAAATTTTTCGGTGGCCCAGCCGGGTTTTTCGGTGTAGCCCGAAGAGCCCTCGGGCTGCGCGGGCACGGTGTACGCGAACTGCGCGGAGGGCCCGCTGGCGCAGCCGGCAACGGCCACCAGTGTGGCGAGCGCTGCGGTGGCCAACAGGGTGCGGCTCACGGAGCGGGTGGGCTGTGCGTTGACGGTGGGGTGGAGAGTGGCGGACTCGGTTGCGGGGGGGGCTGCAGGGGTTGTGGTGCGGTTGTGGGCCATGGGCGTCTCCTTGGTGCAAGAAGCGGCCATGGTACGGTGGCTTGGCAAGGGAGCCGGGCAGCGTTACAACAAGCTACATACACCAAGATTCTGAGTGTTTTTGGGCTCTAGCGCTTATCCATCAAGCGCTGAAAGCTATCAAATTGTGAGCTTTGGTGGTGCGGCTGCGCTGGGTGTGGACGGCGTGGCGGCTTCATGCCCACTGCGGGCCGGGCCGCTGGTCTTCCACCACAAACCTTGCCAGGGTGCTGGCGCTGCTGTTGGCGCGCAGCGGGTCTTCCACCACGCGCAATGTGGTGGTCCAACGCTGGGGTGTGACGTCGGCCAGGCCATAGCCGCGCTGGTCGCAGCGGGCCAGCAGCACGTGCGGGTTGTGGCGGGCGATGGCGTCCAGCTTGTCTTGCGTGGTGCCCGAGCGCGAGCTGATGGACGTGCCGCAGAACTCGCTGGCCAATACGGGCGTTTCGGCGCGGTCGGGCTGGGCGTGCACGCGGCACACATAGTTCTGGTGGATGTCGCCGCCCAGCAGCACGGTGTTGCGCGGCGGTCGCCGTGCCAGGGCCTGTAGCAGTCGTGCGCGGGCGGCGGGGTAGCCGTCCCAGCCATCGGTGGGGGTCAGGCCCGACGGGTAGTGGCGCGGCGAAAACAGCGTCTGCTGCGCCAGCACGCTCCAGCGGGTGGCGCCGGGCGGGGCGGCGTCGGCAGCCAGTTGGGCATGCAGCCACTGCTCCTGCGCCGGGCCGAGCAGCGTGCGGGCCGGGTCGGCCAGTTCGGCGCAGTCGGCCGCCCGCACGGCGCCTGCGCTGGTGGACTGGGGCGCGCGGCAGGCCTGCCAGCTGCGGTGCTGGCGGCTGTCCAGCAGGTGGATGTGGGCCAGGCGGCCCCAGCGCAGGCTGCGGTACAGCTGCATCGCGCCCCACCGGCTCTCGGCCGCGGGTGTGCCCAGCGTGGCAGCGCGCACGGGCATGTTCTCGTAAAACGCCTGCCAGGCGGCGCTGCGCTGGGCCATGAAGTGGGCCGGGTCACCGCGGCCCGCGCCAGCGGCATAGTCGTTCTGCACCTCGTGGTCGTCCCAGGTCACGGCCCAGGGGCAGGCGGCGTGGGCGGCCTGCAGCGCGGGGTCGCTCTTGTGCAGTGCATAGCGGTCGCGGTAGTCGGCCAGGGTGCTGGCATGGCGCAGCGTGTGGGTGCGTGCCAAATCGGCTGTTTGTTTGGGCGTGGCGTACTCGTAGATGTAGTCGCCCAGGAAAAGCACCAGGTCCGGCGCATCGGCCGCCAGGTGCCGCCACGCGGCGTAATGGCCGTGCTCCCAGCGCTGGCACGACGCAAAGCCCAGGCGCAGCGAGGCGGCCTGGTCACCCGCTGCAGGCGCGGTGCGGGTGCGGCCCACGGCACTGGCGGCAGCGCCCCACAGGAAGCGATAGTGGTACCAGCGGCCCGGCGCCAGGCCCTGCAGTTCCACATGCACGCTGTGGCCCAGCAGTGGCAGCGCTGTGGCCTCGCCCTTTTGCACGACCTGTGCAAACTGCGCATCGTGCGCCACCTCCCACCGCACCGTGTGCGCAAGCAGAGCGAGCGCCGGATCGGCCAGCACCAGCCGCGTCCACAACACCACCCCATCCGCCGTCGGGTCGCCACTGGCCACCCCCAGCGCAAAAGGGTCGGACGCCAGCGACGGCGGGTTGCTCCACGCCCAGCGGGGCAGGGTGGTGGCCGCAGCGGCGTAGGCGGCATGTTGCAGAAAAGAGCGCCGGTGCGCGGGATTCATCTCAAGTCCGGAATCGGGGCACTGCGCTTGCAACTGGCGCGGCCGAAGCCAGCGGCCACCGCGCAAGGGCCGCCCCGCCGCGCTGGTGGCGTCCCCCCTCTGGGGGGAAGGCGCCGCAGGCGACTCAGGGGGGAGTCCATCACGCCGCCATGACGCGGTTCTTGCCCGATCGCTTGGCCAGGTACATCGCCTTGTCGGCGCGCAGGATGGCGTCGGTACTGCTTTCCGCGTCCTGCAACTGGGCCACGCCCGCGCTGAAGGTGATGAGCACCTTCTCGCTGCCCTGCAGGAAGAAGCGGGTCGTCAACTCGCGCTGCAGCCGGGTCATTGCGGCGATGCCGCTTTCCACGGCCGTGTCGGGCAGCACCAGGACAAACTCCTCGCCCCCGTAGCGGGCCAGCAGGTCTTGCGGGCGCATCACCTCGCGCGTCACCTGGGCAAGATGCACCAGGGCCGCATCGCCGCCCGCGTGGCCCAGCCGGTCGTTGATGGTCTTGAAGTTGTCCACGTCCAGCAGCGCCAGGCACAGGGGCGATCCCAGGCGGCGCGACCGTGCGATCTCGCGTTCAACAGCTTCGTCCAGACCCTTGCGGTTAAGGCTGCCCGTCAACGGGTCGTGCCGCGCCTGCGCGCTGGCGCGGTCCAGTTCCTCCTGCAGCTTGGCCACTTCGGCGCGCTTGGCCTCGGTGCGCTGGCGCAGGTCTTCCAGTTCATCGTGGGTCACGCGGCTGTCCAAAGCCATGGCGCGCGTGGCGCTCATCACCTCCTGCAACAGGGGGGCGATTTCTTCCAGGGTGCTTGCCTTGCCGATAAGCTCGGCGCAGCGTTCCATGGTGCCCTGGTAGCTGGTGCTGGACGCGGTGATCAGGGCCAGCCGTTCGATGAACGTGGCCAGCATGTCCTTCATCTGCTCCTGCGCTTCCAGCGTGCGGGCGCGGGCCTCGGTCTGCTTGAAGATCACGTCCTTGAGCCGCCGCTGCACGTCGTCCAGGCGCCGCAAGGTCAGCGGCGGGGTGGATGCGCTCATCAGCGCCTCGGCCTGGCCCTGCAGCCACCGGTCATCGGCGCTGAGCACGGCAATGTTCTCGAACACCATGTGCAGCAGCTCCAGCAGCGTGGCGCGGATGGCAGCCTGGTCTTCGGTGGCGAACGAGACGCGGTAGGCAAAGTTGCCCAGCATCTGCTGCGCCGTGACCACGGGCGGTGTGGGCTCGCGCAGGAAGGTGATGAGCTGTTTCGCCATGTCCAGCACGCGCGCGTCGTCTTCGCCCAGGGCGGGCAAGGTGTGGTCGATCAGGCGGGCCAGGGTTTCTGAAAATTCGGGCGGCAGCGCCCCCAGCGCGTGGGGCGAGTCCGCAGTTTCAATCGGCTTGGATGCGGTGGCGGGGTTGAGCCCCAGGTTGGCATAGCCCACCATCACGCTTTGCAGCGACGTCCAGTCCTTGGTGATGATGGCCCGCTCGAACTGGCCCAGAAGGCGCTTTTGTGCCGGGGTTTGTGCGGGCAGCACGCGCTGAATGCCGCTGAGCGGGCCTTCCGGAAACGGCTGGGGGCTGCGGGTGCCCGAGATTTCGTCGTAGAGGGCGAGGTAGTTGTCAGGGGTGGGTGGGAGCCGTCGCGCCGCCAGTTGCTTGAGCGTTTCGCGGGCGATCTCGGAAGGTGGTCGGTCGGCCATGTACGGGCACCAGTGTCAGGGGGGCTGGGATGCGCGAGTGTGACACAGCGGGCCGGGGTTTGTGCGGGCAGCGCCTGGGGCTGCCCGCCGGGCGCAAAGCCGCTCAGGGATTGACCATGACGAGTTTTCCCATCACCCCGCGCGAGCCCATGTGGGCGTATGCGGCGGGCAACTCGGCCATGGGCATGGTGCGGTCGATCACGGGCTTGATCTTGCCCTTTGCGTACCACTGGGCCAGCTCGCCCATCATGGCGGCGTTGGCCTTGGGCTCGCGCTTGGCAAAGTCGCCCCAGAACACGCCCACGATGGACGCGCCCTTGAGCAGCGCCAGGTTGAAGGGCAGGGCAGGGATGGGACCGGATGCGAACCCCACCACCAGGTAGCGGCCGCGCCAGGCGATGGAGCGGAACGCGGGCTCGGCAAAGTCGCCGCCGACGGGGTCGTATATGACGTCCGGGCCTTTGCCATCGGTCAACGCCTTGATGGACTCGCGCAGGTTGTCCTTGCTGTAGTTGATGGTGGCGTCGGCTCCGATGGAGGTGCACAGCGCGCATTTCTCGTCGGTGGAGGCGGCGGCAATAACGCGTGCGCCCATGGCCTTGGCGATCTGGATGGCCGAGGTGCCCACGCCGCCTGCAGCGCCCAGCACCAGCACCGTCTCGCCCGCTTTCAGCTGCGCGCGGTCCACCAAGGCGTGGTACGAGGTGGCATAAATCATGATGAACGCTGCCGCATCCACGTGCGAAAACCCGTCCGGCAGCGGCATGCACAGGGCGGCGGGGGCAATGGTGTGGGTACCGAATCCGCCCGTGCCCGAGAGGCAGGCCACGTTCTGGCCGACCTTGAGGTGCGTGACGCCTTCGCCCACCGCAGCCACCACGCCCGCGTATTCCGAGCCCGGCACGAAGGGCAGCGGCGGCTTCATCTGGTATTTGTTCTGCACGATGAGCAGGTCGGGGAAGTTCAAGCTCGCGGCCTTGATCTCGATCAGCACCTCGCCGGCTTTGGGCGCGGGGGTGGGGAGTTCGGTCCAGGCGAGCGCCTCAACGCCGGTGGGGTTGGTGCAGAGCCAAGCGTGCATGGGAAAGGTCTCCTGGGGTCTTGTCAGTGATGTCGGTGATGGCCCCATGATAGGTGTGGCCCCAGGGCGGCGTTGTCCCACGAGCGACGGGCGGGGCGTTGCCCCTGGGTGCTTCTGCGTCGAGCCGGGTAGGCCGGTGCACCGTGCAGGCCCCACCCTACAATCCGTTGCAATCTCTACCGCGACCATGAAGATTCTCATTTCCAACGACGATGGCTACCAGGCGCCTGGCATCGTGGCGCTGCACGATGCACTCCAGTCCCTCGACGGGGTGGAGGTGGAGGTGGTGGCCCCCGAGCACAACAACAGTGCCAAGTCCAACGCGCTGACCCTGCATTCGCCGCTTTATGTACACAAAGCCCACAACGGCTTTCGCTACGTGAACGGCACGCCCGCCGACTGTGTGCACATCGCCCTGACGGGGTTGCTGGGCTACCGACCCGACCTCGTGGTGTCGGGCATCAACAATGGCGCCAACATGGGGGACGACACCATCTACTCAGGCACCGTGGGCGCGGCCATGGAGGGGTATCTGTTCGGCATTCCGGCCATTGCGTTTTCGCAGGTGGACAAAGGCTGGGGTGAGATCGAGGCCGCCGCCGCCAAGGCCCGTGAGATGGTGGCCCAGATGCGGTCGCAGAACCTGGTGGGCGACTCGCCATGGCTTTTGAATGTGAACATTCCCAACATGCCGCTGGAGGCCCTTCGTCCCATCAAGTTGTGCCGATTGGGCCGCCGCCACGCGGCCGAGCGCGTGATCGTGCAGGAGAGCCCGCGCGGCGAAGCCATGTACTGGATCGGTGGCGCGGGCGCGGCCAAGGATGATGCCGAGGGCACCGACTTCCATGCCACCGCGCAAGGCCACGTTTCCATCACGCCGCTGAAGGTGGACCTGACCGATCACGACAACCTGGGGTATTGGGCGCAAACCGCCTCGCAACTGGTCGCGGGGGCGTCTGCCGCCGCCGGCGCGTGATGCAGCGCCGCCCTGGGTTTCCGGCCCGGCTGCCGGGTGCAGGCCCGGCCCAGGCCCCCGCCCGGCCTGCGGCACCTGTGCCGCCGGTGCGGCGCACTGGAGTGGTTGCTGCGCCTGTGGGAGTAGGGCTGGACTCAGCCGCCGTGCGCGCGCGCATGGTGCAGAAGCTGGCGGCCGGCGGAATTACGTCGGTGCCGGTATTGCGGGCCATGGGCGCGGTGGAGCGCCACCGGTTTGTGGACAGCGCACTGGTCAACCAGGCGTACGAGGACACCAGCCTGCCCATTGGCCTGGGCCAGACCATTTCCAAACCGAGCGTGGTGGCGCGCATGTGCGAACTGCTGCTGGGCGCGGAGGGCGCGCGTGCCGGCGGGCTGGGGAGGGTGCTGGAGATTGGCACGGGCTGCGGCTACCAGGCGGCGGTGCTGAGCCAGCTGGCCCGCGAGGTGTATTCGCTGGAGCGCCTGCGCGGCCTTCATGACAAGGCGCGCGACAACCTGCGGCCTTTCAGGCTTGCCAACCTGCACCTGCTGTTTGGTGATGGCATGCTGGGCTATGCCAAGGGTGCGCCGTACGCGGCAATCATCGCCGCTGCGGGCGGCGATGCGGTACCCCAGGCCTGGTGCGACCAGTTGGCAGTGGGCGGGCGCCTGGTCGCTCCCATGGCGCTGGCCGGCGGACAGCAAATGTTGCTTGTGATCGACAAAACCCCACACGGATTGAAACAAAGCGTGCTCGAGCCCGTTCATTTTGTCCCTCTAAAATCGGGGATTGCCTGAAGGGAAATGCTTATGTTCGTATCGCGTGGTCTTGTGGTTGGGTTTACCGTGGCGTTGGCGGGGCTGGTGCTCACCGGCTGTGGTACCCGGCTGAACAAGGCTCCAGTGGAAGACCGAGGCACTTCATCCTCTTCCACACCGGGCACCCAGCCGGGCGTTGTGGTGGCCGCACCCATCAAGCCCCTGCCGGGCGCAGAAAACGCAGGCAAGCCAGGCTATTACACGGTCAAGCCTGGCGACACGCTCATCCGCATCGGCCTGGACTCGGGCCAGAGCTGGAAAGACATAGCGCGCTGGAACAACCTGGAAAACGCCAACCTCATTGAAGTGGGCCAGGTTCTGCGCGTCGCTCCGCCTGCCGCGCCCGCACAGGCCAGTGCGCCCACCGAGACCGGCGTAGTCACGCGCCCGGTGACATCCTCCACCGTGACACCCACCACGCCGGGCAGCGCGCCAGCAGCGCCCGCCAGTGCCCCCAAGCCGGCGGCATCCACGCCTTCCGGGCCTGTCGTAGCAGTGGCGCCCACGACGCCTGCGGCCACATCGGCACCGACTCCAGCAGAGGACGATATCGGCTTTATTTGGCCTGCGGCAGGCTCGCTGATCGCCGGGTTTGACGAGGCGCGCAACAAGGGCTTTGACATCGCTGGCAAGGCGGGCGACCCTGTGTTGGCAGCGGCCGACGGGCGTGTTGTATATGCCGGTGCGGGCCTGAGGGGCTATGGAAACCTGGTGATCCTCAAGCACAACAACACCTTTCTGACTGCCTATGCCCACAACCAGACGCTGTTGGTGAAGGAAGACCAGGCCGTGCGCAAGGGGCAGAAGATTGCGGAGATGGGCAGCACGGACGCGGACCGCGTCAAGCTGCATTTCGAGATCCGGCGCCAAGGCAAGCCTGTCGATCCAGCGCGCTACCTGCCGTCTCGTTGATGCCGGTGGCGAACGGCCCGCCTGGAGGCCCGGTCGAGGCGCCGGAATGGGGTGAGCCCGACGACGGGGTGGCGGGCGACGAACCTGAGGCCCTGTCGGGCCCGCCCAGCGAACTGCGACGTATGCAGGTGGCCGCAGAGCAGCATGGAGCCCGGCTGGACAAGGCCCTGGTGGACTTGGTGCCCGAGTTTTCGCGCAGCTATTTGCAGCAGCTGCTGGCGCAGGGCCTCGTCTGCCTGAATGGCGCCCAGGCGCTCAAAGCATCTGCACGCGTCAAGGCGGGCGACCAGCTTGCGCTGGAAATGCGTCCCACACAGCAAAGCCAGGCCTTCCGGCCCGAGGCCATGGACATCGACGTGGTGTACGAAGATCCACATCTGCTGGTCGTCAGCAAACCGGCCGGACTAGTGGTGCACCCTGCGCCGGGCAACTGGAGTGGCACGCTGCTCAACGGCCTGCTGGCGCGGGATGAAAAGGCGCTGCTCGTGCCACGTGCTGGCATCGTGCACCGTCTGGACAAGGACACCAGTGGCTTGATGGTGGTGGCGCGCGACCGCGCCACCATGGACGCGCTGGTGGCGCTGATCGCCGAGCGCAAGGTGCAACGCCAATACCAAGCGCTGGCGCACGGCGCCTGGACCGGCCCAGCGCACCGCAGCGTGAATGCGCCAATAGGCCGAGACCCGCGGAATCGGCTTCGCATGGCGGTGGTCGATCTAGCCGTCCATGCGGGCAAGGCCGCACGCACAGATATCGATCTGCTGGGCAGTGTGGACGAAGGGTGTTGGGTCCGTTGCACCCTGCACACCGGACGCACCCATCAGATCAGAGTGCATATGGCATCTTTGCGGCACCCGTTGCTGGCGGACGAACTGTATGGCGGGGTACCTACGGGGGCTTTGAAGCGCCAGGCCCTGCATGCCTACAGGCTTGCGTTTACGCACCCCGTCACCGGTGCGCCCCTGGAGTTCCAGTCGCCCCTGCCGGAGGACATGCGCCAGGGGCTGGCCTTGTGGGGCCTGGGCTACAATGCGCCCTGACGGCCCAAACGGCCTGTGCCCGTAGGCGGACTCCCGCCGGGCCCCGCTCTGCACCTGCCTCCCCGCTTGATGAGGGAGGTGCCCTAGATTGCCCCCTGATGTTGATGTGCCGCCCGCCCACGCGCGACACCTGTCCAGGAATCGCTGAACAATGAATACGGTGGATGCCAAACGGGTCCTCGAAACTGCGCTGATCTGCGCGCAACAGCCTGTGCCCGTGCGCGAGCTGCGCGTGCTGTTCAACGAAGCCCTGGGCTCCGACACGCTCAAGACGCTGCTGCAGGAACTGCAGCTGGAGTGGGCGAACCGGGGCGTGGAACTGGTGCAGGTTGCCACGGGCTGGCGGTTTCAAAGTCGCCCTGAGATGCGCGAGTTTCTGGACCGTCTGCATCCCGAGAAGCCGCCCCGGTATTCACGTGCGACGATGGAGACGCTGGCCATCATCGCGTACCGACAACCGGTGACACGTGGCGACATCGAGGACATCCGCGGTGTCACGGTCAACAGCCTGATCATCAAGCAGTTGGAGGATCGTGGTTGGGTGGAGGTCATCGGACACCGGGAGACGGTGGGGCGGCCGTCCTTGTTTGCCACCACGCGGCAGTTCCTGGACGACATGGGATTGCAATCGCTGGACCAGCTGCCGGTGCTGGACGATCCCACGGGCAACGCGAATGTGCTGGAAGCCATGGCCGCCGCCGCACAGGGTGCGATCGACCGAGACCCGGAACTGCCCGGCGTGGGCGAGTCTGCAGAGGACGAGGCAAAGCCGGCGGTTGACCCAGTGTTGGAAGCCGTGGCGGAGGCGGCGCCTGCTGAGGCGCCTGAGCCGACGGCAGCCGCTGATTTTTTTGAGAACGCGGGGGAAGTAGCTCCCAGCGACAACCATCGTGACGCCGCAGACGGTGTCCAGGGAAACAGTTGATGAACGATTCGACCTCCGAAACTCCAGACGCAGCGCTCCCTGCAGAGGCAGCGCCCGTGGCACCGGAAACCCGAAAGCCTGCCGCGAAACGCGCGCCGCGCAAGAAATTGCCGGTGGTTGCAGACGTGCCTGCTGCAAGCGAGGTGATGAATGGAGCGGCGAGTGGCGAGTTGACTGCTGCCATGCCCGGCGCACCCGCTGGTGATGCGCCGCAGGTGGACTTGGCTCCGGTGGCTGAGCAAGCGCCGGCCGAGCGTGACATTCGTCGTGACAAGCGGGGACCCGGCGAAGGTCGTGAACGCTCTGCGCAGCACGGCGCGCCCGGCCGGGGCGGCAAGCAGCGCAAGGCCACTCCGGCAGGCGCCGAGGGTTACCAGTTTGAAGACGTGGTGTCCGGTCGGTTCGATGAGGACGAGGCCGCCCCCGAACTTGTGCCGGGCAAGCGGGTGCTGGCGCCTCAGGTCGAAACGCCCAAGCTGCACAAGGTGCTGGCGCAGGCCGGCCTCGGCTCCCGCCTGGAGATGGAGCAGCTCATTCTGGAGGGGCGCATTTCCGTCAACAACGAGCCCGCCCACATTGGCCAGCGCATCCAATACGGTGATCAGGTCAAGGTCAATGGCAAGCCCATTCGCTACCGCATCGACCCCCCGCCGGCCCGCGTCATCGCTTACCACAAGCCTGTGGGCGAGGTGGTCACCCATGACGACCCGCAGAACCGGCCCACCGTTTTCCGCAAATTGCCGCGCTTGGTGCAGGGCAAGTGGCAGTCGGTGGGGAGGCTGGACCTCAATACGGAAGGCCTGTTGCTCTTTACCAGCTCGGGCGAGCTGGCCAACAAGCTCATGCACCCCAGGTTTGGGCTGGAGCGCGAATACGCCGTGCGCGTGCTGGGCGCTCTCAGCAACGAAGAAAAGCAGAAGCTGCTGGATGGCGTGCGGCTGGACGACGGCATGGCCTCCTTCGGTTCCATCGAGGACGGTGGCGGCGAAGGCTCCAACTGCTGGTACCGCGTGACGATTTCAGAGGGTCGCAACCGCGAGGTGCGCCGCATGATGGAATCGGTGGGGCACGCCGTCAGCCGGCTGATCCGCATCCGTTACGGCGCCATGGTGCTGCCGCGCGGTCTCAAGCGCGGCGCCTGGCTGGAACTGGATGACAGCGATATTCGCGCCCTCATGCAGGCAGCAGGTGCCGGGCAGGGAGCCAGCCGCGGGGAGTCCGCAGACGGTCGACAGGACGGCCGCGCAGCGTCGGGGCCGGGAGGCCGCGGCGGCAACAATGGCAACAACAACCGGAACCGGGGGCGCAATGGCCCGCGCAGCGGCAATGCGCCGCGCCGGGATGGACCGGACGGGCTTGCCGGTGCAGGGCAACGCGGCCAGAAGGGGCGTCGCGACGGGCAGGCCCCTTCCGGCCCTCGGGGGGGCGCCCAGCCCGATCCGATGAAAACTTCGGTCGGCTATATCGGCATGGACAGCCTCTCGCGCCACCGCCAAGACAAGCGCCGCCCCGGTGGCGGCGGAGGCCCTCGGCGCGGTGGGCGCTAAGCCTGCCATACGGCATCCACGGTTAGAATCGAGGGCTTTGTCCGATGGACAAACGAGTTTCAGCAACATCCAATCAGGAAAATCAACATGGCTATCGAACGCACTCTCTCCATCATCAAGCCTGACGCAGTGGCCAAGAACGTCATCGGTCAGATCTACGCTCGCTTTGAAGCCGCCGGCCTCAAGGTAGTGGCAGCGCGCATGGTCCACCTGTCGCGTCTGGAGGCCGAGCAGTTCTACGCAGTGCACAAAGAGCGTCCTTTCTTCAAGGACCTGGTGGACTTCATGATCTCCGGCCCTGTGATGATCCAGGCGCTGGAAGGCGAGAACGCCATCCTGAAGAACCGCGAACTGATGGGCGCCACCGACCCCAAGAAGGCCGAACCTGGCACCATCCGCGCCGACTTCGCTGACAGCATCGACGCCAATGCCGTGCACGGCTCCGACGCTGCTGAGACCGCGGCTGTGGAAGTCGCCTTCTTCTTCCCCGGCCTGAACATCTACTCGCGTTGATATGGCGGTGACCCCCAAGCCTGTTCCCGCATCTGTGGGATGTCTGCGCCATGGGGGCGGTTGCGCCCGGTCCATCGGGAGTCTGGCGCAATGATCACCACCAATCTGCTGGAATTTGATCTCGACGGGCTTGCCGCATTTTGCGAAAAGCTCGGCGAGAAGCGTTTTCGTGCCACCCAGCTGTTCCGCTGGGTGCACCAGCGTGGCGCGAGCAACTTTGACGCCATGAGCGACCTGGCCAAGAGCCTGCGCGACAAGCTCAAAGGTTGTGCCAGGATCGAAAGTCTTCCGGTCATTTCCGAGCATGTGTCGGCCGACGGCACCGTGAAATGGCTTTTTGATGTGGGTGACGGCAACGCGGTCGAGGCCGTGTTCATTCCCGAGGACGACCGTGGCACCTTGTGCGTTTCGTCCCAGGCCGGGTGCGCCGTGGGTTGCCGCTTCTGCTCCACCGGCCACCAGGGCTTCAGCCGCAACCTCACCACCGGCGAAATCGTCGCCCAGTTGTGGTTTGCCGAACATGCGCTGCGCCAGCGCCTTCGGACTGAAGATCGTGTCATCTCGAACGTGGTGATGATGGGTATGGGCGAGCCGCTGCAAAACTATGCCGCCCTGGTCCCGGCGCTGCGGGTGATGCTGGACGACCACGGCTACGGCCTGTCTCGCCGGCGTGTCACGGTGTCTACATCCGGCGTGGTGCCCATGATGGACCGGCTGGCCCAGGACTGCCCGGTGGCGCTGGCCGTGTCCTTGCATGCGCCCAATGATCCGCTGCGCGACAACCTCGTGCCGCTCAACCGCAAGTACCCCATCCACGAGTTGCTGGACGCGTGCAACCGTTACCTGGCCCACGCGCCCCGGGACTTCATCACGTTCGAATACTGCATGCTGGACGGCGTCAACGACACGCCCGAACACGCGCGGCAATTGGTGAATCTCGTGAAACCCGCACGCGGGGCTGGCGTACGCTGCAAGTTCAACCTGATCCCGTTCAATCCGTTTCCCGCGTCGGGGCTCTTGCGCTCGCCGCAGAATCAGGTCTTGGCGTTTGCAAAGATCCTGAGCGACGCCGGGATTGTCACGACAGTGCGCAAGACGCGCGGCGATGATATCGATGCTGCCTGTGGCCAACTGGCAGGCGATGTGAAGGACCGAACGCGCGCCGCCGAGCGCATGGCCAAGCAGCGCACCATCGTGCTCAAGCCGGTGGTGTGATCCGCGGGATCTCTCGTAACCCAGCACACATATATCAAGGAGGCGCTACATGGTGGGATTGGTTGGACGCTGGCGGCGATTCGGTCGCTGGACACTTGCAGCATGTGCTGCGGTGGTTTGTATGGGCGCCCTGCAGGGCTGTGCAACCAATCCGGATGGCTCCGCTGCGCGCGACAGCAGTGCTGCGAATACCTTCACGCCTTCGGATGAGCCTGAGGCACGTCGCCGGGCGCGTATCCGGCTGGAGCTCGCGTCCAACTACTTCGAAATGGGTCAGACCAACGTGGCGCTGGACGAGGTCAAGCAGGCCCTCGCTGCAGACCCTACCTATGCAGATGCATTCAATCTGCGCGGCCTGATCTTCATGCGGCTGGCGGATTTTCCCCAGGCGGACGACAGCTTCCGCAGGGCGATGGCCCTGCGCGGCAACGATCCCAACCTCATGCACAACTACGGTTGGCTGCTGTGCCAGCAGCAAAAGTATGCCGAAGCGGACCAGCAGTTTGCACGCGCCATCGCCAACCCCACCTACACCGCTCGCGGCAAGACGCTGATGGCGCGTGGGCTGTGCCAATCCAGCGCAGGCCAGTTTGCCGAAGCAGAGCAGTCGCTGCTCAAAGCCTACGAGCTTGATGCGGGCAATCCAGTGGTGGGCTACCACCTGGCCTCGCTGCTGCTGCGACGCAATGAGTTGACGCGCGCGCAGTTCTACATCCGCCGCCTCAACAACAGCGAGTTGTCGAATTCCGAAACGCTGTGGCTGGGGATCAAGATTGAACGTGCAATTGGCGACACGGTGGCCATGCGCCAATTGGCCGACCAGTTGCGCAAACGTTATCCAGATTCCAAGGAAATGGGCGCATACGAGCGCGGGGCTTTCAATGAATGACGGAGTGACGGCGGAGGCGGGCGTAACTGCTGGCACGCTATTGAAGGATGCGCGTCAGGCCTCGGGTATGCACATTGCAGCATTGGCGGTGGCTTTGAAGGTGCCGGTCAGCAAGCTGGAGGCCCTGGAAGCCGACAACTATGCGGTGCTGCCGGATACCGTGTTTGTGCGGGCGCTGGCATCCAGCGTTTGCCGGACCTTGAAGGTGGACCCGGCGCCCATCATGGCGCTGCTGCCGCAAAGCCAGAGCCCCCGGTTGAACGCCGATGCTGCCGGCATCAATGCGCCGGTCAAGGGGCGTTCGGGCAAGTCGTCTCCTTCGTCGTTTGCAGGCTCTTCGTCGGCGGCGGGTTCCACGTCGCGCTCGGTGGCGGTGGTGGTTCTGGCGCTGCTGGCTGGGGCTTTGGCGCTGGTGTACTTTCCGCGCAGCCCCAGCGAGGGCGAGCGTGTCGAACCTATGGCCTCCGAAGGGTCTCGGGTGACCGAGCCGGTGCAGGCGCCCATTCCTGCAGCCGAGGAGGGTGCGCCGGTTGCGGAGGGTACAGCCTCGCTGCCTTCTGGGCCCCTGACGCAGCCGGCACCGCAAGCGCTGGCCGTGGCACCCACCGCGCCGCCAGCTACTGCTGCTGTCGCATCGGCCCCCGCAGCTGCTCCCGCTGCCGCTGCACCGCCGGCCAGTGCGCCTGCGCCTGTGGCGGCAAGCGGCATCCTGCAGCTCAGGGCCCGCAGTGAGTCCTGGGTGCAGGTGAAGGATTCGTCAGGCGCCATTGTTCTGCAAAGAAATTTGGCGCCTGCCGAGGTGGTTTCCGTGTCCGGATCGGTGCCGCTCGCTGTGGTGGTTGGCCGTGCGGACGCCACCGAGGTTTTTGTGCGCGGGAAGCCGTTTGAACTGTCGGCGGTCGCCCGCGAAAACGTCGCGCGCTTCGAGGTGAAATAGTGGACAACGTTCAGCGAGATTTGGGCCCGGTGGCACTGGCTTCCCCTTTGCCGCGGCGTTCGCGCCAGGCGCGGGTGGTGTGGGGCTCGCGGGTGGTCACCGTGGGCGGCGATGCTCCGGTGCGCGTGCAATCCATGACCAACACCGATACGGTCGATGCCATTGGCACGGCCATCCAGGTCAAGGAGCTTGCCCAGGCGGGGTCGGAGTTTGTTCGGATCACCGTCAATACCCCCGAGGCCGCTGCCGCTGTACCCTACATCCGTGAACAGCTGGACCGCATGGGCGAGAGCGTTCCGCTGGTGGGCGACTTCCACTACAACGGGCACCGCCTGCTCACCGACTATCCAGACTGTGCCCAGGCCCTTTCCAAGTACCGGATCAACCCCGGCAACGTGGGCAAGGGCAACAAGCGCGACTTGCAGTTCGGGCAGATGATTGACGCAGCGATGCGCTGGAACAAGCCGGTGCGCATCGGCGTGAACTGGGGCAGCCTGGACCAGGAACTGCTGGCAGGCCTGATGGATGTGAACAGCCGGCGCGCTGTGCCCTGGGAGGGTCGTCAGGTGATGTACGAGGCGCTGATTGCTTCGGCCATCGAATCCGCCCAGCGCGCTCAGGAAATGGGCATGGACGGGGATCAGATCATCCTGTCGTGCAAGGTCAGCGGCGTACAGGACCTGATCGCCGTGTACCGCGAACTCGCGCGCCGGTGTGACTATGCGCTGCACCTGGGCCTGACGGAAGCCGGCATGGGTACCAAGGGCACGGTGGCTTCTGCGGCCGCGCTGTCGGTGCTGCTGCAGGAGGGTATTGGCGACACCATCCGTGTTTCGCTCACGCCCCAGCCAGGCGAGGCGCGCACCCAGGAAGTGGTGGTCGCCTCCGAGATATTGCAGGCGCTGGGCTTGCGGGTTTTTGTGCCCAGCGTGACGGCTTGCCCCGGCTGCGGGCGGACCACCAGCACGACCTTCCAGGAGCTCGCTAAACAGATCGACGACTACCTGCGCGCCCAAATGCCCGTGTGGCGTGTGCGCTACCCGGGTGTGGAGAACATCAAGGTGGCCGTGATGGGGTGCATCGTCAATGGCCCCGGCGAGAGCAAGCATGCTGACATCGGCATCAGCCTGCCCGGCACCGGAGAGGCCCCGGCCGCCCCCGTCTTCATCGACGGGGAAAAGGCCATGACGCTGCGCGGTGAGGGGATTGCGCAGGAGTTTCAGCAGATCGTTGAAAACTACATTGCGCGGCGCTTTGGAAGCACCGCCGATATTGCCTGATTTGCTATAAATTAAGTAGCTCTTAGCGCTTGCTGGATAAGCGCTAGAGCCCGATTTGATACAAAAATATCCTTAGAACAAGATGCAGAAGCTGGTTGCCGTCAAAGGCATGAACGACATCCTGCCACCCGACTCGGCGCGGTGGGAATGGCTGGAAGACAAGGTGCGCAATCTCATGGCGCGCTATGCCTACCGCAACATCCGCACGCCCATCGTCGAGCCCACGCCGCTGTTCGTGCGGGGTCTGGGCGAGGTGACGGACATTGTTGAAAAAGAGATGTACTCGTTCGAGGACCGCCTCAACGGCGAGCAACTCACCCTGCGCCCCGAGGCCACGGCCGGTGTGGTGCGTGCCGTCGCCGAGCATTCGCTGCTGTATGAGGGCGGCAAGCGCCTGTACTACATGGGCCCCATGTTCCGCCACGAGCGTCCCCAGCGCGGCCGCTACCGCCAGTTCCACCAGATCGGTGCCGAAGCCCTGGGTTTTCCGGGCGCCGAGGTGGATGCCGAACTCATCCTGCTTGCCAACGCCCTGTGGCGCGAGATCGGCCTGACAAATGTGCGCCTGGAACTCAACAGCCTGGGGCAGCCGGAGGAGCGCAAGGCGCACCGGGCGGCCCTGATCGCCTATTTCGAGCAGAACGCCGACCAGCTTGATGAAGAGGCGCGCCGCCGTCTGCACGCCAATCCACTGCGCATCCTGGACACCAAGAACCCCGCCATGCAAGCGCTGGTGAACGCTGCGCCGCGGCTCATCGATTTCCTGGGGGCAGAATCCCTGGTCCACTTCGACGCGGTGAAGGCGATCTTGGACGCCAATGGCGTGGCCTGGACCGTCAACCCGCGCCTGGTGCGGGGCATGGACTACTACAACCTCACGGTGTTCGAGTTCGTGACCGACCAGCTGGGCTCGCAAGGAACCATTTGTGGCGGAGGGCGCTATGACTACCTCATCGAGCAGATCGGTGGCAAGCCCGCGCCCGCCGTGGGCTGGGCCCTTGGCGTGGAGCGCGTGCTGGAGCTTCTGAAAGAGCAGGGCCAGACGGTACCTGTCCCCGCTCCGGATGTGTACGCCATCGTTCCTTCGGAAGCTGCGGTCCCGCAGGCCATGGTCACGGCCGAGCGACTGCGTGCGCTGGGTCTGCGTGTGCAGATGCATGCGGCTGCGGCCGGTGGCGCCGGCATGGGCAGCATGAAGTCGCAGTTCAAGAAGGCCGATGGCAGCGGTGCTGCCCACGCGCTCGTGTTTGGCGAAGATGAGTTGGCACGGGGCATGGTCACCGTCAAGTCGCTCCGCGACGGGTTGGGCGCGCAGACGGAACGCGCGCTGGACGCGGTGGCAGACTGGGCGCCCCTCCTACAATCCAACGGCTGAAACGAATCAATCCCATGGCAAAACACCTCGACCTCGAAGAACAAGAGCAGCTTGATCAGCTCAAGCATTTTTGGAACACCTGGGGCACGCTGATCAGCTCGGTGCTGATCGTGGTGGCGGGCTCACTCGCCGCCTGGAACGGCTACCAATACTGGCAAAACCGCCAGGCCGTACAGGCCGCCGCCCTGCTGGACGCGGTGGAGAGCGCCGTACAGTCGCGTGACCAGACGCGCATAGAGCAGGCGGCTGCGGACTTGAAAGCCAAGTACCCCGGCACTACCCAGGCCGGCCAGGCGGGGCTGCTGCTGGCCAAACACATGGTTGACGCCGGCAACGCCGCTGGTGCCAAGGATGCGCTGGGCTGGGTGAGCGAGAAGTCTTCCGACGATGGTCTGAAAGCCCTTGCCAAACTCCGGCTTGCCGGCATTCTGATGGATGAGAAGGCTTACGACGAAGCCCTCAAGCTCGTGTCAAGCGGTTTCCCTCCCGAATTTGAAGCGGTCTATGCAGACCGCAAGGGCGACATCCTCGTGTTGCAGGATAAGCGCCAAGAGGCGGTTGCAGAGTACACGCGCGCCTACAAGGCGTTTGAAGAAGGCGTCGAATACCGCCGCCTGGTCGAGATCAAGCTCAACGCGTTGGGCGCGTCCGCGCAACCCGCCACCGTTGCAGCGGCCACTGCCACTGCGGGAGGCGCAAAGTGATGCACGCTGCTTCTGGCTGGGCCGCGAATGTGCCGCGCGCACTGGGTCGCCGTGCCGCGCTGTTGGCGGTGGCTGCGGCGCTGGGTGGCTGCTCCCTTTGGGGTGGGGGTGGTTCGAAGCCAGTCCCTGCCGACCTGGGCGCCAACGTGGCGGTGCTGGGGGTGCGTCAGGCCTGGACGGCCCGCGTGGGAACGTCCGTGGGCGCACCACTGGAGGTGCATGCCGCGGGCAACACTGTCACTGTGGCCTCTGCAGACGGTGTTGTGGCGGCCATTGACGCGCGCACGGGCGGCGACGTGTGGCGGGTGAATCTGGCGGAGGCTTTGTCTGCGGGCGTGGGATCGGATGGCAAGACAGCGGCCGTGGCCACCCGCGGCAACGCGTTGGTGGCACTGGATGCAGGCCGCGAGCGGTGGCGCCAATCCCTCGGCGCGCAGGTTTTTACCGCACCTTTGGTCGCGGGCGGGCGTGTGTTTGTGCTGTCCGCGGACCGCACCGTGGCCGCCTTTGACGCGGCCACGGGTCGCAAGCTCTGGACCCAGCAACGCCCTGGTGAAGCGCTGATCCTGCGCCAGGGCGGCGTGCTGCGCGCCGTAGGCGACACGCTGGTCGTGGGTCTGTCGGGGCGCATGGTGGGCCTTAACCCGGACAACGGCACCGTGCGCTGGGAGGCGCCCATCGCCAGCCCCCGCGGCACCAACGACGTGGAGCGGCTGGTGGAACTGGTGGGGCGAACCAGCCGTGAGGGCGACAGTGTGTGTGCGCGAGCCTTCCAGGCGTCCGTAGGCTGTGTCGATACCGTGCGCGGTGGCGTGGTGTGGACGCAGGCGGCGAGCGGTTCCGAAGGCATCCATGGCGATGCCGAGATGCTGTTCGGCACCGAGAGCAACGGTGTTGTGACTGCGTGGCGCCGCGCGGACGGCACCCGCACCTGGACCACGGACCGCCTCAAGTACCGGCGACTGACAGCGCCTCTGCTCCTCGGGCGGTCGGTGGTGGTCGGTGATGACTCCGGCCTGGTGCATCTGCTGTCCCGCACCGACGGCTCGCCGTTGAACCGGCTGGCCACCGATGGGTCAGGCATCGGCGCGGCCCCCGTAGTGGCTGCCGATACGCTGGTGGCGGTGACCCGCAATGGTGCGGTCTACGGTTTCCGCCCCGATTGACAGGTTGTACGCGATGAAGCCAGTTATCGCCCTCGTGGGGCGCCCGAATGTCGGGAAATCCACGCTGTTCAATCGGCTCACGAAAACCCGCGACGCCATCGTCGCGGATTTCGCCGGCCTCACGCGCGACCGGCATTACGGCAACGGCAAGCAGGGCAAGCACGAGTACATCGTGATCGATACGGGCGGGTTTGAGCCCGATGCCTCCAGCGGCATCTACCGCGAGATGGCGAAGCAGACCCAGCAGGCTGTTGCAGAAGCCGATGTGGTGATTTTTGTGGTGGACGCGCGCGCCGGCATATCCGCACAAGACCACGACATTGCGAAGTACCTGCGGCGGCTGAGCAAGCCCTGCGTGCTGGTGGCCAACAAGGCCGAGGGCATGCTGGAAGGCGTGCAGCTGGCGGAGTTCTACGAATTGGGCTTGGGGAAGGTGTTTCCCATCTCGGCGGCCCACGGCCAGGGCATTCGCGGTCTCGTCGATGTGGCGCTGGAACCGCTTCAGCTGCCCGAGCCAGACGAAGAATCGGCACCGGACAAAAGCGTGATCAAGCTGGCAGTGGCCGGCCGCCCCAACGTCGGTAAATCCACGTTGATCAACGCTTGGCTGGGTGAAGAGCGCCTGGTGGCGTTTGACATGCCAGGTACCACCCGCGACGCGATTAGCGTGCCATTTGAGCGGAACGGGCAGCGGTTTGAACTGGTGGACACGGCCGGGCTGCGTCGCAAAGGCAAGGTTTTCGAGGCCATCGAGAAGTTCTCGGTGGTGAAGACCCTCCAGGCCATTGAATCCGCCAACGTCGTGCTGCTATTGCTGGATGCCACACAAGGCGTGACGGATCAGGACGCACACATTGCCGGCTACATTCTGGAAAGCGGGCGTGCCGTGGTGGTGGCTGTCAACAAGTGGGACGCCGTGGATGACTATCAGCGCCAGTTGCTGGAACGGTCCATTGAAACCCGTCTGGCCTTCCTGAAATTCGCGTCGCTGCACTTCATTTCCGCCAAGAAGCGGCAGGGCCTGGGTCCCTTGTGGAGTTCCATCGTTCAGGCGCACAAGGCCGCTACATGCAAGATGTCCACCCCCGTGCTCACGCGGTTGCTGCTGGAGGCGGTACAGTTTCAGAGTCCCAAGCGCGCCGGCATGTTCCGACCCAAGTTGCGATATGCCCACCAGGGGGGCATGAATCCCCCGGTGATCGTCATTCACGGAAACTCCCTGGAACACGTCACGGATGCGTACAAGCGTTTTCTGGAAGGGCGGTTCCGCAAGGAGTTTGACCTGGTGGGTACCCCGCTGAGGATTGAAATGAAAACCTCCCACAATCCGTTTGCGGACAAGGATGAGGCGTAGGTAAAAGCCGTGAGATGCAGGGGCCTTCCACCCTGTTCGTGGTCCTTGTGCAGGGCTGTGGTAAGGTCTTGGTTTACAACAACATTTGAACACGGAGAATATCGTGAGCAATAAAGGCCAACTTTTGCAAGACCCTTTCCTCAACGCATTGCGTCGAGAGCACGTTCCAGTTTCTATCTATCTGGTAAACGGGATCAAGCTGCAGGGGCAAATCGAATCGTTTGATCAGTACGTCGTACTGCTGCGCAACACGGTGACGCAGATGGTCTACAAGCACGCCATTTCCACCATCGTTCCAGGGCGTGCTGTAAATTTCTCTACGGCTGACACGCCGGATGCTGACAGCAACAACGCATAGTTTGTCAAAGCTTGACCGGTTGTTAGCGAGTCGTCGCGCAGTGAAAGGTGGCTCGCTTTGAGTACACCGACCATAGAATCGCCGATGGGCACCCCTGTGGTGCTTGTCGGAGTGGATCTCGGATTTCCCCATTTTGATGGCGCTCTGGAGGAGCTCGGGTTGCTCGCCAAGACGGCGGGACTTTCACCGGTTGCGCGCATCACGTGCAAACGCAAGGCGCCTGATGCGGCGCTGTTCGTGGGGAGCGGCAAGGCGGACGAAATACGCAGCCTCGCCGCCATGCACGGGGCGTCCGAAATCCTTTTTGACCAGGCCTTGAGCCCGGCACAACAACGCAATCTGGAGCGGTATCTTGAGTTACCGGTCAACGACCGTACGCTCCTTATTCTTGAAATCTTTGCCCAGCGTGCGCGAAGCCACGAAGGCAAACTTCAGGTAGAACTCGCCCGTCTTCAGTATCTCAGCACGCGACTTGTGCGCCGTTGGTCTCACCTTGAGCGCCAGACCGGCGGTATTGGAGCCCGCGGGGGGCCTGGGGAAAAGCAAATCGAACTGGACCGCCGAATGATCGGCGACGCGATCAAGCGAACCCGTGAGCGCCTGGTCAAGGTCAAGCGCCAGCGTTCGACGCAACGCAGGCAGCGGGAGCGGCGTGACACCTTCAACATTTCGCTGGTGGGCTACACCAACGCAGGAAAGTCCACGTTGTTCAATGCGCTGGTGAAAGCCCGCGCGTATGCTGCAGACCAGTTGTTCGCGACCTTGGATACCACAACGAGGCAACTGTATCTGGCGGATGCTGGCAGGTCGGCGTCACTGTCTGACACGGTGGGATTCATCCGGGACCTTCCCCATGGATTGATTGACGCCTTTCAGGCCACATTGCAGGAGGCGGTGGACGCAAATCTTCTGCTTCACGTGGTGGATGCGTCCAACAAGGATTTTCCCGAGCAGATGGCTCAGGTAGAGCGTGTTCTGCAGGAGATCGGTGCGGCGGACATTCCGCAGGTACTGGTCTTCAACAAGTTAGATGCGTTGGACACGGCGCAGCGCCCCCCTGTATTGGTGGACCAGTATGAGGTGGGCGGGAACATGGTTCCGCGCCTGTTCGTGAGCGCGCGCACCGGTGAAGGCCTGGACAACTTGCGGTCGCTGCTGTCCACCCGATTGCTGGACGATCCTGGGACCATGTCCCCAGATGCCGCCAATGAATTCCCGGACGAATCCAACTGATTGGGCACAATGCCAATATTGACTCCATGTCATCAGAGAACCAGAGACTTTGCGCATGAATTTCCCGAATCGAACCCTGCGGTGGGCGCTATTGCCCGAACGTGTCCGCAACATGTTCAACCTGAATGATCCACGTTGGGGGCGCGGAGACGATAAATCCGATGACACATCGCGCCCCGAGGACCGTCCTGTGCCGCCCACATCCTCGGGGAGCCGCGGGCGCGATCAAGGCCATGGCAATGGCGGCAGCAACAACGGTCAGCCCCCTGATCTCGATGAGCTGTGGAGGGATCTCAACCGCAAGCTCGGAGGGCTCTTCGGCGGCAAGGGTGGAGGGCGTGGCAATGGCTCCGGCGGAAGCTCTGGCGGGGGATTTCAGCCAGACATGAAAAATGCCGGTGTTGGTATCGGGCTGATCGCCGGCATTGTTTTTGTCATCTGGCTAGGGACCGGCTTTTTTATCGTGCAAGAAGGCCAACAAGCCGTGATCACCCAGTTCGGCAAGTACAAGAGCACCGTGGGTGCAGGTTTCAATTGGCGTCTGCCTTATCCGATTGAGCGCCATGAGTTGGTGTTTGTCACCCAGATCCGTTCCGCAGATGTCGGGCGAGACAGCATCATCAAGAGCACAGGACTGCGCGAGTCTGCGATGTTGACGGAAGACGAGAACATCGTGGAGATAAAGTTTGCAGTGCAATACCGACTGAACGACGCACGCGCCTGGCTTTTTGAGAGCAAGAACCCGAGCGACGCAGTGGTTCAGGCCGCAGAGACTGCCGTTCGGGAGGTGGTTGGGAAGATGCGGATGGACACCGCTCTTGCGGAAGAGCGTGATCAGATTGCCCCACGGGTACGGACGCTCATGCAGACGATCTTGGATCGCTACAAGGTGGGGGTCGAGGTGGTGGGCATCAATCTGCAGCAAGGAGGGGTGCGTCCACCAGAGCAGGTGCAGTCTTCTTTTGACGATGTGCTCAAGGCGGGTCAGGAGCGGGAGCGGGCCAAGAATGAAGCCCAGGCTTACGCGAATGACGTGATACCTCGCGCGGTGGGTACTGCAGCGCGGCTCAATGAAGAGGCGGCGGCATACAAGGCGCGCATCGTGGCTCAGGCGCAGGGTGATGCGCAGCGGTTCTCGTCCGTGCTGGTCGAATACCAGAAGGCACCGCAGGTCACGCGTGATCGCATGTACCTGGAAGCGATGCAGCAGATGTATGGCAACGTGACCAAGATTTTGGTGGACTCCCGCCAAGGATCCAACCTGCTCTATTTGCCGCTGGACAAGATCATGCAGGGTGTCGCCGCTGGAGCGGGCCCTGCGGAGTCCGGAAGCCCCGCAGCAATGCCGGTGCCGGCTTCGCCCACTCCTTCCCCCACTTTTTCGACGGATCCGCGGGCGCGCGACAGCAGCCGTACACGTGATCGTGAATCCCGCTAGGAGCTATCTGTGAACAGAGTTGGATTTATCGCCTCTTCATTTCTAGTGGTGCTCGCGCTGATGAGTTCCATGCTATTTGTGGTGGACCAGCGCCAGTTTGGTGTGCTTTACGCTTTGGGCCAGATCAAGGAAGTTATCACTGAGCCTGGGCTCAACTGGAAGCTGCCTCCTCCCTTCCAGAACGTTTCGTACATTGACAAGCGTTTGTTGACACTGGACAGCACGGACACCGAGCCCATGCTGACCGCGGAGAAGCAGCGTGTGGTTATCGACTGGTATGTGCGATGGCGTATCTCAGAACCGACAGAGTACATCCGCAACGTAGGCCTGGATGAAAGCGCCGGCGCTTTGCAGCTCAACCGTGTGGTGCGAAACGCCTTCCAGGAGGAGATCAACAAGCGCACGGTCAAGGAACTGCTTTCCCTGAAGCGAGAGGCTCTGATGGCTGATGTCAAACGCGAAGTGCTAGAAACGGTTCGCGGCGCCAAGCCTTGGGGGGTTGATGTGGTGGATGTCCGGATTACCCGTGTGGACTACGTCGAGGCGATCACGGAGTCGGTCTACCGTCGGATGGAAGCGGAGCGCAAGCGGGTCGCGAATGAGTTGCGGTCTACCGGCGCCGCCGAAGGCGAGAAAATTCGTGCCGATGCTGATCGCCAGCGTGAGATCACCGTAGCCAATGCATACCGCGACGCTCAGAAGGTGAAGGGCGAGGGCGATGCAGAAGCGGCCCGCATCTATGCCGAAGCCTTCGGTCGCGATCCTCAATTCGCTCAGTTTTATCGGAGCCTGGAGGCGTACAAGTCGAGCTTTAACAAGAAGGGAGATGTGATGGTGCTGGAACCGTCGTCGTCCGAGTTCTTCAAAGCCCTTCGCGGCGGCGCGCCTTCGACGGCTCAACCGCGTAAATAGTCAGGTTGGGGAGGCGGATCCAACAAGTTTTCGGTTGGACCGCCGGGCAATTCGATTCCAGGGCTGCTCGTTGGCAGACTCTGACTGGAAGTGGCCCCGGGTAGTTTGGGGTGTCGCGCCCATCCCGGTAGAATCACGGTTTTAACAGCCTCCCCTTTTCCCATGTCTGCTTGGGTCCTGCCGGATCACATTGCCGATGTCTTGCCGTCCGAAGCGCGGCACATCGAAGAATTGCGCCGCGGGCTGCTCGATACAGCCCGTAGTTATGGGTATGAACTTGTCATGCCTCCTCTGTTGGAGCACCTTGAGTCGCTGCTGACGGGCACGGGGGAGGCCTTGGATCTCCAAACCTTCAAGCTGGTGGACCAGATCTCTGGGCGGTCCATGGGACTGCGGGCGGACACCACGCCCCAAGTAGCCCGCATCGACTCACACTTGTTGAATCGGCGGGGGGTGACCCGCCTTTGTTATTGCGGTCCTGTTCTACATACACGACCTGACCGTCCCCATGCTACCCGTGAGCCTCTCCAGTTCGGAGCAGAGATTTATGGGCATGCGGGACTGGAGGCGGATATCGAAGCCTTGCAGCTGGCGCGGGAGTGCCTGCGCGTGGCAAATGTTCGCGAAACGTCGATCGATCTTGCGGATGTTCGCATCGTCCGGAATCTTCTCGTCGGGGTGGAGCTGACGTCCCAGCAAGTAAATCGTATCCACGCAGCTCTCAACGCCAAGGATGCGCAGGAGCTGTCCTCGCTGACGCGTGATTTTCCGCGTGTTGCGCGAGAGGGTCTTCTCGCCTTGTTGCAACTCTACGGCGACGTCGGCGTTCTAGACGAGGCTGCCAAGGCGCTCAAGTCCATCCCGGGTACTTCCGAAGTGTTGTCCAGCCTGAACTGGATTGCATCGCGTTTGGGTGGCGCAACGGTCACGTTTGATCTGGCGGATCTTCGCGGGTACGCCTATTACAGCGGTGCCCGATTCGCGATATACGCCTCGGGAGCGAGTGATGCGTTGGTGCGCGGCGGGCGTTATGACGAGGTCGGCGCCGTGTTTGGTAGGAACCGCCCCGCTGCCGGGTTCAGCCTCGACGTCAAGCAGATCGTGAGCGCGGTCCCTCCGCGTGCACTGAAAGCTGCAATTCGTGCTCCTTGGGATGAAGCGGGTGAGGTGGTCGCTGCGATTGCCGACTTGCGTAGAGCGGGTCACACGGTGGTGTGCGTGCTGCCTGGGCACGAGAGCGAAGTTGACGAGTTTTGTTGTGACCGCGAGCTTGTCCAAGTAGCCGGGCAATGGGTCGTGCAAGCGGTCTGAACAATGACAACATTAAATTGGGCATGAGATGAAAGTAACCAAAGGTCGGAACGTAGTGGTGGTCGGTACCCAGTGGGGTGACGAGGGCAAAGGAAAGTTGGTGGATTGGCTGACGGAGAGCGCTCAAGGGGTGGTGCGCTTTCAAGGGGGGCACAACGCAGGTCATACCCTGGTGATCAACGGCGTGAAGACGGCTTTGCACCTGATTCCCAGTGGCATCATGCGACCTGGAGTGAAGTGCTACGTCGGCAACGGTGTTGTGTTGTCCGCAGCCAAACTATTTGAAGAAATTGAAGGCTTGGAAAAGGCCGGTGTCGAGGTGCGCTCCCGGTTGCGCATCAGTGAAGCTTGTCCGCTGATTCTGCCGTTCCACGCGGCGATCGATGTAGCGCGCGAGGCGGCACGTGAGCAGGGCGGTACCGAGAAAATTGGAACCACTGGGCGGGGCATTGGCCCGGCTTATGAGGACAAGATCGCGCGCCGCGCCTTGCGCGTGCAGGACCTCAAGTACCCTGAGCGATTCGCGTTGAAGCTGCGTGAGCTGCTTGACCTTCACAACCACGTGCTCTCGACCTATCTGCGTTCCGGTTCGTTTGAGTTCGGAGCTGCGCTCAAGCCCTACATTCAGGATGGCAAGGTTCAGTTTGACGTTGTGTATGCGGAGGCCATGCGTCATGCCGAATTGCTCAAGCCGATGATGGCGGACGTTTCCCGCGAGCTGAATGAAGCGCACCAGATGGGTGCAAACCTGCTGTTTGAGGGTGCCCAGGGCACGTTGCTGGATGTGGACCACGGAACGTATCCCTACGTCACTTCAAGTAACTGCGTGGCAGGAAATGCCGCCGCAGGTTCTGGGGTAGGGCCTGGCATGCTGCACTACATCCTCGGCATTACCAAAGCGTATTGCACACGCGTCGGTGGGGGACCATTCCCTACAGAACTGGACTGGGAAGTGCCGGGTACCCCTGGTTACCACATGAGTACGGTCGGTGCTGAGAAGGGCGTGACAACGGGCCGAAGCCGGAGATGCGGATGGTTCGATGCTGCGCTGCTTAAACGCAGTGCGCAGGTTAATGGACTCTCTGGCTTGTGCATCACCAAGCTCGACGTGCTGGATGGGCTGGAGGAATTGCTTCTTTGCACCGGGTACGAGTTGGATGGCGAACGCATTGACTTGCTGCCGATGGGGGCAGACGATATCGCACGCTGCAAGCCCGTGTACGAGACTTTGCCTGGTTGGGCCGAATCCACGGTGGGGGTTACGGACTATGACAAGTTGCCAAAGAGTGCTCGCCAATATTTGGAGCGCATCGAGCAGGTGACGGGGGTACCGATCGATATGATCTCCACGAGTCCTGACAGGGATCACACGATCATGATGCGTCATCCCTATGTGGCCGCTTAAGGCCTGTTTTCTGTTCTGTCCTTTGAAGTGCCACGAGTTTAGGAGTCTCCATGTTGACCGAAGACGGTAAGCATCTCTATGTGAGTTATGACGAGTATCACAGTCTGATTGAAAAGTTGGCCCTCAAGGTCCATCAGTCTGGGTGGGCGTTTGACACCATTCTTTGCCTCGCGCGTGGCGGGCTGCGTCCCGGCGACATCCTTAGTCGCATTTTCGACAAGCCCTTGGCCATCATGTCCACGAGCTCTTATCGTGCAGAGGCAGGTACTGTTCAAGGGCATCTGGACATTGCGCGCTTCATCACCACCCCAAAGGGGGAGATCGCGGGCAAAGTGTTGCTGGTGGATGACCTCGCTGATTCAGGCCACACACTGCATGCAGTGATCAACATGCTTAAAACTAACTACGCGCCTATCACGGAGCTGCGAAGTGCAGTCATCTGGACCAAGGGCTTGTCAACTTTTACGCCAGACTATTCGGTCGAGTTTCTTCCAACCAACCCTTGGATTCATCAGCCTTTCGAAGGGTATGACAGCCTCAGCCCTGAGAAGCTGCTTGAGAAGTGGCGAGTCTGAGGTGATGCGAAAAAGTTGCGGTTTTTTAGTTTTTGCCTCCTAACGGTGCTATAGTCGAGGGCTTCGCTGCATGGAGCGGCCTTGATGGAAGACTGGCAGATGCGTCTGCTGGTGGTCTGGGAGGGTTGCGATGAAGTGCGGTGAGCGAGGTTGGTGGTTTTGAAAGAAATCGCAAAAACTTCGGTCTTGAGTT
>NZ_JBKBKQ010000042.1:0-30979 GCF_046294525.1 Acidovorax sp.
CGCGTGCGCTTGGTGGTGTTGCTCAGGCCCAGGCTGCTTTGCTTCATGTGCCTATTGTCTCGGCTTCAAGCATTCGTCGGCACATGACGCAGGGGATTCGTGAAGAGGGTCCCTAGAGGCCAAAATGGCTTGAAAACTCGTGCGCCCAGCGGTTGATGTGCCCCGGCCTTTGAAGCTGCCGCGGCCCGGACGAGGGCCGCCGCGCAAGGGCCGCCCCACCGCGCTGGCGGCGTCCCCCTGCCTGCGTTGCACAGCAATGCGAGAGCGGGGGGAAGCGGCGAAGCCGCTCAGGGGGGTGCTCACTGGTTCCCGGGCTGGATGCCAAATTCAATCGTCCACGTCTGCGCACCGCTGTAAGCCGGCGTGGCCGGCGCATACGCGATCTCCTTCACACGCATGCGGGCGTAGCTGTTGCCCTGGCCCGACTTCACCAGCGTGGCGGCTTCGGGGTTGGCCTTGAGCATGTGCTGCGTCACGCCCGCGGCGGCGCCGGCGGCGTCGGTGGGGTAGTAGTTGAACCAGCCGTAGTTCAGCGCGTTGGGGTACGTGCCGGTGTAGGCGGGCGACAGCTGCGAGCCGATGCTGTCCTTCACCCACGCGTTGGCGCTGGCGGGGCCGGTGAGGGCGCCCTGCACGTCGGCCAGCGTGTCGGCCAGGTTGGTGGTGGCGTTGAACTTGGCAGCGATCGGCGTCTTTCCGTCGGCCTCGTAGAAGCCGGCCGGCGTCTTGCTGAGGAAGCCCGCCACCGTGCCCGTGCCCGAGGTGCCGCCGTTGAGCTTGATGTTGTAGCGGTTGAAGGCAATGTGCCAGCTGCCCGATTCGGTGGTGGTGACCTGGTTCTTGAGGTCGTAGTACACCCAGCCTTGCGAGGCGTTGACCGACGCAGTAAAGGGCGTGGCCGCTGCGGCGCGGTTGATCCAGCGGAACGAAGGCCAGCCCGAGGCCGTGCCCGTGGGGCTGCCGTAGTACCCGGTGACCTGCAGCGCATACACATCACCGGCCGAGCCGGAGATGTCGCTGGATGCGCTGTTGGTGGTGATCAGGAACACGCGGAAGTTGGGGTGCATCTGGTGCGTGCCGTTCAGGTCGTATTCGTACGCGGCCGACTGGATGGCGTTGGTGCCGCTGAAGGCGCTCTTGGCCGTGTCGGCCGTGTACACGGTGGCGGGCAGGGCGCCGCCCACGGGGTCCACCAGCGCGTCGTTCCACTTCTGCAGGGCCGTCCAGGTGTGCACGAAGGGCGTGCCAAAGGCACCGCCGTTGCCCGTGCCGTCGGTGCTGCTCGGGCCGCTGTTGGTGAACAGCTCGGCGGACCGGCCGCCGCTCACCACCTTCACGTCCCACTGGTTGCCGGTGCAGGCGGCCTGCGCCTTGGCGTCGAAGTCGTAGCACACCGCGCTGCCCGCCGCGGGCAGGGTGAAGGTCCAGGTCGCGTTCTGCGTGAACTTGCTGGTGGTGGCCGGGGGCGTGACAACCGGGTCGGTGGTGCCGCCACCGCCGCCGCCCCCGCAGGCAGCCAGCGCGGCCGCAGCCAGGGCGGTCAGAAGGGTCTTGAACGAGGTCGGGTGGTGCATGGCAAGGCTCCTGGTGGTCAGAACGGATGAAGAAAAAAAGGGGCTGCGTGGCGTGGGATCAGCGGGCGTGGCCGAAGGCGACCTTGGCGCCCAGGTACACAAAGCGCCCGGCAATGGGGCCAAAGTCGCTCGCGTTGCTGAAGTCGCGCTGGCGGTTGGTGAGGTTGTTCACGCCGGCGAACAGCGTGATGGCGTCGTTCAGGCGGTAGTTCAGCGCTACGTCCACCGTGCTCCAGGCGGGCGCGCGGGCGCGGGTGGCGGTGTCGGCCAGTTCGGTGCTCTGGTGGCGCAGGCGCAGGCTCAGCGTGGTGGCGGTGTGCACGCGCCAGTCGGCGCCCAGGCGCACGATGTCGCGCGGGCGGCGCGTCAGCTCCAGCCCCGTGGTGTCGTCGCGGGTGTGGGTGTAGGTGTACGCGGCGTTCAGCGCCAGCGCTGGCGTGGCCTGCCAGCGCACGCTGCTTTCCACGCCGCGGGTGCGGGCGCGCGCCACGTTGGCGTAGGTGTAGCTGGCAATGCCGTTCACCACGGTGGCGTTGGCCAGGTCGGTCTGGATCAGGTCGCGCACGCGGTTGTGGAAGGCATTCACCTCCAGCGCCAGGTTTTCGCCGCGGGTCAGCGTGCCGCCCAGCTGCAGGCTGGTGGATGACTCGGGCTGCAGGTTCGGGTTGCCGATCACGCGGTAGCCCAGCGCGCTGTGGTCGAACAGGTAGTGGCGCTCCTTCAAATTGGGCACGCGGTATCCCTGGCCCAGGCTGGCGCGCAGCGTGCCCCTCCAGCCGCCCGCATCCAGCAAGTGCGCGCGCACGCTGACCTTGGGCGCCCAGTGGCCGCCAAAGTCCGAATCGTGTTGCCCGCGCAGGCCCAGCAGCACCTCCCACGTGTCGGAAAGCAGGATGTCGTTTTGCACGAACAGCTCGGTGCTGGTGCGCTCGACATTGCCCTCCGTACCTGCACCGCCCAGCTCGCTCAGGCCGTTGCTGGACTGCGCCAGCGTTTCGCGGTGCCAGTCGGTGCCCACCATCCACATCTGGCGGCCCCAGGCGGGCAGGTCGAACTGCGTGCCCAGGTGCTGCATCTGCTGGCGGGACCGGCGGTCGGTGGCCAGCACCTCGTTGGAATATCCGGCGGAGCGGCTGTCGTAGCGCTCGCTCACGCCCTTGATTTGCGCGCGCACGCCGTTGGCCAGGCGCCAGTGGGCGCCGCCCGTCACGCGGTCGCGCGTGATCTCCTCGCGCTTGCGCTGGGGCACGTTGGCGGGGGGCACGAAGAGGTGGTAGCGCTGGGTGTCGTCCTCGGTGTAGCGCGACACATCGGCCCACACGCGGCCTTGCGCGTGGGGCCGCCATTCGCCGCGCGCAGCCAGCTGCTGGCGGCGGCTGGCGTCCCCCTGGCGTGCGTAGCTGCTGGGCTGCGTGCCAAAACCCGCGTCGTCCACCACGTCGCCCGACAGGCCCAGCCGCCACTGCTCGCCGCCGCCGGCCAGGTCAAAGCGCGCATGCCGGTTGTTGGCCCTGGCGGCTTTGCCACTGTCGTTCTGGTGGCCGTAGCTGCCCGCATCCACCGTGGCCGTGCCGCTAAAGCCTGCGGGCATGCGGCGCGTGATCACGTTCACCACGCCGCCCATGGCCGAGCTGCCGTACTGCGCAGAACTTGCGCCCTTGATCACCTCGATGCGCTCCACATCGGCCAGCAGGTACTGGCTCAAATCGACGGTGGAGCTGGTGCTGGCGGTGATGGGTAGGCCGTCGATCAGCACCAGCACCTGGTCGGCGCTCAGGCCCTGCAGCGACAGCTCATAGCCCGACTTGCCCAGCACCTCGCGCAGTTGCAGGCCGGGCACGTTCTCCAGCGCCTGCTTCAGGGTGCGGGCATGGGTGCGCTCCATTTCCTCGCGCGTCACCACCTCGGTGCGCACGGGAGCATCGTCGATGGCGCGTTTGTTGCGGGTGGCCGTGACCACCACGGGCTTGAGCGTGCCAGCTGGCGGCTCTGCTACGTCTGCGACGGGCCGGGCCTGCTGGGCCTGGGCGGACAGCGCCGCCAACAAGGGCAGCAACCAGAAGGGCGAGCGGGGCAGGGAGGGAAACATGGATGCTGGCGCCAGGGCGCACGGCGCCCGCAGAAGAAGATGAAAGTGGTTACATAAAAAATCTAATGATAAGACAAATGCGAACGATTCGTGTTTAAATTTAATCGAGTGGTGCGAGGAAATTTTGGGCGGTTGCGCATCACGCGTGTGGAACGCCTTTCCGGCGCCTTCAACGCCCGCTTGCGTTGTCTGCCGCGTCCTGATCCCAAGGAGTTTTTTTAGCCATGAGCCATTTGCCTGACACGTCCCCGCAGTCATCCACCCCCGATGAGGAATACAGCCTGCCCTGCGCCGAGGCCTTGCTGGCTGGCACCCTGGCCTTGATGACAGGCCATATGCAAGCCTGCTGCGACACGCACCGTGCCGCCATGGGCCGCAAGATCGTTGCGAACCTGCAAATGCTGGGTCAGATGGAGGCGTTCACGCCCCACTTCCGCACGATGCTGTGGAACCTGCAGGGCCGGTGGGAGCAACAGGGCGCAGAAAGCGTTAGCCAGTCAGCACCGCGCGAGGCCGTGTCGGCGGCAGAGCGGCACAGGGCGCTGTGGCTGAGAGCGCCTGACACGGTGCAGTAAAGCGACTGGACGCGAAGTTTTATATAAAAACAGGCTCTAGCGCTTATCCATCGAGCGCTAGAAGCTATTGAATTTATAGCAAAAGGGGCGATCAATACACCAGCCTCTCCGGCCGGATCTCCTGCAGGATCGTTGTCGCGATCTCTTCAATCGACTTGGTCGTGGTGGACAGCCAGCGGATGCCCGAACGCCGCATCATGGCCTCGGCCTCGGCCACCTCGTGGCGGCAGTTCAGCAAGTCTGCGTACTTTGAATTGGGGCGGCGCTCGCTGCGGATCTCGGACAGGCGCTCGGGGCTGATGGTCAGGCCGAAGATCTTGCTGCGAAACGGCACCAGTGCGGGCGGCAGCTGGCGGCGTTCGAAGTCTTCAGGAATCAGCGGGTAGTTGGCCGCTTTCAGGCCGCACTGCATGGCCAGGTACAGGCTGGTGGGCGTCTTGCCGCTGCGGCTTACGCCCACCAGGATCACGTCGGCACCGGCCAGGTCGCGGTTGCTCTGGCCGTCGTCGTGGGCCAGGCTGAAGTTGATGGCCTCGATGCGGTCGTTGTATTCCTTGCTGCGGCTTACGTCGCTGAAGCGGCCCACGCGGTGGTGCGACTTGGTGCCCAGCTCCTGCTCCAGCGGGTGCACAAAGGTGCCAAACATGTCCAGCAGCATGCCTTTGCATCCGGCCTGGATGACCTTCAGCACCTCCATGTTCACCAGCGTGGTGAAGACGATGGGCTTCTTGCCCTCCACCTCGCCGGTGTGGTTGATCTGCCGCACGGCCTGATGGGCCTTGTCCACGGTGTCGATGAAGGGCAGCCGCACGTGGCGCGGCTTCATCTCGAACTGCGCCAGGATGGCGTTGCCGAAGGTTTCTGCCGTGATGCCGGTGCCGTCGGAGACAAAAAATACGGTGCGCGAGTGCATGAAAACCCTTTGAAGAAGAGGGGGCCACGGTCGGCAGGCGACCGGCGATTGGCCGTAGGTCGTAACCCCGCCTGGGCGTAGTCGTGAAAAAGCGTCAGCCCGCTGCCAGTGCCACAGGCCTACAATCGCCGCAATTATCTGATTCTCACCATGCACCGCGTTGGCCCACAACCACAACGACAAAGCCGCAGCCTGTGCATGGCCGCCTGCCAGGGCCCGTGGCGCGCCTGGCATGCAGACCCGGTTTCAACTTCTGGAGCTTTCCCATGTCTGCACTTTTCAGCCCGACCGCCCTGGTCGTTCCGTTTGAAAACCTGAGAATGACCGATGTCGAGGTGGTTGGCGGTAAAAACGCCTCCCTCGGCGAGATGATCTCCCAGCTGCCCCAGGGCGTGCGTGTGCCCACGGGCTTTGCCACCACGGCCCACGCATTCCGCGAGTTCTTGGCGTATGACGGCCTGGCCGACAAGATCAGCGCCAAGCTCAAGAGCCTGGATACCGAAGACGTGCGCGCCCTAGCCAAGGTGGGCGCCGAGATTCGCGCCATGGTCGAGGCCCAGCCTTTCCCGGCCGATCTGCAAAAAGCCATTGCCGACGAATTTGCCAAGCTGAGCGCTGGCAACCCCGCTGCCTCGTTTGCCGTGCGCTCGTCCGCCACGGCCGAGGATCTGCCCGACGCCTCGTTTGCCGGCCAGCAGGAAACCTTCCTGAACGTGGTGGGCATCGACGAAGTCATGCACAAGATGAAGGAAGTCTTCGCGTCGCTGTACAACGACCGCGCCATCTCCTATCGCGTGCACAAGGGTTTCGAACACGATGTGGTCGCCCTGTCGGCCGGCGTGCAGCGCATGGTGCGCTCCGACCTGGGTGCCGCGGGTGTGATGTTCACCATCGACACCGAAAGCGGCTTTGAGGACGTGGTCTTCATCACCAGCAGCTACGGCCTGGGTGAGACGGTGGTGCAGGGCGCCGTGAACCCCGACGAGTTCTACGTACACAAGCCGATGCTCAAGGCCGGCAAGAAGGCCGTGATCCGCCGCAACCTCGGCAGCAAGCTGATCCAGATGGTGTTCTCCACGCCCGAGGAAAAAGCCGCCAGCGGCAAGCTGGTCAAGACCGTCGATGTGCCCACCGAGCAACGCAACCGCTATTCGCTGACCGACGCCGACGTGCAGCAGTTGGCCCACTACGCACAGGTGATCGAGCAGCACTATGGCCGCCCCATGGACATCGAATGGGGCAAGGACGGCACCGACGGCCAGCTCTACATCCTGCAGGCCCGCCCCGAGACCGTGAAGAGCCAGGCCAAGGGCCAGGCCGAGCAGCGCTTCAAGCTTAAGGGCACGGGCACCGTGCTGGCCGAAGGCCGCGCCATTGGTCAGAAGATCGGCACCGGCCCTGTGCGTCTGGTGCACAACATTTCCGAGATGGACAAGGTACAGCCTGGCGATGTGCTGGTGACCGACATGACCGATCCCAACTGGGAGCCCGTGATGAAGCGCGCCAGTGCCATCGTCACCAACCGCGGCGGCCGCACCTGCCACGCGGCCATCATTGCGCGCGAGCTGGGCATTCCGGCCGTGGTGGGCTGCGGCGACGCGACCGAGCTGCTCAAGGACGGCACCCTGGTTACCGTGAGCTGCGCAGAAGGCGACACGGGCAAGATCTACGACGGCCTGCTCGAAACCGAAGTGACCGAAGTGCAGCGCGGCGAAATGCCCCCCATCAAGACCAAGATCATGATGAACGTGGGCAACCCCCAGCTGGCGTTTGACTTCTGCCAGCTGCCAAACGAAGGCGTGGGCCTGGCACGGCTGGAGTTCATCATCAACAACAACATCGGCGTGCATCCCAAGGCCATTCTGGACTACCCCCAGATCGACGCCGACCTGAAGAAGGCGGTGGAGTCCGTGGCACGCGGGCATGCGTCGCCCCGTGCTTTCTATGTGGACAAGGTGGCTGAAGGCGTGGCCACCATCGCCGCCGCCTTCTGGCCCAAGCCCGTCATCGTGCGCCTGTCGGACTTCAAGTCCAATGAATATCGCAAGCTCATCGGCGGCAGCCGCTACGAGCCCGAGGAAGAAAACCCCATGCTGGGCTTCCGCGGGGCCGCACGCTATGTGAGCGCGGACTTTGGCGAGGCCTTTGCCATGGAGTGCGAAGCGCTCAAGCGCGTGCGCAGCGAGATGGGCCTGACCAATGTGCAGGTGATGGTGCCCTTTGTGCGCACGCTGGGCCAGGCCGAGCGCGTGACCAAGCTGCTGGCATCGCATGGCCTGCAGCGCGGCCAGGACGGCCTCAAGGTCATCATGATGTGCGAGGTGCCCAGCAACGCCATCCTGGCCGAGCGCTTCCTCGAATACTTCGACGGCTTCTCCATCGGCTCCAACGACCTGACCCAGCTGACGCTGGGCCTGGACCGTGACTCGGGCCTGGAACTGCTGGCGCAGGACTTCGACGAGCGCGATCCGGCTGTTGAGGCACTGATCCACCAGGCCATCAAGGCCTGCCTGGCCCAGGGCAAGTACATCGGCATCTGCGGCCAGGGCCCCAGCGACCACCCTGATTTTGCGCAGTGGCTGGCCAAGGAAGGCATCTCGTCGATCTCGCTGAACCCCGACAGCGTCATCGCCACCTGGCAGCAACTGGCGGGCTGACGACCCGCACCCGGCAGGCGACATGACCGAGTGCCCGCGCTTGCGCCGCCTGCAAGGGCTGTGATGCAGATCCCGCCGCCCCTGCCGCCCGCGCGCGCATCCCACCGCGCCTCAGACGCCGAAATGGCGGGGCCGTTTCCGCCCGACCTGCACGACGTGCGGCACCTGTGGCTGAAGGCGGGGCTGCTGCTGGTGTGGGCCCTGGTGTCGTTTGGCGCCACCTACTTTGCGCGCGACCTGCAGGTGCTGGTGCTGGGCGGCTGGCCCCTGGGCTACTGGGTAGCCGCACAGGGGGCGGTGCTGGTTTTTATTGTGCTGGTGGCCGTGTACGGCTGGGCCATGAACCGGTTTGAACGCCAGGACGCGCAGCGCAGCGAGGCGCTGAAGCATCTGCCTGACGGCGCAACACCCGCCACTGAGGACGCCCCTCCCCATGGCTGAGCCCGGCCGGACCGAGTCGCTCAGCGATCGCGCCTATCTGTGGCGCCTGCACCGCATCCTGGCGCTGTACGTCATCGGCGTGCTGGGCTTTTTGCTGCTGATGGCCTGGGCCGAAAAGCAAGGTCTCTCGCGCCACTGGATCGGGCCTATTTTTCTGTTCCTCACGGTCATGGTCTATGCCGGCATTGGCGTGTACGGCCGCACGACCGACGCCGAGGAGTACTACGTGGCCGGGCGGCGCATACCGCCCATGTACAACGGCATGGCCGCCGCGGCCGATTGGATGAGCGCCGCGTCGTTCATCAGCCTGTCTGGCGCGCTGTATTTGCAGGGCTTTTCAGGCACGCCGGGGCAGGCGGGCGGGCTGGCCTATCTGCTGGGGTGGACGGGCGGTTTCTGCCTGGTGGCCATGCTGATAGCGCCCCACCTGCGGGCCATGGGGCTCTACACCGTGCCCGACTTTTTCCACGTGCGTTTTGGCGGGCGCTGGCCGCGGGTGATTGCTGCGCTGGCGGCCGTGCTGTGCTCGTTCACCTACGTGGTGGCGCAGATCTATGGCGTGGGGCTCATTGCCTCGCGCCTCACGGGCGTGCAGTTCGAGATTGGCATCATGCTGGGCCTGGGCGGCGTGCTGCTGTGTTCGTTCTTGGGTGGAATGCGCGCGATCACCTGGACGCAGGTCGGCCAGTATGTGGTGTTGCTGCTCGCATTCCTGATTCCCGTGTCGTGGCTGGCCTACAAGCAGCTGGGCAGCCCGCTAGCGCCGCTGGTCTACGGTGCGCAGATCAGCAAGATCGCCGACCTGGAGGCGCAGCTGCTGGATTCGCCCGCCGAGCACCAGGTGGTGCAGGCCTACCTGCGCCGCGCGCAGGAGTTTGAGGCGCGGCTGCTGGACGTGGAAGGCGCGCTGGAAAAAGAGCGCGAAAAGGCCCGCGAGCGCGTGCGCGAGTTGCGTAACCAGAACGCCGATGTGGGCCTGATCGTGACCGCCAGCCGCGAGCTGGCCGCGCTGCCGCGGGACGCCGCCGCTGCGCGCGAGCGCTGGACGCGCGAGATGCGCGAGAACTACGAGCGCGCCCGGCCCCTGGGCGGCCTGCCGCTGCACAGCCAGGCATACGTGGGCGACCCAGACGGCACACCCGAGGAGCAGCGCGACTACGAGCTGACCCGGCGAAACTTTCTGGCGCTGATGTTCTGCCTCATGGTGGGCACGGCGGGGCTGCCGCACCTGCTCACGCGCTACTACACATCGCCCAGCGTGTCTGCGGCGCGGGCGTCGGTGGGGTGGTCGCTGTTCTTCATTGCGCTGCTGTACCTCAGCGCGCCGGCGCTGGCGGTGCTGGTGAAGTTCGAGGTCATGCAGAACCTGGTGGGCAGCAGCTTCGAGGCGCTGCCCAACTGGATGGCGCAGTGGGCGCGGGTGGACAGCTCGCTCCTGTCGGTGGAAGACGTGAACGGTGACGGGCTGGTGCAGTTTGGCGAGATCCGCCTGGGCGCAGACCTCATCATGCTGGCCACGCCCGAACTGGGCGGCCTGCCGTATGTGGTGTCGGGCCTGGTGGCGGCGGGTGGGCTTGCGGCGGCGCTGTCCACGGCCGACGGGCTGCTGCTCACCATCAGCAACGCCCTGGTGCGCGATTTGTACTTTCCCGATGCGCGACGCCAAGCGTCGCCCGAACAGCGGGTGATCCTGACCAAGTTCACGCTGCTGGCCGTGGCGCTGTCGGCGGCGTTTGTGGCGGCGCTCAAGCCGTCTGAAATTTTGCCCATGGTGTCCGCCTCGTTCTCGTTGGCGGCGTCGGCGTTTGTGCCTGTGATGGTGCTGGGGATCTTCTGGCGTGGCACCACGCGGCAGGGCGCGGTGGCGGGCATGCTGGCCGGGCTGGCGGTGACTGTGTATTACATGCTGTCGCATGTGGGCGGTCTGCAGTCCGTGCTGCCGGCCTCGCTGCTGGCCGACGGCCTGTGGTTTGGCATCCAGCCGATTTCGGCCGGTGTGTTCGGCGTGCCTGCGGGCCTGCTGGCCGCGGTGGTGGTGAGCTGGGCAACGCGGCCTGCTCCGGCACAACCCCTGGTGCGGTCGGAGATGTGACCGCGGGCTCGATACAACTGCACCAAAAACGAAAAAGCGGCCCGTGGGCCGCTTTGATTTTGCCGATTGGCAGGTTTGCTGTGTGGGACAAGTCCCGGCTCAGCGGCCCACCTTGAGCAGTTCCACATCGAACTTCAGCGTGGCATTTGGAGGAATCACCCCGCCCGCGCCGCGTGCGCCGTAGCCCAGGGCGGCGGGGATGATCAGCGTGCGCTGGCCGCCGATCTTCATGCCTTGCACGCCCTCGTCCCAGCCCTTGATGACCATGCCGGCGCCCAGCGAGAACTCAAACGGGTCGTTGCGGTCGCGGCTGGAGTCGAACTTGGCGCCTTGTTCGCCGTTGTTGTACAGCCAGCCGGTGTAGTGCACCGACACGTTCTGGCCCTTGGTGGCTTCGGCGCCGTCGCCCACGGTGGTGTCTTCGTATTGCAGGCCGGATGCGGTGGTGGTCAGTGCCATGGTGAATTCCTTGTTTGCTATTGAAAAAGTAGCTGTCAGCGCTTGCCAGATAAGCGCTGGTGGCCAATTTGACCCCCATTTTAACGAAAGCCCCGCCCGGAGATGGAGCCGGCGGGGCTTGGCCCTTGCGGGCGGGGCGGGGGTTAAGGGAGCGAGTGGAAGGCGCTCAGGCCTTCTTGGCGCGGCCGGCCACCCAGCGGGTGGCAAAGGCCTGCACGTCCGACAGCCGCTTGAGCAGGTCCGATCCCGAGGGGGTGACGGTGTAGCCATCGCTGCCGTGGTCCACAAAGCCGGCTTCGCGCAGCTCTTTGATGCGGGTGTTCAGCGTGTTGGGGGTGATGCCGCCCACGCTGTCCTGGAGCAGGCGGAAGGTTTGTGGGTGGCCGTCCTTCAGGGCCCACAGCACGCGCAGGGCGTAACGGCATTCGAGTTTCTCGAAAAGCTGGTTAATGGAAGCATTTTCTTTGGAGCTCATGGACGCTTCTCCTCGCGCAAGTGTTGGGTCTCGATTCGGGCCGGACGGGCCTGTGGCGGGCCCGTGGATGTCTGAAACTATAGCGCGGAACCGGTTTTGCTACAAGTTTGGTAGCTCACAACGTACGTCAGGTATGCGCTGAGGGCAGAAAATGCCTTATGGGCCGCCAAAATGTTGCGAACCGGCCACGAATCCGGGGCCTTACGCTGGGCGCCCCTGACGCGCCAGATAGTCCACCAGCAGCTGGGCTGCCAGTGGCAGGCCCTGGGCGTGGCGATAGCAGATGGCGAAGCGCCGCTGGGCCCAGGTATCGCTGAGCGGCACGACGCGCACGGGCGCTCCCGCATCGGCAAACGGCTGGGCCACCTCGCGCGGCACCACGCTGATGGCGAGGTTGGCGCGCACCACCCGCAGGGCGGCGTCGAAGTTGGACACCAGTACGCGGTGGGCCAGCATTTTTCCTTCCACCGCCGCGGCGCGCGCCAGCAGCACCTGCACGGCGCTCAGCGCGGGCATGCTCACAAACTCGTGCTCCAGCACGTCGGCGAACCGCACGCTTTGCTGTTGCGCCACGGGGTGTGACTGGTGCGCCACCACGGCCAGGTGGTCGCTGCGGTAGGCGCTGGTCTCCAGGCCCGACAGATTAGCGGCGTCCCAGCAGATGCCGATGGAGGCACTGCCGTCGCGGATGCCCTGCACCACGTCGGGGCTCACGCGCTCCTCCAGGCTGACCTGGATGTCGCGGTGCAGCGGGTCTTGCAAGAAGGCCGCTACATCGTCGGCCAGCGACTCAGCCATGACCGAGGCCGTGACCAGCATGCGCACATGGCCGCGCGTGCCGGTGGCGTAGGCCGCCATGTCGCGCTCGATCTGCCCGATGCTGGCCAGCATGGTGCGCGCATGCTCCAGCAGCGTCTCGCCGGCCGGGGTGGGCACCATGCCTCGGCGCTTGCGCAGCAGCAGCGGCGTGCCCACCGTGTCTTCCAACTGCGCCAGCCGCTTGCTGATGGCCGAGCCCACGATGGACTCCTGCTCGGCGACCCGGGCAATGCTGCGCTGCTCGCACACGGAGGCAAAGAGGCGCAGGGTTTGCAGGTCAAGGTCACGCATGGGATAGGTTTATGTGTTCCGGTTTGGAATCATAGTGGTTCCAAGATGTCGTTACTAATCCGGTTGGGAATTTCTAAAATCCATGTAGACCCATCCACCAAAGACACCTGTCGTGAGCCCTTCCAACACCCCGTTCCGCCCTCCCCACGCCGTAGTCCGTGAAGTGGGCCTGCGCGACGGCCTGCAAAGCATTGCCACCGTGGTGTCCACCGCGCACAAGATCGAATGGATCAACGCCGCATACGCTGCAGGCCAGCGCGAAATCGAGGTGGGCTCCTTCGTGCCGGCCCGCCTGTTGCCGCAGCTGGCCGATACCGCCGAGGTGCTGGCCCACGCCCAGACGCTGCCGGGCCTCGTTGCCTCGGTGCTGGTGCCCAACCTCAGGGGCGCCGAGCGCGCGCTAGATTTGGATGCCGACCTGATGATCGTGCCCCTGTCCGCCAGCCACGCCCACAGCTTGGCCAATCTGCGTAAGACACCCGACGAGGTGGTGGCCGAGGTGGCCCGCATCCGCGCGCTGCGCGACGCCAGCGGCAGCCGCACATTGATCGAAGGTGGCGTGGGCACGGCCTTTGGCTGCACCTTGCAGGGCGAGGTGGCCGAGAGCGAGGTGCTGCGCCTGATGCAAGCGCTGCTGGATGCGGGCGCCGACCGCGTGAGCCTGGCCGACACCGTGGGCTATGCCGACCCGGCTGCGGTCGCCCGCCTGTTTGGCAAAGCGCGTGCGCTGGTGGGCGACCGCCTGGCCTGCGCGCATTTCCACGACACGCGCGGCATGGGCCTGGTCAATGTGTATGCCGCCTGGCAGGCAGGCATCACGCGCTTTGACGCCTGCCTGGCGGGCATTGGCGGCTGCCCGCACGCGCCGGGCGCCAGCGGCAACGTCACCACCGAAGACCTCGTGTTCATGCTGGAGCGCATGGGCATCGCCACTGGTATCGACGTGACTGCGCTGCTCGCGCTGCGCCAGCGCGTGGCCGGATGGTTGGCGGGCGAGACCCTGCATGGCACGCTGTGGCAGGCCGGGCTGCCGCAGAATGCCGCACCCGCCGCGCTGCGCTTGGCAGCAACGGCCTGAACCCCTTTTCGGAACGCCCTGAACATGAACGACGACACACCCGCCACCCCCTCGTCCCCCCGCCTGCCGCTCGAAGGCCTGCGCGTGGTGGAGTTCACCCACATGGTCATGGGCCCCACCTGCGGCATGGTGCTGGCCGACCTGGGGGCCGAGGTCATCAAGGTCGAACCCGTGGATGGCGACCGCACGCGCCACCTGCTGGGCGCTGGCGCGGGCTTCTTCCCCATGTTCAACCGCAACAAGAAGAGCATCGCCATCGACCTGCGCAGCCCCGAGGGGCTGGCGGTGGCGCGCAAGCTGGCCGCATCGGCCGACGTGGTGGCGCAAAACTTCAAGCCCGGCGTGATGACCAAGTACGGCCTGGACTATGCCGCGCTGAGCCAGGTCAACCCGCGCCTCATCTACGTCAACCACACCGGCTTCTTGCCCGGCCCGTACGAGCACCGCACCGCGCTGGACGAGGTGGTGCAGATGATGGGCGGCCTGGCCTACATGACCGGCCGCCCCGGCGACCCGCTGCGCGCGGGCAGCAGCGTGAACGACATCATGGGCGGCATGTTCGGCGCGATTGGCGCGATGGCGGCGCTGATGCAGCGCGGCATCACCGGGCGCGGGCAGGAGGTGGACTCGGCCCTGTTCGAGAACAACGTCTTCCTGGTCGGCCAGCACATGATGCAGTACGCCGTCACCGGCAAACCGGCAGCCCCCATGCCCGACCGTATTTCGTCCTGGGCCGTATACGACGTGTTCAGCGTGAAGGATGGTGGCCAGATCTTTCTGGCCGCCGTGAGCGATGCGCAGTGGCAGACCTTCTGCGATGCCATGGGCTATGCCGACCTGAAGGCCGACGCCGGCCTGGCCACCAACAACGACCGCGTGCGCGCCCGCCCCACGCTGATGCCCGTGCTGCGCGACCGGCTGGCGCAGCACACGGCCGATGAGCTGGCCGCGATCTTCGAGCGCCACGGCCTGCCGTTTGCACCCATCCGCCGACCCGAAGAACTGTTTGACGACCCGCACCTGCAGGCCACCGGTGGCCTGGCCGACATCACGCTGCCCGATGGCGAGCGCGCCGGGCAGACTGCGCAGATCACGCTGATGCCGCTGCGCATGGACGGCCAGCGCCTGGATGTGCGCCGTGACCCGCCGCGCCTGGGCCAGCACACGGCCGAGCTGCTGCAGGGCCTGGGCTACACGGCCGATGAAGTGGCCGCACTGCAGGCTACCGGAGCCATCGCCTGATTTTTTGAAACCATCCCCGGGCATAGCAATGTGGCGCAGACCACCGCCCAGGGTTCCCTGACCACGACCGGAGACAAACCCATGCCGCGCACCACCACCGCACCCGCTTTCCCCCACGCCGCGCTCGTCGCCCGCAGCGTGCTCACACGCCGCCGGGCCATCTCCACCGGCGCTGCCGCTTTGGTCGCCGCAGCGTGGGGTGTGCCACGCATTGCCAGCGCCCAGGGCGACGGCAAGCCGCTGCGCGTGATCCTGCCGCTGTCGGCGGGCTCGGGGGTGGACGGCGCCATCCGCGCCATCAGCGCCAGCCTCGCCAAGGCGCTGGGGCAGCCGGTGGTCATCGAGAATCTGCCCGGCGCGGGCGGCATCACAGGCACCACCCAAATCGTGCGGGCACCCAAGGACGGCTCCGTCATCGGCGTGGTGTCCAACAACCACGTGGTCAACCCCAGCGTGTACAAGAACATCCCGTTCGACTCGCTGGCCGACATCACGCCCATCACCATCATTGGCGCCACGCCCTTCGTGCTCGTCGCGCACCCTTCGGTGCCCGCCAAGAACGTGCAGGAGCTGATCGCACTGGCCAAGTCCAAGCCCGGCGTGCTCAACTACGGCTCCTCCGGCAACGGCACCATCCTGCACCTGGGCGCCGCCATGTTTGTGGACCGCGCCAGGCTCGATATCAAGCACATTCCCTATCGGGGGATGGGCCCGCTCATGAACGACATCCTGGGCGGCCAGGTGCAGCTAGGGGTGGTGGCGGTGGCCCCCGCCGCAGCGCACATCAAGGCCGGCACGCTGCGCGCCCTGGGCGTGACCACGGCCAGCCGCGTGCACTCGCTGCCCGGCGTGCCCACCATCGCCGAGCAGGGCCTGCCCGGCTATGAGCTGGACGGCTGGGTCGCGCCCGTCGCCCCCACCGGCCTGCCCAAAGCCGAGCTCGCCCGGTTGTACAACGGCTTCAAGGCCGCCATGGAAATGCCCGAAGCGCACGACGCGCTGATCGCGCAGGGCTACGAGATCAAGCTCACGCCTCCCGACCAGGCCGCGGCATTCTTCAAGACCGAAGCCGCGCGCATGGCGCAGGTGGTAAAGAACGCGAATGTGACGGTGGATTGATTGAGGATGGTTCGAGGTGTTTTTAGGCCTCTGGCGCTTGTCCAATAAGCGCTTGAAGCTACTGTTTTGATAGCGTATTGTAGGTCGGGTTCGCCCGAAGAGCGTAACCCGACGCTGCCCCAGATGCGCCGTCTCCTGTCGGGTTACGCCCTTTGGGCTAACCCGACCTGCATTGGGGTCTTCTGAGGCGCTAGCGCTTTTACAGCAAGCGCTGGTAGCTACTTTTTCAGTAGCAAACCATCAACCCTGCGGCGCTGGCAAAGCGGGATGCCCGGGGTGGCCGGCAGCATGCTGCGGGTGCCGCAGCCGGAACACCGCCACCGCCTGCACCAGCTGGTCGGCCTGGCCGCTCAGGCTGCCGGCGGCGGCCGCGCTTTCTTCCACCAAGGCGGCGTTCTGCTGCGTCGCCTCGTCCATGCGCACGATGGCCTGGGTCACGCGCAGCATGTCGCTGGTCTGCGCGGCGCTGGCCTGGCTGATTTCTTCCATCAGCGCGCTCACGCCCTGGATGGAGGACACCACCTCGGTCATGGTGGTGCCGGCGTTGCGTGCCAAGTCCGAGCCGGCCTGCACACGCTCCACGCTGGTCTGGATGAGCTCCTTGATCTCACGCGCGGCGCTGGCACTGCGGGTGGCCAGGGCGCGCACTTCGCTGGCCACCACCGCAAAGCCCCGCCCCTGCTCGCCGGCGCGCGCGGCCTCGACGGCGGCATTGAGCGCGAGGATGTTGGTCTGGAACGCAATGCCGTCGATGACGCCAATGATGTCGGCGATGCGGCGCGAACTCTCCTGGATGCCCTGCACCACATCCACCATTTGCGTCACCACGTCGCCGCCGCGCTGCGCCACGGTGGCGCCGTTCTTGGCCAGCTCGTTGGCGCGCTGCGCGTTGGATGCGTTCTGCTGCACGGTAGCCTGAAGCTGTTGCATGGACGAGGTTGTCTCGTCCAGCGACGAAGCCTGGTCTTCGGTGCGCATGCTCAGGTCGGCATTGCCCTGGGCGATTTCGGCACTCGCGCTGGCCACGCCCTCGGCGTTGCTGCGCACGCCGGCCACCACGTTCTCCAGGTTGTCCTGCATGGCGCGCAGGGCTTCCAACAGGCGGGCGGGTTCGTCGCGGCCCTCCACGCGGATGCTGGTGGTCAGGTCGCCCGCTGCTACCTTGTGGGCCAGCGACACGGCCACGCCCAGCGGGCGCACCACGGATCGTGTGAGCAGCCAACCCGCACAAGCGCCCAACGCTGTCACCAGCGCCAGCGCCACCAGGCTGCTGACCAGCGCGCGCCGCGCGTCCTGCGCGGCCTGCTGCGCGATGGCCGCGCTGCTGGCAGCCACCTGCTGGCCCAGTTCGGTGAGCAGCTTGGCCGGGCCCTGGTCGATGTCGGCCACGTCGGCATCCCCGGCCGATGGCACGAAGCCCAGCGACTGGAACACCTCAAAACCCTTGCGGTAGCCCTGCGCCATCTGGGCGTGGGCCTGTGTGAACTTTTGCAGCGCCGCCTTTTCCTGCGCGTCGGTCAGCTGGGGCTCCAGCGCCTTGGCGGCATCGGCCACGCGCTTTTCGCTGGCCTGGAAGGCGGCCCAGTGCAGCTCGCGCTTGCGCGAATCTTCGCCGCGCAGCAGGGTGTTCTTCCACTCCAGCACCTGGGTCTTGAACTCGCTTTCCATGCGGCTCACGGCGCGCTCCTGCGCCACGCGGCCCAGCACCGTGGTGTCGTAGGTGCCCAGCGTGCGGTACAGCGTGGCGATGCCGAACAGCGCGGCGCCCAGCAGCAGCGCCAGCACCAGGCCCAGGGCCGTGGCCATGCGTGCGCCGATGGAGTGGTTGGACATTTTCATGAGAGGCTCCAAAGGTTCTGCAGCGGGCCCGGAGGGCGTTGGCGTACGGTCAAGCCTTCAGCTTTAGCAAGTAGACCATCACGCGCGCGGTGGTGAGGTCCAGCTCCATGAACTCTGCCAAATCCTTGCCGGTGAGCCAAGAGGGTTCCCACCGGTTCTGCTTGAGCGTGCGTGTCCAGGACTCGTGGTGGGTGGCGGCCTCGATGGCGGTGAGCATCTCTGCCGCCCGCGCAGGTGCCACGCCCTTGCCGGTGAACACGCCGCGCCAGTTGGCCATGACTGCGTCCAGTCCCTGTTCGCGGAACGCCGGTATGCCAAACACGCTGCGGCGCGACGACACGCCTATGGCGCGCAGCTTGCCGGAGGCCAGGGCGTCGCTGAACTCGCTGTAGCCCGACAGGCCCACGCTGGCGGCACCGGTGGCCAATGCCTCCACCACGTCCGCCCCGCCGGCAAAGGGTTTGTAGACCAGCTCTTCCGGCTTGGCCTTGGCCGCGCGTGCCAGCACGCCCGCAAACATGTGGTCCACCCCGCCGGCCGATCCGCCCGCCACGGGCATGCCGCGCAGGTCCGCGCGCAGCGCGTCCGCCAGGTCTTTGGTGTTCTTGATGGGCGACTGCGCCGCCACGGCCGCCACCAGGTAGTCGCTGGTCAGACGCGCCAGCGGCTGGATGTGGCCCATGTCCACGGCGGGCTTCTGAAGTGCCACCGCGCCCACCATCACCATGCCGCCCATCAGCAGAGTGTTGGCGTCGTTGCCGTACTTTTCGGCGTATTTGGCAAGGCCAATGGTGCCGCCCTTGCCGCCGATGTTTTCATACTCGATCTGGTCCGCCGCGCCGGCGCCGACCAGTGCGGTGCCCAGGGCGCGGCCGGTCTGGTCCCAGCCGCCGCCCGGGTTGGCAGGGATGACGATGCGCAAGGTGCCGGCCAGCTTGGGCACCTTGGCAGCAGCGGGAGTGGGGCGGGGCGTTGCCGCACCCGTCTGCGCCCAGGCGGGCAGGCCCACCAGGCTCCAGGCCGCTGCGGCGGCCCCCAGCGATTGCGCAATGGCCTTGCGGCGGTGGATTGGTGCATCAGACATGCGAGTCCCCTCGGTGCAATATGGAGTGTGTTTTTGGGTGCCACGCGGCTACCAAGCCGAACGGTGTGCGCGGCAATGGTCGCCGTCCAAGCTGTCAGTCTGCTGTCCTTGGTATCAGGGTAAACGCGGGGTCGATTCCGTGGGCCCATGAAAAACGCCCTGCGCCGCAGGTGCGGGGCAGGGCGTTGGAGCCAGCCGGCAAAGGCTGGATCGCGAGGCTACAGCGAGTCGATGAAGCTGCGCAGCTTGTCAGAGCGGCTGGGGTGCTTGAGCTTACGCAGCGCCTTGGCTTCTATTTGGCGAATGCGCTCGCGGGTCACGTCGAATTGCTTGCCCACTTCTTCCAGCGTGTGGTCGCTGGTCATCTCGATGCCGAAACGCATGCGCAGCACCTTGGCTTCACGCGGCGTGAGGCCGTCCAGGATGTCCTTGACCACATCGCGCAGGCCTGCCTGCATGGCGGCTTCGATAGGCGCGGTGTTGGCACCGTCCTCGATGAAGTCGCCCAGGTGGCTGTCGTCGTCGTCCCCGATCGGCGTTTCCATGGAGATCGGCTCCTTGGCGATCTTCATGATCTTGCGGATCTTGTCCTCGGGGATTTCCATCTTGGCCGCCAGGATGGACGCATCGGGCTCAAAACCAAACTCTTGCAAGTGCTGGCGGCTGATGCGGTTCATCTTGTTGATCGTCTCGATCATGTGCACCGGGATACGGATGGTGCGCGCCTGGTCGGCGATCGAGCGGGTGATGGCCTGGCGAATCCACCACGTGGCGTACGTCGAGAACTTGTAGCCGCGGCGGTATTCGAACTTGTCCACCGCCTTCATCAGGCCGATGTTGCCTTCCTGGATCAAGTCGAGGAACTGCAGGCCGCGGTTGGTGTACTTCTTGGCAATCGAGATCACGAGGCGCAGGTTGGCCTCGATCATTTCCTTCTTGGCATCGCGCGAGGTGGCCTCGCCTTCGTTCATGCGCTTGTTGATGCCTTTGAGCTCGGCCAGCGGCACCACGACGCGCGACTGCAGGTCGATCAGCTTTTGCTGCAGGTCCTGGATGGGCGGGATGTTGCGCGCCATCACCGCCGACCAGGGCTTGCCAGCGGCAGCCTGCTTCTCGACCCATTGCAGGTTCAGCAGGTTGGGCGGGAAGTCCTTGATGAAGGTCTCCTGCGGCATGCCGCACTTGTCCACGATGATGCGGCGCAGCTCACGCTCCTTCTTGCGCACATCGTCCACCTGGCCGCGCACCATGTCGCACAGCTTTTCGATGGTCTTGGCGGTGAAGCGGATGGTCATCAGCTCGGCCGACAGGGCCTGCTGGGCCTTGATGTAGGCAGGCGTGCCGTAGCCTTCCTTGTCGTACACCTTGTGCACTTTTTCAAACAGCTCGCGCAGCTTGTCAAAGCGCTCCAGCGCCTGCTTCTTGAGTTCTTCGAGCTTCTTGGTCAGCGCCTTGCTGCCGCCCTTGCCGTCGTCATCGTCGGCCTCGTCGAATTCGTCGAAGTCTTCTTCGGCGACATAGTCGTCGGCCTCATTGGGGTTGGAGAAGCCGTCCACGATGGTCGAGATGACGACCTTGCCTTCGCGGATTTCCTCGCCCATGTTGAGGATCTCGGCGATGGTGGCGGGCGATGCACTGATCGCCTCCATCATGGCCATCAGGCCGCCTTCGATGCGCTTGGCGATTTCGATTTCGCCTTCGCGGGTCAGCAGCTCCACGGTGCCCATTTCGCGCATGTACATGCGGACCGGGTCGGTGGTGCGGCCGAATTCCGAGTCCACGGTGGACAGGGCGGCTTCGGCAGCTTCTTCGGCTTCTTCTTCGGTGGCACCTGCGGGAGCGTTGTCCGTGATGATCAGCGCTTCGGCGTCAGGCGTCTGCTCGTACACCGCCACGCCCAGGTCGTTCAGGGTGGTGATGACGGCTTCGAGGGTTTCGGCATCGACCAGCTTGTCGGGCAAGTGGTCGTTGATTTCAACGTGCGTGAGGTAGCCGCGTGTCTTGCCCAGCTTGATCAGGGCCTTCAGGCGCGCGCGGCGCTTGGCCATGTCTTCTTCGGACAGGACGGTTTCATCCAGGCCGAATTCCTTCATCAAGGCGCGTTCCTTCGCCTTGCTGATCTTCATGCGCAGGGGCTTGACCTTTTCGACCGCGGCCGCAGCCTCGGGCACCTCTTCGACTTCGCCTTCCAGATCGGCTTCGATGTCCGACAGGTCCGTGTCGTCGCCGCTCTCATCGCTGGCAGCTGCGGCCTTGGGCTTGCGGCCCCGCTTGGCGGGGGCAGCCTTGGCTTCGGCGGCGCCAGCGGCCTTGGCGGGGCGGCCGGGGCGCTTCTTGGGGGTGTCGTCTTCAGAGGAGGCAGCGGCCGCCTTGGCGGGCTTCTTCTTCAGCAATTCATCGGCAGCTTTGGTCAGCTCGGCAGAACTTTTCACGGGCACAGTTTTCACTTTCTTGGCAACCGGGGCGGGTGCGGCAGCGGCCTTCTTGGGGGCGGCCTTTGCCGGGGCCTTGGCGGCGGTTTTGGAGACAGCCTTGGCGGCAGGGCCTGGAGCGGACTTGGACGGCTTCGCGGACTTTTGAGCGGGCATGAAGAACCTCAGATTCAAAAACGGACACAAAGAAACGCAAGCGCCACAGATCCCGGCGCGGGTGGCAGCAACAGGCTGGAACAAGCCTGGCGCTTTGAGGGGAAGCCCTCAGGGGCAAGATGTCTGGGCGATCATTTGGTGTGCAGTCCTTGCGATGGGTGGGCCCAAGGGCGCTGAGGTGCGCGCAGGTGTGGAGGCCCGGCTCGGAGGTGCTGCTGTCGCTCTTGCCGCTAACTAACCCTACATTATACCTTTTTGACCTATTTCAAGCTGTCCGGCCTGCTGGCTGCTCCAGAATCCTGCGTTTTTCTGCCAGCAGGCGGTAGCGCTCCAGCGCAGACGGGTCCTGCGCCACCTGCAGCACCAGCAGCTTTTGCTGCTCCTTGATGTCTTCGATCTGCATGCGGTTGAGCAGGTCGCGCAGCTCCAGCCGAAGCTCCTGCACGTCGCCCTCGGTCTGTGCATGCGATCCCGTCATCACCTTCACGGCCAGCGCCTCGCACTCATGGTCGCGAAGGCTTTCCCGCAGCACGGCCCAGGGCAGCGGGCCGTGTTCGTGAAATTGGGCTTCCAGCCACGTAAACAAGGGGCCATGGGGCGAGGGCTGGGCGCACAGGCTGGCGTGGTCGTCGTGCGTCAGCTCTTCCAGAAACGCCATGTGCGACAGCAGCAGCCGTGCCGCATGGTCGATGCGGCTGGCCGTGGGGGTACGGGGCAGACGGGGCTGCGGGGGCCAGGGCGCTGCGTCGCGGTCTTTTTTCTTCCATCCGCCGCTGCTTTTCCAGTCGCCCCCCTTACGAATCGGCGGTTTGCCCTGCGCAGGGTAGCCGCTCTGGCCGTACGGGTTGGGGCTGCCATACGACTCATACCCTGCATAACCGGTCGAAGCTGGCTCGCCGGCCGGGGCCCATCCATCCGCGTCCGGTGGCAGGTCCCATGCGGGCGCCTCGCCTGGGGCGGGCGGGGCAGTGTGGCGGGTGGGGGCGGCGATGGCACCGGGGCCTGGGTGGCGGGGGCCATCGCGGCCGGTGGCGGGGGCCCACAGTTCGGCCAGATCGCGCGCATTCAGCTGCGTCTTGTCGGCCAGATCGCTCAGCAACTGGCGCTTGAGCACGCCATCGGGCAGCGCCGTCCACAGCGGACGGGCGTTACTGGCCATGTGCGCGCGGCCCTCTGCCGTGGCCAGGTCGCAGCCCTCGCTGGCGGCGTCCACCAGAAAACGGCTCAGCGGCACGGCATCAGCGACGGCGCGGGCAAAGGCGTCGGTGCCGTGCGCGCGGATAAAACTGTCCGGGTCATGCTCGGCCGGCAGGAAAAGGAACTTGATGCTGCGCGTGTCACTGGCGTGGGGCAGGGCGCCTTCCAGTGCCTTGCGCGCAGCGCGGCGGCCGGCGGCGTCGCCGTCAAAGCTGAACACCACCGCGTCGGTAAAGCGCAGCAGCTTGTGCACATGCTCGGGCGTGCAGGCCGTGCCCAGCGTGGCCACCGCGTTCGGAAAACCCAGCTGCGCCAGGGCCACCACATCCATGTAGCCTTCGGTGACCAGCGCATAGCCGTGCTCGCGGATGGCGGTGCGCGCTTCGAACAGGCCATACAGCTCGCGGCCCTTGTAGAACACCGGCGTTTCGGGCGAATTGAGGTATTTGGGCTTTTCATCGCCCAGCACCCGCCCGCCAAAGCCGATGCACTCACCCTTGACGTTGCGGATCGGGAACATCACCCGGTCGCGGAAGCGATCGTAGCGCTTGTCTTGCCCGTCCTCGCCCACGATGACCAGGCCGCTTTCCTCCAGCAGCGGGTCGTCGTAGCTCGGGAACACGCTGGCCAGGCTGCGCCAGCCCTCGGGCGCGTAGCCCAGACCGTAGCGCTTGGCCACGTGGCCCGACACCCCCCGGCCCTTGAAGTAGCCAATGGCGCGCTGCGAACTGCGCAGGTGCTTGCGGTAGGCGTCGGCCGCCTTCTCCAGGACATCGGTCAGGGTGGCCTGCTTCTGGCGCGCGGCGGCGGCGCGCTCGCGTTCCTGGGGCGAGATGTCGTCGTCCGGCACGGTCAGGCCCACGCTCTGGGCCAGGTCCTGCACGGCTTCGACAAAACCCATGCCCGCGTGGTCCATCAAGAAGCTGATGGCGTTGCCGTTCTTGCCGCAGCCAAAGCAGTGATAGAACTGCTTGGACGGGCTGACGCTGAAGGAGGGCGACTTCTCGCCATGGAAGGGGCACAGCCCCATGAAATTGGCTCCGCCCTTCTTGAGTTGCACGTAGCGGCTGACGATGTCGACCACGTCAACGCGGGAAAGCAGCTCTTGGATGAACGACTGGGGTATGGACACCCGGCCAATTGTCTCCCAAGGCGCCCGGCCGGCTGCGCCCCCCACTTCAGCCGCGTGTCAGGCCCGCTTGGTCTAATGCGTGCAAAGCACACCAAGGAGACAAGCCGCATGACGCCCACCAGCATCTTCGACCAGCACCTGCCCCGCAACGAAGCCAACTTCGCCGCCCTGTCTCCCCTGTCGTTCATCGAACGCACGGCCGAGGTCTACCCCGACCGCCTGGCCATCGTGCACGGCGAACTGCGCCAGACCTGGGCCCAGACCGACGCCCGCTGCCGCCAGCTGGCTAGCGCGCTGACGAAGGCTGGCATCGGCAAGAACGACACCGTGGCCGTGATGCTGCCCAACACGCCCCCCATGGTGGAGGCGCACTTTGGCGTGCCCATGGCCGGCGCCGTGCTTAACACCCTCAACACCCGGCTGGACCCCGAGGCCATAGCCTTCATGCTGGACCACGGCGAGGCCAAGGCCGTGATCGTGGACCCGGAATTCACCGGCACCATGGCCAAGGCGCTGGCCCTGCGCACCGCCACCACGCCCATCCGTGTGATCGAGGTGCAGGACGCGCTCTACGGCCCCGCTGCGCAAAGCCTGGGCGGCACCGACTACGAGGCCTTTGTGGCCAGTGGCGACGCCGCCTTTGCCTGGAGCCTGCCCGCCGATGAGTGGGATGCGATTGCGCTCAACTACACGTCGGGCACCACCGGCAACCCCAAGGGCGTGGTCTACCACCACCGGGGCGCTGCCGCCAACGCCATCAGCAACGTGCTGGAGTGGGACATGCCCAAGCACGCGGTGTACCTGTGGACGCTGCCCATGTTCCACTGCAACGGCTGGTGCTTTCCGTGGACCATTGCGGCGCGGGCGGGTGTCAACGTGTGCCTGCGCCGCGTGGACGCGCAGGCCATCTTCGACGCCATCCGTCAGCATGGCGTTACGCACTACTGCGGCGCTCCCATCGTGCATGGGCTGCTGGTGAACGCTCCCGAGGCCATGAAGGTGGGTGTACCCGCAGGCGTCAAGGCCATGGTGGCGGGCGCTGCGCCACCGGCCTCGATGATCGAAGGCATGGAAAAAATGGGCTTCGATTTGACCCATGTGTACGGCCTGACCGAGGTGTACGGCCCCGCTACCGTGTGTGCCAAGCACGAGGCCTGGGATGCGCTCGACATTGGCGAGCGCGCCCGCCTCAACGCCCGCCAGGGCGTGCGCTACCACCTGGAGCGCGACGTGCGCGTGCTGGACCCCGAAACGATGTTGCCCGTGCCGCAGGACGGCGAGACCATGGGCGAGATCATGTTCAAGGGCAACATCGCCATGAAGGGCTACCTCAAGAACCCCAAGGCCACCGACGAGGCCTTTGCAGGCGGCTGGTTCCACAGCGGCGACCTGGCCGTGCAGTACCCCGACGGCTACATCAAGATCAAGGACCGCAGCAAGGACATCATCATCTCGGGCGGTGAGAACATCTCGTCCATCGAAGTGGAAGACGTGCTCTACCGCCACCCCGACGTGCTGGCCGCCGCCGTGGTGGCCAAGCCCGACCCCAAGTGGGGCGAGACGCCTTGCGCGTTTGTGGAGCTGAAGGCCGGCGCGCAGACCACGCCCGAAGACATCGTGGCGCACTGCAAGAAGCACCTGGCGGGCTTCAAGGTGCCGCGCGCCGTGGTGTTTGGCGAGCTGCCCAAGACCAGCACCGGCAAGATCCAGAAGTTTGAACTGCGCAAGCAGGCCGGGTCGGCAGCGGCCATCAACGTGTAATGCGATTAAAAAAATGATAGCTGCCAGCGCTTGCTGGATAAGCGCTGGCAGCCATTTTGGTTTGATTTTTAACGGTGCCCGCTGCACAGCTTGCCAGCCCGACCGTGGCACGGCACGATGCGCGGCATGACTTCACCCGCGCCCCTGAACCCCGCAGCTGTGTTTGCGGCCAGCGAACATACGATCCACAACCTCGCGCAGCTTGAATCCCTTCTGGGCACGCCCAGCGAAGCCTCCGTAGCCAAGGAGCTGCCCCGCGTGCACCCCGGCTACCGCGCCATGATCGAGGCATCCCCCTTTGCCGTGCTGGCCACCCAGGGCCCCGGCGGGCTCGATGCCTCGCCGCGTGGCGACCCGGCCGGCTTTGTGCAGGTGCTGGACGACGACCAAACCCTGCTGCTGCCCGAACGCCGCGGCAACCACCGCGCCGACAGCCTGCGCAACATCGTGGCCGACCCGCGCGTCGCGCTGCTCTTCCTCATCCCCGGCGTGGGCGAAACCCTGCGCGTGAACGGCCGCGCCCACATCAGCGTTGCGCCCGAGCTGCTGGCGCGCTTTGTGGTCAACCGTAAACCGCCCCAATGTGTGCTGGTGATCAAAGCCGAATCGGTGTATTTCCAGTGCGCCCGCGCCATCCAGCGCTCGCGGCTTTGGGACCCTGTACCGCCCGGCACGCCACGGCCCGTGCCCACGCCCGGCGCGCTGCTCGCGTCCATCACGCAGGGCAGTTTTGACGGCGAAACCTACGACCGCGAACTGCCCGCACGCCAGCAGGCCACGCTGTACTGAGAGGCTGAGAGGAACTGGCCCAACGAAAAGAAAAGGCGGACGCATGGACGGCGTATGGTGGGTGGTGGTGCTGGGCGCGGCGGCGGCAGGCTTTGTGCAAGGCCTGTCGGGCTTTGGCTTCAGCATGGTGGCCATGTCCTTCTGGGCCTGGGCTTTGGAACCCCGCCTGGCCGCTGTGCTGGCCGTGTGCGGCGCACTCACCGGGCAGGTCGTGGCGGCCGCCACGGTGCGGCGCGGCTTTGACAAGGCCCGCCTGCTGCCCTTCGTGCTGGGTGGCCTCGCGGGCATCCCCCTTGGCGTGGCCCTGCTGCCCCGGCTGGACATGGAGGCCTTCAAGCTCGTGCTGGGCACGCTGCTGGTGCTGTGGTGCCCCGCCATGCTGCTGGCCCGCCAGCTGCCCCGCATCACCGCCGGCGGCCGCGTGGCGGACGCGGCCGTGGGCCTTTCGGGCGGCGTGATGGGCGGCCTGGGCGGCTTCACCGGCGTCCTGCCCACGCTGTGGTGCACCCTGCGCGGGCTCGACAAGGACGTGCAGCGCGCCATCATCCAGAACTTCAACCTGGCCATGCTGCTGGTGACCTTTGCCACCTACGCCGCCACCGGCCTCATCAGCCGCGCCACGCTGCCCCTGCTGGCGCTGGTGATCCCGGCGATGCTGGTGCCGTCACTGCTCGGCGCCCGGCTGTACCTGGGCATCAGCGAGGCGCGGTTCAAGCAGGTGGTGCTGGGGCTGCTCACGCTGTCAGGCGCGGCGATGCTGGTGGCGAGTTTGCCGAAGCTGTTGGCAAGATGGGGGTGATCGAGAGAATGCTCACCTATTGATAGCTGCTAGCGATTGATGGACAAGAGCTAGAGGCTGATTTGGCCTATATTTTTCCGTTTGTGCCCAACGCAGCGTGTCATTTCGGGTGCTGCATCGAATCCAGCGGACTGGCCGTGCCACCAGCCGCCACCTTCAGGACATGGGTGTAGATCATGGTGGTAGACACATCGCTGTGGCCCAGCAACTCTTGCACGGTGCGGATGTCGGTGCCCGACTGCAGAAGGTGTGTGGCAAAGCTGTGGCGCAGTGTGTGCACAGACACGGGTTTGTAAATACCGGCCTGGGCTACCGCCTTCTTGACGGCCCGCTGCAGCCGCTCCTCAAACAAGTGATGCCGCCGCTGCACGCCCGAACGTGGGTCCACAGAAAGGGTGGGTGAGGGAAACAGCCAGAACCAGCCCCATGTGTGTCCCACCTGGGGGTACTTTAGCTCCAGCGCATGCGGCGTTTGCACACCACCGCGCTGCGCCTGCCGCTCCTGTTCCCACACGCCTCGCGCGTGCAGCAGCTGCGAGCGCAGCGTGGGCCCCAGGGTGCGCGGCAGCATGACGACCCGGTCTTTGTTGCCCTTGGCCTCCCGGACGATGATCACATGGCGGTCAAAATCCACATCCTTGACGCGCAGGCGAAGCCCCTCCATCAGCCGCATGCCTGTGCCATACAGCAATTGCGCCAGCAAACGCATGTCTGCATCCAGAAACTGAAACAAGGCAGCGACCTCATCCCGCGTCAAAACGCTGGGAATGCGCCGCTTCTGGGCGGGGCGGTTTACGCCCTCCAGTCAGGGCAAATCGACGCCCAATACTTCGCGATAGAGAAAAAGGACCGCGCTGAGTGCTTGGTTGTGGGTAGAGGCAGACACGTGCCGTTCTGTTGCCAACATCGTGAGGAACGCTTCGACCTCGGCCGCCCCCATGTCGCGCGGGTGCCGCATGACCCCGCCACGCCCGTGCCAACGGATGAAAAAACGCACCCAGTGCAGATAAGCCTTTTCGGTGCTGAGGCTATAGTGAAGGTAGCGAATGCGCTCCCGGACCTGATCCAGAAGGCGGGGGGAGCGCAATTCAGGCGTGCCGGGTTTCATGGAATTTTTATACCTGTGTTTTCACACAGTGTATCGGCCGCCACCTCAAGCTGCAAGCCACTTTCAGGAGGTTCCCGTGTCCAGAATATCCCGCAAGGTCCAGTTTATCCCGCAGGTTTTGCGGTCTAAATTACGTTAGACCTCATGCTTTCAGCCGCTACCGGTTTGCGCCGCACGCCACGAGTTCTTCTCGGCTGGCTTGCCGTCCCGCTCATAACCGGCGCAGCTCTCCTCGGTTGGCTGCTGCTCGAAACCTGCGAGAACTCTCGCCTTAGAGAGCTCCCTTCCCCCGACAGACAATGGAAGCTGGTGGTCTTCGAGCGGACCTGCTCAGGAACTGTTGCTTGGACGACCCACGTATCCGCAATACCCGAGAGCGATGCGCTCCCGAACTCGCCTGGGAATCTGCTGGTGTCTTTCGAGCGGCATGGTTCCTTGGTCGGGAAGTCCATCCGTGAGCCGGAGGTGCGAGCACGTTGGCAAGGAGCCAGATCAGTCGAGCTGGAGTACAGTTCCGCCGCTCCGATTCAGTCCGCCGTGTCGGAATTGGGCGGCCTCCGCATTATTCACACGCGTACCCCATGAGGTCTAACAGGTCGTTCGACACGGACACGCAACGGCATTGCGCCGCGAAGCGTGCTGGCGAGCGTACGCCTCGCGGCGCAATGCCGTTGCGCGCCGGTCAACTCCAACGTTAGGCGTCAAAACGTGCAGCAGATGCAACCAACCCAGTCAGAACTTGCGGAGGCCATCGCAACCGCGACACGCTCAGCGGTGTTGGACTTGTTCCGAGAGCATCGCGAGACCTTCTACTACGTCACACTGATCACAACTGGCGAAGCACATCCACCGTTCTTGGTGGCTTGGTCACAGGAGGCATTGGCATCTGAGGCAGAAAAAGGCGAGCCTGGCGATGAGTGCTACCTCAAATGGTCTTATGCCGAATCACCATACATGTGCTACGGAGATCAGCACTTCGTCGAGGTGAATCGCCTATTTGGGTTGCGTCCACGGATGACTTCAGGAATGACATCCGCAGAATGGGACGCCGAGTTCGACAGCCGCCTAGATGCAATGGAAGTTGCAATGAAGCAGCTTGACGATGAAGGCGTCTTTGGCCGAGGTGACACCAGGGCCAGCCTCTTCATAAATGTAGAAGTGATGCCGCCGGACATTACGAACACCGAAAGAGCTCTAAGGTTGAACCGTGAAGACTCCCCGGTGCTGGCCATCTGGCTAGAAGAGATGGCGGAGAAATGACGCCTAACCCTTCCATCGAGAGGGACGTCCAAGAGCTATCGCTCTTGGCCGCCCCTCATGTCAAACGTTAGGCCCCTCATGAACTTGCGTTCTTCCGAAGTGGCGTTCTTGAAGGCACTGGCTCTTTCCAACGAGTCGTGGTCGCAGGCTGCGATCGAGGCGCTGTCCGACCCACCATCCGCGGAATGGAGCGAACAACGGGCCGCCTGGGCTGCGCTTGCGGCGCACTTGTCCAACCCGGAAGCACGCGAAGCCTTTCACGCTGTGTTGAGTGAGCTGCTATCCGGCCTCACTCATTCATTCCTTGTCACACTGGACGGTGGCTCATCTCTCGCAGAGACGACGTCACTTACCATCCAAGATGATCAAGGCATCACGTTCAAGTCGTTTTTGCATGAGTTTTGGCCAACTTATGGTGGTGCCGCCGGTGCCTAAATTACGTTAGGCAGTATGCATGACGCAGCAAGAAGAGCCGTTAATCAGCGAGTTGCGCACATTCTTGGGCTCCTACGCAGAACATGATCCGGACTGTCCAGCATTCAATCTCACTGGCCCAGCGGTCAATGATCCAAGCAACTGCATATGTGGCTTAATCATCCGGCAGAACGAATTCATCGCAAAGCTTGCTCATCGGCTCAGCGTTGGCGGCGGTCTATCCTGAGCAAGAAGCCATGTTGCTGCCTAACCCATCATTCCAGCGGACCACCTACGGCGGCCGCTGAATTCAAACGTTGAATGGGCGATAAGCACCATGGGAACATCCAGCACAGCTCTCTTCTCGGACGATGTGGCCTGCGACATCCGCGACGAGTTCATCGAAATGTTTAGCACGGGTGCCGATCCCGCCGAGGTGACGGAGGCCTTAATTCGATCCTGGTCTGAATCAATTCAAGACGTGGACGATGGACCAGTCTTCTGGCTGGCCCTCGCTGCAACTCAGTGGAAATATGGCTGCCTCGATGAAGAGGTGCGGAACCGTGCCGTTGAAGTCATTGACTGCGATTTAGACATCAAGCGTTGGGAAGGATCTTCCATCGCGCGTAGACGCACTGTGCTTCTTTTGCTACGGAAAAAGCTGTTCTCTCCGCAACCTGCATTTCGACGCCCGCACCGTCGAAAACCGGTTGTTGTGCCATCGAATAAAGTCGCATCTCCCGATGGCCGTGCACTGGCAACAGCGTACGAACTTGGAAAAAGCCCACACCCGGATGCGCCGCGCATGCAGGTCTTTGTCGAGATGGAAGCCTCTGGCTCGAAGGGTGGAGGTGGCGTATTTGTCGCCACCTGTGAGTTCAAGGAAGTCTCTCTGACTTGGATTGATACGGAAACGCTTCAAATTGCATATCCCGAATCGGCGATCTTGAGTGAAAAGAAGGCAAGCCTTTTCTACTTCGGGCGGACCATTAAGCTTGCATATGCGCCGCAAGCCATTCAACAGATCGCTCCAGCGGACGGTTTCGCCGCCCGCTGAGCTTTGCGTTAGGCGTCGCAAGGCGCTTTGAGAGGAGTCAGATGAAGCTGATGCGAGATGACGAGTTGTATGAACTTCTGATGATCGACTACCAAATATCAGAGGTCGATCGGCTCAACAGAGTTCT
>NZ_JBKBKQ010000043.1:0-29847 GCF_046294525.1 Acidovorax sp.
TTTGCGGCTCAAAGCACGCGGTTTATGAGCTGACTTTCAGGATACGGAAGCTGCCGCGAGAAATGCGCATGTGCCAGCTGGGCGGTGGTCGAACGCAGGGGAGTATTTCAGCAGCCTGTTAAGCCTTGCGCCCAGACAATCTGGCACTGAGAGGGTGTCCATGAAAAAACTAACAACACACAAAATCGATCGCATTGCCATCTGGGCAGCTTGCGTGGCATCTGCAACAGGTGGCGCGGCTTGGGCACAGGGCATGCCAGACGCAACCGGCGGCGCTGCACCAGTGCTTGATGGCATCACGGTTACGGCGCGCAGGTCCCTGGAACAGCGGTTTTTTTCGGCCGGATCGCTGGTGGTGGTGGACCGCAGCGATATCGAGCAGATGGGTGCGTTTTCCGTAGCCGATGTGTTGCGCCAGTTGCCGGGCGTACAGGTCACGCCCGGTGCGGACGGCAGCGTCGAGATCCGCATGCGCGGCATGGAGCGCGGTGCAACGCAGTTGCTCATCGATGGCCAGCGGGTGGGTAGCCGGCGCTCTCAGCTGCCCATAGACCAGCTTCCACCGGAGTTGATCGAGCGCGTGGAGATGGTGCGTGCGCCGTCAGCAGAGTTCTCGGTCGCTACGGGGGGCACCATCAACATCGTGCTGCGCCAGGCTAGCATAAAGCGTGAAACAACGCTGCGCCTGACGGACAACCATGTCTGGGGCCGCAATGCCGGGCAGGCCTTTTTCTCGCGGACGGGGCCTCTGGGGGCGACCGCAGAGGTCGGCGACGGCCAGCGCGATGCGCAGCCGGCCCAACCTTGGTCGTACTTTGTGGCCGCGTCTGCCACGGGCCTTTTGCTGGGCTCGGACACGCACCGCAGCACCCAGATGGGCGGTGCCGAAGTGGCGCAGTCCGATACCCGTGGCCGTTTCAAACGCACGGATTACGCGCTGGTGCCACGCATCAGCGGCAAGCTGGGCGCTGCCGACCAGCTCACGCTGCGGGCCACGCTCAGCAAGGCTGATTTTGGCGGTGTGGCCGACAGCCTGGGCAGCGGCGATGGCACCTACGCCCTGGGTTCGCACGAGTCACACCGCTATGACCGGCGCTACCTGCAAGCCGCAGCCGACTGGACGCATCGCTTTGTCGCCAGCAAGCTCGAAACCACCCTGTCCGCCAGCCGCGCCAGCGACACCGTGGACCGCCAAGGGGACTTGCAACGCAGCAGCGGTGGGGGCGGAGCCACGGTTACGGACCGCTACAGCTTCGTGGACGACCGGCGCGAAGACGTGTGGAGCTTTAGCAGCAAGCTCACCGGCACGGCCGATGCGCTGATGTGGAGCGCCGGGGCGCAGCTGGAAGACCGCAAGCTCTCTGTGAACACGTTGGCGCGTGGCGACCTGCCGGTGAACGCGGACCAGAACGCCGGTGTGCGGAGGTGGGTGCTGTGGGGGCAAAACGAATGGGAGCTGCCCGCCAACACCACGCTCACATTGGGGCTGCGCGGGGAGCGGGTGGAGCTTCATGCTGGACGCATCCCCGCGGTGACAAGCAAGCAGTGGAACATCCTGCAGCCGTCGCTGCACTCCCGCACGCCGCTATCCGAGGAGCTGCAGTGGCGCGTCAACCTGGCCCGAGTCACCCAACTGCCCCGGGTGTGGGATCTTGTGGACCGTGTCATCCCCAGCCAGGGCAGCAACAGCCTGGGCAACCCCGACACCATCGGCAACCCCGACCTGCGCCCGCAAGTGGCCTGGACGCTGGACACCGGCTTTGAGCGGCGCCTTGCCACGGGACATGTGGGCCTGAATCTGTTCGTGCGGCGCATGAGCGACGTGCTGGCCCCCACGCTGGAGCGTTATGCCAACCGGTGGGTGGAGCAGCGTGTCAACGTGGGCGATGCCGTGGTTTGGGGGCTGGAGGCCGATGTGCGCACGGGGCTGGCATGGCTGGGTCTGGGCCGCGACTGGACGCTGTCGGCCAATGCCAGTTTGTTGCAGTCGCGCATGACCAGCGGGCTCAATGAAGGTCGGCGCATTCCCGGCCAGGCCCGCTATGTGGCCACGCTGACGGCGGCCAAACCCATGCCGCGCGGAGGCGGCTGGTACGGCGGCACCACGCTGACCATGACGGGGCGTGCGGACCAGGACATCAACGCCACCCTCACGGGCCACAACCGCGCGAGCGCGATGCTGGATTTCTACGTCGGCCAGCTGGTGCGCGGCCTGGGGTACTGGCGGCTGGGCGTGTTCAACGTGGGTGACGCGAGCTTCCGCCGCGACCGTGTCGATGCCTCGGGTGCGGTGCCTTTGGTCAGCCGCAGCAGCATGCAGTGGACGCCACGTGTTTACCTTACGGTGGGCACTCAGTTTTGAAACACGGGGAGTGGCGGTGGATGCATCCGTCTGCGCCCTCAGGTCGCCAAGAGTGCGAGAAAGGTCAACATGAATAAAGAAACTAGGGTTCCAGCAGTTTCTGGCCAGCTTGCGGTGCTGGTGGTGACGGCGTCGCTGTGCTGCGCCATGATGGCATATGCCGTCGCCGCGCCGCCGGCCTCGGCAGCGCAAGGTGAGCAGGGCACTGCCACGCCGGAACCGGTCTACACACGGGCCCGCGTTGTGTCCGTGCTGCAGGAATCGGCGAGCACCGGCACGCTGTATGTGCGCCTCAAGCTGCTGCCGCGTTCCAAGATTCCGTTCACCACGCAGGCATTCCGGGTGAGGGACCCGGCCCTGTTGGCGGGCATCCCTGAAGGCGCCTGGGTGAAGTTCACGGCGCGGCATGTGGAGGGTGAAAACACACTCACGTCGATCCACGTGGTGGAGGAGTGCAAGCGTTTTCAGTCTTGCGACTGAACATCGGCCAAGAAGGCTTAGGCGTAGAGGGTTCCGTCGCGCAGGGCAGCCAGCGCATGGCCAAGATTGGTACGCGCCCGGGCCTCGTAGCGGTGGGCAAACCAGTCGGTGCCGTAGAGTCGGGGACGGTCCAGAAAGCCTTGCAGCACCGCGCTGCGCCCCGCCACATACCGCGGCCAGCGCACAAAAAAGTATTCGCGGCGCACGTTGCGCTCGAACTGGCGGTACACCGTGTCGCTCTGGCCCAGGATGGCCAGGTCGATATCGACCACCCACTGCGCATCGCCCGTGAGCGGGCCGGGGGTGTGGCGGGTGTCCAGGATGTGCTGGTGCACTGTTTGCGCCAGCGTGCTGGGCAGGCCGTGGCCCAGGATGAAGCGGCTGGCCCAGTCAGCGCTGCGCTCTTCGTTGTGCTGGCTCCAGGGCCAGTAGATGGCGTCGTGGTACCACAGGGCGAGGGTCACCGCGTGCGGGTTGTCGAGCGCGCCAGGTTGCTCGTCCAGCACGACCTGCAGGTGCCGGAGGCAGGCCCAGAGGTGGGTGGTGTCGTGGTAGGCGCGGGGCCAGCGACTCCAGCTGAGCACCAGGCGCCGCCCTTCCTTGCGCCAGGCTGGTGCATTTGCGCCCAGCGCCTGGCCCAATGTTTGCCAATGCGCCAGCAATTCGGCGCTATGAGCGGGCTGGCGGCGCCAAGGCATGGATGGGGCTTTGGGGTTAGGCCACCTTGCCAGGCAGCAGATATTCCATGAGCGCCTTTTGCACGTGCATCCTGTTTTGGCTGCGGCACGCAGTCTGCGACTGTTTCACGTCCGCGTTGCGGACATGAGCCGCCGCCGAAACAGTCTGCTGGCGCTTGCGCGCCCCCGCACCGCACTTCATGCGACGCGGCCGAGCAGAAGGTACTCCATGAGTGCCTTCTGCACGTGCATCCTGTTTTCTGCTTCATCCCACACCACCGACTGCGGCCCATCTATTACGTCGGCTTCAACTTCCTCGCCACGGTGCGCGGGCAGGCAGTGCATGAACAGCGCGTCGGGCTGGGCCGCAGCCATCATTTCGGTGTCCACGCACCAGTCGGCAAACGCTTTCTTGCGTTCTTCGTTCTCGGCCTCGTAGCCCATGCTGGTCCACACGTCGGTGGTGACCAGGTCGGCGCCTCGGCAGGCTTCCATGGGGTTGCTAAAAAATTGATAGCTGCCAGCGCTTATTCCATGAGCGCCAGCGGCCAATTTTTCATCGATTTCATAACCACGCGGTGTGCTCACATGCACCTTGAAGCCCAGCAGTGACGCGGCCTGCACCCAGGTGTTGGCCATGTTGTTGCCATCGCCGACCCACGCCACCGTCTTGCCCTGGATGGAGCCGCGATGTTCGATGTACGTGAAGATGTCGGCCAGGATCTGGCAAGGGTGGTATTCGTTGGTCAGGCCGTTGATGACGGGCACGCGCGAGTTGGCGGCAAACCGCTCGATCTTGCTTTGCTCGTAGGTGCGAATCATCACCAGGTCGGTCATGCGGCTGATGACCTTGGCGCTGTCTTCAATCGGCTCGGCGCGGCCCAGTTGGCTGTCGCCGGTGGTCAGGTGCACCACGCTGCCGCCCAACTGGTACATGCCGGCCTCGAAGCTCACGCGCGTACGCGTGCTGGCCTTCTCGAAGATCATGGCCAGCGTGCGGTCCACCAGGGGGTGGTACTTCTCGTACGACTTGAACTTCTTCTTGATGAGCGCGGCGCGCTCGAACAGGTAGGCGTATTCGTCGGCGGTGAGGTCGGTGAACTGCAGATAGTGTTTCAGCGTCATGGCGGTATTGTTGTTCATTCGGCCAAGATGGCTTTGACCAATGGCGTGAGCTTGGCCACGATCTCATCCGCCTCCGCGGTGGTGAGGGTCAGCGGGGGCACCAGGCGGATTACGCTGTCGGCTGTCACCGACAGCAAGAGGCCAGCCTCGGCCGCGCGGCCGATCAGGGCGCCGCAGGGCTTGTTCAGCTCAATGCCCAGCATCAGGCCCTGGCCGCGGATTTCCTTCACGCCGGGCAGGCTGCCCAGTTCGCGCTGCAGCGCGGCGTGCAGGTGGTCGCCCACCTTGGCGGCGTTTTGCAGCAGGCCTTCTTCTTCCATGATCCGCAGGGTTTCCACGCCGGCCCGCATGGCCAGCGGGTTACCGCCAAAGGTGGTGCCGTGGTTGCCGGGCTGCAGCACGTTGGCGGCCTTGGGCCCCGCCACCACCGCGCCAATCGGCACGCCCGAACCCAGGCCCTTGGCCAGGGGCATCACGTCGGGCACGATGCCGGCCCACTGGTGGGCAAACCACTTGCCGGTGCGGCCCACGCCACACTGCACCTCGTCGATCATCATCAGCCAGCCGCGCTCGTCGCACAGCTTGCGCAGCTGCTGCAGGTATTCCACGCGCATGGGGTTGATGCCTCCTTCGCCCTGGATGGTTTCGAAGAACACGGCCACCACATTGGGGTTGCGCTCGGTGGCCTTCTTGATGGCCTCGATGTCGTTCATCGGCACGCGGATGAAACCCTCGACCAGCGGGCCGAACCCGCTGTGGATCTTGGGGTTGCCGGTGGCCGACATGGTGGCGATCGAGCGGCCGTGGAAGGCCTTCTCGTAGACCACGATCTCGGGCTTGGCGATGCCTTTGTCCACGCCGTACTTGCGGGCAATCTTCAGGGCCGCCTCGTTAGCCTCCAGGCCCGAATTGCAGAAAAACACGTTCTGCATGCCCGACAGCTCCACCAGCTTGGCGGCCAGTTGCTCCTGCAGCGGCACGTGGTAGTAATTGGAGGTGTGGATCAGCTTGGTGATCTGGTCCTGCAGTGCGGGCACCAGCTTGGGGTGGTTGTGGCCCAGCGTGTTGACGGCAATGCCGCCCAGGCCGTCCAGGTATTCCTTGCCGTTGACATCCCACACGCGGCTGCCTTGACCACGGGCCAGCGCAATCGGTACGCGGCCATAGGTGTTCATCACGTGGGGCGAGGCAGCCTCAATGAAAGCGGTCATGCAAGATCTCCAAACGGTGCGGTGATGGGGCTGTCCTGGAGTGCTCCACGGCCAGTTCCCGAAAAAACGAAGCACGATTCTAGGGGGAGCCCGTTGCACGGATGTTGACGATTGCGCATTACTGCAATGCCCGGCCCTACCAGGGTTTGAGCTCCGATTCCCGCTGCGGCCGACGGATTAGAGGCTCAGCTCTTATATAAGAGTTAGAATGTCGCGCTGCGGTGCAGCATGCGGTGATCCCGTATCTGGCGCGCCCACTACCCACTCCAATCCCCGATGGTTTCCCCCACCTCCAAAGAAATCTTCATCCAGGGCATCACCCACGACGGGAAGACCTTTCGCCCCAGTGATTGGGCCGAGCGGCTGGCGGGGGTCATGAGCAGCTTTCGCCCCGGCGGCGCGCGTCCGGGCAGCCATCTGAGCTATTCGCCCTGGTGCATTCCCACCACACTCAATGGCGTGAAATGTGTGGTGGTGCACCGCGATCTGCAGGGGCACGAGCCCATGGCGTGGGACTTTGTCGTCAACTTTGCGCGCGACAACAACCTGCAGGTGGCCGAGGCTTGCCTGCTGCCGGACGCACCCGATTTACCGCCGCGCGGCTGAGGATGACGAAGGCGGTGCCAGCGCAGGCGCCGCTTCTCCGCCCTCGGGCAGGGCTGCATTCGGCGCGGTGCCCGTGCGCAGCAGCTGGTCGGTCTGCTGCTTGTCCCTCCAGGCTTTTTCCACAAACGGATCGGTCACGCCGTAGTGTCCGTGGCGCACACGCATGAGCAGGTTGGCCGTGGTCATGCTGCCGATGATGCTTTGCACCTCTTGCGCCGTCACCTCGCGCCCGATCTGGGTCGCGTAGGCCTTGAGGGCCTCGCCGGTGAAAACGCCCTTCACGTCGCCGCCGATGCTGCAGATGCGCGAGAACACGGCCTCGGCCAGCGGACCCATGGCTTCCACCTTCTGCAGTTCCACGTCCGCCGCCGCCGCGCCCAGGGACTGGGCGATGGTGGGCAGGTGCTCGTCGGGGCGCGCGTCGGGCGGCAGGCTGCGCAGGATGTTCAGGGCCTTCATCAATTCCTCGGGGCGACTGCCCATGCTGCGAAAGGCAGCCTCGGTCACCGGCGGCGAGGGCAGCATGGGGCCGAATTGCGGGCGCACCTGCTCCAGCACGTAGTCGATGAAGTCGCGGCCCAGTACCGGGAACTCGTTGGTCACCGCGCCGTTGAAGGCCTGGTTGCCCTTGAGCGTGAGTTCCTGCACCCGGGCGCGGTGCGAGCCTGTGCCCACAAAAAGAAAATAGCCCGGCGTGTCCGGCCGCGTGTTGATGGCATCGCGCGTGGCCTTGAGCGCGTGCAGCAGGTGGTCGCCGTCCGCGCTGCCCAGGGCGTGCTGCACCTCATCGATGATGAGCACTACGTCGGTCCGCGCCTGGTCGACCAGCTCGGTGAAAGCCTGGGCCAGCGTGGTGCCATCGTCCTTACCCACGTCGGCCAGCTTGAAACCGAATTTGAAGCCCCCCACGCCGGCGTCCACGCTGGTCACCTGCTTGAGCCGCTTCAGCAGGCCCGAACCAGGCGTCTGCAGTTCCTTGAGCGTCTTGCGGATAGCCTCATGCACCAGGTCGGCCGGGTTGGCCTGCGGCTGGCTCCACAGGTCCACATACACCACGATGGCGCCCAAGGCCTCCAGTGCCGGAATCAGGTCGGTGGCCAGGAAGGTGGTCTTGCCCACCCGCCGCTGGCCCGACAGGAACAGGCCCGAACGCAGCGAGGTGTCGAGAAACGAAGGCCGGAGCAGTTGCGTGGCCATCTGCTCAGCCAGCGCGGTGCGGCGGAAGGTCATGGTTTATGCATTTTTATGAAATTCTGATAATTATGATGTTTTAATAATTTTCCGTAAACCATGGCGCAGAGCGCGCCCAGTAGGGCGGCCCGTCAGTGGGCGAGCAACGGCACAATCCACCCCGGAAACGAAAAAACCGCCCGAAGGCGGTTTCTCGTTTTTCTTTGCTGGCAGCGCACCCGTTACAAACGGCGAGCGGCGGGTGCCGCTCGGGCTGTGGTTGCCGGATCAGAAGATCCGGCGGAAATCAGGCGGCTGCCTGGGCCAGGGCTTTCACCTTGGCGGACAGGCGGCTCTTGTCGCGAGCAGCCTTGTTCTTGTGGAAGATGCCCTTGTCGGCCACTGTGTCAACCACGGCCTGCATCTTGGCGAACAGTTCGGTCGCCTTGGTCTTGTCGCCAGCCAGAACAGCCTTTTCGACGTTCTTGACAGCGGTACGGTACTTGGAGCGCAGCGAGGTGTTGGCTGCGTTCAGCTTGATGTCCTGACGGACGCGCTTGCGGCCCGAAGCGAGGCGGGGGTTCTTTTTCTTGGGCTTGGTGGATGCCATGGTGTGTTCCTAAGGGTCTGTGGATGTTGCCAGCAAAGCCCGCGATTATAGCCCAGTACGCTTTCCAGAGCTCGCCTCGCGCCCGAAACCAGTTCAGTCGACCTCGCCAGCGAATCCGGGGAACGGGTTTCGCAAGGGTGCAAGATGCACCCCGCGGGCAGAAGGCGCGAAGCGGCTCGGGGGAATACACTCCCCGCGGTGTCTCTGTTCAAAGCCGCCTCCACCGTTTCCCTGCTGACTCTGGCCTCCCGCGTGACGGGGCTGGTGCGCGACCTGCTCATGGCTTCAATGTTCGGGGCCAATGCCCTGACCGACGCCTTCAACGTCGCCTTCCGCATTCCCAACCTGTTTCGCCGCCTGTTTGCCGAGGGTGCCTTCAGTCAGGCCTTTGTGCCGGTGCTTGCCACCACCAAAGCGCAGCAGGGCGAAGAGGCCACGCGCCAGCTGATTTCCGCCGTCGCGACGGCGCTGTTCTGGGCGCTGCTGCTGACCTGCCTGCTGGGGGTGCTGGGTGCGCCCGTGCTGGTATGGGCGCTGGCCAGCGGCCTGCGCCACAGCGGCGAGGCGTACGACGCCGCTGTGCTCATGACGCGTTTCATGTTCCCCTACATCGGCTTTATGTCGCTGGTGGCGCTGTCGGCCGGCATTCTCAACACCTGGAAGCACTTCGCCGTGCCCGCCGCGTCGCCCGTGCTGCTCAACCTGTGCATGATCGCCGCCGCCTGGCTGGGCGCGCCCCAGCTCGAAGCGCGAGGCATCGAGCCCATCTACGCCATGGCGGGCGGAGTGATGCTGGGCGGCGTGTTTCAGCTGGCAGTGCAGGTGCCGGCACTGGTGCGGCTGGGGCTCATGCCGCGCATCGGGCTCACGTTGCGAGCCCTGCGTGCAGCCTGGGCCGAGCCGGGCGTGCGGCGCGTGCTCACGCTGATGGGCCCCATCCTGCTGGGCGTGGGCGTGGCGCAGGTGTCGCTGATGATCAACACGCAGATCGCGTCATACCTTGCGCCGGGTAGCGTGACCTGGCTGTTCTATGCCGACCGGCTTATGGAGTTTCCGACCGCGCTCCTGGGCGTGGCGCTGGGCGTGGTGCTCACGCCCCAGCTCACGGCGGCCAAAGCCGCAGGCGATGCAGAAAAATATTCGGCCATGCTTGACTGGGGCTTGCGCATCGTGGTGCTGCTGGCCGTGCCCAGCGCGGTGGCGCTACTCACGTTTTCCACGCCGCTGGTGGCCACGCTGTTTCACCATGGCAAGCTGGCCGACAGCGACGTGGGGCAGATCGCCGTGGCGCTGTCGGGCTACGGCGCGGGGCTGCTGGGGCTGGTGGCCATCAAGGTGCTGGCGCCGGGTTACTACGCCAGCCAGGACGTGCGCACTCCGGTCAAGATCGCCATCGTGGTGCTGGTGATCACCCAATTGCTCAACGCCGCCCTGGTGCCGTTCATTGCGCATGCGGGCTTGGCGCTGTCCCTTGGCCTGGGGGCGCTCATCAACGCACTGTGGCTGCTTGTAGGGCTGCTACGCCGCGGCAGCTACCAGCCGCTGCCTGGCTGGGGCCGCTTTGCCCTGCAGGTGGTGGCCGCCAGCGCCCTGCTGGCCGTGCTGCTGGTGTGGGCCAGCCAGCACTTCGACTGGGTGGGCATGAAGGGGCAGTCGCTGCAGCGCATCGGCCTGCTGGGTGCTCTGATGGCCGCGGCCGGGGCGCTGTACTTTGGCGCGCTGTGGGCCGCGGGGCTCAAGCTCCGGCACGTGCTGCGGCGCTGAACGCTGCGGCAAACCCGCAAAAAGCCCCTGCAAACCGGAGTTTCTGCGGCTTGACGCCACCCGGGGCCAGACTTACAACCTTGCCATGTCCCTGAGCTATTCCGTACCCACTTCGCTGGAGTACTTTGCATCGCTGGTGCAAAGCGATGACCACTTCCCGCTGCTGGAGGCCGCCGCCAGCCTGGCGCAGGACGAATACCCCGAACTCGACACCCAGCAACTGCTGGGCGACGTGGACCAGTTGCTGGCCCGCATTCAGCGCCGCCTGCCGGCTGACGCGCCCGCGTTGCAGCGGCTGCGCACGCTCAATCAGTTCTTTTTTGCCGACCTGGGTTTTGCCGGCAACATCAACAACTACTACGACCCCGAAAACAGCTACCTCAACGCCGTGCTGCGCACGCGCCGGGGCATTCCCATCAGCCTGGCTGTGCTGTGGATGGAGCTGGCCCAGGGCCTGGGCCTGCATGCGCGGGGCATCGCGTTTCCGGGGCATTTCATGGTCAAGGTGCTGCTGCCCAAGGGGCAGGTGGTGCTCGACCCGATTTCGGGCCAGTCACTGAGCCGCGAAGAACTGGCCGAGCGGCTGGAGCCTTACAAGCGCCAGAGCGGCCTGGTGGATGATTACGACGTGCCGCTGGGCCTGTACCTGCAAGCGGCCACGCCGCGCGACATCATCGCGCGCATGCTGCGCAACCTTAAAGAGGTGCACCGCACCCAGCAGGACTGGCAGCGCCTGATTGCCGTGCTGGACCGGCTCATCGTGCTGCTGCCCGAGGCCTGGGGCGAACGGCGCGACCGGGGCCTGGCCCACGCCGAGCGCGGCAACACGCCCGAGGCGGTGGCCGACCTGGAAGCCTACCTGGCCCATGCCGAAGACGGGCTCGACATCGACCTGATCGCCGACCGGCTGAGCGCCCTGCGCAACGCCAACGGTTGAGCTTCAGAACGGCGCGCCGCCTTCGGGCAGCGCCGCCTGCAATTGCGCCACCTGCCGGCGCAACTCTGCGTTCTCTGCAGTGAGTTCGGCCACGCGGCTGCGCAGGGCATGCAGTTCGTCGGCGCTCCCTTCAGCCCCCGCTGGGGCTTCTGACGCGACTTTTTCTCCGGGCGGTGTTTCCTCGCGCGGCTTGCGCTTGTTTTGTTCGCGCACGCGCTTGGCGGCCTGCTTGAGCTCGTCCTTGCCGGCCACCACGGCCGCCACCTGCTCCTCGGCGGGCAGGGTGGCGACGGCCGCAGCGGCGTTGATGGAGATGGTGCCGGACTTCACGGCTGCCACCAGCTCGGGCGCGGCCTGCTTCTGGATCTTTTCGATCATCACCACCTGGCTGCTGCTCAGGCGCGCGGCCTTGGCAATGGCTTCGCGGCTGTTGAGCGGGTCCGGGGCGGGAAGGGCGGCCGCTGCCTCAGGGGCTGCAAGGGGTACGTCGGCTGGGGCGGCGGCCACCGCCTCGGCGGCTTGCGTGGCCGATGCGGCCCGTGCCTTGCGCTCGGCCATGATTTCGCGCTTGCGCAACGCCAGCACGCCGCGCTGGAAGTCTGACACGCTGCGCCGTCCCAGGTGCTGGTCGATCATCCACAGGTGCACGTCGTCCATCGACGTGAAGCGCGGGTTCTGCACCGTCTGGAACGGCAGGCCATGCTTCTGGCAGATGCCATAGCGGTTGTGCCCGTCCACCAGCACATCGCCCCACAGCACCAGCGCGTCGCGGCAGCCTTCGGTCAGGATGCTGCGCTCCAGCGCCTCGTGCTCCTCCGGGGTCAGGGGTTCGATATAGGCTTTGAGTTCTTCGTTGACGACGATGTTCATGGGGGAGCGCGGCTTGGGGGATCAGGGCAAGGGGCGGCATTGTAGTGGCGCCCGCCGCACTGCCCCGGCGTGCTACCGGTCGCGCGTGGTGGTGCGCAAGGCCAGCCAGCCTGCCACTGCGGTAAATGCCACCACCACTGCCACGATGATCCAGAAGCCATGGGGCTCGTCCGCCAGCGGCACGCCGCCCACGTTCATGCCGAACAGGCCCGCCAGGATGTTGATGGGCAGGGCCAGCACCGTCACCACCGTCAGCACAAACAGGCTGCGGCTGTTGGCCTCCTGCACGCTGGCGGCAATTTCTTCCTGCAGCAGCTTGATGCGCTCCTGCAGCCCTTGCATGTCGCGCAGCACCACCGAGAACTCTTCGGTCGAATCGCGCAGCTCCTGCGCATCGTCGGCACCCATCCAGGCGGGCGGGTGCTGCAGCAGGCGGAATAGCGCCGCAGGCTCGGGCGCCAGCAAGCGCTGCAGGCGCACCAGCAGGCGGCGCAACACGCCCAGCCGTGCCCGCTTGTGGTCCAGCCGGCCGGCCAGCAGCGCGTCTTCCACATCGTCAATGCGCTGCGTCACGCCGCGCACGATGTCCACCAGCCCCGAGGCCTGGGTGCGCATCAGCTCGGCCAGCAGGCCCACGCTGGACGACGGGGCGTGGCCGGTGCGAACGGCGGTGCGCAGCGCATCCACCGAGCGCAACGGGCGCGTGCGCCCCGTCACCATCAAGTGCGGTGCCACACTGGTCCACAAGGTGGCGATGTCCGAGGGCTCGAACGCAAAGTCGAAGTGCGCGTCGTTCAGCACGGCGATCAACGTGTCGTCGTCGCGCTCGATGCGGGTGGAGACGGAGCGGTCTTTCAGCGCATCGAAAAACGCTTCGGGGAGGCCGGCGTGCCGCTCCATCCAGCGCACGGCCTGCGCGTGGCTCAGGTTGAAGTGCAGCCACAGGAAGGGGGTGGGCGCCGCGTGCGGGTGGCGATCGGCCAGCCACTGGGCAGCCTGGGCCGAATCCAGTTCTTGCGGTGGCGCCCCGTCGGCCAGCAGGTAGCCGCAGATCAGCCCAGCGGCGTCGCCGCCGTAATTGCGGCTGGCCGCACCGGCCAGGGGTGGCACGGCAGCAGGAGCAGGGGAGGAGCGGTCGGCAACGGGCACGGGCGTGCATGGTGGAGGTGGCCAGTGACAGTGCCGTGACAGACATGCACGTGTCACACCGCTGTCACTCCGAGGCGCCACCATGGCGCATCCTTTTTGCCGCCGCCCTGGCGTTTCCTCTCCATGTTCCACCCCAATCACCTCGACACCCAGGAACTGATGCAGCGCATCGCCAACGACCTGATCGACAGCTACGACGAGGAGCTGGAGCTGGAGATCGAGGACCGCAACGTGGACGACCTCGGGGAGCTTCAGCCCACGGACAAGCTGGCACGCCAGAAGTATTTCAAGGACCTGTTTCACCTGCAGGGCGAACTCGTCAAGCTGCAGGACTGGGTGCAGCACACACGCCAGAAGGTGGTGATCCTGTTCGAGGGCCGCGACGCGGCCGGCAAGGGCGGCGTGATCAAACGCATCACCCAGCGGCTGAACCCGCGCGTGGCCCGCGTGGCCGCACTGCCCGCACCCAACGACCGCGAGCGAACGCAGTGGTACTTTCAGCGCTATGTGGCGCACCTGCCTGCGGCGGGCGAGATGGTGCTGTTCGATCGCAGCTGGTACAACCGCGCGGGCGTCGAGCGCGTGATGGGCTTTTGCACCGACGAGGAGTACGAGGAGTTCTTCCGCACCGTACCCGAGTTTGAAAAGATGCTGGTCCGCTCGGGCATCACGCTCGTCAAATACTGGTTCTCCATCACCGACGAAGAGCAGCACCTGCGTTTCCTTGGCCGCATCCACGACCCGCTCAAGCAGTGGAAGCTCAGCCCCATGGACCTGGAAAGCCGTGTGCGCTGGGAGGCCTATACCAAGGCCAAGGAGACCATGCTGGAGCGCACGCACATTCCCGAGGCGCCGTGGTGGGTGGTGCAGGCCGTGGACAAGAAAAAGGCGCGGCTGAACTGCATTGCGCACCTGTTGTCGCAGCTGCCGTACCAGGACGTGCCCCACCCCGCCGTGGTGCTGCCCGACCGCGTGCGCAACCCCGAGTACCTGCGCCAGCCCGTGCCGGCCTCCATGTACGTGCCCGAGGTCTACTGATTCCGAGGCATTTTGCTATTGTTTGAATAGCTGTTAGCGCTTTATGTATAAGCGCTGCGGGCCAAAAAGTCCACAAAAACTACCGCCCGTTGCGCAGCATCTCGATGGTCGAGATCACGTCGCGCACCTTAAACGGCTTGAGCAGCACGCGCCGCACCTGCAGCGCTTTCATCTGCACGGCGGTGGAGGCGTCCACCTGTGCGGTGGTCACGGCCACGGGCATTTCCGGGCTGGCGGCCAACTCGGCATTGCGCACCTGCTCCAGCAGCGCCACGGCGGCCTGGGCGTCTTCCAGCGACACGATCATGCCCAGAAAGCCCTGTGCGGCCAGGTGCTGCTGGGCTGTGCGCACGCTGCCGACCTGGCGCACGGTGGGCAGGTTCAGCTGGCGCGCGGTGGACACGATGATGCTGGCCGTCAGCGAATGGGGCTCCACGAGGAGGATGGGCGGCTGCACCCTGCTTGTGCTCATGCGGCGGGCTCCTCGCTGGCGCGGCGCACCAGCTCTTCAACGGCCAGGTCGCGCAGCGATGCCAGGATCGCCAGGTCGATGGCGTCAAGCTGGCGCGGCGAGCGGTCGATGAGGCACAGCGTGCCGATGTTCTGGCCGCCCGGCATCTTGAGCGGTGCGCCGGCATAGAACTGGATGTGCGGGTCGCCGGTCACCAGCGGGTTGTCGGCAAAGCGTGCGTCCAGCGCCACATCGGGCACCACCAGGATGTCGTCCTGCAGGATGGCGTGACCGCAGAACGAGATGCCGCGCGAGGTCTCGCACACATCCAGCCCATGGCGGGACTTGAACCACTGGCGCTGCTCGTCGATGAGCGACAGCAGCACGATGGGCACGTCGAACTCCTGGGCTGCAAACGCGGTGAGGCGGTCAAAGCGTTCTTCGGGCGGGGTGTCCAGGATCAGCAGCTGGCGCAGGGCCTTCAGGCGGTCGTCCTCGTTGGCGGGGCGCGGGGGCTCTTGCATGGCGGGAGATGAGGGCGGGACTGTTGTGGTGGCGGCAATTATCGGCCGGGCCCGAAGTCGCAGCCAGCGTGCATGGTGATGGAAGCGGGCAGCCTGTGGTCAGCCCCGCTGCGACGGCGTGCCACCCCGCCCGAACTGGTGCCACGCCCGGCGCAGCTGCGTGTCGGAGCTGAAGCCCGCCATCAGCGCCGCCTGTGTCACGTTGTGGCCGGCCTGCAGCGCGGCCTCGGCCGTGGCCAGGCGGATGCGGCGCAGGTACGCCAGCGGCGCGATGCCCGCATGCTCCAGAAACAGCCGCGTGAGGTGGCGCGGCGAGGTGTGGGCGGCTTCGGCCATGCGCGGCACAGTCCATGCAGCCTGGGGCTCCTGGCCCACGGCGTCCTGCACGCGGTGCAGGGCAGCATGCAGGTGGTTGCGGTGGTGCAAAAAGGGCGATAGCTCCGGGTCGTTGGGCCCGCGGCGCAAGGCCACCACCATGGTTTGCGCCACCTGTGCGGCCAGGGCCGGGGTGCACAGGCGGGCAATGCGGTGCAGCAGCAGGTCGATGCCCGTGGTCACGCCCGCGCTGCTGTGCACGGGGCCGTCGGCCACAAACACACGGTTGCTGGCCACGTCGCAGGTGGGGTCCACGGTGGCCAGTTCTTCCAGGTGCTGGTGGTGAGTGGTGGCGCGGCGGCCGCTGAGCAGCCCTGCATGCGCGGCCAGCACAGCGCCCGCGCACACCGTCACCAGCTCCAGCTGGCCCGTGGACAGGCGCAGGCCGCGCAGCCAGTGCAGCAGGCTGCGCGCGTCCTCGTGGTCCACGTCGATGCGCGTGCCGGGCTGGCCCACCAGCACCACCCACGCCGGGCCCTGCAGGGTGGCGGGCAGCGGGGCCAGCCCGGCCAGCATGACGCCCACGGACGTGACCACCTGCGCCGTGGGGCTGATGAAATGCAGCACAAACCGCGCGGGCTGCCCCTGCGCCTGCAGTGCCTGGTTGGCCATGCGCAGCGCCTCAGCAGGCCCGGCCCAGTCCAGCAGCAGGCTGCCCGGCAGCAGCGCGAAGTACACATGGATGGGGCCCTGCGCGTCGCCTGCGGGCGCTGCATCACCCGCGGCTGCAACCGGCGGTGGCGTTGGCTCTGGGGCGGTGCGGCGGGGGCTCATCGCTCGCCGGGCGGCACGTGCTGCAGCCGCGCGGCCAGGGCGGCGTGTGTGGTCAGGTCCACAGGCCGGTGATGCACCTGCTTGCTGGCCGGGTGTCTGCCCAGGTAGTTGCCGTTGCGCTGGTTGTGTGCCGGGCGGGCGGGGCGGGGCGCAAAGCCGCCGCCGCAGTTGGGGCAGACGTTGCAGAGCACCGTGTCCACGCAGTGGGCGCAGAAGGTGCATTCAAAGCTGCAGATGCGTGCCTGCTCGGAGTGGGGCGGCAGGGCCGTGTTGCAGTGTTCACAGGTGGGGCGCAGTTCGAGCATGGCGGCTGTCCTGTTCACGCAGTGGCAGTGGTGGTAGTGGTGGTGAGCCGGGCCAGGGCCTGCGGCACGCTGACCACCTGGGCAAACCGGCCCTGCAGCACCGTAGCCGTGCGCGCCTTGATGTCGGCGGCGGCCAGCGTACGGCCGTCCGGCTGCACCATGTCCCAGGTCAGTGTGGCGTCGGTCACGTAGTCCACTTCCCAGCCCAGGTCCGACGCATGGCGGGTGGTGGTCTCGCAGCATTGTTCGGTGCGGATGCCGCTGATGATGAGGCGCCGGATGCCTTGCTGCGTAAGCCATACATCCAGCCCCGTGCCCACCAGCGCGCTGTGGCGCGACTTGGTGAAACTGGCCGCAGCGGCGAACGGGGCCAGCCCGCCCAGCGGCCGCACCTGGCCGGAGGCGAGGGCAAACGGGTTCTCGCGCACCTCGGGGCCGTCGCTGTGCAGCACGCGCACTATCGGCACGCCACGCTCCACGCACCCGGCAATCAGCGCGTTCTGCGCTTGCAGGAAGGCGGGCAGATCGGTATCGGTGAAATAGGGGCGGTGGCGGAAGGATTCCTGCACGTCAATCACTATCAGACAGGTTTTCATGGGCACATTCTCAAAGGTAGTGAAGGGATGTGCTGATGTTGCGCAGCTGACGGATGGACGTCCGCCTTGCCGCGGACAGGAATCGATCATTTTCAGCCATCGATGTGCAAAACGTGCGCTCTTCGCCGGTGCGCATAGCGTGATCTGGCAGGATTTGATGCAAAAACCGGTTCAAGCGCTTGTCCTACAAGCGCTGGCAGCTATTAAATTGGTAGTGACCTGCAAAAACTGGGCGTCAAGCTGGTATGGTGCCTAGGGTTTTCCCTTAACTCCGCTCCACCTCCAACACACGCACCGACACACTGCCCCCATGGCCCGCCGATCCCGTCTTTTTTCGCTGACCGCGCTGGCGCGGGCCTACCAGCGCAACCTCAAGGCCTTTGCCAAGGCCACGCGCCCGCCACGCGCCACCCCGGCTGCAGGCAGCCTGCGAGGGGTGTCAGCCACCGGTACGGCCACGCCACCTGTCGCCCGCAAGGGCCGGGCGGTGCGGTCCGCTGGCAAGCCCACTCCCGTCAGTGGCGAATGGGTGGCGGGCCTGGCGCGCGGGCCAGCGGGGGCGCGGCGCTACCAGCTCTTCATCCCGCCCGGCCTGGCACTGCAGCGGGGCGAAAAGCTGCCGCTGCTGGTCATGCTCCACGGCTGCGGGCAGACGGGGCGAGAACTGGCGGCCGTGTCCCGCATGAACCGGGTGGCAGCGCGGCAGCGGTTTTTGGTGCTGTACCCCGAGCAGGAGCGCATGGCCAACGCCCACGGCTGCTGGAACTGGTTCGAGCGGCGCAACGGCAAGGCCGAGGCCGAGGCGGCCACGCTTCTGGCGGCCGTGGACCAGGTGGCGCGCACCCATCCGGTGGACCTGGCGCAGGTGGCCGTGGCGGGCCTGTCGGCCGGGGCCAGCATGGCCGTGCTGATGGCGGCGCGCTACCCCGCGCGGTTCTGTGCGGTGGCCATGCATTCCGGCGTGGCGCCGGGCACGGCCGAATCGTCCGCCCACGCCATGGCGGCCATGCATGGGCGGCGCGATGCCCATTTGCCGCTGCAGGCGGTGCCCGACGAGCCAGCGCTGTCGTCCACGCCCGCCCTCACACCCAGCCTGCCCCTGCCGCCGCTGCTGGTGCTGCATGGCGACGCCGACGGCGTGGTATCGGTGCGCAATGCAGCGGCCACCGCCCTGCTGTGGGCCGGTGCCCTGGGCGCGCGGGCGGGGGCGCTGCGCACTCTGCAGCGCGGGCAGCGCCACGCCATGCGGGTGACGGAGTTCAAGTCCCGGGGACGCACCGTGGTGGCCTTGCGCGAGGTGGTGGGCCTGGCCCACGCCTGGAGCGGTGGGGCCGCGCGCAGGCCCTACAGCGACCCGTCCGGCCCCGACGCCTCGGCCCTTATCTGGGCCTTTGTCGCGCGCCAGTTGGGGCGGAAGAATATGGGCTAAAAGTGGCCCTGGCGCTTGCTGTTGAAGCGCTGGCAGCTATCAAAAACAGAGTGACTGGCGTTTACACCAGCCGCGCCGCCACCAGTTCTTTCTTCAGGTAGGCATAGAACAGCGGCGCCGCCACCAGCCCGGCGGGGCCGAACACCGCCTCGGCGGCGAACATCACCGACAGCAGCTCCCACACGCCCATTTGCGTGCGCCGGCCCACCACCTTGGCGTTGATCACGTATTCGGCCTTGTGGATCAGGATCAGGAAAGCCAGACAGGCGGCGGCCGTCAGCGGTGACACCGACAGGCCCACGATGGTGATGACCACGTTGCACACCAGGTTGCCCACGATAGGCACCAGCCCGGCCACAAACGTGAAGGTGATCAACATCGGCGTGTAGGGCAGCTCCATGCCCCACAGCGGCAGCACGAACAGCAGGAACATCGCCGTGAGCAGCGTGTTGAACGCCGCGATCCAGAACTGCGCCGCCACGATCTGGCGGAACGCCTCGCCAAACAGAGTGATGCGCTGCTGCAGCTGCACGGCCAGCGGGCCGCGGGCGCCGCCCAGTGGGCGCACGGCGGCCAGCGATCCGATCAGCAGGCCCACGTAGGCGAACAGCACGCCTGCCAGCCAGGCACGCCCGGCCATGGCCAGCGCGCCGGCCTTTGCGCCCAGGTAGTTGGCGATCACGCGCTGCAGTTCGGCCGCGCCATCGGGCAGATGGCTGGCCATGTCGGGAGGCAGCTTCAGGCGCAGCTCCAGCACCGTGCGTGCCATGTAGGTGAGCAGTTCCTGGTATTGGTGCGGCGCTGCAAGCAGGTAGCCGCGCGAATGGGTCAGGCCCACGCCCAGCAGCACCAGGGGCAGCAGCATGACCAGCGCGGCAGCAGCCACCTGCGCCGCGCGCAGAGTGCGGGGCCCTGGCAGCGCCTGGCGTCGCACGCGTCCGGCCACGGCCGCAAACCAGCGTGTGAGCGCGCGGGTGAGCAAAAAGCCCAGGCACACGCACAGCAGGCCGGGCAGCAGGCCCCGCCACATCACCAGCAGCAGCACGCCAGCCATCAGCAGGTAGCTGGCAATCACGATGCCCCGCGTGGCGGGGCGCAGGGGCAGGGGGGCGTCAAGGGCCGCCGGGGGCCCACCACCATCCAGTGGAGCGGGCGGTGTGGGTTCTGCCGCAGGGGGCAGGGCAGGAAGGGAGGGGCGCTGCGCCATGCGCTGTGGTCAGTTCAGAAAGGGGTGGGACGAGCAAGCGCCCCGGGCACCGGTCCGGCGCCCGGCGGTTGCGGCAGGGCCAGGGAGGGGGCGCACGCTATCGTCCGGCGGGTTTTTTGCCAGCCGCTCAGGCCACGACCACGGCGGCACCATCGCCGCGCGGTGCAATGGCGCCAATGGTGTACACCTGTTCGCCCGCTGCGCGCAGCGTGGCAGCCGTGGCTTCGGCGGCAGCGGCATCCACCACCACCACCATGCCGATGCCGTTGTTGAAGGTGCGGTTCATCTCGATGTCGTCAATGCCAGCGGTCTTCTGCAGCCAGGCAAACAGCTCGGTCTGCGGCCAGCTGCCCTTCTTCAGGTGCGCGGCCGTGCCTTCGGGCAGCACGCGGGGGATGTTCTCCAGCAGGCCGCCACCGGTGATGTGGGCGAGGGCCTTGATGCCGCCGGGCGAAGCTGCATCCTCGGAATGCGGGTGTGCGGCCAGCGCGGCCAGCACGTTCTTCACGTACAGGCGGGTGGGCTCCATGATGGTCTGCTTGAAGGGCTTGCCGTCCAGCGTGGCAGGGGCATTGGCGCCCGCACGCTCGATGCACTTGCGCACCAGGCTGAAGCCGTTGGAGTGCACACCGGCCGAGGCCAGGCCCAGCACCACGTCGCCGGGCTTCACATCCTTGCCGGTCAGGATCTTGCTTTTTTCGACCGCGCCTACTGCAAAGCCAGCCAGGTCGTATTCGCCAGCGGGGTACATGCCGGGCATCTCGGCCGTTTCGCCACCGATGAGGGCGCAGCCGCTCAGTTCACAGCCCTTGGCAATGCCGCCCACCACGGCGGCAGCCGTGTCCACATCGAGCTTGCCGCAGGCGAAATAGTCCAGGAAGAACAGGGGCTCGGCGCCCTGCACCAGCACATCGTTCACGCTCATGGCCACCAGGTCGATGCCCACGGTGTCGTGCATGTTCCATTCAAACGCCAGCTTGAGCTTGGTGCCCACGCCGTCGGTGCCGGAGACAAGCACGGGCTCTTTGTAGCGCTTGGGCACCTCGAACAGCGCGCCAAAGCCGCCAATGCCTGCCAGCACGCCCTCGCGCATCGTCTTCTTGGCCAGCGGCTTGATGCGCTCGACCAGCGCGTCGCCCGCGTCGATGTCAACGCCGGCGTCTTTGTAGGAGATGGGGGTGGAGGGGGCAGAAGAGCTCATGGAAGGGTGCTTAGGTGCAGGTAGGCCCGTTGTGCGGGCTGGAAGCCGGGGATTTTATCCCGCCGGGGGGCGTAGACCTGCGCAGAGGGCGGGCCGGTGCGGCCGCCCCTGGCGCCCCGCCGCGCCATGTCGCCAGGCTGGTGAGGCCCAGCGTCGCGATTCCGGGGGGCAGGCGCGGCTTGCAAGGGAGACGGGGCCATGAGGGGCGATGGTGCGCGCGGGCCAGGGGTGGACCCCGGCAGAGACTAAAATCGCCCGAGTTGTCGCTGGAGAGTGCTCACTTTTTGTGCATTCGTCAGCCGCCACGGCACGCCGTGAGCTCCCACTTCCGTTGCACCGCTGGCCGCAGTCACCTACGGCCGCATGCCTTCCACCTTCACCTGCTGCGATGTTGCTGCCGATCCTGCTCCTGCCCGCTGATCCCGCACCGCCTGCCACGGGCCGGCCCCTGCCGTCGCCCGGGTGCCGCGCATGACGCCGCCCATGAAGCAGCTGGCGCTGGACATCGGCCTGGCCACCGGTCCCACACTGACCCGCTTCTTTGCCGGCCCCAACGAGGCCGCGCTGCAACACCTGCGCCTGGCGGTGGGTGACGGCGGCAGCCAGTCTGCCCGTTCGCCCGTGCCCACCTACCTGTGGGGCGAGCCGGGCAGTGGCAAGTCGCACCTGATCAAGGCCGTGCGCCAGGCCTTGCGCGAGCATGGCGACAACGTGGGCTGGCTGGACCCGTCCATGGCCGCCCCGCCCGATTTCGACGAAGGCTGGGCCGCCGTGGTGATGGACGACGTGCACCTGTACGACACGGCCCAGCAGGCCACGGCCTTCAACTGGTTCGTCAATGCGATCAGCCCCGCCAGCGGAAGCCCCCGCTGGGTGCTGGCCGCGGGCGACGTGCCCCCCGCCGACCTGCCCCTGCGCGACGACCTGCGCAGCCGCCTGGGCTGGGGTCACGTGTTTCAGCTGCAGTTGCTGGGCGAGTCCGAACGGCGCGCCGTGCTGCGCCAGGAGGCCGACGCGCGCGGCGTGTTCCTGGGCGACGACGTGATGGACTACATGCTCAAGCGCTTCTCGCGCGACCTGGGCAGCCTCATGCAGTTGCTGGATCAGTTGGATGCGTTTGCCTTGCGCACGCAGCGGGCGATCACGATTCCTCTGCTGAAAACCATGCTCGAATCGGAATGAAGCTGTGCCCTACTTTTGCCCTTTGTGAATTTGAATGACTTCTGATCCTCGCCGCCTGCGGCTTGCGCTGTTCGACCTCGACCACACCCTGCTGCCGCTCGACTCCGACTACGAATGGGGCGAGTTCACCATCCGCATCGGCTGGAACGACCCGGTGGAGTTTGCCCGCCGCAACGACGAGTTCTACGCGCACTACCAGGCGGGCACGCTCGACGTGCACGACTACGTGCGTTTTGCCACCGAGGCCGTGCGACTGCGCGGGCCCGAGGCCGCGGCCGTCGCGCACGCGCAGTTCATGCGAGAGGTCATCGCGCCTGCCATCCGTCCTCAGGCTCTGGACCTCATCCGCCAGCACCAGGCTGCAGGCGACGAGGTGCTGATCGTCACTGCCACCAACGAGTTCGTGACCGCACCCATCGCACAGGCCCTTGGCGTGCCAACGCTGCTGTCCGTGCAGTTGGCGCGCGACGCCAGCGGCTGGTACACCGGCGAGATCGACGGCACGCCCACCATGCGCGAGGGCAAGGTGCGGCGCATGGAGCAATGGCTGGCCGAGCGGCAGCTGACCTGGGCCGACGTGGAGAGCACGTTCTACAGCGACTCCATGAACGACGTGCCCCTGCTCGAAAAAGTGGACCACCCCGTGGCTACCAACCCCGACCCGCGCCTGCGTGCGCTGGCCCAGCAACGTGGCTGGCGCATACTCGATTTGTTCGCAGTGCCTGCCAGCCCGGCCATCCCTGAACCTGGCGTAAACGCAGCCCCCTGACACCTCCCTTCCCATGATCAAGAAGTTCATCGACAAACTGCTGGGCAAATCGACCCCCGGCACCGCAGGCGGCAAGCCCCACTTCGGCAAGCGCGAAGAGGTGCCCGCCAGCGTGCACGGCATCAACCCCGAGCTGGTGGACCGCCGCGCGGCCGAGGTGGTGGCCACGCTCAAGCAGGCGGGCTATGAGGCCTACATCGTAGGCGGCGCGGTGCGCGACCTGCTGCTGGGCCTGCGTCCCAAGGACTTCGACGTGGCCACCAATGCCACGCCCGAACAGGTCAAGGGCCTGTTCCGCCGCGCCTTCATCATCGGCAAGCGCTTTCGCATCGTGCACGTGGTGCATGGACGGGGCCGCGAGCACGAGGTGATCGAGGTCTCTACCTTCCGCGCCTACCTGGACAACAGCGCCGCCGGCCAGGTCAGCGGCAACGAAAAGACGTCGAAGGCGCAGCTGGCGGGCATGCACCACGCCGTGGACGCCAGCGGCCGCGTGCTGCGCGACAACGTCTGGGGCCCGCAGGACGAGGACGCCACGCGCCGCGACTTCACCGTGAACGCCATGTACTACGACCCGGTCAGCCAGATCGTTGTGGACTACCACAAGGGCATTCAGGACGCCAAGAAGAAGACGCTGCGCATGATTGGCGACCCCGCCACGCGCTACCGCGAAGACCCGGTGCGCATCATCCGCGCCGTGCGTTTTGCCGCCAAGCTCAGCCCCCTGGGCTTCAGCATCGACCCCAAGTCGGCCGCGCCCCTGGTCCAGTCGCAGGCCCTGCTGGCCGAGGTGCCCCAGAGCCGCATGTTTGACGAAATGCTCAAGCTGCTGCAGACGGGGCACGCCATTGCCACCATCGAGCAGCTCAAGAAGCTGGGCATGGCCAAGGGCATCTACCCGTTGCTGGACGTGGCGGTGGAGCGCGCCGACACCCCGTTCGTGAAAGCCGCGCTGCTGGACACCGACCGCCGTGTGAACGAGGGCAAGCCCGTGGCGCCCAGCTTCTTGCTGGCCTGCGTGCTGTGGGAAGACGTGCGCAATGGCTGGCAGGAGCGCCTGGCCCAGCGCCAGCACCCACTGCCCGCGCTGCAGGAGGCCATCGACGAAGTGTTCGACAAGCGCATTGGCGACGTGTCGGGCCGCGGCAAGCTGGCCGCCGACATGCGCGAGATCTGGGTCATGCAGCCGCGGTTTGAAAAGCGCGTGGGCAACACGCCGTTCGGCATGGTCATGCAGCCGCGCTTCCGTGCCGGGTTTGACTTCATGCGCCTGCGCGCCGACGTGGGCGAGGTCGAGGAAGCGCTGGCCGAGTGGTGGCAGGACTTCCAGAGCGCGGACGACGAGCGCCGCGATGACCTGATGGACCAGGCCAAGGAAGAACAGAAAGCCCGCCAGAAGTCCCAGCAGCCCGTGGTCAAGCGCGTGCCTCGCAACTCCCCTGCACCACGCCCGGCCCCCACCCCGGCCACCGGCGCCACGGTGGATGCCGCGCCGGCCGATGGCGAGGATGTGGAGCTGCCGCCCGACGGCAGCGCCCCCAAGAAGCGCCGCCGCCGTCGCCGCAAGCCCGGCGGTGCGGGTGGAGCCGGCAGTGGCGGCGGCAGCGAAGGCGCCGCGTCCGCCACCGCTGGCGATTGAGCCTGCACGCTCCCATGGCCGCGAAGCCCACCTTGGCCTATGTGGGCCTCGGCGCCAACCTGGGCGAGCGCGAGGCTGCTCTGCGTGCGGCCTTGCTCGCACTCGGCGAGGTCCCCGGCACCCAGGTGCTGCGCGTGTCCCCGCTGTACCGCAGCGCCCCGGTGGACGCCGGTGGGCCTGACTACCTGAACGCTGTGGCCGAAGTGGCCACCACGCTGGAGCCGATGGCCCTGCTGCACATGCTGCAAACCATTGAACACGCCGCCGGCCGCGAGCGGCCCTACCGCAACGCCCCACGCACGCTGGACCTGGACATTCTGTGGTTCGGGGACCAGGTCATCGACACCCCCGAACTCACCGTGCCCCACCCCCGCATGGCCGAGCGCGCGTTTGTGCTGCGGCCACTGGCGGACTTGGTGACGCAGCGGGTGAGCGCGGCGTCGCTGCAGTCCGTGGCATCGCAGGCCATTGAGCGGGTGGGCGATGCGGGCTGGGCAGATGGGGCGATGGGATTGAAATGCTCCTGAAAAAGGAGCTGGTGGCGCTTGATGGATAAGCGCTGGAGGCCAAAAACATCCAGATTTTTGGCGGGATGCAGCCTGTGCTTGATCGAGGGTGTCGGGTTACACCCTGCGGGTTAACCCGACCTACGGGCCCGGCGAAGAATTGCTCCCGAACGAGATCTGCCAACGCTGACCGTGCAAGCCCGTAGCCCGTAGCCCGTAGGTCGGTAGGTCGTAGGTCGGGTTAGCGCAGCGTAACCCGACACCCCACCCCATCCGTTTTGATCAGCGATTTGCTCTTGAAAAAGGAGCTGCCAGCGCTTGATGGATAAGCGGTGGAGCCAAAAAACACTGAAAATTTCATCTCCAAGCGTTGGCTTCACCCGCACCGGATGAAACCGGCGCGGACCCACACCAGTGCCCCCGTGCAAGGGCCGCCCCGCCGCACCGGGGGCGTCCCCCCTTGGGGGAAGCGGCGCAGCCGCTCAGGGGGTTAGTCGACTTTTGCGCCCGACGCCTTCACCACTTGCTGGTACTTCGCACGTTCGCTGGCCATGAAGCTGTCGAACTGCTGCGGCGTGGTGGGCACCGGCTCGGCCAGCAGGCTGCCGAAGCGGGTCTTGGTCTCGGGCGCATTCAACGCGGCGACGAAGGCCTTGTTCAGCTTGTCGATGACGGGCTTGGGCGTGGCCGCAGGCGCCACCAGGCCCCACCAGGTGTCGATGGAAAAACCCTTGAACGTGGCCGACAGTGGCGGCACGCCGGGCAGGGATGCCGAGGCGTCCAGCGAGGTCACGGCCAGCGCCTTGAGCTTGCCCGCGCGGATGTTGGGCGCGGCGGCGGCCAGGTTGTCGATGTTGAAGTCCACTTCGCCGGCCAGCAGCGCCAGCTGTGCGGGGTTGGCGCCGCGGTAGGGGATGTGCAGCGCAAAGATGCCCGCGCGCTGCTTGAACATCTCGCCTGCCAGGTGGCCCGCACTGCCGTTGCCGCCGCTGCCGTAGTTGAGCTTGGCGGGGTTGGCCTTGGCGTACGCGATCAGGTCGGCCACGGTGTTGATCTTGAGTTGCTCGGCCTTGGCGGCGTTGATGACCAGCACGTTGGGCACGCGCACCATCTGCGTGATGCCGGCAAAGTCCTTGCCCGCGTCGTAGGGCATCTTGGAATACAGCCAGGGATTGACCGCGTGTGTGGCCGTGGCGGCGATGCCGATGGTCAGGCCGTCCGGGGCCGCCTTGGCAATCGCGTCGGCGCCGATGTTGCCGCCCGCACCGCCCTTGTTCTCGATGATCACCGTGCCCAGCGAGTCGCGCACGCGCTCGGCCAGCGCACGGGCCGTCACGTCGATGGGACCGCCGGGAGCGTAGGGCACGATCAGGCGGATGGGCTGGCCCGAGTCCTGCGCGAAAGCGGCCGTGGTGGACAATGAAAAAGCCGCTGCGGTGGCAGCGGCGCCGGCGATGAGGAGGAGGTTTCTGCGGTTCATGGGTGCCATTGTGCAAAAAAATCGTAAGAAAGCTTACGAAGACCTTGTGACGGTATCGCGCAGACCTGCTTTTTACACGCTGCGCGGCACGCTGGCCGACAGGCCGAGCTCTTCCACCATCATTCCCAGTTCGTGCGATGAGCGGATGTCGAGCTTGAGGAAAATGGCCGAGCGGTGGGTGTCCACGGTGCGCGGGTCGATGGGGCGATCGGGTGCGCGCTGGGTCAGCGCGCGGGCGGCTTCCTTGCTGCTGATGCCGGTGGCCAGCAGCACGGCCACTTCCTGCTGGCGTGGGCTCAGCGCGTTCCAGCGCTCCAACTGGGCCCTGCGGCGCTGCGTGCGCTGCGCCTTAGCCTGTGACAGCTGTGCCGCCTTTGCCACAGAGGCCAGCAGCGTCTGTTCGTTGCAGGGTTTCTCCAGCCAGTCCACAGCGCCCTGTTTGACGGCAGCCACGGCGGACGACAGCTCGCCGTGAGCGGACAGGAATACGGTCTTGAGCACCGTGCCGTGCCGCTGCATCTCTTCAAACACCTGCAGGCCGCTCATGCCATCCATGCGCAGGTCCAGCAGCACGCAGCCCGGCTGCGACAGGTCTGCAGCCGCGAGAAATTCCGGCCCGCTGGCATAGCCACGGGGCACGTGACCCGCCGCCATCAGCAGCGCCGCAAGCGAATGGCGTACGCCCTCATCGTCATCCACGATGTACACGGTGGCAGATGCGGGGGCTTCGGCCGGGTCGGGGAAGGGGGGCAGTGCTTCGGTCATGGCGGTGTGGCGGTGGCCAGCGGCAGTCGGATTTCAAAGACGGCGCCGCCCCCTTCACGGTTGCGCGCCAGCAGTTCGCCGCCCATGCTCTCGACGATGGAACGGCAGATATTCAGCCCCAGACCCAGGCCGCCTTCGCGGGTGGTGAAGAACGGCTCGAACAGGCGTTCGGCGATTTCGGGCGGCAGACCCGGGCCTCGGTCCAGCACCTGCAGCAAGGCGTGGTGGCCCGCATCGGCCGTGGTGCGCAGCAGCAGTTCGTGCGGCGGCTCTACGCCGCCTGCAGTGAGCGGCATGGCCTGCATGGCCTGCAGTGCGTTCAGGCCCAGGTTGAGCACCACCTGTTCGAGCAGCACGCGGTCTGCGCTGACGCACAGCGGGGCACGGGCCAAATCCAGCCGCACGGCCACGCCGTTGCGCCGGGCTTCGGCGCGCAGCAGCAGGGCCAGGGACTGGTCCACCGTGGCGTTCAGGTCGCAGGGCTCGCGCGCCTCGGGGTGCTGGCGCACCCAGCGGCGGATGCGGCCCACGATGTCTGCCGCGCGCAGCGCCTGGGTGGACAGCGCGGTAAGGCTTTCGTTCAGCGCCTCGGCCTTGCCCTGTGCGGCCAGCGACCGTGCGGCGGCGGCGTAGTTGACCAGCGCGGCCAGCGGCTGGTTCAGTTCGTGCGCCAGCGTGGACGCCATCTCGCCCACGGTGATCACGCGCTGCACGCGCTGCAGCTGCGCTTCGCGCTGCTGCTGGTGCTCTTCGGCGCGCTTTTGCGCGGTAATGTCCACCACCGAGCTGATCCAGCCGATGTGCTGGCCGTCGCCGTCGATGAGCCGCGCGGTGTAGAACATCGTGTACACGTCCGAGCCGTTGCGGTGCCGCAGCCGGTTTTCTATGCCCTGCGGCGTGGCCTTGCCAGCCAGGGCGATTTCGCTGTTTTCCCAGTGGCGGTCCAGGTCGTCCGAGTGCCAGTACGGGTAAGGGGGCAGGCAGCCGATGAGCTCGTCGGCGCTGTAGCCCACCATCTCGCACATGGCGGCGTTCACGTAGACGATGCGGCCCTGCAGGTCCCGCGCACGCATGCCCACGAGCAGCGAGTCTTCCATTGACTGGCGGAACGCCTGGGCCTGCTGCAGCGCGTCGGTGCGCTCGTGTACGCGCTGCTCCAGCTCGATGCGGGCCTGGCGGTTTTCCTTCAGGCGGCGCTCGCGCAGCTGCCAGTAGAGCGCGCCCAGTACCAAAAGGCCCGATGCCAGCGTGGCCAGCGCCCAGGCCTGGCGGCGGGCCTGGGTCACCACGCGGCTGTCGGCGGTCAGGGTCAGCGTCCAGCCCAGGTCGGGCAGGGCTTCTTCCAGCGCCAGGTATTCCTTGCCGGTGTCGGGCAGGCGCAGCTCCACGCCGGGCTGGTCGCTGCGCTGGCGGGTTTTCCATGGCACGGGGTCGGGCGTCCAGCGCGCGCCATACTGCTCGTCGCGCTGTACCTGCAGCACCTCGGTATCGGTGAGCGTGTGGGTGGTTTTGTAGAGCCAGGCAGCGACCGAGCCGAGGAAGATGATGCCCCGCTCGTCGGCCAGAAAAACCGGGTCCCGCAGCTGAGCCCAGGTGTCCACGATGGGCTGCATCTGCACCTTGACCGCCACCACGCCGACTACCACGCCGTTGTCGTACACGGGGGCCGATGCGAAGAGGCCGGGCTCGCCCGTGGTCTTGCCCACGCCGTAGAACCGCCCGGCCAAGCCTTGCAGCGCATCGCGGAAGTAGGGCCGGTTGCCATAGTTCTGGTCCACGAACGAGCTGGGGGTGGCCCAGTTGCTGGACGCGAGCGTGAGGCCTGCGGTGTCCATCACGTACAGCGCGTCGGAGCCCGCGTTGGTGTTTACCGTCTGCAGGTAGGCGTTGGCGGCATCCCGCAGGTTGCGCGCCTGGGGGTTGCGCAGCAGGGCCGCGACCAGGGGCTGCTGTGCAGCGGTGGCCGGCAAATAGCTGTAGCGGGTGGCCACGCCGCGCAGGGCCAGGGCCTGCACCTCGCCCGAGCGGCGCAGGTTGTCCCATTGCGTCTCTAGCTCGTTGCGGGTGGCCCATTCGCCAGCACCCACCACCAGAAGCACGGCCATGCCCAGCATGGCCGCCATCGGGCCTGCGCCCCGCAGCGCCTGGCGCAGCCGCGTCATTTCAGGGCCGCGGCGCCGCGCATCATGCGCAGCCTTTGAAACCGGCACGCCCCACGCGAGGGCAGCCAAGCAAGGGCCGCCCCGCAGCGAAGGCTACGTCTCCCTGCCCGCAGAGCGAAGCTCTGCGAGAGCGGGGGAAGGCCCCCAGGGGTTCAGCGGGGTGTTCCCTGCAGTTCTCAGCAGGTTTCAGCTGAGTTCGCGACTTGAGAAACAGGCGCTGCTCCGGCGAGGGCAGCCGAGCAAGGGCCGCCCCGCAGCGAGGGCTGCGTCCCCCCGCCCGCATCGCAAAGCGATGCGAGAGCGGGGGGAAGGCCCGCAGGGCCTTGTATCTTTGAGGCTCGGACTGGCACAGGTAGCCCGAGGCGCCTCTGGGCTGAATTCGATTTTGATTGAAGCCCGCCCCTGAGCTATGGGCGCCTGCGCCGGACCGTCCTTTCTTGCAACCCGAACGGTTGTAGGAACTTTCAGTTCGCATAGACAAGG
>NZ_JBKBKQ010000044.1:0-22186 GCF_046294525.1 Acidovorax sp.
CGCCCGCGAGAGGGGGCCGAGCGAAGCAAAGGCCCGTGTGGCTGTTTGGATGTTCGGCTGCCCCACCCCCTGCTGGCTGCGCCTGCGGCGGGGCGGTTGTGGGGTGGCATGGGCGTCGGAGCGCCCATGCTTTGTGAACTGACTCGCCGCAGTTGTCCGAACGGAGCTGCGAAGCAGCGCAGTGAGTTCTGCGGCGCACCCCGCAACCGCCCCGGCGCAGGTTTGCCCCTTCGCACAGCGAAGGGGTCGCAGACTGGGGGGCGCCTTTTCTTTGCTTACTTTCTTTTGGCGAAGCAAAAGAAGTGAGTCGCCTGCCGGGGCGACAACCCGGCTCCCGCCCTCAACCCCAGCATGCCTTTCAAACCAGCACACCAAGGCTTCGACCAGCCCAGCCCGAACGGTTCGCAAGCCACATGAACTTCGACAGACCCGCCCCTCACAGCCAGTAGGCATCCACTACAAAAACAATAGCTATCAACGCTTTACCAGCAGGCGGCGGAAGCGATTTTCACCCAAAAAATCAATCCCCCACCTCCAACCTCCGCCCATACTGCACCAGACTCGTCTGTTTCAACGCCTTCATCATCACCTTCGCCGCCGGCGACAACAGCCGGTCCGACCGCGTGATGATCCCGAACGCATCCATATGGCACGGCATCGCCAACGGCAACACCGTCACGATCCCATGCGCCGCGTAATAGCGCGCCACATCCTCCGCCACCACCGCAATCATGTCGCTCTGCTGCAGCATGCGCGTGATGAACAGCAGGGCCGATGTCTCCACCGTGTGCAGCGGCGGTGCCAGCCCGTCCTGCTGGAACATCAGGTCAAACCGGTGCCGCAGCACACTGCCCGCAGGCGGCACGATCCAGCTGGCCGCCACCACGTCGCGCAGCGTCAACCCGGTCATGCTTGACAGCGGGTGGCCCGGGCGCGTCATGGCGCAGACCAGCTCCTCCGTCAGCGACTCATAGCGCAGGTTCTCCTTGTCGTGCTCTTCGTACAGGCGGCCCACCACGATGTCGAGCTTGCCCTGCTCCAGCCGCTCCAGCAGCACCGGGCTGGTTTCGATGTCGAGCGAAATGCGCAGGCTGGGGTGCTCCTGCTTGACCTGCGCCACTGCGGCGGGCAGCAGGCTCAGGCCGGGTGAGGTGATGGCACCGATGCCCACCTGGCCATAGTGCCCACGCTTGAGCGCACCGATCTCGTCGTGCGCCTGGTTCAGGTTGGCCAGGGCCATGCGCGCGTGGCGAATCATGGTTTCGCCATACCAGGTAGGCCGCATGCCGCGCGGCAGGCGGTCAAACAGCGACACCTCCAGCACATCCTCCAGGTCCTTGAGCAGCTTGGACGCGGCGGGCTGGGTCATGCTAAGCACCTGGGCGGCGCGGTGGATGTTGCCTTCTTCGGCCAGCGCCACCAGCAGCAGCAGTTGGCGCGTCTTGAGGCGGGCGCGGATGAACCAGTGGTTGTAGGTGCTCATGGATGGATGGGAGGAAGGAAGGGAAAGAGGACGAGAAAAGGGAGGGGTTTTCCAGAATGCAAAGAACGATATGTATTTTGTCTAAAAAACGATTGGATTGATATCCAAACCTTCCATAGACTTCGCCGCACTTGCAATCCCCCTCCCGACCCAGGCCCCTGTCCATGAAGCACGGCGAACTACAACTCAACCCCCGGCACCTGATCAACGGCCGGTGGGAAATCGGCACCACCACCGGCATCAGCACCAACCCGTCGGACACGCGCGAGGTGGTGGCCGAATACGCCCGCGCCGACCGCAACCAGACCGAGCTGGCCGTGCGCGCTGCGGCCGATGCCCTGCCCACCTGGAGCCAGAGCACGACCCAACGCCGCGCCGACGTGCTGGACATGATCGGCAGCGAGCTGCTGGCCCGCAAGGACGAGCTGGGCGCGCTGCTGGCGCGTGAAGAAGGCAAGACCCTGCCCGAAGGCATCGCCGAAGTGGCTCGCAGCGGGCAGATCTTCAAGTTTTTTGCGGGCGAGGCGCTGCGCATTCAGGGCGAGCTGCTGGCCTCCGTGCGCCAGGGCGTGCAGGTGGACGTGACCCGCGAGCCCGTGGGCGTGGTGGGCATCATCGCGCCGTGGAACTTCCCGTTCGCCATCCCGGCCTGGAAGATCGCCCCGGCCCTGGCCTACGGCAACACCGTGGTCTTCAAGCCCGCCGAGCTGGTGCCCGCCTGTGGCTGGGCGCTGGCCGAAATCATCAGCCGCAGCGGCCTGCCCGCCGGTGCCTTCAACCTCGTCATGGGCAGCGGCCGCGAGGTCGGCCAGACTCTGGTGGACCACCCGCTGGTCAACGCGCTGAGCTTTACCGGGTCGGTGGCCACCGGCGACCGCATCCTGCGCGCGGCCTCTGCACGGCGCGCCAAGGTGCAGCTGGAGATGGGCGGCAAGAACCCGCTCATCGTGCTGGCCGACGCCGACCTGGACCAGGCGGTGGACTGCGCGCTGCAGGGCTCGTACTTCTCCACCGGTCAACGCTGCACCGCATCGAGCCGTCTCATCGTCGAGGCCGAGGTGCACGACGCCTTTGTGGCGCGCCTGCGCAACCGGCTGGCCAGCCTGAAGGTGGGCCACGCGCTGGAGCGCGGCACCGAGATGGGCCCGGTGGTGGACGACAACCAGCTGGCGCAGAACCTGAGCTACATCGACATTGCGCGCAATGAGGGGGCGGAGCATGTCTGGGGCGGCGAGCGCATTGAGCGCCCCACCCCCGGCCACTACATGAGCCCCGCCCTTTTCCTGGCCCGCCCCGAACACCGCGTGGCGCGCGAGGAAATCTTTGGCCCCGTGGCCTGCGTGCTGCGCGCCGACGACTACGAGCACGCGCTGGCCCTGGCCAACGACACGCCGTTTGGGCTGTGCGCGGGCATCTGCACCACATCGCTCAAGCGCGCCATGCACTTCAAGCGCCACGCTGCCGTGGGCATGACCATGGTGAACCTGCCCACGGCGGGTGTGGACTTCCATGTGCCGTTTGGCGGACGCAAGGAGTCGAGCTACGGCGCCCGCGAGCAAGGGCGTTACGCCGCCGAGTTCTACACCACCGTCAAGACGGGCTACATGTTGGCCTGAGCCCTCTCGCGCGAATTTCCCATCCCTCAACCATCGTCAACCAACCATTAAAGACAGGAGACAAGAGATGACGAAGATGAACCGCCGCACCGTCGCTGCCGCCCTGGCCGCCGTGCCCGTGGCCGCCTTGCTGCCCGGCGCCGCCTGGGCGCAAAAGCCCATCGTGCTGGGCTTCAGCCAGGTGGGGGCCGAGAGCGAATGGCGCACCGCCAACACCGAATCCATCAAGTCCGCTGCCAAGGAGGCCGGCATTGAACTGAAGTTCTCCGACGCACAGCAAAAGCAGGAGAACCAGATCAAGGCCATCCGCTCGTTCATCGCGCAAAAGGTGGACGTGATTGCGTTCTCGCCCGTGGTCGAGTCTGGCTGGGAGCCCGTGCTGCGCGAGGCCAAGGCCGCCAAGATCCCCGTGGTGCTGACCGACCGCGCGGTGAACACCAAGGACACGTCGCTGTACGTGACCTTCATGGGCTCGGACTTTGTGGAAGAAGGCCGCAAGGCCGGCCGCTGGCTGGTGGACAAGATGAAGGACCAGAAGGGCGAGGTCAACATCGTCGAGCTGCAAGGCACCGTGGGCTCGGCCCCCGCCATCGACCGCAAGAAGGGCTTTGAGGAAATCATCAAGGCCGACCCCAAGTTCAAGATCATCCGCAGCCAGACGGGCGACTTCACCCGCGCCAAGGGCAAGGAAGTAATGGAAGCCTTTCTGAAGGCCGAAGGCAAGAAGATCAACGTGCTGTACGCGCACAACGACGACATGGCGATTGGCGCCATCCAGGCCATCGAAGAAGCCGGCATGAAGCCCGCCAAGGACATCATCATCATCTCCATCGACGCGGTGAAGGGCGCCTTCGAAGCCATGATCGCCGGCAAGCTCAACGTGAGCGTGGAGTGCAGCCCGCTGCTGGGCCCGCAGCTGATGAGCGCCGTCAAGGACATCAAGGCTGGCAAGGCGGTGCCCAAGCGCATCGTGACGGAAGAAGGGATCTTCCCGATGGAGATCGCGGCTCAGGAATTCCCCAAGCGGAAGTACTGATTCCGCAGGCGCTCCGAACGCCCCTGCCCGTTCACGCTGGGCCTGTCACAGCGTCACGCAAGGCGCAGGCAAGCTCAGCCCGAACGGCTCAGAAGACGGTTCCGGCCCACCGCGTGGCATAGACATTCACAACAACAGGAGACAAAACCAAATGAAGCGTGCAATTTTCAAGGCCGTGCTGACCAGCGTGGCACTCGTAGCCATCGGCGCCACCTCCCTCGCATCGGCCCAGGACAAGGGCACCATCGGCATCTCGATGCCCACCAAGTCTTCGTCGCGCTGGATTGCCGACGGCGACAACATGGTCAAGGTGCTCAAGGAGCGCGGCTACAAGACCGACCTGCAGTACGCCGAGGACGACATCCCCAACCAGCTCGCGCAAATCGAGAACATGATCACCAAAGGCGCCAAGGTGCTGGTGATCGCGTCGATTGACGGCACCACGCTGTCGCGCGTGCTGCAAAGCGCGGCCGACAAGGGCGTGAAGGTCATCGCCTATGACCGCCTCATCAAGGGCTCGAAGAACGTGGACTACTACGCCACGTTCGACAACTTCCAGGTGGGTGTGCTGCAGGCCACCTCCATCGTGGACAAGCTGGGCCTCAAGCAAGGCAAGGGCCCGTTCAACATTGAACTGTTTGGCGGCTCGCCGGACGACAACAACGCCTTCTTCTTCTACGACGGCGCCATGAGCGTGCTGCAGCCCTACATCGACAGTGGCAAGCTGGTGGTGCGCAGCAAGCAGACCGGCATGAACAAGGTGGGCACGCTGCGCTGGGACGGCTCGGTGGCCCAGGCGCGCATGGACAACCTGCTGTCGGCCTACTACGGCAAGGACAAGGTGCATGCGGTGCTCTCGCCCTATGACGGCATCTCCATCGGCATCCTGTCATCCCTGAAGGGCGTGGGCTACTGCACCGCCCAGCAGCCCTGCCCCGTGGTCAGCGGCCAAGACGCTGAGGTGCCTTCCATCAAGTCCATCCTCAAGGGCGAACAGTCTTCCACCGTGTTCAAGGACACCCGCGAGCTGGCCAAGGTGGCCGCCAACATGGTGGACGCCGTACTGACAGGCAAGCAGCCCGAGATCAACGACACCAAGACATACAACAACGGCGTGAAGGTGGTGCCGTCGTACCTGCTCAAGCCGGTGGCGGTGGATTCTTCGAACTGGAATGCAGTGCTGGTAGGCAGCGGGTACTACAAGGAATCGCAAATCAAGTAAGCGCGAGCGGCTTCTGCATCTAAAGCCGCCGCCTGCGAATGCCACCGGGGCAGCGCAGGCGGCCTGCAACCGGGATGGGGCCAGAGGCCCCACCAACAGACTGAGAGACCATGCTTCTTGAAATGCGGGACATCCGCAAAACCTTCCCCGGCGTGGTGGCGCTGAACCAGGTCAACCTGCAGGTGCAGGCCGGGGAGATCCATGCCATCGTCGGCGAGAACGGGGCGGGCAAATCCACGCTGATGAAGGTGCTGTCGGGTGTGTACCCACACGGCAGCTACAGCGGCCAGATCCTGTTCGACGGGCAGGAGCGCGAGTTTGCGGGCATCCGCGACAGCGAGCATCTGGGCATCATCATCATTCACCAGGAGCTGGCGCTGGTGCCGTTGCTGTCGATTGCCGAGAACATCTTCCTCGGCAACGAAACCGCGCGGCACGGCGTCATCGACTGGATGGCCGCGCACAGCCGTGCGCAAGCCTTGCTGCACAAGGTGGGCCTGCGCGAATCCCCCGAAACACCCGTGGGCCAGCTGGGTGTGGGAAAGCAGCAGCTGGTGGAAATTGCCAAGGCGCTGTCGCGCAAGGTGCGCCTGCTGATCCTGGACGAGCCCACCGCCAGCCTCAACGAGAACGACAGCCAGGCCCTGCTGGACCTGCTGCTGGAGCTGAAAGCCCAGGGCATCACCTGCATCCTGATCTCGCACAAGCTCAACGAAATCTCGCGCGTGGCAGATGCGATCACCGTGCTGCGCGATGGCAGCACCGTGCAGATGCTGGACTGCCGCGAAGGCCCGGTAAGCGAAGACCGCGTGATCCAGGCCATGGTGGGCCGCGAGATGAGCGACCGCTACCCCCAGCGCCAGCCGCAAGTGGGCGACATTGTTTTTGAGGTGCGCAACTGGCGCGCCCACCACCCGCAGCGCAGCGACCGCGAGCACCTCAAGGGCATCGACCTGAATGTGCGGCGCGGCGAGATTGTGGGCATTGCGGGCTTGATGGGCGCAGGCCGCACCGAGCTGGCCATGAGCATCTTCGGCCGCTCGTGGGGCCAGCGCATCAGCGGCGAAGTGCGGCTGCACGGCCAGCCCATCGACGTGAGCACGGTGGAAAAGGCCGTGCGCCACGGCCTGGCCTATGTGACCGAAGACCGCAAGGGCAATGGCCTGGTGCTGAACGAAGACATCCAGTTCAACACCTCGCTGGCCAACCTGTCGGGCGTGTCGTTCGCCAGCGTGATCGACAGCGGCCAGGAGCACCGCGTGGCACAGGACTACCGCGAGAAGCTGCGCATCCGCTGCTCGGGCGTGGACCAGAAGACGCTGAACCTCTCGGGCGGCAACCAGCAAAAAGTGGTGCTGAGCAAATGGCTGTTCACCAGCCCCGAAGTGCTCATCCTCGACGAGCCCACGCGCGGCATCGACGTGGGCGCCAAGTACGAGATCTACACCCTCATCGCCCAGCTGGCGGCGGAGGGCAAATGCGTGATCGTGATCTCCTCCGAAATGCCCGAGCTGCTGGGCATCACGGACCGCATCTATGTGATGAACGAAGGCCGCTTTGTGGCCGAGATGCCAACTTCAGACGCCTCGCAAGAAAAGATCATGCGAGCCATCGTGAGTGCCCCCCCTGAGGCGCTTCGCGCCATCCCCCTCAAGGGGGACGCCGCCCGTGCGGCGGGGCGGCCCTTGCACGGCGGCCGCGCGTAGCTGCAGCGCCCCTCTTCAGCGCCTGATGAACCGCACAACGCATTCAACTGATGACCGAAATGAGCCAGACCACCCATCCCACCGCCAGCACGCTGGCCGACGGCAGCACGACAGCAGCGGCGCGGCACGACAAATCGCTGTTGCAGCACCTGCAGCACAACCTGCGCGAATACGGCATGTTGATCACGCTGGTGGCCATCATGGGCTTCTTCCAGTACATGACCGAGGGCACGCTGATGCAGCCCTTGAACCTGACCAACCTGGTGCTGCAGAACAGCTATATCGTCATCATGGCGCTGGGCATGCTGCTGGTCATCGTGGCCGGGCACATCGACCTGTCGGTGGGCTCGGTGTGTGGCTTCATCGGCGCACTGGCTGCGGTGCTGATGGTCGAATACAACTGGCACTTTGTGCCCGCCACGCTGGTGTGCCTGCTCTGCGGCGGACTCATTGGCGCCATTCAAGGCAGCTTTGTGGCGTTCTCGCGCATTCCGTCGTTCATCGTCACGCTGGCGGGCATGCTGGTGTTCAAGGGACTGGCGCTGGCGCTGCTAGCGGGGCAGTCGGTTGGGCCGTTCCCCTCGGCATTCCAGATGCTCAGCTCGGGCTTCATCCCCGATCTGTTCAGCGTGGAAGGCCTGCGCCTGACCTCGCTGCTGCTGGGCACTGCCGTGGCTGCGGCCCTGGCCGTGGCTGGCCTGCGCCAGCGCGCCAACCGGCTGCGCCACGGCGTGCAGACAGAGCCCGCGGGCCTCTTCATCGCGCGCACCGTGGTCTTTAGCGGGCTGCTGGTGTACTTCAGCTACCTGCTCGCCTCTTACAAGGGCTTGCCCAACGTGCTCATCGTCATGGCGCTGCTGATCGTGCTGTTCGACTTTGTTACCAGCCGCACCACCATCGGCCGCCGCGTGTACGCCATGGGCGGCAACGAAAAGGCGGCCAAGCTCTCGGGCATCAAGACCGAACGGCTCACGTTGTACGCCTTCATCAACATGGGCGTGCTCGCCGCCCTGGCCGGGCTGGTGTTCGCGGCGCGGCTGAACACGGCCACGCCCAAGGCGGGGCTGGGCTTTGAACTGGACGTGATCGCGGCTTGCTTCATCGGCGGCGCATCGGCCTCGGGCGGTGTGGGCAAGGTGATGGGCGCGGTCATCGGCGCCTTTGTGATGGGCGTGATGAACAACGGCATGTCCATCCTGGGCATCGGCATCGACTACCAGCAGGTCATCAAGGGCGTGGTGCTGCTGGCCGCCGTGCTCGTGGACGTTTACAACAAGAACAAGGCATGACGGCTGCCATGGACGCATCCACCGCTCACGCCCCTGCTGCAGCCCCCGTGCTGCAGCTCTCGGGCATCCACAAGCAGTTTTCGGGCATCACCGTGCTGCGCGATGTGCAGCTCAACCTCTACCCTGGCGAGATCCATGCGCTGATGGGGCAAAACGGTGCGGGCAAGTCCACACTGATCAAGGTGCTGACGGGCGTGCTGGAGGCCAGCGGCGGCCAGATGCGGCTGGGAGGGGAAGCCGTGTGGCCCGACTCGCCCCTGGCCGCGCAGCGTCTGGGCATCAGCACGGTGTACCAGGAGGTCAACCTCTGCCCCAACCTCTCGGTGGCCGAGAACATCTTTGCGGGCCGCTACCCGCGCTGCGGCATCGCGCAGGGTTTTCGCATCGACTGGGCCACGCTGCGCCAACGCGCCCGCGATCTGGTGGCGCGCATCGGCCTGCAGATCGACGTGACGCGCCTGCTGTCGGACTACCCGGTGGCCGTGCAGCAGCTGGTGGCGATTGCGCGCGCACTCAGCATCGAATCACGCGTGCTGATCCTAGACGAACCCACCTCCAGCCTGGACGACGACGAGGTGCAAAAGCTCTTCGAGGTGCTGCGGCGCCTGCGCAGCGAGGGGCTGTCCATCGTCTTTGTGACGCACTTTTTGAACCAGGTGTATGCCGTGTCGGACCGCATCACCGTGCTGCGCAATGGCAGCTGGGTGGGTGAGTGGCTAGCCAAGGACCTGGGGCCGCAAGCACTGATCGCCGCCATGCTGGGCCGCGACCTGGCCGCTGCGTCGGAGCAACCTGCACCAGCGCCCGCTGTGGACAGCCGCCAGGCCACCTTGCTGCAAGCCGAGGGCCTGGGGCAGGACGCGCAACTGCAGCCGCTGGACCTGCAGATTCGCGCAGGCGAGGTGGTGGGGCTGGCGGGGTTGCTGGGCTCGGGCCGCACCGAGCTGGCGCGCCTGTTGTTTGGCCTGGAGCAGCCCGACCGGGGCGTGCTGCGCATCGACGGCCAGGTGGTGAAGTTTGCGAACCCCATGGACGCCATCCGCCACGGCCTGGCCCTGTGCCCCGAAGAGCGCAAGACCGACGGCATCGTGGCCGAGCTGTCGGTGCGCGAGAACATTGCGCTGGCGCTGCAGGCGCGCATGGGTGTGGGCAAATTCCTCTCGCGTGCCGAGCAGACGGCGCTGGCCGAGCGCTACGTGAAGTTGCTGGGCATTAAGACCGAGAGTGTGGACAAGCCCATCGGCCTGCTGTCGGGCGGCAACCAGCAAAAGGCCATCCTCGCGCGCTGGATGGCCATCGAGCCGCGCCTCTTGATCCTGGACGAACCCACGCGCGGCATCGACGTGGCCGCCAAGCAGGAAATCATGGACCAGATCCTGCGCCTGGCCCAGGCCGGCATGGCCGTGCTGTTCATCTCTTCCGAAATGAGCGAGGTGGTGCGCGTGGCGCACCGCATCGTGGTGCTCCGCGACCGCCACAAGGTGGGTGAGCTGCCCGCAGGCAGCAGCGAGGACGCCGTTTATGAACTCATCGCCGCCGAACATGCTTGAAATAAAGAACACCCCCCTGAGCCGCATCGCGGCTTCCCCCCGCTCTCGCATCGCTTTGCGATGCGGGCAGGAGGACGCAGCCCTCACTGCGGGGCGGCCCTTGCTCGGCTGCCCTCGCCTGGACCGCGTCCGTATCGAGCGCAGCGCCATGGATGAACTGTATGTCTGAGCGCAGCCTTGCATTCCCTATTTCGGCCCTGATGCGCCACCGCCTCGCGTGGCCCATCATCACGCTGCTGCTTTTGCTGGCCATCAACACGGCCTTCAATGCCAGCTTTTTGCGCATCGAATGGCGCGACGGCCACCTGTATGGCAGCCTCATCGACATCCTGAACCGCGCCGCGCCGCTGGTGCTGGTGTCGCTGGGCATGACGCTGGTGATTGCCACGCGCGGCATCGACATCTCCGTGGGGGCCACCGTGGCGATTGCCGCTGCGGTCGCGGCCTGGCTGATCGGTGGCTCGGTGTCGGGCACCGAAAGCCGGTTTCCGCTGCCCGTAGCCATCCTGGGCGCCATCGGCGTGGCACTGCTGTGCGGGCTGTGGAACGGCGTGCTGGTGGCCAAGGTGGGCATGCAGCCCATCATTGCCACGCTGATCCTCATGGTGGCGGGCCGGGGCATCGCGCAGCTGATCACCGACGGGCAGATCATCACCATCTACTACACGCCCTACTTCTTCATCGGCGGGGGTTATCTGGCGGGCCTGCCGTTCTCGCTCTTTATCGTGGCGGCGGTCTTTGCCATCCTGTACCTCGCCATCACCCGCACGGCGCTGGGCCTGTTCATCCAGGCAGTGGGCATCAACCCCACGGCGGCGCGGGTGGCGGGTGTGCAGGCGGGGCGGCTTATCGTGGCGGCCTATGTGTTCTGCGGCGTGTGCGCGGGCATTGCGGGTTTGCTTATCAGCTCCAACGTGAAGAGTGCAGACGGCAACAACGCCGGGCAACTGCTGGAGCTGGACGCCATCCTGGCCGTCACGCTGGGTGGCACCGCCCTCACCGGAGGCCGTTTCAGCCTGGTGGGCAGCGTGATTGGCGCACTCATCATCCAGACGCTGACCTACGCCATCTACTCGCTGGGCGTGCCGCCCGAGATCAACCTGGTGGTGAAGGCCGTGGTCGTATTCATCGTCATGCTGATGCAGTCGCCCGAGTTCCGGGCGCAAGTCGGCGCGCTGGCACGCCGTCCTGGCGCGGGAGCCTTGCAATGAGCGCCGTTCCCAAGACCGCAGGCTTCGGCACCGTGAGCCCCCCTGCCCCACCGGCCGCCGCTGCGCGCGCCCGGTTCAACCCCAAGTACCTGCCGCTGGCGGCCACCATCTCGCTGTTCGTGGCCATGGCCACGCTGGGTTCGGTGCTGTACACCGGGTTCTTCTCGGCCCAGGTGTTCCTCAACCTGCTGATCGACAACGCCTTCCTCATCATCGTAGCGGTGGGCATGACGTTCGTGATCCTGTCGGGCGGCATCGACCTCTCCGTGGGATCGGTGGTGGCGCTGGCCACCATGGTGCTGGCCGCACTGGTGGAACACCGGGGCTGGAACCCTTTAGCCGCCATTCCGCTGGTGCTGCTGATGGGCACGGCGTTTGGTGCGTTCATGGGTTTCCTCATCGAGCGCTTTCGGCTGCAGCCCTTCATCGTCACGCTGGCGGGCATGTTCCTGGCGCGGGGGCTGTGCTACCTCATCAGCATCGACTCCATCAGCATCACACACGAAGGCTATTCGGAACTGGCGCAATGGCGACTGCCGCTGTGGGAAGGCGCATCCCTTTCGCTGGGGGCGCTCATCGCCATCGCCGTGCTGCTGGTGGCCCTGTTCGTGGCGCACTGCACGCCGTTTGGCCGCAGCGTGTATGCGGTGGGCGGCAGCGAGCACTCGGCTGTGCTCATGGGCTTGCCGGTGCGCCGCACGCTGATCGGTGTGTACACGCTCTCGGGCTTTTGCTCAGCGCTGGCGGGCGTGGTGTTCACGTTCTACATGCTGTCGGGCTACGGCCTGCATGCCGTGGGCATGGAGCTGGACGCGATTGCTGCCGTGGTCATTGGCGGCACGCTGCTCACGGGTGGCGTGGGCTATGTGGCGGGCACGCTGTTTGGCGTGCTCATGCTCGGAATCATCCAGACCCTGATTTCCTTCGACGGCACGCTCAGCTCCTGGTGGACGCGCATCGTCGTTGGTGTGCTGCTGTTCGCTTTCTGTCTGCTGCAGCGGCTGCTTTCGCGCCGCTCGGGCAAGCGCCATTGAACCGTTGTTTCCCCTCTTCCTTTCGCACCCCACCATGACCACCCCCAAGCGCAAACTCCGCTCCGCCGAATGGTTCGGCACGGCCGACAAGAACGGCTTCATGTACCGCAGCTGGATGAAGAACCAGGGCCTTCCCGACCATGTTTTTGACGGCCGCCCGGTGATCGGCATCTGCAACACCTGGTCCGAGCTGACCCCGTGCAACGCACACTTTCGCAAGATTGCTGAGCATGTAAAACGCGGCATTTACGAGGCGGGTGGTTTCCCGGTGGAGTTTCCGGTGTTCTCCAACGGCGAATCCAACCTGCGCCCCACGGCCATGCTCACGCGCAACCTGGCCAGCATGGACGTGGAAGAGGCCATTCGCGGCAACCCCATCGACGCAGTGGTGCTGCTGGTGGGCTGCGACAAGACCACGCCTGCGCTGCTGATGGGCGCAGCCAGTTGCGACGTACCGGCCATCGTGGTCACCGGCGGGCCCATGCTCAACGGCAAGCTCGACGGCAAGGACATCGGCTCGGGCACGGCCGTGTGGCGCCTGCACGAGTCACTGAAGGCGGGCGAGATCAACGAACACCAGTTCTTTGCGGCCGAGGCCGGCATGTCCCGCTCCGCCGGCACCTGCAACACCATGGGCACGGCCAGCACCATGGCCTGCATGGCCGAGTCACTGGGCACCTCGCTGCCGCACAACGCAGCCATACCGGCCGTGGACTCGCGCCGCTATGTGCTGGCCCACATGTCCGGCAAGCGCATTGTGGAGATGGCGCACGAAGGGCTCACGCTCTCCAAGATCCTCACCCGAGAGGCGTTCGAGAACGCCATCCGCACCAACGCGGCCATTGGCGGCTCCACCAACGCCGTCATCCACCTGAAGGCGATTGCCGGGCGCATCGGCGTGCAGCTGGACCTGGAAGACTGGACCCGCATCGGCCGGGGTACGCCCACGCTGGTGGACCTGCAGCCCTCTGGCCGCTTCCTGATGGAAGAGTTCTACTACGCAGGCGGCCTGCCCGCAGTGCTGCGCCGCCTGGGCGAGAGCGGCCTGCTGCCGCACCCCAACGCCCTCACCGTCAACGGCAAGAGCCTGTGGAACAACGTGCGCGAAGCCCCGCAATACAACGACGAGGTGATCCGCCCGATCAACAACCCGCTGATTGCCGACGGTGGCATCTGCATCCTGCGCGGCAACCTGGCGCCGCGTGGCGCGGTGCTCAAGCCGTCGGCCGCCTCGCCCGAGCTGCTCAAGCACCGGGGCCGCGCCGTGGTGTTCGAGAACCTGGAGCACTACAAGGAGCGCATCGTCGATGAGAACCTGGACATCGACGCCAGCTGCGTGATGGTGCTCAAGAACTGCGGCCCCAAGGGCTACCCCGGCATGGCCGAGGTGGGCAACATGGGCCTGCCGCCCAAGCTGCTGCGCCAGGGCGTGAAGGACATGGTACGCATCTCGGACGCGCGCATGAGCGGCACCGCCTACGGCACCGTGGTGCTGCACGTGGCACCCGAGGCGGCAGCCGGTGGCCCGCTGGCCACGGTGCGCGATGGCGATTTCATCGAGCTGGACTGCGAAAGCGGCCGCCTGCACCTCGATATCAGTGACGAGGAACTGGCCGCGCGGCTGGCCGCGCTGGACAACACGGACCAAGGCGGGCGCGGCGGCTATCGGCGCCTGTACGTGGACCACGTGCTGCAGGCGGACGATGGTTGCGACTTTGACTTTCTGGTGGGTTGCAGGGGAGCGGCTGTCCCACGCCATTCCCACTGATACCGTCAGCCCGCCAGCCCCAGAGATTGCTACAACTTTAATAGCTGTTAGCGCTTGACAGATAAGCGCTAGGGGCATACTTGACCCAAATTCCATCTTACTTCCGCCATGCCAGCCACCTATTCGCTCCAGAACCCTCGCTATCGCGGCATCTTTCCCGTGGTGCCCACCACCTTCCACGAAGACGGAACACTCGACCTGGAGAGCCAGAAGCGCTGCGTCGACTTCATGATCGATGCGGGCGTGGATGGCGTCTGCATCCTGGCCAACTTCTCGGAGCAGTTCTCGCTGTCTGATGCCGAGCGCGAAGTCCTCACCCGCACATCGCTGGAGCATGTGGCAGGCCGCGTGCCCGTCATCGTCACCACCACCCACTACGGCACCCGTGTATGCGTCGAGCGCAGCCGCGCCGCGCAGGACATGGGCGCAGCCATGGTGATGATCATGCCGCCCTACCACGGCGCCACCTTCCGCGTGCCCGAGGCGCAGATCTACGAGTTCTATGCCCGTGTATCCGACGCCATCAGCATCCCGATCATGGTGCAGGACGCACCCGCCAGCGGCACCGTGCTTTCGACCCCCTTCCTGGCCCGCATGGCGCAAGAGATTGAAAACCTGGCCTACTTCAAGATCGAAGTGCCCGGCGCCGCCAGCAAGCTGCGCGAGCTGATCCGCCTGGGTGGAGACGCCATCGAAGGCCCGTGGGACGGCGAAGAAGCCATCACCCTGCTGGCCGACCTGGATGCGGGCGCCACGGGCGCGATGACGGGCGGCGCCTTCCCCGACGGCATCCGCCCCATCATCCAAGCCCACCGCCAGGGCGATAGGGACCAGGCGTTTGCGCTGTACCAGCGCTGGCTGCCCCTCATCAACCACGAGAACCGCCAGGGCGGCATCCTCACGGCCAAGGCGCTGATGAAGGAAGGCGGCGTGATCGCCTGCGAAGCGGGCCGCCACCCCTTCCCGGCCATGTACCCCGAGGTGCGCCGAGGCCTGATCGACATCGCACGGCGGCTGGACCCGCTGGTGCTGCGCTGGGCGCGTTAAGCAGGACACCCATGGTGCCTGCACGTTATCTGGTGCCCGCCGAGGCGGGCCTGATTGCCCTGGACTGGGGCACCAGCGCATTGCGCGCCTTCCGCATGGGCGCGCATGGCGAGGTGCTGGAGACGCGGCACCGCCCCTGGGGCATCATGAACCTGCCCCCCGCCACCGCGAACGTGGCAGACGGCGAGCCCGGCGCCGCGTTTGAACGCGCACTGCAAGACACCTGTGGCGACTGGCTGGCCGCCACACCTGGCCTGCCCCTGCTGGCCTGCGGCATGGTGGGCAGCGCCCAGGGCTGGCGCGAGGCCAAGTACCTGCCGACGCCCACCTCGCTTGATGCACTGGCGCGGGGCCTGACGCTGGTGGAGCGGCGCGACGGCCCGCCGCTGCACATCGTGCCAGGCCTGTTGCAGCAGGGCGCGCTGCCCAACGTGATGCGCGGCGAAGAAACCCAGGTGCTGGGCGTGCTGGCGGGCCTTGCGCTGCCTGCGGATGCGCCCGTGCTCATCGGCCTGCCCGGCACCCACAGCAAATGGGTGCTGGCACGCCGGGGCCGCATCGAACAGTTCCACACCTTCATGACCGGCGAGGTGTTTGCCGCACTGCGCGGCCACACGATTCTGGGCAAGACCATGCAGGCCGCAGCGGCACCCGACGACGATGCCTTTGCGCGCGGGCTGGAGGTGGCGCGGGGCAGCGATGCCGCGCTGGGACTGCTCTCGCACATCTTCAGCACCCGCACGCTGGGGCTGACCGGCGCGCTGGCGCCTACCGCGCAAGCGGACTACCTCTCGGGCCTGCTGATCGGGTACGAGATCGCCAGCTTGGCCCGTGTGCAGGATCAGACGCAGGCCACACCCCAAACGCTGGTGCTGTGCGGCGAGCCCGACCTGTGCCGCCGCTACGCCATCGCGCTGCAGACCTGTGGCTTTGCCGCCCGCACCATCGCCACGCAGGCCACGGCCACTGGGCTGTGGCAGATCGCGCTGGCGGCAGGGTTGGTCGTTGCGCCCGCACCCGCCCCCTCACACCCCTTCACCGCCGGGAGTCTGGCTGCATGAACCCCATCGACAAAACCCTGTTCCACATCCTGCAGCGCTGCGGGCTCATCGCCATCCTGCGCGGCGTGCAGCCGCACGAGGTGGTGGCCATCGGCCACGCGCTGTACGACGCGGGGTTTCGCATCATCGAAGTGCCGCTCAACTCGCCCGAGCCGCTGGCCAGCATCCGCGCGCTGCGCGATGCACTGCCAGCCGACTGCCTGGTGGGCGCAGGCACCGTGCTCTCCATCGATGCCGTTGCCGATGTGGCCGCAGCCGGCGGGCAGATCATCGTCATGCCCCACAGCAACCCCGACGTGATCCGCGCCGCACGCGCCGCCGGCATGGCCTGCGCGCCGGGCGTGGCCACGCTGACCGAGGCCTATGCGGCCCTGGCCGCGGGCGCCAACATGCTCAAGCTGTTCCCCGCCGAGGCGCTGCCGCCCCATGTGCTCAAGGCCTGGCGCGCCGTCATCACGCCGCCCATGGCACTGGTGCCCGTGGGCGGCATCGTGCCCGAGAGCATCGCGCCCTATGCCGCCGCTGGCGCCAGCGGCTTTGGCCTGGGATCGGCTCTGTACCGGCCCGGCGACCAGGCCCCCGAGGTGGCGCACAAGGCGGCAACGTTTGCGCGGGCGTGGCAGGCGTCGTTTGGAACCGCGCCCGCCACGGCCTGAACCGCCCCCTACTCGCTCCAGACAACCCAGCATTTCTGAACCGACTGTCCCGCCCCCATGAAGATCACCCGACTCACCACGTTCATCGTCCCGCCGCGCTGGTGCTTCCTCAAAATAGAAACGGACGAAGGCATCACCGGCTGGGGTGAGCCCGTGCTGGAAGGCCGCGCGCACACCGTGGCCGCTGCCGTCGATGAACTGGCCGACTACCTCGTTGGCAAAGACCCGCGCCACATCGAAGACCATTGGACGGTTATGTACCGGGGCGGCTTCTACCGGGGAGGCGGCGTGCACATGAGCGCACTGGCCGGCATCGACCAGGCGCTGTGGGACATCAAGGGCAAGGCACTGGGCGTGCCCGTGTCCGAGCTGCTGGGGGGCAATGTGCGCAGCCACATCAAGGTCTACAGCTGGATCGGCGGAGACCGCCCCAGCGAGACAGCCGCCGCCGCCCAAGCCGCCGTGGCGCGCGGCTTCACGGCCGTCAAGATGAACGGCACCGAAGAAGTGCAGTACGTGGACAGCTACGACAAAGTGGAGCGCTGCCTGCAAAACGTGGCCGCCGTGCGCGAGGCCGTGGGGCCGAACGTGGGGATTGGCGTGGACTTCCACGGCCGTGTGCACCGGCCCATGGCCAAGGTGCTGGTCAAGGAGCTGGAGCCCTACAAGCTCATGTTCATCGAAGAGCCCGTGCTGAGCGAACACGAAGAGGCGCTGAAGGAGATCGCCCGCATCTCGCCCACCCCCATCGCCCTGGGCGAGCGCCTGTACTCGCGCTGGGACTTCAAGCGCGTGCTGCAAGGCGGCTATGCGGACATCATCCAGCCCGACCCCTCGCACGCAGGCGGCATCACCGAGACCCGCAAGATCGCCAGCATGGCCGAGGCCTACGACGTGGCCCTGGCCCTGCACTGCCCGCTGGGGCCCATTGCCTTGGCCGCCAACCTGCAGCTGGACGCGGTTTGCTACAACGCCTTTATCCAGGAGCAGAGCCTGGGCATCCACTACAACCAGGCCAACGACCTGATGGACTATGTGTCCAATCCCGAGGTATTTGCGTACCAGGATGGGATGGTCGCTATCCCGAACGGACCGGGCTTGGGGATTGAGGTGCATGAGGACTATGTGCGCGAGCGTGCGGCAGAAGGGCACCGGTGGAGAAACCCGGTGTGGCGGCACCGGGATGGAAGTTTTGCGGAGTGGTGAGGCGGCTAGAGATGTCCTGCATAAACCTCGCGGAACGCAGGCCGGCTGGCAAACCTTGACCCGCGTCAAGCCACGGCGCGGCGCAAGCGCTTGTCCGACAACGCCCCGACTTGACGGATGGCGGATGCGGCAGCGCAGCGGGAAAAAAATGGATTCATTGCAATCCTCAAGGAGAGAGCCATGAAACCCCTCGCACTCAAAGCCATCGACGAGCAGCAACTACAGCGACAGCCACCGCAAGAAGCCATCGACGCCGACATGGCGGAACAGGCCAAACCCGGCCACGGCATACCGTCGCAGGATCCGGACCCGGCAGCACAGCACCTGCTGACGCCGGAAGAGGCCGAGCGCGAATCCAAGTCGGCCCTGATGGGCGGCGGCATGATGACCGGTGCCGCCGCAGGCGCCGCCCTGGGTGTGGCGGTGGGCGGCCCGCTGGGCGTGTTTGTTGGCGGCACGGCCGGGGCCATTGCAGGCGCGCTCGGCGGTGCCGCAGTGGGTCAGGCGGTGGATCCCGAACCCGCCCAGGACCCGGCGCGCGAAGCCAACAAGCCGGTGTTTGTGGAGCCAGACAAAGCCTGACGCCGTATTGCTACACCCACTGCGCGCTGAGTTACTTTCATTTTGATAGCTGCCAGCGCTTGTGGGACGAGCGCTGCAGCCGATTTTTATTCATAAACACTGACGAGTTCGCGTTCACGGAGGCCAGCCGTCTGTCGCCTGCAAAGACACTGTGATTAAAATCAGTGCCTTCGCCCTGTCCCGGCCACCTCCACTCCATGACGGCCTCCCTCCCGGCCTCGCCGCCGCCCATCACCCGCTTTCACCGAACCCGGCTCATGCAGATCTGGCGGTCGGCCGGCTGGCCGTGCAAGGACGGGCTGGAGATTGACCTGCTGGCCGCCGGGCTCATCAGTCTGCACATTGCCGCAGACGGCTGTGAAACTCTGCGCCTTACCGACGACGGCGTCCGCACCCTGGCCCAGGCGCGCCAGCGCGGCGTGCGTGCGCTGAGTTTGCACGATCGGCTGGGCCAGAAGTTTGCCGCGCAGCTCCTGGCCGCAGGCCGTATCGTGTGGACGGAGTTGTCGCTGCGCGCGGTGATCGACAGCGTGCCGGCAGGGCCGGTGGTGCAGCCGCCTGCCACGGCGGATGCTGAATACACGTCTGATGTGCCGGCCAGTACAGCACCTGCCATGGCCCCACTTTGGGCCGACGATGACCACGCCCCCGCTGCCCGCGCCGCCGCCAATGTGTGGCGCATGGCGCGGCCTGATCTTTTCTCGGTGCGCAACACCTCCGTGCCCGCCTACCTGCAGCCCATGGTGCATGAGGTGAAGGCCAGCCGGGCCGACCTGCTGTCGGACCTGCGGCACGATGCAAAGCGCCAGGCCTACCAGTGGCTGTGTGAAGAGTGCTACTACGTCTTTCCCGCCGGCATTGCCGAGCCCGACGAAATCCCCGAGCACTTCGGCATCTGGATGCTGCATGGCAGTGTGGAGGACGGGCGCTTTGAGCTGCTGCGCCCCGCGAGGCACAACCGCTGCACGCTGCCCTTTGCGGTGTGGATGGCGCTGTGCAAGGCCACGCCGCTGCGCAGCGAGGACGACATGGCGCAGGCCCACCTGGGCGAGCCTTCCACGCCTGCTTCCGACAGCACTTCCGCCGCGCCATGACCTACACCGTGGCGGTGCGCGAGCTGTGCGAGTTCACCGCCAAGCAGGGCGATCTGGACCTGCGCTTTACGCCAGCACCCACCGCGCTGGAGGGCATGGCGGGTCATGCGGTGGCAGCGTCGCGCCGGGGTGCAGGCTACCGCGCCGAGGTGGCACTGAGCGGCAGTTACCAGAGCCTGCGCGTGCGTGGCCGGGCCGATGGCTACGACCCCGCGCAGCAGCGCATCGACGAGGTCAAGACCTTCAAGGGGCGGCTGGACCGCCAACCCGCATCGCACCGCCACCTGCACTGGGCGCAGGCCAAGGTGTATGGCTGGCTGCTGTGCGAGCAGGAGCAGCTGGCGCACATCGACGTGGCGCTGGTGTATCTGGACGTGGGCACGCAGCAAGAGACGGTGTTCACCGAACACTGCAGCGCCGACGACCTGCGCCAGCACTTCGAGGCCCAGTGCCAGCGCTTCATTGCCTGGGCCGAACAGCAGGTGGCCCACCGTGCAGCGCGCGATGCTGCATTGAACACGCTGGCGTTTCCGTTTGGCGGCTTTCGCACGGGCCAGCGCCCGCTGGCCGAGGCCGTTTTCAAGGCGGCAGTGGCGGGCCGCTGCCTGCTGGCCCAGGCACCCACGGGCATTGGCAAAACCATGGGCGCGCTGTTCCCGCTGCTCAAGGCTGCGCCTGCGCAGCGCATCGACAAGGTGTTCTTTCTGGCCGCCAAGACCTCGGGGCGGCAGATGGCGCTGGATGCGCTGGCGCGCCTGTCCCACAGCGCACCGGCGCTGACCCTGCGCGTGCTGGAACTGGTAGCGCGCGACAAGGCGTGTGAACACCCGGACAAGGCCTGCCACGGCGAATCGTGCCCGCTGGCGCGGGGCTTCTACGACCGGCTGCCTGCCGCCCGCGCTGCCGCCGTGGCCTCTGCCAGTGCAGGCCCCCCCGCGCCCGTCCTGCAACAAGCACGCGTGCGCGACGTGGCCCTGCAGCACGATGTCTGCCCCTACTACCTGAGTCAGGAGCTGGCCCGCTGGGCCGATGTGGTGGTGGGCGACTACAACTACTACTTTGACCTGGGCGGCCTGCTGCACGGCCTGGCCCAGGCCAACCAGTGGCGCACGGCGCTGCTGGTTGACGAGGCCCACAACCTGGTGGAGCGCGGCCGCAAGATGTTCACGGCCGAACTGCACCCCGCCGCCTTGGCCCAGGCCCGCAGCAGCCCCACCGCTGCGCAGCACGCGCCGGTGAAGAAGGCGCTGGACAAGGTGCGCCGCGCCTGGGTGGCGCTGGACAAGGCGCACCCGGCCCCGTACACGGTGCTCGAAACCTTCCCCGACAAGCTGCTGGCCGCGCTGCAGCAGTGCACCACCACGCTCACCGAACACTTTACCGATCACCCCACGGAGCCAGACGGCGCGCTGCAAACGTTCTACTTCGATGCACTGCACCTGCAGCGCATGGCCGACCTGCTCGATGCGCATTCGATGGTGGACATCACCCAGGCTTCTGCCTCCCACCACTTGCGGGCGTCCAAACCCGGCGACTCCGTGGTCTGCATACGCAACGTGGTGCCCGCGCCCTTTCTGCAACCCCGCCTCGCAGCTGCGCACACCAGCACCTTGTTCTCGGCCACGCTGCAGCCCGCGCGCTACTACGCCGACCTGCTGGGCCTGCCTGAGGACCATGTGTGGGTGGATGTGGAGTCGCCCTTTGCCGCGCACCAGCTGCAGGTGCAGGTGGCGCGCCACATCTCCACGCGCTACCCGCACCGCGCCGCGTCGCTGGCGCCAATTGCGGCGCTGATGGCGCAGCAGTTCCGTGCGCGGCCCGGCAACTATCTGGCGTTCTTCAGCAGCTACGACTATCTGCAGCAGGCCGCTGCACTGTTTTCGCAGCAGCACCCCGATGTGCCGCACTGGTGCCAGTCGCGCCGCATGCTCGAAGGCGAGCAGCGCGAGTTTCTGGCCCGCTTCACCGACACCAGCCAGGGCATTGCCTTTGCCGTGCTGGGCGGCGCGTTTGCCGAGGGCATCGACCTGCCGGGCCAGCGGCTGATTGGCGCGTTCGTTGCCACGCTCGGCCTGCCGCAGGTCAACCCCGTCAACGAGCAGATCCGCGAGCGCATGCAGGCGCTGTTTGGCGCGGGCTATGACTACACCTACCTCTACCCCGGTCTGCAAAAGGTGGTGCAGGCCGCTGGCCGCGTGATCCGCACGCCCAGCGACGAGGGCGTGGTGCACCTGATGGACGAGCGCTTTGCACAGGCCCAGGTGCGCAGCCTGCTGCCCGCGTGGTGGCAAACGCGCTAAGAACGTGTTTACGATCTTTTCACCGTACCCGTTACCCCGCAAAGGCAGACGCTGCCTTTGCGGGGCAACCCTTCGGGCAAGGCAGCCAACAACCGCACTCCGCGTTGCGCACCTTGTCCAGGCCGCCAGCATGGCCTGCGGCGCGCGCCTTGATCGCGGCTGTTGGCTGCCTTGCGGATACCATGAAAAGACCGTAAACACGTTCTAACAGGCTGTTGAATTTCACCCCCGTATAACCTGGCGTTCAAGAGCATCGTTGTAGATACTGACGACTCTCTCAACAAGGAGTCCAGACGATGCGGGGATCAGATGTGATGCAGGAGTC
>NZ_JBKBKQ010000045.1:0-12135 GCF_046294525.1 Acidovorax sp.
TTGCGCGTGCGCTTGGTGGTGTTGCTCAGGCCCAGGCTGCTTTGCTTCATGTGCCTATTGTCTCGGCTTCAAGCATTCGTCGGCACATGACGCAGGGGATTCGTGAAGAGGGTCCCTAGCGGCCAAAAATACCTTGAATTTCTGGCTCTTGCGTTAGCAAGTCCAACAAAAAAACCGGCGAAGAGCCGGTTTTTTTGTTGGGAGAGATGACTGAACGATGGGGCGACGGAGGTGGCCGCAAAAAAAGCCTGGCTACGCGGGCAAGCCCGTTGGCTGGCAAAAACGACCCTTGCGAGCTTGTGGCAAGCCCGGGAGTCGCCCCACGATGAAACTTACTTGGTCAGGATCAGCTTGCCCAGCTTGGTGGCCTGCAAGCGGTACACCGAGCCGTTGTGGCTGATGCTCACGGCTTTCTGGCCGCGCAGCAGCGCGCTGCTATCCACGGCTGCGGCGACCATGTCGTCCAGGCGGGCGCTGCTGCGGTCGGCGCGCGGTGTCGGCAGCTCTGGAGAGTTGGAGCGCAGGAGCGAGGCGGCGGTCAGTGTGGCTTGCATGGACGTTTTCCTGTAGCGTTGTGTTTTGCTAATGATAACGATTCGCAATTACGAGTCAAGCGACTTTGGTGTTTCTTTTTGTTCTTTCGGAGCGGCGTCGTGAATCGGGGGGCACCGCGTACGCAGGCGGTGCGAGAGAGGGGCGCCATCCGCCAAACCCGTGTTTGCACAAACAAATTTGCCCAGACAGCCTACGGTTGTCTGGGCACACGGTGCGCGACGGCAAGTGCCATGGCGCGCTTCAGGAGATTCGATAGGCACGGGCGGGGCGGCGCTTGTTCTGACTCCGCCGGCACGGCTTATAGGCCTGCAGTCACCCCGACCTGAGCAGTGCCCTGCAACGCACCAGTCACTGCGCGGGATCTGTCACAAAGCCGATCTTGCGCACGCCCGCACGCTGGGCGGCGGCCATGGCCTGGGCCACGCGTTCGTAGCGCACTTCCTTGTCGCCGCGGATGTGCAGGTCGGGTTGGGGTTCCTTGGCGGCTTCGGCCTGCAGGCGGGGCAGCAGTTCCTCGTCCGACACCTGCGACTCGTTCCAGTAGTACTTACCGTCTGCGGACACCGACAGCCGCACGGTTTCGGGTTTGATGTCCTCGGGCTGGTTGGTGGCGCGGGGCAGGTCCACGTTCACCGAATGTTTCATCACCGGCACGGTGATGATGAAGATGATGAGCAGCACCAGCATGACGTCCACCAGCGGCGTCATGTTGATCTCGTTCATCACCTCATCGGCATCGTCTTGCGTTCCGAAAGCCATGGCTTAGTTGCCTTTCTTGATGGGCAGCACCTTGGCCTGTTCGCCGCCACCGGCGCTCACGCGGGCGCCGGTCACAAAGTACGCGTGCAGGTCGTGTGCAAAGCTGTTGAGGCCGCCCAGGATGGACTTGTTGCCGCGCACCAGCGCGTTGTAGCCCAGCACGGCAGGGATGGCCACGGCCAGGCCCAGCGCCGTCATGATGAGCGCCTCGCCGATGGGACCGGCCACCTTGTCGATGGTGGACTGGCCCGACATGCCGATGGCTACCAGCGCATGGTAGATGCCCCACACGGTGCCGAACAGGCCGATGAAGGGGGCGGTGGAGCCAACCGAGGCCAGGATGGCGAGGCCCGACTGCAGGCGCGCGGTGAACTCGTCGATGCAGTTGCGCAGGCAGCGCGTGACCCAGTCGCTCACGTCCAGGCTGTCGTGCAGGTGGGCCTTGGTGTTGCGGTGGTGCGCCGTGGCTTCGCGGCCTTCAAGTGCCAGGTGGCGGAAGGGGTTGGTGGGGTCGTTGCCCAGCTTGGCAAGGCCTGCGGCAAAGTCTTCGCTGTGCCAGAAGTCCTGCGCGGCGCGGGTGTGCTTCTTGAACTTGATGATGTCCAGCGCCTTGATGAGGATGACGATCCAAGAGGCCAGCGACATGGCCAGAAGGATGACGGCGACGGCGCGGGTGACGAAGTCGCCCTGGGTCCAGACGTTGGCAATGCCGAAATGCGATTCCATGAGAACTACTCCCTAAGCGGTGATTTGGTTATTCAAGAACGAAGTTGACGGGGACCAGGTTCCACATGGTTTCCGGCACGCCGTTGCGTTTGCCGGGCACAAAGCGCCAGCGCATGACGGCCTCCTGGGCCTGCCGGTCCAGGCGATCGAATCCGCTGGACTGGCTGATTTCCACCTTTTGCGGCAGCCCGTCCGTGCCGATGAGCACGCGCAAAACCACCTTGCCTTGCTCACCCATGCGCTTGCTGATGGCGGGGTAGCTGGGCTTGGGGTTGTTCAGATAGGCCGCGTTGCTGGACGGCAGCTCGATCTTGGGCGGTGCGGGTGGTGCCGGTGGCGCGGGTGCGGGTGCAGGAGGGGCCACGGGCGCTTCGATGGGCGGTGCGGGTGGCTGCGGCGTGGTGATGCCCACGGGCGCACTGGGTGCCGGTGTGGGGTCAGGAATGGCCACCGGCATGGGGGCCGGCCGCGGTGCTGCCTTGGGGGCTGGTTTGGGCGGCGGTGGTGGGGGCGCCGGCGGGGGCGGCGGTGCGGGTGGCGCGGGCGGAGCGATGAATTCGCTCAGCAACTCTGCAGGCACGATGACCTCGGCCGCCTTGCGTATCAGGCCTGTTTGCAGCGCCCAGATGCCCGCCACGTGCAGTGCCACGACTGAACCCACGATCACGGCATTGCGGCTGACGCCCCCGGGAGGGGAAAAACGATCAGGGTGAGACATAAAAATGATAGCTGCTAGCGCTTGCTGGGCAAGCGCTAGAGGCCAAAAAGACCAAAATTATTCGCGGAAGACCCACCAGGCAGAGCCTGCAACGAGGATCAGGCTGCCTGCGAGGGTAGTGAGGAATTCCATGCCTTGCTTTCCAAAATGGAGCTGGCAAGCTGGATCGTATGCGGCGCTGCTTCGTTGTGCAATGCAGCAACCGGGTGTGACGCGCTGCACTGTGCCACCACGTCGCGTGCGCAGCTTTCGCAGCAACCGCATTGGGTGGCCACGCCCAGCTCGAACTGGATTTCGTCAAAGCTCATGCCCGCGCGTGCATGGCGGGCAATCTCTCGGTCCGAAATCCGGCGGCATACACAAACGATCATGGCGGCAGGCAGTGTGGCTGGCTGTTGAGGATGTCGCGATTATAAATACGAATCCGTCGCATTTGCAATTTTCCACTGCTGCCAGCAAGGTTTAGACATGCCGCCGCGCTGAGCGGTTGATCCAGTGCAAGCCCCGCCGCTCGACCCACGCCGATCTGCGCGCACGGGCGGCTTGGTCGACGTGTGGGCCGGCCTGCCGGCACCGGGGGTTATGAGAGGTCTGCGCTCAACAGCGCGGGCGACGCATCGGCCAGCGTGGCACAGCCGGTGAGGGCCATGGCAATTTCCAACTCGTCGCGCAGCAGGCGCAGCACATGGGCCACGCCTGCGGCACCGGCATGGACCAACCCGTACACAGCGGGGCGGCCCACCAGAACGGCGCTGGCGCCCAGGGCCATGGCCTTGAGCACGTCGGTGCCACGGCGGATGCCGCCGTCCACTAGCACGGGCACGGCTCCATCAATGGCGCGCACCACCAGGGGCAGGGCAGAGGCGGTGGCGGGGGCCGTGTCCAGCGTGCGCCCGCCGTGGTTGGACACGATGACGCCCGAAGCGCCCGCAGACACCGCCTGGCGCGCATCGGCGGGGCGCAGCACGCCTTTGAGCAGCACGGGCAGCCGCGTGACGGACCGCAGCCAGGTGACGTCATCCCATGTCGGGGCGTGGTGCAGCAGGGCGTCGAACAGCGCGCTTTGCCCGGCGCGCAGAGGGGCGGTGGGAGGCGGCTGCAGGCCGGCCAGGTTGACGGGCGCCACGCCCACGGGCAGCTTGAAGCCCGCACGCCGCTCGCCGTCGCGGACTCCACTGGTGGGGGCATCCACGGTCAGCACCAGCGCTTCGTACCCGGCGGCTTCCGCGCGCCTGACCAACTCCTGCGTGAACCCCCGGTCGTGCTGCAGGTACAGCTGAAACCACAGCGGCCCGCGCCCCGCGTCGGCCAGTACGGTGTCGGCCACGGTTTGCAGCGATACGCTGGACTGCGTGCTGAGTACCACCCCTGCACCCAGGGCCGCGGCGGCATAGGCCATGGCCAGTTCGCCATCGGGGTGGGCCATGCGCTGAAACGCAACGGGCGCTAGCAGGATCGGATGGGCCAGCGTGCGGCCCAGCAGTTCAACGCGCGTATGCCCACCGGCCAGACGCCGCAGCACGCGGGGCCACAACGTCAGCCCGTCCCACGCGCTGCGGTTGCTGCGCAGTGTGATCTCGTCTGCCGCGCCACCGCTGAAATAGGTCCAGGCGTTGTCGTCCAGCTGCTCGCGTGCCATCCGTTCGTGATCGAAAAGGGACACTACGCCTGGCGGGATTTTCTGCAGTGAAGGGAGTGTGGTCATGCCGGTCAAAGAAGCGTCGAGCGGTTGCAGGGACCCCAGGCCTTACACGTCGGCCCACATGCGCAGCAGGTTATGGTACGTGCCCGAGAGTGTGATCACCGAGGCATCCGTCTCGCCCACGGTCTGGCGCAGGCGCAACAGGGCCATGTCCATGTTGAACAGCAGCTGGCGCTGCTCAAGGCCCCGCACCATGCTCTCGACCCAGAAGAAGCTGCTGACGCGGCGGCCGCGCGTGACCGGCGTGACCTGGTGCACCGTGCTGCTGGGGTAGAGGATGAGGTCGCCCGCGGGCAGCTTGATGCGCTTTTCGTCCAGGCCTTCGGAGATGAGCAGCTCGCCCCCGTCGTATTCATCAGGCGCTGTAAGGAACAGCGTGCACGACAGGTCGCTGCGCACCCAGGCGTTGTCGGCCTTGGAATGCATGACGGCGCTGTCCACATGGTTGCCGTAGAAGTTGGCCGCGTCGCCGTAGTTGTTGAACAGCGGGTTGAAGATGCGCCGCGGCAGTGCTGCCGAGAAGAACAGCGCGTTGCGGTTCAGCGCAGCCTTGACGAGCCCTTGCAGCTGCGTGGACAGCTCGCTGCCCTGCGCTAGCTGCAGGTTGTTCTTCTGGTGCACGGCCTGGCCTCCGGCGCTTCGCGCACCGTCCACCCACGGGGCTTGTGGTGCGCCCAGGGCTTGCCGGAAGAAGGCGACCTCGTCCGAGGTCAGAACGTTTTCGATGTGCAGGAACATAAAAATGAAAGAGGCCGAGCCCGCGGGGAGCGGGCTCAGCCATTCAGTGGGCCACGGGCGGATTGTCCGCCGGATCAGAACCGGGTCTTGATCGACACCTGGACGGCACGTGGTGCGCCCGGCGTGTAGAAGCCGCGGTACAGGCCGTCGGCATACGTGCGGTCAAACAGGTTGCTCACGTTCAGCTTGAGCGTGGTCTTGTCATCAAACGCGTACTCGGCCATGGCGTCCATCACGGCAAAACCGCTGGCGTACACCGCGCGCGAACCTTCGGGGTTCTGCTTGCTGCGGTAGGTCAGGCCTGCGCCCAAACGCAGCTTGGAGGTGACGGCGTAGGTGCTCCATACGCTGCCGCTGTGCTTAGGGGTGAGGCCGGGGCGGTCGCCCTGCACCTGCGCACCACCACCGTTGGAGGCCAGCACCACGTTGCTGCGGTCGATCTTGGCGGAGGGAATCCAGGTGTGGTTGAAGAACAGTTCCCACTGGGGCGTGAGGCGGCCGGCCAGATTGAACTCCATGCCAGTGGCGTGGCGCTTGCCCGAGAGCAGCTCTTGCTGGGCTGCGGTGTCGGGGTCGGTGTTGCGCTCGTTGTACTTCTCGCTGCGGAACAGAGCCACACCCAGCAGGGCGCGGCGCTCGAACAACTCCATCTTGGTGCCGATCTCGATGTTGCGGCTCTTCTCGGGGTCGGTGTTGGCGGCGCGAGCGGTGGTGTTGCCGGGGTTGCCGAACTGGTAGGTGTCGCCCGAAGTGTTGTACGAAGTGCCGAAAGACGCGTAGTAGGAGACCAGCTCGGTGGGCTGGAACAGCAGGCCCACGCGGGGGCTGACCAGGCTGTCGGAGCGGGAGTTGCTCAGCGCGCCGGTCGCGTTTCTGTATGACGCCTTGAAGTTGTCATAGCGCAGTCCGCCCACCAACTTCAGGGTGTCGTTCAACGCCATCGTGTCCTGGAAGTACAGGCCCACGTTGCGCGACTTGAAGGTGTTCCATTGCACAGGTGCGCGGCCGTCGGCCACCCAGGCGCCATCGTTGGGCGAGCCGACGGTGGTGGTGGGGCGGGCGGTGGTGTTGGGGTAGTTCTGGTTGCGCTTGGCATCGTCGTCGTAGTAGTCGACGCCTGCCAGCACGGCGTGCTTCTTGCCGCCCCAGTTGAAGGTGTTGCTGTAGTCGCTTTGCACCTGCAGCACATCGCTCTCGCCCAGACGGCCCTTGGAGCCGCGGGTCAGCACGGTGTCGCCGTTGATCTGGTCGAGCGTGATGGCGCTGTTCTGGAAGCCGATGGTGCTGGCCAGCAGATCGCGCTCGTAGGTGCCGTAACGCAGGCGCGTGTTCAACTCGCCGTTGTTGTCAAAGCGGTGGATGTGGCCCAGCGAGACGTATTGCGCTGTGGTGTTGTTGTGGTCGCTGGCCAAGCCATAGTAGTTGCGGGCTTCCAGCGGCGTGTTGATCTTGCCGTCCACCACGCGCCAGGGGTGGTTGTACAGCGGGCGGCCCTTGGATTCGAGGTAATACAGGCCGATGGAGAACTCATCGCGCGTGCCGATGCCCCAGGCGAACGTGGGCGCGATGCCGCGCTTGTCCTGCTTGGCGCCGTAGTTGTCGAACTCCTGCACCATGGCGTTCAGGCGGAAGGCCGCGTTCTCGCCGGTCTTCCAATTGAAGTCGCCCGTGGCGCGGTGGTATTGGCCGGTGCCGAAGGTGTAGCCCGCTTCATGCTGGTCGATGAGCAGCGGGTATTTGTTCACCTGGTTGACCACGCCGCCGGTGGAGCCCTTGCCGAACAGCATGGAGGCCGAGCCCTTGAGCACTTCGACGCGGTCCAGGTTGAAGGTGTCGCGCTCGATCAGGGGGGCGTCCTTCATGCCGTCCACATAGATGTCGCCGGCCTGGCCCAGCGAGAAGCCGCGCAGGCGCACGTCTTCTTCGCCGGTTTCGCCCGACTGGAACGTCACGCCCGCGGTGTTGCGCAGCACTTCGCGGAAGTCGTCCAGGTTGCGGTCGTTCATCTGCTTTTCGGTGAACACGGTCACGGACTGGGGGATGTCCTTGATGTCCTGCTTGCCCTTGCCGACCGTGGTCTGCTTGAGAAGCAGCGTGTCCTTCCCTTGCACTTCGGCGGCTTCCTTCACCGTCACGGTGGACAGGGTCGCCTCGGGCGTGGCTGTCTGCGCCATTGCGCCTACCGATGCGGCCAACATCAGCGCGCCCAGCGGCAGCAGCGCTTTCTCCGAAGACGTTGCGCCGAGCGCTGACGCGACCAGGGGAGATGCAGCAGAGAGGGTGGAAGGGCGCAGCGTGGAACTGCGGCGCTGAGCGCGTGATTTGGCCAAGATGGACTCCGTCAATAGGTGGGTGCGGGCGGCGCGCAAGGCGCCTGAAGCGTGCAACAGCTGAACCCGGAAGGCCGGGCGGACTGTGACATGCTGCTGAATGTTACAACAAATGAGGGTCATTCTCATTTGCATTGATGCATCTTCACCACAGATTGACGGTCACATACGGACGAAAAAAAACCGGCAATGCCGGTTTTTTGGGGGGCGAAGCGCGAGGGCTTACTTGACGTGCTTGCCGATCAAGCCGGCCAGTTCAAACATCGACACCTGAGGCTTGCCGAACAGTTCCTTCAGCTTTGCGTCGGCGTTGATGTTGCGCTTGTTGGCGGCGTCCTGCAGGTTGTTGGCCTTGATGTAGACCCACAGCTTGCTGATGATCTCCGTGCGAGGCAGCGGCGTGGAACCCACCACAGCGGCCAGCGCGGGGCTGGGCGTGAGTGCCTTCATGAAGGCGGCGTTGGGGGTGCGCTTCTTGGCCGGTGCAGCAGCTTTGGTGGCGGGCGCTTTGGCTGCCGTTGCTGTTTTTGCCGGAGCTTTTTTTGCAGTTGCCATGTTGGGTGTTCCTTATTGGAAATAAATTATCACCAGCGAAAACGGGGCTGTCGTACTGGCAGGCCGATGCTAATAGGAAAAAATAGCGTTTCCAAGGGAGAAACGGCTTTTTTTGCCTCGATTTGTAGCTGTGGCGCCGCGCGCAGCACTGTTGTGCGCTGCGGGGCCGCGCCGATGTTGACAAGCCATGCGGACTGTGGCGTGTCCGGTGCGGTGTTGCCCTGACTTCGCTGGGCGACAATCGATCGGCGCCCGATCTCACCCCTTCTCTTTTTTATCTGTTTTCCGAAAGGCCCCGTGCAATGTCTGCGACGTCTCCCTCCGACTTCAGCACCTGCGATTTTTGCGACACCCACAAGGGCGACGCGACCGGAGCTTTTCGTGTGCTGCCACCTATGTTCCGCAGCTTTGGTGGCGTGGGCCGGTTTGCGGGACCGGTCAGCACTGTGAAGTGCCATGAGGACAACACACTCGTGAAGGCCGCCGTGGACTCGCCGGGCGAAGGCCGTGTGCTGGTGGTGGATGGCGGTGGTTCGCTGCGCCGTGCGCTAGTGGGCGGCAATTTGGCCGCCGCCGCCGCACGCAATGGATGGGCGGGCATTGTGGTGGACGGGTGCGTGCGGGATGTGGCAGAGCTGAACGCCACGGCTGTGGGGATTCGTGCGCTTGCGCTCATGCCGCTGCCCACCGAAAAGCGCAGTGAAGGTCAGCGTGATGTGGCGGTCCAGATCCAGGGTGTGTGGGTGCGCCCGGGGGATTGGCTGTATGCGGATGCAGATGGCATCGTTGTCAGCGCTACGTCCCTGACGGCGTGAACGGCGTGACGGCATGAACGGCGCGTAGCGCCACGCAAGATTACTGTTGGGGACGACAACTGCTGGTGCCGACCCTCAGTGCGGCGCGCGAGGGCAGGGTGGCCAGCAGGACGCTGGCCAGCGCGATGGCAAATGCCACTGCCTGCATGCCACTGAGTGATTCGCCCAGCACCACCACGCCCACCAGCGCCGCCGTCACCGGCAGCATCACCGAGAACACCCCGCCCTGGGCGGCGGGCACGGTCTTCAAGCCCGTCATCCACAGCCACACCGTCCACGTGCAGGCGGCCAGCGCATAAAACAGGAGCAGCGCCCAGGTGCTCCAGTCTACCGCTGCAAAGTCAAAGCTAAGCGCCACGTACAAGCCCAGCGGCGTGCTCAGCGCAAAGCCCCAAAGATTGATGAGTGATGTGATGCGCTTGGGCCCCAGGCTTCCCGTCAGCTTTTTGCCGATCACCGTATAGGCGGCTTCGCAGAGCACTGAACCGATCAGCAGCAACTGCCCCAGCCAAGCTAGATTTGTATTGTTTTTGGCCTGTATCGCTCGTCCAGTAAGCGCTGAGTGCTCTGTTTTTGATAGTGAAAACAGCGCAATCCCGCCCACGGCGCATGCCACCGCCAGCCAGGTGCGAGGCGGAACCTTCTCACGCAAGAATGCCCAGCCCATGAGCGCCACCGCGGCGGGAATCGCCGCCAGCGTGACGCCGGCAGACACCGCATCCGTCAGGCTGACGCCATAGATCATGCACAGTGTGAACAGGAAGTTGCCTAGAAACGACTCCAGAAACAGCAGGCGCTTGGTTTGCCGCGACATCGGCGGCTCGTCCGGCGGTTTTTTGAGCCAGTGCAGCATGGCTAGTGCGCCGATTCCAAACCGCATCCAGGCCAGCAAAAACACCGGCAATGCGGCAGCGAGCGGTTTGGACAGTGCCACGTAGCAACCGACCAGCGACATGCTGAGGGCCAGGCACAGGTAGGCGAATGTGCGGTTGGGGGGATTCACTAGACTGATCGCAGCTGAAAAAAGGACCGCGCATCATGCCCCACGAATCCCTTCCGCCATCGCCACCGCGCTACGTTTTCGTTTACGGCACCTTGCGCCGGGGCGGCCTCAATGACATCACGCGGCTGACACCCGCCCCCCTTTTTGTGGGTGAAGCACAGGTCGCAGGCGTGCTGTACCACCTAGGGCACTACCCGGGCCTGACGCTGGGCGGCGGGGGCAGGGTGCGGGGCGAGGTGTATGCCATCACCGCGGCGCTGGAGGCCGTGCTCGACGACATCGAGGACTTGGGCGAGAACCCCACCGACGAGTACGCCAAGCGCGAGGTCGCGGTGGATGTGCAGGGACGCTTTCTGCAGTGTTTGGTGTACGAGATCAATCCACGGTACGTGACAACTGCGCCGCGCATTCAGCACGGTGACTGGTTGAAAGCTTGATGATCGATTTATCGCCATGCAAAAACATATTTCCGCATTGCGATATGTAATAGATGCTGCATCGCGTCAAAATTTCTCGATATGAGAAATCAATTTCTGTATGGAGAAATATCGTGGTTAAGTGGTTGTTTTGAAAGAGAAAAATTTATCTCTTCTATAAGACATAAGAGCTTGCACAGGTCTTATAGAAGACTTAAAGTTGTCTCCAAGGGCGGCACATAGCAGCCCGGCGTTTTCAACCAACCCCTGGAGTGATCTCATGCCCCAATCCCTCAACGAACAACTGAGCCGCGAACAGCAAATTGCCGCCCTGGAAAAAGACTGGGCGACCAACCCCCGCTGGAAGGGTGTGAAGCGCGGTTACTCCGCTGCCGACGTGGTGCGCCTGCGCGGCTCGCTCCCCATCGAGCACACGCTGGCCAAGCGCGGTGCTGAAAAGCTGTGGGACAAGATCAACGGCGGCGCCAAGAAGGGCTATGTGAACGCGTTCGGCGCCATTTCTGCGGGCCAGGCCATGCAGCAAGCCAAGGCTGGCCTCGAAGCCGTGTACCTGTCGGGCTGGCAAGTGGCCGCTGATGGCAACACCAGCGAAACCATGTACCCCGACCAGTCGCTGTATGCGTATGACTCGGTGCCCACCATGGTTCGCCGCATCAACAACACTTTCAAGCGCGCCGACGAAATCCAGTGGGGCCGTGGCATCAACCCCGGCGACAAGGAATTCATCGACTACTTCCTGCCCATCGTGGCCGATGCAGAAGCCGGTTTCGGCGGTGTGCTGAACGCGTTCGAACTGATGAAGAACATGATCCAGGCAGGCGCTGCTGGTGTTCACTTTGAAGACCAACTGGCTGCCGTGAAGAAGTGCGGCCACATGGGTGGCAAGGTGCTGGTGCCTACGCAAGAAGCCTGCGAAAAGCTGATCGCTGCACGCTTTGCCGCGGACGTGATGGGCGTGTCCACCATCGTTCTGGCTCGCACCGACGCTGAAGCCGCCAACCTGATCACGTCCGACCACGACGCCAACGACAAGCCCTTCCTGACCGGCGAGCGCACGCAAGAAGGCTTCTACCGCGTCAAGAACGGCCTGGAACAAGCCATCAGCCGTGGCGTGGCCTACGCCCCCTATGCTGACCTGGTGTGGTGCGAAACTGGCGTGCCAGACATCGGCTTCGCCCGTGAATTCGCGCAAGCCGTGCATGCTGCCTGCCCCGGCAAGCTGCTGTCCTACAACTGCTCGCCCTCGTTCAACTGGAAGAAGAACCTCAACGACAAGCAGATCGCTTCGTTCCAGGAAGACCTGTCGGCTCTGGGCTACAAGTACCAGTTCATCACGCTGGCCGGTATCCACATCAACTGGTTCAACACCTTCCAATTCGCCCATGCATACGCCCGCGGCGAAGGCATGAAGCACTACACCGAGATGGTGCAAGAGCCAGAATTCGCAGCACGCGAAAAGGGCTACACCTTCGTGTCGCACCAGCAGGAAGTGGGCGCAGGCTACTTCGACGACGTGACCACGGTGATCCAGGGCGGCTCGTCCTCCGTGAAGGCCCTGACGGGTTCGACCGAAGAAGAGCAGTTCCACTGATCCGAGGGGTAGGTGCGCTGCCTGCGTGTGGCGCAAAATGCACCGATTGAAGGCCCGAAGCACCTGCTTCGGGCTTTTTTGTTGGCGGTGACCCGTCCTGAATAGCGTTGACACGAGGACCTTTCAAAAAGGGCATGTGTCATGGAATCGAGTGTCAAACGCACGCAGCGCGACTACACGCTGGCCTTTAAATTGGCGGTGGTGGA
>NZ_JBKBKQ010000046.1:0-8492 GCF_046294525.1 Acidovorax sp.
TTCCCCTTCCAACAAACGAGTGAGTTGATGAGAGATCGAACTTCCCATCGTGGCACCTGGATGCCGTATTGCGCAACTGTGCGGTTCACTCGGGACGGGGAAGTCCCTTTCATTCGTTAGGTCTGCTTGGAGCGTCGATGTTTACCTTCGGTCGAGAGCACGAAAAGAAGTGTGCCGTCGCGCATGTTCGCAATACCGAGCAGGCGGCACTCATCTCCGAGGTGATCGACAGCGTTCACGATCTCCTCGATGGCAATGCCTCTACGGAGAAGTTGGCTGACAAGATCAAGATCGCTTTCGTGGAAGGTGGATCCGGTGTGTGGGAGGGAGCAGGAGGTTGGCTGCGTAAAGCCTCGGCACACTATCCCTCCCTGGCTTCTGTATGGGAAGAGCTTGCTGCTCATCCAAAGGCAGAAGTTCGGTTCCGCGTGGCCTGTTTTCTAGACGAAATGCCATCAGACACATTCGCCACGTTGTCGCGTCTTCTTGCATCGGACAAGGCGAAGCGTGTTGCATCGATGGCGAACGCAAGAATCGGAGAGGTAGATGCGCGTGCGCAGACCTAACCCCTCCATCGAGCGGACATGTCCCGGCAAGCCGGGCCATGCCGCTCATGTCGAACGCTAAGCGTCATATGAGCGATCCGCTGACTCGCGCAGTTCAGACAATCTTGTGGCCTTTCCTGAAGGCCGAGGGCTTCAGCAAGCTCACCGCACGAAAATTCGCGCGAGAAAAAAACGGAGTTTTCCAGCAACTTTGGGTTGATGCTAATGGTGTTGCCGGCAAGAGGAGCACGTACGTGATCCTCTGCGCGAATCTGCCATTCGGTCCTATCCAGGGATACATGGATCCTCATGGGTTTCGCATCTCGAACGGGCGCGCTTGGCCTATGACGACCGAAGAGTTGGCTACTGCATCTATGCAGCAGGTAGTCGCCGCATTAAGTTCCAATGAACTTGAGAAGCTAGATGCCATATCTGACATAGACAGGATGCTCGTCCTTCTCGCGAAGAATCCAAAGACTGGATGGCACGCGGCGTACACAGACCTCTTTCGCAAGTGGCGAGAGCAAGACCCAACTTTGCTCGCGGTAGAGGCCGCCAATCGCGAGGCGCTAAAGCTGTGATGCCTAACCCTTCCATCGAGAGGGACGTCCAAGGGACATCGCCCTCGGCCGCCCCTCATGTCAAACAGTAGGCTTAATGAATGAGTCCATCGCTGCTCACTGACTGGTTGAATGAAACCGTACCGCTGTTCCCTCCCCCGGGAGTAGTTGCGTGGAACTTCAATATTGCGGAAACCGGCTCAGACTACGTGATTGAGTTAATTGGCGCATCCGGGTACGACGCTCAAGATCCAGATTGGGCATGTCCGCCGGAGGCTTGGACGAGTCGGCCATATCAGCTTGCAATTCCATATAGCACCTTCGATTCCAATTGGGAGCGCGCGCTATTTGAAATTGTTGCTTCCGTTAGAGCATTCCTCGCAAGCTCAGACTCTTCGGCGGCAAACATATTGCGGCAGTCTAAAGCGGTGTGCGCAAGTTTTGTTGACGGGGATCTTGTTCAGGTGTGGCCCGATGCAAAGGCCTAACTCTGCGGTCAAACGGGACTGCGGGATGGTAGTGGCTTCTCCACGGCCAGTCGCCTGCGGGCCGCAGCCCCTTCCTTTAACGCGTCAAAGGTCCGCTTTCAATTGCGATGACCGACCGCTCCTGGCCGAAAACAGGCACCAAGCTGTGACACTCACCAGCGCCCCCAACCACGTCAATGCTTGAACTGCTTGTCGCACCCCATCACATGGTTGTTGCTGCTCGACATGCACTGGTAAAACGACTTCTTGTTGCCCGATGCGCCCTGGCAGTCTGACACGCTGTATTTGCCCTTGGCTTCACGGATCTTGGGGGCCGTCTTGTCGAAGTCGGCCTGCTTCATATAGCCGTCGCGCACATTCTTCTGGCCCACCTCCAGCATCTGGTCGGCCTGGTAGTGGATGTTGTCCACGGCGGAGGCGCAGTTCAGCGGCACCTGCTTGCCGTCCACCTTGGCCAGCGAGTCCTTGAGCGCCTCGCCGAATTCCGCCACGTCCTTGGGGATCTTCTTGGTGCCATCGGGGTTGTACTCCTGCTTGGCGCGGGCGCTGGCGCCGCCCTTGCCGGACGCACCCGCACTGCCGCCGCTGGTGCCGTTGTTGCTTTGCAGCTTGAGCGGCTCGGCGTCTGCCTTGGCGGGCGGTGGTTGCGATCCGTAATGGGTCTTGCCGTTCTCGTCCACCCATTTGTAGACCGGCTGAGCCTGGGCTGCCCCGCAGGCCGCCCACAGCACCATCCCCATGGCTGCTGCCACCACTGCATTGCGATTTTGCATCTTGTTCCCTCCAGAATTTTTAGTCAAATCAGGCTCTAGCGCTTATCCAGCAAGCGCTAGAAGCTCTTCTATTTATAGCGGACCGCTATTCTTCGCACGTCACCAGATCTCACCAGCGCCGCACCCGCTCACGTCAGGGCAGGTCCTTGTTCACCTCGGGCGCCGATCCATCGCGCGGGCCGACGGTGCCCAGGCGGGCCTTGAGCGACTGGGGCTGGCCGGTGAGCATGGCGGCGTAATTGGTGGTGTTGGCAAGCACTTTTTTCACGTAGTCGCGCGTCTCGGCAAACGGCACGTTCTCGGCCCAGATGGCGGCGTCCAGCACCGGGCCGTTGCGCCAGCTGCGCGGGCGGCCGGGGCCGGCGTTGTAGGCAGCGGCGGCCAGGGGCATGGAGCCCGCAAAGTCATCCAGCGCCAGCTTGAGGTAGGCCGTGCCGATGGCGATGTTGGTGTCGCGGTCGTTGATCTGGTCGGCAGTGAAGTTGTTCATGCCGATCTTCCGGGCCGTCCAGCGCGCGGTGGCGGGCATGACCTGCATGAGGCCCGATGCGCCAACGTGCGAGCGCGCGTCCATGATGAAGCGGCTCTCCTGGCGGATGAGGCCGTACACATAGGCCGGGTCCAGGCCGATGGCGTTGGCGCGCTCGACCACTGCGTTGCGGAACGGTGTGGGAAAGCGCTGCGTGGTGTCGATGAGGCCCCGGGTACGTTCGCTGGTGTTGATGCAGCGGTCCCACACCTCGCGCAGGCAGGCGAAGTCGGCAGCAGCCAGCAGTTCGCGGTCGCCCATGCCGCCGCTCTGGTGCAGGTTGGTGGTGTAGTTCCACTCGCGCACGCCTTCGCTGCGCAGGCCCAGCAGGATGGCGTACAGGCCGCGGTTGAGGCCGGGGTTGGCGCGGGCGGCGGTTTTTTCCTCGGCCGTGAGCGGCGCGGGTGCGGGCGGCGTGGTGATGCGCTGACCCAGTTCCTCCAGTGCCAGCATTTCGTAAAAGCCGCGCGTGCTGGCAATGCTTTCCAGCAGCTGGCGGGCCTCAGCGCGTTCGGCCTCTCCGGGCTTGCCGGCCAGCAGGGCGCGCGCCTTCCAGTACACCCAGGTGCTGTCCCGGCGGGCCTCGTCGCTCATGGCGTCCACGGCGTTGCCCACCGTCTTCCACTGGCCGGCGCGCAAGGCGGCACGCACCTTCCAGCCCAGCAGGTCATCGTTGAGGTGGGTGCTGCGCGTCACGTTGGAGAAATAGCCGTGTGCGCTGTTCGCCAGCTTCTGCGCGGCGGATTTGCCAATGACGCCCCAGGCCCAGTTGCGCTCTTCCGCAGACAGGTACTCGCTCCACTTGCTGTCAAGCTGGTGGGCCGCGCCCTCGGGGTCGCCCCCGGCCAGCCGGATGAGTGCCAGCAACACCAGCTCCTGGCGCACCCGGCCACCCGCCGTGGAGCGCGAAGACAGGTATTTGCTGGGTGCGTCCAAAGCCTCTTTGAGTTGCCCCAGCGCCTCGGGGGCCACGATCTCCACCGCAGCACGCACAGCGCGCGGGCGGTTGGCTTCGGCACCCAGGCGGGCCTTGCGCCAGACATCCAGCGCCGAGAGCTTTTTGTAGCTGTAGAACTCGCTGGCCGCATGCGTGCAGCCGTCGTCGGCATCGCGCTGCGCATACCAGTTGCGGCGCACTTCGTCTGCCGCGGTGGCGGGTGCTGTGCCTTTGATCTGGTCGATCAACAGCGCGTAGCAACGCACCTCGCGGTCGTCCGACATGCGGAAGTGGGGGTGCTGTTCGGCAAATTGCGACCAGTCGCGCCGCTGGCCCAGCAGCAGGAGCCAGTCGTTGCGCATGCGGTCCTCCTGGTAGCTGCCGGCGTAGCGCTGCATGAACGACTGGATCTCGGCGGGCTGGGCTTCGCCAAGCCGGGCGCGCAGCTCCCAGTACGCGGCCCAGGGTTCCAGCGCATGTCCGCGTGCGGCGGGCAGCAACTGCGCCAGCTTGTTGCGATCCCCCTTGCGAAAGGCCTGCTGCATCTCCAGCAGGGTGTCGTCGCCCCGGCTGGTTTGCGCCAGGACAAGGGGCGCCGCGGTAGCGAGCACGGCGCTGGCGACAAGCGGTGTCAGAATTCGAAACAATTGCATGGGGGAATTATGTGATGGACAAAGCAGCCCTTCGGCGCGCGTTGGTAGAAGAACGCCTCAACCTGCCCGACCGCCTACAGCGGTCCGACCTGTTACAACAGGTGATGCGCATCTGGCTGGTGAACCGGCCCGACACCGTGATCGGCGCCTACTGGCCCATCAAGGGCGAGTTCGACCCCCTGCCGGCGCTGCACCGCTGGAAGGAAGACGGCGAGCTGCTGGATGAGCCCCTGCGCCGCCGCATCGGGCTGCCCGTGGTCAACAAGCAGCACAAGACCCTGACCTTTCACGCCTGGTACCCCGGCTGCCCCATGGAGGAGGACGCTTACGGCATCCCCAAGCCCAAGGACACCGAGGTCATCGTGCCCACGCTGCTGTTTGTGCCCTGCGTGGGCTATGCGGCCGGGGGCTACCGCCTGGGTTATGGCGGCGGCTTTTATGACCGCACGCTCGCCACGCTGCAGCCCCAGCCGTTCACCGTGGGGCTCGGTTTCACCAACGGCTTCATTGACGACTTCGAACCTGAAACGTTCGACGTTCCGCTGGACGCGATCCTGAACGACAACGGGGTGGTCTGGCCCGTAGGCTCCCCTTAAGGATGACCTGCATATCTCCCTGCGGACCGTGATAGCGCGGCCTCGCGAGGGTGATGCAGGACATCCTTGGGCCGCGCACGGCGCCCCCCCCCCGACGCACCCGGCGCCGACATCCGGTGGGGCCGCCAGCTTCTGCGGCCCACCGGAAGTTTCAGCCCTGCAGTTCCGAGGCAAATGCAAAACACTCGGCGCCCGGCGTGCGGCGCTTGCAGGCATACATGGCACTGTCGGCAGCGCGCAGCAATTCGGTGAGCGACCGCCCGTCGGCCGGGTAGCGGGCAATGCCCAAGCTCATGTCGACCCTCAGGGTGCGGCCCTCGAACACCAGCGGCTCTGCTGCGCTGGCCGCCATGCGCCGGGACATGGCAGCCATCATCTCGCGGGACGGCGCCCCCATGATCAGCACGGCAAACTCGTCCCCGCCCAGACGCGCCACCAGGTCGCCTGCGCGCAGCTGGGCGCGCAAGCGGCGCACTATCGACACCAGCACCGCATCCCCCGCCGCGTGCCCATAGGTGTCGTTGACGCCCTTGAACCCATCCAGGTCGAGCAGCATCAACGCAAAAGGCTGACCCGCCCGCACGGCGGCTTCACCCTGTTGGTTGAGGCCTGCGCGGTTGGCGGCCCCGGTCAGAGCGTCGGTGCCCAGGGCTTCGACCAGCTCCTGCGTGCGCACCGTGAGGGCCTGTTCAGACCGGCGCAGCAGCCGCACGCGCGACGCCATGGCCGCCGCAAACACCACGGACTCGGCCACCAGCACGGTCTGCGTCATGTCCATCTGCCAGGGCGTCCAGGCCACCCAGCCCCAGCTCGCCACGATGATGGCGCAGATGCCCAGCAGCAGGATGGTGACGCCGGCGCAGTACAGCAAGGCCGGCCAGTAGCGCCGCCGCATGGCCATCACCGCCCCTACCGTCAGCACCACGGTGGACACCACCACCGACGCCTGCACCAGCCTGAACAGCCACAAAGGGTGGGCCCCCAGCAGGCCATAAACCGTGGCAACCGCCAGCGCCGCCACCAAGGCCAGCACGACTTTGTCCACGCGGGGCGCGTAGTCCGCCAGCCGCAGCAGGCTGCGGCCGAACATCAGCTTGGTGATAGCCCACAAGGGCGGCGCCACGCTGTAGAAGAAGCCCGCCGCGGCGGGCCAGTGCGCAAACGGGTAGCGCAACGTGTGGCCGTTGAAACCCGCCAGCGCCAGCAGCGCCGCAATGCACGACGCCAAGTACCAGGCGTAGATGCCCTCGCGGAAGACCAGCAGCATCATGGCGCTGAAGACCGCCAGGCCCATGAGCAGGCCATAGCAGACGCCGTCGTACATGCGCTTGTCCTGCGTGGCCTGCAGGTAGTCCGCAACGTCCCACACACGCGCCGCGTAGAACCGGGCAAAAGTGGACTCCACCCGGAAGTACACGGTGTAGACGCCGTCATCAGGCAGGCGAAAGCGCCAGGCCATCTGCTCCGAGTCGGCCGGTCGTGTCGCCCAGGGGTGGCGCATGCCGGTGACCACCGGCTCGGCCAATGCGCGGCCCGCGCTGTCGTAAGGGCCGTAAAAGCGCAGCTCGTGGGTGGACACCGTGGGCACCAGCAGCAGCCACTCGCGCAACGCATCGGCGGGGTCGGCCAGCTGCAGACGCAGGCGGAACCAGAGCACACGATCAGACTCTGCGCCTTTCAGTGGGTCGTCCGGATAGGCGAAACGGGCTTCGTGCTCCGGCGTGCGCACCTGCTCGATGGTGAGGGCCCGGCCTGGGTCCTCGAACATGCCCATGTGCGGCACCACCAGCAAACCGCCCGCCTGCGCCGCAATCCGCGCTGGCGCGTCGCGCCCGGCCTCTGGCGCCGCGCCTGCGGCCTGCACCTGCTGTGCACTTGCGAGCAGGAACATGCCCTGCAGAACCCACCACCAAAACGACGAGCGCATCTCCAAACCGACCTGTTCCGGGCCCGTGGCCCCTGCAGACAAAACCGTCCATTGTGCCGCTGGCGGCACAGTGAGCGCGCGCCCCGCGCCGCACCCCGCGTTTTGATGCACAAATCACATCAAAACGGCTTTCATCTCTCATGGGTGGGCCGCAGCACTCCGCGCTAGCATGTGGGTTCCCGCCTGCGGGGCCCGAAGCGGCTGGTCGGCACGCCAGCGCGTGCACCAGCGACCGGACTTTTTACCCTAGCCTTTAAAACCACCATGCCCAAGCTCTATATCGGTAACAAGAATTACTCTTCGTGGTCCATGCGCCCATGGGTGCTGCTCAAGCAGGCAGGCATTTCATTTGAAGAAATACGCGTGCGCTTTGACAGCTTCGACGCCGGCTCGGAATTCAAGCGCACCATGGGTCCGGTAAGCCCCACGGGCAAGGTGCCCGTGCTGGTGGATGGCGACCTGGTGGTGTGGGACACCCTGGCCATCGCTGAATATGTGGCGGAGACCTGGCCCGACAAGCATCTGTGGCCACAAGACGCCAAGGCCCGCGCGCGCGCGCGCAGCGTGTGCGCCGAAATGCACAGCGGCTTCACCGCCCTGCGCAGCCACTGCCCCATGAACATCGAGGCCCATCTGCCCGATACCGGCGCTCTGATCTGGCGCGACCAGGCCGCCGTGCGCGCCGACGTGGCTCGCCTGGTGGACATGTGGAGCGCCCTGCTGCAAGAGCATGGCGGCCCCCTGCTGTTTGGCGAGACCTTCACCGTGGCCGACGCCTACTTTGCCCCCGTGTGCATGCGCCTGCACACCTACGCCCTGCCCGTGCCACCGCACATCGCTGCCTATGTGCAGCGGGTGCGCGAGCTGCCGGGCGTGAAGGCCTGGATCGACGAGGCCCTGGCTGAGAAGGATTTTCTGGACTTCGAGGAGCCCTACCGGCTCGCTAAAAAATAGGTGTGAAATTATTTCACGTCAATAATTCCGTAGTTCACGTAGCCAACGGCGCCGTTTTGAGCTTTGACGTGATAAATCCGAAAACTGACTTGACCGTCACGCTGAAAAAATCCGTAGTTATCTTTCTCTGTCAATCGCTTGAACTCTGGATTGTTTTTCGATTTTCGGAATTCCTCCAAAACCGTACTCGATTCACCCTCAACAAACTCCCTTTGTGCAACCAATATTTGCTTAGCCTCAGGAAAATAAGTCAAAGTGATATTATTTATTCGACCGTTGTTAGGTATAATTAAATCAACAACTCTAAACTTATTATCATTAAATTTAGATTTTTCCAAATCCCCATTCCCAACCCAATAGGAGTACCAGTCTTCTTTGAGAGCATGCTCTATAGCTCCGTAAATTTTCTCCTTAGGGACCCTCTTCACGAATCCCCTGCGTCATGTGCCGACGAATGCTTGAAGCCGAGACAATAGGCACATGAAGCAAAGCAGCCTGGGCCTGAGCAACACCACCAAGCGCACGCGCAA
>NZ_JBKBKQ010000047.1:0-6404 GCF_046294525.1 Acidovorax sp.
TTGTGCTTGCCCGCAAGCTCTTGCGTGTGGCTTTCTCACTGTTCAAACAGCACGTCCTGTTCGATCCTGCGTTGGTCGCTGTCAGAACTTGACGAAAGCCATAGAACCTCAGCCCGAACGGGCGGGAGTCATCAGGACTGCAAAAACAATAGCTGCTAGCGCTTGATGGATAGGCGCCAGAGCCCAAAAAGACCTCAAAAATTCAAACCCACCCCGCATCCACCTTGAACTCCTGCGCCGTACACATCGCCGCATCATCCGACGCCAAGAACAACACCATCCGCGCAATGTCATGCGGCCGCAGCTTGTCCGGCAGGCACTGGTTGCGCGCCAACTCCTTCTCGCCCTCGGCGTCCAGCCACAGCTTGATCTGCCGCTCTGTCATCACCCAGCCCGGCGACACCGTGTTGATGCGGATACGGTCCTGCCCCAGCGTCTTGGCCAGCCCGCGCGTGAGGCCGTTCACCGACGACTTGGCGATGGCATAGCAGGGGTAGCCCGTGCCCTTGCCTTGCCAGCCCGTGGAGCCCAGGTTGATCACCGAGCCCGCGCCCAGCCTGCGCATGCCCGGCACCACGGCCTGGATGGCGAAGAAAGCGGGGCGCTCGTTGATGGCCATGCGCTCGTCGTAGTACGCGGGCGTCACGGATTCGAGCGTGTGCCGGTCGTCGCTGGCCACGTTGTTCACCAGCACTGCAAAGTCGCTGCCCAGCTCAGCCGCCGCATCGGCCACGCAGGCTTGCAGGGCTTGCACATCGCGCACATCACACACACGCCACCAGGGGCGGGGCAGGCCTGCATCGGCAATGTGCTGGGCCAAGGCCTCACTGGCCTCGCGGGCCACGTCCACAAAGGCCACGCGGGCACCTTGCTCGGCAAACGCCGCCACGATGGCCGCGCCAATGCCGCTGCCGCCGCCGGTCACAAACACGGCACGGCCTTGCAGGCTGGGGAATTTCGCCAGGCCCTGGGGGGCGCCAGTGGCGTCTGTCGAAGAGGAAGAGGGGGTAAAAACCTTTGACATATAAATATTGCAATCAATCAATTGAAAAAAATTTCATTTCAAGTATCAATTGGCGTTGATAAGATGCCGTTCGTCAAGTGCCTGGCGGCAGGCCGATGCAAAAAAACGACCGGAGACACATGTGCGCCCCTTGCTGGATACCCCCATCTCACCGACCGAGGGCGCCGTCGCCCGCGCTGCTGCCTTGGCCTCGCCCGTGACAGGCGCCGTGCGCTGTGTGATCGCACTGGGCAACGCGTTGGGCGAAGGCGTGTTGTGGTCTGTGCGTGAGCAGGCCGTGTACTGGGTGGACATCCTCCAGCGCGAGCTGCACCGCTGGGACCCGGCCACCGGCGCCCACCAGCGCTGGACGTTTGACGAAGAAATCTCCGCCATTGCCGAACGCGCGCATGCCCCCGGCTTCATCGTCACCCTGCGCCGGGGCTTTGCACTGTTCGACCCCGCTGCTGACATCGCCCCGCGCTACCTGCACCAGCCCGAGCCCGACCGCGCGGGCAACCGCTTCAACGACGGCAAATGCGATGCACAGGGCCGCTTCTGGGCGGGCTCCATGGACTTTGCGTGCGAGGCGCCCACGGGCGCGCTCTACCGCTATGACCCCGACGGGAGTTGCACCCGCCACGACGACGGCTTTGCCGTGACCAACGGCCCCACCTGGTCTGGCACGGGGCAGGGCGCGGCCATGTTTTTCAACGCCACCATCGAAGGCAACACCTACCGCTACGACAGCGATCTGGCCGCAGGCACCGTGTCAAACAAAACGCTGTGGAAGCATTGGCTGCCCGAAGACGGCCTGCCCGACGGCATGACCACCGACGCGCAGGGCCGCCTGTGGATTGCGCACTGGGGCGGCTGGTGCGTGACCTGCCACGACCCGGTAACCGCCGCCGAGCTGGGCCGCGTGCGCTTGCCAGTCAGCCAGGTCACCACCTGCGCGTTTGGTGGCGCAGACCTGCGCACGCTGTTCATCAGCTCTGCGCGGGTAGGCCTTACGCCCGAGCAGCTGGCGGCCGAGCCGCTGGCCGGGGCCCTGTTTGCGGTGGACACCGACAGCCTGGGCCTGCCCGCCCATCCATTTGGCGGCTGAGAGCGGCTGACAAAACCCTTCTGGCGCCGTTGCTGCGTCTTGTCGTACTACGCGTACAGCCTGTGACGCGGCGCCTGGCCAGAACCGCTTCGCTGGGTTTTGTTATCCGCTCCAAGCGCTGAACGCAGCCCCGAGCAATCTGCCAACCCGCAATCCCCGTCAACACACCAAAGAAAGCACACCGCCCATGACCGAGGCCACATCCTCCCACCCCATCGTCTGGCTGCACCACGCGGGGCAGCACCTGGGCCTGGTGCCCACACTGGGCGGCAGCGTGGCGGCCTGGCAGATTGACGACCCTCAAGAGGCGGGCGCACGCATCGACCTGTGGCGCCCGTGGGACGGCGCCACGCCCGACCTGTACCAGCTTGCGTCCTTCGCCATGGTGCCCTGGTCCAACCGCATCAGCGGCGGCGGGTTTGAACACGCGGGCCGGTTCCACCCCATGCGCCCCAACCGCGTGGGCGAGCCGTACCCTATTCACGGCGATGGCTGGCTGCAGCCCTGGCAACTTACCCAGCCCGCACCCGACACGCTGCAGATGCAACTTCGCTCCGAGCGCTTTGACGACAACCCCTACGAGTACGAATGTGTACAGACCTTCCGCCTAGTGGACGGCGGCCTGGACCAGTCGGTGCAGGTGCGGCACCTGGGCGCGCAGCCGCTGCCCTACGGCCTCGGCCTGCACCCCTGGTTTCCGCGCACGCCCGGCACGCGCATCACGGCGCCGGTGCAGGGCTTGTGGCTGTGTGGCGACGACCCTTTGCCCACACAGCACACGCAGCACTTCCCGCCCGGTTGGGACTTGAACACCGGCGCCCCCGCCAACGGCGGCCTGATCGACAACGCCTACACCGGCTGGGGCGGTACGGCCCAGATCGACTGGCCCGAGCGCGGCCTGCGCCTCACGGCCCACATGCCTGATTTTGAAGAAGACGGCGGCACTGCCCACCACTACTGCCTGGTCTACCGCCCGCCGCAGGGCCCCGCGTTCTGCTTCGAGCCCATCACCCAGCCCATCGACGCCTTTCACCAGCCGGGGCAGCCGGGCCTGCGCACGCTGGCGCAGGGGGAGTCGATGGTGATGAATGTGCAGTGGCGCTACGCACACCGCCCGCAAAGCCATTGATCGAGTCTGCTCGCTGTGGTGGGTGTTGACCTCGACCAATCCCGCGCCACGACTCCCATGGCTTTCGCTTCAGCGCCAGGTAGAAGTCCTGGTGGCGCGCCTCGGCATGCTTTGAGCCGTGCGCGAACGGAGGCCCCCAGGGGCTGCGCCGCACCAGATAGGCGCGCCACGCGCAGCGCGGTTGTTGCATTGGGTAGTTGTTTGTCAGTGAATAACTAGAAAACGCAACCATCGGGCTCTGATTCAGTTTGTTCAATCTATTCTTTTATTTATTCAGTTTTCGATTCAGTCGTCGTATCCTTAGGCCATGCTCTCCGCCGCCCAGACCTACGCCAACGCCATCCGCCCCCTGCTGCGCCCCGGCCCCGCCAAGGCGCAGGCGCTGGCGCAGGCGTTGCAGGTCAGCCAGCCCACCGTCTCCCGGGCCCTTAGCGCGCTGGGGGGCGACGTGGTGCCTTTTGGCGCCGCAAGATCTATTCAATACACACTCCGCGATCCAGTCCGCGCCGATCTGGAGGCCACCGTGTATCGCGTCACCCCCCAGGGCGCGCTCGAAACCCTGGGCACCCTGATCCCGGTGTGCCCGCAGGGCTTTGTGATGATCGAGGCGGGCGGGGCCCGGCTGCACAGCGATGGCCTGCCGTGGTGGATTTTTGACATGCGCCCGCAGGGCTACCTGGGGCGCGCCTACTGCCAGCGGCACGGCCAACGCCTGGGCCTGCCCGAACGGCTGGGCGACTGGAGCGACACCCACGCGCTGCGCGCCATCCTGGACCAGGGCGACGACATGCCCGGCAACCTGCTCATCGGCCCCACGGCCCGCGACCAATTCGTCAACGCGCCCGACCCCGTGCCCATTGCAGCCGCGCAAAAGCTGCCCACCTACGCCCAGCTGGCCGACCTGGCCGCGCGCGGCGAAGTGGCGGGCTCGTCCGCCGCCGGAGCACAGCCCAAGTTCACCGCCTACGCAGAGCAAGCCGATGGCACTGCCGCGCATGTGATGGTCAAGTTCACCGCAGAACTCGATACCCCTGTGAGCGCCCGCTGGCGCGACCTGCTGCTGGCTGAACACATCGCCCTGCAGGTGCTGCGCGACCACGGCGTGCCTGCTGCGCAGTCCATGACCTGGATGCACGGCACTCAACGATTTCTGGAGGTGCAGCGGTTTGACCGCCTGGGCGCGCGCGGGCGCAGGGCACTGCATTCCTTCGCCGCGCTGGATGCCGAGTTTGTCGGCAGCGGCGGCAACTGGCCGGTGATCGCCAGGGCGTTGTGGAAGTCCGGGGTCATCACCCCCCAGGCCTTTGACACGGCCTGCCTGCTGTGGGCGTTTGGCACCCTGATCGGCAACACCGACATGCACAGCGGCAATCTGTCGTGCTTGTCAGAGGGGCGCAGGCCTTACGAGCTGGCGCCTGCGTATGACATGACGCCCATGGCGTTTGCACCCACGGCGGGGGGCGGTTTGCCGGATCGGACGTTGGAACTGACGGTGGGGGAGCAGGTCAGCGCGGCTGCGTGGAAAGAGGGGCTTGCGATGGCGCAGGTGTTCGTGCGGCGCTTGGAGGAGGAAGAAGGATTCAGCGCGGGTTTCGACGCGTGCAAGGCCGAGTTGCTGCGCTATTTGGCGGTGGCTGCTGAGCGTGTTGGGCGGCTGGCGCTATAGGGCTACCACCGGCGGTGCATGCAGGTGAGCTCGTTGGCGACGGCGCTTGCGGAGGTATTGAGGTTTGACTAGCCCGCTACGGTCAATTGCTGATAGTTGGACTAGGCTGCAATCAGTTGCCGTGCGCGTGCAGCGAGGTCTTGGCAGAAATCTGGATTCGCGCGAACCCACAGCGCGAGGAACGCTCCTCGTACGATTCCCTCGGGAACGAAGCCAATCTTGATTCCCAGCTGATTGAATATCAGATGTGGGTCGCGATTCGTCCTTATAACTTGTTCAATTGAGCGATTTACGAGTTCCTGGGCCTCTGGAGCTCGTTGGCATGAAACCGTGAGTATTGCTAGATCCTCTTCAAGTCTTGCTCGAATGCTCTCGAAAACAGCCAGTTCTGGTTGGGCTCCAGGAAGCCGAATGACGCCATCATTCGGATTGTCGATTTGGGTGGAGTCACCATCAATCACGCATAGAGATTTGAAGGTGACAGCAGGATTGCGCAGATGTCCGCGATGTGTACTCACCGCGTTGCCATCGCCGTGTACAGCGTGCACCTCAATTTGATCGTAGTCCGCTCCCAACGTTTCCCTGAAGATGGTGTCTACCCAAGTTTTGGCAAACTCGTCCTCGACAAAGACTGCAAGCTTCTTGTCCACCCGACCAGAGACGGCGCGCAGCGCTTCTACAGAGAGCTTGCCCTGCCTGAGCTTGCCGTCTATGCACGCCCAAATGGCCTCGTTAGGAAGGGGGGAAAGCGCGTAGTCACTGTGCGTAGTAAATATTGTTTGAATCGACTTTCGCTCTGCTACGTCGATAAGGTACTCAACCATTCTTTGGGTTGCAACGGGGTGAAGGCCGTTTTCGATCTCCTCAATGAGGATCAGACTATTCGCTGGTGCCTGCTCGATCTTTGTGATCATTCGAATAACTGAAGACTCACCTGCACCGAAGTGAAATTCCGAGTAGTTGTTCGGACCGTTTCGGCCAACTAGGAACGTGTCATCATTTCCATATTGCGTAACCCGATAGTCGGCAACCGACTTACCAAGAATGTGCTCCACTTGGGTAATTGAATCCGCATTGAGGGGTTCAAGCGGCGGCAGATGAACGTAAGTCGAACGCATAAGCGCTTTGAACCGAGCCTTCTCTCCGGCAGGCACAGTTCGCTCGATGCCGAAGAACAAGACTTCTCTGTCTACCACCTCGCCCCTCACCCATTTTGCTTGGCGGAAGTTGGAGGTACGCTTTATCGACTGGCGAGGGTTTATTTGTTTGTCTATCAGGTCATACTCAACTCGCCATCCAGCCATTGATTCGTCACCGACGGCACCTTGGGAAAGAAAGTGCCTGGTTTTATTTGTTTGTAGGCGCAGCCTGAAGCGCCTAAGGACCCTCTTCACGAATCCCCTGCGTCATGTGCCGACGAATGCTTGAAGCCGAGACAATAGGCACATGAAGCAAAGCAGCCTGGGCCTGAGCAACACCACCAAGCGCACGCGCAAGC
>NZ_JBKBKQ010000048.1:0-4654 GCF_046294525.1 Acidovorax sp.
AAGACCAACACCGTCGAGTCGACGATCAACCTGACCAGCTTTGACGAAGACCCTCGTCCCCCGTTTCGCTTTGTGACGGCCGGCGTGGCGCCAACGCACGCGGCGATGGTCCACAAGCCGCTGTACCACGGCTGTATCGATGCGCACGGCGCGGTGCCGTCGCCCGATGGCCGGTTGCTGGCCACCAGCGGGCGCGGCTCCAGCAACATTTATCTGATCGACGCCGAGCAGCGCCGCGTCATCGGCAACACACCCAACCCTGCGTCTGGGCCCACCACCAACCCCGAGCGCCTGAGTAGTGGCCTGCTGCTGGGCCGCGAACCGCACGAGCCCACTTTCACGCGCAACGGCCGCGAGCTGTGGGTCACGCTGCGCGGTGAAGACCGCATTGCCATCGTCGGCGTCGATCGTGCCGTTCGCCAGCTCAAGGGGGCCGACAGCCCGGGCTCCAGCGCGGTTCGCCAATACCTGCCCACGCTGAGCGGCCCGGCGCAGGTGTGGTTCAACCGTGAGGGTACGTTGGCCTTTGTGGCCAGCCAGAAGGTGTCGAAGATCGACGTGTTCCGCGTCAACCCCGGCGCGGATGGCCACAGCCAACCGCAGCGGCTGACCACGCTGGACATCAGCGCACAGGACAAACCCGGCTTCACGCCCTTCATGAAGACCACACCCGACGGTGCCGAGGTGTGGTTCTCGCACAAGCTGGCTGATGCGGTGTCTTGCCGCTCGACGCAGGGTGGCTTCGACCTGATCGACACCGTGCCACTCGGCATGGGCGCTCGGCCCAACCACGTTGAGTTCGTGCGCAATGCGCGCGGCAGCGTGGTCTATGCCAGCCTGGCGCGCATCGACGATGGTGGCCCCGGCGGCGTGGCGTCGAGCCCGATCGCCATCATCGACCGCAGCGCTCCGGGCGGACAGCGCAAGGTGGTGGGCACCTTCTCCAGCCGTGGCCGCGAGTCGCACGGGTTGTGGACCAACCCCGAGAACACGCTGCTGTATGTGGCCCACGAACAGGACGAGCTGCCCGGCACGCCCAACGCGGGCCAGACCGTGTGCAGTGCATTTGATGTGAGCGACCCGCTGCGCCCGACCTTCATTGCGCAGATCCCCCTGGGCAATCTGACGCTGCCCTCTGGCGCGCTGCGCAACAAAAAGAGCATCAACCTCGTCTACGTGCGTGTGGGCGAGAAGGGCCAGACGGCATGAGCGGCGCGCACACCAGCCACGGCGCCAGCGCCGCGCACACCAGCGCATTCCAGCGGGATATGGACGAATCGATGGCCCGCATGATGCAGGCCATGCACAGCCCGGGCTACGCAGGCCAGGCCGACCAGGACTTTCTGGCGATGATGATTCCGCACCACGCCGGCGCTGTGGACATGGCGCGGCTGGTGTTGCAGCATGGGCGCGATCCTGTCACCCGGCAGTTGGCCGAGGAAATCATTGCCGGGCAGACGGTGGAGATCCAGAGCATGCAACGCCGACTGCACACCCTGCAGCAGCGCACAGCCAAAGGTGCGGAAGCGGAATTTCCGTCGCTGGGTGGGACGCGGGGGCCTTGATCGACAGCCCTAGGGAAAGTACCGATGAGCGCCACGGAATGAACCAAGCCACGCAGCGCTCTTGATCACCATGCTGTTCCAGTCTGCCGAGTCCCGCTATAACCAATGGGTGCGTGAGCACTACCGTTTTTTGCTGCGCAGTGCGTGGGCGCTCACTGGTTCGCGCGCCATTGCCGAAGACGTGGTGCAAGACTGTTTTGCCAACGCCTGGAAGCACCGGGAGCAACTGCGCGACGCTGCGCTGGCACGGGCTTGGCTCTTTCAGATCATGCGCCGCGCCGCCTTTCGCCAGGCCGCACCCAGCATGCAGTCGCTGGACGATGAAGAGCAGCCCGAGCAAGCGGCGCCCGACGCGGGGCTGGACGACAAACTCGATGTCGTCAAGGCGCTCGCGCGCCTGGCGCCCATCCACCGCGAGGTGCTGGTGCTGTTTTATTTCGACGACATGCCCACCGCCCAGATGGCCGAGGCGCTGGAGATCGCGCCCGGCACGGTGTTGTCGCGCCTAGCCCGTGCGCGCGACGCTTTGAAGCTGGCCATGGGGGTACCTGCGACACCCAAGGCCGATGTCAACGTTACCCCGTTTCGCAGGACCAAGACATGAGCCCCGATACCGACGCGCCTTTCCTGCCCGACAGCGAATTCGATTTGCGCGCGCGCGCCGAGTTGGCGATCGCCTTCGAGGCCAGCGACGCACCGGCACACCTGTACCGAAAGCCGCAGCCGCTGCTGGCGCGACGCGGCTTGCAGCGTTTTCTGGCTGCGCTTTTGCTGGCCGGTGGCACCAGCGGCGGGGTGCTAGCCGTGCGACCGCCAGCGATGGTGCGCGACGCGATCGACCACGAATACCACGAGCGCAGCTTGCGGGGCAGTTTCATGGAGCAGCGCCAGTTGCTCATGCACCTGGGCATGCGGGACGCCAACGTGGTGCCCGGGTTTCCCCAACTCATGCGGCCATGCGATATCGAAGGTCACCTCGCTTACCACCTCACCACGTTCTTCGAGAAGGGCGGCATGGTGACGGTGTATGCCTTTGACCAGCCTGTGGACCTGCGCGAGGCCAGCGGCTGGTGGAGCAACGTGCACTGGAAGGTGATCCGCTCGCGCGAGGGCAAGCCCTTGTTGCTGGTGGCCCAGAAAAAGAAGGCACTGGCGGTCGCGCAGACGGCACTGCAGGCACCTCCCGTGTCCGGGCCAGGCTGAGGCACCGCGTCCCTGTCAACGAATCAACCGCGCACCCCTTTCACCCCAACCGGCGCACGACGCCCAACCACCGGAGACCCCAGAAATGAACCAACAACCCACCTCGCTCCCCCGGCGCCACCTGCTGGCCGGCAGCGGCGCTGCTTTGGCTGCCGTTGGTCTGGCCAGCTTTGGCCGCACCGCAGCCGCTGCTGGTGAGGCCGCGCCCGTCGCCGTGGCCGGTGCTGCCAAGCCTCTGCCAGCGTACGTGGGCTGGAAGGACCCGGCCAGCCTGATCGTGCACAGCAGCACCACCATTGAGACCAAGCGCAGTGTGTTCGGCACCAGCGTAATCACGCCGTCCGAGCAGCTCTACATCCGCAACAACCTGCCCGCGCCCGACGCCTCGATCCTGGGCAACCGCGATGCCTGGGAGATCAACATCGAGGGGGTGAAGAACCCGCGCAAACTCACGCTGGGCGACCTCAAGCGCATGGGCATCGAGACCACGGCAATGGTGTTGCAATGCTCTGGCAACGGACGCGGCTACTTCCCCAACAAGCCCAGTGGAACGCCTTGGCAAGTGGGCGCAGCAGGCTGTGTGGTGTGGAGCGGTGTGCCGGTGCGCTGGGTGGTGGATGCCCTGGGCGGCGTGGAGGCCGGCATGGCCTACCTCACCGGCACAGGCGGCGAAAAACTCCCCGATGGACTGGACCCCAAGAGCGTGATCGTGGAACGCTCGGTGCCTGCTGCCGCACTCGCCGATGCCCTGCTGGCCTGGGAAATGAACGGTGTGCCGATTTCGCTGGCTCACGGCGGCCCACTGCGCTTGATCGTGCCGGGTTACACGGGCGTGAACAACATCAAGTACGTCAAACGCCTGGCCTTCACCGCTCAGGAGACCGACGCACGCATCATGTCGCACGGCTACCGCATTTCACCGCCCGGCGCGAAGGGCGACCCGTCGCAGCCATCGGTGCAGGAAATGACGGTGAAGTCGTGGATCAACGGTCCCGGCACGGACGGCGCCCCGCTTAAAGCGGGTGACACACAGATCCATGGCGTGGCGTTTGGCGGCATGAACGCGGTGGCCAAGGTCGAGGTTTCTCTGGACGGCGGAAAAACCTGGCAGCTCGCGCGCATGGTGGGGCCCGACCTCGGCCGCTTTGCGTGGCGGCAGTTTGTTTTTGCGGCACGCCTGCCGGCGGGCCAGTTCACCCTGGCGAGCCGAGCCACCGACACCGCAGGCAACGTGCAGCCCGAACAACGCATGGAAAACGCGGGCGGCTACAACAACACCAGCTGGGCCGACCACGCCGTGAAAGTGAGCGTGGCATGAAGCGCACAATCCAAAAACACGCGTTGGTCGCTGCCCTGTTGTCGTTGGCATTCACAGTGCTGCCCGTGCACGCCGCCGACGATGCCGCGCAACTTCAACAAGGCAAGGTGTTGTTCGGCCAAGGCGCGGTGCCTGCCTGCGCCCTGTGCCATGCGCTCAAGGACGCGGGAGCCGAAGGCGCCGTGGGCCCCAGCCTGGACGAGCTCAAGCCCGATGCCAAGCGCGTGGCCACCGCGCTGCGCAACGGGATTGGGCAGATGCCGTCCTACAACGGCAAACTCAGTGATGCGCAAATTGCCGCCCTGGCGGCCTACGTGGCCAAGGCTTCGGGTGGATCAAAGTGATGGCTGGTTGGCCACAGCGCTGCTGCGCCAACTGACAAAAAGGACGGGATCACCTGCAAACAGCGATCCCGACTGAGTGGCTGACCCAGGGCGGGTCAGCCACTCACCATCACTTGCCTGGTTTGATGTCGGGGACCACCATCCAGCCAGCCCCCATCATCACAACCGCCGGGAACTTCTCGCCGGCCTAAGTCTTGCCCAGCATGGCCTTGTGCTCGCGGTAA
>NZ_JBKBKQ010000049.1:0-3699 GCF_046294525.1 Acidovorax sp.
GCCCATAGCTCAGGGGCGGGCTTCAATCAAAATCGAATTCAGCCCAGAGGCGCGTCGGGCTACCTGTGCCAGTCCGAGCCTCAAAGATACAAGGCGCTGCGCGCCTTCCCCCTTCTCTCGACCCGCTGCGCGGTTCGGGAGGGGGACGCTCCCAGCGCGGCGGGGCGGCCCTTGCGCGGGAGCACTGGCATTGGGCGACGGTTTCAACAGCCGGCTGCGAAGCACAGCACGCTAGATATTTGATTGCAAACACCATGAGCACGACCACACAGTCCTTACCTGCTGCAGCTGTACCCGGCCGCGGCATCGCCGCCTGGTGGCAGGCTGCGCCGTTCACGCTGGTGTTCGCGCTGTTTTTCATCATTCCGCTGGCGCTGATCGTGATGGTCAGCTTCTGGGACTTCAACGAGTACGAGCTGTTGCCCGGCTTCACGTTCAAAAACTACGTGTCGATCTTTGCGGGCTGTGGCGATGCGTCGGAGGGGCTGTGCGTCACGCTCAAGACGTATTACTCCACGCTCAAGTTCAGTTTTCTGGTGTGGCTGATCACGCTGGTGATCGGCTTCACCGTGGCCTATTTTTTGGCCTTCCACGTGCGCTCTTCGGGCATGCAGACCCTGCTGTTCGTGCTGTGCACCATCCCGTTCTGGACATCCAACGTGATCCGCATGATCTCGTGGGTGCCGCTGCTGGGGCGCAATGGGCTGGTCAACCAGACGCTGATGGGCATGAACCTCATCGAGACGCCCATCGAGTGGCTGCTGTTCTCGGATTTTTCGGTGGTGCTGGCCTTTGTGCACCTGTACACGATGTTCATGATCGTGCCCATCTTCAACAGCATGATGCGCATCGACCGCAGCCTCATCGAGGCGGCCAGCGACAGCGGCGCCAGTGGCTGGCAGACGCTGTGGAACGTGATCGTGCCGCTGTCGCGCACCGGCATCATCATCGGTTCGATCTTCGTGATCACCATCGTGATGGGGGACTTCGTGACGATTGGCGTGATGGGCGGCCAGCAGATCGCGTCCGTGGGCAAGATCATCCAGGTGCAGACCTCGTACCTGCAGTTTCCGTTGGCAGCGGCCAATGCGGTGATCCTGCTGGCGGTGGTGCTAATGATCATCTGGGGCCTCACGCGCCTCGTCGATATCCGCAAGGAGCTGTGAGATGAAAGTGCGCGATTCCCGCCCCGCCAGCTTCTGGCCCCTGGCCATCTTCTTTGCGCTGTTCGTGCTGTTCATGTACGGCCCCATGTTCGTCATCTTCATCCTGAGCTTCCAGGGGCCCGAAGGTGGGCTCACGTTTCCTATGCGCGGCGTGTCGTTGCACTGGTTCACCAAGCTGGCCGAGGGCCTGGGCGTGGTGGACATTGGTGCGGCGCTGTGGCGCTCGCTGGGCCTGGGCGTGGCGGTGATGCTGTGCACGGTGGTGTTGTCGGTGCTGGCCGGTCTGGCGTTTCGCAAGCGGCTGGCGGGCGGCAGCACGCTGTTTTTCATCGTCGTGGCCAGCCTCATCATGCCGTCCATCATCGTCTCGCTGGGCATCGGGCTGGAGTTCCGGCTCATCGACAACGGCATCAAGGCCGCCCTCGAATGGCTGGGCATGGAGAGTGCGCTGGAGGGCTACGACACATCGCTCGGCCTGTTCACCTCGGCCCTGGGCGCGCACCTGACCTGGACGCTGCCGTTTGGCCTGCTCATCATGTTCGCGGTGTTCAACCGCTTCAACCCGGCGTACGAAGAAGCCGCACGCGACCTGGGTGCCACGCCCTGGCAGGGCTTTGCGCATGTCGTGCTGCCGCTGATCGCGCCCTCGGTCGTGGGCATTGGCATGTTCGGCTTCACGTTGAGTTGGGACGAAATTGCCCGTACCTCGCAGGCCATTGGCGACGTGAACACGCTGCCGCTGGAGCTGCAGGGCCTGACCAGCACGGTGACCACGCCGTCCATCTACGCGCTGGGCACGCTGACCACGGTGGTGTCTTTCATCGTCATGGGCATCACGCTGGCGCTGGTGTGGGCTTTGGGCCGCAGGCGCAAGGGCCGTTCGGGGTAAAAACGGCACCCTTATGACGACCACCCTCCCCAAGCCCCGGCGCGCGCGCGCTGCGGTCACCGAACCGCCCGTGCAGCCCGACACGACCGGCCAGCTCAGCGACAACGACATGTACGACCGCATGGTGTCGGCCATCCTCGACCACCGCCTGCCGCCCGGCACCAAGCTGGTGGAGGACAAGCTGGCAGCGGCTTTCGGTGTCTCGCGCACGCGGGTGCGGCCTGTTCTGGTGCGGCTCGCCAATGAACAGGTGGTCACGCTCACACCCAACCGGGGTGCCTCCATCGCCCAGCCCACGCCGCAAGAGGCGCTGGAGGTGTTTGAGGCCCGCCGCCTGCTGGAGCCGCGCCTGGTGGAGCTGTTCATCGCCAACGCCACCGATGCCGACATCGCCGCGCTGCGCACCTGCATCGATGACGAAGAGGCCGCCCGCGCCAGCGGCGACATGCGCCGCGCCATCCGCCTTTCGGGCGACTTTCACCTGCACATCGCGCAGGCGGCCGGGCACCAGACGCTAGGCCGCATCCTGCGCGAGCTGGTCTCGCGCACCTCGCTCATCCTGATGACCTACAGCCCCAGCCACGCCCAAACCCGCGAAGAGGCCACCGCCTGCGGCTGCCGGGAACACCGGGCACTGATTGATGCCATCCGGCTGCGCGATGCCCGCGAGGCACCCCGGCTGATGCTGGCCCACCTGGCGCGGATCGAGTCGCAGCTGGAGTTCACGCCGCCTGCGGCAGAGGCGCCCGATCTGGCGCGGTTGCTGGGTGGTGTCTGACGGTTTTCCCACACGTTTGCCCATGCGCCAACTGCTCGTCATCAACCCCAACATGTCGGCCCCTGTCAGTGCCTTGCTGCAGCGCCATGTGCAGGCGGCTGCGGGCTCGCATGTGGCGGTGCGCACAGCCACGGCCCGTTTCGGCGCGCCGTACATTGCCTGCGAGGCGAGCTACGCTGTGGCGGCCCATGCCGCGCTCGATGTGTGGGCACATGAGATCGCACAGCCCCAGACCCCGCCCGACGCAGTGCTGATCGGCTGCTTTGGCGATCCGGGCCTGATGGCGCTGCGTGAAAGCAGCCCCGTGCCCGTGACCGGCTTGGCCGAAGCGTCCTTCATTGAGGCTGCGCGCCACGGCCGCTTTGCCATCGTGACGGGCGGCGAGCGCTGGGGCCCCATGCTGCAGCGCCTGGCGCAGGCGCTGGGCCACTCCCACGCACTGGCAGGCATTCACACCGTGGCCCCCACCGGCGCGCAACTGGCGGCTGACCCCGAGGCGGCCCGTGCCTTGCTGGCCCAGGCCTGCAGAGACGTGGTGCGCCAGATGGGAGTGCAGGCCATCATCCTGGGCGGGGCAGGGCTGGCCGGCATGGCCGCTGCGGTGCAGCCACAGGTGTCGGTGCCCGTGATCGACAGCGTGGTCGCCGGCGCCACCTGGGCGCTGCGCGCGCACCCCGTGCCGCCGCAGCGCAAGGTGGCGGGGTTTGATGTGGCTTGGGCGGGGGTTTCGCAAGAGATGGCAGCTTTAGCAGGCTGTTGAAATTCACTACTTGCCACCGAACGCCCCCGCTTTAAGTTGAAGGCGCTCAGCAAACGGCTTGTTTGACCAACCCTTGATACCGCTTCGCGGTGGGCATCGGCCGCTC